>CAILMF010000037.1 GCA_903835235.1 uncultured Rhodospirillales bacterium
ACTATCGGCACACTCCTCGGCACCTACACACCAGCAGAGTGCACCAATTACCTAACCCATTCAGGATATAGCCGAACCTAAACGCATCATGCTCTAGCCGCCTGGTCGGCCAGCGCGCGCAGTTGCTCCGGGCTGGCTTGGCCGGCCATGGCCAGCCGGCGGTTATTGGCCCGGCGCTGCGCCTCATCCAGCCGCTCCAGCTGCGGGATCAGCGTGTCCAGCCCGCCGATCATGGCGTTGATGCTGGCGGCGTAGCTGCCATTGAGCTCGACCGCGCCCTGCAGCGCCTGGCGCAGCTGCAGCACCGCCTCCTCGGTGACCTTGTTCTCCGCACGGAACCGGGCGATGGCGGCCGTGGCCTGCTGGTAGTCGGGCTGCGAGGACGGCACCAGGCCGCCACCGCCGATGATGGCGGTCGGGTCCAGCGCCGCGGCACCATCCGGCACCGCCTGCAGCATGGGCCGGTTCAGGGTGCGGGTGATCTCGCGGCCGAGGCGGTAGGTGTTGGTGGCGTTGTTCAGCGTGGTGGTGGTGAATTGCGCCCGCTCATAGCCGAGCTTGGCCTCGGTCAGCCCCTGGTAGTAGCGGGTCAGTTGGATGAGGGTCTCGCCTTCGCCGCGCAGCCCCTCGCGGTAGCGCTGCCCGGCCTCGGCGGCGCTGCGATACTGATCGCCCTGGGCACGCAACGCGGTCTGGTAGTCCTGCGCCCGTTTGCTGACCGCCTCGTATTCCGCCTGCTGGCGGTCGAGTTCATCGGAGAGCTTTTCCGCCGCGGTTTTGCCCACGGCCATGTTGGCGGCCATGGCCAGGATGGCGAGGCCAGCGCCCGCCACAGCACCGAAATTGCCAAACACGCCGAGCAGCTGCGAGCCCTGCTGGCCGAGTGCCACCAGGGCGTTCTGGCCAGAGCCGACCTGAACCACAAAATCCTGCACCTGGAAGCCGGCCTGGCCGATGACCTGGCCCAGCTTGGAGGAGCCGGTGGCGACCTTGGTCGTGGCGTCGTCCAGATCGAGGTAGCGGCGGCGGGCCAGGTCCAGCAGTTGGCCGGCGCGTTCCTGCGAGGCGAGACCGGCCTCCAGCGCGCGGTTGATGCCGGCCTGGGCGGCAGCAAAGCGCTGCTGTGCCCCTACGACCGGGTCCAGGCTGCGCTCCAACTTGGAGAAGCTTTGGGCGCCAGAGGTGGCGCCGCGCTCGAAGGCGGCAAAGGCCTGCTCGCCGGTGGCGCCGACGGATTGCAGCACGGCCTTGACCCGGTCGGCATCCTCGACCGCCAAGCGGATGGAGATTTCGCGGGCCATCTCATCCTCCTGCCAGGGCGGCACTCAGGGCGGTTTCCGCCCGGACCTCTGCGCCGGCGATATCCAGCAGCTTTTGCAGCTTCACGGTGGGGACCAGCCGGGCGATGGCGACCGGCTTGGAGTCGCGGCGCAGGTACAGTAGCGCGACCAGGCCCCCGGCCTTGGCCGGCACCAGGACGATGCGGGGGCCGCGGTGGGCACTGCTATGGCGGGGCCGGCCGGCGTCAGCGTGGCGAGAGGCGGAGACCACCTCGGCATCCAATCCATCCGCGAAGACCGCAAGGTCAGCATAGCGGCGGCGCTGGCCGCCCGGCACCGCGCCGCCCTTGCGGCTGCTGGGCACGGTGCCGAGGCCAAGGCGGCGGCCGACCTCAGTCGGGATCACCAGGAAGCGGGCGCGCCTGGCAGTGATGGTCGGGCCGAGGTCGAAGGCGTCGTGCAGCACCGTGCTCTTGGAGTAGACCAGGGCGGCGGGGTGGAAAGTCCGCTTGCGGCTGCGCGGATAGACCTCGCGGCGCCAAGCCTTCTCCAGGCCGGTGCCGAGGCCGGCGGCGCGGACCTGGCCGCGGAGTTCGTCGAGCAGGCTGGCTGAGGCGGCTTCGATGGCGTCGCGCAGGGCGGTGCTGATCGCCTCGGCCTGGTCGTCCAGCAACGGCTGAAGGTTGTCGCTGATGGTGGCGTCGAGGCGCATGGCTGTCTCCTGCGGGGGACGGTTTTTCTTGCCAATACGTCTCCCGTGGGGTACAGATGCGCCGTGATCGAAGTCCGCCGCACCGCCGTCTTCATGGAGTGGCTGAAGGCCCTTCGCTCCGGGACCGATCGGGCCATTATCGCCAAGCGCCTGGTGCGGTTGTCGAATGGCAATTTCGGTGACGTGGAGCCGGTCGGCGAAGGCGTCTCCGAGCTGCGTATCCATGTTGGCCCAGGGTATCGGGTCTATTTCATGCGCCGCGGGGCGACGATCGTCTTGCTGCTCTGCGGCGGCGACAAGGGGTCGCAATCTCGGGACATCGCCAGGGCGAAGGCCATGGCCAGCGAGGAAAGGGAATAACGATGCCGTTGGAAACCCAAGTATTCGACGCAGCCGAGTTGCTGACCGACGACGAAAGCCGCCTGGAATATCTGCGGCAATCCTTCGCCAGTGGTGATCCCGCCGAGATCGCCGAGGGGCTGGGCACTGTCGCTCGAGCTATCGGGATGAGTCGCATCGCCGCCGAGGCCGGGTTGGCCAGGCCGGCGCTGTACCGTGCGCTAGCGGAGGACGGAAATCCGGCCCTGGCGACCGTGGCGCGGGTGCTGGCCACCATGGGTCTGCGCCTGAGCGTGGAAACGATTGCGGCGGCTGAGCGCCATTAAGCGGAAGGTCGTATTTCTGTGAAGCGTGGCAGGACGCCGAGGTAGGACGATGGCAACGTCAATCGTGGCCAAGATCGCGGCGTTGTCGCCGGAGGCGCAGCAGCGTGCTGGCGCGCGCGAAGGTGTTTCAGTGGATCAGGTGATGGCGAGTTGGAGCGATGAGCGCCGTGCCTGCGTCGAAGCGCGCGCACGGGAGTTGATCGACGAGGCGTCGAATATGCAGGCGCCCAGCCGTGCTGCAGCAACGCCGCCGAAGCCCTGATGGACCATGCAATGGATCCTGGAGGACTGAAATCCGAAGCTGATTATGATCAGGCGCTGCGCGAGATCGAGGTTTACTTTGACGGTGAGCCAGAACCGGGCACCGCTGTGGCAGATCGCTTCAACGAACTGGCCGCACTGATCGCGCGCTATGAGGACCGGCATTGGCCGATCCATAAACCCGCAGACTGACTATCCTGGACGGCCGCGCTTCCTCTCTGCTGCGTCCCAGCGTGTCGACGTGCTGGTAAGCACCCCGAACCCATCCACCACCCACGCCGCTTGGTCCGCCACGCCACCGGCATCCGGCCAGTGGCTATAGCCGCCCATCCCACTACGGCATGCCGTCCATAGCCGCACAAAGCCGCGGCTGGCCTGGTCAACGACCCAGGCCGGGTTCTCGGCCCAAGCCTCGTCACCAACCAACCACGCGCCCCCGTCCTCCGGTGTCAGCCCGCCGGCGAAGGCGTCTGGCTCTCGGGCAAGGGCGAGGGCGCCGCGGAGTTTTTTTCCTGCACCGCCGACACATGTGCCGCATGCCACACCGCCCAGCCTACCTCCTCGAGCTCGGTTGGCGGGATGGCATCCAGCAACTCGTCCGGCACCAGGCCACGCACGCGCCGAAACGCCGGCAGCCCATCGCCACGCCAGTCGCGCAGGCCATAACGGGCGGCGACCAGCGGGGTCAGATAGACGCTGCGGTAGTTGCGTGCCACCAACTCGGCATAGGCCGGCACCTGCATCGCCGCCGCGTCGATCACCGACACCTGCGCCGCAAGTGCCCGCGTCTCTGGCGTGTCGACCGCATCGGTGATGCTCTCGGCCTCGTCCAGCACGGCGAGCAGCTCGGCCAGGTTGTCCGGCGCCAGCTCCTGCAGCGCGGCCCGGCGCGTCGCCAGCAGCTGCTCCCGGAACGCCGGCTGCCCGGCCTCGCGCACCAGTTCCGCCTTCATCGCCGCCCGCTCCCGGAACGTCAGCGGGGCAATGGTGTAGACGCGGCCGGAGCCCTCCGGCGCGACCTCGATCGGGTCACGCCGGCTGATGATGACAGACATGCTGTTGGTCCTTCTCAGAACTGGGCCAGGAAGAGGTCGCTATCGGCGCCATCCAGCTGGAAGCCGATATCCATCTGGCCGAGGCCATCGCGCGAGCCAGGCCGCAGCCCGGCGGCCTTAGCCGCCGGCGCCGTAACGATGAAGCGATTGCCGGCGGCGCTGCCCACCACCGCCATCAACGGCATCGGCGTGCCGAGCCGGAAGGCGTTGAACAGCGCCACCGAGGTGGTTGTGCTCATCAGCGGGTCGATGCTGCCGCGGCTGTCGCGCTCCGCAGGGATGGCGGGATCGTAGCCCTCGGCCGCCTCGGGATTGTCGGGCAGGATGACGCTGACGCCGGCATCGAGCATCAGTCGCCGCGCTCGTGCCAGGCTGCCATTCAGCTGGCAGCGGCCGCCAACAAAGCGTGGCGGTGTCGGCCGAATGGCGGTGTTCCACCCGGTCGGAATGGCCGTTGCAGTCTTGTCCAGGAACTGTGCCCGCAGGTCGAAGACCAGGAAGCCGATGCCGCCGGTGGAAAGCTCCAGGCTCCAGTTGCCAACCGCGCCGGTGAAGCGCCAGCGCAGGCCATCGGCGAAGAAGTAGATCGTCGCCGTCTTGTAGACCGCCTCGTCCGAGGTCGGGCCGTACAGCACGTTGATCGGCACCTGTGCCAAGGTCGAGACGCTGCCGGTGGTGGCCATGCTCTCACCCAGCGTGGCGACCCGGCCGGCGGTGTAGTCGGTGATGCCGGTGGTCAGCGTCCGGTCGCCGGTTAGCAGCAGCGGCATGCCGCGGTACAGCTGCGCCGTCGCCGCAAAGGGCGTGGCCAGGGTCAGCGTGTTGGTGGTGCCGGCCGCCGCGGCGGTGGGGGCGCCGACCGCGGTGGCGGTGATGGTCTCCTGGTAGGTGCAGCAGCGCAGCAGCTTGCCCCATTCCGGCGCGGTGCCGGCGGTGCCGGATCCCCGCAGTGGCACCCGCAGGCGAATGCGCGGCCGCAAGCCACCGACGATGGCCGGCGCCTTGTCCAGCGTGCCGGTCAGTTCCGGGTTCTCTACCGTGACCGGGTCGAACTCGACCTCGCAATCGGCGGCGATCCAGTCGGTGGTGGCAGGCGTGCCGGCGATGGCATCGGTGCCGGGGGTGGTTTCGACCTTGGTTGCGACCGCGGCAAAGCGCATGCGGACGACGTCAATGCTCATGGCACAGGTCTTTCAGGCAGGAAGGTTGTCAGCTCGCCCAGGGGCCGCCGCTGGGGCCGATGGCGAGCATGCTGAAGCGGGCCAACAACTCGCCGGCGGGGCGGGCAGAATCCTCGGCGTCGTAGAGGCTGAACTCGGCGGACTGTTCGGCGACATCGCCAAGGCCGGCGGTGCTGGGGGTCCAGCCGGACAGGGCCTCGACGACGCGGGCATGCAGCAGCGACAGGGCTTGCTCGGCGGCCAGGTCAGTAGTGGCGCTGGCGAAGCCGGTCACCGAGAAGCCGATGCGGTAATGGGTGCGGCCCGGCTCCTCGGTATCGTCGGCCTGCCAGTCCTCACCACGAACAATCAGCCGTGGTAGAGTCTCGGCATCGACATCGACCGGGGCGCGGCGCGCGCGTTCCACCGCGACATCGGACAGCGCGGTGGTGAGCCGGTCGGCAATGGCCGCCAGGGCGGCCTCGCGCAGCGGAGTGCTGGGCATCAGGTCCTCGCCAGGCCGAGGCGCCAGGTCAGGCCGAGCGCATCGGACTCCGCCATCTCGACGCGGTAGCTGGTGCCAGCCCAGCGCAGCAGGTCGCCGCGGCGAGGCTGTTGCGGCAGATCAGCACCGCGCAGCGTGGCCTGCACCGCGATGGCCCGGCCGCTGGTAGCGCCGAGGCCAGGGATGGCGTCGGCCGGCGCCGAGAGCAGCACGCGAACGGGCTGCCAGGCACCACCCGCCGCCGCCTGCCATTCGGCATCGCTGCCCATATTCGGGTCGGCCAGCAACGCGGCCATCGCGGCATCAAATGCCGTCATCGCCGCGGCGCCACGGCAGCGGCGATCTGCGGCGCCACCTTTTCGATGCTGCGGCCAATGACGTAGCCGCCCAGCCCCAGCTGGACGATGTCCCAGAGCTTGAGCACCTCGGCCTCAGAGATGCCCGGTGCCGACCAGCCCAGCCAGCGGGCCACGATCAACGCGCCAAAGGTCAGCATCAAGATGGGCCGCCAGCAGGCGGCCAGCCAATGCTCGGATTGTGCCTCGGCCTTGATGATGTCGCCAGCCGCGGCGTTCAGCGCGCCCTGCTGGCTGAGCAGGGCCATGACCATGTCCTGCTGCGCCTTGGCCGCCTCGGCAGGATCGGGAAACCAGCGCCGGAACAGGTCGCCGAGAACCGGCAGCAGCGCTGGCAGCAAAGCTGCGATCATGGGTAGCTCCGACGATCGAGTTCGAAATGCGGGCCGTCCGGGAAGGAGGTCCAATCGCCGCCCCAGACCAGGGCGACGCCTTCCGCCGCGGCCGCAGTCTTCATCGCCGCAGCAAGCTGCCGGGCCAGCGGCCAGTCCCAGCGCACCTCTCCCGCCTCCGGCAGGCCATCGCCGTCATCCAGCCAATAAGCCAGGTCCACGGCGTGGCCAGTCAGGTGGCGGCTATTCATCGTGTGCGAGGCGCCGGCCTTGACTAGCGCCGCCTGGCGCTCCCGCGAGCGAAGCCCTTCGACGACGATGAAGGGCACGGCAAGACGGGCCCGTTCGACCACCCGCACCAGGTCGGGATGCACTCCCACCAGGCGCTGATGGTCGCGTGTGGTGAGGGGCGAGCGCATGATCACGCCCCCGAGGCCGGCACACGCTCGGTCCAGACCCGCACCGTGGTGTCGGCGGCCAGCGCCGCCAAAGTGGCGATGCCGACATGGTAGTTGCCGGTGGCGGTGGTGGTGATGCGCCGGTTGGTGTTGTCCCAATAGACGCGGGCACCAGCGGTGATGGCCAGAGCTGGCTCCTTGGTGACGTCAAAGACGCCCTCGGTCTGCACTTCGACATTGGCGTTCAGCGCCGCGTCGTAGGCAGCGACGCCGAAGATGGCGCCGACCAGGACACCCTGGCCGGAGGTGACGGCATAGGGCGCGACGACGGTGAGGCTGTCGCCGGGTTGCACAAAGGTCTTCATGGGGATGGATCTCCAGAAACAGCAAAGGCGCCCGAAGGCGCCTTTGCTGAGCGGTGGATGGGAAAGAGGCCGGCTTACGTCCCGGCGTTGAACCAGGCGCCGCGCCAGTCGATGGCGCCGACGCCGAAGTCGAAGATCACGCTAACCTCGACGCCATCGACGCCTGAGACCGGCCCGGTGGTGACCTGCGGCCCCTCCGCCCCGTTCAAGTAGCCGTAGACATAGACCGGCGCCGCCAGCGGGTCGGAGAACAGGTACCAGCGGTTCGACGGGATCAGCGGCTCCACCAGCGGCTGCACGAAGCCGGCGAAGACATTGGCGTTGCCAATCTGCGCCGCCTGCACCGAGACGGTGAGCTGGCGCGCCGGCAGTTCCTGGTTCGGCCCCACCAGCAGCCGCATGGAGGAGCCGACGGAGATCGGCAGCCCATCCAGCGTCTTCTGCTTCATGATGGCGGCGCGGCCGATGGCCAGGTTGGTCAGGTCCAGCGCCGTGCCGGCCGAGGCCATGTTGGCCCGGGCCGCGCCGGTGGCAAACACCGTGGTGGCGCCGCTCACCAGCGTCGGCCCAGCCCCGCTGGCCAGGCCGAGCAGGCCATAGGCGGTGGCGTTCTCGAAGTCGGCGACCCGGCGGCCGATCATGGCGGCGAAGTCGGTGAAGGCGCCGAGGTCGTCATTCACCAGCATCTGCCGGGTGACGCGGATGCGCCGGGCGAAGGTGGCGAGCGTCACCAGCTCCTGGCTTTCCGACATGGTGCCAGCCTGGATTTCACCATTCTCGCTGAGCAGCGCGAGGCCGGGGAAATCGCCGATCCGCAGGAAGCGATGCGGCTTGAAGTCGCGGAAATCGCGCCGCAGGAAGATGGTGCGGTAGGTCGGCTGTGCCGGCTGGTAGGCCGCCAGCAGCATCTTGTTGGCCGCGGCCGAGAGCAGCAGCGGGAAGTCGCTGGTGGTGTGGAAGGCACGTTCGGCGAGCTTGGCGGACTCGCGCGGCACGTTGCGCTCGCCGCGGGCGCGCATCAGCTCGGCGACCATCTCGGAGGGGCGCCAGCCGAGGAACTCGCTGTGGCGACCACCATCCTGGGCCTGATAGCCGGGCATGGCGCGGACAGCGAGGGCTTCGGCCATGGCCTCACGCAGCACCGCGGGGTCGCCCTGGGCTGGCGCGGTGTTGGCCGGGGCCGCCGGAACTGCGGGCGGCTTGGCGTTCTGCACCACGGCGTCCCAGAGCGCGCCGCGCAGGGCTTCTGGCGCCCAGCCTTCGCTGATGGCGCGCTGGTGCAGCGCGTCGCCGATGCCGGGCGCCACCAGGCCACGGCTGGCGGCCAACACCGGGCCGAGGCCGGCGATGCGGTCACGCTCGGCGCGGATCGCCTCGGCGGCGGGATCAGCAGGCGGCGTGGGCGGGGTCTGCGGCATGGTGCGTTCGGCCTCGGTGGTTGCGGGCGCCGGCGGCGCCTCGGTGGCCGCGGGTGCGGCCGGCGTGGTCTCGGGCATCGGTGGTTCCTGGCTCAGGGCGGGTTCAACGGCGGGGAGCGGACTGCCCTGCGCGTCCTCCCCCCGGATGGCAGCGGCGGGATCGACCGGGATCGGCACCACCGAGATTTCGTAGGGCTCCCAATCCACCGCGCGGTGCACGGTCTGGCCGGTCGCGGGGTCGGTGAGCTGCTCGTAGCGATGCACGCGGTAGCCGACGCTGACGCTTTGCAGCGTGCCGTCGGCAATGCGCTGCCAGACCGGCTCGACGTCGGCGGCCCGGCTGAACTTCAGCGTGGCGTAGCCGCGGCCGGCCTCGATCCGGGCGGCGATGACGCGGCCCAGCACGTCGTGGCTGCCGCCGCGGCGATGGCTGTCCAGCACCGGCGCACGACCACCGCGCAACCCGTCCATGCGGACGGCGGCGGGCGCCATGTCGAGTTCTTCCAGGATCGGCCCGAGCGGCGGGACGAAGTTCCGCGCCCGGGCGCCGGTGGACCAGATCACCTCGACGGTGCGCGCAGCGGCATCGACGGTGGCCGGCGCGGCGAGCGCGCGTGCGGCCAGGACCGGCGCGGGGTCATCCGCGCCGGCTTCGGCAGGTTCGGTCATGCTGGGATCAGCCTTGCTGGGGTGGCGATGCGGCGGGCGCGGCGGCGCCGGTGGCGGCGATTTCAATGGCGGCGAGTTGCGCCGCATCCTGGGCCGAGCCGGACTTGGCGACGCGGCGCGGGTCGCTATCCAGCGCCAGGCCGGCATCATCCAGCTTGGCATTGGCCTCGCGGATCATCTCGACCACCGCGGTGAAGTCATAGCCAAAGGCGCCCACCGCCTCCGGCTGCGGCACAAAGCCGGCGCGGACCTGGGCGATCAGCGCCGTGGTGTCTTTCAGCGGGTCGATCATCTCATGTGCCGGCGGCACATGGCTGACGCCGTCCGGCATGTCAGCGCCCCAGAGGCCGAGCAACGCGCCCTGGGCGTGAAAGCGATCAGCGATCGGCCGCACCAGCATGGGGATCAGCATGCCGTACTGCACCTGCTCGCAGAGCCGGCGGAACTCGATCTTGCCGGCGCGCAGCGACGAATAGTTGGCCTGGGTCAGGTCGCCGGAGACCTGGTCATAGGTCAGCCCGGCGCCGACCGCGGCCGCCTCCAGGGCGCGGCGGGCAAAGGCGGCGTGGCTGCCGCCGCCCGAGGGGTTCACCACCTCCACCGAGCCGGCACCGCGCCGATACAGAATCATGCCCGGCTCAAAGGCTTCCACCGCCCGCCCTTGGGCATCGCGCAGCAGGTTGGCAGCGGTGCCGGTCAGCGCCTCATCGCCCTCCTCAGTGACCACGGCGGCCAGGCAGGCCTCGATCTTGGCCTTCATCAGCAGGGCGCTCTCATAGTCGCCGAGATCGCGCAGCCGGGTCAGCACCGGCGCCAGCCAGGAGACATCGCGTAGCTGGCCGGGCCGGCGCTTGCGGTAGAGGTGCAGCACGTCGCGCGCCGGGATCGCCTCGCTGGCCCAGGGGCCGGGCAGCCCTGGCCACCAGGCGCCGGGGTGGCGACGGAACAGCCAATAGGCGACCGGCGCCCCGGCCTCGTCCAGCGCGATCCCGTTCAGCGTGGCCAGGCCGTCCACCACGCCGATGCGGCTGGCATCGAGATGGTCGCTTTCCAGCACCTGCAATCGCAGGCCAACCGGGTTGCTCGGCGTCACTTCGGTGGGCAGCAGGCGGATGAAGCATTCTCCGCTTTCGACCACGGCGCGCATGGCCAGCGCCTGCAGGCCGTAGAGGTCGAGCCGGCCCTCGGCATCGCAGGCGGTGCTGTCAGTCCAGCGGCGCCAGGCCGCGGTGTGGGCGGCATCCGGCCAGCGCGTCGTTATGCCGGCGCCGACCGCATTGCCGGTCCAGAGATCGACGATGCGGCAGGCATAGGGGTCATTGCGCACGGCATCGCGGGCGCGGCGGGCCACGGTGGCGGCAGCGCCGGCCACCTCGGCATTGGCACTGCCGCTGGAGGGTGCCCAGGCGGAGGCGCGCAGGTCAGATGCCGCGGCGTAGCCACGCAGGGCATGCCAGGCAGCGCGGATGCGGTCGAGCATGCACCATGGCCTTTCGAGCGCGAGGCTTTTCTCCACGCCACGGCTTAGTCGGCGTATGAGGCGCGGGGCGCGCGTTGAACTGTTGTCGGAGACCGCCATGACCCGAAAAGTCACGACCAAGGGCCAGGTCACCATTCCGAAGGAGGTCCGGGACCGAATGGGCCTCACGCCCGGCAGCCGGGTCGTCTTTGACGTCGTCGGGGATGGCCAAGTTGCGCTGCGCAAGGCGGATGCGCCGGATGGCCGCGCAGATCAGCCCACCAGCAGATTTGCCAAGCTGCGTGGCAGCGCGACCGCAGGCCTCAGCACCGACGAGATCATGGCGCTAACCCGCGGCATTGATTGAGGTAACCTGCCCCAAAGCTTGCAACAGACCACCGGCCGCATCGGCAATCGGGCCCGTGGCGTTGCCGTCGCCCGACGCTAGCCAGGCCAGCGCCAGACCTGCGGCATCGGCAGCGGGTAACACCGCCTCCCAGGCAAAGCCTCGCATCCGGGCAAAGGGCCGGAAGGCTTCGTCGGGCACAGCCAGCGCCGCGGCGAGGTTGGGCAGCGACCAGGTCGTATTCTGGCTCATTCGGGCCTCGTGAAGCTGGCGAAGGTGGTGCTGGGCCGGCGCGCCCTGCTGTTCTCGGCGGCATAGCCGGCGGCGAGCGCGGTGCTGATCTCCACCAGTCTGCGGTACTCGACCGTGCGGCCGTCAAAGCTCACGCGGGTGGTGCCGGCGGCAAAGGCCTCGGCCAGCCCACGCCAGCGATTGCTGCTGGGCAACGCCAGCGCCCAGGCCAGGATGGCGGGATCGAGCGCTGCCATCAGGGCGTCGCCACCTGCGCGAGCGCGCGCAGCACCGCCAATACCTGCGCGCCGCCGGCACCCAGCGCCAGCAACAGCGCGCCCATGCCCCAGATCGCGGTCTCGATGCGCCGCATCTGCTGGCGCAGGCTGCCCAACTCGCTCTGCACCGCGCCATAGCGTTCGGCGCAGCGTTCGACATGCAGCGCCAGGTCCTCGCGCTCCCGCGCGTGCAAATCGCCGTTGCTCATGGCGTTCTCCTGTCTTGGTCAGCGCAGCCAGCCGCCGCGCGATCCCAGCCAACCGCGTGGCCGGAAGGCTTCTGTTTCTGGTGGCGGTACCGGCTGCGGTGACGGCTGAGCGACATTCCCTGCGCTGGGAATTTCGCCTGCCAGCAGCGGCGCGTTGGCCACATCATCGCGCAGGCGTTGCCAGAAACGCTCACCGTAGCGGTCGGCACCGAGCAGCCAGAGCGCCGCGCGGGCCAGCACGGCGCAGTCCAGCGCCTCATTCCTGTCGCGCAGCTTGGCCCATTCTTGCCGGGCAAAGCCGCGCTTGTCCTTGGTCGTGCGCAGCTGCTCGGCGACAAGCTGCTTCACCCATTCCACCTCGATCGCCCGCGGCAGATGCACCCAGCCGGGCGGCCATTCCTCAGCGTCGCCGCGGCCCAACCACAGGCGGCGATACAGGTCGGCCTTCCAGGTGGAGACCGACACCGTCCACAGCTTCAGGCCGCGCCGCAACTTCTGGCCATTGACCAGCGCATCCACCCAGGTCGGGCCGTGCACCGGCTGCGCCCGGTTCCAACCATCCACGCCCTTGGTCGGGGCAATCCGCGGATCCCGCAGCCGGCGCAGGTGGCCATAGACCGCGGCAGTGTCGCGGCCGCCGGTGTCCACGCACAACCTGGCCACCCGCATGCTGCCACCGCCGTCACGCGGCCAGTCCCGCGCCAGAATGCCGGCCAGGGCGTCCCATGGCTCCGGGCCGCGCGGGCTGCCGGGAATGACCAGGTGGTCCACCAGCCAGGACGTGTTGCCCTCGGCCCAACCCCAGATGTCGCATTCGATGCGGTCATCCTGCACGTCGACGCCGGCGGTCAGCACCAGCGCACCCGCCGGCACCACGCCGAGGGCGAAATCCTCGCGCCGCTCGACCAGGCGCTCCCAATCCGGCGCCTCGCCCTGCTCCTGCCAGGTCTCGCCCAGCACGGTGTTCTTGAAGGTCTTGATGTCCTCCGGCTTGCCCTGCGCAGCCTCCCAATCGCGGGCGATCTGCGCCCAGGACAACCAGCCAACCGGCGAGTACAGCGCCGAGATATGAAAGCCGACCGTGTGCGGATCCTGTCCCACCGCCGTCGGACGCCATTCCCCCGCCGACAGCATGGCGGTCTTGTCGTGCTCCTGCATGGGGTGGTCGCAGGCGGTGCAGTGATATCGCGCCGTCTCCGGCGCACCCTTGTCCCAGAGCAGTCGGTCAAACCGCAGCCACTGCATCTCGCCACAGGCCGGGCACGGCACAAAGAACCGCCGCTGGTCGGAGGCCAGATATTCCCGCTCGATCCGGCTACGACCGGCGATAGTCGGCGTGCTGACCAGGAAGGCCTTGCGCCGCCACCCAAAGGTCCGCGCACGGGCCTCGGCCAGGGCAATGGGGTCGCCCTCGCCGGCGACGTCGCCGGGATAGGCGTCGACCTCGTCCAGAAACAGGAATCGCGCCGTCATGGAGCGCAGCCCGACCGCGCTATTGGCGCCGGTCAGCACCAGGATGCCGCCCGGGAATTCCTTCGACAGCATGGTGTTGCCGCTATCGCGCGCCCGGGCCGGCGCCACCCGCTCCCGCAACGCCGGGGTCTCCTCCAGCAGCGGGTCAATGCGCTGGCGTGAAAAGCGCTTGGCCAGTTCCACGGTTGGCTGCACCGCCAGCACCGGCGCGGGCACATGATGGACGATGTAGCCCAGCCAATTGTTTCCTGCCTCC
>CAILMF010000038.1 GCA_903835235.1 uncultured Rhodospirillales bacterium
ACCAGGCCGGATGCTCGCTGCATACACCTGTCACCGATACCACCGCGGGGTGGAGCAGCCCGGTAGCTCGTCAGGCTCATAACCTGAAGGTCACAGGTTCAAATCCTGTCCCCGCATCCAACGTTCCCATAACTTCTCCAGTCCGACCAGAACGGCCGTTCTCCACCCGGAGCACGGCCGTCTTGCTGTTCGGGCCCCCGGCACCGCCGGGCTCGCCCAGGTACAGGAAGGCAGCCAGATCGCCGCGCAACTGCACGCTGATCTCGCCGCGCTTGGCGCCGGGGAAGACTTCGATCGCCTCAATCAGTCCGCGCAGCGCCTCCATGGCCGCCGCAGCGGCCGCGGGGTCCTTAAGCGCGGTCTCCAGCGTCTCGACCTTGCGGCGGTACAACTCCGGCAGGTTCGGGTGCAGGACCGGCACTGGCTCGGGCGTACCGGCAGTGGCGATGTCGGCCGCCACGATGCCCTGGCGCCGCTCGACCTCGTTCAGCTCCTTGACCATGGCGGCGCCGCCATGGCCGTCCTTGATCAGGTCCAGCAGGTTGCGCACCTGCCGGGCCAGCTTGCCGGCCTGAGCCTGCAGCGTGGCCTGCCGGGTGCCGCGCTCGCGGTTGGCGGCGTTTACCTCGGCTACGAAGGTCCTGACGAACTCCTCGACCAGTTCCGGCGCCAGCAGGCGTTCCTTGAGCCCTGACCTTCCCCCCTGAATTCGGTCCGCCTGAAATGAGAGAGTTGGCCCCTGAGAAGGAGGCTGGAGATGGCGAGGAAGGGTGCGACGCCGGAGAAGATCATAGGGCTGCTGCGGCAGGCTGAGGTCGAGTTGGCGCAGGGCAAGACGGTGGGCGAGATCTGCCGCGGCTTTGGGATATCGGAGGCCAGCTACTACCGCTGGCGGGCCGAATACGGCGGGCTGAAGCTGGACCAGGCGCGTCGGCTGAAAGAGCTGGAGAAAGAGAACGCCCGGCTAAGGAAGGCGGTGGCGGAGCTGACGCTGGACAAGCTGATTCTGAAAGAAGCTGCGGAGGGAAACTTCTAGGCCCCGAGCGTCGCCGGGCCGGGGTGCGGCATGTGCGTTCGGCGCTTGGCGTCTCCGAGCGTCGGGCGTGCCGCACGCTGGGCCAGGCGCGTTCCACCCAGCGGCGCGTACCACACCCGGCAGGACGTCATGGACTGCCATGCTGCGCCGACCGGCCTCCAGCCGTGCCTGCGCGGCTGCCCAGAGCTCCTCATCGATGATGGCCAATGTCGGCACCTGCTTGACGATCCAGGCCTCGCGCGGGTTTATCCGGGCGACCCGCTTGCCGGTGCTGGGGTCCTTGACGAAGCGCTGCCGGTTCCACACCCGCTCGCCGATGTAGAACCGGTCGCGCAGCATACCGGTCTCGCGCTTGGCGCCGCCCAGCAGCAGTACCGAGGTCCATTTGCCGCCACGTGGGCCGGCTACGCCCTCGACGTTCAGGCGCTTGGCGATGGCGCGCGGCGACTGGCCGCCGGCATAGGCGCTGAAGACGCGCTGAACGATGCCAGCTTCGTCGGGGGCGATCTCCAACTCGCCGGTTACCGGCGTGCCGTCAGCACGGAGCCGACGCACAACTTTGCAGTCGAAGCTCAACCCGCCGCCGCTGTGGCCAGCCCGAACCCGGCCCTCGAGGCCACGACGGGTCTTTTGTGCCCAGTCCTTGAGGGCCAGCGCCGACATCGTGCTCTTGAGCCCGATGTGCAGTTCGGAGATGTCCCCTTCGGCCATCGCAGGAGTGCTGTCCCTTCGGCTGCCGTATGTGGCTCGGCATCCAACCTGGCCCCTCCGAAATATCCGACAACTTTCTGATTTCAAACAACACATTTCGCTTCGGGGGGTGATCGGCGCCGACCTGGACCCCAGGTGGAATTATTTTTCCGAGCAAAGTCAGGATATTAGGCAAACGTTGTTGGGGGGGCTTTGGATACCGATGTACAGCCAACGTTCTTGCATCTGCTGCAAATGAACGGCAAGTTAGCCTAACGCCGAAATGACCCATTCGTTACCGCCGAAGGGCGAGACGACCGTAAGTGCAGGGGTGCGATGCGGGAAGGGTGGCGCGGGGGAGCACGGCCATGGCCTTTCCGTTCAGCAAGTCGGCGTTCCAGCCGGCCCCGATGACGTCGCTTTCCAGCCGCCTGCGCTCTTGGTTCCGGCTGCCTCGGCGCCGCCAAGCCTCGCCGGAAATGCCTCGCCTGCCGCGCAGCCTTGGCGTGCGGGTGGACGCGCTGGAGCCGCGGTTCCTGCTCTCGGCCGACCTGATGCCCTTCACCGTGGACCTGGCGACGCATGCGGCGCAGGACTACGCGCTGCGCTACGACAACCTGGTGCAGTCCGTGCAGTTGCTGGACCGCGGCACCGGCCAGGTGCTGGACCAGCGCCAGGCGCAGCAGGTGGACAGCATCCGCGTGCTGGGCACTGCCGGGGATGACCGGCTGACGATCGACTTCGCCGCCGACTTCCTGCAACCAATGGATATCCGCTTCGAGGCCGGTGACGGCAACAACGTACTGACGCTGAGCGGCCAGGCGGTGCAGTCCGTGACGCTGGCGGCCACCGGGGCCGAGGCCGGCGCGGTGACGGTGCTGGACAATGGCGGCCACAGCCAGGCCATCAGCTTCTCCGGCGTGGCGCTGGTGCAGGATACGCTGAGCGCGACACAGCGGATCTTCAGCGACGCGACGGGCCAGGGCCAGGTGCTGCGGCTGCTGGATATGGGTACGCCGAGCGATGGGCTGGCGGCCGTGGTGGCGGATGGCCTGGTGCGGCATGAGTTCACCGTGCCGACCGGGGCGCTGACGGTGCTGGCCGGCGACGGCGACGACACCATTCGCTACCAGGGGCTGGACAACGGCCTGCTGGGCAAGGTGGTGGTGCAGGGCGGTGCCGGCACCGATGCGGTGGTTGGCCCGCCAGCCGATACGGCATGGCAGGTGACCGGGCTGGATGCCGGCACCGTGGCCGGGTTGACTTTCAGCGGCGTGGAGAACCTGGTTGGTTCTGCCGGCAACCAGGACACCTTCATCGTGCATGGCGCCGCCGCGATGAGCGGCGTGATGGACGGCGGCGCCGGCGGCTTCGATTCCCTCGTGCTCGACGGCGGCAGCTTCGCCCGGGTCGACTACGTGGCGAGCGGCCCGACCTCGGGCAGCATCACCCGTGACGGCGTGCGGCTCCGCTACGATGGGCTGGAGCCGATCACCGACAACATGGTCACCACCGACCGGGTGATCGACCTCAGCAATTCCTCGTCCGACACCGCCACGCTGTCGCAATCCGGCAGCACCTACACCATCGCCTCCACCGACCCGTTCGGCGTGGTGACCTTCGAGAGCATCAGCTTCAGCAAGCCGACCGGCAGCCTGACCATCCGCATGGGTGGTGATGAGGGCGTGCCGGTGCTGTCGCACGATGAGTTGACGGTGAACAGCGTCGACTTCTCCGGCATCGACCTGACCATCGACGGCCAGGACGGCAAGGACAGCGTGATTCTGTCCGGCACCGTGGCGGTGCGCGACCTGACCATCACCGCCGAGAGCATCCGCGTGAGCGGCACGCTGGACGCCCGGGCAGTCACGATGACGGCGCTTTCGGGCGGCGCCGCGGCCGGTGATGGCGAGATCACCGCGGGCGTCATCTACGCTTCCGCTGCGACCGAGATCGACCTTACCGGCGGCACGCTGACCGCGACCGGCGCGGTGATTCTGGCGGCGACCTCCACCGCCAATATCCTGCAGAGCCAGTTCACCCTGGGCGGGTTGGAGAATTCCGTCGCCGTTGCCGATCCCTCGGCCGTGATCACCTTCGACAGTACCAATTTCACCGCGCAGAGCCTGGATGCGAAGGCCCGGGTGGTGGTGACGGTGGCGGCGAAGACCGATGCCGATGGCACCGACACCGATGCCGGCGAGGACGCTGCCATCACCAGCATAACCGTGCTGGGCCACGCCACCATGCAGGTGAAGGGCAGCAGCACGCTGGCGGTCTCGGGCGCCGTGGCGCTGAACGCCGAGACCAGCCTGACCATCGCCTCCACCGCCGATGGCGGCGCCGATGCCAGCGCCAAGGGCGCGGCGCTGGCGGTGACGGTGGTGGAAGCCAGCACCCAGGCCTTCGTGGCCGACAGCGCCGGCATCGGCGCCAATGCCGGCGACACGCCGGACAGCATCGCGATCGGCGCCACGCTGACCAGCGACGTCGCGACTAGCGCCATTGCTACGGCCGGCGGCGCCACGGATTCCGGCGGCACCACCGACAGCGCCCACGCGCTCGCCAGCAACGATGCCGGCACCAACGACGGCGATGTCAGCTTCGCGGCGGCGGTAGCCGTCACCACCTATCGGCCGGTGACGGAAGCCCATCTCGGCACCAGCGGCACGCTCACCACCGGCGGCGCCCTGACCGTCAGCGCGCATTCCACCGACAAGGTGGTGACCACGGCGGACGGCTCCACAACGGGGGCAGGCGCCACCGGCGTGGGCGTGGCTGTGGCCATCGGCGTGGTGGACGCGACGACCACCGCTTACCTTGAGGATTCCGGCAGCCTGGCCGCCAGCGGCGGCGTGACGGTGACCGCGACGATGGAGGCCGGCGACACCTTCGAGGTGCAGGCGACCTCGGGCGTGGGCGACACCACGGAGACCGGCGTGGCCGGGTCGCTGGCGATCCAGGTGGCGCAGACCAATGTGGTGGCCGAACTGCGCCATGGCGCCGGCGCGGGTGTGGCGCTGAATGGGGACGACCTTAGCCTGAGCGCAACCTCGACCACGACGAGCAAGACCACCGCGGTGCCGGTGGAGGACCCGGGCACCTCGTCGAGCCTGGGCGTCGGCGCTTCGGTGGCGTTGGGACTGATGGACCACAATACCCGTGCGACCGTGGCCGACAACGCAGTGCTGACTGGCGCCGACAATCTGGTGCTGAGCGCGACCGCGACCCATCTGGCCGAGACCAGCGCCACTGGCGGCGCGACGGCAACCGGCAGTTCTGCCACGGTGCTGACGCCGGTGGTGGCGATTTCCTTCGTCTTCGATGACACCGACAGCAGCATCGGCCTGGGCAGCGCCTTGACGCTGACCGGCGGGCTGACGCTGACCACCAGCCATGACAGCGACACGCTGACCAATGCCGAAGGTGACGCCGAGGGCGGCGATACGGCAATAGGCGCCTCCCTGGCGCTGGCGGTGCTGGAGGAGACCGCGACCGCCGGGCTGCGGCGCGATGCCACCGCCGGTGGCGCGGTTGCGCTCGACGCCACCGGGCTGTTCCGTTCGCGCGGCACCGCCAGCGCCAGCGCCAAGGGCGCGGCCGGCGACGACAGCGGCACCACCGCCGACGACGACAGCGCCAACCAGGCCGCCCAGGCCGGCACCGACTACGGCAATGCGCAGTCCAGCGCGCGCGGCACCGGCGCCTCGCACACCAGCACCTCGCCGGATGCCGGCACCAGCGAAGGCAAGGTCGCGGTCGCCGCGGCCATCGCGATCAACGTGCAGAGCGCCACGGTCTCGGCGCTGCTGGCGTCCGGTATCAGCGTGGTGTCGGATGGCAGCCTGGAGCTGCGGGCGCTGGGCAATGGCGACGCGCTGTTCAAGGCCGATGGCAGCGCGGCGCATGGCAGTTCCGGCACGGTCGGCGCCGCGGTGGCGATCAGCCAGGCGAATATCCGCACCACCGCCTCGACCGAAGGCGGCGACGTCATCGCCGATGGCGTGACCATCGAGGCCGGGATGGCCGAGCGGGAGATGGACCTCGGCACCACAACCGCCACGGTGGTGGACATCACCGCCGATACGCTGCGGATCGGCACGGTCGAGGAGCTGGCGACCGGCGACAAGGTGACCTATTCGGCCGGCGGCGGCACCGCCATCGGTGGGCTGACCGACGCCACCGACTACTACGTGGTGACGCAGGAAGGCGGCAAGGTGAAGCTGGCCAGCAGCGAAGCCGATGCGCTGGCCGGCACCACCATTGACCTGACCTCGACCGGCGCCGGCAGCGACCACAAATTCACCCGCAGCGGCAAGCCGGATATCAGCTTCAACCCGGGCGACACGGTGTACCAGCTGAGCGCGGATGATGCCGCGGCGCTGCGCACTGGCGACCAGGTGGTGTACGGCAATGGCGGCGGCACCAGCCTGGGCGGGCTGACGGATGGCGAGACCTACTACGTCATCCAGCGCAGCGACGGCGAACTGGCGCTGGCCGCGACGCGCGAGGATGCCTTCGCCGGCACCGCGGTAGACGTGACCAGCGCCGGTGCCGGCAGCGCGCACCAGCTGACCGAGGCCGAGCATCGCGGCAGCGCCGACGCGGTCTCGGGCGTGAGCGACGGCAAGGTGGGCGTGGCCGGTGCGCTGGCGATCAACGTGTTCGAGGTGAATACGCTGGCGCGGGTGGATGCCGGCAGCAGCGTGACCCTGCAGGATGGCAGCGACGCCGATGCCCTGGCCGGCGCGCTGGTGGTGCAGGCCAGCGCGCTGGACATGGCCGGCGCCGACAGCCGCGCGAAGGTGGAAGGCGCCAGCAGCGTCGGCGTGGGCGCCAGCGTGGCGCTGAACATCACCGGCCACACGACGCTGGCCAGCATCGGCCTGGGTGCCAGCGTGGCCGGCGCCGACGATGTTTCCGTGCTGGCCGATGGCAGCTACGGGCTGTGGACCGAGGCGCGCGGCGGGGCCGAGGGCGGCACCGCGCTGGCCCCGGTGGTGGCGGTGACGCTGGCCAACAACGCCACCACCGCGCAGGTGCTGGGCGGCAGCGCGCTGGTGCTGGGCGGTGACCTGCTGGTGCGCGCGACCCATGAGGCGGCGACCGTGACGCTGGCCAAGGGCGACGCCACCGGCAGCAGCGCGGCGGTGGGCATTTCGGTGGCGGTGGGCATCGCCGACGACAGCGCCACCGCCAGCCTGAAGCGCGGCGTGCAGGCCAGCGCCGGCACGGTGACGCTGCTGGCCCAGGGCACGGTGGCCAGCCGCAGCGAGGCCGAGGCCTCGGCCGCCGGCGCCGCCGAGGATGATGCCGGCAGCAGCAGCGACGACAACGCGGTGAACGACCGCACCGACGCCGAGGTGACCAACGCCAATACGCAGTCGGCAGGGCGCACCCGCTCGGGCGGCAGCTCGGGCGAAACCGGCGCCGAGGATGCCGACACCTCGGATGGCGCGGTCAGCGCGGCGGCGGCGGTGGGCATCAACATCGCGCGCTTCAGCACGCTGGCCAGCGTCGATGGCGGCGACGTGCAGGCCGATGGCCTGGTCTCGGTGGTCGCTGAGGGCAACATGGACGCGCTGGCCAGCGCCGATGGCAGCGCCAGCAAGGGCGGCCCGGCCAGCATCGGCGTGGCGGTCGCGATCAACACCGCCACCGGCACGCTGCGCGCCAGCGTGGCCAACAGCGCCATCACGTCGGACGGCCTGACCGTGGCGGCGCGCGTGCTGACGACGGATGACGACGACCAGCACGCGTTCAGCGCCAGCGCGACCTCGGGCGCCAGCGGCGGCAATGTTGGCGTGGCCGGCGCGGTCGCGGTCAACCTGGCGGGGCTGAGCACCCAGGCGCTGCTGCTGGGCGGCGCGGTGGTGACTGCGGTGGATGGCAGCGACAGCGACGCCAATGCCGGCGACGTGACGGTGAGCGCCACCGCCAAGACCAGCACCGCGGTGACGGTGCAGGCCAAGCAGGAAAAGGGCGACGAGAACGGCGACGGGGAATCGGGCAGCAGCGTCGGGATCGGCGCCTCGGTCGGGGTGAATGTCGCGCAGCACGCCACCAGCGCCGAGATCCGCACCGGGGCCAATGTGGCCAATGCCGCCAACCTGGTGGTGCTGGCCAGCGCCGAGCAGGACCAGGCCACCAGCGTGACCGGTGGCGCCGCCGGTGGCACTGCGGTGACACCCGTGGTGGCGGTGGCGGTGGTGCAGAACAGCGTCACGGCCGCGATCCGCGCCGGCGACGCCATGGTGCTGAGCGGCGCGCTGAGCGTGACCGCCGAGCTGACCGGCGTGACCGACACCAGGGCCGAGGGCGCTGCCGAGGCGACCAGCGCGGCGGTCGGTGCCTCGCTGGCGCTGAGCGTGGTGGAGGACAGCGTGGTGGCCGGGCTGGCGCGCAGCGTCGGCACCGGCGCGGCGCTGCTGGTGGCGGCGCGGGCCATGACCGTGAGCCGCAGCGAGGCCAAGGCCTCGGCCGCCGGCGCAACCGAGGACGACGACACCAGCGGCAGCGCCGACGACCACGGCGTGCAGGACCAGAGCGACGCGCAGCTGGGCGTGGCCAACGACCGCAGCGGCGGCACCGGCACCAGCACCACGCCGGACAGCTCCACCTCCGATGGCGCGGTCAGCGTGGCGGCGGCGATCGGCATCAACATCGACACCACCACGGCCCGCGCCACGCTGGGCGGCAGTTTTGGCAGCCCGATCACGGTGGCTTCGGCCGGCAGCGTCACGGTGCGCAGCGAAGCGAATGCCGACGCCACCGCCGTGGCCAATGGCAGCGCCACGACCACTTCGGGCGGCACCACCGTGGGCGTCGCGGTGGCGGTGAACCACGCCAGCCTGGTGCAGTCGGCCAACATCGAATTCGCCAGCGTCACCGCCGATGGCGTGGCCGTGGTAGCGGTGGTGGCGGAGCGCGAGATCGATATTGCCCCGGTGGAGTCCAAGACCGTCGATATCGACGCCGACACCATCTATGTGGGCGAGCAGGACGGGCTGGAGACCGGCGAGAAGGTTGAGTACCACAATGGCGGCGGCACCAGCATCGGCGGGCTGACCGATGGCGATTCCTACTGGGTGATCCTGGGCGAGGACGGCAAGATCAAGCTGGCGATCAGCCAGGCCAATGCCGCCGCCGGCACCGCGGTGGACCTCACCGACCTCGGCAGCGGCGACACGCATGAACTGCGCCGGATCGACACCTCGGCCGACGACAACATCACGCTGGACCCCGACCATGTACGGGTCGCGATCGCGCTGGAGGCGCCCGAGGGCGTGGTGACCGGCACCGCGCTGATCTACGACAATGGCGGCGGCGCCGATGCCGGCGGGCTGACCAACGGCACCACCTATTTCGCAATCGTCGACCACGACGGCAAGCTGGGCCTGGCGAGCAGCCTGGAGAACGCGCTGGAGGGCACCGCGATCAGCCTGACCAGCGGCGGCGCGGCCAGCGGCCAGAGCCTGGCCGAACGCACCCAGGACAGCAGCGCCTACGCCATTTCGGGCGCCAGCGGCGGCAAGACCGGCGTAGCCGGTTCGGTCGCGATCAACCTGGCGGCCGGCAGCACCGCGGCTTCGCTGGGGGCCGGCGCGGCGATCATCTTGGCCGATGGCGCGGCCGATGCCGATGCCGACCGCGGCGCGCTGACCGTGGCCGCCGAGGCGCGGACCACGACCCAGGCGCAGGCGCTGCCCGACCACGACGCCGCCGGCACCTCCACCGGCGTGGGGCTTTCCTTCGCGATCGTGGTGGGCGACCACGATGCCGACGCGGCGATCTCCGGCACCGCCACGTTGACCAGCGCCCACGATGTGAGCGTGACCGCCACCGGCACGCACGTGCTGGCGGCGCGGGCCAAGGCCGGCGCGGGCGCGAATGCCGACAGCGGCACCGCGGTGGGCGGCGCGGTGGCGCTGAGCGTGGCGTTGGACGGCACCAGCGCGCGCGTCATCGGCACCGGCACGGCGCTGGACGTGGACGGCACGCTGACGGTGAGTGCCACCAGCACGCTGACCCAGGACACCAAGGCCGATGCCGACACCAAGGGCGGCAGCACGGGCGTCGGCATGGCGATTGCGCTGGGCTGGGCTGATGGCGAGACCAGCGCCTTCGAGGCGCGCAGCGTCTCGACCGGCGTGGCCCGGGCCGATACGGTGGAGGTGCTGGCGACCGCGACCCTGGCGCAGAAGACGGTCGCCAGCGGCAGCGCCGAGGGCGCGAAGTCCGAAGACGATGGTGGCAGCGATGCCGACAGCAATGCCTCGTCCAACACCAACCGCGCGCACAATGCCTCGGGCCATTCGCTGGCCACGCCGCAGGCCGGCGCGCAGACCGACAGCGCCAACACCACCGCCGGCGCGCAGAGCGACAACGCCAATGGCCAGGGCGGCAATGTCGATGCCGCCGGCACCGGCACCCAGGGCGGCAAGCTGCGGGTGGCGGCGGCGCTGGCCGGCAGCGTGGCGCTGCCGCAGGTGAATGCCAGCATCGGCGCCGGCGCGGTGCTGCGCGCCGACGGCGCGGTGACCGTGCGGGCGCTGAACCAGGTGGCGCAGGATACCCAGGCGATCGCCCTGGCCTTCGAGGATTCCGCCAAGACCACGGTGGGCGCCGCCGCCAGCGTGAACGTCGCGGACTACGACACCACCGCGCGGATCGGCGCCGGTGCGGATGTGCAGGGCGCTTCGGTGACGGTCGAGGCCGGGCACGACGTGGAGACGCCCAACAGCTTCCGCGCCCTGGCCCTGGCCGGCAGCGGTTCCACCCAGAAGAGCGGCGGAGGCGGCGGCAGCAGCGACAACACCGCGGTGGCCGGCGCGGTGGCTGTGAACGTGGTGACCGCCGATACCACCGCTAGCATCGGCATGGGCGCGAAGGTGGCTGCGACGGGCGGCGATATCGACGTGACGGCGCGCCAGAAGATCGGCGTGCAGGGCATTGCCGGCGGTGGCGCCATCACCACCAGCTCGGGTTCCGGCAGCACCAGCGTGGGCGCGGCCGTGGGCGTGAACGTGGTGACCAGCAACACCATGGCCAGCGTGGACGCCAATGCGGCGCTGATCGCCAGCGGCGATGCCATCGTGCTGGCCGATGCCGGCATTGCGCCGCTGACCATCGTGGCGCCGATGCTCGGCGACACCGGGGTGGAGGTGAGCCTGCTGGTGGTGGGCGCGGCAATCGGCTCGGGCGGCGATGCCGGGGCGGGCTCGGCCGGCGTCAGCGTGTTCACGCCGACCACCAGCGCCGATATCGGTGCCGGCGCCAGCATCGTCACCGGCGGCGGGATCAGCCTGCGGGCGCTGGATGACACCCGGGTGGTGGACGTGGTGGGCGCGTTGGCGGCGAGCAAGGACAAGGCCGGCGTGGGCGTCGGGCTCGACGTGCTGGTGGTGAACAAGATCACCGAGGCGGCGGTGGCGGAATCCGCCGACCCGCTCAGCCCGACCCTGCTCGACGCCGATGGCTCGGTGCTGGTGGAGGCGGTGGGCATCGAGGACCTGTTCAGCCTGGCGGTGAACATCGGCGCCGGCGATTCCACGGCGGTGGCCGGCGGCGCGGTGGTGGTGGTGAACCTGACCACAACGCTGGCGCAGCTGGGCAGCATCGATGCGCCCGCCCAGGGGCTGAGCGTGCTGGCCGGCGGCAGCCTGCAAGTGGCGGCGGAAAGCCGTACCCTGATCGACGCCGATGCCGGCAGCCTCGGCGTTTCGCTGAACAACGATGGCGTGGGCGCGGCGTTCTCGGTGGTGGTGGACATCGACAGCACCCGGGCGGTGGTGGGCGATGGCGTGAGCGTGCCGGCGCTGGGCAATGGCGATGCGATCGCGGTGCGCGACGGCGTGTTCGGCGCCGATGGCGTGCAGGGCAGCGCCAACCTGCGCGGCATGGCGGTGACCGCGACCTCCTACGAAGACGTGCTGCAGGTCGGTGTGGGCGCCGCCGCGTCGCTCGACAGCGGCGATGTCGGGATCGGCTTCTCCGCCACCGTGGGCGTGCTGCAGGGCACCACCCAGGCCAGCATCGGCGCCTATGCGGCGCTGAACGTGGACCCAGCGGCCAATGCCGGCGCCAATGCGGCGCAGGCGCTGCTGGTACGCGCGGCCGACCAAACCAATGCGCGCACCATCGTCGGCGGCCTGGCGGTGTCCGGCGGCAGCGGCTTCGGCGGCGCGGCCTCGGTGCTGGAGGTGGGCAACGATGTCGCCGCCACCGCGGCGGACCACAGCCTGCTGCGGGTGAAGGGCGATGTGAGCTTCGACGCCCAGGGCGCGACCAGGCTGGATGCGCTGGCGATTGGCGTGGCCGGCACGCTGGCCACCGGCAGCGGAGGCTCGGGCGGCGGCGGTGGCGGTGGCAGCGGCAGCAGCAATTTCAGCTTCACCGGCGCCGGCAGCGTGGCGGTGAACCAGGTGCGCAACGCGGTGCTGGCCCAGATCGACGCCGGCTCGGTGGTGCGGGCCGGCGGCGCGCTGCTGCTGAACGCCGCGGACGCCTCGGACATCACCGCCGATGCCGGTGGCGCGGCGGTCGCAATCAGCGGCGGCGGCAGCGGTGGCGGCGGCACGTCGCTCGCGATCGGCGCTTCGGTGGCGGTCAACACCATCGACAGCAGCGTGCGCGCGGTGGCGCGCAAGGCCAGCATGGTGGCGGGTTCCGTCACCCTGACCGCGACTGGCGCGCCCCGCATCGACGCGCTGACCCTGGCCGGCGGCGTGGGCGTCGGGACCGGCGGCGGCACCGCCTTCGGTGGCGCCGGCTCGGGTTCCGGCAACAACGTCAAGTCGCTGGTCGAGGCGCTGATCAGCGGCGGTTCGCTGACCACCGGCGGCAGCGTGACGCTGACCGCAACCGATAATTCCAGCATCGATGCCGATGCCGGCTCGGCCGCGATCCAGGTGGTCAGCGGCGGCTCCAGCGGGGCCAACGCCATTGCGGTGGGCGCCGCGGCGGCGCGCAACGACGTCACCGCCACCACCCGCGCGCTGATCGAGAACGCCACGGTGAAGCCGGCGGGCGCGCTGACGCTTACCGCAACCTCGAATGCCAGCATCGACGCCTTCACCTTCGCGGTCGCCGGCGCGGTTTCGGCCGGCCAGGGCACCGGCCTGGCGCTGGCGGGCGCGGGGTCGGGCTCGGGCAATTTCATCACCGATACCATCGAGGCGAGCATCCAGGGCAGTACGGTGGTGCAGACCGCCGGCAACCTGCGGCTGACCGCCACCGACAACGCCGCCATCACCGCCGCCGCCGGTAGCGCCGCGGTCAGCATCTCCGCCGGCTCGGGCAGTAACGTAGGCGTCGGGCTGGGGCTGTCGCTGACCTTCAACCGGATCGCCGACACCACCCGCGCGACGGTGGAGGAGAGTGTTGTCAGCACGCTCGGCACCGTGACGCTGGGCGCCACCAGCAACGCGCATATCACCGCCCATGCCATCGGCGCTGCGCTCGGCGTCTCGGCAGGTTCGGGCACCGCCGTGGCCGGCGAAGCGGTAGGTGCTTCCGCGAAGAACGAGATCGACAACACCACCGAGGCGCTGATCACCGCGACGCCCGGCACCGGCAAGCTGCTCAATGCACGCGGCGCGGTCAGCCTGGCCGCCACCGACCACGCCGCGATCCTCGCCAACGCCACCGCCGCTGTGCTTGGCGTTTCGGTCGGCAGCGGCACCTCGGGTTCCGGCACGCTGGGCATCGGCCTGGCGCTGAACACCATCGCCGACATCACCCGCGCCAGGATCGACGGCAGCGACGTGACCTCCACGCTCGGCGGGGTGACGCTGGGCAGCCTGTCCGACAGCAGCATCACCGCTTCGGCGGTGGCGGCGGGCGTGGCGTTCAGCGGCAGCAGCAGCGCCGCCATATCGATCTCGGCCAGCATCTCCTACGCGCAGAACAGCATCGGCAACACCGTGGAAGCGGTGATCGGCGACGCCAAGGTGGCGGCGAAGGGCAATGTGACGCTGAGCGCGACCGACCTCAGCGCGATCGGGGCGACGCTGGTGGCCGCGAGCATCAGCGCCGCCTTCGGCAGCGGCGGCGCCGCCGGCAGCCTGGCGGTGGCCGGCTCCATCGTGGACAACAGTATCGCCAACGTCACGCGCGCAGTGCTGGACGGCGGCACCGTGGTGGCAACCGGCGCGTTCAGCGCCACCGCGCTGTCCACCAGCAGCATCCTCGCCACCGCGGTGGCGGCCTCGGCCTCCATTTCCGGCAGCGGCAGCATCGGGCTGAGCGGCGCCGGCACCGGCGCGAGCGTGGACAACAGCATCGCCAACAGCGTCGTCGCCGGCAGCCTCGGCGGCAGCATCAAGGCCGCGACCGTGGCCGCCACCGCCACCGACCGCGCCGGCATGGACGCCACCGTAGCCGCCGCCTCGGCCAGCGTCGCGATCGGCTCCAACGGCGCCATCGGTCTGGCGATTGCGGTGGCGCTGGCCGACAACCTGGTGGACAACACCACGCTGGCGGTTCTGGGCGACACCAAGGTGGTCTCGGCCGGCGGCGTGCAGGTGATCGCCACCAGCGCGATCGAGGCCGATGTATTCGGCGTCGCCGCCTCGCTGACGGTGGCGGGCTCGGGCAGCATCGCCGGCGCGGTCAGCTTCGCGGTGGCCGATGTGGGCAACACCATCAAGGGCAGCACCACTGCGGTGGTGCGCGACAGCACGGCGGCCGATGGCCAGGGCCTGGTGGCCGGTGGCACGGTGGTGATCCGCGCCATCGACCAGAGCTGCATCGACGCCAGCGACATCGCCGCCGCGATCTCCGTGGCGGTGGGCGGCTCGCTCGCCCTCAGCGCCGCCGGCGCCGTGGCATTGGCCGAAAGCAAGCAGAGCAGCACGCTGTTTGCCGGCATCGTCAATGCCGATGTGGCGGTGAGCAATGGCGGCATCGATATCGACGCGATCCGCGCCGGCTGCATCGAGACGGTGGTGGACGCCGCGGCGGCGAGCGTGACGGTCGGCGGCACCATGGCGTTCGGCATCGCCGGCGCCGGGGTCAAGGCGGTCAACAGCATCAGCGGCAGCACCAGCGCCGGCATCGATGGCGCCTCCATCGTCAGCGCGACCGGCCAGGTGACGCTGGACGCGACCGACACCTCCACCATCCACGCCGAGGTCGCCGCCATGGCGGTGACGGTGAGCGGCTCGGGCAGCATCTCGGGCGGGCTCGCGGTGGCGGTGACCCTGGCCGAGAACCGGATCTCGGGCGCTACCATTGCTCGCATCGACGGCGCCACGGTGACCGGCGGCGGCCGCGAATTGCACGTGATGGCGCTTAACGACGCCAGCATCGATGCGGTGGGCGTCGCCGCGGCGCTCAGCGTCAGCGGCTCGGGCGCGGCCGCGCTCAGCCTTTCGGCGGCCGGCGCGGTGCTGACCAACACCATGACCAACAGGGTGCAGGCCCTGGTGCAGGGTGGCGCCGAGGTGACCGCCAACGGCGCCATCGTCGTGCAGGCGCGCGATCTGTCGAGCATCGACGCCACAGTGGTGGCGGCGGCGCTCAGCGTCAGCGGCAGCGGCGCGTTCAGCCTTACCCTCAGCCTGGCGATCTCGGACGCGACCAACAAGTACGGCAGCACGGTGCAGGCGCTGGTCGATGCCGCCCAGGTCGCCTCGCTGGGCAATGGCGTCACCATCGCGGCGCAGGCGGATGCCGAGGTGAAGGCAACCTCGGTCGCGGTCGGCGTCGCGATCTCGGCGGCGGGCGGCGTCTCGGTCGGCATCACCGGCGCCGGCGCCATGGCCACCAGCCGTTCCACCGCGCAGGTGCAGGCCGGCATCACCGGCGGCAGCAGCGTCGACGCCGCCGGCACGGCACTGCTCCAGGCCTCGGATGACTCGACGCTGGACACCAAGGTGGTGGCAGCCAGCGTGGCCGTTTCGGTCGCCGGCGCGGCCAGCGTCTCGGTCGCGGTGGCGGTTGCCAGCGCCCAGAACATCGCCAATTCCAGCGTCGGCACGCTGGTCGAAGACTCCACCCTCTCCGCCGCCAGCGTGACGCTGGATGCCACCAACACCCTCGGTATCGCCGCCCGGTCCACCGCCGTGGCCGCCAGCCTGGCCGCCGCGGCCGGCGCCGGCATCAGCGTCAGCGTCGCCGCCGCGCTCGCCAGCAACAGCGTCGCCGCCACGGTGACCTCGGTGATCCGCGACGCCGGCACCGCCATGAGCCCCGGGGTTTCCGGCCTGCTCGGCGTGCAGGTGAACGCGACCGACAGCTTCGACGCCAGCGCCAAGGCCCTGGCCACCTCGGTCGCGATCAGCGGCGGCTTCGCGGCCATCTCGGTGGCGGTGGCGGCGGCTTCGGCCACCAACACCAATGCCGCCAGCACCCTGGCCGGGATCGACCATTCCGCCGTGCGCACCCTGACCGGCGACGTGGTGGTGCTGGCAAACTCCACCTCCACCCTCTCGGCCACCCCGGACGCGATCGCCGCGGCGGTCGCGATCGGCTTCGGCGCGGCCGCTTCCGGCACCGGCGCGGTGGCGAAGAACACCAGCACCGCCAGCATCGCCGCGACCATCTCCGATGGCTCGGACGTGAACGCCTACGGTACCGTGCGGGTGGCGGCGCATGACCTGTCCGACGCCACCGCGCGGCTGGTCAGCGCCGCGGTCTCGGGCGGGCTGACCGGCGCCGCCATCGCGGTCGGCCTGGCCGACAACATCCTGAAGAACACCACCACCGCGGCGGTGACCGATTCCACCGTGCAGGCGCGCGGCCGGCTCGGCATCATCATCGACGCGGATTCCACCCAGGACACCGAGACCACCGCTTCGGTCGACGCCATTGCCATCGCGCTCGGCGGCGCCGGGGCGGGTGGCGATGCCGAGACGGTGGTGCGCTCCACGGTCGAAGCCTATGCGCGCAACTCCACGCTGCGCGCCATGTCCGGCGGCGTCACCATTGACGCCGATTCCAGCCACGACAGCACCACCCGCGCCATCGGCGGCGCGGCCACCATCGGCGCGGCCATTGCGGTGATGGTCGCCGATATCGATATCGGCGGCGCGACCCGCGCCTTTGCCGATGGCAACATGCTGGTGGAATCCAGCCGACTTTCCATCACCGCCACTTCGCTGGCGAAGGCCGACCCGGTGGTGCAGGCGGTGACGCTGGGCTTCGCCGGCGGCGCCGGGGTGCAGGTGCTGGCCAGCATCTCGCGCGACACCGAAGCCTATGCCGGCACCCGCGCCGGCACCGCGCCGGGCAGCCTGACCACGCTGAACGTGACCGGCGGCACGGTCTATATCGGTGCCGACGCCAACCTGACCGCCACCACCCGCAGCGCCGGCGAGCCGAAGGACCAGGGCAACCCCGGCTCGGTTTCCGGCGCGGTCAGCATCGCCGCGGGCATCGGCGTAGCTGCGGCCGCTGGCAAGGCGCTGATCCTGGCCGACACGCTGGCCTATGTAGGCGAGAAGACGCTGCTGACCGCCGGCAAGCTGGACGTGGTGGCCAGCAGCACCGAGACCGCCAACGCGCAGCTGGTCGTCGGCGGCGGCGGCATCCTGGCCGGCGGCGCCGGGGCCACCGCGCGCGCCAGGATCACCAGCAACACCGAGGCCTTCACCGGCGCCCGCACCGGCAACGCGCCCAGCGCCGGCGGCCTGGCCGACATCGACATCGCCGCCGGGCTGGGCAAGACCGATGGCGGCGTGGGCATCACTGCCAGCTCCATCCGCAACGCCACCGCGCTGACCAGCGGGGTCAGCGGCGGCAGCTTGTCCGCCACACTGCTGCAGCCGCGTGCCGATGTGGCCGGCGGCGTGCGCGCGGGAGTTGGCGAGAACACCTCGCTGCACGCGGCGCGGCTGGATATCAAGGCCGACGGCGTGCAGATGAACGCCACGGCGACCGGCTACGCCCAGGGCTACAGCCTGTTCTCCAGCATCAACACCTTGCAAGCGCAGGCCACCGTGGCTGCCGAGGTCGCCGCCTTCATCGGCGCCGGCGCGGCCAGCCAGGCCACCACCGCAGCGCCGAGCGTCTCGGTGCGCGGCGCGGTGCTGGTCGACGCGGATTCCAGCATGGTGGCCAGCGCCACCGCCAACAGCCTCGGCGCCGCTTTCGGTGGCCTGGCGCTGAGCGCGATTGCGCCGATCGCGACTGTCAGCGGTACGACCCGCGCCTTCGTGCGCGACTTGGTGCAGTTGAATGCGGCGTCGCTGACGCTGAACGCCGGCACGGACAAGGATCGGGCCGGCTACGCCGCCAACGCGCTGTCCAAGGTGGCCGGGCTTGCGCTGCTGGCCAGCGGCACCGCGGTGCGCGCCACCGCCACCGTCACCGGCACGGTGGAAGCCTTCATTGGCGCGTCGGCCGGCATCACACCGGTGCAGAACCCGGCCCGCGCGGTTGCGGTCAGCGGCAGCGTCGCGGTCAACGCGTATTCCACCATGGCTGCGAGCGCGACCATCGGCAATGTCGGCGCCTCGCTCGGCGCCACGGTCGGCGCCATGCTCAGCAAGGCCGAGGTCTCCGGCCTCACCCGCGCCTCGGCCGAGCAGGGCGCGCACGTGGTCGCCGGCTCGCTCGCGCTCAAGGCCGATGGCATCTACACAGCGCTGGCCGACACCAACACGGTGAATGTCGGTGGGCTGGCGGGGATTGCGGTGGCCGAGGCCGAGGCGACCGTGAGCGGCCGGGTGGACGCCCATGCGGGCAGCGCCTTCGGCCTGGCGCCGAGCACCAACCTGGCGCTGATCGACCTCGGCCAGGGTGCGCTGATGATCGGCGCGCGCGGCGAGATGCGCGCGACGCCGACGGTGCAGGCGCCCAATGTCTCGGGCGGGGTCTCGCTTTCGGGCCTGAAGCTGCGCGCCACCATCAGCGGCGCGGTGCGTGGCTATATCGGCGAAGGTATCGCGCTCGACGCCGGCAGCGTGACCATCAGCGCCGACGGCAGCGTGATGCGCGCCCTGGCCGATGCCCAGACGCTGCATATCGGCGGACTGCTGGGCGGCGCGCGGGTGACCGCCGACGCCACGGTGAGTGGCGTTGTGGAAGCCTATATCGGCGCCAATGCCGCGTCCGATGCGCACAACATCACCACCGATGTGGATGTTAATGCCGGCGCGGTGAAGCTGACCGCGGATGCGGCAATGACAGCCACCGCCAACGTGCATGGCGGCGGCTTTGGCGGCGTGGTGGCGGTGGCGGTGATGCGGCCGACCGCGACGGTGAGCGGCCGCACCAGCGCCTATGTGCGCGACGGCGTGACCCTGGATGCCGGCAGCCTGGCGATCAATGCCGGCAAGAACGCCAGCGACCGGGTAACCTATCTGGCGGAGGCGACGACCTCGCTGCTGGGGCTCAGCTTCGGCGTGGACGTTCAGGTGCTGAACGCCGACGCCAACCTGACGGGCACGGTGGAAGCCTTCATCGGCGCCGCCGCTGGCCGCGTCGCGGGCGGCGCCCCGGGCGCGACGCTGCATGTGGCGGGCGCGGTGGCGGTGCTGGCGCGGTCCGACCTTGACGCGGTGGCCAATACCGACGGCGTTGGGGTGGGCCTGCTGGCCGCCGCGGCGGTGATGCAGCCGACCGCCCTGGCCGCGGGCCTCACCCGCGCCTATGCCGGCGACGGCACCAACCTGCGCAGCGGCGGGCTGAGCCTGACCGCCGATGGCGACGTGCGCGCGCAGGCCGATCTCACCGCGGTGGCGGTCTCGGGGCTTGGCGCGGGCACCGGCGCGGTGCCCACCGCGCGCGTCACCAGCATCGTCGATGCCTTTGTGGGCGAGAACGCCGAGACCACGCGGGTGACCAACGGCAACATCTCCGTGCGCAACAACGCCGACGGGCGCGGCGACATCACGCTGCTGGCCAATGGCCGCACCGCTGCGCAGGCAACCGCCTATGGCGGCAGCTTCGCCGGCGCGGCGGTGGTGAACGTCATCACCCCCACCGCCGAACTGGTGGGCGCGACGCGCGCCTATGTCGGGCCGCGGGTGAACCTGTTCGCCGGCAACATCACCGCCACCGCCACCGAGGTGGCCGCGCAGGCGTTGGCCAGCGCCACCGGCACCAACGGCGCGCTGGGCGTGACGGTGGGCATGTTCACCGCCGAAGCCGTGGCCAGCCGCGAGACCGAATCCTTCATCGGCCATCATTCGGTGCTGAACCTGGGCGGCAGCGCGATATCGCTGCACGCCGACACCACGCTCAACGACCCGATGGCCAAGGCGGTTGTGCTGGCCGGCAGCGGCGGCATGGTGAATGTCTCGGTCTACAGCGCCACCGCGCGGGTCGGCCGGCTGGATCCCGGCAACAGCAACAGCCAGGTTTCCGCCACCCGCGCCTATGTGGACCACGACGCCACGGTGAACGCCGGCTCGCTCAGCATGGTCGCGGATTCCAAGGCCAGCGCGCTGACCCAGCTGGCCACCGGCCAGATCAGCCTGGTGGGCGTGCAGGCCGTGGACGTGACCGCGACCACCGCGCAGGACACCGAAGCCTATGTGGGCCGCGACGCCAGCGTGCAGCTGAGCGGCGCGCTGGTGCTGGACGCCAATGGCAGCTCCACCGCCAGCGCCAGCATCACCAGCGTCTCGGTCGCGGCGATCGGCGTGAACGCGCTGACCGTCTCCACCATCATCGACAGCAACACCCGCGCCTTCATCGGCGAAGGCGTGGACGTGGATGCCGCCAGCGTCGCGGTCACCGCCGACGCCACCCATTCGGTGGTCGGGAACCTCAACAGCGGCGGCTTCGCGGCGCTGCTGGAGGTGAGCGTGCTGCGGGTGGAGGCCAAGGACACCGGCCTGGTGGAAGCGCGGATCGGGCCTTCCGGCGCCGGCAGCGCCAGCAACCGCAGCGAAGTGACCGCGACCGGCCCGGGCGGGATCACGGTGGCGGCCAACCTGACCTCGACGGTGGAAGCCAAGCCGGTGCTGCGCGGCTTCTCGCTGGTGGGCGTCGGCGGTTCCAACCGCGCGCAGGCCACCCAGGCGGCGGTGGTGCTGGCCGAGATTGGCGGCTGGGCCGATGTGCAGGCGCAGGCCGGCGATGTCACCGTGCAGGCCGGGCTGGTGGACCGCACCTACGCCGCCGCCGCCAATGTCGGCGCGGCGCTTGGCGTGGGGGTGACCACCGCGCGGGCCGATGCCGACGACCACGCCAGCGTGACCGCCGAGGTGGCGGCACATGCCTCGGTGGCGGCGGGCGGCCGCTCGGGCGATATCAGGATCTCGGCGCTGCACAACTACACCGACGCGGATGGCTACCTCACGCTCGACGACGACGGCAAGGGCGTGCTCGCCTCGGCGCAGAACGTCGCCGCCGCGGCGCTGGTTGCGGGCACCGCCGCCCACGTCACCGCCGAGGCCAATACCGCGGTGGCCGCCACGGTGGAGGCGGCGGCGACGCTGAGCGCGCTGGGCGGCTTCATCTCGGTGGTTTCGCGCAACGGCAACAACGCGCGTTCGGTGCTGCGTTCCGCCGCCGGCGCGCTGATCTCGGTTACCACCGGCACCGCCACCCCCACCGCCACCGGCAGCACCACCACCAGCTTCCTCGGCAATGTCGGGGTGGCCGGCGCGGTGGGTGCCAACCGGCTGAACGTACTGGCGGACGCCCTCACCACCGCCGACAGCGCGCTGACCTCGGCCGCCGGCGGGCTGGTGGCGGTGGGTACCGGCACGGTGAATGCCACGGCCACGCCCGTGCTGACGGTGAATTTCGGCGGCAGCACCTCGCGCATCCATGTCGCCGGCGACATCACGGTGACCGCGAGCCAGGCGACCGATGCCGACAGCAAGGCGCAGGGCAGCTCGGGCGGCTTCGTCGATGTGGGCAACCTGAACTCCAACGCCACCGCCACGCCCAACGTGGCCCTGGTGGTGGGCGGCGCCGACCAGGTGGAGGCCGGCGGCACCATCACCCTGCTGGCGCAGCATGGCGGCACGGTGGCGCCCACCAGCGACGGCACGGTACTGTCCTTCACCGGCGCCAACCCGGGCGCCGGCGCCACCACGCCGGGCGCCACCAACTACGTCAGCTTCAGCCTGGCGCACAACCTGGCCACCGGCGCGGTGGTGCGTGCGGAAGCCGGCATCGGCGGCGGGCTGATGGCGGGCAACAGCTACGGCGTGGTGGTGCGCGACGACCACTCGATCTACCTCGGCGGCACCTTCCAGGGCACCCGCGTCAACACCGCCACCGACACCATCACCTTCGGCATCAATGCGCCAGGCAGCGGCTTCCAGGCGGCGCCGCACAACCTGCACACCGGCGAATACGTCTACTACTTCGACAACGGCCTCACCCCGGTGGGCGGGCTGACCAGCGGCAACCGCTACCGCGTGACGGTGGTGAGCGAGACCGAGGTGAAGCTGCTCGACGCCAGCATCACGCCGGCCAGCGTCAGCATCGGCCGCGGCGCGATCTCCGGCAGCACCATCACCAAAGCCAACAGCTTCAGCAATGGCGATGCGGTCACCTACCACCTGGTGGACCCGACCGAGTTCAGCGCCGGCTTCGTGGACGTGGCGGTTTCCGGCAGCACGGTGACCGCGACCGACAACAACCGCATCTACATTGCGGGCCACGGCTTCAGCGAAGGCGCGCAGGTGAAGTACCGCACCGACGGCGCGGCGATTGCCTTGGCCGGCGGCGGCACGCTGAGCAATGGTGGCATCTACGTGGTGCATGTGGTGGACGCCAACAACATCCGGCTCAGCACCACCGCCGCGCCCGGCACGGTGCTGGACCTGGTGCGCAATACCGGCAGCACCGCCACGCATTCGCTGCGCCTGACCGCGAACGAGGCCCTGCCTGGCCTGACCGATGGCGGCGTCTATTTCATCCGCAACGCCTCGGCCAGCAGCTTCCAGCTGGCCAGCAGCCCTGGCGGCGCGGCGCTCAGCTTCAGCCTGGGCAGCCTGACCAGCGGCGGCCAGCACGGGTTCGCGCGCGAGGGCAACAACCTCACCTCGGCCGGCGGTGCCGGCACGCACCTGCTGACGCTCGACCTCAGCTCGGCTGGGGCCGGCAGGTTCAGCGGCATCGGCGACATCTCGGCCGCCAGCGGCGCGGCTTCGGGCAACCAGCAGATCACCGCCAGCACCACCGGCGTGGGCGGCGGCTTCATCCAGGTGGACAGCGCCTCGGCCACCGCCACCGAGACGGTGACCACCAACCTGACCATCCAGGCCGGCGCGAACCTGACCGCGCGGGACATCGTGGCCCGCACCGACAGCCATGTTTCCACCTATGCCGTCTCCGACGGCCAGGGTGGCGGCTTCGTGGCGGTGGGCGACGCTACGGCGACCGCCCATGGCACCAACTACAGCACGCTGTCGGTGGCGAATGGCGCGGTGCTGCTGGCCAGCCATGACCTCAACCTGGAAAGCTACACCGCCAGCGACGTGCAGACCCTGGCCACGGTGGGCACTGGCGGCCTCGGCGCGGGGGCAAACTCGTCCAGTTCCTCCGACATCCGCTACCAGTCCAAGGTGCAGGTGGCCGGCGCGCTGACCGCGGCCGGCACGCTGACGGTCGGCTCGCGCTCCGCGGCCAATGCCGAGGCGACCTCGCGCTCCAACGTCACCGCCGGCCTGGCCGGGGCCGACGCCGATGCCGATACCAATATCGGCAACGGCAACGAGAACAACGCGCTGACCAGCACCGCGGTGCAGAGCACGGCCAGGCTGAACGCCAGCCAGGTGGTGCTGACCGCCACCGCCGAAAATCTGCGCAGCGTGGCCGATGCGCGCAGCGACATCACCGCGCTGGGCGCGCTGGTCAGCGCCACGGCCAATGCGCGCGACACCTCGCGCACCGTCATCTCGCTGGCCGGCGGCTCGGTCATCACCGGCACGCAGTCGGTGCGGCTCGACGCCGAGATCAGCGGCGTGGACAGCAACTCCTACGCCAGCGCCAAGCTGTTCGCAGTGGGCGGTACCACCAATGCCAATGCCTATTCGCCACTGGACACGCGGGTGAAGATCGAGGGCATGGACAATGCCCTGCTGTACACGGCGGACCTGACGGTCATCGCCCAGCAGGTCGCGCCCTCCGCCCTCTCGGACTCGCACCGCGACGACGGCCTGCTGATCTTCGGCTCGGATCATCACGACACCACGCACAACACGCTGCGCCAGGTCTTCTGGGAAGCCACGGTGGTGATGCTGGGCGAAGCCAACCCGGAACTGGTGGTGGATGCCGCGGGCCGGATCGTCACCAAGGTGAATGTGGAGGTGGCCGGCGGCTACCAGCTGGGCGACCTGATCCTGACCCCCGAGATTGTGGTGACTGCGCTGGACTACGACACGGTGCCGCGCGCCCGCTTCTACGCCAATGACCTCTCCGGTACGCCGGTCGCGGAGATCTGGGGCAATGCCGGTTCGTTCGAATACAAGCGCACCTGGGACAGCGTCCGCATCACCAACTATTCGGCGAAGAATCTGCGCACCAACCTGATCGATGTGGCGGCCTTCGGCGGCACCATCGACATTGCGGTGGACATGATCCACGGGCCGACGCCCAACCCCGCCAACAACGTGTCCTTGAACAAGGACAACCCGAACCTGCCGGGGCCGGTCCCGACCTTCGAGTTCGACCTGAATCAGACCTTCGCCCGCACCCAGGTGGTAATCTCCAACCTGCAGCCCGGCGGCATCGCGGCTTCCGACATCATCCTGGACGGGCGGATCGAGAACCCGATCGGCTTCACCACCATCCTGAACCAGCGCGGCAATATCCGCGCCGATGCGGACAGCGATGTCGAGTTGATCCGCACCAACGTGCTGAGCCTGAACGCGCAGGGCGGCTCGATCGGCCGCCAAGCGAGCATGCTGGCGCCGCGCAACCCGATCTCGGTGGAACTGGTGCGCTTCACGGACCGCAACGGCACGCTGCGCACCATGAACGCCACCGCCGACGCCACCGGCGACGTGGTGCTGGACCTGACCGCCTTCGATCGCGCCGACGCCGCGCTGGGCGGCAATTTCTCGCTCACCGTGCCGATCCAGCGGATCACCGCCGGCGACGACGTCGACGTGGTGGTGAACGACAGCAAGGAGGGCATCGGCGGCAGCGGCATTGCCGATGTCCTCATCAGCCTGTTCGACCCGCCGGTTGCCGGCGCCTATAGCGTGCTTCCCTATCGGTCGCACTTCCGGCCCGAGGTGGTTGACCCGGGTCTGGTGCGGATCGACCGCGCCTTCGGCACCGACGCCTACGAGATCGACAGCACCTACAGCTTCACCGCGGTGCGGGCGGGCGACGATATCGACATCGGCCATGTCACCACCACCGCCGGCTTCGGCGAGCCACGCAGCTACGCCACCACCAGTATCGGCGGCGCGCCCTATGGGTCCGCCGTGGTGGCCGATGCCGTGCCGGATACCGTGGTGGCCTTCACCATCAACACCGACGTGGCCTGGACCGGCGGCACCTCCGACGACGGCGTGCCGCAGATCTTCCTCACCACCAACGGCAACATCGGCGCCACCGAGCTGGTGGGCGACATGCTGGTGGGGCACATCCACTCCACCGGCGGCGACGTGACGCTGCGTTCCGCGCTGCGCATCCTCGACGCCGACGGCATGCCGAGCATCGACGTGACCGGCGGCAACATCGCGCTGTATTCCGGCATTGGCAGTAACAAGATCCCCGGCACGCTGGGTGGCATCGGCCAGCCGGGTGACTTCCTGGAGGTGAACACCGACCGCAACGGCAGCGGCGGCAAGCTGGCCGCCTACGACATCATGGCCGCGGTGAACCAGGGCATCTTCATCGACGAGCTGACCGGCAACATGCCGGTGGCGGAGGTTTGGACCAAGGCCAATGTCTCGCTGCGCACGGTTGGCGGGTCGATCCTGGACGCCGAGAAGGACCTGGCGGCCGATGTGCTGGGCCATGCGGTGGATATCGACGCCAACGGCAAGGGCGCGACCATCGGCACGCTGAGCGACGACCTCGAGATTGACAGCTCACGCGGGGTGCCGGTGCTGGCGCTGGATGCCGCCGGCCCCGACGTGGCGCTGGAAGCCAGCGCGGGCGTGTTCGTCACCGAGACCAGCGGCGCGCTGCGGCTGCTGCTGGCGCATGCCTATGGCGGCGACATCCGGCTGACGGTGCGGGAATCCGCCGCGCTGGGCGAGGACTTCCAGCTGGTGAAGCAGGGCACCGCGCGCTTCGCCGAAAGCAACAGTCGCGACCCCGGCCACCAGGACGACGCCGAGCGCGTGCTGGCCAACGGCCTGGTCTTCGCCGAAACCGGCCGCGTAAGCCTGTACGTGGGCGACAACGTCGCGCTGCACCAGAACAGCTTCGTCGTCGCTGCCGGTGATATCGCGATCTACGGCGACAACCTGAACCTGGATGCCGGCTACGGCACGGTGATGGACCTGCGCGGCGTGCTGATGGCCGGCGCCAATCTGGTGGTGCCGGGCAACCAGTCCGGCGCGAACCCGATCGGCCTGGCGCTGCCGACCGTCACCGCGCCGACCGCGACCTTCCGCATCTACGGCAATGGCGACGCCGACCGCATCAACTTCGGCGACCCGAGCGGCGTCACCGGCGCCACCGGCATCGGCGCCGATGGCTATGTCTATATCGGCTCGCGCACCGAGGTGTATGGCGGCGCCGGCGAGGACCGGCTGCGGGTGTACTATCTGCAGGACAGCTTTACCGTCACCTCGCCGACGCAGTTGCAGGCGCTGGTCGCATTCGGCGCGCAGAACGCCGACCACACGTTGACACTCGACGGCGGCCTGGGCGGCGACACCTACGAGGTTTTCACCCTGGGCAGCAATGGCCCCGACCAGCGCAACTACATCGTCAATGTCTACGACAGCGGGCCGGATGCGGATGTGCCGGACGACCTGTTCATCTATGGTCGCGACAGCGCGGCGAACGGCATCGACACCTCGACCGGCCTGGCCTATGCCACCGACGACATCTTCCTGCTGCGCGCCGCCATGCCGAGCCAGGCGATCAACGGCGGCCAGAACACCCAGGGCGGCGGCAACACTCTGGCGACGGCCTATGTGGCGCTGGTGCACGGGCCGGTGGGCCCCTACCTCGACACCGCCCAGGGCAACGAGGCAACCGGTGAGGTGCAGCGGATCTACTACGACCGCGGCATCAACGGCCGGCTGACGGTGGAAGGGCGCGGCGGCAACGACGCCTTCTTCGTCGACGACAGCATAGTGACCGCCACGCTGGATGCCGGCGCCGGCGACGACACGGTGCAGGTGGGCCAGCTGTTCGGCACCGCGCGCGACGTGGCTAGCGGCGGGCTGCTGCCGGGCGACGTGTTCCCGCGCATCGCCGCCACCACCCGCGGCTGGCTGAGCCCTGGCAATGGCGCGCCGATGCTGGTGCATGGCGGCACCGGCAACGATAGCATCACGGTCTACGCCAACCGGGCCGAGCTGCGGGTGGAAGGCGATGACGGCACCGACCTGGTGACGGTACGCGCCTTCGCCATGGCGCAGCTGGGCCAGAGCGACCCGCGCAGCAACCAGCAGGGCGGCTACGGCATCCTGCTCGACCCCGCGACCGGCGCGGCGACGCCGCAGATCGGCGTGGTCAGCAGCGTGGTGCAGCGGCTGGGCGGCCCGGGCGACGAGGTGCGCTACAACCTCAACGCGCCGGTTTCGGTCGATGGCGGCACCGGCTTCGACAAGCTGGTGGTGCTGGGCACCGAATACGCCGACGACCTGGTGGTGGACAGCAAGGGCGTGGCCGGCGCCGGGCTTGGCGTGCGCAATGCACGCGTGGAAGTGGTCGAGGCCGACGGCATGGAAGGCGACGACCAGTTCTTCGTGCAGTCCACCGCGCGGGGCACCGCCTACCGGGTGATCGGCGGGCTGGGCTCGGATGTCATCAACGTGGCCGGCGATGTCAGCGAGGACATCGTGACCCGCGAGCTGGAAGGCCTGGCCGGCGCGGTCGACCACCTGGTGACCTCGCAGGACCCGAACTACAACGGCCTGGCGGCGGCGGGCTTCGCCTACAACGTGGCCACCAACACCCAGGGCATGGTGGTGATCGAGGAGAGCGGTGGCTTCACCGCCGTGCGCGAAGGCGGGCCCGGCGCGGCCGATGCCTATACTGTGCGGCTGGCCCGCGCGCTGAACCCGGGCGAGGTTGTCTACGTCACCGTCTCGGCCGCGCGCAGCAGCCAGGAAGAAGCCTCCAACAGCTTCGCCAACCCCGCGCCGCTGGCCAATGGCCCGGGCGACAGCGTGTGGCTGAGCACCAAGGCCTCGCTGGGCTCGCCGGGCGCGGAGCAGTTCCAGCGCAACGTCACCATAAATGGCGCGTTGGTGGCGGTGCCGAACCGCGCGCTGGTGCTGAGGTTCGATTCCACCAACTGGTCCACCGGGCAGTCGGTGTTCGTCTATGCGCCGGACGACCCGCGCGCCGAGGGCGAGCGCGTGGTGGTGGTGCAGCACAGCGTGCTCTCGGGCCCGTATGACTATGCCAGCGCCAGCATCCGCAACGTGGAAGTCACGGTGCGCGACAACGACACGCCGGGCGTGCAGCTGTACGAGCTGAAGACCTACAACGCCAAGGGGGGCAGCTTCGTCGAGGATGGCCGCACCATGGTCATCGAGGGCGATGCCAAGAGCCGGCTGGACGACCAGGTGCTGGTGCAGTTGGCCAGCCGGCCGGCCGCCGGCACCCAGGTGGTGGTGGACCTGGTGCTGGACGAGGGCGCGGACCAGCAGATCTGCATCGGCAATGCCCTGGCCGACCCGCGGATGCGGCTGGTGGACAATCGCTGGCAGGTCACCTTCACCGCCCTGGACTGGGACAAGCCGGTGCTGCTGGACATCCAGGCGCGTGACGACGCGCGCAAGGAGGACACCACCACTGTGCTGATCGGCTTCGCCCGCAACGCCGCCACCACCGATGCCAACTACCTGTTCCCCAACCTGCGCGCCGGCGCGGCGCAACTGGCGGTGACAGTGGTGGACAACGACACCGCCGGCGTGGTGACGGTGCAGAGCAACGCCAGCACGCTGCTGACCCGCGACACGCTGTTCACCGAGGCCAACGAGACCCGCACCGACAGCTACGGCATCCGCCTGACCCAGCAGCCCACCGCCGAGGTGAAGGTGGCGCTGCTGACCGATGGCCTGGCCGATGTGCTGTTCGTCAACGGCATGGCGGCGCAATACCAGGCGGTCGGGCAACTGCGCGCCTCGGCCGGGTTCGACGGCGCGGTCATCCTCAGGAACGGCGCCACCGGCTTCGGCGAGATCGCGCGCGGGTCGGGCGCCGAAAGCGGCAGCTTCATCCAGGAAGGCTTCCGCGCGGGCGAGCTGCTGCGCATCGCCGGCTCCAGCGCGGGGGATGGCGACTACGTCATTGCCACGGTCAGCGATGCCAAGCTGGTGCTGACCGGCGCGCTGGCGCTCGGCGCGCCGGTGCAGGCCAATGCGGTGACGCTGAGCGAGCTGACCCGCGAGGGCATCTACACCGGTGCGGCGACGCTGAATGCAGCGCAGCGCCAGCTGACCCGCAGCGATGCCCAGGGCTGGCTGGCCGATGGCTTCCTGGAAGGCCAGCGCGTGCGGCTGACCGATGGCAAGAACAGCACTGACCTCAAGATCGCGCTGATCACCGGCAGCAACACGACTCACGACACCACGCTCACCTTCACCGCGGAAGGCGCGATGCCGACCTGGCTGAGCCAGCGCCAGCCGGTGACGGTGGTGCGGATCGCGGCCATTGCCACCTTTGACGCGCAGAACTGGTACATCGCGCAGAATGTGGAGTTGCAGGCCGACCGCAACTTCACCCTGCCGCCGGTGCGCGAGGGGGTGAAGGTCTATCCCGCCTCGGCGCATCTGCTGGCCAACCTGGCCGGGCCGCTGGAAGTGGAAGGCGGCCCGATCGGCGCCGACCGCGCGCTGGAGCCGGCCGCGAAGCTGCCGGGCGAAAAGGACGGCTACGCCATCGTCACCCGTCAGCAGCCGCCGGAATCGCAGCAGGTGGATGTGCTGAACTTGTATGGCGATGGCAGCCAGCAGAACCTGGCCGGCAAGCTGGACCAGACCAGCATCCTGGGCTTCGGCATGGGCGGCGGGCTGGACTTCGGCCTGGGCGGCCGGGTGTTCGGCGAAACCGGCGTGTACCAGCCAGGCGTCAACCTGGCGCGGATCGGCATGACAGCGGGCCAGTATGTGGCCAGCCCGACCGACACCACCATCGAGGTGGTGAACCTGATGCTGGGCCAGGGCGACGACCGCGTGGATATCGCCGGCACCATGCACAACGTGGCCGAGCCGACCGCCACCGACAGCTACGCCTTCACCAGCAGCGGCGCCGGCGGCACGGTCAGCCTGCCCGGCTTCGACTGGGCCGCGGCCGGCTTCCTGCCGGGGCAGAGCGTCACCATCGACGGCCAGGCCGGCGTCTGGGTGGTGCTGGGCATCGGCGATGCCGGCGCCGACCCGAACGACAACAGCGTGCTGAAGCTCTCCGGCCCGCCACTGCCGCTGCTGACCGGGCCGCAGACGCTGGTGGCCAAGGACCGGCTGGTGGCGGTGACGCTGCCGGTGAACCTGGCGCCCACCACCGATGGCGGCACCCTGACCCGCGCCGCCGGCAGTTGGGCGGCGGATGGCTTCCTGGTGGGCCAGCTGGTCAGCATGGCCGACGCCATGGGCGCCGAGGCGCAGTGGCGGGTGACCGACATCTCCGGCCTGGTGATGACGCTGAAGGGCGGCGTGCTGCCGCTGGCCAACAACCTGCCCGAGGCGCTTTCGGTGCAGGGGCCGCATGGCGGGCTGACCGTGGTGCATGGCGGCGGCAACCAGCTGCTGGAAACCACCGGGCTGTTCGCGGTGGAACGCAACACCGGCCGGCTGACCCGGCAGGACGGGCTGGCTTGGGCGGCGGAAGGCTATGCCGTGGGCCAGGTGGTCCAGCTGAGCGGCGAGAGCTTCACCCGCACCATCACCGGCCTGGCCGATGCCAGCGCACGGTTGCGGCCGGCCACGGCTTTCACCGACTGGGGTCAGGGCGCCACGCTGCTGCTGAGCGGCCCGGTGTTCACCGCCAGCGGTACTGCGCTGCGCAGCCTGCATGTGGCGGAACCGGCGCCGCTCAGCGTCACCCTGCCGGTGCAGGTGACCACCACCGGGCTGGCGCGGTTCGAAGGCAGCTGGCTGGCCGATGGCTTCACTCTGGACCAGCAGGTCTGGCTCAGCGGTCAGCCGCAGCCCTTCACCGTGCAGGGCGTGAACGACAAGGAACTGCGCTTGGCCGGCGCGCCGCTGGTGCCGCAGTCCCTGGCGACGCTGACCGTGCTGACCTTCGACCCCCGGCGCGACGGCGGCGTGCGCGTTGGCGGCGACCACTTGGTGGTCACGGGCGGCGCCGGGCCAGGTTCGCCGCTGGTGCTGTATGGCGACACCTCGCAGGACGGGGTGTGGTACGGCGGCCAGCCCTACAACGTGTGGGGTGCCGAGTTCGGGCCGAAGCCATTCGACCCCTTCCCGCGGCTGGCCTGGGGCAGCAACGAGGATGCCAGCTGGGTATTCGCGCTGGCCAACCCGTATCGCCGCGCCGGGCATGACGTGATCGACGCCGGGGCGTTGTTCGCTGGGCTTTCGTCGGCCGCGCTGCCGACCATCGGCATCACCGCCTATGGCGGCGCCGGCAATGACAGCCTCATCGGCAGCCAGGCTGGCGACCATCTGGCCGGCGGTTCCGGCAATGACAGCATCCTCGGCCAGCGCGGCACCGACCACATCTACGGCGACAGCGGCGTGAACGTGGACATCACCACCCGGGCGCTGCGGATTGCCGACGTGGATGCCAGCCCGGCACCCACGCTGAACCCGGCGGCACGGACCACCGGCACCACGCTGGCACCGGCGCCCTCGGTGGTGCGGGACCGCATGGCCGCCGGGCGCGACAGCCTGGAGGGTGAGGGCGCCGGCTCGGCCCTGGGCGATGCGGCCAGCAGCGCCGACATCATCTTCGGCGACCATGGCCGGGTGATCCAGAACGTCCGCGACCCCAACCTGCCGCCCAGCCTGCTGCAGAAGATCCAGACCACCGAGACCGGTTCGGTGCTGGCGATCATCTCCACCGTGCCGGCCAATGGCGCGCAGGATGTGATACTGGGCGGCGAGGGTGACGACACGCTGGTGGGCGGCCCGGGGCTGGATGCGATCGACGGCGGCGGCCAGGTGGACAAGATCTACGCCGACAGTACGCCACCGCTGCTGGCGGCCACCGCCGCCGAGGGCACCGCGCCGGTGGCGCGGCTGGCACCGGCCGATGCGGCGGCGGTGCTGGACGCGGCGCGGGCCATGTGGGCGGCCAGCGGCCAGGTCAGCGCCGCGCAGCTGGCGGTGACCAACGACGTGGCGATTGCGCTGGCCAACCTGCCGGGGCTGATGCTGGGCCATGTCGGCCAGCGCGGCATCGTGCTGGACCAGGACGCCGCCGGCCATGGCTGGTTCGTGGACCCCACGCCGCTGCTGGCCGAGGAGTTCGTCGCCAGCGGCCAGGGCCGGCTGGTGGCGGCGCCGTCCGGCCCGGCGGCCGGGCGGATCGACTTGGTCTCGGTGGTGGTCCATGAACTCGGCCACCTGATGGGGCTGGACCACGACGACGCCACCATGGCGGCAACGCTGGATGTCGGCCGGCGGCTGACCATGGCGGGGGTGAGCACCGTGGCGGCAACCCCGGTGCTGGAGGTGCCGGGCCTGGCCAGCGCGCAGGTCTTCGCCGAAGGTCTCGGTGGCTTCGTGGACCGGGGCTGGGCCACCACCTTGCAGGGCATGGTGGTGACGGACCTGCCGGCGGCCGACCTGTCCGACGGGGCCACGGCGACGGCGGGCGCCATCGACTGGTCGCGCCGCTGGAGCGGCCGGGTGGGCGCTGCGCTTGGCCGCTGACCTGCCAGGCCTGCCCCGATGACGGCCGGCGCCGCCGATACCGCGCTGGCCGATCAGCCCTTGCTGGACCAGGCGTTATGGCAGCGCTTTCGCGCCGCCGAGGGTGGGGCCGCCTTCACTGGCGCCTGGCTGGCGCTGCAATGCCGCTTCACCGAGGGCGCCCTGGCCGGGGTGCTGGTGCTGGGCGAACCCGATATCGGCCCCTTCCACCCGGCGGCGACCTGGCCGGACGCGGCGGCGGTCTCGCCGTTGCTGTCAGCAGCGGCCGAGGCGGCGATGCGCCAGCGCCAGGGCGTGGCCCTGCCGGGCGGCGGGGAAGTCTGTGTCGCCGCGCCGATTTTGCTGGCCGGACGGCTGTGCGGCGTCTGCGCCATCGCGCTGCCGGCGCGGGCCGCGGCGGCGGCGGCGATGCGCCAACTGCAATGGGGCGCCGGCTGGGTTGAGGCGCTGCTGCGGCGCGAGCAGATGGCGGCCGAATCCGGCCAGCTGGACCGTGCCACCAACGCCTTCGACCTGCTGGGCGTGGTGCAGGAACATGCCGAGGCAGGCGCCAGCGCCACCGCCCTGGCCACCGAATTGGCCCGGCGGTTCGACGCCGACCCGGTCTGCATCGGCTTTCGCCAGGGCGGACATTGCCGTGTGGCGGCGATCTCCAACGCCGCCTTCTTCGGCGACCGTATGACCCTGGTGCGCGATGTCGGCAGTGCCATGGACGAGGCGCTGGACCAGCAGGCGGTGATCCTGTTTCCGCCCCGGCCGGAATGGGAATACCGGGTCACCCGCGCCCATGCCGAACGGGCAGCGGCGCAGCAGGCCGGCGCCATCCTGACCCTGCCGCTGCGCCACCAGGGCCAGGCATTCGGCGCCATTCAGCTTGAACGGCCGGCCGGCCAGGGCTTCACCCCGGATGAGGTGGAATTGCTGGACGCGGTGGCCAGCCTGGTGGGACCGGTGCTGGCGGAAAAGCGCGCCAACGACCGGCTGCTGCCGGTGAAGGTGGTGGAAAGCCTGACCACCCAGGCGCGCCGGCTGCTCGGGCCGGGCTATTTCGGCCGCAAGCTGGCCACGCTGGGTGTGGTGCTGCTGGTGCTGCTGTTCAGCCTGCTGCGCGGCGAATACGCCATCACCTCGCCGGCCGTGCTGGAAGGCCGCATCCAACGCAGCATGGTGGCGCCCTTCGCCGGCTATATCGCCGCCGAGCATGTCCGCGCCGGCGAGGTGGTGGCCGAGGGCCAGTTGCTGGCCCGGCTGGACGACCAGGACCTGCGGCTGGAACGGGTGCGGCTGGTGACGCAGCGGCAGCAGCGCATCACCGAATACGACCGCGCCCTGGCCGCGCGGCAGCGCGCCGAGGCCAGCATCGCCCGCAGCCAGATCGACCAGGCCGAGGCCCAGCTGGCGATGGTGGAGGAGCAGTTGGCGCGCACCAGGCTGGTGGCGCCGATCGCCGGCATGGTGGTGCGCGGCAATCTCAGCCAGCGCGTCGGCGGCGCGGTGGAACGCGGCGAGGAGCTGTTCCAGATCGCGCCGTTGGATGTGTATCGGGTGATCCTGGAAGTCGACGAGGGCGATATCCGCGACATTGCCGTGGGCCAGCGCGGGCTGCTGGTGCTCGCTTCGCTGCCGGATGCGCCGCAGCCCTATGTGGTGGATCGCATCACGCCCATTGCCGAACAGAAGGAGGGCCGCAACTTCTTCCGCGTGGAAGGCGAGCTGGCAGCGCCGGGCGACCGCATTCGCCCCAGCATGGTGGGGGTGGGCCGCACCAGCGTGGGCGAGGCGCTGCTGGCCAAAATCTGGACCCGGCGGCTGCTGGACTGGCTGCGCCTGGCCGCCTGGCGCTGGGCGCCCTGAGGGCGGATGGCGGAAAAGTCCTTCCTCAGCGCGTCGTGGTATCGGGTGGCCGGGCTGCAGCCGCGGTTGCGGGCGCATGCGCGGTTCCACCGCACGCTGTTCCGCGGCCAGGTCTGGTACGTGCTGCAGGATCGTACCTCCGGCCGGTTCCATCGCTTCTCCCCGGCGGCCTATCTGTTGGTGAGCCTGTTGGACGGCGCCCGCCCGCTGGAGCAGGTCTGGACCATGGCCTCGGCCAGGCTGGGTGATGACGCGCTGACCCAGGACGAGGTGGTGCACCTGCTCGGCCAGTTGCACGCCGCCGACGTGCTGCTGGGCGGCGTGCCGCCGGATGTGGCGGAAATGGCAGAGCGCGGTCGCCGCCAGCGCCGCCGCCGCAGCCTGGCCGGGCTGCTGAACCCGCTGGCGCTGCGGCTGCCGTTGCTGGATCCCGAGGAGTTCCTGGCCGCCACCGCGCCGCTGGCGCGCTGGCTGTTCTCGCGCGCCGGGGCCTGCCTTTTCCTGGCGCTGCTGGGCTATGCCGGGCTGCTCGCGGGGCAGCACTGGAACGCGCTGACCGGCAACGTGATGGACCGGGTGCTGGCCACGGAAAGCCTGCTGCTGCTGCTGGTCACCTACCCGCTGGTGAAGGCGTTGCATGAGCTGGGCCATGCCTGGGCGGTGAAGCGCTGGGGCGGCGAAGTGCACGAAATGGGCGTGATGCTGCTGGTATTCATGCCGGTGCCCTATGTGGATGCCTCCGACAGCGCCTCCTTCCCGTCGCGTTGGCATCGGGCGCTGGTGGGCGGCGCCGGCATTCTGGTGGAATTGGGCCTGGCTGCGCTGGCCATGGTGGTGTGGGTGAACGCCGAGCCCAGCCTGCTGCGCGCCTTCGCGTTCAGCGTCATGCTGATCTGCGGCATCTCCACCGTGGCGTTCAACGGCAATCCGCTGCTGCGGTTCGACGGCTACTACGTGCTCTCGGACCTGCTGGAGATCCCCAACCTCGGCAGCCGCGCCAATGCCCAGCTGGCCTGGCTGGTGAAGCGTTATGGCTTCGGCGTGCCGGGGCTGGAGCAACCGGCGATGGCGCCCGGCGAGGCACCCTGGCTGCTGGGCTACGCCATCGCCTCCTTCTGCTACCGCATGGTGGTGGCCTTCGCCATCGCGCTGCTGATCGGCACGCAGTTCTTCGTCATCGGCGTGGTGATCGCGCTGTGGTCGGTTGTGCTGATGGCGGTGGTGCCGCTTGCCAAATGGCTGCGCTACCTGTTCGGCAGCCCGCAGCTGCGCCGGCATCGCGGCCGGGCGCTGGCGGTGAGCGGCGGGGCCGCGACGCTGGCTGTCGGGCTGCTGTTCCTGCTGCCGCTGCCGCACAGCACCATGGCGGAAGGCGTGCTGTGGGTACGTGGCGAGGCTGCGGTGCATGCGGGGGCCGAGGGCGTGGTGGCGCGGCTGCTGGCCGAGCCCAATGCCCAGGTGGCAGCCGCGGCGCCGCTGCTGGAATTGGAGGACCCGGCGCTGTCAGGCCGGGCGCGGGTGCTGGCGGCGCGGGTGGTTGAACTGGAGGCGCATCACGCCATGCGCGACCTGTCGGACCCGGTCCGGGCGCGGATTTCGCTGGAGGAGCTGACCCTGGCGCGTGAGGACCTGGCGCTGGCCGAGGAGAAGCTGCGCCAGCTGGTGGTGCGCAGCGTGGCCGACGGCCAGTTGAGCCTGCGCCGGCCGGACGACATGGTCGGCCGCTTCGTCCGCAAGGGCGAGTTGGTGGGCTATGTGGTGCGGCACGACAACCCGGTGGTGCAGGTGGTGGTGCCCGAGGACTCGGCCGACCTGGTGTTGCAGGGCACCCGCGCGGTGACGGTGCGGACCGTGAGCAACATGGCCCGGGTGCTGCCGGCGCGGGTGGAACGCATCGGCCCTGGGCTGGAGGAGGCCGTGCCGAACCTGGCGCTGGCCTCGGCCGGCGGCGGCATGGTGGCGCTGGACCCCACCGACCCGGCACATCAGCGCACCCTGGGCAAGTACCTGCACCTGGACCTGGCCCTGGCCGAGGAACGCGGTGACGCGCCGCGCTTCGGCGAGCGCGTGCATGTGCGGTTCAGCCATGCGGCGGAGCCGGTGGCGTATCGGCTGTGGCGTGAGCTGCGGCAGGTCTTCTTGAAGCACTTCAACCTATGACAGGGCGAGGAACGCACCCCATGGCCACGCAACAACTCTTCTACCGCAGCGTCGTGCCGGTCAGCTTCCAGCGGCACAAGGGCTGGGCGGTGAAGACCGGCGACACCTATGCCTTCGCCGCCGAGGTGAATTCGGTGCCGGTGACAGCGATCGAGTTTGCCGAGGCCGCGGCGGAATACCCGGTCGTCTTCGCCGGCAATGAGGACAGCGTGTTTCCGGCGGTGATCCTGGGCGCGCGGGAGAATGAGAACCTGCAGGTGGCGCCGGATGGCCGCTGGCTGGGCAAGTTCATCCCCGCCTTCGTGCGGCGCTACCCCTTCGTGTTCAGCCAGGACGAGGCGGGCCGGACCTTCACCCTGCATATCGACGAGACCTTCGCCGGCTGTAACCAGGCCGGGCGGGGCGAGCATCTGTTCGACGCCGATGGCAACCAGACCCAGTACCTGCGGACGGTACTGGGCTTCCTGCAGGACTATCAGGCGCGGTTCCGCCGGACCCGGGCCTATTGCGACCGGCTGCTGGAGTTGAAGCTGCTGCAACCGATGCAGGCGCAGTTCACCCTAAGCGGTGGCGAGCAGCGGTCGCTGTCCGGCTTCATGGTGGTGGACCGGCAGAAGCTGAAGGCGCTGCCGCCGGAGACGCTGGCCGACCTGATGGCCCGGGACGAACTGGAATGCACCTTCCTGCACCTGGCCTCGCTGCGGCACTTCCAGGATATGCTGGAACGCTTCCAGCCGGCGCCCGAAGCGGCCGCCTAGGCCTGCCGGTGAGCGCAAGCCTGGCCTGGGCGCCGCCGCGGCTGGACCCCTACCCGGAACGCCGGGACCCCAGGGAGCACTGGCTCGACAGCGTCGAGACCGCGGTGCTGGCGGCGCCGCGGGCGCTGGCGGCCGCCTGGCGCGGGCGCGGAGCCTGGGCGGTGGTGCGCGCCGCCGGGGCCGCCGAAGCCGCGCTGCGCGGGCTGGACGAGGCCGGGCTGCGCGCGGCGGTGGCGGCGCTGCGCGACGACCTGCATCGGCAAGGGCTGCGCCCGGCCACGCTGGCGCCCGGCTGCGCCCTGGTGCGGGAAGCGTCGCGCCGCTGGCTGGGACTGCGCCAGCACGACGTGCAGGTATTGGGCGCGCTGGCCATTCTGGACGGACGGGTGGCCGAAATGGATACCGGCGAGGGCAAGACCATCACCGCGGGCATGGCCGCCGCCCTGGCGGCGCTGGCCGGCACGCCGGTGCATGTGGTGACGGTGAACGACTATCTGGCGGAACGCGACGCCGCCACCTTGGCGCCACTCTATACCGGGCTGGGGCTGACGCTGGGCGTGCTGCGGCATGGCATGGCGCCGGCCGAACGCCAGGCCGCCTATGGCTGCGACATCGCCTATGCCAGCAACAAGGAACTGGCCTTCGACTACCTGCGCGACCGGCTGGCACTGGGCCGCGCCGCCGGCCCCGCCCGGCTGAAGCTGCGCCGGCTGCTGGCGGGCCCGGCGCCGGCGGCCGCCATGGTGGTGACGCGCGGGCTGCACTTCGCCATTGTGGACGAGGCCGACAGCGTGCTGATCGACGAGGCGCGCACGCCGCTCATCATCTCCCGCGAAACCGACGCCGCCGCCGAGCAGCGCTGGGCCACCGAGGCGCTGGGCCTGGCCGACGCGCTGGAGGCGGGCAGCCACTTCCGCCTGCTGGCGGCGGATCGGCGGGTGATGCTGACCGCCGCCGGCCAGGCCCGGCTGGCGGTGCTGGGCGAAGCGATGGGCGGGGTCTGGGCCGGGCGCATCCGGCGCGAGGAAGCCACCCGCCAGGCGCTGAGCGCGCGGTTGCTGTTCCAGCGCGGCGACCACTACCTGGTGCGCGACGGCAAGGTGGAGATTGTGGACGAGAATACCGGGCGGGTGATGGCCGACCGCAGCTGGAGCGACGGGCTGCACCAGATCATCGAGGTGAAGGAAGGCTGCGCGGTGACGCCGCGCAAGGAAACCCTGGCGCGGTTGACCTATCAGCGGCTGTTCCGTCGCTACCACCGGCTGGCTGGCATGACCGGCACCGCCGCCGAGGCGCGCGGCGAGTTCTGGTCGGTTTATCGGCTACGGGTCGCCCGGGTGCCGCCCAACCTGCCGTCCCGCTTGCAGCGCGACGCGCTTGAGGTGCTGCCGACGCTGGCGGCGAAGTGGCAGCGGGTGGCGGCCCGCGCCGCCGAACTGGCCGCCCAGGGCCGGCCGGTGCTGATCGGCACCCGCTCGGTCAGCGCGTCGCAAACCATCAGCGCGGTGCTGACAGCGGCCGGGCTGCCGCATGCAGTGCTGAACGCCGAGAACGACCACGCAGAAGCCGAGACCATCGCCGCCGCCGGGCAACCGGGGCGGATCACCGTGGCCACCAACATGGCCGGGCGCGGCGTGGATATCCTGCTGGCGCCGGAGGTGGTGCTGCGCGGTGGATTGCATGTGGTGCTGACCGAACGGCACGACACCATGCGGATCGACCGCCAGTTGGAAGGCCGCGCCGGGCGGCGCGGCCAGCCGGGCAGCGCCGAGGCGATCCTCTCGTTGCAGGACCCGCTGCTGGACCTGTTGCCCAGCCGCGCCTGGTGTTGGCTGGCGGCGCGGCCCGGCGCGCTGGGGCGTCTGGCGGCACGGGCCTGGTTCGGCGCGGCGCAGCTGCGCGCCCGGCGGTCGCATCTGCGGGCGCGGCTGGACCTGTTGGCGCATGAGAAACGGCTGGGCACCATGCTGGCCTTCGCGGGAGAAGTGGAATGACCAGGCTGCCACGCCGACTGCTGGCGCTGCTGCTCGCCTTGCTGCCGGTAGGGCAGGTGACGGCGCAGGAGGTGTTCGACTGCGTGATCGAGCCTTCATTGACCCTGCGGCTGGGCAGCCCACTGACCGGCATCGTCGCCGGCATTGAGGTGGAGCGCGGCGACTTCGTGCAGCGCGGCCAGGTGCTGGCACGGCTGGAATCCAGCGTGGAGGAGGCGAGCCTGGCGCTGGCCCGCGCCCGGGCGCTGAGCAATGCCGAGATCGAGGCGCGCCGCGCCCGGCAGGAACAACTGCGCAGCGAGTTGGCGCGCGCCGCCACCCTGCATGAAAGGTCGGTGGTTTCCACCCAGCGGCTGGAGGAGTTGCGCGCCAATGTGCAGATAGCCGCCAGCGAATTGGGCCTGGCGGAGTTGAACCGACGCATGGCGGCGCTGGAGGTGGCGCGGGCCGAGGCACTGCTGGAACAGCGCACCATCCGCAGCCCGGTGACGGGCATGGTGACGGCTCGCAACCTGGGGCCGGGCGAGTACATCCACTTCGACAACTTCATCCTGAGCATCGCCCAGATGGACCCGCTGCATGTCGAGACCTTCCTGCCGGTGCGGCTGCACGGCCAGGTGCGGCTGGGCACGGTGGCGACGGTGCGGCCAGACGCGCCGGTGGACGGCAGCTTCACCGCCGAGATCCGCGTGATGGATACCGTGTTCGACGCCGCCAGCGGCACCTTCGGTGTGCGCCTGACCCTGCCCAACCCCAACCGGGCGCTGCCCGGCGGGGTACGCTGCAAGGTGGAGTTCGGCACCGCGGCGCCGATGATGCCGCCTGCGCCGGTGCCGGCGCCTACCGCGCGGCGCTGACGGTCGCCAGCGTCATGTAGCTGGCGCGCTACACCACTTGCCGGAACACAAACCTACCGGTCGGCTCGGTGCCGTCAGATGGCGACTTCGAGGTGTTGGGAACGCCGGTTGCGTGTCTCCGCATCTCCCTTGATTTGCACCATGGACGCCTCGGCAACTACGCCGGGGCTTTTTGCGTTTCTGGCGCCCTCCGCCAGACGCAGAATGGCGCCCAACTCACCGCGAACCTCAACCCGGAGCCGGCCAGCCTCAGGAACCAGCCGGATGGTCTCGACCAGGCTGCGCACCCGCTCGCGCAACTCGGCGCCGTCATCGGCGGCCAGCGCAGCGGTCAGCTCGGCCACACGGGTGCGGTAGACCTCGGCCAAGCCAGGGTGAAGGCGCGGGGCAGGGGCCTCGGCGCCGGCCAGTTCCTCCGCCAGCACGGCCTTGCGGGTCTCAAGCTACGCCAGACGCCCCTTGATGCCGGCGACGGGCGCGCCGTCAGCCCGGGCATCGATCAGCTTGGCGATCCTTCGCTCCACCTTCTCCAACTCCTGCCGCTTGGCGTTGCGCCCGGCCGAAGCCTCGGACTGCAGCCGATTACACTCCAGGACAAAAGCCTCGGTGAAGGCCTTGAACAACCCGGGGTCCATCAGGCGGTCCCGTAGCGCCCCCAGCACCGTCTCCTCCAGCACGTCCCGCCGGGTCGTCAACAGGTTGCTGCAGGCCGTCGGGCCCTGATGACGCGCCGTCGAGCACCCACCAGCCCTCGGCCCGCGGCAGCGCTGTGATCCGGCGGTAGCCGTAGCGGCCGTACTCGCCCGCCAGACGCACCACTGCTTCGGTCAAGGGCGCCTCATCGGCTCGCGGTGTTGGCTGGCGGCGCTGGGTGGAACGCGCCTGGCCCAGCGTACGGCACGCCCGACGCTTGGAGACGCCAAGCGCCGAACGCACGTGCCGCACCCTGGCCCGGCGACGCTCGGGGCTCAGAAGTTTCCCTCCGCGGCTTCTTTCAGGAGCAGCTTGTCCAGCGTCAATTCAGCCACCGCCCGCTTCAGCCGCGCGTTCTCCCGCTCCAACTCTTTCAGCCGCCGCGCCCGGTCCAGCTTCAGCCCGCCGTATTCGGCCCGCCAGCGGTAGTAGCTGGCCTCCGATATCCCTAGGCCGCGGCAGATCTCGCCCACCGTCTTGGCCTGCGTCAACTCGACCTCAGCCTGCCGCAGCAGCCCGATGATCTTCTCCGGCGTCGTACCTTTCCTTGCCATGTCACAGCCTCCTTCTCAGGGGGCAATCCTTTCATTTCAGGCGGACCGAGTTCAGGGGGAAGGTCATTGACTCGTTGTGACTTCTCGTCAAAAATAGTTAACAATTCGCCGTGGTCTATTCTGCGTGGCGTCGCAGGAATCCCGCAGTTGCGGAACGGCACAACCACAGGCGGCGAGACATCCATGAGCGGTTCCAGCGGCAACGGCACTGATCCTGGCACTGGCACCGGCACCGGCGGTGTCGGCTCGGGCGGCGGCCCTGGCATCCCCGGTGGCGGCACTCCGGTTTTCCGCGTGTTGGCGGATTTCAGCCCGGCTACCGGCACCTTCAGCGGCGCCGGCCTGACCTTCGGCCCCGACGGCACGCTCTACGGCACCACCCAGTTCGACGGCGCCAACGGCAGTGGCAGCGTGTTCAGCCTGACCGGCGCCGACCACGCCACGCTGACGGTGCTGCACAGCTTCAACTTCGCCGATGGCCTCAACCCGCTGGGCGTGTGGTTCTCCACCGGCACCGACGCGCTCTACGGCATCACCATCCGCGGCGGCGCGCTGCAATACGGCACGGCCTTCGTGCTCACCGGCGCCGACCATACCGACTTCGCCACCCTGGTGGACCACGGCGCGAATGGCGACGGCGTGGCGCCGCTCGCGGGCTTCACCCTGGATGCCGCCGGCAACCTGTTCGGTACCAATTGGGGCGGCGGCGATGGCGGCGACGGCGCCGGCTACGGCACCATCTACGAGCTGCTGGGCCCCGACCACGCCACGCTCAGCACCGTGCACAGCTTCACCGGCGGCGATGACGGCTTCCGCCCGGCCAGCCAATTCGTGGTGGATGCCGCCGGCCGCTTCTACGGCACCACCAGCGGCGATGCCGGCACGATCTTCGAGCTGAGCGGCGCCGACCGCGCCACCTTCACCACGCTGCATCACTTCAGCGGCGCCGACGGCTTCTCCGCCCAGGGGCCGCTCAGCATCGACGCGGCCGGCACCATCTACGGCGTCACCGCCGGCGGCGGCGGCGGAGGCCAGGGCACCGTCTGGGCCTTCTCGGCCGACCACACCCTGACCACGCTGCACAGCTTCAACGGCGCCGATGGCGCGGCGCCGCAGGCCGGCGTGGTGGCGGACAGCGCCGGCAACCTGTTCGGCGTCACCACCAGCGGCGGCGAATTCGGCAATGGCGTCATCTTCGAGCTCAGCGGCGCCGACCACACCACCTTCACGCTGCTGCACAGCTTCACCACCGCCGATGGCACTGCGCCACTGGCCGCCTGGCTGACGCTGGACAGCGCCGGCAACCTCTACGGCACCACCACCGCGGGCGGTGCCCATGGCGGCGGCACGGTGTTCGAGCTCAGTGCACCCGGCCCGGTCATCCCGCCGACGCCCGCCACCGTGACCCTGGGCGAGACCGGCGGCACCGCCGGCCTGACCCGCATCATCAGCCACCATTTGCTGGGCCAGAGCACCGGCCTGGCGACCGGCAGCCTGGTGACGATACTGGACCAGGCCACCGGCCAGGTCGCCGGCACCACCACGACCCAGGCCGATGGCAGCTACGCCGTCGACGCCAGCCTGCTGGGCCAGGGCGCGCACAGCCTGGTCGCCAGGGTCACCGATGCGTCGGGCCACGCCGTGCTCAGTGCAGCACGGGTCTACACGCTGGACACCGTCGCACCCGGGGTCACCCTGGCGCCGGCCGCCAGCCTGGCCGGCGCCGCGCCCCTGCAACTGCAAGGCACCGCCGAGGCCGGCAGCACGGTGCAGATCTTCGATGGCGGCACCGCCATCGGCGCCACGGTGATCGCCGGCCCCAGCGGCGGCTGGAGCCTCTCGCTGTCCCCGACGCCGGGCTTCCACGCGCTGACCGCGCATGCCACCGATGCCGCCGGCAATGTCGGCATCAGCGGGATGGACGCGGTGACGCAGGTCGCCATCACCTCCGCCGGTGGCCACTTCAAGAACCCGCCGCAGGTCGTCAGCGGCACCGGCGAGGCCGGCAGTACCATCCAGCTCTACGACAACGGCGTGAAGCTGGGCGCCGCGCTGGTGGTGGATGCGACCGGCACCTGGAGCACCAGCATCAGGCTGGCTGCCGGGACCAACAGCCTGACGGTGCGCGATACGCCGCTGGTGGGCGAGGCGGTCACCAGTGCCGCGGTGCTCTATGTACTGGACAAGCAGCCGCCCGTCGTCACGCTGGCCAGCAGCGGCGGCCTGACCAACCAGGCGGCGCAGACCGTCTCCGGTACCGGCGAGGCCGGCACCAGCGTGCAGCTGTATGACGGCACCAGGGCCATCGGCAGCACGGTGACCGTGGGTGCCGATGGCACCTGGATCGCAGGCTTCTCGCTGGCCAAGCAGGGCGACCACGCCATCACCGCGCGGGACACCGACAGCGCCGGCAATTTCGGTGTCAGCGATGCCGTCGTGTTCAGCTATGACAGCGTCGCGCCGGCCATCGCCATCACCTCCGGCGGCGGCCTGACCCGGTTGGCGGCGCCGGTGGTGAGCGGCACCGGCGAAGCTGGCACCAGGGTACAGCTGTATGATGGCGGCGTTGCCTCCGGCGCCAGCGTGGTGGTGGACGCAACCGGCCACTGGACCGCGACCGCGGCGCTGGCGACTCAGGGCGCGCACAGCATTACGGCGCGCGACACGGACGCGGCCGGCAATGTCGGCACCAGCGCTGCATTGGGCTTCTCGCTGGATACGGTGGCACCGACGGTAACGCTGACCAACATCGGCAAGGCCACCAACCAGCTGAGCCAGACTTTCACCGGCACCGGCGAGGCTTTCACGGATGTCGAAGTGCTGGACGGCACCACCGTCATCGGCAGCGCCACGGTCAACCGGCAGGGCAAGTGGACGGCAGCCTTCGTCAAATTCTTGCCCGGTGACGGCACGCATGTCATCAGCGCCCGCGATACCGATGCCGCCGGTAACGTGGGCATCAGCTCCACCACGACCTACACGCTGGACACCACCGGCCCGGCGCTGGCCATCACCTCGGTGGGACGCACGACCAACCAGGCGAGCCAGGTGGTCACCGGCACCATCGGCCGCGCAGATGCCGGGGCGGTGGTCACCATCCTGGATAACGGCGTCGCCATCGGTTCGACCACCAGCCTGGCCGATGGCAGCTGGTCCGCCACGGTGCGGCTCACCGCCCAGGGCAGCAACCTGGTCAGCGCCTCGGCACGGGACGCCGCCGGCAACATTGGCGGCAGCGACCAAATCGGCTTCGTGCTGGACAGCATCGTGCCAGTCGTTGCCATTACCTCACCTGGCGGCCTGACCAGGCTGCTGGCACCCAGGATGAGCGGCACCGGTGAGGCCGGCAGTACCGTGCAGTTGTATGACGGCGCCGTTGCCTCCGGCGCCAGCGTCAGGGTGGACTCCACCGGCCATTGGACCGCGACCGCCGCCCTGGCCGCCACCCAAGGCCTGCATCGCATCACCGCGCGCGACACGGATGGCGGCGGCAATGTCGGCACCAGCGACGTATTGAACCTGGTGCTGGATACGGTGGCGCCAGCGGTGACGCTGAACCCCTCCGGGAAGCTGACCAATCAGGCGCAGCAGACCTTCTCCGGCACCGGCGAGCGCTTCACCTCAATCGAGCTGCTGGATGGCGGCACCGTCATTGGTACCACCACGGTCAACTCGCAGGGCAAGTGGTCGGCAGCATTCATCAGACTGGTTCCTGGCGACGGCACCCATGTCATCACGGCGCGTGACACCGACGATGCCGGCAACATGGGCACCAGCTCAGCCACGACATTCACGCTGGACACCACGGGCCCGGCGCTGGCCATCACCTCCGGCGGGCAGGCCAGCAACCAAGCGAACCGCGTGGTTTCCGGCACCATCGGCTTGGCCGATGCCGGCGCGCTGGTCACCATCGATGAGGGAGGCGTTGCCATAGGCTCCACCAGGAGCCTGGCCGACGGGAGTTGGTCGGCAACGGTGCGGCTGGCTGGAGAGGGGGACCACCCCCTGGTCGCGCGAGCCACGGACGCCCTGGGCAATACCGGCTTCAGCGCCAGCACGACCTATGTGCTGGACACCACCGCGCCAACCGTCGCGTTTTCCTCCACCGGCGCCGCCACCAGCGTGACCAGCCCGCTGCTTGCCGGCACGGTCGGTAATGGCACTGTCGGCGCCATCGTGACCCTGCGCGACACCAGGGCCGGCAACGCGGTGGTGGGGACAGGCGTGCTGGACGCCACCGGCCATTGGCGCGCGACGGCGCAGCTTGCCGGCGACGGCCTGCACAGCCTGGTCGCCTCCACCACCGATGCCGCCGGCAATGTCGGCAGCAGCGCGGCGTTGGCCATCACGCTCGACACCGTGGCCCCCACCATGACGATGACCACGGTTGGCAAGGTGACCAACCAGTTGCAGCAGACCTTTTCCGGCACCGGAGAGCGCGGGACCAACATCATACTGCTGGACGGCGGGATCGTCATCGCCTCGGCCATTGTCGGCACCAATGGGCGCTGGAGCACCAGCCCAAACCTGCTGCCTGGGGATGGTGCCCATGTCATCACGGTGCGTGACATGGACGCCGCGGGCAATGTCAGCCCCAGCATCGTCACCACCTTCACGCTGGACACCCTGGCTCCCGTCGTCGCCATCAGCACCGCTAGCAACCTGACCCTTTCGCCCAGCCTGACCTTGAACGGCACCGGCGAGGCCGGCACCACGGTGCAGTTGTTCGACGGCGCCACCGCGCTGGCTTCGGTGAAGGTGGATGCCACCGGCCATTGGGCAAAGGCGATCACCCTGGTCGGCACCGGACTGCACAGCCTGGTGGCGAAGGACACCGACTTGGCGGGCAACGTGGGGACCAGCACCGCCGTGGTCATGGACTACGAGACGTCGCAGGTCGGCATCACCTCCGCGGGCGGGTTGACCAACAAGGCTGCCCATGTGGTGGCTGGCTACGGCAAGGCCGGGACCACGGTGCAACTGCTGGACGGCGTCGAGATCATCGGTTCCACCACGGTCGATGCCACCGGCCATTGGCGGGCCAACATCACACTGGCCGGGGACCCGTATCATGAGGGTTACCGCGCCCACTTCGTCGTCCCGGTGGACGTGATCGGGACCCAGTACATCCCCGGGATTGCGTTGCAGTACCAGTTGGATCCGCTGGCGACGGTCCTGCGCTTCACCTCGGCTTCAGGTGCCACCAACCAGCGGGACCAACTGCTGACCGGAACGGCGCGGCCGGAAGATGTCGGTCGGCATGTCATGATCGGTGATACTGCAACCGGTTCGCAGCGGACCGCCATCGTTCAGGCCGATGGCAGTTGGAGCTTGCTCCACGCGTTTGGTGCCGACAGAGCCTACACGCTGACGGCGACCATGGTTGATGCCATCGACAATACCTGGGGCGCGACTGAAACCATCATCCTCGACACCGTCGCTCCGCAAATCCGTGGCCTGACCGTTTTGCAGGAATCCGGCGCGGCAACCAACTTTCTCGTCCGTGGCGCATTGACCCCTGGTGCTGTTGACGCTGGGTCGAGCGTGCAACTCTTCGAACTGGTCGGTCAGGATTATATCCTTGTTGGGTCCACTATTGCCGACGGCAGCGGGTTTTGGAGCGTCAGAGGACACATCGGCGGCACGGGGTCCCATACTTTCCTCGCGGGGGTGACAGATCTCGCTGGAAATCAATCCAGCGCGACCGGATCAGGTAATTTCTACTTCCCGAATGATAATCCGGCTGCCGGCCCTGTATTCATAGTCGACCAGGAGGTCTTAGACTTCAAAGCCCAAAAGGTTCATGTCTCTGGAAAATTATACACCCATCCGGAAACCAGCGTCGACATCGCCGGGCATCATATTACGAATTTTTCGGTCGATGAAAATACGCCATATTCGCCAAGGTCACTCGTTTCAAGCATTACCATAGATTTTGATATTGGCTCCGGGATGGCAGTCATTCCTCAAGACTCGAACGGCGTGTGGGGCGACGGTAAATTCTACCGGGGCGAATTTCAAATAAATAACTCCGCCGCTCGTGTTTATGAGTACTTCGTTGACTCAGGAACTCCAAGCCACACCAATCTAAATTATTCCCCATACCGGCCAGTTTTAGTTCAAGGCGTGGCGGATGCGAATATTTTTGTTCAACTCATGGTGGACGGCCGCGCCACTGGCCTGCCGATTCCAACCAGCGAACAATTCAACAGGTGGTCAGAGTACGTTCCAATGGTACCGGGCCCCCACACGGTGTACATAAGAGAAATAAGTTCCGAAGCGGGTAGCTTTTTTGGCGCCGTTCATAACAGCCCCTCGGTGATTTTTGATTACGAGCCAGCCACCCGCAAGGCTGGCTGGTGGAAGACCAGCGAGACGTTGGTCTTTCCAGGATTGAATGTACTCGACGAGAGAGGCCTCCCTCTGGCGGAGGATCCGGTTGCGTTTGATTTTTCCACTGGCAACGCCGCGGGCGTTTCGCCCCGCTTTACCGACATCCGGTTTGGATTGATGGGGATGAATCAAGGTGCCCATGCGGTGGTCACCTTCGACAGACAGTTGAACCACACGACAACCAGGGACGTCACCGCAGCTGATGTGTTCGGTGAAATCGGCAGATTCCTGGACTCCACAAATCATACGGAGTTGGACCTTACGGTCGCGGATCCCCGGTTTCTCTATCTCGGAACAACGTTCGTCGACGTAGTTGAGCCTTACCAGCCCGATATTTTCCTGGATACCGTGGCGCATAGTACCTCCTCGCGCTCCCTTGTCATTTCAGGGCATGTGACAATGCCAGTTGCGACCCCGACCGATCTCGGCAACGAAAGACTGAAGGCGGTCCTGCAAAGCGACATTACGCTGTATGATAAGTATGATTCAGCCGTGCTCGGCAGAGCAGCGCTGGACAGTTCGGGGCATTGGGAAGCGCGCGTTACTTTCTTAGATGATGGCGCACACGAAATACTCGCCCATATCGCTAATCCGGTCGGAGATACAGCGAACAGTGAAACCGTTTTGATTACCTTGACCGCACCGCACGCTGCGCCTGCCATCCGTGGCGACTTCACCGGCGAGGGCCATGCCGACATCCTGCTGGTGGGCAGCAACGGCGCGCTGGTGCTCGTGGAACCCACCCAGACGGCCGCGCAAGCGAACACGCCGCTCCTCAGCTTCAATACCGGCTTCCTGAAGCCCGCTTCCCTGACCTACGGCGCCTTCGGCCTGGACGGCATCGGCGATTTCGATGGCGATGGCCGCGCCGACCTGCTGGTGCACCAGGCCGTGGATGCGCGGTTCCAATATGAGGTCCTGTTGTCAAACCCGGTCTCGGCCGACCACAGCGTCGACCTGGCCGACCAGATCGCGGCCAACAACCCCGTCGGTTCCTGGGCAGTGCTGAGGCAGGTGCTGGGTGTCGCCGACTTCAACGGCGATGGCTTCTCAGATGTGGTGCTGCGCGGCAACGACGGCAGCGGCAACCTACAGCTTTGGCTGATGGCCGGTTTGCGCCAGCCGGTTGTCGTTGACGTCGCCGCGACGGCGACCACCAGCGGTTTCGCCGGCGTTGGCGACTTCAACGGCGACGGAATGGCCGACATCCTCTGGTACGATGGGACCGGGACGCTTTCGCTGTGGAAGTTCAACAACGCCATAGCGCCAGACGGCAGCCAGACCATGGCGCTGGATGTAATACAGACCGTAAGTGCTGCAGCACCGGCGGGCTGGTCCATTCGTGGTATCGGCGACTTCGACGGCAACGGCAGGTCGGACATCGTCTGGACCGCGCCGGATGTAAGCCACGCCGGCCAGACCGATGTACTGATCTGGTTGATGGACGGGCCGACAAGGACCAGCCAGGCGGTGGTTGGTTTCTCACCGGCCGGCGGTTACGACCAACTGGCGGCTGTCGGCGACTATGATGGAGACGGGCACGCCGACCTGCAGTTCCGCGATGCCAGCGGCAACCTGACCGTTTGGTACATGAACGGCCTCAGTGTCAGCCACCTTGCCATCGTGGCGCCCACACAGACGGTCGCGGACCTGCTGACCATTGCCTGACAGTGACCTGCCCCCCCGCCGGTCCCGCGTTCATTGCGGGAGCCCGGTGGTGCTGTAGCCGATATCCTGCGCTGGTTGGAGCGGCCGGGCGGCGGAGCCATCCGGGTAGCGCAGTCGCCCGTGCAGATCGGCATCACCAGGCGCCGGCTCGTGCAGCACCGTCCTGGGATCAACCTGGAGCAGCTTGCTGGCGCGCCGCTGCGGCATCAGATGGGCCAGAACCTCCGTTAGCCACACGCCGCACCTGTCTCGAAGCTTTCGACGACGGACAATCGGGGCGCTGCAGGCGCGGATTGGCATCACGACGTCTTTCGCCGGCCTGTGCAGGCTGCCACATCTGAACCTGCCGCTGGGCCGGGTTGGCGGGCAGCCATGCGGCCTCTCGATCATCGGTTGGCGTGGCTCTGATGAGCGGCTCGTGGCCATAGCCAATGACCTGGCATGGTCAGGCCTCGGCGTTGTTCGGACTGAACGGTGGGGCTGAGTAACGGAAGCCGACCACTTTGTCGCAACGCCGTTCGGCATAGGCCGTATCCTGTCCCCCCATCGCCATTTACTTGCACCACCAACGCCTCGCCTACACTGCCAGGGCTTTCCGCGTCTCGGGCCCCCTCCGACAGGCGCAAGATCGCCCCCAACTCGCCGCGAACTTCGACCCGCAGCCGGCCCGCCTCGGGGATCAGCCGGATGGTCTCGACCGACCCGCGCACCCGCTTGCGCAACTCGGCGCCGTCATCGGCGGCCAGCGCGGGGGTGAACTCGGCCAGGTGATTCAGCGCCTCGCAGACCACCAGGTCGAACCAATGTGCCTCGGCATCGGCCAACAGGCGCTGGTATTCGGGCCGGAAGCGACTGGCGCCGCTCAGCCTGGCATCCTCGTAGGTGCCTAAGACCTGCCAGCCCAAGGCCTCGGCGAAGCGCCGGCAGGTCGCCTTCTGGTCCGCCAACGATTGGGCGTTCTGCAATGGACTGGCCCGGGCGACACCGCCGCGGTGCCCCCTGAGCTGGTTGCGGATCTTCAGGGGTTGCGTAGCGCGTGCCGGGGGGCGGGCCATGGCCGCGCGGGCAAGTGGCGATCCACCATTCGTAAGTGTTAAAATTTCATTTGATACAGGATTAATACCACTTAGGCTCTCGCGCAATCTCGGCAGGTCGCGAGCAGGCCGGCGAGCCAGATCAGCTGCGAAGGTGCAACATGCCCGTGCCAGGCTTCATCCTGTTTGTCGGTACGTCCGGCAATGACTCGCTGCTCGGAACCTTCGGCGATGACAATATCATCGGCGGCGCCGGCAATGACACGCTGGACGGTGACTTCGGTTCGGACAGCCTTGAAGGCGGACCCGGCAATGACTGGCTGGATGGCAAGTGGGGCTCGGATACCCTCGACGGCGGCGAGGGTAACGACACGCTCACCCCTGGCCTGGATGGCAGCGCGGGCCGCAGCCTGGTGCCGGACCGGCTGATCGGCGGCCTGGGCGCCGACCTGTTCGTCTATGTGCCGCTGTATGGCGACCAGGTGGTGATCGCGGATTTCAGCACCGCCCAGTCGGACCGGCTCGACCTCTCGGCCACCACGCTGCGCTCCTTCGCCGAGTTCCTGGCGCTGGGCCGCCAGCAGGGCAGCGACGTGGTGCTGGATTTCGGCAACAACCACCTGCTGACCCTGCAGGGGATGACCCTGGCCGCGTTCGGCGCGATCGTCCCGGACGAGGTGATCCTGGCGCAGCCCGTGACCACCGCGGCCCGCCCGCTGCCGGTGAACGACCTGGCCGCCCTGGATGGCGGCGGCTACGTGACGATCTCCAACGGTTCCTCGCAGGGGACCGCCAACCTCATCACCGCAACCATCTACTCAGCCACCGATACGGTGCTGAGCAGCTTCAGCATTGCCACCAATGGCGGCGCGCCCAACGACGGCAGGACGTTTCTCCCCGGTGGTTGGCAGCAGGTTGCTGGCTTGCCCGGCAACCGCTTCGTGGTGGCCTGGGACGCGATCAACCCGGTCAATGGCCATGCCGAGATCGACGCCCGCTTCTTCAACGCCGACGGCACGGCGGTCGGCCCGCAATTCATGGTTGTCGACCGTACCCTCAGCAACACGCAGGACAGGATCTACGGCCTGCAGGATGTGGTCGCGCTGCCGAACGGCGATGCCGAGATCAGGTGGAATTACTTCGACAATCAAAGCAACAGCTACTTTGGCAAGGGGCAGATCTTCCATCCGGATGGTACGCCGGCATTCGCCGTAGGGCTGGCCGCCACACACCGCGACGGCGGCTACAGCATCTTCGCCGAAGGCGTGTACATGCCGCTGGCCGATGGCCATTTGCTGCACTACAAGCTGTTCTACGAAGGTAGCTACGACAACGGCTCACCATGGTACTATGAGGGCGGTTCCTCGCCGGTCGAAGTCCCAGGCCGGAACCTGCTGTTGCACCAGACCGGCGTGCATTACGGCCTCTACGCCCAGATCGACGACAACCCCTATGTCAAGATCAACCCGACCGGCGACGTCTTCCCGATCCAGCGGGAGGAAGTGAACCAGCTGGCCGATGGGTCGCTGGTCTTCCGCTATCCCGGTTCCACCACGCTCTGGACCGAAAGCGGGCAGTTCGCCAGCCCCGTGGTGCAGGGCGTCTACGAGACCACCATGATCCACCTGGCTGCCGACCTGCATGGCAGCTTCATCAATGGCACGGCGCTGGCTGACCTGCTGGTGGGCACCAGTGGCGCCGACCGCATCTATGGCCTGGGCGACAACGATACCCTGATGGGCCTGGGCGGCGCCGACCTGCTGGATGGCGGCGACGGCACCGACACCGCCGACTACAGCCGTTCCATCTCGCAGGGCGTGACGGTGGACCTACGCATCGCCGGCCCGCAGCAGGGTGGCGATGCCGAGGGCGACACCCTCAACAGCATCGAGAACCTGGTCGGCAGCTACTTCGCCGACCGGCTGACCGGCAATGACGGCAACAACCGGCTGGATGGCGGTTCGGGCAATGATACGCTGGACGGCCGGAATGGCCAGGACAGCCTGTTCGGCGGTGCCGGCGATGACCAGGTCACCCTGCTGGATACCGGCGAAGCGCATGGTGGCGCCGGCAACGACACCATCACCGGCGGCACCCAGGCCGGCAACACGCTGTTCGGCGATGCCGGGGACGACAAGATCTACGCCCTGGGCGTCCACAACCTGGTGTATGGCGGCGGCGGCAACGACACGGTCTATGCCGGCGCCTTCGGCGACACCATCGCGGGCGAAGCCGACGACGACCTGCTCTACGGCGACGCCGAGCGCGACCAGCTTTCGGGTGGCGACGGCAATGACCGGCTATATGCGGCTGGCGCCAATGGGGACGATCTCGCCAATGTGCTGACCGGCGGCAATGGCAATGATTCGCTTTATGGCAGCCGGGGGGGCGATCACCTGGCGGGTGACGAGCCTGGCGGCATTGCCGGCGATGACAGCCTGGACGGCGGTGCCGGTGACGACATGCTGGTCAGCCTCGGTGGCCGCGACACGCTGGTCGGCGGCACTGGCAGCGACCAGGCGCTGATCGACCGCAGCGCCTTGGCCCTGAGCTTCGTGCTGACCCTGGCGAGCGCCAACCTGAAGGCCACCGCGAATGATGGCTCCTCGCTGCTGGGGATCGAGACCTTCCACTTCATCGGTGGCCTGGGTGACGACAGATTCACCGCGATGGCCAGCAACGATACGCTTGAAGGCGGCGCTGGTGTCGACCAGCTGCGCGGCGGCGGCGGCGACGATGAACTGATCGGCGGCGCCGGAGCGGACAGGCTGTACGGCAATGCCGGCAATGACGCCTTCTACGTCGACAGCGCCGCGGACCGGGTGTTCGAGACGATCGGCGAGGGTGACGACACGGTATTTGCCGACGGGAACTTCAGCCTGACCCCGGGCGCCGCGGTGGAGCATCTCTGGGCCACCGGGGTGACGCTGGGCGTGACATTGAAGGGCAATGAGTTCAACAACGACATCATCGGCAGCGGCGGCTTCAACGACAAGCTCTATGGCGGCGCCGGCGACGATACCCTGCTTGCCAGCGACGGCCTGCTGGATGGCGGCACCGGCGCCGACAGCATGTCGGGCTACGGCGACATGACCTTCGTGGTGGACAATCCGGGCGACGTGGTGGCGGTGCCTTTCGGCGGCGGCATCGACCTGGTGCAGGCCTCGATCAGCTATGCGCTTGGCGCCGACCTGGAGAACCTGACGCTGACCGGCGCCGATGCCATCGACGGCACCGGCAATGCGCTGGCGAACAGGATCACCGGCAATGTCAACGCCAACCTGCTGCAAGGCGGCGACGGCATCGACAATCTGAGGGGTGGCGCCGGCGACGACACCCTGGTGGGCGGCACTGGCAATGACGTGTTGACCGGCGGCACCGGCGCCGATGCGTTCCGCTTCTACGGGTTCAATTTCGCCTTTCCCCCTTACGTCTTCCCCGAGGGCAGCGACGTGATCACGGATTTCGTGCCCGGCCAGGACCGTGTGGAGCTTTATGCCAATGGCTGGCCCGGCCTGCCCGCACCCGGCGAGGATCTGAGCGGCTTCGACTTCTTCAGCGGCGTCCCCATTCTGGCAATCGGCCCGAGCGCCACCGCGGGCGGCACGCAGTTCGTCTACAACCCCGCGAACGGCAAGTTGTACTGGGATGCCAACGGCGCCTCTGCCGGCGGCGCAACGCTGATCGCCACCTTCTCGGGGGCTCCGGCACTGACGGGCGCCGACATCCACGTCTTCATCTGAACCGCCGCACGTCCCGGCCCGCAGCCGCCGCTTCACCGCCTGGCTCAGCCGCGGCACCCATTCGGGCGCTAGGCCCGCTCGGGCAGGCCGCAGGTCGGAGCTTCGTGGGCTTGGCATGACGTCCCCAGGCCGCGGCAGCTCTCGCCCATCGGCTTGCCCTGCGCCAGTTCGACCTCTACCTGCCGCAGCAGCCCGATGATCTTCTCCGGCGTCGTGCCCTTTCTCGCCACCTCCAGCCTCCTTCTCAGGGGCCGATCCTGTCACTTCAGCCGGGCCGAGTTCAGCGAGGAAGCACAGTGGAACCGCGCCCCCAATGGTCAAGGCTTGGGGCAGGGCGGGCGATTATGGCGTGCCGCGTCGATGGCTCTTGCTGCAGGTGTGGCCCTGGCGTCTCTGGCGAATGGCCGTACACATTGAGTAATATGACGAAATTGCGATTGAAAAATTGAATCAATGTTGAATTGTCATGAAGCACACTCATAATAAATAATTCATCACAATTTTATATTCAGACATGGAGAATTTAATACTACGAATTCATTAATTCATTGCTGATGCGCTTGCGGCTGTCGCTGCCTCGCCACTAAGGCTCCTGACCGAGCGGCCCGGCCATCCGGCGTCGCCAACCGGAAAACCGTCGAACAATCCTCCGGCCGGCCTTGGGGCGCCATCGCTCCCGCCGTGTCCCGGAACAGGAGCCAGACATGACCATTGTTGCAGGTGATATCGCCTTCGTCGGCGTCAACTCGGCCGACCCCGATGAAGTGGCCATCCTGGTCCGCACCACGCTGGCAGCCGGCGACACCTTCTTCCTGACGGATGGCGGCTTTACCGGCGCAACCGGCGCCGCCTCCGCGATGTTCCGCGCCACCGAAGGCTTCCTGCAATACACCGCCCCCACCGGCGGCCTGGCGGCCGGCAGCGTCATCGTCATCACCGGCGGCGGCGGCAGCGCGCCTTCTGTGGTGCGCAATGGCGGCGGCGCGGCCGGCAGCGTCACGCTGCTCGGCAACAGCAGCAACGCCACCAACAACTTCGCCTTCTCCACCTCGGGCGATTCGCTCACCGCCTACACCGTGACCGGTGGCACCCACCTCACCGGCACGCCGGCCCTGATCGCCTTCCTCGACTACGGCGTTAACCCCTACGGCAGCGGCTCGGCCCAGGCGTCCAGCATCCCGACCATCTCGGGCGGCCAGGTGCTCGACCTCGCCAACCTCGACGACGCCATCGTCATCAACACCAGCAGCGCCTACTCGCTGACCCTGGCGCAGCTGAGCAGCGCCAGCAGCTTCAGCCAGCAGGACGGCACCCGCTACACGCTGAGCAGCATCGCCAGCAAGGCCACCGACACCACGGCCACCGTCAGCGTCGACAGCGTCAGCATCACCGAAGGCAACAGCGGCACCAGCACGCTGACCTTCACCGTGACCCGCAGCGACACCACCGGCAGCTTCGACATCGACTTCGCCACCGCCAACGGCACCGCCACCGCCGGCAGCGACTACGTGGCCCAGTCCGGCACCCTGCACTTCACCGCCGGCGGCGGCGCCAGCCAGCAGGTCAGCGTCGTGGTCAACGGCGACACCGCGGCCGAGGCCGATGAGAGCTTCAGCCTGACCCTGTCCAACCTGGTCAACGGCACCGGCACCGCCACGCTGGGCACCGCCACGGGCACCGGCACCATCACCAACGACGACGTTGCGCTGGTGAAGATCTATGACATCCAAGGCGCCGGCCACAAGTCCAGCTACGTCGGCGGCGCCGTCGGCAGCTCGGGCAACAGCGGCACCGTCCGCGTCAATGTCGAAGGCGTGGTCACCGCCATCGCCGCCAACGGCTTCTACATGCAGGACGCCACCGGCGACGGCAACGTCAACACCTCGGATGGCATCTTCGTCTTCACCAACACCTCGGGCACCAACTACACCGCCGGCCAGGCGCTCAGCGTCGGCAACACCGTGCGCGTGCTGGGCGCGCGGGTGGACGAGTTCCGCCCGGGCAGCGACCTGACCATCACCGAACTGTCGATCACCAGCACCATCACCGGTGCGTCGCTGCAGAACCTCGGCGGCAACACCGCCATCACCGCCGTGGACCTGGGCACCGACCGCACCATCCCGACCGGCGCGATCGACAGCGACAACTTCTCCAGCTTCAACCCGGGCACCGATGCGATCGACTTCTGGGAAAGCCTGGAAGGCATGAAGGTGCAGGTGACCAACCCGATCACCGTCTCCGCCACCAATGAGTTCCGCACCCAGCTGGACAGCAACACCGCCGGCCCGCCGAGCGAGGAAATCTGGGTGGTTGCGCCGGGCGCCTTCGACGCCGGCTCGCAGACCAGCCGCGGCGGCCTGATCATCGGCGCCACCGACTACAACCCGGAACGCATCCAGCTGGATGACATGCTGGCCAGCCTGGACCTGCCGAGCGTCGATGTCGGCGCCCAGCTCTCCACCGTCACCGGCGTGGTGAACTACGACTTCGGCAACTACGAAGTGCTGGTCACCACCGCCCCCACCGTCGTCACCGCCTCGACGCTGACGCGCGAGACCACCACCATCACCCGCGGCAACCACCAGCTCACCATCGCCGACTACAACGTGCAGAACCTGGATGCCGAGGTCGAGAACCTCGCGGCCTGGGGCACCGGCGGCGTGGCGGCCGATGGCACCGGTGGCGTCACCGGCTCCACCTCCAGCAATGCCAGCGGCACGCTGTATGTGCGGCTGAGCAACTCCGACGATGACGTCGGCACCGGCAAGTACGCCCTGCACGCCCAGCAGATCGCGCAGAACCTCGGCGCCCCCACCATCGTCGCGCTGCAGGAAATCCAGGACGACGACGGCGCCGAGATCAGCAGCGTGCTGGGCTCCGACCGCACCCTGTCCACGCTGGTCGACCTCATCAAGACCACCTACGGCGTCGACTACGCCTATGCCTACCTGGCGCCCTCGGCCTCCAACATCAACGGCGGCCAGCCCAACGCCAATATCCGCAACGGCTTCCTCTACCGCGCCGACCTGGTCACGCTGAACAGCGTCGAGCTGCTGGACCCGACCAACAGCGCCTTCGCCAGCAGCCGCAAGCCGCTGATCGGCCACTTCACCTTCAATGGGCAGGACCTCACGGTCATCAACCTGCACATGAACTCGAAGGGCGGCGACGGCGCGCTGTTCGGCGCCATCCAGCCGCCGGTGCTCGGCTCCGAGACCCAGCGCCTGGCGCAGGCCACCGTCATCAACGCCTATATCGACAGCCTGCTGGCCAGCAACCCGAACGCGCTGATCCAGGTTGCCGGTGACCTCAACGACTTCACCTTCTCCAACCCGGTGAAGACGCTGACCGGCGAGTCCACCGGCGCGCAGGTGGTGTTCGACCTGGCGGCGGCGAAGCTGCCGACCAACGAGCAGTACAGCTACAACTTCGACGGCAACACCCAGGAGCTGGATCACCAGCTGGCCAGCGCCACGCTGCTGGCGGCGAATGACGGCTTCGACATCGTCCACATCAACTCCGAGTTCTACGCCCAGGCCTCGGACCACGACCCCTCGCTGGCCCGCTACGACTTCAGCGGCTTCGCCGAAGTGCTGGCCGGCACCAGCGGTGCCGACAGCCTGGACGGGCAGGGCGGCAATGACAGCCTGACCGGCGGCACCGGCAACGACACGCTGGATGGCGGCACGGGTGATGACGTCGCCGTCTTCGCCGGCACCTCGGCCGACACCACGCTGGTACAGAACCTGGATGGCAGCTGGACCGCCATCGGCGCCGCCGGCCGCGACCTGCTGCGCCATGTGGAAGTGGCGAGCTTCGCCGATGGCAACGTGACGCTGGCCGCCGGCACCCCGGGGCCGCAGACGGTGCAACTGGTGCAGGACTCCGGCCTGGCCGGCGACCTGCTGACCAATGATGGTCATGTCAGCGGCACCGCCCTGGCGCTGGCCGGCATCAGCATCACCGAAGGTGGCATCGAGGTGGCCAGCACCACCGCCGATGCCAGCGGCGCCTGGAGCCTGGACCTCTCGGCCCTGGCCCAGGGCAGCCACAGCCTGACGGTCAGCCAGACCGACGCCCAGGGCGCCAGCAGCGGCATCGCGTTCAGCTTCACGCTGGACACGCTGGCCCCCGCGGTCGCCATCACCAGCCCGGGCGGCACGGTGGGCGTGGCGGCGCAGACCATCACCGGCACCGCCGAAGCCGGCGCCACGGTGCAGCTGTATGAGGGCCTCGTCGCGGTCGGCGCGGCCACCATCGCCGGCGCCGACGGCACCTGGTCGGTCGGCGTCACCCTGACGGCCGGCGCGCACACGCTGGCAGCCCAGGCCATAGACGCCGCGGGCAACGCCGCCCTGGGCGCCAGCAGCCTGAGCGTCACCTTCGTGCCGCCGAGCCGCACCATCGGCACCCGCGGCGACGACCTGCTGACCGGTGCCGAAGGCTTCGACACGCTGAGCGGCCTGACCGGCAACGACACCCTGCTGGGCCTGGAAGGCAATGACAGCCTGGACGGCGGCACCGGTGCCGACAGCATGGTCGGTGGCGACGGGAACGACGGCTACATGGTGGACAACGCCGCCGACCAGGTGGTGGAACTGGCCGACCAGGGCACCGACACCGTCCGCACCGCGCTGAACGGCTACGTGCTGGCGGCGAATGTCGAGGTGCTGACGCTGACCGGCACCGCAGACCAGGACGGCAGCGGGAATGCCGGCGACAACCTGATCCTCGGCACCGCCGGCAACAATGCGCTGGCCGGCCTGGGCGGCAACGACAGCATGATGGGCAATGCCGGCAACGATACGCTGAACGGCGGCACCGGCGCCGATACCATGTCGGGCGGCATCGGCGACGACACCTACTACGTCGACAGCCTGGCCGACATGATCCGCGAAAGCGGCGTCGGCGTCGACACCGTCGTTGCCAGCATCAACTACACCCTGGGGCGCGACCTGGAAGCCCTGGTGCTGGATGGTGGCGACCTGATGGGCACCGGCAATACCGGTGCCAACAGCCTGACCGGCAGCGCCGGCAGCAACACGCTGCTTGGCCTGGCCGGCGACGACACGCTGCTGGGTCTGGGCGGCAATGACAGCCTGGATGGTGGCACCGGCGCCGACAGCATGGTCGGCGGCACCGGCGACGACACCTACGTGGTGGACAGCGTCGGCGACCTGGCGGTGGAAGCCAGCGGCGTCGGCGGCGGGATGGACCTGGTGAAGGCCAGCGTTTCCTTCACCTTGGGCGCCAATGTGGAGGCGCTGACGCTGACCGGTCGCCTCGGCATCAACGGCACCGGCAACGAGCTGGGCAACCTGCTCACCGGCAATGCCGGCGCCAACCAGCTGTCCGGCGCTGCCGGCAACGATACGCTGGTCGGCGGCGCGGGCCGTGACACGCTGGCGGGCGGCAACGATGCCGACATCTTCCGCTACGCCACGGCCAGCGAGGGCAATGACCGCGTGCTCGACTTCCAGCACGGTGTCGATGCCTTCGAGTTCGACGCTGCCGGCTTCGATGCCAGCCTGACCGCGGGCATGGACCTCGGCGCGGCGCAGCGCTTCGTGGCGGGCAACGCGGCGAACAAGGCCTGGGGCCAGTTCGTCTACAGCACCAGCGCCAACACCCTTTACTGGGATGCCGATGGCACCGGCGCCGGCGTGAAGATGATCATCGCCAGCTTCGCTACCCCGGCCGGGGTGACCGCCAGCGACCTGCACCTGATCTGAACCAGGCCCCGGGGCGGCCTTGGCGCTGCCCCGCCCAGCTGTTGCAGGCGCGGCACTCCATGCCGCGCCTGTTTCATGTCGGCGCCCTGGCGCCACTTCGACGATCCCGGCCGCCTCGATTCCGAGGATGCGGGAGAAGGCGACATGCGGCGAGTGCCCCTGCCGGATGAACAACTCCGACCGGTTGAGGCCGGACTGGCACTTTCCGGCGCAGGATCCGTTGATCCTGCATCTGGGCAACCGCCAGGTGGCGCGGCCGATGCGGCTGTTCCAGGAAGTCGCCACGCGCGGGGCGCCAACCTCGTTTCCGGGGTTGCCCGAACGAGCAACGCTGGCAGGACACCGGTTGCTCAGGCCACCGGGGCCAGCCGCCCCAGCAAGGTGCCGGTGTGCATGCCGAAGCGGGCGAGCCTGTTGGCGCGTACTTCCCAGACATGCACGAAGGGTGCGTTCAGCGTCTTGCCGGTGGCTTCCGCGACGTGTGCCAAGCGTGCTGACCGCACGACGCGCAGAATGCCAGGAAAACCCATGCCAGCGGTCAAGGAACCGACCGGGACATCAGTCGAACTTGTAGTTCCACTTCAGCCAGGCGGCGACGCCGCGGCCCATCACCCATTCAAGGTCCTGGCCGTGCAGCCAGGGCAGTTCCTCGGTGAAGAAGCTGATGCACTGGCGCCAGCTGATCGGCATGCGGGTGATGTCGGTGCCCCAGAAGAAGCGCTTTGGCCCGAAGCTATCAAAAATGCGGTGCAGCCCGTCCTGGATGTTGCGGAAGGGGTAGGGCTGGGTGGAGTAGTGCGGCGCGCCGGTGGCCTTCACCGCCACATTGGGCAGTCTTGCCAGCGCACACAGCTTGTCCAACTGGGCGAAGGCGGCGGCGTCCTGCCCGGTACGCACCAGGCCGCAATGGTCAAGCACCAGCTGCAGGCCGGGATGCGCCTCGGCGATGCGGCGGAAGTCGTCCAGGAACAGCCCGCCCATCATGGCGATGGTCAGCCCCTCGGCCTCGGCGGCGGGCCAGATCCAATCCAGCGTGCCATCACGCAGCCAGGCCTGCTCATGCTCATGCAGCAGCGCCCAGCGCAGCCCCAGCATGCCCGGCTGGTTGCGCCAGCCCTTGATGCGCTCGCGCTGGGTCGGGTCGGTCGGCGGGAACTGGCCCATGACGGCGAAGCGCTGCGGGTAGCGCCAGGCCGCGGCCATCGCCATCTCGTTGGCCGCGGGGTCCCAGCCCAGCGGCGGGTGGATCAGCGCCGCATCCACCCCGGCGGCGTCCATGTCCCGCAGCGCCTCCTCGGCAGTGAAGGCGGCGACCTTGCGGTGCAGGCCCGAGGGCGAGCCCTTGGACCAGAGATGGATCTGCGCGTCGATGATCTTCACGGCCGGTGCTCCCTCAACCCTGGCCGCTTTCCGCGGCATGCTTGTCGAACATCAGCTTGGCCGCCGAGGCGCGCTTTTCCGTCAGTTGGTCGCGGTGGTCGGTGCACCAGTCGAAGCTCTCCGCCCGGGCGCGATTGTCGCCGGAGAAATGCGGCATGACGTAGCGGGCATAGAGCTCGAAGGAGCGCTTGGTCTGCTCGAAATCAGCCCAGTTGTGGGCCTGCTGCAGCATCACGCCGAAATCGCCCTGCTTGGCGTAGAGCCGCTCGATCAGCGCGATGGCGTCGTCCGGCGTGCCGATGACGCCGAACTTGTTGTCCACGAACCACTGCGCCGGGTCCACGCCCGCGGGGATGTTGTAGCGCAGCTGGTTGTTGTTCAGGTAGTCGATGTAGCGCGCCAGGCCGAAGCGGACGTTCTCGTAGGCCTTCTCGCGCGTCTCGGCGATGTGCATCGGCCCCACCAGGCGCAGCCGCGCCGGGTCCATCTTGCGGCCCTGTTTCGCCGCGATGTCGTTGGCGATTTGCCAGTTGGCCGCCAGCGCGTCGTAGCCGAAGGGGTTGGTGGCGGCGACGCAGATCATCGAGAGATCATACTTGCCGGCCAGCCGCCCACCGGATGGCGTGACCGAACTCACCACCGCCACTTCCGGATAGGGCTTGGTGTAGGGCGGCAGGTGGGCGCGGGCGTTGACGTAGGTGTACCAGTCGGTCTTCTCGGTGACGTATTCGCCGTTGAAGAAGCGCAGGATCACGTCCAGTGCCTCGGCCATGCGGTCGCGCTGGGTGTCGGGGTCGATGCCCAGCATCAGCGCGTCGGAGGCCAGTAGCCCCGGCCCGGCGCCGAACATGATGCGGCCCTTGGTCATGTGGTCCAACTGGATGATGCGGTTCGCGACCATCAGCGGGTTGTGGTAGGGCAGGGAGATGACGCCGGTGCCGAAGCGGATGTGCCGGGTACGCTCCGCCGCCACCGCGATGAACAGCTCCGGCGAGCTGATGATCTCCCAGCCGGCCGAATGATGCTCGCCGATCCACGCCTCATGGAAGCCCAGCTTGTCCAGGTAGCACATCAGCTCCAGGTCGCGGTCCAGGCAGGCGGTGGGGTTTTCCTCCATCGGGTGGAAGGGCGGCAGGAAGATGCCGTGGCGCAGCGGAATGCGGGACATGGACGTTTCTCTCCGGATGTTTCCCGGCATGCGGCCGGGATGCCGGCACGCTGTCAAGTCAGCCCTCCAGCACGGCCTGGCGCGCCGCCGGGGTGGAAGCGCGGGCCGGGCCGAGGCGGCGATATCGTCGGTGCGGCAACGGCACAGTGCCTTGCCGACGGCCGCCTCGCGCTGGGCGGCGTTGTCCAAGCACTGGTGGCTTAGAGCCTTTTCAAGGCGAGCGGATACGCTCGCCGGCTCGGAAAATGCGACCCTACCAAAAGCTGGAGCCGTTTAACCGCGTGGGGTCGCGGTGAAACGGCTCCAGTCCATGTCGCGGAAGTCCGTGGGGTGCAGCTTCACCACGCGCCACAGCACGCCGCTCTCCAGCACATCTGCCAGCTCTACCGGCCACAACTGGCCATTGTGGTTGCGCGCGAGGTCTGACGCCACGCGCGGGGCGCGGATGATCCCGTCGCTGGTGTAGACCTGCGTGTTCGCACCACGTCGCCGACTATCGGGCAGGGCGCTGGTCCCGTGCGGTTCGTCGCAGCAGACGCAGCTGGTCGGCTCCCGCACGATCAGCAGGGTCACGCCATGCATCACATCCGGCTTCAGCGTGGGGGGCATCCAGCTTCGCCTGCAACCACGGCAGGGCACGGCGCCGTGCACCAGTGCTGCCGGGGGCGGCATACGCCGATGCCTGCCCTGCATCCTCCTCGATCGGCACTCGGAACGCCTTGCTGATGGTGCCCGGACTACGCCGCCAACCCAGGGGCGCGGGTGGCACGCCCGGCTGGCCCTGCCTGAACCGCGCACCGGCGTGCCCGGCGGAACAGCCAAGCTGTGGCGTAGCGGCAAGGCGGACTGGGTATCCGAACACAATCAGTGGTTGATCTCAGCGCATCTCAAATTCTCGTGATGAGACATGCGAAGACGAAACCATGTGATTCTTAGCATAGGCTAACGGCAACGGCGGCTTGTCCGCCCGCCCCTTGCCGAGGCTTGCGCCATGCTCGAAGACTACGTTCCCCAGCCCGTGCTGACCCTGTTCGGCAGCACCATCGCAGGCACCATCACCGGAATCAGCCCGCATGACTGGTGGGCCGACAGCAACGGCCTGTTCCACACCGATACCGACCTTACCGCGGAATGGAAGGGGCTTTACCAGCAGTTGCTGGCCGGTACCGCACTGACCGCGATCCAGCACCTGGAAGCGAATGCCGAGGCGGTGTTCGAGAACACCAAGATCGCCACGCTCAGCGACGCCATCCAGGCGCGCGACCGGGAGGACGCCCAGCGCGAGTTCGACGCCATTGCCGCGGCCATGACCAGGCTGGGCATGGACGGCACCCGCCCGCTGACGGTGCAGGACTACCTGGCCATCGGCCGCACCATACAGTCCGACGCGACGTTGCAGGAACTGGGCATCCAGGGGCATGGCCTGAACAGCCCGCCGCTGGCGCGCTACAACGGCTACACCAATGACTTCCAGAATGGGGTGGACAGCACCACGCTGTTCATCGGCGCCGGGCTGGACAGCAACGAGAACGCGCTGCGCAACTTCTTCGACGACGTCATCATCAGCCATCTGCCCTACCCGGTGGTGGCGCAGGATGGCCACCTGGAGCAGTTGAACCAGAACGCCAACTCCGAGGATCTGCTGAAGCTTTCCGTCGGCGCGCTGGATGACGCGATGTTCTGGAAGGTGTGGACGGCGAAGGACTTCTCCGCCACGCCGGGCACCGCCAGCGCCCTGCCGAGCGCGCCGCCGGATGCCGGACTGGTGGCGCCCAGGGGCAGCCAGCTGTCGCTGTTCGGCGACATCATCTCCAGCAAGGTGACGCTGCCCGCCGGGCTGACCGCCAGCCACACCTGGACCGCCGACAGCACCGGCCTGTACCACACCACCACCAACCTGGCGGCGGAGTGGCTGGGCTACTATCGCATCATGCTGGCCGGCAACGGCGACACGCTGACCGCGATCCAGCGCGCCGAGGGCAATGCCGAGGCGGTGTTCGAGAATACCGGGCTCAACGCCATCGTCCGGGCGGATGCGGTGGCGTCCAGGATGTACCGCGAGGATGTGCAGCGCGAGCTGGACGCGGTGGCCGCCGCCGGCGCCAGCATCGGCTGGGACGGCCACGCCGACCTGACGGTGGAGACGTATCGGGCGCTGGAGCACGCGCTGCAGAACAACCCCTTCCTGCTGGAGTTGGCCCTGCAGGGCCACGGCCTGAACAGCCCGTCCAACGCGCGCTACAACGGCTTCACCCGTGATTTCCAGGACAATGTGGACAGCATCACGCTGTTCGTCGGCGGCGGGGTGAATACCGGCGAATTCGCGCTCGGCGACTTCATGGATGTCAGCATCATGAGTCACCTGGCCTTCCCGGTGGTGGCGCAGAATGGCGAGCTTGAGCAGCTGAACCAGAATGGCCGGGCCGAGAATACGCTGTACGAGGCGATCGAGGCGCTGAACACCACCTGGCTGCACGAGGTCTATACGTCGGACGACTTCTATGTGCTCGGCACCGGCGCGGTCGCCGTGCGGGGCAACTTCATCGGCTATTTCGGCGCCGAGGCGCCGAAGGTGCAGAAGGCCGGCGCGCATAGCTGGGTGGCCGGCACCGACGGGTTGTACCACACCAGCACCGACCTCGGTGCTGAATGGCTGAAGTACTACAAGGTGATGCTGGCGGGCAAAGGCAGCACCCTGACCGCGATCCAGCGCTGGGAGGGCAATGCCGAGGCGGTGTTCGAGAACAGCATGCTGGCCAACCAGCAGCCGAGCATCCTCGCCCGCGACCGCGAGGATGTGCAGCGGGTGATCGACGCGGTCGCCACGGTGATGACCCAGCTGGGGCTGACCGGCAACCAGCTGCTCTCGGCCGCCGACTACATCAAGATCGGCCAGACCTTGCAGGCCAATACCGCGCTGCGCGAGCTGGCGTTGCAGGGCGAGGGTGTGAACAACCCCAGCATGGCCCGCTACAACGGCTTCCATAACGACATGATGTGGGCCGATTGGGCCACCTACTTCGTCGGCGGTGGCCGGTCGAACGGGCAGAACGTGCTGTCCGGCTTCTTCGACGACCAGATCATCGGCGAATGGGCCTTCCCGGTCATCGCGCAGAACGGCCAGCTGGTGCAGCTGAGCCAGAACGGCGGCGGCGAGGGCACCGTGGCGGCCTGGGTGGAGGCGATGAACACCACGCTGTTCAAGCAGGTCTACGTTGCCTCCGACTTCAGCGTGGTGAAGGCGGCGGTCGGCGCCGTGGTCGCCGTCTCCACCACCGCGCCGCCGCTGCCGGCACCGACCCTGCCGGAGCCCGGGCCGGGCATGATGACGACGCTGTTCGGCGAGGTCGTCAGCACCACGCAGGTGCTGAACGGCCATACCTGGGTGGCCGACGCCACCGGGCTGTACCACACCACCACCGACCTGACGCTGGAATGGTACAACCTGTACCAGCAGGCCCTGGCCGGCGCCCCGCAGACCGGGTTGCAGCACCTGGAGGCCAATGCCGAGGCGGTGTTCGAGTTTACCGGCCTGGCCAACCTGAACGAGGCGGTGCAGGAGCGCGACCGCGAGGATTTCCAGCGCGAGCTGGACGTGATCGCGACCGCCATGGACCGGCTGGGCATCAGCCGCAGCGCCCCGCTGACACAGGCGACCTACCTGGCCATCCAGCACACCATCGAGCTGGACGGCGCGCTGCATGAAATGGCCTTGCAGGGCCACGGCCTGAACAACCCGCCGGCCCCGCGCTACCGCGGCTACACCAACGACTACCAGAACAACGTGGACCAGCGCACGCTGTACATCGGTGGCGGGCTGACCACCGGCGAGCGCGCGATCACCGACCTGTTCGACGACCGCACCATCTCCCACCTGCTGTATCCGGTGGTGGCGGAGGATGGCATCCTGGTGCAGCTGAACCAGAACGGCGCCGACGAGAGCACCTTCCTCGCCGCTGTCGATTCGATGAACCAGTCGATGTTCAGCAAGCTGTACCTGGCGCGCGACTTCATCATCCCCGGCCGTGGCCCGGCCCCGGTGCCGGTGCTGCAGGTGGGCGACGAAACCACCTCCACCGCCTTCGGCCAGGTCATCGACAGCACCATCGTCGCCAATGGCCATACCTGGGTGGCCGATGCCAATGGCCAGTTCCATACCCTGGCCAACCTGGAGATCGAGTGGCGCACCTACTACCAGCAGATGCTGGCCGGCAACGGCGCCAGCCTGACCGCGGTGCAGCGGCTGGCCGGCAATGCCGAGGCGGTGTTCGAGAATACCCTGTTGGGCGGCGGGCCGGACTGGCTGCCGCACAGCTATGAGATGGCCTACCGCGAGGACGTGCAGCGCATGCTGGACGCGATCGGCGAGGCGATGACGCTGAACCTGGCGAGCTTCGCCATCGACCCCGCCGCGCCGCTGACTATCAGCAGCTACATGGCGCTGGCGCATACCATCCAGGGCAGCGCGGCGCTGGGCGAGCTGGCGCTGCAGGGCGTCGGCATGAACAACGCCATCTCCAGCCGCTACAACGGCTACACGATGGACGTGCTGCGCTGGGGCACGCCGGTGGACAACAGCGTGCTGTTCGTGGGCGGCGGGTTGGACAACAACCAGCTGGCGGTGCGCGGCCTGATGACCGACGGCATCATGTCGCAGCTGCTCAACCCCGTGGTGTTCCGCGGCGGTGTCCTGGTGCAGGACAACAACCAGTTCACCACCCAGAGCACGCTGGCCCAGGCCGTGGTGGCGCTGGACGACCTGGCTTGGTTCCGCACCCTGCACAGCACGGATTTCAGCACCACCGCCAGCACCGCCAATGCCGGCTACGTCTCGCCGGCGCAGGCCATCGTGGTGCCGGCGGTGCCGGCCAAGGTGCCCACCAACAGCTTCACCGGCATCTATGGCGACGTCATCCTGAAGCGCGAGGTCATCGCCTCCGGCCTGACGGCAACCCATGTCTGGAATGCCGACGCCAATGGCCTGTTCCACACCACCACCGACCTGGCGGCGGAGTGGAAGAGCTACTACGCGCAGTTGCTCGCCGGCAAAGGCCGCAACCTCTCGGCGATCCAGCGGCTGGAGGCGAATGCCGAGGCGGTGTTCGAGAATACCGCCATCGCCACCGCCAGCGCCGCCAAGCAGGTGGCGTACCGCGAGGATGTGCAGCGTGCGCTGGACGCCATGGCCATGGCGCTGAAGTTGAACAGCACGAGCCTGGGGCTGGACCCCCGCGCCCAGCTGACCGAGGAGAGCTACCTGGCGCTGTCGCACACCATCCAGGGCGACGTGGTGCTGAACGAGCTGTACCTGCAGGGCCATGGCCTGGCCGGTGCCGCCGGCACGCGCTACAGCGGCTATGTCAACGACTTCCGCGGCCTGGACAGCCGCACCACCGTGCTGGTGGACTACAGCAACGCGCTGTCCAGCTTCATGGACCACTTCATCATCGGCAACCTGGCCTTTGGCGTGGAGATCTGGAACTGGAACACGGCGCAGCTGAACGAGGCCGGCAATATCGAGAGCAACCTGTTCACCGCCATTGCCCAGCTGAACACGACCATCGGTGGCCGGGTGCTGCGGAGCTACGACTTCAGGCACTGAGCCCCGGGGGCAGGTTGACGGAGCGCCAGGCCCCCGCGCCGCCCGAACCGCCGTGCACAGCCACCAGCCTGCCGCAGGCGGAGGGGGGTGGTCTGCTGGACGCCGGACACCGCTTGCGCCGGCGGGTCGCGGCCGACGCACCAGCCATGCAGCACGGCGCGCTCATCGGCGCCGGGCTGGTGGCGCAGGCGGGTATGCTCGGCTGCCAGCAGCCGTGCCTAGTCGGCGGCTGGTGCCGCTGCCTTCCACTGGCGTCAGGCCGCCAGCATGGCCCGGACCCAGGCGGGTCCAACCCGCGGTCGGCCAGCACCAAAGGGGCGCCGCCAACCGAGGTTGTCCGGTGCTCACGTTAACTTGTGGTTCCGGGTAAATAACTTATCGCTGTTGATATACATCAACAAGAACAGACGTTTCTCGCATTTTTGTGATGAAAATAAATCACAATCGATTTACGATTGTCGTTATGAAGAGTTATGCCTCTTCAACCCCAGATACCCAAGATGTCGCGGCTGCCGGCAGTTGAGCAGCGCAGCATCGAGCGGGTCGCAGCACGCCAATACCCGACCGCGCGCGAAGGTGGTGGGGCTGCGCTTCGCTCTCTGGAGCCGACCGAGAGGCAGCACGCGTCGAAGGCCATGGAGGGGTCTCTGGCAGGGAAGGTCCGGATGGACCAGCGCGCTGATACTGGCGTCCCTGGCGGCGATGGTATGCCCGGGGCCGCCCGGATTGGAGAGGTGATCACGCTCGGCATTGAGACCGCGAGGGCGGACCCGTCCTTGCGCTTGCTGCTGCGTGCAGCGACGCAGGAGGTACACGACCGTCTGCACCGCCATGCCGGCTTCGCGGCCATCCAGGACGCCACCATCCAATCCGCGGACTACCAGCGGCTGCTGGCGCGCCTCTACGGGTTTTACCTGCCGTTTGAGGCCGCCGCGGGCATTGGCGCGGAGCGCAGCACCTGGCTTGCCGCCGACCTGGCGGCGTTGGGGGCGCCGCGGCCGCTTGCCGCCCTGCCGAGATGCCCGCACCTGCCGTGGCTCGCCAGTGCGCATTCCCGGCTGGGTGCGCGGTATGTTGTCGAAGGGTCGGCCCTGGGGGGGCGGGAATTGGCGCGCAGCCTCGACCGGCTGCTCGGCACGGATGCGATGGCGGGCCGGCGTTTCTTCGTCGGCCGCGGCTCCGGCACGGGCGAGGCATGGCGAGACTACCTGGCACAGCTATCCGCCGCACCGCCCGAGCCTGCGGCGCGGGCCGAGATCATCAGCGGCGCGGTTGCCACCTTTGCCGCGTTCGAAGACTGGCTGGACGGATGGAGCAGTTTGCCCAATGGCTGAACAGGATACCGCGGCAATGTCGGTTGACGTGACCAGCTGTGACCGCGAGCCGATCCACATCCCGGGGGCGATCCTGCCGCACGGCGCCATGCTGGTGCTGGATGCCGCTACGCTGGAAGTGCTGCAAGCCGCGGGCGACACGTCCCGCCTGCTGGGCGTGCACCTCGGCGCCGTGCTCGGGCGGTCGGCGGCGACCCTGTTTTCCCCGGACCAGGTCGAGAACCTGCGGGGGCTGGCCGCCGCGCTCAGTCTTGCCAAGCCGCGGCACCTGCTCGACCCGCAGATGCGCGTGATCGCGGACCAACCCATCGATGCCAGCCTGCACCGCAGCGGCGGGTCGCTGGTGCTGGAATTCGAAGCCGCCGACCCCAGCGACCGCTTCGCCGCCGACCCGCTGACCGCGGTGCAGGAAATGGTTGCCGGGTTGGACGCGCCGCTGGCGCTCAGGGCGTTGTGCCAGCTTGCCGCTGAACGGGTGCGCCATGTCGTCCGCTATGACCGGGTGCTGGTCTATCGGTTCATGCTGGATGGCTCCGGCTGGGTCATCGCCGAGAGCAAGGAGCCGCATCTCGACCCCTTCATTGACCTGCACTACCCCGCGGCCGACATCCCCCAGCAGGCCCGCGACCTGTATGTGAAGAACTGGCTGCGGCTGATCACCCAGGTGGACTACGACGCGGCACCGCTGACCCCCACGCTCAATCCGCGCACCGGGCAGCCGCTCGACATGAGCCAGGCGATCCTGCGCAGCGTGTCGCCGATCCACCTGGAATACCTGCGCAACATGGGTATCGGCGCGTCGATGTCGATTTCCATCATCCGCGACGGCAAGCTCTGGGGCCTCATCGCCTGCCATCACTACAGCGCGCGCATCCTGCCACGGCATTTGCGCGCCATCGGCGAATTGTTCGGCTCCATGTTTTCGCTGCAGCTGGAGGTCAGCGAGAAGAGCGAGCGGTTGGATGAGCGGCTGGCAAGCCGCGCGGTGCTGCAGAACCTCATGCTCAACCTGGCCAGCGCCGACGACTACGCCCATGGGCTGACCAAGGAATCGCCCAACCTGCTCGACTACATATGCTGCGACACGCCTGGCATCGACGGCGATGGTCGCGGCGGCGTCGCGGTCAGCGTCAAGGGGCAGCTGACATTTCTGGGCATCACGCCTGATGCGCGCCAGATCCTGTCGCTGGTGGACTGGCTGAGTTCCCAGGTCCCGCGGGATGGCGGCGTGTTCTCGACCGACCGCTTGTCGGAGCTTTGGCCGCCTGCCGCTGCCTTCACGGCGGTCGCCTCCGGCGTGCTCGTCATCTCGGTATCGGATGATCCGCGCGACTTCATCATCTGGTTCAGGCCGGAGCTGGTCGGGACCATCAGCTGGGCCGGAGAGCCGATCAAGCTGGTTGCCGGTGGCCCGAACGGGGACCGGCTCAGCCCGCGCAAATCCTTCGAGGTTTGGAAGGAGGAGGTCAGCGGACGCTGCCTGCCATGGGCGGCGGCCGACCTGGATGCGGCGTTCGACCTGCGGGTTTCCCTGCTGCACGTGGTCCTGCGCCGGATCAATGCGGTGGCGCTGGAACGCAAGCGGGTTGCCGAGCGCGACAAGGTCCTGATGGCCGAACTGGACCACCGGGTGAAGAACACCATCGCCAACATCCAGGCGCTGGTGACCCAGACCAGCCGCGGCGCAAGGTCCTTGACCGGTTTCGTGCAGGGGCTGGAGGGCCGCATCCAGGCCATGGCCAAGGCGCATAGCCTGCTGTCCCAAAGCCGCTGGGAGGGCGTGTCGATCGACAGGCTGCTGCGCGAAGAAGTCAACCACTATGCCGTGGGAGACAAGACGGTCTCGCTCAGCGGCCCCGACTTTCTGCTGACCCCGAAATCGGCGCTGTCGCTGTCGCTGGCGGTGCATGAACTGGCGACCAACGCGGCGAAATACGGCGCTTTCACCGCCTCTCTCGGCCATGTGGCGGTGGACTGGCGGCGGGCCAGGGATGGCGGCATCGAGCTGTCCTGGGCCGAGACCGGCGGCCCGCCGGTTGAACAGCCGGATCGCCGTGGCTTCGGCTCGACATTGATCGAACGCGCGCTGGCCATGGATACCGGTGGCCGGGCGACGGTGCATTACCTGCGCGCCGGCGTGGTGTGCGATATTTTCCTGCCGCCAGCGTCGGTCATTTCATCCAGCATCGGCCCGCCGGTGACCGCCACGCTGAAACTGGACGCCAGGCGGGAAGCAGACGCGCCGGCGGCGCCATCTTCGGACGCGTTTCGCATCCTGGTGGTGGAGGATTCCTTCCTGCTGGTCACCGCGATCCAGATCATGATCGACGACCTCGGTTGGGTGGTAGTCGGGCCCGCGACGTGCAAGGCAGATGCCCTGACGCTGGCGCGGTCGGAGGCATTCGATGCGGCGCTGCTCGACGTCAACCTGGATGGCGACACGTCCTGGGATGTTGCCGCGGTACTGAAGGCGCGCGGCATCCCCTTCATATTTGGCACGGGATACGATGTGTTCAGCGTTCTGCCGGACGACCTGGCGGGCAGCACGATTATCGCCAAGCCCTACTACAACAGGGAAATCGAACAACGGCTCCGGGAGGTGATAGCGGGCAAGGCATGCAGCTCCGCCGCAACCTAGAACACAATGCGCCCTGTTGGGCGCATTGTGTTCTATAACTATCTGAACCTAGAGCAAGAGATACGTTCAGATGATTCCATCAGAACGGATATTGCTCTAGGCAGGTCACCCTCACCGATGGCGACCCAGCCTGCGCCGACCCGGAGCCTGCTGAAAGGCATCGACCTGCTGGAAGGTCTGCTCTCCGCCCTCCTGCGACGCCACCTGGCCAGCCGCGGCCCTGCGCGACAGCACGCCCACCAGTTCCAGCGGCGGCACGCATGGCTCGGCTGGGGCGGTTCACCCCCGCCCGCTCCATCAGGGCGCGCGCATCTCGGCGCCGCCAATCGAGAGCAACCTGTTCACCGCCATCGCCCAGCTGAACACGACCATCGGTGGCCGGGTGCTGCGGAGCTACGACTTCCGGCACTGAGCCTGGCCGGACCACGATCCGCGCACCCTGCTTCAGTGTGAGCGGATAGCGCCGCAGGGGGCTGGCCAAGCCCCTGCCGCCGGGCACCGGGGCCGACAGAGGGAAGGCTGCACGGCCATCGGCGGCAGCGCGTCGGTGGCCGCGCTCAGAACCGGTCTGGCCGGTACGGTGCGGGGTCCAGGAAGGGCGCCTCGCCGGTCAGCAGCTCTGCCAGCAGCCGGCCGGTGCTGGGCCCCAGCGTCAGCCCCTGGTGGCCATGGCCGAAGGCACACCAGGCACCTGGCTGGCCGGGCAGGGGGCCGATCGACGGCAGCATGTCCGGCATGCAGGGCCGTACGCCCATCCAGGGCGTCTGCTCCACCGCATCGGCCAGTGGCAGCAGGCCGCGCGCCACCGGCTCCGCCCGGGCGAGTTGCACCGGCGTTGGCGGTGCCTCGTCGCGAGCGAATTCGGCGCCGGTGGTCAGCCGCACCCCGGCCCGCATCGGCGCCAGCAGGAAGCCGCTGGCGGTATCCAGCAGCGGCCGGTTCAGCACGGCATTGCCCTGCAGGCGGAAGTGGCGGTGATAGCCGCGCTTGCCGAACAGCGGCGGCGCATAGCCCAGCGGCCCCGTCACCTTCACCGACCCGGCGCCCAGCGCCACCACCACGGTCGCGGCCTCCACCGGGCCTTCCGCCGCCTGCACCTGCCAGCCGCTGCCGGCGCGGCGCAGGGTGGTGGCATCGCCCTGCACGAAGCGCCCGCCGGCCTCGGCGAAGCGCTGCGCATAGGCATTGGTCAACGCATGCGGGTCGCTGACCGAAAGCGGGTCGGTCCAATGCACGGCGCCCAGGCGCTGCACTTGCAGGTGCGGTTCGGCCGCCGCCAATGCCGCGCCATCCAACGCGGTGAAGTTCACCCCATGCTCGCGCCGCGCCAGCTCCGCCTGGGCCAGCGCCGCTTCCAGCAGCCGGGCGTCGCTGTACAGCCGCATCCAGCCGATCGGTCGCAGCAGTGCCATCGCCTCGGTATCCCGCGCCAGCGCCAGGTGCTCGTTCAGGCAGGTGGCGATCAGCGCGGCATGGCCCCGCACTGCCGTCGCGTAGCGTTCCGGCGCGGAATGCCACCAGTAGCGCAGCAGCGGCGCCACATACCCCGGCAGGGCGGAGGGGTGGTACACGGCGTCGATCGAGCGGTTCCGCGCGATCCGCCGCAGGTCGGCGCCGGCGCGCGGAAAGGCGGTGGGGAACACTGCCTCGCGCTGGATCAGCCCGCCATTGCCGAAGCTGGCGCCCTCGCCGGGGCCCTGCCGGTCCAGCAGGGTTACCGCGACCCCGCGGCGTTGCAGGTGCAGCGCCACCGAGACACCCACCATGCCCGCGCCCAGTACCAGCGCCGTCTGCGGCATCAGGCCATCCTTTCAACCCGAGGGCCCGGCGACTCAGCCCGCCGGCCCGATATGCGGCACGATGGGCCGGAACCTCCGCGCCGCACAATCGTCCGCGGCCACGGGCTGCGCTGCGCCTGCCACAGACATCCACATGGCTGGACCATCAACCTGGGCGGTCCCCCGGCAACGGCGCCCCGACAACCACGGCTGGCGCTCCCGAACCTCGGCGGCGACACCTGGTTCGCCAGCATGTACGCCAGCCATGATGCGCTGGCGGAAGCCCTGCGCCAGCGGTTGCAGCGCGTGCAGGCGGCATACGTCCAGGGCGGGCGGGACAGGTTGGGCGTGGACCTGCTGGACCCCGGCGACCGCGACGCCCCGCCGGTAGCCTGGCCGGTGCGGCGCGTGCATCCGAAAACGGGGCGGACCTCGCTCCACTTCAATCCGTACCACGTCCTGCGCTTCTCCGGCATGGCGGAGGCCGAGGGCAATGCGCTGTTCGGCGGGTTGCGGGAGCGGATGAACCAGCGGGATGCCGAGTACCACCACAGGTGGCACAAGCATGACGACGTGATCTGGGACAAGTGCTGTTCCAACCACGAGGCGGCGGGGGGCTACCCGGTCGACCAGCCGCGCATCCATTGGCGCGCGACCATCCTGGAATGGGGCCGTCCGCGGCGGGCCTGGGGCGTGCTCCCTGGACGTGTCCCTGGGGCGCTGCGGCACAGCCGCTCATCCGCGTCGGCAGCAAGCTGCTGTGGTTCCTGAACACCTCGCTGAAGGCGGCGCCGCAGTACAACCGGTTCCTGCCCGGCGCGGCGCCGCCGGTGGCGGCACCTGGCCTGTACCGCACCAAGCCGAAGGTGGAGGCGGGCCTGGGGCTGAAGGACGCCGAGAAGGGCGTCACCACCGCCAGCCAGAACTCGCAGAAGCTGGTCGACATCACCGCCGAGGAGGCGATGAAGCAGGGCATCCTGTTCGCGGGTTCGCCGGACAGCGTCTATCGGCAGATCATGGAGTTCTACGACAAGGTCCGGCGGCTTCGGGCAGATCTGCCTGGTTGGCCGCAGCGGCCACATGACCCATGCGGAAAGCGAGAAGTCGATCCGCCTGTTCACCCAGGAAGTGCTGCCGCGCCTGAAGGTGGTGAAGCCGGTTGAGATTGACTGAGCATGGCGGCTGCGTGCTGGTGCGGCCGGATGGCCATGTCGCCTGGCGCATGCCATGGCAGCCGGACGACCTCGGCGGCGCGGTGACCGCGGCGCTCAATCAGGTAAGACGTGGGGGAACCCTGGCATGATGCAGCACGCAACCATCCCCGGCGGGATCAACCTGGCCTACGAGGTGACCGGCAACGGCCCGCCCCTGGTGCTGATGCATGGCGGCGAGGCCGACCACACGCAGTACACCGCCTTCATCCCGCATCTGGCGCCGCACTTCACCTGCATCGCCTACAGCCAGCGGGACTGCGGCGCCACGCGCAACCCGGATGCGGAGTTCGGCATCACCGACCTGGCCGATGACGCCGCCGCGCTGATCGCCGCGCTGGGGCTGCAGCGGGCGCATGTCTTCGGCAGTTCCCTCGGCAGCGTCATCGCCCAGGCCCTGGCGGTGCGGCACCCCGCAAGCGTGGAACGGCTGGTGCTGTCGGCCGCCATCCGCATCGGCGAGAACATCGGCAGCATCAACCCTGGGGCTGCCGCGGAACTCGGCGTGCTGCGCGCGGATACGGCGGCGAATGCGCCGAAGATCGCCCGCTACTTCTACACCGACGACTACCTGGCGCAGCGGCCGGAGCTGGCGCAGCGCTTCGCCGGCGGCAAGCGGGGGCCGGTGCAGCAGGCGCGGCGCAATGCGCTGATCCCGCGGGCGCCGAAGCTGGAGCTGTCCGGCATAGCCGCCCCCACGTTGGTGCTGGCGCATGAGCTTGATCGCCTGGTGCCGCCGGCGCACAGCCTGGGCATTGCGCGCGAGATCCCGGGCGCGCGGACGGTGGTGCTGGAAGGGCTGGGCCATGTCGGCACCATCCAGGCGCCGGAGCGCGTGGCGGCGGCCATCACGCCCTTCCTGCTCGGCGGCTGAGGCCGCGCCGGCCGTTCGCGCCAAGCCGCGACGCCGGGTCTGCCGCAACGCTGCCGGCCGGCGCTTCAACGCATCCGGCGAAGCGGTCCGGGGCGGCCGGGCGCCCCCCCAGACCCACGCGCGCTACATGCGCAGGCCCAGCGCCTGCACCGCGGCGGTCTGTTCCGCCAGGATGCGCGGCGCGGCGGCGCGGTAGTCGGCGCTATCGAGGTAGGTGCGTGGCATGTCCAGCCGATCGAGCACGGCGTCATGCTCAGGATTGAACAGCGCTTCCTTGAAGGCGTCGTGCAGCCTGCGGACCACCTCCGCGGGCATCCCCCGTGGGCCGACCAACCCATAGGGCGAGGTCTGCGCTATATCGATGCCGACCTCCCGCAGGGTGGGGGCGAAGGCGAAGCGTCGGATGCGTTCGGTGCCGAAGCTGACCAGCAACCGCAGCTGGCCGGCCTGCACCAGTTCACCCCACAGGGTCGAGGCCGCCACCGCGTCCAACTGCCGCGCCATCAGCGCCGCCACGTCGTCGCCGCCACCGCGGAAGGGCACGTGCAGCCAGTCCAGCCCCAGCTTGCGGCCCACCTGTTCCATGGTGATGTGCTGCGTCGTGCCGACCCCGGCGGTGCCGAAGCTGACCTTGCCCGGGTTGGCTTTCACATGGTCGGCGAATTGCTGCCAAGTCTGCCAGGGGCTGTCGGCGCGCACCACCACGCCGTAGGAATAGCCGACCAGCTGGATGATCCAGGTGAAGTCGTCCGGGATGGTGTAGGGCGGCCTGGCCATCATCGCGGGCATGCGGAAATTGGTGCCGTGCATCTGGCTCAGCAGGTAGCCGTCGCCGCGCTCCTCGGCCGCCACCGTCTGCGCGCCCAGGATGCCGCTGGCGCCCGCCTTGTTTTCGATGACGACGGCCTGGCCCAGGATGCGCGATGCCAGGGGCGCCAGCGCCCGCAGCTGGATATCGGCGGCCGCGCTGGCCAGCCAGGGCACGATGAGGCGTATCGGCCGGCTGGGGAACCCCGTGGACTGGGCCAGGGCCGGGGAGGCCAGGCTGCTGGCCAGCAGGCTGCGGCGGGTCAGCCTGGTCATGGTGCCAGTTCCATCACTTCCCGCACCCTGGAGACACGGCCGTCCCAGTGGCGGTCGAACTCGGCCTTCATGGCCGCCATGTTGGCGCTGGTTTCCAGGGCCTGGGCGGTGGCGACCTCGGGGAATTCATAGAAGGCGAAATGCGTCGCCGGCTCGGTCAGGCTCCAGCACCGCCAGGCACGGGTGGCGCCGAAGGCGGCTGTCGCCTCGGGCAGGTGCTCGGTGCGGTACCAATGGTCGAAGGCGGGGCGGTCGGCGGCGTTGGCCAGCACGGCACGCACCATCAGGCAGGCGGCGGCCATGGGCGTCTCCTCAGTGTTGTTTGGTTCAGGCTAGCCAGCATGGCGGGAACTGGCCAGCGCCGGCCGCCATGGCGGGCCGCGACCAGCCCGGCACTACGGAAGGTATTCCCAGCCGGCGGGGGAGCGGCCCAGCCAGCGTTCCTTCTCGCCGGGCCAATGCACCTGGCCGAGCTGGCACATGGCCCAGGCCGCACCCACGCCCTGCGCCTCCAGCCCATCCTGGTGGCGGGCGCGATAGCCGATGTGGTGGTGGCCGTGGATGACCAGGCGCGCGCCCATGCGTCGCGCCAGGTCGTCCAGCACCGCCACGCCGCTGGGGTGGCTGCTGGGCGCCTCATGCGTGACCAGCACGTCCGCACGCTGGGCGGCCAGCGCTTCGACATCCTCCGGCCAGATCGCCATGGCGCCGAGCGAATGCTCCAGCGCGCCGATGGCCTGTTCGCTCCAGCCCGGGCCCAGGCTGGCCCTGTCGGCGGGCAACTCCGCCCGGCCGTACAGCCGCGGCGGGTTGGGCGGATGCCAGACGCGGGGACGGAAGGTGCCGCCCAGCCCCGCGACCCGTAGCCCGCCGATCTCCACGACGCGGCCATGCAGCGCGCCGCCGCTGGTCAGCGGGTTCAGCGCGGGGTCGGCCAGGTTGGCCCACATCTCCGGGCCACCGTCATAGTCGTGATTGCCGAAGATCCAGTGCAGCGTCGCACCGGCCGCGCGGATGGGTGCGGTCAGCGCGTCCAGCGGCTCATGGCATTCCATGTCGCCCAGCAGCACCACGTGGCGCGGTGGCCGCGGCAGCGCCACCAGGCCGCGCTGCACATGCTCCCAGCGCCGATGCACATCCCCGATGAAGAGGATCTCCGGCGCGGTCAGATCACGCCCTCCGCGGCCAGCTGCTCCACCTCGGCCGGGGTGTAGCCGCACAGCTCGCCAAGCAGCCGCACATTGTCCTCGCCATAGCAGGGCGCGCCGCGCCGGGTGATGCCACCGGCATGCCCCGGCGTGGCCGAGAACTTCACTGCCGGCAGTTCCGTCACCGGCCAGGCGCCGATCTTGGTGCCCTCGATCTCGGTCAGCCAGTCCAACGCGGCAAGCTGCGGGTCGCGGTCGCAGCGGTCCTCGGCATTCTGGCAGACCCCGGCGGCCACGCCCGCCTGTTGCAGCGCCAGCATCGCGGCGGCGGCATCCTGCGTGGCGGTCCAGGTGCCCAGCGCCGCGTCCAACGCGTTCTGGTTGGCCAGCCGCGACGCAAGGGTGGCAAAGCGCGGGTCGTCCAGCCATTCGCGATGGCCGGCAACGGTCGCCAGCGCGCGGAACTCTGCCTCGTCGAAGCAGGCGATGGCGAGCCAGCGGTCCTGGCCGGCGCAGCGATAGGCGCCGTGCGGCGCGGCGGGCTTGTAGGGCGAGCGGTTGCCGATGCGGCTCCACACCCGGTTGTTGGCGCTGTGGTCCAGCACCGGGACGCCGCCCAGGAAGATGCCGCTCTCGCACTGCGAGCCGTCGATCCATTGCCCCTGGCCGGTGCGGTCGCGGTGGTACAGCGCGCCCAGGATGGCCATGGAAAAGCCGTAGGCACCCATCCAGTCCAGGAAGGAATAGCCCCAGCCCGCCGGCATCGCCGGCTCCGGCAGGCCCGACATCTCCGCGGTGCCGGCAAAGGCCGCCGCCACCGGGCCGATGGTGCGGAACCGGCCGTAGCGGCCGACACCACCCATGCCGGATTGCTGGACGTAGATGATGTCCGGCTTGATCTTTTTCAGCTCCTCATAGCCCAGGCCCAGCCGGGCAAGCACGCCGGGGGAGAAGCCCTCCGCCACCACATCCGACTGCGCGATCATCCGGCGCGCGATCTCCAGCCCCTTCGGCGTGCGGATGTTGAGCGAGAGGCCGGACTTGCCGGCATTCTTGTTGTTGAACTGGCCGCCCATGTCGTGGTCGTTCACCGGCTTCAGCGGCGCGGTGGCGGTGCGCCGCGCTTCGCGCCCGCCGATCGGCGCCATGGCCGCCAGGCGCGTGTCGGGGTTGTCCTTCCACTCCACCTTCATCACATCCGCGCCCAGCGCCGCGGCCAGGCGGGTGCCGCCGGCGGAGGCGAGGAACCAGGAGAAGTCGAAGATCCGCACGCCCTGCAGCGGGAACGGCTTGCCGTGCGCGGAGAGGCTTGGCGGCTGTGCCTTGCGCGGGCTGGCGGGCAGGCTGGGCGGGGCGGCGGCCCAACGGGTGGCGTTGTCCTCACCCACCAAGGGCGCGCGGCGGCCCACCTGCCAGCGCGTCTCCGTGCTCAACCAGCGGCTGACGGGGTAAGTGAAGTCGCGGCCATGCTCGGGGTGCGGCACCTGGGCGAAGGTGCCACGCTCCTGCCAGTGCGGGTCCTCGGCGTTTTCGTGCGGCTTGCGCAGCGGCGCCCAGAGCAGGCCGGCCGCCTGCGCTTCACGCCACGGCAGCGTTTCCCAGGTATGGGCGCGGATGAAGCGCTGCACCACCTCCAGGATATGCGCCGCCTGTTCGCTGGCATTGCCGGAGCCGGGCACGTTGCGCGCCTTGTGGTCGGCATCGGCGCTGGGGCGGACCAGGTCCGCCTGCATGTTGTACCTCTCCAGGAAGGGCACCAGGTTGCCCTGGTCCCGCACGGAAACCCCGGTGGCGATGTACCAGCGGCCGTCCTTGGTGTGGCCGATGCTGGGTGAATGCGTCGGGTTCTCACCGGAATGCCGGCAGGTCATGCGGAACAGCGGCGCGCGGCGCATCACCCAGGACATGGTGTCCAGTTCCGGGTTCTTCGAACAGGCCTCGTGCACCGCGCAGGAGACGTATTGCCCCTCATCATTGTGCAGCCGGTGCAGCAACGCCGCCAGGATGCCGACCATCAGCTGCTCGCCGGCGATGTGGTAGGCGTGCCAGAGCTGCGGGGCGATCGGCGGCAGGTCGTATCGCTTCGCGGGGTCCGGGTCGTAGCCGCAGTTCATCATGATGCCGCTGAGCGCCAGGTGCACCAGGTCCGAGCCCTTGAAGTCGGCCCAGGGACCGGCATCGCCGAACGGGGTCATGCGTGCCAGCACCAGGCGCGGGTGCCGCGCTCGGATCGCCGCCTGGTCCAGCGAACGGTCGGTGGTCAGCAGCACGTCGGCGGCCGCCAGCAGCGCCTGGCCCTCGGCACTGTCCAGCGAGGCGACGACGGACTTCTTGCCGCGGTTATACGCCCAGAAATGCAGCGAGCGGTCCGGGCCCGGCCGGTCTTCCAGGAAGGGTCCGATGCGGCGCGTCGCGGCGCCTTCGGGCGGTTCCAGCTTCACCACCTCGGCGCCCAGGCCCGCCAGCATCAGGCCGGCGTATTCGGCGCTTTCATCCGCCAATTCCAGCACGCGCAGGCCGCTGAGCAGGCCGGGCGCATTGTCCGGCACCTGGCCGGGAAGCTTCTGGGTCATGGCAGTCCTTGTCTGGATGCGGCGCGCCGGGCGCGGGTCAGCGCGCCGCGCAGGCTGTGGCCGGGCAGGGGGGCGTGCAGCACCGCGCGCAATGTCGGCGCCTCGCCCGGGAGCAGGCCGCAGCGTGGCAGCAGCCGGGCAGGCATTACGCGCGCCCGACCCGGCGCCATTTCGGCAGGGTCCATTCGGGGTCGGAGGTATCCAGGGTCACCTCCAGCTTCTCGCCGATGGTGCAATCCTCGGGCTCGGCGCCCACCAGGTTGGAGAGCATCATCGGCCCTTCCTCCAGCCCCACGAGCACGACGCCGTAGGGCACCTCCTCGCGGAAGCCATCCCAGTAGGCGCGGTGGAAGCGAACCCAGGAAAGCAGCGTGCCGCGGCCGGAAGCCGGCGCCCAGGACTGGCTGGAGGAGAGGCATTTCGGGCATACCGGGGTGCCCGGGTAATGCGCGTCGCCGCAGTCATCGCAGCGCTGGATGGTGAAGCGGCCTTCGCGCGCGGCCTGCCAGAAGCCGGTGTTGAAGACATCGGGGCGGGGACGGGGCTTGCTGCTCATCGTGGGCCTCCGCTCAGCCGGGGGTGTAGATGATGGAACGCGAGCACGGCGTGGTCGCGACGAACTGCACCACCTGCGCATTGGGCACCTGGCGCGCGCCGCATTCGCCGCGCACCTGGCGCACGGCTTCCACGTTCAGTGCCCAGCCCTGCATGTAGCTGTTGGAAAGGTGGCCGCCATCCGTATTGGTGGGCAGCCTGCCGCCGAGCCTGAGCGTGCCGCCCTCGACGAAGGAACCCGCCTCGCCCTGCTTGCAGAAGCCGAGGCCCTCCAGGCTGAACAGCACGGTGGGGCTGAAATTGTCGTAGCACATCAAGGCGTCGACATCGTTCGGGCCAACCCCGGCCATGCCGTAGGTCTGCCGCGCCACGTCCTGCACCTCGTCGTACCAGAAGTTCAGGTTGAAATTGCTGATCGAGGAGCCCGTATAGGCCTCCCGCGCGCCGAAGCCGGAGATCATCACCGGCGGCTTCTTCAGGTCGCGGGCGCGTTCCTTCGTGGTCAGGATCAGGCAGACCGCACCGTCATTGATCAGGCAGTAGTCCAGCAGGCGCAGCGGGGCGGTGATGGGGCGCGTCGCCTCATGGTCCTCGATGGTGATGGGTTGCTTCATCACCGCATCCGGGTTGAGGCAGGCGTGGTGCCGCACCGCCACCGAGACCTCCGCCAGCTGCCGCGTGGTGGTGCCGTAGAGCGCCATGTGGCGTTGGAACATCAAGGCATGCGCCGCACCGGGGGAGGTGAAGCCGAAGGGGTCCCAGACGCCCGGGCTTTCCTCGCCGCCGTAGTTGACGCGCCGGCTGCGACCGATATTGGCGTAGATCAGCGCGGCATAGTCGCACAGCCCGGCATCCAGCGCCGCCGCGGCCTCGATGATCGCCATCGCGCTCATCCGGCCATGCGGGGGGAATTGCACCGTCCAGCGCGGGTTCAGGCCCAGTATCTCGCCCATGCGGGCATAGTAGGGCACCCGGCATACGCCCAGGCCGTCCACCTGGTTCTTGTCCAGGCCGCAATCCTCCACCGCGCGACGGAAGGCCTCGGCCCCCAGGCCATAGTCGTCCGTGTGCGGGAAGTTGCCGTAGGCGGTGTTGCCCACGCCAACCACCGCAATGCGGTCCTTCAACTTATGGAAGGCGGTGTTCGGCATCCGCGTTCCCTCCTTTTGCACTTCCTGGCGCCCTGTTCCTATCCTGCGGCGGTGCGCGCGGTGCGGCAAGGGGAGGCGGGGCGATGCGGATCAGCGATCTCGACGGCAAGGTGGCACTGGTGACCGGCTCCTCCACCGGCATCGGCGCTGCGGTGGCGCGCGGCTTCGCGGCGCAGGGCATGAAGGTTGCGCTGCACTGCAACGCCAGCCGGGCGAATGCGGAACGGCTGCTGGCCGAGATCACCGCCGCCGGCGGCACCGCGGTGCTGTTGCAGGGCGATGTGCGCTCACCGGCGGAATGCACCAGGCTGGTGCAGGAAGCGCAGGCGGCCTTCGGCCGGCTGGACGTGCTGGTCAACAATGCCGGCGGGGTGGTGAAGCGCCAGTCGCTGGCCGAGATCGACGACGCGCTCTACGACGACATCCTCAACCTCAATGCCCGCTCGGTCTTCGCCTGTTCGCGCGCCGCGGTGCCGATCATGGTGGCGCAGGGCGGCGGGGCGATCATCTCCACCACGTCGCTGGCGGCGCGCAGCGGCGGCGGCAGCAAGTCCACGCTTTACGCGGCGTCCAAGGCCTTCGTCTCCACCTTCACCCGGGGGCTGGCCAAGGAAGTCGGCCGCAAGGGCATCCGGGTCAACGCCGTCGCGCCAGGCGTCATCGTCAAGCCCGAGAAGGGCTTCACGATGGAGCAGTTCCAGGTCGATGCCTCGATCCGGCTGACGCCGCTGCGGCGGCTGGGCACCGTGGAGGAATGCGTCGGTGCCTATCTCTTCCTCGCCTCCGGCGCCCTGTCCGGCTTCATCACCGGGCAGGTGCTGGAGGTGAATGGCGGCCTGCAGATGCCTTAGCGGCTGATCGTCGCCGGCGGCGTGGATCAGCCGCTCGAACAATCCCTAGCGCTGGAAATTCAGCTTCAGCCCGGGCTCCGGCCAGCGCATCACCGCCAACTGGCCGGTGCCGGACAGCGTCACCCAGGCGGTGCGCATGTCCTCGCCACCGAAGCAGATGTTGGTCGGGTAGGTGCAGGGCATCTTCACCTGGTAGCTGAGGCCGCCGCGCGGAGTGAACACGCTGATCATGCCGGTCCCCAGCGTCGCCACGGCGATGTTGCCGGATTCAAGCACGCCCAGGCTGTCGAAGCGGGCGTAGTCCAGCAGCCCGCCGATGCAGCGCCCGCCATGTGGGCTGCCGGCCGCCTTGCGGAGCACGCCGGGGCTTTCCACGTCGAAGGCCCAGAGCCGCGCCGTCTCGGTCTCGGCGACATAGACGGTGCGCTCATCCGGGCTCAGGCCGACGCCGTTCGGGCTGAGGAAGGGGTAGGCCATCACCTGCACCGCCGTCGCCCCCGGGGCGACATGGTACAGCCCGCCATGGTCGCGGTGATGCGCGTAGCGCTTGCCGAGGTCGGTGAACCAATAGCCACCTTGGCGGTCGAAGACGATGTCGTTCGGCGCCGAAAGCTTGTGGTCCCCGGCGGACCTGAACAGCAGCCTGCGGGCGCCCGTTGCGGGGTCCACCCGCTCGACGCTGCCGTATTCGTAGTCGTCCGCGGGTCCCTGGCCGGCGAAGTGACCGGGGATGTAGCGGGAGCCGCCATTGTTGCAGAGGATCAGGTCACCCTCCGGCGCCATGGCCAGGCCGTTCGGGCCGCCCGCCGGCTGGCCCAGCCGTGTCACCGTGCCATCGGCGCCCACCCGGGTCACCCAGCCGCCATTGATCTCCGTGAGCACAACGGAGCCATCGGCCAGGGCCACGGGACCTTCAGGAAAGCCCAGGCCGCTGGCCAGAATGCGTACGTCGGTCATCTTGGTGTTTCCTCGTCCCAGTCTGTCATCATCCTGGCGTCGCTGGCCGGCGCGGCTGGGCGCCACCGCCGGCCGAAGCCCAGGAATCAGGGTTGGCCCTGACGCACCATGCGGACCCGGTCGCCGCTGCGCACGGAATCGGAGGGGCTGTCGATCACCCAATCCTCCGGGCTGAGGCCGGCACCGATTTCCAGCTCGGCGCCCAGGTCCCGCGCGATGCGGATCGGGCGGATGGTCACCACGCCCTCGGCGTCCACCACCGCCATGGCGGTGCCGTCGCGGCGGAAGATCAGCGTGCTGGAGGGCACCCGCACTGCGGCGATACCGGCCGCCGGCGGCAGTTCCAGCCGAATCTGGGCATAGCTGCCGGGCTTCAGCGCGCCATCGGCGTTCTCGGCCACCAACTGCACCAGCATGCTGCCGGAAGCCACGTCCATCGCCTCGGCACTGCGCTGCAACTGGGCGCGGAACTCGCGACCCGGCTGGTCCGGCACGGTGAACACCGCGCTCATCCCTGGGGTGATGGCGCCGGCATAGGCCTGCGGCACCCGCACATACACCCGCAGGCGCGAGCTGTCGGAAATGGTGAACAGCGGCGCGGCCTTGGTATCGCCGGCCACGATCAGCGCGCCCACCTCGGTGCCGCGGCTGGTCACGGTGCCGTCGAAGGGTGCCAGCACGCGGTTGAAGTTCTGCTGCGCGCGCAGCCGTTCCAGGTTGGCGCCGGCCTCCCGCAGCTGGCTGTCGCGCGCCGCCAGGTCGCCGCGCTTCTCGTCCGCCGCCTGGGCCGAGACGATGCGCTGCGCGCCCAGCTGTTCCCACCGCCGCGCGGTGGCGGCCGAGAGGTTGCGCTGCGCCGTGCTGGTGCCGAATGCCGCCTGCGCGGCGGCCAGCTGCTGGTCCAATTCCGGCGCGTCGATTTCGGCCAGCAGGTCGCCGGCGCGCACGCGGTCGCCGATATCCACCAGGCGGGTGCGCAGGAAGCCGTTGTTGCGGGCGTAGACCGAGGCTTCCGACCAGGCCTGCAGCCGCGCCGGCAGGGCCAGCACGCGCGGGCCGGCCGGCTTCGGCCGCACCACGCTGGCGCTGGGCACTGCGGCCGCCGCGGTTTCCGCCTGCAGCCGCTCCGCCGCCGAGATGCGGGACGAGATGCTGGCGCCAAGGATGCCGCCGAAGACGAGCAGGCCCAGCAGCAGGCCGAGGCGGACGCGGCGCACACTGGCGATGACGGGCAGCGGTGCCTCAGGCATGCGCGGAATCTCCGGAAACGGGGGCACGGTGGTTGCGGTGGACCAGGGAAAACATCGTGGGCACGAAGACCAGGGAGGCGCAGGTGGCGAAGATCAGCCCGCCGATGACGGCGCGCCCCAGCGGCGCGTTCTGCTCGCCGCCCTCGCCCAGGCCGATCGCCATCGGCGCCATGCCGATGACCATGGCCAGCGCGGTCATCAGCACCGGGCGGAAGCGGGTGACGCCGGCCTCGAAGGCGGCGGCGGTGGCGTCGCCCAGCTCGTCCAGCTTTTCCCGCGCGAAGCTGATGACCAGGATCGAGTTCGCGGTGGCCACGCCCATGCACATGATCGCGCCGGTCAGCGCCGGCACCGAAAGCGGCGTGCCGGTGCCGAACAGCATCCAGGCGATGCCGGCAAGTGCGGCGGGCAGGGCGGCGACGATGACGAAGGGGTCCAGCCAGGACTGGAAGTTCACCACGACCAGCAGGTAGATCATGACGACGGCGCCGAGCAGCCCCCAGCCCATGCCGGAAAACGCGGTGTTCATGGTCTGGTACTGGCCGCGCAGCGTGACGGTGACGGTGGGCGGGCGGTCCTTGTCCACCGCGGCGATGGCGCGCTGCACATCGGCCGCAACCGCACCCAGGTCGCGCCCCTGGGTGGTGGCGAAGATGTTGACCAGCGACTGGATGTTGTACTGCGACACCACCGCCTGGCCCATGCCGCGGCTGAGCTGGCCGAGCGCGCCGAGCATCTGGGTCTCGCGGTCGGCGAAGCGGCCGGTGACCGGCAGGGCCTCCAGCGCGTCCAGCCGGTCCACCAGGTATTCCGGCGCCTGTGCCACCACCTGGTAGGACACGCCATTGGCGGGGTTGAGCCAGAACACCGGCGCGGTCTGCGCCGAGCCGGCCAGCACCCCGGCCACGCCCGCCGTCACGTCGCGCGCCTCCAGCCCCAGCGCGGCGATGCGGGTGCGGTCGATGTCGAAGCGCAGTTCAGGCACGCCGGCAGGCTGCTGGATCCGCGCATCGGCCAGGCCATCGATGCCGCGGATGGCGCGCAGGATGCGCTGGGCGTGGTCCTGGTTGTTGGCCAGGTTGTTGCCGGTCACCTGGATATCGATCGGCGCGGGGGCGCCGAAGTTCAGGATCTGGCTGGTGATGTCGGCCGGCAGGAAGGCGAAGCTGACGCCGGGGAAGCGGTGCGGCAATTCCCGGCGCAGCCGGGCGACATGTTCGGCGGTGGGGCTGTGCTCCGGCTGCAGGCCGATCAGGATGTCGCCGTCCATCGGGCCCACGGTGCCGGAGGCGTTGTAGGTGACGTTGATGCCGCTGGGCGAGAGGCCGACATTGTCGACGATGGCGCGGATTTCCTCGGCCGGGATCAGCTGCCGCACCTCGCGCTGGATGCGGTCGAACAGCGCCGCGGTTTCCTCCACCCGGGTGCCGGCGGGGGCGCGGACATGCATGGCGATGGCGCCGCTGTCGACGTCGGGGAAGAAGTTCTGGCCCAGGAAGGGCACCAGGCCCAGGCTGGCCAGGGCGAAGGCGAGGAAGCCCAGGATGGTGCTGCGCGGCGACAGGCAGGCCAGCCGAAGCACGCCGCCATAGCCCCGGCGGAACCGCTCGAACCGCGTCTCGAACCCTTGCTGGAATCGGCCGAGCGCGCCCCGCGGTGCGGGGTGCCCGCCCGCCGCATGCGGCCGCAGCAGGTACATCGCCATGGTCGGCACCAGCGTGCGCGACAGGATGAAGGAGGCGACCATGGCGAAGACCACCGACAGCGCCATGGGCACGAACAGGAAGCCGGAGACGCCGGGCAGGAAGAACATCGGCACGAAGACGATGCAGATGCACAGCAGCGAGACGAAGGCCGGCACCACGATCTGCGCCGCGCCATCCAGGATGGCCTGCTTGACGCCCTTGCCCTGTTCCAGGTGCCAGTTGATGTTCTCGATGGTCACGGTGGCGTCGTCCACCAGGATGCCCACCGCCAGCGCCAGGCCGCCCAGGGTCATCACGTTCAGCGTTTGGCCGAAGGCCGCCAGCATGGCGATGGCCGCCAGCACCGCCAGCGGGATGGAGATGGCGATGATGACGGTGGAGCGCCAGGAGCCGAGGAACAGCAGGATCATCAGCGAGGTCAGCGCCGCCGCCAGCGCGCCCTCGGCCACCACCCCATGGATGGCAGCTTTGACGAAGGTGGACTGGTCGTTCAGCAGCGCGACATCGAGCGTCTCCGGCAGGCTGGGACGCAGCCGCGGCAGCACGGCGCGGACGCCGTCGACGATATCGATGGTGGAGGCGGCGCCGGACTTCAGCACCGTCATCAGCACCGAGCGCTGACCCTCGACATGAACGATGTTCTGCTGCGGCGCCGAGCCGTCGCGGACATTGGCGATGTCGCCGATGGTGACCACGGTGCCGCCGACGCTGCGCACCGGCAGGGCGGCGATCTCGGCGATGTTGCCGGGTTCGTTGTTCAGGTTCAGGTTGTACTGGTTGGTGCCGACCTTGAGGAAGCCGGCCGGGGTGAGCTGGATCTGCGCGGCGATGCCGTTGTTGACGTCCTGCGCCGAGACGCCCTTGGAGGCCATGGCCTCCGGGTTGAGGTCGATCAGGATTTGCCGCTGCTTGCCGCCGAAGGGCAGCGGCACCGCGGCGCCCGGCACCGTCACCAGCCGGGTGCGGATGAAGTTGAAGCCGACATCGAACAGCTGCTGTTCGCCCAGGCCCGCACCGCTGAGCGCGATCTGCAGGATCGGCACGGTGGAGGCGTTGTAGTTCAGGATCAGCGGCGGCGTGGTGCCGGGCGGCAGCTGGCGCAGCAGCGTCTGGCTGACCGCGGTGATCTGCGCATTGGCCAGGCGGATGTCGGCGCCGGGCTGGAAGAAGATCTTGACGATGCCGATGCCCGGCAGCGCATTGGCCTCGATATGCTCGATGTCGTTGACCGTCGTGGTCAGGGTGCGCTGGTAGGGCGTCAGGATGCGGCCCGACATGTCCTCCGGCGACAGGCCGGTGAAGGACCAGGCCACCGCCACCACCGGCACCGGAATGTCGGGGAAAATGTCGGCCGGGGTCTTCCAGGCCGAAAGCCCGCCGGCCAACACGATCATCACTGCCATCACCACGAAGGTATAGGGGCGGGTCAGGGCAATGCGGACAAGCTGGATCATATGGGAATGATCGGGGCTGCGGCGGCAGCGGTCAATCTGGCCTTCGCCGGCCGGCTGGTGCTGCCATCGGTTGGCGCGTCGGGCTCGAAGATCTCGACGGCATCGCGCCTCTGCCCTGCTGCTACTCCAGCGTGATTCCGCGGGCGCGGATCAACTCGCCCCACTTGGCGCTTTCTTCCCGCAGATAGGCCGGGAATTCCGCCGGCGTGCCCGGTGTCGGGAAGATCGAGTTCTGCCGCAGACGCTCCAGCACCTCCGGGTTGCGCATGGCCGCCGCCTTGGCCGTGGCCAGCTGCTGCACCAGCGCGTCCGGCGTGCCGGCCGGCGCCAGCAGCGCGAAGTCGCTGGTGGCCATGAAGCCGGGGAAGCCGGATTCGGCGATGGTCGGGATATCAGGCGCCAGCGGGTTGCGTTGCAAGGTGCTGTTGCCGATGGCGATGATCTGGCCGGCGGCCATCAGCGGCAGCGCGGTGACGGCGTCGACGAAGGCGATCTGCACCTCGCCGCTGACCAGCGCCTGCACCGCCGGCGCGCCGCCGCGATAGGTCACGTTCTCCACCGAGATGCCGGCGCTGCGCAGGAACAACTCCGTTGCCAGGTGGGCGGAGGAGCCGGCGCCGGAGGAGGCATAGCTCATCTTGCCCGGTGCTTCCTTGGCGCGGCCCACCAGGCCGGCGATGGAGCGCACGCCGATGCCGGGATTGACGCAGAGGAAGATCGGCGAGACCGCGACGCGGCCGATGCCGATGAAGTCCTTTTCGTCGTCATAGCCGCGATTGGGGAACAGGTGCCGCGACATGGCGAAGGTGGAGTTCACGCCCAGCAGCAGCGTGGTGCCGTCTGCCCGCGCCCGCGCGACCGAGGCATGGCCGATGGTGCCGGAGGCGCCAGGGCGGTTGTCCACCGCGACATTGCCGTTCAGTTCCTTGGAGAGCTGCTGGGCCAGCACGCGCGCGACGAAATCGGTTGAGCCACCGGGCGCCCAGGCCACCACCATGGTGACGGTGCGATTGCCGGGCCAGGGCGCGGCGGTCTGTGCCCGGGCGGATGCGGCACTGGCCAGCAGTGCAAGGCTGCCCGCGCCGAGGCGGCGACGATGAATGGACATGCGGTTCCCTCCGTTCCTGCTTCCGGTCGCAGCGTTGCCCTTCGGCTGCGTTGACATGTACGTACCAGATAGTACAAAAATTCCGCAAGCTCGACGCATCAAGAGGACGCTGCCCCATGACCCGCTGGGACCAACGCCCAGCCGTGCTGAGTGGCCTGATCGGCAGCGGCATCCAGGCTTCCCGCACGCCCGTCCTGCACGAACGCGAAGGCGCCGAGCAGGGGCTGCGGCTGATCTACCAGCTGATCGACCTGGATGCCCTGGGCCTGGGGCCGGAAGCCCTGCCGGAACTGCTGATTGCGGCGGAACGGCTGGGCTTCGCGGGGCTGAACATCACCTACCCCTGCAAGCAGGCGGTGATCCCGCTGCTGCATGAGCTTTCGCCGGATGCCCAGGCGCTCGGCGCCGTCAATACGGTGGTGCTGCGGGGCGGCCGGCGGATTGGCCACAACACGGATTGCTCCGGCTTCGCCGAGGGCTTCCGGCGCGGCCTGCCGGGCGTGGCGCGGGCCCAGGTGGTGCAGATCGGCGCCGGCGGCGCGGGCTCCGCCGTGGCGCAGGCGCTGCTGGCCGAGGGCACCGGCCGCCTGACCATCGTCGATACCGATACGGCGCGGGCCGCCGGCCTGGCTGGGCAGCTCTGCGCGCGCTTCGGCGCTGGCCGGGCGGTGGCGGCCGAGCTGCCGGCCGCGGCGCTGGCTGCCGCGGATGGCCTGGTGAACTGCACCCCCGTCGGCATGGCCAAGCTGCCGGGTACCCCACTGCCCGTTGCCCTACTGCGGCCGGAGCTGTGGGTGGCGGAGATCATCTACTTCCCGCTGGAGACCGAGTTGCTGCGCGCAGCCCGGGCCATTGGCTGCCGAACGCTGGACGGCGGTGGCATGGCAGTGTTCCAGGCGGTCGGCGCGTTCCGGCATTTCACCGGGCTTGGGGCCGATGCCGGCCGCATGCTGCGTCACTTCGCGGAGATTGCGGGTGCGGCGCCTCAGGCCGATGGGCGCACGTAGCGCAGCACGGCGTCCACCATCATTGCCCGATGCGCCGCCACGGTCTGCGGCGCCTGCATGTCGGCGCCGAAGATCGCGCCCAGCGTGTGGCGGTTGGAGACGCGGTAGAAGCAGAAGCTGCTGATCAGCATGTGCAGGTCCAGCGCCGCCAGCCCGGGCCGGAACACGCCGGCCGCTTCGCCCCGCGCCAGCAGGCCGCGCAGCGTGCCCAGCACCGCCGCGTTGCGCGCCAGGATGGTGGGGGAGGCCGCGACGATCCGGGCTTCGTGGATGTTCTCGACGCAGACCAGCCGCACGAAGTTGGGGTGGGCGGCGTGATAGTCGAAGGTGGTCTCCACCATGCGTCGCAGCGCTTCCAGCGGCGGCAGCGCCTCCAGGTGCAGCGCCTGCTCGGCATCCCGCATGCCGCCGTACAGCCGTTCCAGTACCGCGGCGTAGAGCAACTCCTTGCTGCCGAAATAGTAGTAGATCATCCGCTTGGTAGTGCGCATCCGCGCGGCAATCTCGTCCACGCGGCCGCCGGCAAAGCCCTTTTCGCTGAACTCCGCGGTGGCGGCGTCCAGGATCTCGCGGCGGGTTTCCTCCGGGGCGCGGCGGCGGGCACTGGCCTCCGGGCTGGGCTGGGCGAGGGGCGTGTCGGGCGGCATAGCCATGTACTCTCCGGTTCGTACAGTGTAGCGCAAATCCGCCGCGCCGGCACGCGCGCGGGTCTTCGCCCGGACCGTGCTAGGTTGCACTCTCCCGGCGTGCTTCGGGTGGAGGCGACCGATGCGAGTTGTGGCTGGCCAGGTGGTGGCGCTCAGGCTGTTCGACCTGGCTTACGAGATCGACCTGAAGCGGGCCGAGGCGCTGTGGGCCGAGCGGGCCGGCGGCACCACCGCGCGCAGCCGCCTGGTGGCAACGCCGGCCAAGGCCATCTCCTTCGACGTGCCGCCGCTGGTGTTGGACCTGGGGACGGTGACCCTGACCATCGCCGGCGAGGCGGTTGCGGCCCAGGCCAGCGCGCGGCTGTATGATTTCGGCATCGTCGCGCTGGCGCTGCGGGTTCCCGTGCGGAACCTGGACTGGGCAGGCTTTACCAGCCTGGTCAACGAAACCGACCGGGCGATTGGCCCCGCGGCCGAGGCCGCACCCTGGGACCTGATCCTGCAGCGCCTGCGTGGCCCCTTGCAGGAGGCGCTGGACCGCCCCAGCGCCGTGCCGCTGCAGGAGGACTATCTGCTGGCCATGGTCAACCGGCTGGAACCGGCGATGAGCACCGATTCGCTGTTGGCCGAGGCCGACCTGATCCCGCTGCTGTCCGGCGAGACCCGGCCGCTTTCCGAGCCGGCGCGGCGCGACCTGATGCGGCATCGCTTCTCCTACTATCCGGACGACCTGGTGGTGCTGACCTGGGACCGCGCCTTCATCCTGGAGCCGCGCGGCGAGACCGACGTGGCCGATGTGCTGGAAATGGCGAACGCCCAGCTGCTGGAAATGCGCAGCTACGACGAGATGCTGGACGCCGAGCTGCCGCGCATGCGCGACCTGGTGGACGCCGCCCGGCGCCGCACCAACCTGCTGGCCGCGCGCCGCTACAGCCGGCTGGCGCGGCGGCTGCACACCCTGGTGGCCGAGGTGACCGAGCTGGCCGAGCGTGTCGACAATGCCCTGCAAGTGACCGAGGATGTCTACCTGGCGCGGGTCTATTCTGCCGCCATGGACCAATTCCGCGTGGCCAATGTCAGTGCCGCGGTGGACCGCAAGCTGGCGATCATCCGCGAAACCTATTCGGCGCTGCATGGCGAGGCCGCCGGCGCCCGGGCGGAACTGCTGGAGATTGCCATCCTGGCGCTGATCGCGCTGGAGATCGTGCTGTCCTTCATCCGGCACTGAACAGCGGCGCCTTGGTCAGCGGCGCGGGTCCAGCGCCGCCTGCACCAGCGCCACCACGGCATTGACCGCGACAATGCTGAGCGCCGCCGCCGCCAGCCCGGCCAGCACCACCGGCTGGTCGCGGCCCTGCAAGGCGTTCAGCACCAGCGCGCCCACGCCGGGCAGGCCGAACAGCATCTCCATGGTCAGGGTGCCGCCCAGCAACCCCGCCAGCATGACGCCGGCCACGGAGACCGCGACCGGCGCCGCCAGCGGCAGGATGTGCCAGCGGGCGATGTGCAGCGGCGCCAGGCCCTTCGCCCGCGCCACCGTCACATGTGGGCGGGCGGCGACCTCGGCGACTTCCTCGGCCAGCGGCTTGGCGAGTTGTCCGGCATTGTCGATGCCGAGGATCAGCGCCGGCGCCAGCAGGCCGCCCACCGCGGGAATCCAGTGCAGTTCCACCGCGAACAGCAGCAGCACCGCGACGCCGACGCAGAAGGTGGGTAGCGCGATGGACCAGAGGTTCAGCGCCTCCATCGCCTGGCCGGCCAGGCGCGAGCCCGCGGCGTAGGCCAGCCCCAGCCCGCCGGCCAGCCCAAGCCCAATGGCGGCCGAGGCGGCGGCCAATTCCAGCGTGGCGTGGGCGGCCTCGGCCAGCATGGGCCCCACTGGCTGGCCGAAGCGCTGCGAGAGGCCGAGATCGCCACCCAGCGCCGCCGCCAGCCAGGTGCCGAACCGCCGCCAGGCCGGCTGGTCAAGGCCCAGCTCCGCACGCATCGCCGCCTGTTGCGCTTCGTCCAGGTCGCCGGCGGCGGCCAGTACCTCCACCACGTCGCCCGGGACGGCGCCGAACAGCAGGAACAGCCCGAACAGGATCGCCGCCGCCTGGCCCAGTGCCACCAGCAGGGTCTGCGCCAAATGTTTCATGCCGCGCGCAACGGGTCGGCGCGGCGGCGCAGCGCATCTCCGGCCAAGGCGGAAGCCGCGGTGGCGACGGCAATGGCCAGCACCGGCGCCAGCAGGGCGTGCGGCGCCACCTCGGCGAAGCGGGCAGCGTCGGCGGCCATGCGGCCCCAGGTCGGCGCGTCAGGCGCGGTGCCCAGGCCGAGGAAGGACAGCACGCTCTCGGTCACGATGCAGCGCGGCAGCACGATGGCGCTCAGCGTGACGATCGGCCCCGCCGCATTGGGCAGGATGTGCCGCGCCAGCCGCCGGACCGGGCCGGCGCCATTGACCAGCGCCGCCGCGACATAGTCGGCGGAGGTTTCCCGCCGCCAGGCGGTGCGGGCGACATGGGCGAAGAGCGGCGCGTAGGACAGGCCGAGCGTCAGCACCAGGGGCATCAGCCCCGGCCCCAGCGCCGCCAGCCCTACCAGGCCGAGCAGCAGCGGTGGCAGGCCGCGCAACGTGTCGATGGCGGCAAAGCCAAGCGCCTCCGCCCAACGTCCGGTCGCGGCCAGCACCAGCCCGGCCAGCGCCCCCACCAGCAGTGCCAGTGCGGTGCCACCGCCCGCCACCAGCAGCGTGGTGCCGGCGCCCGCCAGCAGGCGAGAGAGGATGTCGCGGCCCAGATGGTCGGTGCCCAGCAGGTGGGCGCCGCCTAGCGGCTGGTTCAGCGCCGAGAGGTCCTGGTCCAACGGGTCCAGCGGCGCCAGCCCAGGCCCAAGCAGCGCCAGCAGCAGCAGGGCCAGCGGCGCCAGCCAGACGCGGCTCATCCCAACCGCGTCACCGCCAGCCCGCCATCGGCGCGGTGCGGCGACCAGGTGAAGCCGGTGGTGTAGCCCTTCACCTCGGCGCGCCAGGCTATCTGGTTGGCGGCGTGGCCCAGGCCGATGAAGTACTGCTTGTCCAGCACGCGGCGGAAGGCCTCGGCATAGCGGGCGCGGCGGGGCTCCAACGCGGGTTCGGCGGCGCCGGCGCGGATCAGGCTGTCCAGCTCCGGGTCCTGGATACCGCCCCACAATACCGGGTTGGGGCCGTCCGACATCAGCCGCACCCAGCGCAGGTAGTAGTCGGCGCGCGGGCCGGATGCCATGCAGGCGAGGTCCCAGTCGTATTGGCCGAGGCGACGCTGGGCGCCGATATCGTCCAGCGCGGTGTGCTGCACCTGGAAGCCGAGGCGCCGCACCATCTGCACCGCGGCCTGGGCGTAGCTTTCCTGCCAGGAGACCAGCTCCAGCCGCGTCTGCGTCGGGTCCACCCCGGCTTGGCGCAGCAGGGCGCGGGCGCGCTCCAGGTCCGGCGTGCGGTAGGGGTCGGCGTCGCTCAGCGCCTGGTCGAAGTAGAGGTTGCCGGGCGAGACCATCTGGTTGGTCGGGATGCCCGCCTGGCCGGCGACGAAGCGCATGAAGCCCGGCTTGTCCAGCGCATGCGCCAGCGCCTGGCGCACCAGCGGGTTGTCGAAGGGCGGGCGCGGCTTGCGGTTGTTGAAACTCACAAAATACCAGGTGGTGTCGCGCAGCCCCTGCACGCCGAAGCGCGGGTCGGCGCGCAGCTGCCCGGCCACGTCCGGCGTGACCTCGGCGATGTGCAGGTCGCCGGCGCGCAGGGCCAGGCCCTTGTCCACGTCGCCACGCAGGTCGAACTGCACGGCTTCCAGATAGGGCTGGCCGGCGCGCCACCAGCGCGGATTGGCCGGCGCCAGCAGCCGCACATTGGGCTGCCACTGGCCGAACTGGAACGGGCCGGTGCCGGCCGGGCGGGTGATGGCGCCATCCCAGCCCGGTGATTTCGGCGAGACGATCCAGAGTTCCGACAGCGAGGTCAGCAGCGGCGCATAGGGTTCCGCCAGGTGCAGCACCACTCGGTTGGTGGCGGGGGTCTCGACGCGCTCCACCAGGCGCATCGCGCCGGCCAGCCAGCCGCCGCGCACCTTGTCGCGCACACGCAGGATATTGGCGGCGACGGCCTCGGCATCCATCGGGCTGCCGTCGTGGAACACCACGCCCGGGCGCAGCGTGAAGCTGGCGGTGCGGCCATCCTCCGAGACCTGGAAGCTCTCGGCCAGGAAGGGCTGCACGCCGCCATCCGGGCCGATGCTGGTCAGCGCCTCCACGAAGCATTGCTGCACGCCGATGCTGCCGGTGTGCCGATGGGGGTCGGCGGTATCCAGCCCCAGCGTCGCGTAGCGCAGCGTGCCGCGGCGGGGGGCTTCCTGGGCGCGGGCAATGGCAGGGGCGGCGAGCAGCGAAAGGGCAAGGCGACGACTGATCATGCGGCGGGCTCCTGCGTCGGGCGGGCTTGCAGTGGTGTGCCATCCATCGGCTGGCCGGCATCGCCGTGGCCGAGGAAGGCGAGGATGCTGGGCGCCAGGTGGATCGGCTGGGCCGCACCATGGTCCCGCGCGCCTGGGGCGAAGCCCGGGCCTTCGATGACCATGACCGGCGACTGCTCGGCCTCGCCGAGGCCGCCATGCTGGCCACAGCCCAGCCGGTCCGGCTTGCCGGCGGCGGGCTTGGCCACCAGCGTCTGGCCGGGGATGCCGAAGGCGTTCACGCCATTGTGCCGGCGCATGCTGATGGCGGCAACCAGCCCTTCGGCGCCGGGGCGCTGGCCGATGGCGTGCAACTCCGCCCCGGCATGCACGGAGCCGGCCCAGTCGCGGGAGCGGAGGAAGGCCAGCAAGGCGGCGGGGTCCTCGCCCGGGGCCTGGTAGACCAGCACGGAACTGCCGTTGGAAGCGGCGACCAGCCGGTCCCCAACCGCAAAGCCGCCGGCCGCCAATTCGGCATCCACGTCCACCACGCCCTCAACCGTCTCATGCCCGTGGTCGGACCCGGCCAGCAGCAGCACCTGGTCGCCGGCGGCGCGCCGGCGGTCGGCGGCGGCCATGACCCGGCCGAGGCAGGCATCGGCGGCGGCGATGGCGGCCCAGGCGGCGGGCGAGCCCAGCGGATTGGCATGCTGGGAGGCGTCGGGCTCGCCCAGCCAGAGCACGCCGAGGGCCGGGCCGCTGCCAGTGGCAGGGAAGACCTCCTCAAGGAAGCGCCCGGTCAGCAGCGCGTCGCCGGCGGCGTCCAGCGTGATGTCGGAGGGCGGCGCTTCCTCCTGCCCCGGCCGATGCGCCAACACCCGGTGCAGCAGGCGGCCGCTGCGGTTGGGGTCGTGGGCCAGGGCGGCGCCCGGTGAGACGTTGCTGAAGATGGTCGCCCCGCCATGGCCCGCCAACCGGTCCGCCAATGTGGGGCGGAACAACGCCTGGCCGTGGCGGGCGCGGCGCGCGGGCAGGAAGGCGGGGGAGCCGGCGTCCCAGGCCGTCAGCCGGCCATCCTCGCCCAGCAGCGCCGTGGCGTTGCCGCCCAGGCCATGGCTCGCCGGCACGCAGCCGGTGGCAGTGCAGGCGGAAACGCAGCGCGTGGCGCTGGGGAGCATCGAGCGGTAGTGCGGGAAGCTGGTGCCCCGCTGGGTCAGTCGCCACAGGTTGGGCGTGCGATCCGGGCTCACCGCATCGCGGCGCAGGCCATCAAGGATGACAAGAAGGGCAAGCGGCATCGGGCAGCCTCGGCGACGCGTGAACGCCGCGCATAGGCCCGCGGGATGACAGGGCGAAGGCATTAGAATGACGGAACGGAGACAGGAGATCGTGTGCCGGGGGTGGAGCGGCGGCGGTCGGTTGTCATGAGTTGGACGTAAAACTGTAATCGAGCTGTTTGGCCCGCCTGTTAACCGCTGCGCCTTGGATGGAGGGCCTGATGGCGCGGCGGAATGTGTTGCTCATCGTGGTGGACCAGTGGCGCGCGGATTTCGTGCCGAAGCTGGGCGCCGAGTTCCTGAAGACGCCCAACCTGGACCGGCTGTGCGCCGAGGGCGTGACCTTCGCCAACCACGTGACCAATGCGGTGCCCTGCGGCCCGGCCCGCGCCAGCCTGCTGACCGGTCTGTACCTGATGAACCATCGCGCGGTGCAGAACACCGTGCCGCTGGATGCGCGGCACTTCAACCTGGGCAAGGCGCTGCGCCGCACCGGCTACGACCCCGCGCTGATCGGCTACACCACCACCACGCCGGACCCGCGCAGCACCGGCCCGAAGGACCCGCGCTTCACCCACCTGGGTGAGACGATGGACGGCTTCCGCAATGTCGGCGACTTCGAGCCGACGATGGATGGCTATTTCGGCTGGCTGGCGCACAAGGGCTACACGCTGCCGGCGAAGCGCGAGGATATCTGGCTACCGGAAGGCGAGGACGCCGTGCCCGGCGTGACCGACCGGCCCTGCCGCGTGCCGAAGGAATTGTCCGACAGCGCCTACTTCACCGACCGCGCGCTGAGCTACCTGAAGGGCAAGGGCGAGCAGCCCTGGTTCCTGCACCTGGGCTACTACCGGCCGCACCCGCCCTTCATCGCGCCGGCGCCCTACCACGCCATGTACCGCGCCGAGGACATGCCGGCACCGGTGCGCGCGGCGAGCGTGGCGGCGGAAGCGGCGCAGCACCCGCTGCTGGATTTCTACGTCAACGGCATCCCGCAGGGCAGCTTCTTCCACGGTGCCGGCGGCGCCGCCAGCGGGCTGGACGAAGCCGCGGTGCGGCAGATGCGCGCGACCTATGCCGGGCTGATCACCGAGGTGGATGACAACCTCGGCCGCGTCTTCGCGTATCTGGATGAGACCGACCAGTGGAAGGACACGCTGGTCGTCTTCACCAGCGACCACGGCGAGCAGCTGGGCGACCACCATCTGCTCGGCAAGATCGGCTACTTCGATGAGAGCTTCCGCGTGCCGCTGGTGGTCAAGGACCCCGACCACGTCGGCCGCGCCGGCCAGGTGGAGCGCGCGCCGACCGAAGCGGTGGACGTGATGCCGACCATCCTTGATTGGCTGGGCGGCGAAATCCCGCGCGCCTGCGACGGTGCCTCGCTGCTGCCCTTCATGGCCGGCGGCGCGCCCAAGGGCTGGCGCGACCTGCTGCACTATGAGTTCGACTTCCGTGACGTGATCTTCAGCAGTGGCCGGCCGGAAGGCGCGCTGGGGCTGGAGATGGACCAGTGCTCGCTCTGCGTCGTGCAGGACGACAAGTACAAGTACGTCCATTTCGCCGCGCTGCCGCCGCTGTTCTTCGACCTGGCGGCCGACCCGGCGCAACTGCGCAACGTGGCGGAAGACCCCGCCTATGCCGTGCTGGTGAAGGACTACGCGCAGCGTGCCCTTTCCTGGCGGCTGAACCACGCCGAACGAACCCTCACCGCCTATCGCGGCTCGCGCACGGGCCTGGAGAATCGTCGATGAGCAAGTTGAACCGCAGGCAGGCGCTGGCGCTTGGCCTGGCCTTCCCGATGCCCGCGCTGGCGCAGGCGGATACGCGCCCGGTGGTGACCGTGGCGGTGCAGAAGATCAGCAACACCAACTCGCTGGAGCCGCTACGCGAACAGAGCAATGTCGGCGAGCGCGTGTTCCTGACCTCGCTGTTCGAGGGGCTGATCGGCCGCAACTACCAGGGCGCCTTGCAGAACGAGGCAATGCTGGCGACGAGCTGGAAGCGGATCGACGACCGCACGGTGGAGTTCTCGCTGCGGCAGGGCGTGAAGTTCCACAATGGCGAGACGATGACGGCCGAGGACGTGGCCTATTCCTTCGGGCCGGAACGCATGTTCGGGCCGGAAGGCATGCGCCCGGATTTGCAGGGCCAGACCATGCGGACCACGGCTGACATCACGTCGCTGGCCGGCAAGAGCCTGCCGCCGGAAGTGCCGGCCATCGCGCGGCGCATGCTGCCGGCGCTGGAGAAGGTGGAGATCGTCGACGCCCACACCGTGCGCTTCGTCAACCGCACGCCGGATGTGGTGCTGGAAGGCCGGCTGTCGCGCATCGGCAGCGAGATCGTCTCGCGCCGCGGCTTCGAGGCGGCTTCGAGCTGGCTGGAATGGGCGCGCAGGCCGGTGACGACCGGGCCGTACAAGGTGCGGGAATTCCGCGCCGACAGCATGCTGATCCTGGACGCGCATGACGAGTACTGGGGCGGCCGACCGCCGCTCCGCGAGCTGCGCTTCGTTGAGGTGCCGGAGGTGTCGTCGCGCATCAACGGGCTGCTGAGCGGCCAGTACACCATGGCCACCGACCTGCCACCGGACCAGATCGAGACCATCGAGCGCAACCGCGCCTTCGAGGTCAAGGGCAGCACCATCCTGAACCACCGCATCACGGTGTTTGACAAGAACCATCCGCAGCTGCGCGATGCGCGGGTGCGCCGCGCCTTCACCCACGCGATCGATCGCCAGGCGATTGTGGATGCGCTGTGGGGCGGCCGCACCGCGGTGCCGAAGGGGCTGCAATGGGAGTTCTACGGCCCGATGTACCAGGCCGATTGGAGCGTTCCCGCTTTCGACCAGGCCGAAGCGCGCCGCCTGCTGCGCGAAGCCGGCTACAAGGGCGAGCCGATCCCGTACCGCCTGCTGAACAACTACTACACCAACCAGGTCGCAACGGCCCAGGTGCTGGTGGAAATGTGGCGCGCCGTTGGCCTGAATGTACAGATCGAGATGAAGGAGAACTGGCAGCAGATCTTCGACACCTCCTCGCAGCGCGGCATCCGCGACTGGTCGAACTCGGCGGCGTTCAACGACCCGGTATCCTCCCTGGTGAACCAGCATGGCCCGAACGGCCAGCAGCAGCAGATGGGCGAGTGGGCGAACGCGGAGATGAACCGGCTTTCGGTGGAGTTGGAAACCAGCACCGATCGCGAGCGTCGCCGCGCGGTGTTCCGCCGCCTGCTGGAGATCGCCGAGCGCGAGGACCCCGCCTATACCGTGCTGCACCAGAACGCGACCTTCACCGCCAAGCGGCGCGACCTGAAGTGGCAGGCGGCGCCCGCCTTCGCCATGGACTTCCGCGCCAAGAACTGGGGCGGCTGATGCGCCTGACCCGTCGCGCCGCGCTGGCCTCCGCGGTGCTGGCCGCACCTGCCCTGGCGCAGGCGGACCAGCGGCCGGCGCTGACGGTGGCGGTGCAGAAGCTGTCCAACTCCAACACGTTGGAAACGCCGCGCGAACAGTCCAATGTCGGGTTCCGGCTTTCGCCCAGCTATGCCGAGCCGTTGATCGGCAGCGACTGGCAGGGCGACCTTTCGGCGGTGCCGGGCCTGGCCACCGAATGGCGCCGGGTGGACGACCGCACCGTGGAGTTCACGCTGCGCGACGGCGTGCGCTTCCATGACGGCCGCACGATGACGGCCGAGGACGTGGTGTTCAGCTTCACCGAACGCCTGCACGGCGGCCCGGGCCACGCGGTACCACCGGAGATACCGGCGGTGGCCGGCCGCACCTTCCCCGGCTTCGAGCGGATGGAGATCGTGCGGCCCGGCGTGGTGCGCTACGTCAACCGCGTGCCGGATGTGACGCTGGAAGGCCGGCTGGCGCAGAATGTCGGCGTGGTGCTGTCGCAGGATGCCTGGGGCCGCAGCGCCAACTGGATGGATTGGGCGCGTCGCCCCATCGGCACCGGGCCGTATCGGGTGGCGGAGTATCGCCCCGACCATTCCCTGGTGCTGGAAGCGCATGACGACTACTGGGGCGGCCGGCCGCCGGCGCGGCGCATCCGCTTCCTGGAAGTGGCGGAGGTTTCCAGCCGGGTGAACGGGCTGTTCGCCGGCGAGTTCGACTTCGCCTGCGACATGCCGCCGGACCAGGTGCCGGTGGTGGAGCGCAATGCGCGCTTCGAGGTACTCGGCGCGCCGATCAACAACATCCGCCTGCTCGCCTTCGACCAGACCCATCCGCAGCTGGCCAACCCGCTGGTGCGCCGCGCGCTGAGCCATGCGGTGGACCGCCAGGTGATCGTGGAGACACTGTGGGCCGGGCGCACGCGCATCCCGAAGGGGCTGCAGCTGGAGTATTTCGGCGACACCTTTGTCACTGGCTGGGACGTGCCCGCCTATGACCCCGCCGAGGCGCGCCGGCTGCTGCGCCAGGCCAACTACCGCGGCGAGCCGATCCCGTATCGGCTGCTGAACAACTACTACACCAACCAGGTCGCCAATGCGCAGATCATGGTGGAGATGTGGCGTGCGGTCGGCGTCAACGTTGTGGTGGAGATGAAGGAGAACTTCTCCCAGACCGTGGAACGCGGACCGTCCCGCGCGCTGCATGACTGGTCCAGCACCTCGCTGTTTGCCGACCCGGTTTCCGGCCTGGTGCGCAGCCTGGGGCCGCGCGGCGACATGGCGCTGGCCGGGGAATGGCAGAACGCCGAGTTCCACGCGCTGTGCGGCGTGCTGGAGACCTCCACCGACCGGGCCGCGCGCCGCGCTGCGCATCGCCGCATGCTGGAGATAGCCGAGCGCGAGGACCCCGCCTGCATGGTGCTGCACCAGGCGGCCAACTTCACCGCCAAGCGGCGCGACATTCAATGGCGCGCGGCAAAGGCCTGGACCATGGATTTCCGCGCGTCAAACCTGCGGTTTGCGGGATGACGCCGCTGCTGCGCCTGGCTGGCCTCAGCGTCGCCTTTGGCGGTGCCACGGTGGTGCATGGCATCGACATTGCCATCGCGCCCGGCGAGGCGCTTGGCATGGTCGGCGAAAGCGGCTGCGGCAAGAGCGTGACCTGGCTGGCGGCGCTGGGGCTGCTGCCGGCGAAGGCCCGCGTGGGCGGCAGCGTGAAGCTGGGCGGCGAGGAGATTCTGCACGCCGCGCCGGCAAGGCTGGACCGCGTGCGCGGCGGCCGCGTGGCGATGATCTTCCAGGACCCCGCCAGCGCGCTGAACCCGGTGCATCGGCTTGGCCGCCAGGTGCAGGAGGCGCTGCGGCTGCATCGCGGCCTGACCGGCAACGCGGCGCGGGCAGAGGCGAAGCGGCTGTTCGACCTGGTGGGCATTCCGGATGCCGCGCGCCGGCTGGACGCCTTTCCACATGAACTCAGCGGCGGGCAGAACCAGCGGGTGATGATCGCGATGGCGCTGGCAGGCCAGCCGGAACTGCTGGTGGCGGATGAGCCGACGACGGCACTGGACGTGACCATCCAGGCGCAGATCCTGGACCTGTTGCAGGCGCTGCGACGAGAGCTTGGCATGGCGCTGGTGCTGATCAGCCACGACCTTGGCGTAGTGGCGGAGGTCTGCGACCGCGTGGCGGTGATGTATGCGGGGCGGCTGGTGGAGGAGGCGCCGGCGGCGCGCTTCTTCGCCAGCCCGCGCCACCCCTATGCGCAGGGGCTGATGGCCGCGCTGCCGCCGCTGGATGGCCCGCGCGCACCGTTGCTGGCCATTCCCGGTGGCGTGCCGGAACCAGGTGCATTGCCGCCGGGCTGTTCCTTCGCGCCGCGCTGCCCGCAGCGCGATGCCGCCTGCGAGGCTGGCGTGCCGATGTTGCGGCCGGTGGCGGCCGGGCACGACATTCGCTGCATCAGGAGCGCGGCATGAGCGCGCTGTTGCAGGCGGAGGGCCTGGTGCGGCGCTACACCATGCGGCGCGGCCTGCTGGGCCGGCCGGTGGTGGTGCAGGCGGTGGATGGCGTTTCGCTGCGGCTGGAACGCGGGCAGACCTTGGGGCTGGTGGGGGAAAGCGGCTGCGGCAAGTCCACCACTGGCCGACTGGTGCTGGGGCTGGAGACGCCGGATGAGGGCAGCGTCAGCTTCGCCGGTGCGCCGATGCCGCTGCTGGGCAGCGCTGCCTGGCGCGCCAGCCGGGCGCGCATGCAGATGGTGTATCAGGACCCCTTGGGCGCGCTGGACCGGCGGCTGCCGATTGGCCTTCAGGTGGCGGAGCCGGCGGCGATCCATGGCGTGGCGCCGCGAGTGGCGGAATTGCTGGCCGCGGTGGGGCTGCGGCCGGACCAGGCGGCGCAATACCCGCATGAACTCTCGGGCGGCCAGCGGCAGCGCGCGGTGCTGGCGCGCGCCTTGGCGACCGAACCGGAATTGCTGGTTTGCGACGAGCCGATCAGCGCGCTCGACGTCTCGATCCAGGCACAGGTGATGAACCTGCTGGTGGCGTTGCAGCAGCGCTTCGGCCTGGCGCTGCTGTTCATCAGCCACGACCTGCGCGCGGTGCGGCAGATGAGCCAGCGCGTGGCGGTGATGTATCTCGGCCGCATCGTCGAGGAAGGCGAGCCGGACGACGTGCTGCACACCCCAGCGCACCCCTATTCACGCGCCCTTGTCAGCGCCATTCCGCACCCCAGCAAGCGCGGCCAACCGCGCCAGGTATTGCAGGGCGACCCACCCAACCCGGCGGACCGACCTTCTGGCTGCGCCTTTCATCCGCGCTGCCCGGTAGCGGTGGCGCGCTGCGCCGCGGAAGCGCCGGCGCTGCGGGCGGTGGGCGCCGGCCGCAATGTTGCCTGCCATTTGGCGGAGGCGGCCTGATGCTGCGCTTCCTGCTGCTGCGCCTGGCGCGGGCGCTGCTGACCATCGCGCTGGTGGTCAGCTTTGCCTTCGTCGTGCTGCGGCTGTCCGGCGACCCCGCGCTGCTGATCATGAGCGTGGATGCGCCGCCCGAAGCGGTTGCCGCGTTCCGCAAGGCCTGGGGCTTGGATGAGCCATTGTGGCGGCAATACCTCAGCTATTTCGGCGCCATCGCCAGCGGCGACCTGGGGCGTTCGATGCGCGACGGGCGCGATGCCATCGTGCTGGTGGGGGAGCGCATTCCGGCGACGCTGGCGCTGACCGTGCCGGCGTTGCTGATCAAGCTGGGGCTGGGCATTCCCGCTGGCGTCTATGCCGCGCTGCACCGGAATTCCTGGGCGGATCGGCTGGTGATGTTCCTGGCCGTCGCCGGCTTCACCGTGCCGTCCTTCGTGCTGGGCTTGCTGCTGGTGCTGGTGTTTGCGGTGCAGCTGGGCTGGCTGCCTTCCGGCGGGCAGGACAGCTGGCGGCATGCGGTGCTGCCGATCATCACGCTGGGCGTGGGCGGTGCGGCGGTGCTGGCGCGCTTCACCCGCAGCGCCATGCTGGAGGTGCTGGGCCAGAGCTACATCCGCACGGCTTCCGCCAAGGGCGTGCCCTGGGCGCAGGTGGTGCGGGGCCATGCTCTGCCGAATGCGGCGATCCCGACGGTCACCATCATCGGCTTCATGGTCGGCAGTCTGATCGCCGGCGCCGTGGTGGTGGAGAGCGTGTTCTCCTGGCCCGGGGTCGGCCGGCTGCTGGTGGTGGCGGTGGCGAACCGCGACCTGGCCGTGGTGCAGTGCATCCTGCTGCTGGTCGCCGCCACCATGGTGACGGCCAACCTGGTGGTGGATTTGCTGTATGGCGCGCTGGACCCGCGCCTGCGGCGCGGAGGGTCGCGCTGATGCCGGCGCTGGTACGTGTGGCGCTGGGCTGGCTGGCGTTGATGCTGGCGGTGGCGCTGCTGGCCGACCTCATCATGCCCTATGGCGTCACGGCGCTGGACCTGCGCAACCGGCTGGCGCCGCCGGCCTTCATGGGCGGCACCTGGCTGCATCCGCTGGGCACGGATGAGCTGGGGCGCGACGTGCTGTCGCGGCTCATCGCCTCCATCCGCATGAGCCTGGTGATCGCCTTCGGCGCCACGCTGATCTCGGCGACCTTCGGCACCACGCTGGGCTTCCTGGCCGCGCATTTCCGCGGCTTCGTCGAGCAGATCGTGATGGCGCTGGCCGACTTCCAGGCGGCCATGCCCTTCCTGATCCTGGCGCTCTCGGTGCTGGCCTTCTTCGGCAATGCGCTGGGCCTGCTGGTGCTGTTGCTGGGGCTGCATGGCTGGGAGCGCTATGCACGCATCGCCCGCGGGCTGGCGGTTTCCGCCGGCGCACAGGGCTATGCGGCGGCGGTGCGGCAACTGGGTGCCTCGCCGCTGCGGCTGTATGGCCGGCATGTGCTCCCCAACATCGCCTCCACGCTCATCGTCTCCATGACGCTGGTCTTCCCGGAGGTGATCCTGCTGGAAAGCGGGCTCAGCTTCCTCGGCCTTGGCGTGCAGCCGCCGGCGACATCGCTCGGCAACATGGTCGGCTATGGGCGGGAATACCTGACGCGGGCGCCGTGGATATTGCTCTCGCCGGCCTCGATCATCGTGCTGACCACGCTGTCGGTTTCCCTGGTGGGGGATTGGCTGCGCGACCGGCTGGACCCCACCCTACGCTGAAGGAAGCTGCCCATGCTGTCGCGTCGTTCACTGCTGGCCGGGGCGGCGCTGCTGCCCGCCCCCGCGCTCGCCCAGGCCGACCAGCGGCCCAGCATCACCGTGGCGGTGCAGGCCATCAGCACCTCCGCCACGCTGGAGCCGATGCGCGAGCAGTCCAATGTCGGCTTCCGGGTGATGCCGAGCTTCGCCGAATGCCTGATCGAGATGGATTGGACCCGGACGCAGCGGCCACGTCCCGGCCTGGCGACCGAATGGCGCCGGGTGGACCACCGCACGGTTGAGCTGACACTGCGCGACGGCGTGCGCTTCCACGATGGCAGCCTGATGACGGCCGAGGACGTGGCGTTCAGCTTCAGCGCCGCGCGCTTCGGCGGCACCGCGGCGGACTCGCGCGGGCTGTTCGTCGGCACCGCGCAGCAATCCGCCAGCAAGGTGCCGCCGCCGGAAGCCAGCGCCATCTCGCGCGCCGCCTTCCCGGCCTTCGACCGCGTGGAAGTGGTGAACGCCCACACCGTGCGCTTCCACAACCGCCAACCGGATGTGACGCTGGAAGCGCGGCTGACCCGCACCAGCGGCTGCGTCTTCTCCCGCGCGGGGTTCGAGGCGGCGCCCTCCTGGCTGGAATGGGCGCGCGCGCCGGTGGGCAGCGGGCCGTACCGCATCGCCCGCTACCGGCCCAACCAGGACCTGCTGCTGGAAGCGCATGACCAGTATTGGGGCGGCCGGCCGCCGCTGAAGAGCATTCGCTTCATCGAGGTGCCGGATGTGGCGGCGCGGGTGAATGCGCTGCGTGCCGGCGACGCCGACTTTGCCTGCGACATGCCTCCCGACCAGATCGGCGAGATCGAGCGAGACCCGCGCCTGACGGTGCAGGGCGGCCGGATCAACAACATCCGCCTGACCATCTTCGACAAGCACCACCCGGTGCTGGCCAACCCGCTGGTGCGGCGCGCCATGACGCATGCCATCGACCGCCAGGCGATCGTGGACAGCCTTTGGGCTGGGCGCACCGCGGTGCCGAAGGGCATGC
>CAILMF010000039.1 GCA_903835235.1 uncultured Rhodospirillales bacterium
CCCCTATGCCTGCCGCATCGTCGATCTCTGGACTGGCAACGCCGTCGGCGCTGGCATCACCACCCGCTGGCCGGACGCTGCCCACACCACGGCCTGGCGCCGCTGGTCCGACAGCACCGCCTGCGATGCCGAGGGCCGGCTGGATCTCTATGGCTTGCAGGCCCTGGCCATGCGCGCCGTCGTCGAAAGCGGTGAGTGCTTCATCCGCCTATTGCCGACCGAGGTGACGCCGAGCAACCCGATCGGCCTTCGGCTGCAGGTGCTGGAAAGCGACCACCTCGATGCCAGCCGCATCGGCGTGGTGGACGGCCTGGCCACGCTGAACGGCATCGCGCTCGACGAGGCCGGGGCGCCGGTCGCCTACTGGCTATTCCGCCGCCACCCCGGCTCCTGGTGGCCCGGCCTGCCTGGCCCCTGGGCCAGCGAGGCGATCCCGGCGCGGGACGTGCTGCACCTCTACCGCAAGCGCCGGCCGGGCCAGCTACGCGACGTCTCCTGGTTGGCGCCGGTGCTGACCCGGCTGCGCGATCTCGGCGATTACGAGGCCGCCCTGTTGATGAAGGCCAAGATCGAGGCCTGCCTCGCCGCCGTCGTCACCGAGGAGGGTGACGAGGCGCTGACCGGCACGGCCGCCAACCTGCTGCGCGATGCCCAGGGCCGGGCGGTGGAAGCCTGCGAGCCGGGCATGATCCTGTACCGCCGCGGCGGCGGTTCGGTGGACGTGGTGAACCCCTCCGGCGGCGGCAGCCACGCCGCCTTTGCCCGCCGCGCACTGGAGGCAGCGGCGGTGGGTGCCGGGCTGACCTATGACCAGGTCTCCGGCGACCTGACCCAGGCCAACTACTCCAGCCTGCGCGCTGGCAAGATCGAGTTCCGCCGGCTCTGCGAGCAGGTGCAGTACGGCATGCTGATCCCGATGCTGGTGCGGCCCATCGCCGACCGCTTTCACGCCCAGGGCGCGTTGCTCGGCCTCTGGCGCGCCGAGATGCCGGACGGCGTCAGCCATGTGCCGCCGGCGCATGAGATGATCGACCCGCTGAAGGACACCACGGCGCTGATCGCCCAGGTCCGCGCCGGCTTCGTGCCGCAGCCCGAGGCGGTCGGTGCCTTTGGCTATGACTTTGCCGCGGTGGTCGAGATGATCCGCGAGGCCAATGCCAAGCTGGATGATGCCGGCCTGACGCTGGATAGCGACCCGCGCCGGGTCGCCAAATCCGGCTCGGCCCAGGATGCCGCCCAACTGGCCGCCATCGAGATCGCCGCCACCGGCGCCGCCGCCCCGCGCGCCGATACTGCAACAGGAGCCGCGCCATGATGGCTGGCTATGACCCGATCGAGGACATGCTCAAGGTCAAGAGCATGCAGAAGAAGTGGCGTGACGGCTTCGCCGGTACCGCGCTGGACCCGAACAAATGGACCAGCCAGGTCGCCGCTGGCGGCAGCATCGGCGTCAGTGGCGGTGTCCTGACCCTGGGCAGCGGCGCCAATGCCAATGACGAAAGCTGGGTGCTCAGCACCGAGACCTTCACCATCCCGTTTCGGGCCTCGGTCGGCCTGACCATGTCCCAGCGCATCGTCAACCAGGCGTTCTATGTTGAGGCGGTCAGCATCAACCGCGATAGCGGCCTGCCCGACGGTCTGCATATGCTCGGGCTGCTGTTCGATGGCGCCACCGCCACCCAGGCGAAATACGAAGTGCAGACTGGCGGCCTGACCCGGCTGACCTCGGCTGCCTCGACCTTCCCGACCACCGCCAGTGCCGGCGTCTATGAGGTCGAGGCGTTTACCGATGAGGCCTGGTTTCATGGCGGCGCGCTGGATGCCACCACGGGGCGGGCCAACTCCTATCGCCGGCACCAACAGATCCCGGATCCGAACGGGCTCTACAAGCTGCGGCTGCGCTGGCTGAACGGCGCAACCGCCCCGGCCAGCAGCACCAGCGCGGCAGTACAGTTCATCGCGGTGCAGGATTACGCCGAACTGACCGCCGAGATCACCGCCGGGCGCGGCCAGGGCGTCGCCGGCCAGGCCATCGCGGTGCAGGTCACCGGCGGCGTGTCGGGCAACGCCGCCTTGTTCGTCCAGGGCGCGACGGCGCGGAATGCCGTGGCGCAGAATCCGGTGGTGGTCGCTGGCGTCGGTGCGACGGCCAATCCGACGGTGGTGGTCACCGGCCGCGGCGTCGAGTTCCTGACCACGCTGGTGGGTGCCCAGATCGTCAAGCCGTTCTCGATCCCGGAGCTCGACTGGAACTTCGCCGGGCCGATCGCTGGGCTGACCACGGCGGCGGATACCGCGGCCAAAACGGCAGCCGGCGCCAGTGTCCGCAACTACGTTACCGCGCTGCAGGTGCAGAATACGTCGGCCACCGCCAGCGAGTTCCAGATCAAGGATGGCGCCGCCACGGTGCTGTGGCGCTGCCTGCTGCCGGCCAACAGCAGCTTCCTCGACATCACCTTCCCCAGCCCGCTCAAGGGCACGGCCAATACCGCGCTGAACATCCAGGCGGTCACCGCCGGCAGCGTCGTCGTCGCCAACCTCCAGGGCTACGCCGCCCCCTAATCGGGACACCCAGCATGACCGAGACTACCGAGCCGGACGGGGGCGATCCCGTGCCGGTCATTGCCGCGCGCGCCTTGGCCGCGCCTGCTCCCGTCGATCGCACCGCCCGCACCGGGGAGGTGGTCTGGTCCACCGGCGCCAGGGCGCGGAACTTCGGGCCGCCGCTCGGGCCGATCCTGGAAGAACTCGACATGGCGCCTGGCGCGGTCCGGATGGACGGGCTGCGCAGTGGTCGCGCACCGGTGCTGGACAGCCACCGCCGCGGCGGCGCGCGGGATGTGCTGGGCCGGGTGCTGGGCGCCCGGCTGGAGGCTGGCCGCGGCTACGCCACCTTGCAGTTCTCCGCCGCGGCCGACGTCGAGCCGGTCTGGCAGCGCATTGCCGATGGCACGCTGCAGAGCATCAGCGTCGGCTACCGGGTGCACCGCTACGAGCAACTTACCGACCCCGCGACCGGCCAGACCATCCACCGCGCGGTGGATTGGGAACCCTACGAGATCTCCGTCGTGCCGGTGCCGGTGGACCCGGCCGCGGCCATCCGCGGGGAGGACGCCCAGGGCAGTCCCATCCCCGCCCTCGAACCTGCCCTGACCCAGGAGCCCAGCATGACCGATACCCCTGCCGCCCCGGTGGCCGAGCCGCCGGTAACGCCGCCCGCCACCCCTGACCCCACGCCCAGCACCGAGGCCGCACGCGCCATGCCGCAGACCCCGCCCGCCGCCCTCACCGTTGCCCCTGGGGCGCCGCCCAGCCCCGACCCGGCCGCCGAGGCCATCCGCGTCGAGCGCGACCGCATCACTGCCCTGGGGCCCGTCCTGGCCGCCAGCCGTGGCCTGGTGCCGGCCGCCACCGGCGATGCCCTGCAGCAGCGCGCCATCGCCGAGGGCTGGTCCGCCGACGCCCTGCGTGGTGCGCTCTGGGATGCCATGGTCCAGGGCGCCAAGCCGCCTGCCATCCCGGCTTCCCCGGCGACCAACGCCCCGGCCCAGGGCGATCCGGCGGTACTCCGCGAGGCGATGGCCGAGGCGCTCGCGGTGCGCGCCATGCCGGGCTACCAGGCCCAGGATGGCGGTCGGCACAGCGAGTTCCTCGGCTGGCGCCCCTCCGAGATGGTGGCCGAACTGATGCGCGCCCGCGGCGAGCGCAACGTGCCGCGCGATACCGCCAAGCTGGCCGAACGCGCCTTCCACACCACCAGCGACTTCCCGCTGCTGCTCTCGGCCGCGGCCAACAAGATGCTGCTGGCGGCCTATCAGCCGGCGCAACCGACCTACCGCACCATCTTCCTGCGGCGCGACTTCCGCGACTTCAAGCCGCACCGCCACCTCCGCATCGGCGACTTCCCCAACCTAGTGGCGCTGAATGAGAACGGCGAGATCCAGGCCGGCACCATGTCGGAAAGCCAGGAGCTGGTGACGCTGACCACCTTCGCCCGGCGTATCCGGGTGACGCGGCAGATGCTGGTCAATGACGACCTCGGCGCCTTCACCGACTTCGCGGCGATGATTGGCCGCCGCGTCGCCGACTTCGAGAACGCCACCGCCTATGGCCTGCTGAACACCGCCAATGGCGCCGGTCCGACCCTGACCACC
>CAILMF010000040.1 GCA_903835235.1 uncultured Rhodospirillales bacterium
ACCAGGCCGGATGCTCGCTGCATACACCTGTCACCGATACCACCGCGGGGTGGAGCAGCCCGGTAGCTCGTCAGGCTCATAACCTGAAGGTCACAGGTTCAAATCCTGTCCCCGCATCCAACGTTCCCATAACTTCTCCAGACCGACCAGAACGGCCGTTCCCCATAAGGGATACGGCCTTTTCTGCGTTCCGGGTATGGCTGTCGCCGCCGGCCGTCCCCAGGTGCAGGAAGGCCGCCAGGTCGCCGCGCAGCACCACACTGATCTCGCCGCGCTTGGCGCCCGGGAAGACTTCGATCGCCTCGATCAACCCACGCAGCGCTTCGGCCGCCGCGGCTGCCGTCGCCGGGTCGCGCAGCGCCGCCTCCAACACCTCCACCCTGCGGCGGTATAGCTCTGGCAGGTTCGGATGCAGGGCCGGCACCGGCTCCGGCATGCCAGCAGCGGCGATCTCAGCCGCAATGATGCCTTGGCGCCGGTCCACTTCGTTCAGTTCCTTGACCATCGCCGGGCCGCCATGGCCGTCCTTGATCAGATCCAGCAAGGTGCGCAGTTGCCGGGCCAATTTATTGGCCTCGGCCTGTAGCCCTGCCTGCCGGGCACCGCGCTCGCGGTTGGCGGCGTTCACCTCAGTGACGTAGTCGCGGACAAACTGCTCGACCAACTCGGGTGCCAGCAGCCGCTGCTTCAGCCCGACCATCACCCGGGCGACCAGCCGGTCCCGCAGCACGCTGCGCTTGTTCTCGCAGGTTCCGCGCTCGACGTGATTGGCGCAGCCCAGCCGGCCACCGCTGCCCATCACCGTCAAAGGCCCCTGGCACAGGCCGCACCGCACCAGGCCTGACAGCAGCCAGGGCGGGCGTCGCGCCGCCGCCAGCCTGGCGCCGCGGTTCGGCGCCGGCGCAGCAAGATCGTCTGGCTCGGCCTCCTCGCGGGTATTCAGGCTACTCGCCACCAGCCGCGCCTGGGTCGCCGCCCAAACATCGGGGTCGATGATGGCCAGGGCCGGCACCTGGCTGGTTACCCATTGGTCGCGCGGGTTTGGTCTGGCGATCCGCCGGCCCGTACTCGGATCCTTCATCCACTGCTGCCGGTTCCACACCCGTTCGCCGACAAAGAGCCGGTTGCGTAACAGGCCGGTTTCCCGGGCAACGCTGCCCAGCAGCAGGCTGGCGGTCCACTGGCCGTCGCGTGGGCCAGGGACACCCTCGGCGTTCAGCGCCTTGGCGATGGAGCGGGGCGATTGCCCGCTGGCATAGGCCGCGAAGATGCGCCGCAGGAGGGCTGCCTGAGCCTCGTCGATCTCCAACTCCCCGGTGATCGGGGTACCATCAGGGCGGAGGCCGCGCAAAATCCGATAGCCGTAGCTCAGTCCGCCGCCGGAGCGGCCCGAACGCACCACGCCCTCGACCCCGCGATGGGTCTTTTGCGCCAGGTCCTTCAGGAACAGCGCCGACATGGTGCCCTTGAGGCCAATGTGCAGCTCGGAGATGTCGCCCTCGGCGAGGGTCACCACGCGCACCCCGGCGAAGTTCATCTGCTTGTGGAAGCCGGCCACATGCTCGAGGTCGCGGCTCAGCCGGTCCAGGGACTCGGCCAGGATCACCTGGAACCTGCCGGCCCGGGCATCGGCGACCAGTTGTTGGAACTGCGGCCGGCCCGCCGAGGCGCCGCTGATCGCGTAGTCGGCGTAGACCTGGATCACCTCCCAGCCCTCACGCGCCGCCCGCACCTGGCAAACCCGGACCTGGTCCTCGATCGAGGCCTCACGCTGATTGTCCGAACTATAGCGGGCGTAAATCGCGCAACGGATCATGGCTCGGGCACTCGGCGAGGGTCGGGACCGGGTCAGGCTACATCAGGACGGCCGCCACGCGAGAACAAATGTTCTATATAGCCTTCCCCCCACGGGCAGCTCGACCAGAGGCGATTTCGTGGCAAGCTCGACCGTGTGTCTATTCTGCTGACGCTCGATCCCGCCGAGTCGCTCGAGGCCACAGCCGCTGCCTTTGCGGCCATTGCCTGGCCCGACCACCTGCCTGAAGGCGAGGAGCTTGGAGGCGCCACCGCGGCGCTGATCGCGCATATGCTGCGCGCCGCCGCCGATGCTGATCCGGATTGGGCCTGGAAGCGGCAGCCCATCAAGCCGGGCTACCTCCTCATGGACGCCAGCGACGTCGCCCGGCGGATGAAGCTGACCATGGCCCGGCTGCAGGATGCGCTGATGGCTGCCCGCATCGCGCGGCCGTTCATCGCCAAGTTGGTGATGCCCGAGCCACCGCCGCTGCCGCGCCAACTGTCTCGCTTGTCGCTCAATGCGGTGGTGCCCTACGCGCTGGGCGACGAATGTGAAACCGACCCGCATAACTTCGAGCAGCGCCAGTTCCGCCGCACGCTGCCGGTGCTGCACCTGGCCGTGGCGCTGGAACAGGCCCTCATCACTGCCGTAGCCACCACCGGGCAACAGCCGGCGCTGGCGGCGCTGATGCTGGAGCCCAGTTTCCTGCCGTGGTTCGTCGCCCGCGCCACGGCGTTGGAGCCGGCCGTCCTCGCCATCACCGCGTTCACGGTGCCGGCCGAGCGCTTGGTGCAGGTGCGCCTGGCGACCTAGGTTCAACAACTCGGCTCGGCGCTGAACCTGAAGCCGAGCACCTAGACTGCAATCGACTTGGCGATGAAGCCAGGTCCCTCCGCGCCGCGCCAAGCCATCCCCCAGCCACTGCGAACCGGCTCGTTCCCTAAGCCCGAGGCCGCACAGTCCGGCCTACAGGCTCTGGTGCGGCAGCTCGCCCGCCTCACGCCCTCCACGTTTGCCAACAAGGCCGCGTGCGTGCACCATGTGCTGCGCCGCCTCGGCTTGTTGGCCCCCACCCGGGTGAGGACCCCGAAGGTCGCCGACCCCGCCTGGGACGGATTGCTCGCCACCCTGCCGGAGGGGCCGGATTTCGGTCGGCTGCGCGCCTTCATCAGCTATTGCATTCTTGAGGCGATCGCGCCGGAGGCGGTCGATAACCCCACCCTCGAGGCCTATGCCGAGCGTCGCGCGGCCGAGCGGGGCGGCGCCAAGGCGCGCGACCATGCGCGGCGCGTGGGCGTGCAGTGGAACCTGGCCGCCAAGCAGGTTCCGGGCTGGCCGGAGACCCGCCTCGGTCTCCGGGCCCAGCCCTTGCAGTATTCGCTGCCGTTCGATGCGTATCCGTCCTCGCTGCAGCAGGAAGTCCAGCAATACCTGGGCGATATTGGCGCGCCGGCGGACGAAGACCTGTTTGCCGGGGAGGATCGGGCCAAGCCGGTCACGCCATCGACCGTCAACACCCGCAAATACTGCCTGCGCCGGTTGCTCTGGGGCGCGGTGCAGACCGGCACGGCGGTGGAGAGCCTGATCAGCCTGCGCCAGGTGGTGACGCCGGCCTTCATCAGGGCTGCGCTCGCCTGGCATTACAAGCGCGCTGGGGAGGTGAATGCCGACCTCGGGCAGATGGCCTCGACCATCGCCTCCATCGCCAACTACCTGAAGCTGCCCACCGAGGCCTGGGCCACGATCAAGCCTTTGCTAGCCAAGGCCACGCCGGCCCCCCGCACGGAGATCACCGAACGCACGGCGAAACTGCTGGACCAGTTGGGCCAGCCGGAGATGCGGGCAGGGCTGCTCCACCTGCCGAGCCATCTGATGGGCGAGGCCCGGCGTATGCGGGCGGGTGGAGAGGATCGCCATGGGCGCTTCCGGGCGCCCCAGCCTGAGGCAGCGGCCTGGATGGCGGCCACGGCCGTATCCGTCGAGATTTTGCTGCATGCGCCCATGCGGCTGGTCAATCTGCAGCAGCTGCGCATTGGCCAGGAGTTGCAACTGGCGCAGGTGAACCGCACGGCCTGGCGCGGCACAATCTTCGTGGCCGGCGTGCGGGTCAAGAATCAACGCCGGCTGGAAGTGCCGCTCGGGCCGGAATCGATCACCTTGCTCCGCGAGTACTTGGACATCCATCGCCCGGCCTTGCCGTGCCCCGAGGGCGTGTGGCTATTTCCTGGTCAGCGAGATCCCGAGCAGCCGCGCCACAAGGGTGCATTTGGCCAGGCCATTACCGAATCGATCGCCCAATACCTTGGCATCCGCGTCAATCCGCACGCCTTTCGCGCCTTTGCCGGGGCGCTGATCCTGGAAGCCAATCCGCACGCGATCGACGATGTCCGGGCCATCCTCGGCCATGCCTGCTTCGAAACCGCGATGATTTACTATCGCCGTCACAGTCAGCGCGAAGCGGCCAAGCGTCTCTCGGCGACCCTGACGAGCCAGCGGCGTGCCACGAAGCAGCAGGCGACGGCGCATTTCATGGCGCCCGAGCTGCGCCGCCGCGTGCGGAGGGCGTGATGGAACGGCTGCGACGGCTGCTGCTGGAAGACTGGCCGGCCCAGGATCGGGTGCTGTGGCAGCAGGCCTTCCAGAAGCCCGAGGACCTGTTCGACGAGGCTGGGGCCGCGCATGAGCTGCGCCCGATGACGCGGCGCAACTACGCCCGGGCCTATGGGGTGTGGCTGGCCCATCTCGGCGATAACGGCACGCTGGATCCCGTGGCTACGCCGGCGGCGCGGGTAACGCCGGAGAGGCTGGATGGTTGGGTCGCCGCGATGCGCGCGCTCGACCGGAAGAACAACACGATCCGCCAATACATTATCGACCTGTACTCCATGCTGCGCTTGATCGCGCCGGAAGCCGATATGGGTTTTCTGCTGAAGCCACGTGGCCGGCCCTTGTCCACCTGGCTGCCGGTGGAGGAGAAGGCAGCGGCGCCGATTGATATCACCGATGTGCTCAAGCGAGTCCACGCCCTGCATCAGCAGGGCCTCCAGGCCAGGACGGTCTTTGCCAAACGCGGGGCGCTGCGCGACGCGGCGCTGCTGGTCTTGCTGGCCATGCGGGCACCGCGGGTTTCCAACCTTGCCATGATGCAACTCGGCCAGCACCTTCGAGGGACCGCGGCCAGCCTGTTCGACGTGAGCTTCACCGGCGACGAGATGAAGGCACACCGGTCGCTCGGCTGGCCGCTGGATGCGGGCTGCGCGGCGGCGGTTCACGACTATATCGAGATCGGGCGCGGGCTGTTTCCGGGCGCGAACGACACCGACGCGCTCTGGCTCGGCCATCATGGTGAGCGGCTCGACGAGGTCGGGATCGCCGCCTTGGTCCGGCGCCACACGCTGGCCTGGTTTGGCATCGCGTACGGGCCGCACAAATTTCGCAAATGGCTGCGTGACAGCGCCGCGCGCCGGTCCCCCGAGGCGGCGTTCGACGCAGCCGAAGTCAGCGGGCACAGCGTCGCGGTCTCGTTAAAGCACTATGCCGAGGCGAGCGAGGTTGGCGCTGCCTTGCGGCACGGCGAGCATGTACGGGCCCTGCGGCAGCAGACCGCGCTGCTGGCGAAGCGCGCCTTTGCCCGTGGTAGGGGCGGCTGACCTGAAGCGCCGGTTGGGCGCTGGGACTGGACGCCGAACGTAGAAAAGGCCCCGCCTGATGACAGGCGGGGCCTTCTCCTTGTTGGGTGCTCGCCGCGGCTCAGTCGAGCGTCGCGGCGACCTGGCGGACGAGCTGCCACATCGCGTTCGCGGTAGTGGTTGCATCGGCAACCGTTGCGGCCAGCAGGTCGGCGTTGACGCGCCAGGCGTGCAGCACGGTGGCGCGATCGGCGGTGGCATCGCCTTGCAGGCGGTGCCGTTCCGCGGTGAGCGCACGCTGAACGATGCCCAGACGATGCAGGGCATCGTTCAGGTCATCCATCGCGTGCGCGAGGTCGATAGGGTCAGGCGCAGTCGCGCCTACCCCGGGGACGAGGTTTCCTTGGGTCATGGTATGCTCTCTATTGTTTGGGGTGACCACTGGGGTCGAATGCATCCAGCATTGAACGCTATTAATATATAAGAAAAGTACATTTTAATTAAATACTAATACCTAATAAAAATAGAATATCTGTCGTCGAATGCTTTGATGCAGCGGAGGCGTTTGGCTATCGGAGGCTCTGTCCTGTGATTCGGTACCCAAATTCCATGTAGGCCAGCACGTTATGCTCGGCGGCGTCCATCAACTCGGCCAGCCTGGGCACCTTGGGGCGGAGTTGGTCGACGACGCGGCGCCATTGGGCGTGGGCAGCGGGCGCATCGACTTCGGCAAAGGTGGTCCCTATCCAGGCGGAGACCAGGCGGCGCTGGGTCTTGCCGGCGTGGGCCGTGGCATTGCGCATGAGGTGGACGCGGCAGCGCTGCCAGGCTGCAAAACAGCGTGCAAATCTTTCCAGATTCCCTGGGTAAACAGCGCCCAAAAGTTTCCACCCAGGGTCATGCGATCATCCGGCCTTTGCGTTGGAGAATCTGGGGTGTTGGTCATGGATCTGATTGCCAGAATTCGGTTTCGCCGTTCGGTGGGCAAGGAGAGCATCAGTTCGATCGCGCGGGACCTGAACCTCTCCCGCCCCACGGTGCGCAAGCATTGCCGGACCCAGACCGAGCCGATCTATCGCAGGACCCAACAATCCACGCCGATGCTCGGCGCCTTCCAGGAGCGATTGGAGAACTGGCTGCAGACCGAACGCCGGCTGGCAAAACCCCAGCGCCGCACCGCGCGTCGCCTGTTCGAGGGGCTGCAGGCCGAGGGCTACCGCGGCGCCTATGACAGCGTGCAGTGCTTCGTGCAGCGCTGGAAGGCCAGCAAATCCCGCCCGACACTCACTCAGGCGTTTGTGCCATTGGCCTTCGCACCCGGCGAGGTCTGCCAGTTCGATTGGAGCCACGAGCAGGTCGAACTCGGCGGTGTCATCCAGACCATCAAACTCGCGCATTTCCGCCTTGCCTTCAGCCGCCAGATGTTCGTCGTGGCCTATCCCCGGGAGACCCAGGAAATGGTCTTCGACGCGCACAATCAGGCCTTCGCCTTCTTCGGCGGCGTGCCCGAGCGCATGGTCTACGACAACCTCAAAGCCGTCGTGGAGACCATCTTCACCGGCAAGGAACGGCTGTTCAACCGCCGCTTCACGGTGCTCGCCAATCACTATGTCTTCGAGCCCGTGGCCTGCGCTCCGGCGTCGGGTTGGGAGAAGGGTCAGGTCGAGAACCAGGTCGGCAATATCCGCGAATGGCTGTTCACGCCGCACGCCCGCTTTGCCAGTTTCGAGGCGCTGAACCTCTGGCTGGCCCAGCGCTGCCGGGAGCTCGCCGCGCGCAAACATCCTGCCACGCCCGAACGCTCCATCGCCGACTGCTTCGCGCAGGAACAGGGCCGCCTGCGCCGCGTCACCGCAACCTTCGATGGCTATGTCGAGCACATGCTGCGCGCCTCCAGCACTTGCCTCGTGGTGCTCGACCGTAATCGATACAGCGTGCCGGCCGCCTTCGCCGGGCGTGCGGTCTCGGTCCGCAGCACCGCCACGCAGGTGCGCATCGTGGCCGACGGCGCGGTGATCGCCGAGCATCGGCGCCGGTTCGGGCGTGACGTTCTGGTCTGTGACCCCTGGCACTACCTGCCGGTCCTGGAGCACAAGCCCGGCGCTTTGCGCAATGGCGTGCCGTTCCGCGAATGGGATCTGCCGGTTGCCATCCAGACCGTCAGAGACCGCATCCTCAAGCAGCCCCGCGGCGACCGCGGCTTTGTTGAATTGCTGCTGATGGCGCTCACCGATGTGGCCGTGACCGGAACCCGGCAGGGCAATGTCGCCCCCGCGTCGCTGGTCACCTCGACGCGGTTCATCGACCTGACGGCCTTCGCCTGCACCAACAATATCGTGCGGATGATGGCGGGGAACATCTCGGGCGCGACATTCGATATGGCGCCCGCGACGTTGTCAGTACATGTGGTGAAGCAGCGGGTGCCGTGAGCGGTGACGACCATGCCCAGCGGGCACTCCCACGCTGACCGCCGACACCCGATACGTCTCTACTCCATCGAGTATCGCGCCTGAATGCGGTGCCCATCCGCCATCGCGCCGGTGAAGACCAGCCGTGCGCCCGCGGCCAGGGGTACAGCAAGCTGCCCCACCAGCCGGTTCGGCTCCGCCGGCGTCAGGCTTACGGTCGCAGTCTGGCCGCCGGCCTGGATGACCACGCGGCCGGAGGCCCCACGGCTCGGTTCGGGCCGACCATTCTCACCGTTCAGGAAGAAGGTGACGGTCTGGCCCTCCACGACCAGTTCGATGGGATGACCATCGGCCACCGCCACCATCCCGCCATTGGGCCCGCGCGTCGGCGCGCGTTGCGACCTGGCGAGACCGGGCATGAGAAGGAAGGCGGCGGTGAAGGTTCGACGTTGAATCATGTTGGTTCTCCTTGGGTTCAAAAGGTTTCGACAGGACGACCAGCGGGCGCCGGATCCCGATCCATCAGGAAACCCTCCAGCGCAGGGCGCCCGAATTGGCGGAACAGCAGCGGTGTCAGCACAGCATCGAGCAGCGTGGCGCTGATCAGCCCCCCGAAGATCGTCACCGCCACTGGATGCAGGATTTCCCGGCCCGGCTCGCCAGCACCGAACAGCAGCGGGATCAGTGCCAGCCCGGCCGAGAGCGCGGTCATAAGCACCGGCGCCACCCGCTCCTCGCTGCCGCGGATCAGCATCGTTCGGCCCCAACGCTCTCCCTCATGAAGGGTCAGATTGAGGTAGTGACTGACCTTCAGGATGCCGTTGCGCGCGGAAATGCCGGCCAGGGTGATGAAGCCAACCATAGAGGCGACCGAGAGCGGCAGTCCCGCGATCCACAACGCTGCCACGCTGCCGATCAACGCGAGCGGGATGTTGCCCATCACCACCAGAGCTAGCGCGGTGGACTGGTAGCGCTGCCGCAGCACCACAAAGACCAACGCAAGCGAGACCAACGACAGCAACCCGATGGTGCGTGCTGATTCCTCCTGCGCGCGGAAATTGCCTTCCAGCACCGCGGCATACCCCGTGGGCAAGGCGAAGCCCGCGATCGCCGCGCGCAGGTCGGCGGCGATTGCCGCCATGTCGCGTGCGCCATCGCCATTGCCCGAGACCACGATGCGGCGCTGGCCGCCCTCGCGCAGCACCTGGTTGGGGCCGTCCACCTCCTCGATGGTGGCGACCAGTCGCAGCGGCACATGGCCCTGCGGCGTCGCCACCAATAGCTCGCCCAAGCCCTCCGTCGTGCGGTCGCTGTCGGCCAGGCGCACCACCACGTCGAAGCGCCGCACGCCATCGACGATCTGGCTGACGACACGGCCGTTGGACAGCCCTTCCAGCGCCGAGGTCAGCGCCGCCGGCGTCAGGCCGTAGAGCGAGGCCTCCGCGTAGTCCGGCACGACGCGCAACTGCGGGATGCGAACCTGACGCTCGACCTGGATATCCACCAGGCCGGCGATCCCGACCATGCGCGTGCGCAAACCCTCGGCGAGCGTGCCGAGCGTGTCGAGGTCCGGGCCGAACAGCTTCACCGCGATCTCGGCCCGCACGCCGGACAGCATATGATCCAGCCTGTGCTGGATGGGTTGGCCGATGTTGATGTTGGCCGGCAGGGGTGCCAGGCGTGCCCGAACATCCGCCAACACGGCAGCACGGCTGCGCGACGATACCTGGAGGGCGACGTCGATCTCGTTCACATGCACACCCTCGGCATGTTCGTCGAGCTCGGCCCGGCCGGTGCGGCGGCTGACGGAGATCACCTCGGGCACCTCGGCCAGCAGGCGCTCGGCCACGGCGCCAAGCCGGGCGCTCTCGGCCAGCGAAATCCCGGGGCGGAAGGTGACGCCAACCAGCACCGTGCCCTCGTTGAAGGCCGGCAGGAAGGCGCGCGGCAGCTGGGTGGCGCCCCAGACCGCACCGCCGAACAGCAGAATGACCGCGGCATAGACAAGCCTTGGCCGCAGCAGCGCCCGCAGCAGCGCCGCGCGGTTCAGCCGTTTGGCCCAGCGCAGCACGAAGCTGTCCGGCCGATGTCCGGCCGCCTGCCGGTTGCCCAGCAGCCAGTAGGCCAGCACCGGCGTCAGCGTCACCGACACGGTAAGGCTCGCCAGGATCGCCACGATGTAGGCGACGCCGAGCGGCGCGAAGAGCCGCCCCTCGATGCCCGGCAGCGCGAACAGCGGCAGGAAGACCAGCACCACCACCGCGGTCGCATAGACGATGCCCGAGCGCACCTCCTGGCTCGCCGCCGCCACCACCTCCAGCACGGGGCGGGGTGCCGCCAGCGCGACATTCTCCCGCAGCCGGCGGAGGATGTTCTCGACATCCACCACCGCATCATCGACCAGCTCGCCGATCGCGATCGCCATGCCGCCCAGGGTCATGGTGTCGATGGTCAGACCGAAGACGTGGAAGACCACCACCGTCGCCAGCACCGAGACCGGGATGGCGACCAGCGAGATCGCCGTCGCCCGGACGTTCAGCAGGAACAGGATCAGCACCACGGCGACGACGGCGGCCGCCTCCAGCACGACCGTCTCGACATTGGCGATGGAGGTGGCGATGAAATCGGCCTGGCGGAACTGGACGCGCGAGGCGTCGAGCCCCGTCGGCAGGCTGGGCTGCAGCTCGGCCAGTGCTGCCTCCACCGCGCGGGTGACGGTGATGGTGTCGGCGCCGGGCTGCTTCTGCACGCTGAAGATCACCGCCGGGCCGCCGCGATAGCCGGCATCGCCGCGCCGCGTACGGGCGGCGAATTCCACGCTGGCGACCTGGCGCAACAGGATGGGGGTCGGCGAGCCCGGGCGCTGGGCCACCGGCGTGTCAGCAAGATCCTCCAGTCGCTGCGTCAGGCCGAGGTTGCGGATCAGGTATTCCCGCCCCCGCTGGTCGATGAAGCCGCCGCCGGTGTTGGTGCCGAAGCGCGCGACGGCCGCCTCGAGCTGCTCGGCGCTGACGCCCAGCGCCAGCATGGCGGCCGGGTCGGGCGAGATCCGGTATTGCCGCACCTCGCCGCCGATCGGGATGACCTGCGCCACGCCCGGGATCGCCAGCAGCCTGGGCCTGATGGTGAAATCCACCGCCTCCCGGGCCTGCATCGGCGTGACACCCTGGGCGCGGACCGCGACCAGCATGATCTCGCCCATGATGGAGCTGACCGGCCCCATCACCGGCGAGACATTGGCCGGCAGCGACTGCCGCACCACGGAGAGGCGTTCCGCGACGAGCTGGCGCGAGCGGTAGAGCTCGGCCGACCAGTCGAACTCGACATAAACGATGGAGAGCGAGGCGGCGGAGACGGAGCGCACGCGGGCGACGCCTGGCATGCCGTTCATCGCCGTCTCGATCGGGAAGGTCACGAGGCGTTCGACCTCCTCCGGCGCCAACCCCTCCGCCTCGGTCAGCAGGGTGACGGTCGGCCGATTGAGGTCCGGGAAGACGTCCACCGGCACGCGCGGCAGCACGAAGGCGCCGTAGCCGACCAGCACGACGGCGGCGATCAGTACCAGCAGGCGGGACCGCAGGCTGGCCGAGACGAGATACTGGAACAGCTCAGCGCACCTGGTTCACGAGGCCGGCGCCCTGCACCACGATGCGCTCGCCGGCGGCAAGGCCGGCCGCGACCAGCACCCGGCCCGCATCAAGCGTTTCCACGCGCACCGGGGCGGCGGCAAAGGTCTCTGGCTCGACATGCCGCCAGACCACCTGCTCGCCATTGGCCGCGCGCACCACGGCGGCGCGCGGCAGGATCAAGCCACGAATGGGGTCGGCGACCTGCGCCACGACGGTCACCGGCTGGCCGAGCGAGAGGCCAGCCGGTGGGTCCACCACCCGGAACTGCGCCAGAGTCGCACCCTGCTGCACGGCGCGGCCGAAGCCCTGCAATCCCAGCTGCATCGGCTGGCTGCCGCGGACCGACGCGCTGGCGCCGCGCAGGTCCATCGCCGCGTCGCCACCGAAGACCAATGCCTCCACCCACAGCCCGCGCGGGTCGACGATCTGGAACAGCACATCCTGCGCCGCCACCACCTGGCCGGCGACCGCGCGGCTGCTGGCGATGATACCATCCGCGGGCGCGCGGATCACCTCTGGCGCGATGCGGTTCTGCGACAGCAGGGCGCGGCGCCGCCTCAGGCCCTCCAGCTCGATCTCGGTGTCGATGACCGACACGCGGGTGCCGGCGCCGCTGGCCGCCAGGGTGCGGGCGCGCGTCAGGCGGGCCTCGGCAGTGGCAATCTGCTGCTCGATGTCGCCCGAGCGCTCGGCGATGGTGGTCTGGTCCGCGACGGGGATGGCGGGTTCTACCACAGCCAGGACCTGGCCCCGCCGGACCGTCTGGCCGAGCCGCGGCAGCCCGCCCTCGGGCGGCGTGATCCGGCCCCCGGCGATGCTTTGGGCGACGCCGCCGCGGTTCGGGTCGGCGACGATCCGGCCGACCATGGTGACGGTGCGCGAGGCCGCGTCCTCGCGAAGTGTGACTGTCCTGACTTCCAGTAGGCGCTGGCTGATTTTGGGCAGGAAGACCCGGCCATCAGGCAGGCGCGAGGGGGCGTCGATCGTGGCGGTGCCGGCGGCAACCTCCGCCTCGCCATGGTCATGGCCAGGGCCGGCGTTCCCGCCCGCAGGGGCGAGCAGCAGCGCCAGCGCCGTGGCCGTGGCCACGCGAGCCCGTCGGCGGCGCGGCCTGGCCATTGCGGAGCCCGCAAGTAGGCCAAGCAGAACGCCGCCGCCCGCCACCAGCCAGGGGCTGTGCGACAGCCATTCCAGTGTTGCGTGCCAGGGGTCGTCGAATGGGCCGGCATGAGGATTGGGCGCCGGGAGTGCGGGCAGCGTGCCGCTCAATAGGTCGTCGCCATCCGGACCGCCAGTGATGGAAAAGACTAGGTCGAAGGCCTGACCGGTGCGCGCCAGCAGGGGCGAGACTAGGACATAGGTGCCATCAGCCTCGGCTTCCGCAACCAGGGTCTGCTCGCCCAAGGCCACCTCAAGACGGGCCGAGGCGACAGGAAGGTTGCCCTCGAAGCGGTCGAGCCAGAGCCGCAGGCGGTCCGGCGCCTCCCGCGCGGCCACGACTTCGTAAAGGTCGGAGTGGACCGCGACCCTGGGACGGGCCGGCGCGGCGGTGGTGGGGGCGTCGTCATGCCCTTCATGCGCCGATAGGGGCGCTGGCGGCATGACAGCAACGAAGGTCGAGCAGACGAGCGCGCAGAGGAATCGCAGGGAGGGCATGGCGGGCCTTGCAGCAGAGGGTGGGACGCGAATTGCCGCGCCCGTCCTCCGACAGGCCGCGGCTAGGCTGGCGTCCCGGCTCTGGGAGGTCGGGCAGGCGCCTGGCCGTGCTGTCCCTCCGGCGCCGCCGTCACCGCCGGCGGTACGAGGTCGGCGGAAGTTTCGTTTGCGACGGCGGTTCCGGCTGGATGGGGCACGACAGCCCGCGCCGCATGGCATATCCCGCAATGCGCCTGAGTGGCCGGCCCATGATCGGGCGCGTCACCGGAATCCGGGACAGCGACCACCAGTGCCGCGACTGAGATGTCTGATGCTTCGACATGCCCATGCGGCAACACACCGGCCAGCAGCAGGCTGGCCAGGAGGGCGAGGAAGCGGCAGGAACGGAGCCGGAGAAATCGGTTCAGCATCGCGGTGATGCGGCCGAGATGGTCGGAGCCGGCGCCATCGTCAAGCCTGGGCCAGCAGGTCTGCGGATGACCAAAAGATCGTTCATCGGCGCGGCTTCCAGGCCAGGAGCCAAAGCGCGTTCAGCGTCACCAGAACGGTAGCGCCGGTATCGGCCAGGATCGCCACCCACAGGCCAGTCGTGCCCGTGACTGTTGTCACGACGAAGATCAGCTTCAGCCCGACCGCGACGGCCACGTTCTGCTTCACATTAGCCAGCGTGGCGCGAGAGAGCTGCACCAGCTCCGCCACACCGGACACCAGCACCAGGTTGCGCTGCTGCTGCAGGAAATGCCCCGCCGCCAGGTCGCGCACCAGCACCTCGTTGATCGGCGTGCCGGCAAAGCTGAAGTCGTCGATGTCCTTGGCCAGTGGCAGCTTGGCAACGGCAACCTGGTACTTGATCGACCGCGCCTGCTTTTCGGCGATCTCGGCGGCGACGAAATCGCCGATCACCCGCTGCGGCTCATGCTGGCGCTTCACCGCCGTGGTGATCAACTGGTCGAACGCCGCCTTCATGCCGAACAACTTCAACTCGCCCATCGTGGCGAGGATCGCCGAACGCTCCATCGGTGCTTCTCCTCAATGTGTCGTAGCGCGCGCAATCGGCCACGGGCTCATGCCGTAGCCGCAGCGCCTCCGGGATCGGGATGTCGGGCGGCGGCGGTGGCTCGCGCTGCCGCGCCAGGATGTTCAGCACCACGTCGGCGGAGTGCACGCCCTCTGCCAGCGCCTCGGCGCAGGCCGCTTCCACCGCGGCCAGCCCATCGCTCAGCACCGCGGTGAGGATGTCGACCATCTGCCGGTCGCCATCGCCGGCCGTGGCCAGCCGGCGCCGCACCCGCTCCAGCGCCGCGGGCAACAGCCAATCCTTGAACGGCGCGCCATTGCGCAGCGCGCCAGGCTTGCGCGCCAGCACCGGCACATAGTGCCAGGGATCGTAGATGGTCTGGTCGCGGCCAAAGCAGCGGCGATGCTCGCCCACCAGTTGGCCAGCCTGGCGCAGCTCGATCCGCTCGGCATAGGCGCGCACCTCGACCGGCCGGCCCACCGCCTTGGCCATCACCGAGTACTTGTTGCTGTCGAACCGCACCAGGCAGGTCTTGGACACCGCCGCCGGCACCGCGTGGAACCCATCGAACTTGCCCGCATAGCGCACCAGGCTTGGCCGCTCCGCCTCGAACGCCTGCCAGATCGTCTGCTCGCGCCGCTCGGGATGCGGGTGGCTGCGGGCATAGGCCACGCATTGGTCCAGTAGCAGCGCGTTCAGTTCCTCGAAATTCTTCACCCGCAGCCGCGGCGTAAAGAACCGCTCGCGCACCAGCCCAACCTGGTTCTCCACCTGGCCCTTTTCCCAGCCCGAGGCCGGCGTGCAGGCCACCGGTTCCACCAAGTAATGGCTGCACATCTGCTGGAAACGCCGGTTGTAGGCCCGCTCGCGGCCAACAAAGATCGCGTCCACCGCGGTCTTCATGTTGTCGTAGATGCCGCGCGTGCAGGCGCCACGAAAGAACGCGAAGGCGCGATCATGCGCGTCGAACACCATCTCCTGCGTCTCGCGCGGATACGCACGCACGAACAGCATGCGGCTGTGGCACAGCCGCACATGCGCCACCTTCACCGTCACCGTGGTGCCGCCGATCAGCACCACCTCGTGGCTCCAATCAAACTGGTAGGCCTCGCCCGGCGCGAAGCTCAGCGGCACGAAGGCCGGCGCCGACAGCGCCGCGCTGGCCCGCTGCCAGCCCCGCGCATAACGCCGCACCGCATCGTAGCCGCCGGCATAGCCTTTCTCGCGCAAGCCCTCGAACAACCGCACCAGCGTCAGCCGTTCCCGCGCCGACTTCGCCGCGTTCGCCTCCAGCAGCTTGTCCAACTCCGCCTGCCATTCGCCGAGCTTCGGCAGCGGCTGGCGCTTGCGCTCATAGCGGAACTCGGTCGCACCGGACCGCAGCACCCGCCGCACCGACTTCCGCGACAAACCAAGCTCCCGGCAGATCTCCTTGATCGCCTTGCCCTGGCCGAAATGCAGCCGACGTATCTTCGCAACCGTCTCCACCACCAGCATCCCAACACAGGCCCCCGGTCAGCCCAGAAGCCATCGTGAACCCCACCGTCAGAGGGGTCCCTTTTGGACGCCGATCACCCCCCCAATGGGGTCCTTTTTCCACGCCGGATCACAGCCTGTAAGCATTGCGACGAAGACGTCGCCGGCAGCTTTGCCCGCCATATCCCGCTGGTTGGCCTGAGCCATGCGCTTGAGTTCCTGCCAGCCGATCTCCTCGCCGCATGTGATGCCATGTTGGACCTGCTGCCGCTGACCCCTGCCATGGCGGCCGAGGTCGCTCACCGGCTGACCGGGTCCTTGTCAACATTGTTGCTGGATGCCGATCAGGCGACCGCGCTGACCCCGCGCGTGCTCCGGCTGGCGCGCCGGCC
>CAILMF010000041.1 GCA_903835235.1 uncultured Rhodospirillales bacterium
ATAGATGTTGGCACTAGCAGCACCCCCGCCTTCGTGGACCTGAACGGTGATGGTCTGCTCGACCTCGTCTCGGGCGAGGTCAATGGCACGCTGCTGGCGTGGCGCAACAGCGGCACCACCGCGCAGCCGGTCTTCACCAGCCTCACCGGCACCGCCAATCCCTTCAACGGCTTCGATGTGGGTAGCCTCAGCACCCCCGGCTTCGTGGACCTGAACTGTGATGGTCTGCTCGACCTCGTCTCGGGCGAGAGCAATGGCACGCTGAAGGCGTGGCGTAACACCGGTACCGTTACGGCTCCCGCCTTCACCGAGCTGACCGGCACCGCCAATCCCTTCAGCGGCATCGATGTGGGTGATCGCAGCACCCCCGCCTTCGTGGACCTGAACGGTGATGGTATACTCGATCTCGTCTCGGGCGCGTTAAATGGCAAGCTGCTGGCGTGGACCAACGGTGCGTCGCTTCCGTCGCGTCCCAAGATCACCGTCACGGTCACGGCGGAGAACGACGCGCCCAGCGTCACCTCCGGCGCCACTGCCAGCTTCGCCGAGAACGGCACCGGCGTTGCCTACCAGGCAGTGGCGATCGACCCCGAGGGCGCCGCGCTGAGCTATACGCTCGGCGGAACCGATGCGGCGCTGTTCGACATCAGCAACGCCGGCGCGGTTACCTTCAAGGTGGTGCCGAACTTCGAAGCTCCGGCCGACGCCGGTGGCAACAACATCTATGACATCACCGTCACAGCCTCGGATGGGGCGCTGAGCAGCGCGGCCCGCGCCGTCGCCATCACGGTGACGAACGTGAACGATGCGCCCAGCGTCACCTCCGGCGCCACCGCCAGCTTCGCCGAGAATGCCACCGGCACCGCCTATCGGGTGACGGCGACAGACCCGGAACGTTCTGCGCTGAGCTATCGGCTCGGCGGTACCGATGCAGCCCTGTTCAACATCAACGCTGCGACCGGCGTGGTCACCTTCAAGACGGCGCCAAACTTTGAAGCCCCGGCCGACGCCGGTGCCAACAACGTCTATGACATCGCCGTCACCGCCTCGGACGGTACGCTGAGCAGCGCGCCGCGCGCCGTCGCCATTGCAGTGACGAACGTGGTAGAGGCGCCGACCCAGTCCGGCACCGCCGCCCGCGTCACCTTTGCCGAGAACACGGTGAATGCGGCGCCGCAGTTGCTTGGTGCGGATGTGGCCTTCAGCACCGAAACCTCGCTCTCGGGCGGTCGCCTGGTGGTGAGCGGCCTGCTGGCGGAGGATCAGGTTTCTGCCCTCTCGCAAGGCGACGGCGCCGGGCAGATCGGCGTCTCCGGCAGCACCATCAGCTATGCCGGCACCGCCTTCGGCACCGCCAGTGGTGGTAGCGGCGGCGACTTCATCGTCACCTTCAATGCAAGCGTGACCAGTGCTGCGGTGGATGCGCTGATCCAGCGGCTGGGCTACGCCAATGTCAGCGACACGCCAACGGCCGCGCGCGACCTGACAATCAATATCCTGGATGGCGCCGGCGTTGGCTTTGGCGGCATCGGCACGCTGAATTTTGTCAGCCGCACCACCAATCCCTTCTCCGGCACCGTAACGGGTATCGGCATCAGGCCGGCCTTCGTGGACCTGGACGGCGATGGCAAGCTCGACGTCGTCTTGGGCGAATGGTACGGCACGCTGCCCGCGTGGCGCAACACCGGCACCAGCGCAGCGCCGGTGTTCACCGCCCTCACCGGCAGCGCCAATCCCTTCAATGGCATCGATGTCGGATATTACAGCGCGCCAGCCTTCGTTGATCTGGACGGCGACGGCAAGCTCGACCTCGTCTCGGGTGACGTCGGCGGCTCGTTGCTGGCGTGGCGCAACACCGGCACCAGCGCGGCTCCCGTCTTCACTGCACTCACCGGCAGTGCCAATCCCTTCAACGGGATTGCTGTGGGGTACGTCAGCGCACCAGCCTTCGTGGATCTGGACGGCGATGGTAAGCTCGACCTCGTCATGGGCAGTTACAGCAGTACTACGCTGCAGGCGTGGCGCGATACTGGCACCACTACGGCGCCGGTCTTCACCGCATTGGCCGGCAGCGCCAATCCCTTCGACGGTATCGATGCAGGATCCCAGAGTAGGCCCGCCTTCGTTGATCTGGACGGCGATGACGATCTCGACCTCGTCGTGGGCAGTTACAGCAGTACTACGCTGCAGGCGTGGCGCAACACCGGCACCGCCGTGGCACCGGTCTTCACCGCCCTCACCGGCTCCGCCAACCCATTTTCCGGCAAGTATGCGGGTCAGTTCAGCGCACCCGCCTTCGCGGATCTGAACGCCGACGGGCTTCTTGATCTGGTCTTGGACGGTGGTAACAACTCACTGAGCTTGCTGCTCAACGGCGCCTCGGCGCGGCCTCGGATCACCGTCACCGTCAACGCGGAGAACGACGCGCCCTCCATCACCTCCGCCGCCACGGCAAACTTCGCCGAGAACGGCGCCGACCTTGCCTACGAGGCGAACTGGACGGATGACGGGCTGGAGGGCCTTACCTGGTCACTCGGCGGCGTAGATGCCGCGCTGTTCGACATCAACAGCAATGGCATCGTCTCCTTCAAGAACGCCCCCAACTTCGAGGCGCCCACCGATGCAGGTGGCAACAATGTCTATGACATCACCGTCACCGCCTCCGACGGCACCCTGAGCACCTCGCCCAAGGCCGTCGCCATCACCGTCACCGACGTCAACGAGGCGCCTAGCATCACCTCTGGTGCGACGGTGAGCTTCGCGGAGAACGCCTCCGGCACCGTCTACCAGGCGACGGGCACGGACCCCGATGCCAGCACATCGCTCACCTGGATGCTCGGTGGGGCCGACGCCGCCCTGTTCGAGATCAGCAGCAGGGGCGCGGTGACCTTCAGGACGTCGCCCAACTTCGAGGTCCCGGCCGATGCTGGCGGCGACAATGTCTATGACATCACCGTCACCGCCTCCGATGGCGCGCTGGGCAGCGGCGCCCGCGCCGTCGCGATCACCGTCACCAATGTGAACGAGGTGCCCAACGTCACCTCCGGCGCCACGGCGAGCTTTGCCGAGAACGCCTCCGGCACCGTCTATCAGGCCGCCGGCTCCGACCCCGATGTCGGCACCACGCTGAGCTACACGCTCGGCGGCACCGACGCGGCGCTGTTCGACATCAGTAGCGACGGGGCGGTCATCTTCAAGTCGGCACCAAACTTCGAAGCCCCGGCCGATGCTGGCGGCAACAATATCTACGACATCACCGTTACCGCCTCTGATGGGACGCTCAGCGACACCAAAGCCGTGGCGATGACGGTGACTGACGTTAACGAGGCGCCGCCACCGATTTTGGGCGGAAGTGGCAATGATTGGCTGGCAGGGACCAGCCAGGCCGATACCATTCTGGGCGGCGCTGGCTTCGACACATTGCTGGGCGACGCCGGCGACGACAGCCTGGATGGCGGTGCTGGCGCCGATAGCATGTTCGGCGGCAGCGGCAACGACACCTACCTGGTGGACAATTTCGTCGACGTGGTCAGCGAGCAGGCCAACGAGGGCACGGATACCGTGCGCAGCAAGATCAGCTTCAGCCTTGGCGACAACGTCGAGAACCTGGTGCTCATCGGCGCCGTCGATACGAACGGTCGCGGCAATGCGCTCGACAACATCCTGACCGGAAACAAGGGTGGCAACAGCCTGGAGGGTGCTGATGGCAATGACACGCTTTCAGGCGGTGCCGGCAATGACAGCCTGGATGGCGGCATGGGTGCCGACAGCATGGTCGGCGGTAGCGGAAACGACACCTACCTGGTCGACAATGCCGGTGACGTGGTCAAGGAAAGCGGCGTTGGCTGCGACGTGGTGCTGGCCTCGGCGTCCTTCACGCTGTCGGCCAACGTGGAGGAGCTGACCCTACTGGGCGGCGCCGACCTGACCGGCACCGGCAACAGCGCCGCCAATCTGCTGCGCGGCAATGCCGGGGCCAACCTGCTGAACGGTGCGGCTGGCAATGACACGCTGCTGGGCGGTGACGGCAATGACAGCCTGGACGGCGGCACCGGCGCCGACAGCATGGTCGGCGGTAGCGGAAACGACACCTACCTGGTCGACAATATCGGCGACCTGGTGATGGAAGGCTTCGGCGAGGGCATCGACACCGTCGTTTCCAGCGTGTCCTTCACCCTGGTCGCCAACCTTGAAGGACTGACGCTGACCGGTCGCACCGCCATCAATGGCACAGGCAATGAACTAGCCAATCTGATCATCGGCAACACCGGCGCCAACATGCTGAACGGCGGCGCAGGGAACGACATGCTGATGGGTGGCCTGGGCAAGGACACTCTGACCGGTGGCGATGGCGCGGACGTGTTCCGCTATGGCGCGATCAACGAGGGCGGTGATCGGATCACCGATTTTGCCCACGGCGTCGACTTCCTGGAACTGAACGCGGCCGGCTTCGGCGGTGGGCTGCTGGCGGGCATGGATATGGCGGCGAGCCAGCGCTTCGTGGCCGGCAGTGCCGCCAGCAAGGCCTACGGCCAGTTCATCTACACCGCCTCCAGCAGCACCCTGTACTGGGATGCCGACGGCATCGGGGCGGGCGCGAAGTCGGCGCTGGCCAGTTTCACCGCCGGCACGGTGGTGACCGCCAGCGACCTGCACCTGGTCTGATCAGGCGACTTGCCGCGCCCCGGCCGGGGCGCGGCGGGAACAGCTGCGGCTACGGCGAGTTGGGTCTGCTGATGGCGGAGACTGTTTGCACCCGGTCGCACTTCCTCCGCCATTCATCCGCACTCGGCATCCCGCGGCAATTGTGTCTCCAGGGTTTGCATCTTGAGTGCGGCCAATCTTGCGGCGCTGGGCGTCAAGCCCCCAAACGCCAAGCCAAGAGCGGGCCTGCGGCTCGACCAGGCGCCTCCGCACCCGTTGCAGCACCCCATCGCGCCGTGGCCGGTCGCATGTGCCGCCTTCGTCCGGCGCGAGTCGTCGCAGGTAGCCAACGCGATCCTGGCGTCGGGCCTTGCGGCCGGGTCATCGACGGCGCTTGCCCGGCGCAAGCGGCAGACCTAGATTTCAGACTTACGTCGCCGGGAAGAGCGCCATGCGTCCGCTGATCCTGATCCTGATGCTGGGGTTGGCCGCGTGCCAGGCTGGCCTGGTCGACCAGGTGACGCCGCCTCCGGCTCGACCCAGCACCGATGCGGATGGGATCATCACCCAGCGGGCAACCATCGCCACCGTGCTGCCGACCCATTCGCCGCGGGCCGGGAATTTCACGCCGCCGCCGCTCAGCCCGCCGGCCAACCTGCCCGCCGTGCTGCGCCTGCCACCTGGCGAGGGGCGGGTGCCGGCGGTGATCGTCGTGCACGGCACCTCGGGCGTGCAGACGGGCGGTCCCGCGGCCATGGCCCGCCTGCTGACGCGCGCCGGCTTCGCCACGCTGGAGACCGACAGTTGGACGCCGCGCGGGGTGGACCCGGCGAATAATCGGGGTCAGCGGCCGGGAACGCTCGGCGCCCTGCCGGACATGTACGGGGCGCTGCGCTTCCTCGCCGCGCATCCGCGCGTCGATCCCGCGCGCATTGGTATCATGGGTTGGTCCTGGGGCGGCATCGTGGCGCTGCGCGCGGCGCGGGAGGAGGTGCAGCAGGCTTACGCGGGCGCCGGGCCGCGCTTCGCCGCCTTCGTGGCCTTCTACCCCGGCTGTTCGCTCTGGGTGCCGGGCGAAGGCGTCACCGCCGGGGAATTCGACACCGGCTGGCCCACCGGCCCGCTGCTGATCCTGGCCGCCGGACGCGACGATTACGACCTGCGCCGCGGCGCGGCGGATTGCACGGCCTTCCTGGCGGCGATCCCTGGCGGACCGCCGGCGCGGGCGAGCCTGCACGTCTATCCCAACGCCACCCATGGCTGGGATGTTCGCGTCGGCCAATCCGCCTGGGACCCTGCGGCGCGCAACCTGCGGGGCGGCACCGTCACCTTCACGCCCGATCCGGGCGTAACCGAGGATTCTCAGGCGCGTTTGCTCGCGTTCATGCGCCGCCATCTGATGGGCCAATGACGGCACTCGGCTGAATTCCTGCGTTTTCGCAACCCCTTCGCCTCAAGGCCCTCGGGCCCCGGTTCCATGCGCAGGATGTGCCGCGATGCCCGCCTGGGGTGAGGGTTCGCATCGGCGCGCTGACTCTCTGCCATTCCCCCGGGATTCGGCCGGACGTGCTGGCGCAGGATGCTCTCGCGCGTGCCGTGCTCGCCAGGCAGACCCGGGAATGCCAGCCGCCGCCTGAGGGTCGGGCCAGCGCATGTCAGCGGCCAATCCAGGTGCCCGCTGGCAGGGGTGGTCCTGGACGGGGTCAACCCCACCTCGGCCCACGGCCATGGCTGGGCAACCTGTGCCTCATATTTTCAGTTGGTCGGCTCGGTCCAGCCGCAGGGGCCCGCGTGCCGGAGCCGCCCTGGCACGCTCAGGCCGCCCGCAAGGGGCCCCTGGCGCTGCCTACCGCCCGCCGGCACGGGTCGCTCACGGCTAAGGCCCTCAGCCCGCGCCCATGGCCCACAGCAGCACGCCCTTCTGCGCGTGCAGCCGGTTCTCGGCTTCGTCGAACACCACGCTCTGCGGCCCATCGATCACCTCGGCAGCCACTTCCTCGCCACGATGCGCCGGCAGGCAGTGCTCGAAGATCGCATCCGGCAGGGCGTGCGCCATCAGCTCCGGCGTCACCTGGTAGGGCATCAGCACGTTGTGGCGGTTCGGCTGGGTGCCGTCGGCGTTTTCCTGGTGCATGGAAACCCAGGCATCCGTCACCACGCAGCGGGCGCCGCGCACCGCCTCCACCGGGTCATCCGTCAGCAGGATGTCGGCGCCTTCGGCCCGCGCCCAGTCCAGCAGCGCCTGCGGCGGCCGCAGGCTGTCCGGGCAGGCCATGCGCAGCTTGAAGTTCAGCCGCGTCGCCGCCTGGATGAAGCTCTGCGCCACGTTGTTGCCGTCGCCCACCCAGGCCACGGTCTGCCCGGCGATCGGGCCGCGATGCTCCTCGAAGGTCAGCACGTCGGCCATCAGCTGGCAGGGGTGCGAAACATCGGTGAGGCCGTTGATGACCGGCACGGTCGCATGCGCCGCCATCTCGCGGATGCGGTTCACGTCGTTGGTGCGCATCATGATGCAGTCGACGTAGCGCGACAGCACCTTGGCCATGTCCGAGACTTCCTCCCCGCGGGAGGACTGCATGTCCCGGCTGTTGAGGTAGACCACGTCACCGCCCAGTTGGCGGATGCCGACCTCGAAGCTGACGCGGGTGCGGGTGGACGGTTTCTCGAAGATCAGCGCCACATGCTTGCCGGCCAGCGGCTTGGCCACATAGCCGCCGCGCTTGGTCTGCGCCGCCAGGTCCAGCATCCGGCGCAGTTCCGGCGCCTGGAAGTCCATCAGTTCCAGGAAGTGCCGGGGGGCCGAGGGGCCCCCCTGCTTCAACACGACAACCTGGCTCATTGCGCGGCGGCCGCGGCGGCCGGGGTCAGCTTGGCGCAGGCCAGGTCCAGCAGGCGCACGGCTTCATCCGCCTCGGCCTCGGTGATGATCAGCGGCGGCGCCAGGCGCAACACGTTCATGCCGGCGGCCACCGTCAGCAGGCCCTGCTCCACCGCGGCGCCCTGCATGTCGCCGTTGGAGACCGCCGGGGTCAGCTTCAGCCCCAGCAGCAGCCCGGCGCCCTGCACGCCCTCGACCACGGTCGGGTGGCGCGCGGCCAGGCCGAGCATGCCGTGCCACAGATGCCGCGCCACGCGGTCCACCTGGGCCAGGAAGCCCGGCGCCAGGATCACGTCCATCACCGCGTTGCCGGCAGCGCAGGCCAGCGGGTTGCCGCCGAAGGTGCTGCCATGGGTACCCGCCTTCAGGTACTTCGCCACCTTCTCCTTGGCCAGGATCGCGCCCAGCGGGAAGCCACCGCCGATGCCCTTGGCCGAGGACATCACATCCGGCTCGATGCCCGACCACTGATGGGCCCACATCTTGCCGCTGCGGCCCATGCCGGTCTGCACCTCGTCCATCGCCAGCAGCACGCCGAACTCGTCGCAGGCGGCGCGGATGTCGCGCAGGAATTGCAGGTCGGCCGGGCGCACGCCGCCCTCGCCCTGCACTGGCTCGATCATCACGGCGGCGGTGCTGCCGTCGATCGCATCGCGCAGCGCGTTCATGTTGCCGAAGGGCACGTGGCGGAAGCCCTGCACCGGCGGGCCGAAGCCGGCCAGGTACTTTTCATTGCCCGTGGCCGCCAGCGTCGCCAACGTGCGGCCGTGGAAGGCGCCTTCAAAGCACACCGCCACGTAGCGTTCCGGGTGGCCCTGCTCGGCATGGTACTTGCGGACCGCCTTGATCATGCCCTCGTTCGCTTCGGCGCCCGAGTTGCAGAAGAACACGCTGTCGGCGAAGGAGGTCGCGCAGAGCCGCGCCGCCAGCGTCTCGGCACCGGGGATGCGGTACAGGTTGGAGACGTGCATCACCTTGGCAGCCTGCTCGGCGATGGCCTGCACCAAATGCGGGTGGCCATGGCCGAGCGAGGAGGTGGCAATGCCGGCGCCGAAGTCCAGGTAACGTCGCCCATCATTCGTCCACAGCCAGGCGCCTTCGCCCCGCTCGAAAGCGAGGTCAGCGCGGTTGTAGGTCGGCATCAGGGCGGGGATCACGGGTTTGCGCTCCAGTCCTTCCCCCGCGCCTGCGGTCATTCCGGGCGCTTCCGAGGGAAGAGCGGGATTTGGCCGAATATCGAGGCCTTCGTCAAATGAAGCGTTGGCAGTGCGCCTGGTTCGCTCGGATCAGCGGCCGCGGGGACCGGTCGGGGTTTCGGAATTGGGGCCGCCGGCGGTGCTGCTGCCCATCATGCCCTGCGGCGTGATGCCGGTGGCACCCGGCGCGGTCAGCCCGGCGGCAGAGCCGTCACTGCCGCGGTTGCGGGCCTGCGGGCTGGCGTCGCGGGGGTCTTGTGGCCGGGGCGAGGGGCCGGCGTCCTGGCCCTGGGTCTGGCCGGGCTGCGGGCCGCCCGCGTGCGGTGGTGCCTGCTGCGCAGCGGCCGGCGCGCCAAGCAGGATCATGGCAAGGAGCAGCCTCATCCGCGACCTGCCGTGGCTTCATAGGTGAAGCCCGGCTGGGCGTTCAGGCTTTCTCGCGTAACGCCCGGCAGGGTCCAGCGGCTGCCGCCCATGCGGAGATTGTCGTAGGGGATCGCCACCAGCTTGGCGCCGATGCCGAGGAAGCCACCCACCGAAATGATCGCCACGGGCGGGCCGCCTTCGCGCGGGATCAGCAGGTCATCGACTTCGCCGATGGTCTCGGCGCTGTCGTTGTACACGCTGGCGCCGACCAACCGGCTGGCGCGCCGGCCCTCGCGCAGGGTGCGGCTGTCCACCACCTGGTTGTGGATGCTGCCGCCCGGGTTGGGCGGGGGAGGCGCCATGACGGCGCGGTCGGTGGCCGGGGCGCCCTCTGCGGTGCCCGCAGCCGGTTGCGCCACGGCAAGCAAGGGCACCGCCAGCAGCGCCGCCGTGGCAGCCATGGCGAGAAGTTGTTGGCGCGCGGTCATGGGGGGTGACCTCCTGCGTTGATGGCAGGGGTCGAACGCCGGCGTGCCGCAGAGGTTGCCGCTGCAGCTGTGCGCGAAGCCGTTACGCCGTGGGGTGCGCGGCGGCGCCGGTGACAAGCCGCGCCCGCCGGCCGCCGACCAGGCTCTCGAAGGCGAGATAGACCGCCGGCGTGGTGTAGAGCGTCAGCAACTGCGACAGCGCCAGCCCGCCGATGATGGCGATGCCCAGCGGCTGGCGCAGCTCGCTGCCCTGGCCATGGCCGATGGCCAGCGGAATGGCGCCGAACAGCGCGGCCAGCGTGGTCATCAAGATCGGCCGGAAGCGTTCGCGGCAGGCTGCCAGAATCGCCTGCTGGGCGCTCTCGCCGTATTCGCGCTCATGCTCCAGCGCGAAGTCCACCAGCATGATGGCGTTCTTCTTCACGATCCCCATCAGCAGGATCACGCCGATGAAGGCGATGATGGTGAAGGGCGTATTGGTGGCCAGCAGCGCCAGCAGCGCGCCGATCCCTGCGGTGGGCAGGGTGGAGATGATGGTGACGGGGTGCAGCAGGCTTTCGTACAGCATGCCCAGCACGATGTAGATGCTGAGCACCGCGGCCAGGATCAGCAGCGTCTGGCCGGATTGCTGCTGGCGGAAGGCCCGCGCATTGCCGGCGAACTCCGCCCGCACCGTGGCCGGCAGGCCGATCTCCTCCTGCGCCCTGGCGATGGCCGCCGAGGCCTGGCCGAGCGAAACGCCCTCCGGCAGGTTGAAGGTGATGGTGGAGGCCGGGAACTGCCCCTGGTGGGTGATGGCCAGCGGTGCGCTGCTGCGCTCCAGGCTGACCAGCGAGGCGAGCGGAATGGGCACGTTGTTGGCGCCGGGCACCCAGATGCCCTCCAGCTGCGTCGGGTCCTGGGTCAGCGAGGGATCGACCTCCATGACAACGCGGTACTGGTTGCGGGTCCGGTAGATGATGCTGACCTGGCGCTGGGCGAAGGCATTGTTCAGCGCGTTGTTGATGGCGAGGAAGCTGACGCCGAGCCGCGCCGCGCGGTCACGGTCCACCACCAGGCGGGAAACCAGGCCGGCGCGCTGCTGGTCGGACGAGATATCCGCCAGCTCCGGCATGGTGCGGAACTTCTTCACCAGCACCTCCGACCAGGTCTGCAACTCATCCAGGTCCGGCGTCAGCAGCACATACTGGTAGGCGGCATTGCCCTGGCGCCCGCCGATGTTCACGTCGGATATCGGCCGCAGGAAAATCTGCGCCCCGGCGACAGCGCCCAGCGGGCGACGCAGCCGGGCCACGATGGCATCCGGCGTCACGCCGGGGCGCTCGCTTGGCGGCTTCAGCGAGATGAACATCCGTCCGTTGGAAACCGTGGCGCCACCGCCGCCGCCGACATAGGTGCCGATGCCGGCGATGGCGGGGTCCTGCATCAGGATACGCACCACCTGGTCCTGCATGCCGAGCATGCGCTGGAAGGAGGTATCCGGCGAGGCCTGGATGACGCCGAACATCAGCCCGGTATCCTGGGCCGGGAAGAAGTCCTTCGGCACGATGACGTAGAGCCACACCGTGACGCCGATGAGCCCGACGGTGAAGCCGACCATCAGCCGGCGGAAGCGCAGCAGGAAGCCGAGGCTGGCCATGTAGCCGTCGATCATCCAGTCCATGAACGCCTCGAACCGGCGGCCGAACCAGCCGGGCGGGCGTTCCGCGCCGGCGCGCGCCAGGTGGGCGGCGGCGGCGGGCGTGATGGTCAGCGAGATGATGCCCGACAGCGCCACCGCGATGGCCAGGGTGACGCTGAACTCGCGGAACATGCGCCCGACGATGCCGGGCATGAACAGCAGCGGGATGAACACCGCGATCAGCGAGACGGTGATGGAGAGTACGGTAAAGCCGATCTGCCGGGCGCCCTCCAGCGCCGCCTGCATCGCGGGCATGCCGCGTTCCCGCAGCCGGGTCATGTTCTCGATCATGACGATGGCGTCGTCCACGACGAAGCCGACCGAGATGGTCAGCGCCATCAGGGTCAGGTTGTTCAGCGAGAAGCCGGCCAGGTACATCACCGCCAGCGTGCCGAGCAGCGACAGCGGCACCGAGATGCCGGCGGCAAACACCGCGGCGCGGCGGCGCAGGAACAACGCCACCACGGCGATGACCAGCACGATGGTGATGATCAGCGTGAACTGCACATCGCGCACGCTGGCGCGGATGGTCTCGCTGCGGTCGCGCAGGGTTGTCACGGTGATGCCCGCGGGTATCCAGCGCTGCAATTCCGGCATCAGCTTCTGGATGCCGTCCACCACCTCGATGACGTTGGCATCCGGCTGCTTGAAGATGATCAGAAGGATCGAGGGCCGGCCATTGAAGGTGCCGGCCTGCCTGCGGTCCCGCACGCCCTGGCTGACCCGCGCCACCGCGTCCAGCCGCACCATGGCGCCACCGACCGCCTTGACCACCACGCCGGCGTAATCCTCCGGCGTGTTCAGCCGGTCGTTCACCACCACGGCGGCGGATTGGTCGGTGCCGTCGATCAGCCCGGTCGGTTGCGTCACATTGGCGCGGCCGATGGCGGTGCGGATATCCTCCAGCGAAACCCCGGCCGCGGTCGCCGCGCCAGGGTCCACCGCCACGCGCACCGCGGGCTGCTCGGCGCCGGTGACGACGACCTGTGCCACGCCGGTGACGTTGGCGATGCGCGGCGAGATGATGCTGTCCACCGCGTCGTAGACTTGGCCGGGCGGCACCGTGTCGGACGTGATGGCGATGAGCAGCACCGGCGCGTCGGCCGGGTTGGCCTTGCGGAAGCTGGGCGGGTTTGGCAGGCCGGCCGGCAGGTCCTGCGTCGCGGCGTTGATCGCCGCCATCACGTCGCGGGCGGCGTCCTCTACCCGGCGGTTGAGGTCGAACTGCACGACGATGCTGGCCGACCCCAGCGTGGAGGTGGAGGTGAGTTCGTTGACGCCGGCGATGGCGCCCAGCCGGCGTTCCAGCGGCGCGGCGACGCTGGCGGCCATGACAGCGGGGTCGGCGCCCGGCTGGCTGGCGGAGATGACGATGGTCGGCAAATCCACCCGCGGCAGCGGTGCCACCGGCAGCACGAAATACGCCACCAACCCGGCCAGCGCGATGCCGATGGCCAGCAGCGCCGTGGCGATGGGCCGCTGGATGAAGGGCGCGGATATCGAGCTCATTCGGCGGCCAAAGCCTCGCGTCCGCTCAGCGCGGCGCGCAGGCGTTCCAACGCCAGGTAGATCGCCGGCGTGGTGTACAGCGTGATCACCTGGCTCAGCAGCAAACCGCCGATGACGGAAACGCCCAGCGGCAGCCGCAGCTCGCTGCCGGGGCCATGGCCCAGCACCAGCGGCACCGCGCCCAGCAGCGCCGCCATCGTCGTCATCATGATCGGGCGGAACCGCAGCACGGAGGCTTCGTAGATCGCCTCCTCCGGCGTGCGGCCGTGGTCGCGCTGCGCCTCCAACGCGAAGTCGATCATCATGATCGCGTTCTTCTTCACGATCCCCATCAGCAGCACGATGCCGATGATGCCGACCACGCTGAGGTCCAGCCCGCAGAGCCACAGCGCCAGCAGCGCGCCGATGCCGGCCGAGGGCAGCGTGGACAGGATGGTCAGCGGATGGATCATGCTCTCGTACAGCATGCCCAGCACGATGTAGATGACGATGATCGCGGCCAAGATCAGCCAGGGCGTGCCGGCCAATGAGCGGTTGAACTCCGCCGCGTCGCCGTTGAACTCGCCGGTGATGGTCTCGGGCATGCCCAGCTGCGCCTCGGCGCGCCGGATCGCGGCGACCGCGGCGCCGAGCGAGACGCCTTCGGGCAGGTCGAAGCCGATGGTGACGGCGGGGAACTGGTCCTGCCGGTTCACCGTCAGCGGCCCGGCGCGGCGGCCGATCTCGGCGATTTCGCCCAGCGGCACCTGCACGCCATTGGCGCCGGGCACGCGCAGCAGTGCCACCAGCGCGGGGTCGTCGCGCATCGCCTGCGTCGTCTCCAGCACCACGCGATACTGGTTTGACTGGCCGTAGATGGTGCTGATCTGGCGCTGGCCGAAGGCGTCGTACAGCACGTCGTCCACCGCCTGCATCGTCACGCCGAGCCGCGCCATGCGCTCGCGGTCCACCTGCACTGTCACGCGCAGCCCGCCCTCGCGCAGGTCGGTGGTCAGGTCGCGCAGCTCCGGCGCCTGGCGCAGCAGCGCCAGCAGCCGGCCGGACCACTCCGACAGCTCCACCGTGTCGGGGTCCATCAGCGTGTACTGGAACTGCGTGGCGCTGACGCGCGTGCCGATCTGGATATCCTGCACCGGCTGGAGATGCACGAGGATGCCGGGCACCGCTTCCAGCTGCGGCTGCAACCGCGCCGCCACCTGCTGGGCGCTTTCGGCCCTGGCGTCGCGCGGCAGCAATACCGCGGTCAGCCGCCCGGTATTCTGCGCCGGGTTGATCGGCCCGGCGCCGGCGACGCTGGTGGTGGAGACCACCGCCGGGTCGGCCAGCACGATCCGCGTGACCTCCTGCTGCAACTCGGAGACGCGGCGGAAGCTGGCATCCTGCGGCGCCTCCATGGTGATGGTGATGAGGCCGGTATCCTGCGCCGGCAAAAAGCCCTTGGGCACCAGGATGTACAGCGCCACGGTGCCGGCCACCGTCGCCGTTGCCAGCAGCAGCATCAGCGCCTCATGCCGCAGCGTCCAGCGCAGGCTTTCGGCGTAGCGGTCGCGCAGCCAGTCGAAGCCGCGTTCCGCCCAGCGGGAGACGGCGCTGGGCCGGTCCTCGCCATGCGGGCGCATCAGGTGGCCGGTCATCATCGGCGTCAGCGTCAGGGAAACGAACAGCGAGACGACGACGGCGATGGTCAGGGTCAGTGCGAATTCGCGGAACAGCCGGCCGACCACGCCCTGCATGAACAGCAGCGGGATGAACACCGCGACCAGCGAGACGGTCAGCGAGACCACGGTGAAGCCGATCTGCCGCGCGCCCTTGTAGGCGGCGGCCAGCGGCTTCTCGCCTTCCTCGATCAGCCGGACGATGTTCTCGATCATCACGATGGCATCGTCCACCACGAAGCCGGTCGCGATGGTCAGCGCCATCAGCGAGAGGTTGTCCATCGAGAAGCCGCAGAGCGACATGATCCCGAAGGTGCCGATGATGGACAGCGGCAGCGCCACGCCGGGCACGAAGGTGGCGCGCGCGGTGCGCAGGAACAGCCAGATCACCAGCACCACCAGCACCACCGCCAGCACCAGGGTGAACTGCACCTCATGCACGCTGGCGCGGATGGTTTCGGTACGGTCGGCCACCACATGCAGCGTGGCGCCCGGGGGCACCGCGGCCTGCAATATCGCCAGTTGCGCCCGCACGCGGTCCACGGTGGCCACGATATTGGCGCCGGGCTGGCGCTGCACGTCGATCAGCACCGCGCGCTGGCCATTGTACCAGGCGGCGTTCAGCGTGTTCTCCAGCCCCTCCACCGCCTCGCCGATATCCGAGAAGCGCACCGGTGCGCCGTTGCGCCAGGCGATGACGGTATTGGCGAAGGCCGCGGGCGTCACCAGCTGGTCGTTCGCCATGACGGCGCTGGCCTGGCGCGGCCCGTCCAGCCCGCCCTTCGGCCCCGCCAGGTTGGCACTGGCGATGACGCTGCGCACATCCTCCAGCGAAAGCCCGTAGCTGGCCAGGCGCTGCGGGTCCGCGCGCAGGCGGATGGCGGGGCGCATGTTGCCCTGCACGGTCACCCTGCCAACGCCGGTCACCTGGCTCAGCCGCTGCGCCAGCAGCGTATCGGCGGCATCCGAAAGCCGCGGCGTCGGCAGCGTCTCGCTGGTCAGCGCCAGGGTCATGATCGGCGGGTCCGCCGGATTCACCTTGGCGTAGACCGGCGGGTAGGGCAGGCCGGACGGCAGCGTGCCGCGAGCCGCGTTGATGCCGGCCTGCACGTCCTGCGCGGCGTCGTCGATATCCCGCCCCAGGTTGAATTGCAGCGTGATGCGCGACACGCCGGGCCCGCTGACCGAGGAGATGCTGCTGAGCCCGGAGATCTGGTTCAGCTGGCGTTCCAGCGGCGCCGCGATCAACACCGAAATCGTCTCCGGCGAGGCGCCGGGCAGTTGCGTCGAAACCTCGATGGTCGGGAAGTCCACATCCGGCAGCGAGGCCACCGGCAGCTTCAGGTAGCCGAAGATGCCCGTCAGCAGCACCGCCACCGCCAGCAGGAAGGTGGCGATGGGCCGGGCGATGAACGGCGCCGAGAAGTTCACGGCTGCGGCCGACGTGGGCCGGCGCCATCGGGGCGCGGGCGGCGGCGCTCGGGCGGTGCCTCGCCAGTCGCCGGGGCGGCGGGTTGGCTGACCACCACCTGGGCGCCGGGTGTCAGCCGCAGCGCGCCACTGGTCACCACGCGCTCGCCGGGTTGCAGGCCGCCGCGCACCGCGGCTTCCGTCGCGGTCAGCACGCCCAATTGCAGCGGGCGCTGCTCCACCGTGTTGTCCTCCTTCAGCACGAAGGCGAAGGCGCCATCCGGCCCGCGCTGCACCGCCACCAGCGGAATGGTCAGCGCCTGGCGCAGCGTGGCCACGCGCATCCGCACGTTGATGAAGGCGCCCGGCCACAGCCGCGCATCGTCATTGGCGAATTGCGCCTTCAGCTTGATGGTGCCGGTGGTCTGGTCCACCTGGTTGTCCAGCGTCAGCAGCGCGCCCTCGGCGCGGACGCTGCCATCCTGCTCCAGCGCCTGCACCACCACGGCGCCGCGGCCCAGCGCGTCCAGCACCGCGCCCAGGCGCTGCTGTGGCAGGGTGAAGACCACGGTGATGGGCCTGAGCTGCGTCACCACCACGATGCCGGTGGCGTCGCTGCCATGTACCAGGTTGCCCTGGTCCACCAGGCGCAGGCCAACCCGGCCATCCACCGGGCTGCGGATCGTGGTGAAGTCCAACTGGGTGCGGGCGCTGTCCACCGCGGCCTGGTCGGCCTGCACCAGCGCTTCGTACTGCGCCACCAGCGCGCGTTGCGTATCCAGCTGTTGCCGGCTGGCGCCGTTGCTGCGCAGCAGTTCCGTGTAGCGCGCAAGGTCCACCCGGGCATTGGCCAGCAGCGCCTGGTCCTGCGCCTGCTTGGCCTGGGCCTGGGCCAGCGCCGCCTGGTAGGTGCGTGGGTCGATCCGCGCCAGCACGTCGCCGCGCTTGACCTCCTGGCCCTCGGTATAGGCGACCTCCACCAGGATGCCGTCCACCTGGGCGCGGGCGGTGATGGTCGCCAGCGGCTGCACCGTGCCCAGCGCATCCAGCGTAATGGGAATGTCGGTGCGCGCGGCGGCCACCACCGTCACCGGCACCGGCCCGCCGAACCGCCCGCCACGGCCACCGCGCACCGGCTGTGCTTCCTCCTGCTTCGGGGCGAAGGGCCACCAGCCCAGCCAATACGCCGCACCGCCGGCCCCGCCTGCCAGCAGCAGCACCAGCAGGGCCAGCCACGGCCAGCGCCGGCGGCGGCGAGGCCGGGCCAGCGTGGCGGTTTCATGCGTGGTCGGCGGCAGCGGGGTATCCGGCATGGCGGGCTCCGTCAGCTCCAGCCACCGCCCAACGCGCGGAACAGGCCAACGGCGGCCTGCAACCGTTGCAACCGGGCCTGGGCCAGTTGGTTGCGCGCGTTGAACAGGGTGATCTGGGTGTTCAGCAGCGTGATCAGGTCGATGGTGCCGGCGCGGAACTGCGCCTCCGAGATGCCATTGGCCCGTTCTGCGCTGGCGGTCGCGGCTTCCTGCAACGCCACCAGCGCGGTGGTCTCGCGCAGCGCGGCCGTTGCGGTCTCCACATCCACCAGGGCGGCGACGATGGCGCGCCGATAGCTCTCCAGCAATTCCTCGGCGCGGGCTTGGTTGAAGTCCCGCTGCGCCCGCAGCTGCCATTGCTGGAAGATCGGCTGGGTCACGCTGCCGACCAGCTGGAACAGCACGCTGCCCGGCCGCAGCAGGTTGTCGAAGATCAGGCTCTGGAAGCCGCCGGTGGTGGTCAGCTGGATCGTCGGCAGCATCGCCGCCCGGGCCACCGCGACATTGGCCTGGGCGGAGGCCAGGTTGGCCTCGGCCAGCCAGACATCCGGGCGGCGCACCAGCACATCCACCGGCAGGCCGGGCGCCACCGCCGGCAGGCGCACCTGCGCCAGCGGCACGCGCGGCATGGCCAGCCCCTGCGGCGCCTGGCCCGACAGCGTCCCCAGCGCGTAGAGATTGGTCTCCAGCGATTGCCTGAGCGGCGGCACCGCGGCGCGCTGTTGCGCCACCAGGGTCTGCTGCTGCGCCAGGTCCAGCCCATTGGCGGTGCCGGCGGCAACGCGGCTCTGGATCACCGCCAGCACCCGCTCGGCCACCTCCAGGTTGCCCTGCTGGATCGCCAGCTGTTCCTGCGCCGAGAGCACGGCGAAGTAGGTATTGGCCAGCGAGGCCTGGGTGGTGATGCGGACCACCCCGATATTGAACCGGCTGGCCGCCGCGGCTTCCTGCTGGACCAGCACGCTGTTGCGGGTACGGCCCCAGAAATCCACCTCATAGGTCGCCGAAAGCTGGGCGCCATACAGCACGCGCTGGCTGAAGCGCGAGCGCCCCGCGACCGGCACGCCGCTGGCGGTGGAAAGCGGTGTCTGGCTGCGATTGGTGTTGAAGGTCGCGTTGCCGCTGGGCAGCAGCAGCTGGCCGGTGATGCGCACATTCGCATCGGCCTCGCGCAGTTGTGCCTCGGCGATGCGGATATCGAAGCTGGCGACATTGGCCGCCGCCATCAGCGCATCCAGCTCCGGCGAGCCGAAGCCGCGCCACCACTCGGCATCCGGCCAGGCTGCCGGCGTGGCCGGGTCTGCCGCCACCAGCCGGGCTGGCGTGGCCAGGCCGGAGGAGGGTGCATCCGGCCGCAACCCGCAGCCGGCCAGCAGCAGCAGGAGGGAGAGGCAGCCGGGCAGGGGGCGGAAGCGGGCGTGTCGCATGAGTCTCGCCATTCTATAGGACGACCGGCGCGCCAACGGCAGGCCTTGTTACCCTTAGACATGCCACCGGCGCGGCTCTGGTGGCGTTACCCTGCGCCAAGCTTCCGCCAAGGGCGCTGATGCGATATAACGCTGCGGGGAAATCGAGGCTGATCATGACATTTTTGCGTGCTGCGGTACCGCTGGCGGTCGCCGCGTCCCTTTTCGTCGGGTCGGCCCCCGCACACGCGCAGGAGGCCGGCGCCGGTGGCGTCCCGCTCGACCGCCGGGCGGTGTTCGATATCGTCACCGAGAACGACTTCTACGCCAGCACGACGGACCGCTGGTACACCACCGGCACGCGGCTGGGTTACCTGCACCCTGAACAGCGCCAGGCGGACCTGCCGGCACCGGCGGCCTGGCTGGACCGCCAGCTGGAGGGCCTGGGCTTCTTCGGCCCGGCGAATACCCGCTGGGGCATCAACCTTGGCCAGCACATCTACACCCCATCGGATGTCAGCCGGTTCAACCCGGACCCCAAGGACCACCCCTACGCCGGCTACGCCTTTTTCGACTTCATGCTGATGCGCCGGACCGAAAGCTACCAGGACCGCTTCACCGTGCAGGCCGGGCTGGTCGGGCCGGGCAGCTGGGGCCGCAACAGCCAGGACTTCGTGCACGGCCTGCTGAACCAGGATGTCTCCCACGGCTGGAAGTACCAGCTGCGCCAGGAATGGGCGTTGGGCCTTGGCTTCGACCGCACCTGGCGGCTGCCGGCCAACAAGGGCACCCTGCCGCTGGGGCTGGAACTGGACGCGCTGCCGAGCCTGGCGCTGGCCGCCGGCAATGTCGCGGTCTATGCCCAGGGCGGCGGGCGTCTGCGCGTGGGCAGCAACCTGCACATGGACTACGGCCCCAGCCGGGTGCGCCCGGCCGCCGGCGACGGCCCTTCCGCGATCCATGGCAAGGGTGAGTTCGGCTGGTACGTCTTTGCCGGCGCCGCCGGCCGTGCCGTGGGCCGCGACATCTTCATCGAGGGCAATACCTTCAAGCCCAGCCGCGGCCTGAACCGGCAGAGCCTGGTGGCGGACATGGATATCGGCGCGGCGCTGCTGATCCCGGTATACGACCGCTACGTGCGGCTCAGCTACACCCAGGATTGGCGCACGCAGGAGTTCGTCGGCCAGAAGCGCTACCACCACTTCGGCAGCTTCAACCTGAGCTACGCCTGGTAGCAGCTAAGCGGCTGGTTCACCGCTTCAGGCGCTTGGCGCCTTTGCGGATCAGACGCTACGGCCGTACCGCCGGCGCCTCCACCGCCAGCCCGGCACCGCGCCGGGCCAGGAACAGCTCGATCTCGGTGTATTCCGCCGCGCCAAAGGCCGGCGCGGTGGCGCGCACGCCCACCATGCAGTTGCGCAGCCGGCGTTGCAGGCTGCCCAGCGCCTGCCATTCCAGCCGATACTGCGGGTAGCCATTGGCCTGGCCCTCGGGGATCAGCGCGCTGCCCAACCGCAGCCCGGCGCGCTCCTCATGGCATTGCGCGCAGCTCAGGTTCAACTGGCCGCGCCGCTGGCGGAACAGCGCCTCGCCCCGCGCCAGCGCCGGCGCCAGCCGCGGGTCCTCCGGCGGCGCCAGCGGCAGCCCGCGGGATTGCCGGGTGACGAAGGCCGCAAGCGCCAGCAGCGGCTCGCTTTCGCGGGCCAAGGGTGCGGCCTGCTGGCGTTCGGCGCGGCATTGCTGGATCCGCCCGGCCAGGTCGATCGGTGCCGCCGTTGCTTCGTCCCAGGCCGGGTAGCGCGTGGCCACGCCGGCCAGGCCGGCATGGCAATCGGCGCAGGCCTTCTGCGCCCGGCCCTCGGCGCGGTGGAACAGCGCCTCGCCCTCCTGCACCCAGAGCATGCCGGGATTGGCGCTGTCGTCGGCCTGCATCGCCTGCAACTCCCGCGACATGTCGAGCGCGCCGGAACGCGGTTCGGCCGCCGCCACCGAGACGAGCAGCAGCAGCCACTTCATGTCACGGTGATGGCCCGCGTCTCGGTCTGGCGGAAATCGTCATCGCCTTCCCAGGTGAAGCTCAGCGTGCCGCTCTCGGTCGCCACCGTGGTGAAGCTGATGAAGGGGTTGGCGGCGATGGCGGAACTCAGCTCGGCCTGGAACACCACCTCCCCATCATAGTCGCAGGTGAAGCGGGTGATGATGTCGCGCGGCAGGATGGTGCCGTTGGTGCCCGGGCGGAAGCCGCTCTCCATCGGGTGCATGATCAGGGTGCGGATCTCGATGACGGCGCCCCTGGCCGCGCTGCGCGGCAGGTTCAGCAGCACGCGGGCCATGGCTCAGCTCTCGATGCAGGCGGCAAGGGTCACGATGACCTCCTGCCTGGTGGACCAGAAGCTGCCATCGCTCATCGCCGCCACGGCGGTGATGAACTGCGACGTCGCCAGCCGCATGTGGGTGGCCAGCTCCGCCCGGCCGGCGCGCGGGCCGAAGCGCGCCGTCACCACCTGCGGCTGCGGGTTCTTTTCATTGAACAGGGCAATGGCGGTCACGTGGTCGGCCGTTGTCATCGGGCTGGCGACCGTGACCTTCAGCGGCACGACATTGCCGTTTTCCACCAGCGGCGGAATGTCCAGCTCCACCCGGCCTTCGCGCGGCACCACACCGCCGGTGAAGGCGCGGATCGCCGCGGCCTGATCCTCCGGCGTGGCCAGCCCGGCGGCCGGGCGCAGCGCCAGCGCCAGCAGCGCGCCGGCGGCGAATTCGCGCCTATTCATCAGCAGTGAGGGTCAGCAGGAAGGCAACCACGTCCTCGATCTCCGCTTCGGTCAGTATCGGCTTGCCGCGAAACGCCGGCGCCACGTCGCGCAGGCTGTTCGCCACGCCGTAGGAGGGCATGATGCTGTCCGGGTTCAAGCCCTGGCTGTCGGTGAGGCGCGCCCGCAGCGCCGCCGCGTCCCAGCGCCGCCCGGCGCCGGCCAGGGAAGGCGCCAGGTTGCCCTGGAAGCGTTCCTCCGGGAATGGCCCGGAATGGCACAGCAGGCAGAGCCCCTTCTGCCGGGTGGTGACGATGGCCCGGCCGCGCGCCGCATCGCCCTCGGCCCAGGCCGGCGTGGCGAGCAGCGCCAGGGCCAACCACCATCTAGCCGAAGACAGCATGGGTAATGGTGGCGAACCAGCCCTCGGCATACTGCGCTTCCTGCGCGCGGAAGCTGGCATCGGCGTTGAGCGGGCTGATGCCGCCGGCGCCCGGCACGTCGCTCAGCAGGCCGTTGGCGGGCTGGTACACGCCCGCGATGGAAATCCCATACTCCGGCGCCACCAGGCTGTAGCAGGTGTTCAGCAGCTTGGTCGGGCTGGGCGCTTCGCCCTGCAGCAGGCCCGCCACCACCTGGGCGCAGGCGCGCGCCTGGGCATTGGCGGCAAAGGCGCTCTTTGGCATCGCCCCGCCGATGCAGGCATCCCCGACCACATGCACCCCCGGCCGCAGCCGGCTCTCGAAGCTCACCGGGTCCACCGGGCACCAGCCGCTGCGGTCCGCCACGCCGGCGAGGCGCGCGATCTCCCCGGCCTGCTGCGGCGGGATCACATTGCCCACGGCCGCGACATGCTTCTCGAAGTTGGTCTTGAAGCTGCGGGTCGCCGCGTCCACCTCGGTCACCTGGCCGCCAGCTGAACGCGAGACGTATTCCAGATTCGGGTACAGCGCCGCCCAGGCCTGCTCGAACAGCCGCTGCTTGGAAAATTGGTCCTTGGCGTCCAGCACCAGCAGCTTGCTGCGCGGCTTGTTCTGCTTGAGGTAGTGCGCGACCAGGCTGGCCCGCTCATAGGGGCCGGGCGGGCAGCGATACGGGTTGGCCGGCACGCTCATCACCACCAGGCCGCCATCGGGCATGGCGCGCAGCTGGTCGCGCAGCAGCAGGGTCTGCGGCCCGGCCTTCCAGGCATGCGGCAGGCGCTCCGCGGCGGCTGGGTCGTAGCCGGGCAGGGCGGCCCAGTTGAGGTCCACACCCGGCGCCAGCACCACGCGGTCGAACGGCAGTGCGGTGCCATCGGCCAGCCGCACCGCGCGCTCCTCCACCGCCACGGCGCGCTGGTGCACCACGGTCACGCCGGCCCGCTTCAGCCCGTCATAGCCGAAGCGCTGGGCCGACATTTCCCGCAGCCCCGCGATGACGGCATTGCTGAACGGGCAGGACATGTACTCGGCGCTGGCTTCCACCAGCGTCACCGCCACGCCCGCCGCGTGCAGCGTGCGGGCCGCGGTGGCGCCGGCGAACCCACCGCCGACCACCACCACCTTGGGCTTCCCGGTCCCTTGGGCCAGCGCCAGCGCCGGGGCCGCGAGCAGCCCCAAGGAGGCCCCCAAGGCCAGGCGCCGGCGCATCCGGCTCATGCTACCGGCAGGAGGCTTGCCTCCTGCCGAGGCGCCGAACGGCGCCCGCCGGTCGCGCCCAAGGGCGCGCGGACCCGCGCGATGCGGCGAAAGCCAAGCCGCCGGACGGCGGCGCCCGGCGTCTGAGGGCGTGCAACGCAGCTGATACCGTCGGTCAAGGAACTTGGCCGACGGTATCAGTGCTTCAGGTCGGCATGGCGCAGCGGCAGGCGGCGCACCCGCTTGCCGGTGGCGGCGAAGATCGCGTTCAGCACCGCCGGTGCCGCCACCGCAATCGTCGGCTCGCCCACGCCACCCCAGAAGCCGCCGGAGGGCATCACGATGCTCTCCACCGCCGGCATCTCGTCCATCCGCAGGGCCTGGTAGGTGTCGAAGTTCTCCTGCTCCATGCGGCCGTCCTTCACCGTGCATTCCTGGTAGAAGGCGGCGCCCAGCCCGTAGACGAAGCTGCCTTCAACCTGGGCGGCGATCTGCTGCGGGTTCACCGCATGCCCCGGGTCGGTGGCGGCGGTGATCTTGTGCACCTTCACCTCGCCGCCACGGCTGACCGAGACCTCGGCGCAGGCGGCCACATAACTGCCATAGCCCATGATCGCGGCCAGGCCGCGATGGTGCCCGGCCGGCGCCGGCTTGCCCCAGCCGCCCTTGTCCGCCACCGCGTTCAGCACCGCCAACTGCTTCGGCGCGCCACGCAGCAGGGCGCGGCGGAACTCCAGCGGGTCCTTGCCGGCGGCATGGGCCACTTCGTCAATGAAGCATTCCATGTAGACGGCGTTCTGGTTCAGGTTCACCCCGCGCCAGAAGCCCGGCGGCACATGCGGGTTGCGCATGGCGTGGTCGATCAGCAGGTTCGGCACGCCATAGCCGAAGGTGAACTCGTTGCCGCCCTGCGCCATGCCCTGGAAGACGCGGCTGTCCAGCCCGTTCTCCAGCAGGTTCGGCGCAATGCCGGCCACGATGGACTGGCCGGAGATGCGCACATGCATGGCGTCCACCTTGCCATCCGCATCCAGCCCGGCGGTCAGCCGGCACTGGGTGATGGGGTGGAAGCGGCCATGCAGCATGTCCTCCTCGCGGCTCCACAGCAGTTTAACGGGCACGCCCGGCATCTGCTTGGCGATCTGCACCGCCTGGGTGACGTAGTCATGCCAGCCGCGCCGGCCGAAGCCGCCGCCCAGGTGGATCTTGTGGACCTCGCATTGCTGCGCCCGGTGGCCGGAAGCCGCCGCCGCCGCGGCCAGCGCCGCGTCGCCATTCTGCGTCGGGCACCAGACTTCGCACTTGTCGGCGGTCCACACCGCCGTGGCGTTCATCGGCTCCATCGTCGCGTGGTTCTGGAACGGGAAGCTGTAGGTCGCCTCGATCTTCAGGACCGCCTTGCCCATGGCTTCCGCCATGTTGCCGGCGCGGTTGCCGATAAAGGCCTGGGTTGCGGTCAGGCCCTCGGCCACCATGGCGTCGATGTCGGCCTGCTGGATGCGGGCGTTGGGGCCCTCGTCCCACAGGATCTCCACCGCATCCAGGCCGGTCTTGGCCTGCCACCAGGTCTCCGCCACCACGGCCACGGCGGTCTCACCCACCTGCACCACCTTCTTGACGCCCGGCTTGGCCATGGCGGCGGCGGCATTGAAGCTGCGCACCTTGCCGCCGAACACTGGGCAATCCTTGATCGCGGCGTTCAGCATGCCCGGCAGCTTCAGATCGGCGCCATAGACCTGCTTGCCGTTCACCTTGTCCCGCGTGTCCAGGCGGGCCATCGGCTTGCCGGCGATCTTCCAGTCCTTCGGGTCCTTCAGCGTGATGCTGGCGGCCGCCGGCGGGGTGATGGCCGCCGCCGCCACCGCCACCTTGCCGTAGGTGGTGCGGCGATTGGTCTTGGCGTGGATGATGGTGCCCTTGTCCACCGTCAGTTCGGCGGCCGGCACCTTCCAGCTCTCGGCCGCGGCCTGCACCAGCATGATCTTCGCCGCGGCGCCGCCCTTGCGGACGTAGTCGTGGCTGGCGCGGATGCCGCGGCTGCCGCCGGTTGACATGTCGCCCCAGACCCGGTTGCGCAGCAGGTTCTGCGTGGGCGTCGGGTATTCCGTGGTCACCTTGGCCCAGTCGCAGTCCAGCTCCTCGGCCACCAGCTGGGCCAGGCCGGTCAGCGTGCCCTGGCCCATCTCGCTGCGGGCGATGCGGATGACGACGGTGTCGTCGGCCTTCACCACCACCCAGGCATTCACCTCGGGCGGAATGGCGGTTGCGGCGGCCGGCGCGCTCTGGCCGGCGGCCTCCTCGATGAAGGGCGCCTGGATGGCCAGGGTGAAGGCGCCGAGCGCGGCGGAGGCCTTCAGGAAGCCGCGGCGGGAAGACGGTGCGATGTGCGTCATGTTCTGTCCCTCCCGCTCAGCCGCGCCGCGCATTGGCGTCGGCGGCACGCTTGATGCCGGCGATGACCCGGTTGTAGGTGCCGCAACGGCAGATATTGGTGATGTTCTCGCGGATCTCGGCCTCGGTCGGCTTCGGGTTGGCTGCCAGCAGCGAAGCGGCGGCCATCAGCATGCCGGACTGGCAGTAGCCGCATTGCGGCACGTCCAGCGCCACCCAGGCCTGCTGCAGCGGGTGAGTGCTGTTGGGCGAAAGCCCCTCGATCGTGGTGATCTTCTGGTTCGGCTGCACCGCCGAAACCGGCAGCGCGCAGGAACGGACGGCCTGGCCGTCCACCTGCACCGTGCAGGCGCCGCATTGCGCGATGCCGCAGCCATACTTGGTGCCGGTCATGCCCAGCTGTTCGCGGATGACCCAGAGCAGGGGCGTGTCAGGGTCAACCTGCACGTCATGAACCCGCCCATTGACGTTCAACTTCGTCATTTCGCCCCTCCTGCAAGGATATTTGCCCGGACCCTAGCAGCCTGCCTGGGCCGGGCGCCAGCCTGACGGATTGTTTCGTTGCGGCGGGCCACAAGGATACGCCGCCCCCGGTTCCCGCCACCGCCCGTCCTGGGCTAGCCTCGGCCGACTCCAGGGGAGAATGGTCCATGATCGAGCGCGACGTCATCGTCACCACCAAGTACGGCCAGATGCCGAGCTTCACCTGCCACCCCGACAGCGGCGGGCCGTTCCCGGCCATCATCCTGTACATGGACGCACCGGGCATCCGCGAGGAGCTGCGCAACCTGGCGCGGCGCATCGCCAAGGCCGGCTACTTCGTGGTGCTGCCGGACATGTACTACCGCATGGGCCATATCCGCTTCGACACCGCGCGCCGCAACGACGCCATGTCGGCGATCATCCGCCCGACCATGAACCACCTGACCAACGAGATGGTCATGGACGATACCGCCGGCCTCATCGGCTACATCGACGCGCAGGACGCGGCGAAGCCCGGTCCCATCGGCTGCGTCGGCTACTGCATGTCCGGCCGGCACATCACCAATGCGCTGACCCGCTTCCCCGACCGGATGAAGGCGGGCGCCTCGCTCTATGGCGTCGGCATCGTCACGGAAGCCGAGGACAGCCCGCATCTGGCGCTCAGCAAGGCGGCAGGCGGCGAGTTGTACTACGCCTTCGCCGAGACCGACCAGACGGTGCCGGACTTCGTCATCCCCAAGCTGCGCGCCGCGCTGGAAGCCACGGGGGTGCCGAGCCAGGTGGATGTCTACCCCGGCACCTTCCACGGCTTCGCCTTCCCGGAACGCCCGGTCTATGACCACCACGCCGCCGAGGACAGCTGGGCCAAGATCTTCGCGATGTGGGCGCGCCGGCTGAAGTAGCCGCCCGCTTCACCTGTTGGGCCGGCGGTGTAGGATGCCGGCATAACAACAGGCGGGAACGGCGATGCGGCAGGATTTTGCCAAGGCGGTACGGGCGGCGGTGGCCGATGAGGCGCAGCTGCGCGCCGCCCTGGCCGAGGCCGATATCGCCCCCTTGCTGATGGTGCTGGTGCAGCTGACCGGCGACACCGCGCTGCTGGACCAGGTGGCCCCGCACATCCAGGGCCCCTGGAGCTTCCTGGAAACCGTGCCGCCCGAGATGAAGGCCGCCCTGCGCGACCGGCTTGTCTCGGTATTGCGGGACTACGCCCGCGAAGGCCGCGCCGAGCCGCCCCGCCCGGACGAAGCCACGCTCCAGCGCATGATGAGTGCCGGCGTCGGCCAGCCGGTGCCGGCCGAGTACATCCCGCTGCTGCTGGAGGAAATGCGCTTCACGCCGGAAGACGAGCGCGCGGTGCGCTGGCGTCGCCAGCCGGCCGGGTTGGCGCGGTTCCGCGTGCTGATCATCGGCGCCGGGCTGACCGGGCTGTGCACCGCGATCCGGCTCCAGGAAATGGGTATCCCCTTCACCATCCTGGAAAAGAACGCCGAGCTCGGCGGCACCTGGCTGGAGAACAGCTACCCCGGCTGCGCGGTGGACACGCCGAACCACTTCTTCTCGTTCAGCTTCAACCCGAACGACAAGTGGTCGCGCCACTTCTCTCGCCGCGACGAGATCCTGGCCTATCTGCGCGACATGGCCGCGAAGTACGACCTGCTGCCGCACATCCGCTTCAACGTTGAAGTGGATCGCGCCAGCTTCGATGCGCGGAGAGCGCAATGGCAGGTGGAGTTGCGCCGCCGCGACGGCGGGCAGGAGACGCTGAGCTGCAACGCCCTGGTCAGCGCCGTCGGCCAGCTCAACCGTCCCGCGCTGCCGGATATCGAAGGTATCGACGACTTCGAAGGCCCGGTCTTCCACACCGCGCGCTGGGACCATACCGCACCGCTCAAGGGCCAGCGCGTCGCCATGCTCGGCACCGGGGCATCGGCGATGCAGGCGGCGCCGTCCATCGCGCCGGAGGCGGCGCACCTCACGGTGTTCCAACGCTCGCCGCACTGGGCGGTGAACAACCCGAACTACCACAAGCAGGTGGCCCCCGGCAGCACCTGGGCGCTGGAGCATCTGCCCTATTACTCGCAATGGCTGCGGTTTCAGCTGTTCTGGGCAAGTTCCGATGGCTTCCACGCCACCCTCTCGCCCGACCCGGAATGGGACCAGCCGGCGCTGTCGCTGAACGCCGCCAACCACCGCATGCGTGACATGCTGGTGGCGCACATGCGCAGCGAACTGGATGGCGACGAGGCGATGCTGGCCAAGGTGACGCCGGGCTACCCGCCCTATGGCAAGCGAATGCTGCGCGACAACCACTGGTACCGCATGCTGAAGCGCCCGAACGTGACGCTGGAGACGGGCCGCATCGCCCAGGTGGAACGCGACGGCATCCGCATGCAGGACGGCACGTTCCACCCGCTCGATGTCATCATCCTCGCCACCGGCTTCCAGGCCAGCAAGATGCTCTGGCCGATGGAGATCGTGGGCAGCGAGGGCCGCAGCATCCGCGACCTGTGGGGCGATGACGACCCGCGCGCCTATATGGGCATGACGGTGCCGGGCTTCCCCAACCTGTTCATCACCTACGGCCCCAACACCAACCTGGCGCATGGCGGCAGCATCATCTTCCACACGGAATGCCAGGTTCGCTACATCTGCCAGGCGCTCCGAGAAATGCTGGAGCACGACCTGGCCACACTGGAGGTGAAGCGGGACGTGCACGACGCCTACAACGTGAAGGTGGATGACGCCTGCCAGCGCATGGTCTGGGCGCATCCCGGCGTCACCAGCTGGTACAAGAACCGGCACAACCGCGTCACCGTCACCTCGCCCTGGCGGCTGCTGGACTACTGGCGAATGACCAAGGAATTCCAGCCCGACGACTTCCACGCCCGGCAAGGAGCCGACGCATGAGCGAACCCCTTCTGGTCCAGCGCGAGGGCGGCATCGCCTGGCTGCGCTTCAACCGGCCGGAGCGGCTGAACGCGATCGACGCCGCCATGGCCCTGGCCTTCCGCGACGCCGTCCGCGCCCTGCCCGGCGACACCACGCTGCGCTGCGTGGTGCTGGCCGGGGAGGGCCGCGCCTTCATGGCCGGCGGTGACATCACCGCCTTCGGCAACGCGGACGCCATCGCCACCATCATGGACCCGATGCACGAGGCGCTGGCGCTGCTGGCCGCCCTGCCGGTGCCGGTGCTGGCCAGCGTGCAGGGCGCCGCTGCCGGCGGCGGCATGAGCATCGCGTTGGCCGCCGACCTGGCCATTGCCGCCGACAACGCGAAGTTCAACCTGGCCTATCTGCGCCTCGGCACCTCGCCGGATTGCGGTGGCAGCTGGAACCTGGCGCGGCTGGTCGGGCTGCGCCGCGCAATGGGCATCGCCCTGCTGGAGGAAGTGCTGGACGCGCCGGCCGCGCTGGCCGCGGGGCTACTGAATAAGGTAGTGCCGGCGGCCGAGTTGGCCGAGGCCACCGCCGCCATGGCGCGCAAGCTGGCCGCCGGCCCGCGCGAGGCCAGCGGCCGCACCAAGCTGCTGCTGCGCGCCGCCGCCGGCCGCGACCTGCCGGCGCAGCTGGATGCCGAGCGGGAGAACTTCCTGGCCTGCGCCGGCACCGCCGACTTCGCCGAGGGCGTCGGCGCCTTCCTCGGCCGCCGCACGCCGGATTTTCCGGGGCGGTAACGCTTGGGGGCAGGCAGCGCGCAGGCGCTCGGGGGCAGGTAGCGCCTGCCGGCGTAAGCTGGCAGCCTGCGCGCAACGACGGAGGAAACCGAGATGCGGCGGCGTTCAGCCCTGGCCCTGCCTGCCCTGCTGCTTGCCGGCCGCGCCCAGGCGCAAGGCTTCCCGCAGCGCCCGGTCACCATCGTGGTGCCCTTCCCACCCGGCGGCTCCACGGATGTCGCGGCGCGGCTGCTGGCGGAACCCATGGCCGCGGCGCTTGGCGAACGCGTGGTGGTGGAAAACCGCGGCGGCGGTGCCACCGTCGTCGGCACCGACTACGCTGCGCACGCCCCGGCCGACGGCTATACGCTGCTGATGGCGTCGGGCACCGCCTCCACCATCAACCCCATCATCGCCCGCAACCTGCCCTACAAGCCCAGCGATTTCGCGCCTGTCTCCCTCGTCGCCAAGCTGCCCTTCGCGGTCAATGTGCGCCCCGGCCTGCCGCAGACGCTGGCCGAGATCGTGGCGCTGGCCAAGGCGCAGCCGGGCCGGCTGACGCATGGCACCAACGGCCCGTCCAGCTTCAACAACATCGCCTGGGCGTTGGTGCAGGATGCACTTGGCTTCCGCACCCAGGACGTGACCTATCGCGGCGACAGCGCGCAGCTGAACGATTTTGCCGGTGGCCGGCTCGACCTCATCGTCGTTGGCGGCAGCACCGGCCTGCAGGCGGAACGCAACCGCATGGGCAAGCTGGTCGCCTGGACCGGGGACCGCCGCATGCCCAGCACGCCCGACGTGCCGCTGGTGGCGGAGCTCAGCCCCGGCTGCGTCGCGCAGACCTGGTTCTGCCTGCTGGCACCCGCCCGCACGCCGCCGGAAGCCATCGCCAAGCTCAACGCCGCGGCTCAGCGCGCCATCGCCGCGCAGGAATTCCAGGACCGCATGCTGGCCGAGGGCCAGTTCGCCGAAGCCAGCACGCCCGAGGGCCTTGGCGCCTTCCTGCGCGCCGAGGATGCCCGCTGGCGCCCGGTGCTCGCCCGCCTGAACGTGCAGATGGACTGACCCGATGAGCGAAGCCGAATCCCCCTACGCCTGGTGGCGCCTGCTGGCGGCCGTGCTGCTTTCCACCATCGGTGGCGTGGGGTTGTGGAGCATCGTCGTGGCGCTGCCGGCGGTGCAGGCGGAATTCGGTGTGGCGCGGGCGGGAGCCTCCTTGCCCTATACCTTCACCATGCTGGCCTTCATGGTCGGCGGCGTGGTCATGGGCCGGCTGGCAGACCGCTTCGGCGTGGTGCTGCCGGTGGTGATCGGCGCGCTGTCGCTGGGGGTTGGCTATACCGCCACCGCCTTCGCGCCCGATATCGGCAGCTATGCCGCGCTGTATGCGATCTTCATCGGCGGCATGGGCAGTTGCGCGGTGTTCGGCCCGCTGGTGGCGGATACCTCGCTGTGGTTCACCCGCCGGCGCGGCATCGCGGTGGCGCTCTGCGCCAGCGGCAACTACTTCGCGGGGGCCTTCTGGCCGCCGGTGCTGCAGCACTTCATCGCGGAATACGGCTGGCGCAGCACGCATCTCGGCATCGCCGCCGTCTGCGTCGTCACCATGCTGCCGCTGGCGCTGGCCATGCGTCGCCCGCCGCCGAAGCAGACCGCCGGCGCCACCGCACTCGCCGCCGGCGGCCTGGCGCGGCTCGGCCTCTCGCCCAATGCGTTGCAGGCGCTGCTGGTGCTGGCCGGCCTGTCCTGCTGCGTCGCCATGGCCATGCCGCAGGTCCATATCGTCGCCTATTGCGTGGACCTCGGCTACGGTGCGGCGCGCGGCGCCGAGATGTTGGCGCTGATGCTCGGCTTCGGCGTCGTCTCCCGCCTGATCAGCGGCGTCATCACCGACCGCATCGGCGCCGCGGCCATGCTGTTCCTCGGCTCCTTCCTGCAGATGATCGCGCTGGCGCTGTTCCTGCCCTTCGACAGCCTGTCCTCGCTCTACGTGGTCTCGGCCATCTTCGGGCTGTTCCAGGGTGGCATCGTGCCCAGCTACACCATGCTGATCCGGCAGTTCTTTCCGCCCGCCGAGGCCGGTTTCCGCATCGGCCTGGTACTGTCCTCAACGCTCGCCGGCATGGCACTGGGCGGCTGGCTCTCGGGCCTGATCTTCGACGCGACAGCAAGCTACCAGATGGCCGTGGTCAACGGCATCGCCTGGAACCTGCTCAACCTTTCCATCGCGGGCTGGCTGCTGCTGCGTACCCGCGCCACCACGGCCCTGGCCTGAGACAAGGAACCCCCAAAGATGCGCCTCGGCCTGTTCATGATGCCGCTGCATCCGCCCGAACGCCCGATGCACGAGACCCTGGCGGAGGACACCGAAAAATCCCTGCTGGCGGACCGGCTGGGCTTCCACGAACTCTGGATCGGCGAGCATTTCTCGGCGTCGTCGGAGCCCATCGCCTCGCCCATGATGTTCATGGCCAGCCTGCTGCCGCGGACCAACCTGACCTTCGCCACCGGCGTCATCAACCTGCCGAACCACCACCCGGCCATTGTCGCGGCCGAGGTCGCGCAGTTCGACCACATGAGCCAGGGCCGCTTCATCATGGGCATCGGCCCCGGCGGCCTGGCCAGCGACTGGGAGCTGTTCGGCAATACGGATGCAGCCCAGCGCGGCCAGCGCATGCTGTCGCACATCGACACCATCCTGCAGATCTGGCGGCAGGACCCGCCCTATGAGATCGAGGGTGCCCGGATTACCAAGGCGGTCATCCCCGAATTCGGCGTCGGCACCATGCCCAAGCCCTTCCAGCGGCCGCACCCGCCCATCGCCATCACCGCCCGCAGCATGGACAGCTTTGGCGTGCGCACCGCGGCCGAACGCGGCTGGTCCGTCGTCTCCGCCAACTTCGTCGCTGAGCGCATCGTGGAAGGCCATTGGCGCACGATGAGCGCGGCGCTGGCCGCGAATGGCCGCCAGGCCAGCGGCGCGGATTGGCGCGTCTCCCGCAACTTCTGCATCGCCGCGACGGATGCCGAGGCCGAGGACCGCATGCTCGCGGCGGAAGGCGCCAACCGCTACTACTTCCACTACCTCAGCACCCTGGCCCGCCGCGCCGGCCAGTTGGAAACGCTGAAGCCCCGCAGCGACACGCCGGATGAAGCGGTGACGCTGGAAGCCATCATCCGCGACTGCGTGATCTGCGGCTCTCCCGGCACGGTGCTGGACCGGCTGATTGCCTTCCGCGACCGCGTTGGCCCCTTCGGCCACCTGCTGATGGCCGGCTTGGACTGGTCAGGCCAGAATGCGGCCTGGGAAGCCGAGACGATGCAGCGGCTGGCGGAGGCGGTGATGCCGCGCTTCCGCCAGCATGTGGCGGCTACAGCCTGATCACCCGAGGCGCTTGCGCCGCCGCGCGTGGCTCAACCCATGGCGCCGCCCTGCAACTGCATCAGCGCTTCAAGCCGCGCCGCGTCCTTGGCCGGCGCCTTGAAGCGCAGTGTCACCTGGTCATCGGCCGTCGAAATCTCGGCGTGGCGGCGGTCCAGCGGGCCTTCTCGCACCAGGCTTTCCAGCGCCAGCTTGGCCGCTTCCCGGTCACGGAAGCGTGCCGCCACCGCCACGCTGCCGTTGGGCGCCTGGCCGCCATGGGGGCTGTCCATCATGTCCTGCGGCGGCACCGCGCGGGCGCCCTGGCTGGCGGTGCTGGCTGCGGCATCGCTGGCCGGAAAGCTGTCCACCACGCCCGTTTCCACGTTGCGGTCGGGTGTCAGCGCCGGCATCTCGTTCTGGCGATAGGTCTGGTTCGGCATGGCGAGTCCCTTTCGGTTTCCCCGCCAACGCCACCTGGGCGCGAAGGTTCAGCCGCCGCCGCGCGCGGTGGGGCTGATTCAGCCCAGCCGTTCTTCCCGATACAGCGAAAGCTTCTCCTGCGCCGCCTTGTCGCTGTAGCCGAACAGCGTCAGCGGCGTTTCCGCCCGCAGTTCCAGCGCGTTCCAACTGGGCACCACGAACAGGTCGCGCTCCTCCAGCCGGAACTCGCGGCCCTCCACCCGCGCGGTGCCGCGGCCTTCCACCACCACGAAGGTGGTGCCGTCCGTCGCCCGTCGCGGCTTCGTCTCGAACCCCGCCGGCAGATGCCGCACATGCGCCGCGATGGTCGGCATGATCGGGCCACTATTCGCCGGGTTGGTGAACTCCAGCGCATGGCCCAGGTGCGGGTCGGGCACGTCGGCGGCGGCCACGGCCATCAGGCTCTCCCGCCACTGGGCGTAGGGGTAGTGGAAGATCGGCTGCTGCTGCGGCCGGCGTTCGGCCGCGGTGGCGCGGAACGGGCGCATGTTGCGGCCATAGCGGTGCAGGTTGTCGCCGGACGGGATGCTCTCGCTCTGCATAGGGCTTTCCAGCCGCTCGGCAAAGCTGGCGTCGTAGAAGCGCACGGTCGGAATATCCAGCCCATCCAGCCAGATCATCGGCCGGTCGCTGGTATTGCCGTGGTCGTGCCATTGCCAGTTCGGCGTCAGCACCAGGTCGAAGGGCTGCATGTAGCAGCGCTCCCCATCCACGGCGGTATAGGCGCCAGCGCCTTCGATGACGAAGCGCAGCGCGCATTGGGTGTGGCGGTGGCAGGGCGCCACCTCGCCCGGCAAAATCAGCTGCAACCCGGCGTAGAGGCTGGGCACCACGGCAGAGGTGCCGGGCAGGCCCGGGTTCTCCAAAATCAGCACGCGGCGCTCGGCCTGCTCGGCGCTGATCAGGTCGCCGGCGCGCAGCAGATAGTCCCGCGCCGGGCCGTATTGCCACAGGTGGGGCTGCGCCACGCTGCGCGGCACCGGCGTGACCAGGTTGGCCAACACTTCCCACAGCGGGTACAGGCTGTGCGGCGCCATTTCGCCATACAGCTTTTCCAGCTGGGCGCGCTGGTCGTTCGGGGTGGCGATGCCGTCCATGGGTCGGTTCCTCCGGGGCTGCGAGCAGTCTAACGCCGGGCGCCGCCTACTCCAACTTCACCCCCGTCGCGGCGACGATCGGCCGCCACTTCTCGGTCTCCGCCCGGACGAAATCGGCCACCTGGTCGGGCGTGGCCGGCGGCGAGGGCTCGATTCCCGCCTCGATCAGGTCGCGCTGGAAGGCGGGGTCGGCCAGCGCCTTCAGCGTGGCGTCGTGCAGCCGCACCACCAGCTCGGGCGGGGTGCCGGCCCGCACCGCCAGCATGGACCACAGCGCCGCCTCGAAGCCCGGCAGGCCCAGCACCTCGGCCACGGTGGGCACGTCAGGTGCCAGTGCCGACCTTTCCCGCGAGCAGACCGCCAGCATCTTCACCTTGCCCTCCCGGTGGTGTGGCAGGCTGGTCACCACCGTGTCGGTGGCGGCGTCGATCTGCCCGGCCAGCAGGTCCACCATGGCCGGGCCATTGCCGCGGTAGGGCACCGGCAGCCAGTCCGCCCGCACCTCGTGCTTCAGGTATTCGCCGACCATGTGGACATAGGTGCCGGTGCCGGGATTGGCGAAGCGGAGCTGCCCCGGTCGCGCCTTCGCCAGCGCCACCAGCTGCGTCAGGCTGGTCGCCACATCGCTGCGGGCAATGACGCAGACCGAGTTGGCCCCCACCAGCGCCACCGGGCTGAAATCCACGAGGGGATCGTATTGCGGCCTGGACACCACCAGCGGGTAGAGCGAATGGGTGGAGGCGCCGGCGAACACCAGGGTGTAGCCATCCGGCCGGGCGCGCAGCACATCGGCCATGCCGATGGCGCCGCTGGCGCCGGCGCGGTTGTCCGGCACCACGTTCTGGCCAAGCTCCTGCCCCAGCCGGGTGGCGATGCGCCGGGCGAAGGCATCCGTGCCGCCACCGGGCGCGAAGGGAATCACCAGCCGCAGCGGCCGGTCGGGGAAGCCGGACTGGGCGAGGCCAAGCGCAGGCGTCGCCAGCGCGCCACCGACAAAAATACGGCGCGCGATCACAGCCCAGCCTCCGCCCAATTCGCCGCCGGCTCGGCCGGGTGGCTGGCGAAGCCCGCCGCATGCACGCCCGAGATCGCCGCGTATTCGTCCTTATCCGAGGCATCGCCGGAGACGCCCACCGCGCCGATCGCCTCGCCATCGGCGTTCAGCACCAGCACGCCGCCGGGCACCGGGATGAAGCGCCCCTCGCTGGCCGCCGCGATGGCAGCCTGGAAGGCCGGCCGCTCCTTCAGCCGGTCGCGGATGACGCGGCTGCCGATGCCCATGCCCAGCGCCGCGCTGGCCTTGCCCTCGGCAATGGCGCGCCGCAGCGTGCCGGCGCCATCCTGCCGGCGAAACGCGACCAGGTTGGCGCCGGCATCCAGCACCGCCACGGCCAGCGGCAGCAGCCCCGCGGCGGCGCCGGCGGCCAGCGTCGCCTCGATCATGCGTTCGGCATCGGCCAGCCGCAGCGAGGCCTGGACATGCTTGACGTAGTAATCCGCGCTCATGCGGCGCTTCCTCCGGGGTTCTTGCGGGCAGTCTAGAGTGTGATCGTCGCAGGCGGAATCGCCGGAGACGTCAGGCGCTTCCATCTGCGCCTGACGGACTCTAGCCCCGAAACTCCGGCATTGTCGCATGCCCTGGCGCCGTCACCCCGCGCTGGCGCAGCAGCAGCCAGGCGCAGCGCAGCGCTATCAGCAGGTCGCCGCGCAGCGTCACCCGCGCGGCGTAGTGCGCATCCAATTCAAGCCGCTGCTCCCACGGCACCGCGTTGCGCCCCGCGGCCTGCGCCAGCCCGGCCAGCCCGGGCCGCACCCGCAGCCGCTCCGCCTGGCGCGGCGTGTAGCGCTGAGTATAACTGGGCAGCAGCGGGCGCGGGCCGACCAGGCTCATCTCCCCGCGCAGCACGTTCAGCAGCTGCGGCAGCTCGTCCAGCGCGCTGGCCCGCAGCAGCCGGCCGAAGCGGGTCATGCGCGCCGCGTCATCGCCGGCGCCGTGGCGCAGACTGCGCAGCTTCACAAGCACGAAGACCGCGCCGCCCAACCCCGCCCTCTGCTGGGTGAACAATACCGGGCGGCCCAACGCCAGCCGCACCGCAAGCATCGCCGCCAGCAGCAGCGGCGCGATCAGCACCAGCAGCAGCGTGGCGCCAACCACATCCACTGCCCGCTTGCCCCAGGCGTTATACATCGCGGGCGTCATACATCTCGGGCCTCGGCCTCCACCGCCAGGGAGAGCAGCAACCCCAGCGCGAACCAGGCCATGCGGTTGCCGAGATCGGTACTGACCATCACGGTCAGCGCCACCGGCAGGGTCAGCGCCGCCACCCGCGCGGCCCGCCCGGGGGCGACATGCCGGGCCTGGCGCAGCGCCAGCACCACCCCGCCGCCGAAGGCGCCGAGCCACAGCACCAGCCCGGGCAACCCGCCCTCCGCCAGGGCTTCCAGCGCATGGTTGTGCGGGTACATGCCGCGCCGTTCGCCGAAGCCGGCCGCCTGGGGGAAGCCGCCGGTGCCCAGGCCCAGCGGCGCCGCCTCCCCGCCCCAGCGCAGCGCCTCCCGCCACAGGATCGTCCGCGCCGGCGTGGCGGTGGTCGGCTCGCCGAACACCCGTTCCAGCGTGCGTAACCCGGCGGCGCCGCGCGGCGAGGCCAGCAGCAGCCCCAACCCGAGCAGCCCCAGGCCCAGCATGGCGCCGAACCAGCCCAGCGCCGCCAGCCAGCGCCCGCGCAGCGCCCAGAACAGCGCCGGCGCGCCGGCCACGCCCAGCCCCGCCGCCAGCAAGGCCAGCCGCCCGCCCGGCACCAGCACCGCGGCCGCAAGCGCCAAGGTCAGCCCCAGCCAGGCCAGGCGCGCCAGCCCCCGCGCCTCCGCCACGCGCACCGCCGCCAGCCCGGCGGCGCAGGCAATGGCCAGCCCGGCCAGCTGGTACTGCACCCGCACCAGCTCGGCATCGCCGCCGGCACCGCCCAGCACCACCTGGCGCGTCGCCACGCCCCAGGCGATGCCGCCACCGACCACCACCCCCACCACCAGCGTGGCGGTGCAGCAGCGCCGCAGCGCCGGGGCATCGGCGCCCACCAGCACGCCGGCCAGAAGCATCGAGGGCGCCAGCAGCACCAGGCCGGGCAGCTTCTCGGCCAGCACATCGTCCGAGGCGCTCCAGGCGCCGGCCAGCACCAGCCACAGTACCAGGGCCAGCGCCGCCGCCAGCGGCAGGGCCAGGCCGCGCGCCAGCCGCCAGCGCCGCACCAGCAGCAGCACCGCCAGGGAGGGCACCAGCGCGGCAAAGGCCAGCGCCGTCAGGTCGAAGGGCAGGCCGGCCAGGCCGGGGACGGATTTCAGCGCGCCGGCGAAGTGCATCACCGCGGCCAGCGCGCCGCTGCCCGCCGCCAGCACCGCGGCATCCGGCCGCCAGGCCGGTGCCGCCGCATTCACCACAGGCCGAAGCCGCGCCGCCAGCCGGCGCGCATCAGCTGCACCCCGTGCCGGCGCGGCCCAGTCCAGGGTTTCGGCTGCCAGCCCAGCAGCACCAGGGCAAACACCGCGCCGCCGACCGCCAGCGGCACCGCCACCACCAGCAGCACCAGCAGCAGCGGTCGGTTCGGCACCGAGGGGCGCTGTTCCACCATGGGCGCCGAGACCACCCGCGCCGCCACCGTGCGGTCCGCCCCCACCACCAGCCGGGCGCGCTGTTGCTGGCCCAGCAGCTCGTACAGGCTCTGGCGCACATAGAGGTCGGTCTCGGCCTCAAGCTGCGCCCGCAGCGCCGCGATACGTCGGCCCGCCAGCTCCGCCAGGTCGCCGCGCACCTTGGCTTCGGCGAAGCCGTGCAGCCGGGCCAGCGCCTCCAGCGCCATACCGCGGTCGCGGTGCTTCAACTCCAGCGCGAAGGTGATGCTGGCGGTGCTCTGGGTGACCGCCAGGTTGCGGTCCAGCCAGTTGCGGGCGTCGTCCAGGTCGGCCTCCAGCCGCAGGCCGAACACCTCCCGCATCGACCCGGTCAGCCCGGCCGAGCGCAACCGCGTCAGATACGCCAGCAGCGCGGTATCCCGCGCCAGCATCTCCACCGCCTCGGCCGAGCGCAGCGCGTCCAGGTAGATCGCGAAATTGCCGCCGGGACGATTGTCCAGCAGCCCGCCATTGGCCAGCAGGCTGGCCGGCGCCAGCAGGGAGGAGGTGGCGATGCCGGTGGATTCCGCCGGCGCCACCACGCCGCGGGCGACGTAGCTGCGCGGCCAGGTCATCACCACCAGCGCGGTCAACGCGAACAGCAGCAGGGTCGCCAGCGCCACGCGCCCGCGCACCGCCCATACCCCGCGAAGTACCTGTTCAAGCGGCATGCACCACCCCAATGACGCGGCCAGGGTGGGCCGCTGCGCCGCTGATTTCAACCGGTGGTGGTCAGAAAAGGGTAACGACGGTTAACAGACGGGAAACCGGCGCGGCGGTTCGCGCGACCAGCACCGGCACCGCGGAAATCTCGCCGTAAGCCAGGCTCTCCCAGCCCTGCTCCAGCGCCAGGGCCAGCGGGGCGTCGCAGGAGATGACGAGCCTGGCCCGCGGGCCTACCACGCCGTCCTCGGTCACCCGCCATTCTCCCGGCGCCAGCCGCCAGCGCAGCGCCAGGGTCGCGAAGCGGCCGGCAACGCGATCCTCCACCTGCCAGACCCGGCCTTGCACGGAGACCCGCCGCTCATGCCGGCGGCGCCTGGCATCCCGCACCCAGCCACCATCGGCCAGCCGCCCGCCTGCCGGCCAGCGCGCGAACAGGAAGCGGGAGACCCTGGGCATCTGGTCCTCGCCATCGAAGCCGATGGTGTTGTGCCCCGCCGTCCCGGTCAGCAGGTCCAGCCACCATTCGCGGCCGGCCCCGGGATTATAGGCGCCGGAGCCGCCATCCCGCAGCAGGGCGCCGTGGCGGTCGGCCAGGTCGAAATGCAGCAGGTCGGCATGGCCCGGCCGGAAGCGCAGCGGTCCCACCCGCAGCACGCCGCGCGCAGCTTCCGTTGCCCAGCCTTCCAGCCCCTCGTTCCGCCAGCGCCCGGCCCTGATGAAGCCGCCCGTCTGCAGCGGCTGCAACCCCAGCCAATCGCAGCCGGCCTCCGGCCCGAAGCCGCCGCCGTGCCCACAGAACAGCCGGGTCGCGCGCTCCAGGCTCGGGCGGGCGTCATCCGGCCCGGCCAGGGCCAGGTCGGCAAAGGCCGAGCCATCCTGGTGGCCCAGCCGGGGCGCGGCGCCGGTCGCGGCATCGGTCAGCCGCCACAGCAGGCCGGTGGCCGCGGCCATGCGCTGCCGGGTGGCGGGCGAGAGCCCCGGCGCGCCCTGCCGCCGCGCCAGCCATTCCGCCACCGCGACCACGTCCAGCAGCAGCCGGTGATACCCGGTGCTGAGCTGGGCAAAGGCGCCGTCCGGCCCAACCAGCCGCAGGACATGCCGGTTGAGCCGTGCCGCCCCGCGCCGGGCCAGGGCGGCATCGCCAAGCGCCAGGCCGATGCCGAGCAGCCCGGCGGCCTCGCTGACCGGGTGGTTGTTGTCCTGCGCCATGGCATAGCCCGGCGCCGCGCCGATCCGCCGCGCATGCAGCGCCAGCAGCGCTCGTGCCCCCGCGGGTGGCGGCGCGCCCAGCAGGGCCAGGGCCAGGCAGAGATGCAGCGCCCGCAGCGCGGCCTCCTGCCCGCAGGCCCAGTTCGGCCCGCGAAAGGCAGGGTTGTGCCGGCACCAATCGGCCAGCAGCGCGGCGGCGCGGGCGCCATGCCCCGCCCCTGGCGCCAGCCGTTGCGCCTGGGCCAGCAGCGGCAACTCGGCCCAGCGATTGGCTTCCCAGACCGGCCGGACATCCCCCGATGCAAACAGGTTCAGCCGCGCCGCCGGCACCTGCGGCGGGAAGGGACCATGCCAGGGGCGCGGTGCCGCCTGGGCGGCCGCGGCCAGCACGGCGGCGGCATGCGCGGCGGGAAGGGCGGGCGCCGCGGGCGCGGCTGCCGGCCACAACGCCCCCAGCTCTGCCTGGTCCGGCACATCCGCCAGCGCGCGACGCAGCAGGGCGCGCCCAAAGGGGCTGCGATGCCAGGCCGCCAGCGCCACCGGGCGCGGTCCCAGGCGCCATGCGGCATCCATCAGCAGCAGGGGCCGGCCGGCTTGATACGACATTGCAATCGCGAGGATAACCGGGCTTAAGATTGTATCAACCTGGAGTTCTCGCCCTGGGGTTGCGTGCTGCGCTGCAACTCATCCTTGGTCGGACCTTTGGGTGCATGCCCACGCCTTTAGGTTCGGTCGATTTCCATCCGCAAATCCTCCTTCCTGCGAGCCGCCCTGCTGTTGCTGCCCCTGGTGCTGGCGGCGGCGGTGCTGGCCGCGGGCGGGCTGCGGGTGCCGGGCGCCCGGGCACAGGGCAGCCTGCTGAGCCCGCCGGCGCTGCCTTCCACCCTGCCGGGCGGCGGCTCCCTGCCGTTGCTGCCCCCGGCGGCGCAGCAGGACATTCTACAGCGCATGCTGGACGCCGCCGGCGCCGGCCGGCCGATGCAGCCTGGTGGCGCCGGCCCCGCCACTACCATGTTGCCCAACTCGCCGCCGCCCGCCGCCACCGCCCAACCCCCGGCGGCCATGGCGGCGCCGATGCTGGCCGCGGCCGAACCAGGCTCCCCGGCCGAGGCCTTCTTCCAGGCGCGGGCGGAACCCGGCGCCCCGCTGCTGCGGCAATTCGGCTATGACAGCCTGCAGGCAACCTCTGCCGGCGGCCCCACCGGCATGTCCTTCGGCGCCCTGCCGGACGACTATGTGGTGGGCCGCGACGACGAGGTGGTGGTGGCCTTCCGCGGCCGCGCCCGCGCCTCGCTCTCCGCCCGGGTCACCCGCGACGGCAGCCTGATATTGCCGGACCTGGCGCCGATCCCGGCCGCCGGGCGCACGCTGCGAGAGCTTCGCGCCGACCTCTCGGCCCGGGTGGCGCGGGACCTTTCGGGCTCGGAGGTCTTCGTCTCCATCGGCCAGGTCCGCCAGGTAGCGATCTTCGTGGGCGGGGAGGTCGGCCGCCCCGGCATGCAGGCCCTGACCGCCTTCGGCTCGGTGCTGGATGCGCTGGTCGCGGCCGGCGGCATCAAGCGCACCGGCAGCCTGCGTGCCATCCGGGTGGAAGGCCCGGCCGGCCGCCGCATCGTCGACCTCTACGCCGTCATCGCCGGCGAGGGCGACAGCCCCGACCTGACCCTGCGCGAGGGCGAGCGCATCCTGGTGCCCTCGCTGGGCGGCGTGGTGGCGATGGGCGGCGAACTCACCCGCCCCGGCATCTACGAATTGCCCGCCGGCACCAGCAGCCTGCCGCTCAGCGCCATGCTGGCCCTGGCCGGTGAACCGCTGCGCCCCACCGGCAGCCGCTTCCTGGTGCAGAGCACCGAGGCCGATGGCCGCCGCAGCTACCGCGAGATCACCCCGCGCGACCCGATCCGCCGTGGCGACCTGCTGGTGGTGCAGCCCGGCGCCGATGTGGTGGCCAACCAGCTGCGGCTGGGCGGCCATGTCGCGGTGCCGGTGACGCGGGCCGCCGGGCGCGGGCTGACCCTGCGACGCCTGCTCTCCGACCCGCGCCTGGTGCGGGCGGACCCTTATCCGCGCCTGGGCGTGGTCTGGCGGACGGATGCGCAGAGCCGCAGCCGGCGCTGGCTGCCCTTCGACCTGGGCCGGGTACTTGCTGGGCGCGCCGACCTGCCGCTGGCCGAGGGCGACGAGGTGGTGGTGCTGGGCCTGGCCGACGTGATGTGGCTGGCCAGCCCCAGCGTGCAGCAGGCGCTGCGCGGCACCTTGCCGCCGCCGACCAGCCCCGGCGCCGGCGCCCCGCCGGCCGCTGCCACCACCACCAGCGATGGCCTGGCGCCCATCGGTGGCCCTGCGGCGCCGCCCGGCCTGCCCGGCCAGGGCGGCCCGGACTGCCCGGCGCTGACGCAACTGGCCGTTGCCGCGCAGGCCGCGCCGCAGCGCTACGGCCATGCCCGCGGCGCCGGCTTCCCCGACAGCGCGGGACGGCTGACCTGCCCGCAGGTCTTCATCGACCACCCGAGCCTGCTGCCCTACCTGCTGGACCAGACCGTGCTGCTGACTGGTGAGGTCCGCCACCCCGGCCTCTACCCCGTGGTGAACGATACCGGGCTGGACCAGGTGCTGGCCGCAGCCGGCGGCGCCACCGATACCGCCGATCTCTCCACCATTGAATTCGCCCGCGAACCCGCCGAGCAGACCGCGACGCTGCCGCTGACCCGACAGTTGCTGGACCTGCGCAGCGGCAACTTCGCCGCCGTGCGCCTCTCGCCGCGCGACGCCATCCGCCTGCCGCGCGGCTTCTCCGACCGCGACCTTGGCCCGGTGACGCTGGCCGGCGAGTTCATGCGCCCCGGCGTCTTCGACATCCGCCGCGGCGAGCGCCTGTCCGATGTTGTTGCCCGCGCCGGGGGGCTGACCCCGCAGGCCTATCCCTATGGCGCCATCTTCACCCGCGCTGCCTTGCGCGCTCGCCAGCAGGACGGTTTCCGCCGCACCGCCGCGCAGCTGGAACAGGGCATGATGCAGGTCGCCTCCGGCCAGGCCATGGCCGGGCTTTCCGGCCCGCTGGACCTTGGCGGCGCGGTGCAGGCCGGCAGGCAATTGGCGGCCAGTCTGCGCAATACCCCGGCGCTTGGCCGCATGGTGGTGGAGGCCAACCCGGTGGTGCTGGCCAGCCGGCCGGAGCTGGACGTGCTGCTGGAACCCGGCGACCTCATCTTCATGCCGAAGCGCCCGGGCGACGTCACCGTCATCGGCGCGGTGCTGAACCCCGGCAGCCTGCAATTCGCCACCGGCATGAAGGCCGGCGACTACGTCCGCGCCGCCGGCGGGGAACAGCGCTACGCCGATGGCTCGCGCGCCTTCGTGGTGCTGCCCAATGGCAGTTCCGTGATGGCCGGCCTGGGCAGTTGGCAGTTTCCCGGCCCGCCGATCCCGCCGGGTTCCATGATCGTGGTGCCGCAGGACCCCTCGCCCTTCGAGGTCTGGGGCACCTTGCGGGAGGTCAGCAACCTGATGGCCCAGGTCGCGGTCTCCACCGCCACGCTGGCGCTGATGGGCCGGGTCGTTGGGTTCTGATGCATGAGGCCTGGCTGGGCCTGGCTCGCCCTGCTGCTGGCCCTGGCCGCGCCGCTGCGGGCTGAGGAAATCCCCGCCAGCGGCAGCAATTTCGGCGGCGTCGGCCTGATCGAGACCCGCAACGCCCGGCTGCGGGAGGACGGCACGCTGGAGATCGGCACCGCCTGGCGCCGCCAGCGCGACTTCTGGTTCCTCAATATCCAGGCGCTGCCTTTCCTGGAGACCACCTTCCGCCTGACCAACCGGCTGAACGGCACCACCGGCCGCGGCACCACGGTGGACCGCGCCTTCGACGCCAAGCTGCGCCTGCTGCGGGAAAGCCAGTGGCTGCCCGCCCTGGCGGTGGGCGTGCAGGACGCGGTCGGCACCGGAATCTACGGCGGCGAATACCTGGTGGCGTCCAAGCGCCTCGGCCCGGTGGACCTGACGCTCGGCCTGGGCTGGGGCAGGCTGGGCACGGGCGCGGACCTGCCGAATATCGGCCTGCTTGGCAACCGCAGCCGCAGCGTCGGCCAGGGCGGCACGCCCAGCTTCGGCACCTATTTTCGCGGGCGGGATGTCGCGGTGTTCGGCGGTGCCGAATGGACGCTGCCGCCGCTATGGGGCGTGGCAGGCTTCCGCGCCAAGCTGGAATACAGCGGCGACGCGCTGCGCGACGAACGCGGCGGCTGGCCCGCCCGCACCTCTGGTCTGCGCGGCCGCGCCGCCAGCCGCTGGAATGCCGGGCTGCAATGGCAGGACGAGCACTTTGATATCGGCGCCCACTTCATCCACGGCACCGATGCGCTGCTGCGGATTTCGCTGCGGCTGGACGCGCATCGCCCGCCCAGCCTGCCGGTGGAAGTGCTGCCGCCGCTGCCGCCCCGCCCGGCGGCCGAGGCGCCGGACCCGACCCCGGCGGCGCTGGCCGCGCTGCGCCGCGCCGGGTTCCGCCCGCTGGCCTTCGCCATCCAGGGCGCCGAGGCGCGCGTGCTGGTCACTGGTGGTCGCTTCCGCCGGCTGTCCCAGGTGGCCGGCCGCGTTGCGCGCGCGCTGCAACCGGCCCTGCCGCCGCAGGTGGAGACGCTGCGCGTGGAATGGCAGCGCCAGGGGGTGACGACGGCGCGCCTGGTGGTGCTGCGCCAGGGCTTCGAAACCCCGCTGGCCAGCGCCGAGGAAGTGCTGGCCAGCGCCCGCCTGCTGCCGGCCGAGGACGCCCCCTGGCCGCCGCGCGCGAAGGCCGCGGCGCCCTGGCTGGCCAATGGAGTGGACTGGGGCATCGTGCCCCGCCTGCCGGTGCAACTCGGAGACCCCCATACCGGCGCCCGCTGGCAGCTCGCCGTTGCCGCCGGCGGTCGGGTCAGCCTGGGGGAGGGATTCGCCATCGCCGGCTCGCTCTCCCAGGCGGTGGCCGGCAATCTCGGCGGCGGGCTGCCCTCCAACAGCCTGCTGCCGCATGTCCGCAGCGATCTCGGCCGCTACGCCCGCGCCGGCAGCACCAGCATCCCCGCGCTGTATGCCGAACGCATCTGGACCCCGGCCGAGGATATTTTTGCCCGCGTCACCGGCGGATTGCTGGAGCCGATGTTCGCCGGCATCTCCGGCGAGGCGCTGTGGCGGCCGGCGGCGCGCGGCTTCGCGCTGGGGCTGGACCTCAACTGGGTGCAGCAGCGCGACTACGGCCAGAAGCTGGCCCTGCGCCGCTACCAGGTCACCACCGGGCATCTCTCCGCCTATGCCGAACTGCCCTGGTTCGGCCTGTTCGGCGTGCTGCGCGGCGGGCGCTACCTGGCCGGGGACTGGGGCACCACCATCGAATTGGGCCGCCGGTTCGAGAACGGCATCGAGATCGGCGGCTTCGCCAGCTTCACCACGGCCGGCTTCCGCCGGTTCGGCGAAGGCAGCTTCGACAAGGGCATCTACCTGCGCATCCCGCTGGAGATCTTCGGCCCCGAGACCACTGCCAGCGCCGGCACCACGCTGCGCCCGGTGGTGCGGGATGGCGGCCAGCGCCTGGCGGTGGACAACCCGCTATGGGAGGTGACGCGCGACGGCCGCACCGAGGCGCTGGGGCGCGGCTACCTCGGTTTCCTGCGCTGAGGCACGGGGCTGCTTGCGGGAAGCGCCGGGCCGGGGCACACCGCGCGCCGATGCAGCTCCAAGCCCTTGCCCAGCACCTGGCATTCGCGCTCCTGCTTGCCGGGATCTCCGCGCTGGCCGTCCGCGCCATGATCCGCTGGCCGATCCTGGACGACCCGGCGCGCCGGGCGGCCACGGCGCATACCCGGCCCACGCCGAAGGGCGGTGGGGTCGGCGTGGTGCTGGCCTTCGTGCTGGGCATGCTGGTGCTCTACGCCCAGGCCAACTACGCGCGCCTGGCCGGGCCGCAATTCCTCGGCGTGATCCTGGCCGCCGTCGCCATGGCGGGCGTGGCGCTGGCCGATGACGTGAAGGATTTCCGCTTCGTCGTGAAGCTGGTGGCCCAGGCGGGCGCGGCGCTGGTGGCGCTGGCCAGCGGGCTGGTGCTGGAACGCCTCTCGCTGCCCTGGATCGGGGTAGTGGAACTGGGCTGGCTGGGCTGGGTGCTCACGCTGTTCTGGATTCTCGGCTGCACCAACGCCGTCAACTTCATGGACGGGCTGGACGGCCTGGTGGGCGGCGCGGTCCTCATTGCCTGCGCCGCGCTGGCGGTCATCGCGGCCGGACAGGGCGGCTGGTTCGTCTATGCCGCGGCGCTGTTCCTGGCCGCGGGCTTCGCCGGCTTCCTGCCGTTCAACCTGAACCCCGCGCGCATCTTCATGGGCGATGTGGGCGCGCAGTTCGCCGGCTTCGTGCTGGCGGTGCTGGCGGTGGCGGCGGCGGGGTTCGACAGCAACCAGATCAGCTTCCTGGTCGTGCCGCTGCTGCTGTTCGGCCTGCTGTTCGACGCCTGCTTCACCCTGGCCCGCCGCGCCCTGATGCGGGAACGGATCAGCCAGCCGCACCGCACCCACCTGTACCAGCTGGCGCATCGCAGCGGCCTGCACCCGCGCGGCGTGGCGATGGCGCATTGGGGGTTTGCGCTGTTCCAGGCCGACCTGGCGGCGATTTTCCTGAAACTGCCGCCGTCTTGGAAACCCTTCATCGTGCTGCCGGCGCTGGCGGTGCAATTGGCCTGGACGCTCTATGTGCGGCGCCGCATGCGCCGCGCCGGGCTGGGCTGGCAGGGCTAGAGCAATATCCGTTCTGATGGGATCATCAGAACGGATTTCTTGCTCTGCAATCTATTGGATCAACAGCACGAAATCCGCTCACACTGATTCAGTGTGAGCGGATGGTGCTGAGTTTCCCGCCTCCCCCGCGCCAGACGGCCCGGCGGCGATCCACTCAGCTGGCGGGGCTGAGTTCCTCCAGCCGCAGCGCCGGCAGGTTCGGCCCGATCCACTGTTCGCTGCGCAGCACCGCGCCGGTCTCGGCATCGGCCCAGAAGCGGTTGGTGAACTCGGCCAACTGCGGGCTGGTGCAGCGTTCCTCCACCAGCAGCGTGCCGGCATCCTCCGGCACTGGGCGTGCCCGCAGCCGGCAGTCCAGCCGCAGGCCGAACCGCATGCCCCCGGGCTGCCGGTCGGCGGCGCCGATATCGACCTGGCGCCGCAGGCTGCGGCCGCGTTCCACCAGCGCCCTGGGGTCGGCCAGCGGGTCCGCGCCTTCCTGGTGGCTGGCGGTCAGCGCCTGGCTCAGCCCGGCGGTGGCCACCACCCGCGCGCCATCCGTCGCCACCGCGAAGCCGCCGGGCGTGCGCCACAGCCGGCGCTCGCCCGTCGCCTGCACCAGCATGGCATGCGCCCGCCGGCTGCCCAGCCACAGCCGCAACGCCGCGCCGTCCGGCTCCGGCGGTTCGGCCCGGCGGTCGAAGCCGGCGCCGGTCAGCAGGGTCTCCGCCTCGGCAATGCCGGGCAGGCTCTCCTGCGCCTCCCGCCAGGTGGCACGCAGGCTTGGCGGGTTGATGTTGCAGGCGGCCAGCAGCAGCAGGCAGGGCAGGGTCCGGAAGCGCATGCCGGCAGCGTAACAGCCACCGGCAGTTGCGGCGAGGCCTTGCTGCGCTAACGCGGGCCGCGTCTTCAGGCCGCCGCCGGCGCGCCCTTGCCCTTCCACTGCCAGCCCACCAGGGCCAGCGCCAGGATGATGCCCAGCACATGCGGCACCGGCACCACGCCCACGCCGAGGATGCCATCCACCAGTGCCGGGAAGATCATCATCAGCCCGGCGACGGCCATGGCCACACGCTCCCACCCCGCCATGGCGACGCGCAAAAAGCCTTGGCAGGCCGCGGCCAGCGCCGCCAGCCCGGCGGCGGCCAGGAAGATCTGCCAGCCGATATCCGCGCCGGTCAGCCCCGGCTTGCTGCCCAGCAGCAGCGCCACGCCCTCGGGGTCGGTGACGAAGACGAAGGGCAGGATGAAGGCCGGCAGCGTGTACTTCCACGCCTGCAGGGTGGTGCGGTACGGGCCTGCCCCGGTAATGGCGGCAGCGGCGAAGGGGCTGAGCGCCGTCGGCGGCGACACTTCCGAGAGGACCGCGTAGTAGAAGACGAACATGTGCGCGGCATAATCCGGCACGCCCAGCTTGATCAGTGCCGGCGCCGCGACCACGGCACAGATGATGTACGAAGCCGTCACCGGCACCGCCAACCCCACCACCCAGACGATCAGCGCGGTATACAGCGCGGTGATGAGCAGCGAGCCACCGGCCGCCTGGATCGCGATCTCGGAGAATTTCAGCCCCAGCCCGGTCAGCGTGATGACGCCGACGATGATGCCGGCACAGGCGCAGGTGGCGGCGATGCCGACGCTCTGCACCGCGCCCGACGCCAGCGTTTCCATCAGCTTCATCGGCCACAGCGCCGAAGCCCGGGTCAGGAAGCTCAGCACCACCGCAACGCCCATGGCGTAGAGCACCGACATGGTGGGCGAGAAGCCCCAGATCATGAAGATGATGATCGCCAGCAGCGAGGAGAAGTGGAAGCCGTACTTTTTCGTGAGTGCCCAGGCGCTCTCCACCGCCATGGGTTCTTCCGCGCGCCCGAGCGCGCCGATGCGGCGCTGGTCCAGCTCCACCATGAACAGCAGGCTGGCGTAGTAGAGCACGGTCGGCACCGCGGCCATGCGCAGCACCTCCAGGTAGGAAATCTTCAGGTACTCGGCGATGAGGAACGCCGCCGCGCCCAGCACCGGCGGGGAGATGATGGCCCCCAGCCCGCCTGCCGCCAGCAAGCCGCCGGCGTCATCCGCGCGGTAGCCGACGCGCTTCATCATCGGCCAGGCCACCGTGCCCAGTGTGACCGTGGTGGCCACGCCGGAGCCGCTGGGACCACCGAGCAGGAAGGAGGACAGCACCACGGTGCGCCCGGCCGAAGCCGCCTTGCCACCGGTGGCGGCAAAGGAAAAATCCACGAAGAACTTGCCGGCGCCGCTGGCCTGCAAAATCGCCCCGTAGATGGTGAACAGGATGATGATGGACGACGACACATCCACCGCCGGGCCGAAGATGCCATCCAGCGTGATGGTGATGTGCGGGATCAGCCGCACCTCGTCATAGCCCTGGTGGCGCCACGGCGGCGGCAGGTGGTTGCCGAAGAAGGCATAGGCCAGGAAGCACAGCGAGACGATCGGCATGACCCAGCCGGTGGAGCGCCTGGTCACTTCCAGCACCAGCACCACCAGCGCCCAGCCCACCACCAGGTCCATCGGTTCCGGGAAGACATAACGGTCCAGCAGGTCGTCGCCGCCGGCGATCAGGTAGTAAACGACGTAGAGGCCGGAGGCGATCAGCGCATAGTCCCACGGCATCAGCCGGTTGCGGAACCGCTTGGCCACCGGGAACAGCAGGAAGCCCAGCACCAGCGCGAAGCCGACATGCACGAAGCGCAGCGTCGTCGTCGGCACAATGTCGTAGGCCGCCCACAGGTGGAACAGCGCCATGGCCAGCGCCACCAGCAGCGCCACCCAGCGCAACACGCCGGTGAAGCGATGCTGCGCGCCCTCCTCCTCCTCGATCAGCGCCTCCACCCGGGCGGCGGTGGCTTCATCAAGCGCACCAGGCGCGATCTCCGGCGGTAGGACGGAATGGCTGGACATGCCGGTGGTATCCTCGGTGGTCTGGCTGAACGAACGCCGCCTGGGGGGGGCGACCTCCCCGGGCGGCGTCATAGTCTGGCTGGAGCGAAGGCGGCTGAAGCGGGGGGCGGGCAGGTGGCTGCGCCCGTGGTTTCGCCGGCGCCCTGCCCATGGTTCCGGCCCCGGGCAGCCCCTGCCGCGAAACCGCCATACAAGGCGCCGCCGGCGCCCGGCTCGCCCGGGTTTCGGCGGCGCGCCCTGGCTACAGCGAGGCGCCCTGGCGCTTCCAGAAGGCTTCCGCCGCGGGGTGCCAGGGCACGCCGGCCGCCGCCGTCTTCTGCCCGGCCAGGGTGAAGTTGCGGGCTTCGGCGTGCACCTGCTCCAGCTCGGCCTTGGCCTTCCAGGTGGTCTCCAGCATCTGCGTCACCAGCGCATCCGGCATGGTGTCCAGCACGGCGATGATGTTGGCCACGCTCATCTGGTGGTTGTCCACGGTCTGGCCGGGGTAGGTATTGGCCGGGATCACCTCCGGGAAGTACACTGGGCCGTACTTCTCCACGATCTTCGGGATGTACTGCGCGTGGTCGACCATGCGCAGCGTGATGCCAGGCGATGCCCCGAGGTCGGTGATGGCGCTGGTCGGAATGCCCGAGACGAAGAAATACGCGTCCAGCTTGCCGTCCTTGATCGCATTCGTCCCCTCGGCCGGTGAAAGCCGTTCGCGGGCGCGAAAATCCTTGTCCTTGTCGATGCCGGCGGCTTCCAGCAGGCGGAAGGCCATGATCTCGGTGGCGGAACCCGGGGCGCCGGTGGCCACGCGCTTGCCCTTCATGCCCTCGATGCTGGTGATGCCGCTGGCCGTGGTGGTCACCACCTGCATGCGGTTGGTGTAGATCACCGCAATCGCCCGCACCTTCACCGGCCGGCCGCGGAAGCGCTCGGCGCCGTTCACCGCATCCACGCTGGCATCGACCTGGCTGAAGATCATGCCGACGCGGCCGGCGCCCAGCAGCTGGTTGTTCGCCACGCTGCCGCCGGTGGTCTCCACCGTGGCACTCATGCCCGGGATGTTGCGGCTGAGGATATTGGCCAGCCCCCCGCCCAGCGGGTAGTACACGCCGCCCGTGGTGCCGGTGGCGATGGCGAGCTGCGTGCCCTGGGCGCGGGCTGCCGGCGCGCCCAGCAGCAGGGCAGGGGTCGCAAGGGCAAGGCGGCGGTTGATCAGCATGGCGGGTCCTCCCGGAAACGGCTTGGCCGACAGATAGCGGCGCACCCCCTGGCGGGAAAGCGCAATCGCCACGGCTTGCGCTGGCGCAAGGCGCCCGCCCTGCCGGCGTGGCAAGCATGCCGCAGCTTTGCAGGAGGTCTGCCATGAACAAGCTTACCGCCCGAGACCTGATGACGGTCGATGTCGTTACCGTGCCGCCGGAGACCCCGGTGGTCGCGATGGCGCGGCTGCTCTCCGAACGCGGCATTTCCGCCGTGCCGGTGATGGACAGGGAAGGTGCCGTGCTCGGCATCGTCACCGAAGCCGACCTGATCCGCCGCCTGGCCGGCGAGGAGGACAAGCCCGCCGGCTGGCTCAGCAGCCTGTTCGCCGACCCGGGCGAGCAGGCCGAGCGCTATGCCCGCACCCACGGCGCCAGCGCGCGGGACGTGATGACCGAGGAGGTGGTGACGGTGGCCGAGGACACCACCGCCGCCCACATCGCCCACCTGATGGAGACCAGGCATATCCGCCGCGTGCTGGTGGTGACCGGGGGCAAGCTGCGCGGCCTTGTTTCCCGGGCCGACCTGCTGCGAGCCCTGGTGGCGCCGCCGCCGAGCGACGCCGACCTGAGCGACGAGCGCATCCGCCTGGCGGTGCTGGCGGCGATGAAGAAAGAGCCCTGGGCCGATACCTTCTACACCCTGGTGGAGGTGAAGGACGGCACGGTGGAGTTCCACGGCTTCATGCGGACCGAGGCGGTGCGGCGCGGCCTGCGCGTGCTGGCCGAGAACATCCCCGGCGTGAAGGCCGTGGTCGACCGGACCGAGATGATGCCGACCTACCTGTACGCGGCGGCCTGAGCGGCGGCCTGCGGGGTGCGGAGCGCCGCGCCCCGCAGGCCGGGTCGGGCTGTCATAAATGAGCAATGCGCATTCGCTAATTCAGCAAAGAAACTGCCAAAAACAAATCATTAACATCGCGTTGATCGCTTGGTGAACGATCCGTAATAGCGCTCATCAACCTCCCGAAATACCCGGCACCGCCGTTCCGGCGGGGCCGCCGTATTGTCACGGGCACAGGCGGAGAGCGAAGCGATGTCCTATACGCTGCAGATCCTGAGCTATTACGGCGAGAGCGGCATGCTCGGCGTGCAGACCGCGCCGATCATGGGCGCGATGATCGACCGGTTCGACGACCAGTACGCCAACACCATCAAGATCGCCGAGGGCGACACCTTCATCCCCGGCCCCTGGCTGGTCGGCGGCGCCGATCCCTCGCTGAACGCCCTGGTCGGCACCACCGCGCTCGGCCGCCCGGACATCGCCATCCTGAACGCCTTCGGCACCACCGTGTCGTCGCTCGGCAACCATGAGTTCGACCTCGGCTCCCCGGTGTTCCAGGGCGCCCTCGCCGCCTCCGGCAGCGGTGCCACCGGCTGGGCCGGCGCGCTGTTCCCCTACATCACCGGCAACATCAACGTCAGCGCCGACAGCTCGCTGCGCGGCCTGTCCGACAAGTCGCTCGGCGGCACCAGCACCAACAGCTACGCCGGCCTCGAGACCAGCGCGATCAAGGGCAAGATCGCCCCCTACGCGATCAAGACCATCAACGGCGAGAAGATCGGCTTCGTCGGCGCCACCACCTACGAGCTGGCCAACAAGTCCTCGCCGAATGGCACCGTCACCGTGGGCGTCGCCAGCACCGCCGACAGCGTGAAGATCCCGGAACTGGCGGCGATCATCCAGGCTTCGATCAACACGCTGACCGCGGCCGGCGTCAACAAGATCATCATGGTCGACCAGCTGGACACGCTGAGCCGCAACCAGGCCCTGGCCCCGCTGCTGACCGGCGTGGACATCATGGTGGCCGGCGGTGGCCATGAGCGCCTGGGCGATGCGACCGACACCGCGGTGGGCTTCAACGGCCACGACGCCAACTTCGCCGGCGCCTTCCCGATCGTCACCGCCGGCGCCGACGGCAACACCACGCTGATCGTCACCACCGACACCGAGTTCAGCTATCTCGGCCGCCTGGTGGTGGACTTCGATGCCAACGGCGTGATCGACCCGACCAGCCTCAACCCGGCGGTCAACGGCGCCTACGCCTCCACCGCGACCAACCTGCAGGCCGCCTACGGCACCACCGCCAGCGCCGCCGACATCATCGCCGGCTCCACCATCGGCAGCCAGGTGCAGGGCATCACCAGCGCCATCAACAACGTGATCGTCGCCAAGGATTCCAACATCTTCGGCTACACCAACGTCTACATCGAAGGCGACCGCGTCTATGGCCGCGCCCAGGAAGTCAACCTGGGCGACCTGACCGCCGACGCCAACCTGTGGAAGGCCGCCCAGGCCGTCGCCCCGGGCACGCTGATGGTCTCGCTGAAGAATGGTGGCGGCCTGCGCGCCTCCATCGGCTCGGTCGACGAGGATGGCGTGAAGACCGCGCCGATCGCCACCTCGGTGAAGCCGGCCGGTGGCATCAGCCAGCTCGACATCGAGAACGCGCTGCGCTTCGACAACAAGATGATGGTGGTGGACTTCACCGCCCAGGGCCTGAAGAACGTGCTGGAATACGGCACGACGCTGGCGGCCGGCAATGGCGGCTTCGCCCAGATGGGCGGCGTCCGGGTTTCGGTGGACGCCACCAAGACCGCCGGCAACAAGGTGCGTGACATCGCCGTCATCGACCTCGACGGCAACGTCATCGCCCGCGTCTGGGAAAACGGCCAGCTCTCGGCCGATGCCCCCTCGGTGATCTCCATGGTGGTGCTGAACTTCACCGCCAACAACGGCGACGGCTACCCGATCAAGGCCAATGGCACCAACTTCCGCTACCTGAAGACCGACGGCACGCTCTCCGCCGCCGCCGACAAGTCGCTGGACCTGACCGCTGCCGCCGGCTTCACCAGCGCCGGCATCACCGCCGCCGACCTGGTCGGCGAGCAGCTGGTGTTCGAGCAGTACCTGCAGACCTTCCACGCCACCCCGGCCACCGCCTACGACGTGGCCGACACCACCAAGGCGAGCGACCTCCGCCTGCAGGACCTGGCGTTCCGCGCCAACACCGTGATGCAGGGCGAGGACTACGCCGGCACCACGCGCAACGACAGCCACACCGGCACCGCCGGCAACGACAGCCTGGCCGGTGGCCGCGGCAACGACTCGCTGGACGGCGGCCTGGGCAACGACAGCCTGAGCGGTGGCCTGGGCCGTGACACCCTGGCCGGCGGCAATGGCAACGACACGCTGCTGGCCGGCGATAGCAACGACAGCCTGGATGGCGGTCTCGGCAACGACGTGCTGAACGGCGATGCCGGCAACGACACGCTGCTTGGCGGTGCCGGGAACGACCAGCTGGCCGGCGGTACCGAGCACGACAGCCTCGACGGCGGTATCGGCAATGACAGCCTGACCGGCGGTGACGGCCGTGACACCCTGGTTGGCGGTGAGGGCGCTGATACGCTCGCCGGCGGCCTGGGCCGCGACATGCTGACCGGTGGCGCCGGTGCCGATGGCTTCGTGCTGATGGCCCAGACCGCCAACTACGACAATGTGACCGACTTCGTCAGCGGGGTGGACTTCCTGATCATCTCCGCCGCCGAGTTCGGTGCCGGCCTGTCCGCCGGGATGGACCTGTCCACCGGCGGCCATTTCGTGTCCGGTCTCCGCGCCACCGCGGCGACCGCCACCTTCCTGTACGACGCGACGACGGGTCGCCTGCAGTTCGACGCCGACGGCATCGGCGCCGGCGGGCGCCAGCTGATTGCCGTGCTGGATGGTCACCCGACCCTGGTCGCCAGCGACCTGCACGTCATCGCCTGAACCAGTAGCCAGGGCGGGCAGCGTCCTACTGGGCGCTGCCCGCCCTGGATGTGCTGGGAAGCTGGCAGGCTGCGTCCACCTGAACGCAGCGCTTGCTCCAGAAGTCATTGAATCCAGAAGAAGAAATGCGTTCAGATGATTCCATCTGAACGCATTTTGCTTTAGAGCCTGATCCGCGAAGGCGGAATCGCCGGAGCGGTGAATCAGCCTCTCAAACAAAGCCTACAGCGTGATCAACCAAAGTGGATCACGCTGTAGCCGGCTGCGGAAAAACCCCGGCCACGCGCCGTTCTCGTCACCACCGGGCTGGACCCGGTGATCCCTCATCCATTGATGTGAGGTGGCCCTTGGATGCCCGGTACAAGCCCGGGCATGCCGATCATGGTGCCAAGCTGCGAATTTCCGCATCCTGTTGGGGCCGCTACCCCCGGCCAACCGCCCTGGCACAGCAATGGCGCCAGGCGGGGCTTCCCGCCGAAGCCAGCGCGCGCCGCCGATGGGCCGGTTCGGGTTTCGACCCGCCAGGGCTGCTTTCCGCGGGCGAGGCCATGGTGTGCCGGCGCGCTTGGTACCGGATACGGCTGCTGGCAGATGAATATCGGCCAGGCCTGGGGCAGGGCGCAGCGAGGCGACGCGTCACGCTGTTCCAGCAAGGCTGCTGCCGGTGCCGCCGCGTGGCAGTTGCCGCGAGGCGCGCCAGCGCAAATGGCATTTTGCTGCGGCGCACAATTTCACTTGCAAGCCCGGCTCGGGCCGGCTAGCTTCGGACTTGGCGATTAGGTCAGTTTCACTGACCTCTTGGCTTTCTTGGACGTTTCCTCCCTAAACTCGGCGGTGCCCACAAGGCACCGCCTCTTTTTTTGCCTGCGCAGGGAGGCGCGCTGCGGAAACACACTGACATATTGCGGCAGGCGCGGTCAAGACGACATAAAGTGTCGTGCCAGCCTCGGTTACCGCCAGAAGCTCGACAATCCTGAATTCGTGCCGCCGCTCAGCGCTGTCCCGCCGGCAGCCGCACCGTCGTCAGCACCGCGGCCCCGACGCCCAGGAAGACCAGCACCGTGGCCATGCCGGCGCGCTGGCTCTGGGTTGCCGCCGTCACCACGGCCAGCACGGCCGGGCCGAAGAAGCCGGTGACCCGTCCGCTGAGCGCGAACAGCCCGAAATGCGCCGCCGCCTCGCCCGCCGGCGCCAGGCGCGCCATCAGCGTGCGGCTGGCCGCCTGGGCCGGCCCCATGAAGATGCCGAGCGCGAGCGCCAGCGCCCAGAAGGCCGGCTTGCCGGAAACCACCAGCAGCCCGCCGCCGATCAGCGTGATGGCGGCCAGCGAGACCAGCACCGTGCGCTTGCTGCCGAAGCGGTCCTCCACCAGGCCGAAGCCGGCGGCGCCCAGCCCGGCCGTCACGTTCAGCGCAATGCCGAACATGATCACCTCGTCCACCGTCATGCCGAAGACCCCGGCGGCGAAGATGGCGCCGAAGGCGAACAGCGTGTTCAAGCCATCGGTGTAGAACAGCCGGGCGAGCAGGAAGCGCGCCAGCACCGGCTGCCGCGGCAGCCCCTTCAGCACCCGCCAGGTTTCGCTGAGGCCAGCCCGCGCCGCCGCCCACCAACTGGGGCGGTCGCCGGCCGGGTCCGGCATGGCCAGCAGCACCGGCCAGCAGAACAGCGTCACCCAGGCGGCGCACAGCAGCGCGGTGGCGCGGACATGCTCGGCATTGGCGCGGTCCAGCCCGAACAGCGCGGGGTTCGGCTGCACCAGCAGGAACAGGCACAGCAGCAGGCAGACCAGGCCGCCGGCATAGCCCAGCCCCCAGGCCAGGCCACTCACCCGCCCCAGCTTTTCCGGCGGCGCCAGCCCCGGCAGCAGCGCGTTGTAGAACACCGTCGCCAGCTCGAACGCCACCGTCGCCACGCCGACGCAGACCAGCGCCCACAACGCAAACTCCGGCTTCGGCTCGGCGAACCAGATGCCGGCGGTGAACACCACCATGACGCAGGTGCACAATGCCAGCATGAAGCGCCGCCGCCCGCCGGCATCCGCAACCGCGCCCAGCGCCGGGGAAAGCAGCGCGATGGCGATGCCGGCGCAGGTCTGCATCCAGCCCCATTGCGCCTGGCCGGTCGCCGGGTCCGCCGCGATGCCCTGGGTGAAGTAGGCGGCGATGACGAAGGTGGAGACCACCGTGGGGAAGGCGGAGTTCGCCCAGTCGTAGAAGGCCCAGGCCCATGCCTTGCGGTGCATCGCCTCAGAACCCCAGGCGCAGCGCGCCGCCCTTTTCCAGCGCGCGCTGCCAGGCGGGCCGGGCGCGCATCCGTTCCAGCCAGGCCCATAGCCTGGGGTGGCTGGCGGCGGTCAGCCCGCCACGCGCGGCGCTGGCCTCGGCCACGAAGATCATCTGCACGTCCGCCGCGCCGAAGCCCGCGCCGCTGAAATGCGCCGCCTCCGCCAGGGCCGCGTCCATGTAGGCCAGCTGGTCGCGGATCTGCCCTTCCACCCGCACGCGCAGCGGCATCAGTGCCTTGCGGAGGATGGCGCGCACCGGCCAGGGCGCCTTGTCCGTCCGGTTCAGGATCAGCTTGACCAGCAGCGGCGTCATCGCGCTGCCCTCGGCGAAGTGCATCCAGTGCAGGTGCCGCACCCAGTCCGCACTGCCGCGCGCCGGGGCGAACTGCCCGCGCAGGTCATGGCGCTGCAGCAGGTACTCCAGGATCGCGCCGGATTCCGCCAGCGGCGCGATGCCGTCATCCTCCAGCACCGGCGACTTGCCCAGCGGATGCACCGCGCGCAGCGCCGCCGGCGCCGCCAGCGTGGCCGGGTCTCGCCGATAGGTCACGACCTCATAGGGCTGGCCCAACTCCTCCAGCAGCCACAGCACGCGGTGCGACCGCGAGTTTTCCAGGTGATGAACGCGAATCATCTCGGCCCCCTCGGCATTGCGCCCCGGCATCGCCCCCGGCAACGCCCGTGGCAACGCCCCTTGGGGTGCCGCCAGTCTGCCCGCATCACTATCACGCCAGCCAGCGCAAAGCCCGTTCCACCAGCGCCGCGACCGCCCATGTCGGCAATTGTCGGGATCCATCAAGTTGTGTCGTGGCGATAGACAATGCTCGTTGGTTGTAGAGAAAGGTCATCCTTAACGCTTTCCGGTTGTACTCCCGCCCGCTGGGAACCTATCTGGAACCCGCGAAAGCCGATCCGGAGCCTGCGCCATGCTCGTCACTGACCAATCTGAATGGACCGTCCTCGGCCAGCCGGCCGGTGACCGCCGCCGCTGGCGCAACGCCCAGGTGGCACCGCGGACCGAGATGCTGCCGGCCGGCCCGGCCAGCTTCGTCGCCCCGGGGCCGGACCTGGTGCAGCTTGCGCTGCGGGCCGATGAACGCCACAGCAGCCGCGAGGCGATCCTGGGCCTGGTCCTGGCCGTGCTGATGCTGCTGGCGGTTGGCCAGGGCTGGCTCTGGCCGGTGCTGGCCGGCGCCTTCGTGGCCGCGCCGGTCATCGGCATTGCGCTGGAAAGCTGGGACGCGCTGGCGGACTGGCGCCGGAAGCGCCGGCAGGGCTGACCTGCCGCGCAGCCCGGCCACAGCCGGGATTCTTCTGGTCCTGCCGGCTCTCGCCGCCGCTGCCGATGATTCCGCCAGCGCCGGGATTGCGCTAGCCTCGCCGAATGATCTCCTCCCTGGCTGAACTGCTGGCGCCCGTCTCGCCGGAGCGCTTCTTCGCCGAATACCACGACCGCCAGCCGCTGCACGTGAAGGGCGGTGCCGCCCGCTTCGCCAGCGTGCTGTCCTGGCGCCAGCTGAACCGGCTGCTGGACATGACGCATATCTGGTCCGCCCAGTCGCTGAAGCTGGTGCTGGATGAAAAGCCGGTGCCGGCCGACCAGTATTGCGCCCCCGCCACCAGCCGCGACAACGACCAGGTGATGCAGCCCGTCGCCGCCCGGGTGATGGACTGGGTCAAGCGCGGCGCCAGCCTGGCCTTGAACGACGTGGACAGCCTGACCCCTGGGATGGCCGCGGTTTCCGCCGCGCTGGAAGGTGCCGGCTTGGGCAAGGCCCAGGCCAATGTCTATGTCAGCTGGCAGGCGCACAAGGCCTTCCCCAGCCACTTCGACACGCATGATGTCTGGGCGGTGCAGGTGGAGGGCGAGAAGGTCTGGAACATCTGGGAAGGCCGCGCCGACTGGCCCATCGCCAACCCGCTGTTCCGCAACCTGGGCCAGGCGCATCACGACCAGGCCAAGGGGAAGCTGCGGGAGAAGGTCACGCTGCAGGCCGGCGACCTGCTGTATCTGCCGCGCGGCTGGTACCACGACGCGCTGTGCGAGGGGCCATCCACCATGCACATCGCCTATGGCGTGCACGCGCCGCTGGGCATGGATGTGATGAACATGCTGATGGAACGCGCGCTGTACGAGCCGATCTTCCGCCAGCCGCTGCCGCGCCAGGACGGCAGCGCCGCCGCCCGCTTCGCGCTGACCACCCGTGCCGGGCAACTGGGCCAGAAGCTGGCCGAACTGGCCCGCGACCCCAAGGTGATGGAGGTGCTGGAAGGCTTCGTCGCCGGCTTCCACTACCAGCGCGGCGGCATGGACGTGCTGGCAGCGCGCGGCCTGGCCCCCGCCGCCAACCCGGCCGCCGACACCGAGGCCCCAAGCTTCCGCGTGCTGGCGCCGGGGCTGAAGCCGGTGCGCCGCGGCGCCGACTGGGTGCTGAAGACCGCGACCGGCGCCGTGCCGCTGGCCCCGCCGGAGGCCGAGGCCGCCGCCTGGCTGCTCGGCCGCCCCGATGTCACCGAAGCCGAGCTGCGCCAGGCCCATCCCGGCGTCGATGCCGCGGCGTTGCTGCCCCGCCTGGTCGGCGCCGGCCTGCTGGTGGCGGCATGAGGCGCGCCACCCTCGCCATGGCCTTCGCGTTGGCGGTGCTGGCCGCCCCGGTGCTGGCCCAGGGCAACGCTCCGGCCCTGGCTCCGGCAGCCGAGCCGTCGCCCGCGCCCGCCGAGGCCCCGCGTCCGGGCTTCGATTGCGTCGGTGCCGAGCAGATCGAGGATGATGCCTTCGCCATCGCCTTCGCGCGCGGGGCGGCCACCCTGGCCCCGGCGGCCGAGGGCGCGCTGGAAGCCGTCATGCTCCGCGCCCGCGCCGAGCCGACCCGCCAGCTCTGCATTCTCGGCCATGCCGGCCCGCAGGAAGGCGGCGCCACCGCCAATACCCGCCTGGCCGCCCGCCGCGCCGCCACCGTGGCGGAGGACCTGGCCAGGCGCGGCCTGCCGCGGGACCGCCTGCGGGCCGAGGTGCGGGTCGCCGCCTTCGCCCGCGCCGCCGCCATCACGGCCGGCCGCAGCGTCACCGTCGTGCTGCTGCCCGCGCCATGACCCTTCGGAGCCTGCCGATGCCACGCCTGTTCCTCGCCCTGCTGCTGGCCCTGTCGCCCTTCGGCCCCGCTTCGGCGCAGGAGGCGCAGCCGGCGAGGGAGGCGGTGGTCGCCAACGACACCGAGCGGCTGATGCAGGAAATCTACCTCTACGTCGTGGGGGCCGCCGAGCCGGGCCGCGACCGCCTGGCCAATGCGGTGCTGCCGCCGCGCGCCACGCTGCGCATACCGCTGCCGCGCGGCCAGGCCTGCAATTATGAGGTGCGCGTCGTGTTCGACGATGGCGACGACGACCGCCGCCGCATCGATGTCTGCCGCACGCCGCGCGCGACCTTCGCGGATACCGGCCCGCGCCGCGACCTGGCGGTGGTCAACGACAGCGACGTGGAATTGCGCGAACTCTACCTCTGGCCGTCTGCCGCCCGGGCGGCGGATACCGGGACGGATCGGTTGGGCACACGCACCGTGCCGGCCGGGGAAACCCTGCCGCTCCGGCTGCGCGGCACCGCCGAATGCGTCTTCGACCTGCGCGCCGTCTTCGCCGACGAGACCGAGGAGAAGCGCCAGCGCGTCGACCTCTGCCGCGTCCCGCGCCTGGCCTTCGGCGACCCTAGCCTGCCGGTGCGCGAGGCCAATGTCAGCAACCGCGCCCGCTTCACGGTGCGGGAACTCTACGCGCGCGCCATGGGCCAGGAAGCCTGGGGCGCCGACCGCCTGGGCAGCGCCACGCTGGAGCCCCGCGCCGATTTCGGGCTGCGCATCCGCTCGCGCGATTGCCGCTTCGACCTGCGCGCTGTCTATGAGAACGAGCGCGAGGAGGTGCAGCCCGGCCTGGACCTGTGCCGCGGCCAGCAGGTGGAACTGGCCGGGCCAGGCCCCGCGGTGCCCGGCGAACTCCGCCGCATGCTGCTGGTCAACGGCTATGGCCGCCCCATTGCCCAGGTCTTCCTGATCTCGCCGGACCCGGACGACTGGGGCGAGGACCAGCTCGGCGACGCCACGCTGGCGCCCGGCGCCCGGCAGGAGCTCAGCGTCACCAGCGGCTGCCGGGTGGACCTGCGCATCGTCTTCGACAGCGACGCGGCCGAGGAGCGCCGCGGCATCGACCTCTGCGCCAACAGCCTGGTGGTGCTGCGCCCCGGCTGGACCGTGGCCGAGCAACTGGACAGCATCGAGCCACTGGCCACCCCGACGGCGACGCCGGAGACGGTGGTGCTGGGCGGCGTGCGGCTGCGCAACCGCTCCACGCTGCCGGTGGTGGAACTCTACGTCGCCCGGCCCGGCGCGCCGCCCGGCCGCGACCGGCTGGGCAGCGCCGTCATCCCCGCCGGCGGCGTGCTGGATTTCTCGCCCCCGGCCGAGCTTGGCCAGGGGGCGGACCGCTGCCGCGCCGACCTGACCGCGGTGTTCCGCGATGGCCGGGCGCTTCGCCTGCCCGCCTTCGACCTGTGTTCCGGCGAGGAGGTTCCGCTGCAATGAGAATCCTGCTGCTCGCCACCCTGCTGCTGTTGGCGACCCTGCCGGTCCAGGCGCAGCCGGTGCCGCCCCCGGTCGCGGTGCCCGAGGCGATGCGCGGCACCTGGTTCCGCGGCGAATGCGACCGGCCGGAGCAGATGCTGCACCTGACCATGCGCAGCGCCGCCCGCGTGCCGGCGGCCGGTCCTGGCCGGCTGTTCCGCTTCGGCAGCTTCCGCCCGGTGGCGGATTGGCTGTTCGCCGCCGGCATTGGCCCGGACGCCCCCCGCCTGCTGCTGCGCGGCACGCGGGATGCGCTGGACACCGCCGAACCCGACCCCAAGCTGCGTGACGACCGCCTGCCCGGCGATACGCCGCCGCTGGCCTGGCACCGCTGCCCGCAGCCGCCGCTGGCCCTGGTGCTGCAGCACGCCGAGGGCATCGCCTTCATGGCAGCGCTGGAACAGGTGGAAGCCGCCTGCACCGCCGCCGTGCCCGGCTGCCTGGAGGCGATTCGCCGCCAGGGTGACGTCAACGACGATGGCGCGCTTTCCCTGGCCGAGCTGGCCCGGCTGCTGCGCGGTGCCGCCTGGGCCCTGGCGGTGCAGCAGGGGGCGGATTCCGCCACGTTGCTGGCCGGCGCGGTGACCCAGGCCGAACAGGCCCGCAACCTGGCGCGACTGCTGCTGGACAGCCTGGACTACGACGCCGACGGCCGGATATCCGCCGCCGAAATGGCACAGGACCGGCTGCGCCTGAGCCAGGCTCCCGGCGCCCAGGGCGGCACGCCGTTGCCGTTGCCGGCGCTGCGCTCCTTGCTGGGCAGGTAGCGCGGCCGCGGGCTTTGGCTGCGGCTACTCCGCCGCCTGCTTGGCCGGCTGCGTCCCGGGCTTCCTGATCCGCAGCCGCCGGATGCGCCGCGGGTCGGCCTCCAGCACGCGGAACTCCAGGCCGGAACCGTGGCTGACCAACTCGCCCTTGGCCGGCACGCGCCCCGCGAGCGTGAACACCAGCCCGCCGACGGTGTCGATATCGGCCGCGCGCTCATCCTCGGTCAGCACCGGGCCCAGCAGCGCCTCGAAATCCTCGACCGGCGTGCGGGCATCCAGCTCGATCGTGCCGTCCGGTTTCTCCACCATGTGCGGCGGGCCGTCCTCGTCATGCTCGTCCGAGATGTCGCCGACGATGGTCTCGACCAGATCCTCGATGGTGATCAGCCCGTCGATCCCGCCATACTCGTCCACCACCAGCGCCATGTGCATGCGCGCCTGGCGCATCTGCAGCAGCAGGTCCAGCACCGGCACGGCGGTGACCACGAACAGCGGCTTGCGCAATATGCCCGTGAGGGAAAACGGCCCCTCCCGCCCGATGGCGGCAAACACGTCCTTGATGTGGACCATGCCGACCATCTCATCCAATTGCCCGCGATAGACCGGGTAGCGGCTATGGCCCTCGCGCTGCATCAGCCGCGTGGTCTGCTCCAGCGAGAAGTCTTCCGAGATGGCAATGATGTCGGCGCGCGGCACCATCACGTCATAGGCGGTCTTGCCGCGCAGCTTCAGCACGTTGCCGAGCAGCGCGCGTTCCTGGTCGTCCAGGTCGGTTTCCTCGCCCAGCGCGGTGCCGTGGCGCTGCGGGCCGTCCTGCTCCTCGATCAGCTCTTCCATGCGGTCGCGGACGCTCTCGGCCTCGCGCCGACGCATCAGCCCCTGCAAGCGCCACAGCAGCTTGCCGCGTTCGGCGGAACTGCTCATGCCGCCAGCCGCCCGACCGGCGCCTTCCACGGGTTGGGCAGCCTGAGCCGCGCCATGATCCGCGCCTCCGCCTGCTCCATCACCCGGGCCTCGCCGGCCAGCAGGTGGTCATGGCCCAGCAGGTGCAGCGTGCCATGCGCCACCAGATGGGCGAAATGCGCCTCCAGCCGGCGGCCAGCCGCCAGGGCTTCCCGCCGCACCACGCCCAGCGCCAGGGCGATATCGCCCAGGTGGTCCCCGTAGTCGTTGGGGAAGCTCAGCACATTGGTGGGTTTTTCCTTGCCGCGATGCTCGCCGTTCAGCCGCTTCAGCGCGCGGTCATCGGTCAGCAGCACCGTCACGGCGCCCTCGTACCCCTCGACCGCCAGGGTGGCGGCGACGGCACGGCGGGCCAGCATCTCGGCCCGCGGCAGCAGCCGGCGCCAGGCGGCGTCGGCAACAATAACCTCAGTCCCAACGACCGCGGGCGCCAAGCCCTGCCAGCCGTCGGGACGACTACTTCCCGGTTCCATCGTGGTCCTTCTTCCGCTGCCGGGCCGCATCCGCGCGGCCATAGGCAGAAACAATCCTGGCAACCAGCGGGTGCCTTACCACATCCCGCTCGTCGAAGCGTGTTACAGCAATGCCGGCCACGCCATCCAGTATCTTCAGCGCATCGACCAGCCCGCTGGGCTGGTGAGACGGCAAATCCACCTGGGTTGGGTCGCCGGTGATCACCATGCGGCTGCCCTCACCCATCCGGGTCAGGAACATCTTTATTTGGGCCGGCGTGGTGTTCTGGGCTTCGTCCAGAATGCAATAGGAATGCGCCAAGGTGCGCCCGCGCATGAAGGCCAGCGGGGCGATCTCGATCTCGCCGCGCTCGATCCGCTTGGCCACCTGCTCGGCCGTCATCATGTCGTTCAGCGCGTCGTACAGCGGGCGAAGGTAGGGGTCGACCTTCTCCTTCATGTCGCCGGGCAGGAAGCCCAGCCGCTCCCCGGCCTCCACCGCGGGACGGCTCAGGATGATCTTGTCCACCCTGCCGGCCAGCAGCAGCGCCACGCCCTGGGCCACCGCCAGGTAGGTCTTGCCGGTGCCGGCCGGGCCGATGCCGAACACCATGTCGCAGCGCATCAGCGTATCCATGTACGCCGCCTGGGCCGGGCTGCGCGGGGCGATGACGCCCTTGCGGGTGCGGATCTGCGGAATGTCCTGCAACGGCAGGCGGGGGTCGCTCTCGGCCTCGCCTTCCGCCATGCGCAAGGCCGCGTCCACTTCGCCGCTGCCCACCTTCTGCCCCTGCTCCAACTGCCGCCACAGCGCCTTCAGCGCCGACTCCGCCATCTCCACCCGCTCGGCCGGGCCGGTGATGGTCAGGCGGTTGCCGCGGTCCGCACATCGGACCCCCAGCCATTGCTCCACCTTCACCAGATGGCGGTTGTAGTCGCCATACAGCAGCGGGAGCCGGGCATTGTCGGCGAAGGTCATGGTGACCTCTCCGGCAGCACCGGCGGCGGGGTTCCGCACGGGGCGGAGCGCAAGGGTGGCGGTGGTCAAGCGGGCGCTGGCTCCTGGTTGGCTGGCATGTTGCGGGTCTGCCCATCCGCGGCTGCCAGCGCGCCGTTGAGGGAGTTGGGTTGCACCCCCACCACCCTGACCGGGGCGATGGTGCCGATGAGGCCGGCCGGCCCCAGCAGATGGATCGGTTGCAGCCAGGGCGTGCGTCCCGCCACCTGGCCGGGGTGGCGCCCCGAGCCAGTGAACAGCACGTCCATGGTCATGCCAATGCGCGAACGGTTGAACGCCTGCTGCTGGTCCCGCAGCAGCGCCTGCAATTCGGCCAGCCGCGCATCCATCAGCGCCTCGGCCACCTGGTTGGGGGCGCCGGCCGCCGGCGTGCCGGGGCGGGCGGAATACTTGAAGCTGTAGGCGCCGGCGAAGCCGACCGCGCGAATCAGCGCCAGGCTGGCCTCGTGGTCCGCCGCGGTTTCCCCGGGGTGCCCCACGATGAAATCGCTGGTCAGTTCCAGCCCCGGCTGCGCCTGGCGCAACCGGTCGACCACGCGGCGGAACTCGTCGGCGGAATGGCCGCGGTTCATCGCCGCCAGCACGCGGTCGCTGCCGGACTGCACCGGCAGGTGCAGCAGCGGCATCAGCTGCGGCAGGTCGCGATGCGCCGCCACCAGCTCGTCATTCACATCCCGCGGATGGCTGGTGGTGTAGCGCAGCCGGTCCAGCCCGGGGATTTTTGCCAGTTCCCGCAGCAGGGCGCCCAGGCCGACCGGGCCGTTGTCGCCCTCGCCGTGATAGGCGTTCACATTCTGCCCCAGCACGGAAATTTCCCGCGCGCCATGCGCCACCAGGCGCTGTGCCTCGGCCAGCACCGCCGCCACCGGGCGCGAATACTCGCTGCCGCGGGTGTACGGCACCACGCAGAAGGAACAGAACTTGTCGCAGCCTTCCTGGATGGTCAGGAAGGCGGCAATGCCCTGGCCCTGGCTGGCTTCCGGCAGGTGGTCGAACTTGCTCTCCACCGGGAAGTCGGTGTCCAGCAGGCGGTTGCCGGTGGGGTGGCCGCTCTGCGGGTTGGGCGGCAGCGCGCCGGCCCGGGCGACGCGCGCCACCAGCTCCGGCAGGCGGTGGTAGCTCTGCGGCCCCAGCACAATGTCCACCCAGGGCGCCCGGGCGGTGATCTCGGCGCCCTCGGCCTGAGCCACGCAGCCGGCCACCGCCAGCGTCAGCATCTCGCCGCGCCCGGCCTTTTCCTGCTTCAGCTCGCGCAGCCGGCCAAGCTCTGAGAAGACCTTCTCGGCGGCCTTTTCCCGGATATGGCAGGTGTTGAGGATCACCATATCGGCCAACGCGACATCATCGGTCGGCGCATAGCCCAGCGGCGCCAGCACGTCGGCCATGCGGTCGCTGTCGTACACGTTCATCTGGCAGCCATAGGTGCGGATATGCACGCGGCGCTTGGTGGGTTTCCCGGTCTGGCTCATGAAAGGCTCCGCCGCCCGGCAGGGACAGGGCCGGGATAACCGGCGCCATTGCGCGCCGGGGCGGTCGGGGTCAAGCGTTGGGTGGTCTTCAGCGCCACCAACGCGGAACAGGAGCGATTCGCGTCATGGCCTCAGCGTCGTGGATGCCATGGCGCCGGGTCAAGCGTGGTGAGATGACAGGGTCGTGGCATGGTGCGCCACCGCGGCCAGCGGCCGGGCCCCGCGGTTCTGCCGCAGGTCGGCCGCGCCGGCGCTGACCACGCGGCTGCATTCCCGCGTCATCACCTTGCGGTCGGGCATCGCCTCGGGCGGGAAGGGCTGGTGCAGCAGCACCGTCACCCGCGCGCCCTCGCGCCGCAACAGCTGCCAGGAATGGCTGCCCAGTTCCATGTCGCCGAACCAGGCGAAGACCGCGCGGTCCCGCCGCAGCGCCGGCAGCCCGCCCAGACGGTCATACACCACCGATATCGGCTGCACCTGGCGGGCTTCCTTGGCCACGCCCAGGAAGGCGCTGCGGAAGGGCAGCACGCGGGTGCCGTCGTTGCTGGTGCCCTCGGGGAACAGGATCAGGCTGTCGCCGGCCTGCATCTTCGCCTTCATCGCATCCGCTTCCCGCCCCGTGGTGCCGCGGTTGCGGCTGACGAAGACGGTGCGGCCCAGCCGGGCGATCAGGTTCACCAGCGGGTAGCTGTCCACTTCCGCCTTGGCGACGAAGCAGGCTTCCAGCGTGCCGCCCAGCGCCAGAATGTCCAGCCAGCTGGAATGATTGGCCACGTACAGCACCGGCCGGTCGCGGCAGACCTCGCCAACCACCTGCACCTTCAACCCGATCAACCGGCACAGGGTGCGGTGGTAGACCCGGGCGAACTGCGCCTTGGCCCGCCCCGGGAACAGCAGCAGCACCGCCTGCAGCGGCAGCGCCACCGCGGTCCACAGCATCACCAGCACCAGGCGGCGCACGGCGCGCAACTGCCCACCCTGGGGCCGGTCGGCGAACAGCTCCCGCGGGGCGGCGGCATGCCGCCGGGAGGTGAAGCGCAGCGGACCTTTCCGCTTCAGCCGGCGTGGTTGCAGGCTATCCATTGGCGATGATGAAGCGACGTCCATGGATGTGCCGGGTAACCCGCCGGGCACGACAGGGCAATGACAGCAACGCGACGGCTTGATGACAGGTTGACGGCCCGCCCCCGGGGTGGTCACACCGCAGCGCGACGCGGCGGCCATGCCGCAGCGCGAAAGGAAGCCTGATGCGCCTGACCATCCTCGGTGCCGGCCCGGTCGGCCTGGCCTCGGCCGCCCTGGCGGGCGCGCGCGGGCATGGCGTGACGCTGTGGTCGCCGCGCGGTGGCGGCACCCGGGGCATCCGCGATGCCGTGCTGGCGGAAGGCCAGCTTTCCGGCCGGTTCCCGGTGTTGGTCGCCGCCGACCTCGGCCGCGCGCTGGCCGATGCCGAGGTGCTGCTGCTGGCGGTGCCGGGCCACGCGCAAGGCCAGGTGATGCGCCGCGTCGCCGCGGTGGTGCAGGGCGCCCCGGCGGTGCTGGTGGCGCCGGCCACCTCGCTTTCCCCGTTGCTGCTGGACCGGCTGCTGGTGGCGCGCGGCATCCGGGCGCCGATTGGCGCCCTGGCGACACCGCCGATGACGGCGCGGCGCCTGGGCGGCGACCGGGTCTGGATCGGGGCGATTCGCCACAAGCTGTGGCTGGGGGCGGTGCCCGCCGCCGCCACCGCCCGGCTGGTGCCGCTGGTGGAGGCGCTGTTCGGCCTGCCGGTGGAACCGCTGGCCGATGCGCTGGCCGCCGCCCTGGCCGACCTGATGCCGCTGCTGCATGCCGCCCAGGCCCTGTCCCCGGCACTGGGCCCGGCGGGCCAGGCCGACCCCGCCGCGCTGGCCCGGTTGCTGGCGGCATTGACCGCCGAGCGCGACACGCTGGCCGCCGCCTTCGGCCACCGCCTGCCGGATGCGCAGCACTTCATGGCCGAGGTGGGCGGGCTGCCGCAGCCCGAGCCCGAGCGCGCGCTGGCCGAAGCGCCGCATGCGCTGAGCTTCCTGCTGGCGCTGGGCCGTGCGGCGCGCGTGCCCATGCCGGTGGCGGAAGCCACCTTGACGCTGCTGGAGGTACTGGGCGGCCGCACGCTGCGCGGCAACGCCATATTGGCGGAGTTGGACCCGAAGACCCTGGCGCGGCAGCTCCAGCACGGCGCCGCGGCCTGAGCCGAGGCGGGGCTATTCCTCAACCTCGATGTCGGCGATCCAGCCGACCCGGCGCTCATAGTGCTTCGAGTACTTGGCGTTGATCAGGTCGGTCTTGACCACGATGCAGACATCCGTGGTGTTGAACTGTTCATCCAACACCGCGCCGTCACCGATGAAGCCGCCGAGCCGGAGATAGCCCTTGATCAGGGGCGGCAGGTCGTTCAGCGCGCGCATGCTGTTCACGGCGTCCGGCGGCAGCCGGTCCATCGGCACATAGCGTTCGGTCAGGGCGCGCGGCCGGATGTCCTCGGGCGCCAGGTGGTTGCGCCACAGATAGGTCAGCTGCGGCGCCAGCGCGGTCAGGTTGGTGCCGGGCAGGCTGGCGCAGCCGAACAACAGGTCCACGCGGTGCAGCAGCACATAGGCCGCGATGCCGCGCCACAGCAGCTGCATGGTGCCGCGGGTGCGATAATCCGTGGCGACGCAGGAACGGCCCAGTTCCATGATCTCGCCGGGCCGCTCGATCAGCTTGGCGACATCATACTCGGCCGAGGAATAAAACCGGCCGACCTTTGCCGCGGCGGGGCGGCGGATCAGCCGGTAGCAGCCGACGATCCCCTCCGGCCCATCGCCGAGGTCATGATCCACCACGACCAGGTGGTCGGCGACCGCATCATATTCATCCACATCGCGCCGGCTGGCGGCAGTGGCGGCATCGGCCCGGGCGCCCATCTCGTCGTAGAATACGCGGTAGCGCAGCGCCTGCACCGCATCCACCTCGGCGGCGGTTTCGGCGATGCGCACCCCAAGGTTGTTGGAGCGCAATTCGACGAAGCCCACCTCGGCCAGGGGGAGCGGGTCGGGCGTCGCCAGGGGCTCGGCACTCACGCGGTGCGTTCCCGCAGGCGGCGGCGTGGGGCGGGGGCAGGGGTCACCGGGCGGGTTTCCGGGAATTTGCGGCCGAACAATTCCAGCCGGTGCCCGACCAATTCGAAGCCGAGGCGCGCCGCGATCTCGCGGGCCAATTCCTCATGCCGCTCATCCGAGAACTCCAGCACCCGGCCGCTGTCGATGTCGATCAGGTGATGATGCTCGCCATGCTCAGCGGGTTCATACCGGGCGCGGCCGCCGCCGAAATCGTGGCGTTCCAGGATCCCCTTCTCCTCCAGCAGGCGCACCGTGCGGTAGACGGTGGCGATGGAGATGCGGCCATCCTGCGTCACCGCCCGGCGATACAATTCCTCGACATCGGGGTGGTCCTCGGCCTCGGACAGCACGCGGGCGATGAGCCGGCGTTGGCCGGTCATCTTCAGCCCGCGTTCCACGCACAGGCGCTCGATGCGGGACAGGTCCTGTGGGGCGATCGGCGCTCGAGTCTGCATGCAGGGGGTGCAAGCTCTCCGTGAGGCGGGCCCGGTGCCCACCCTTGGTGTCCTGGGGGCACCATAGCCGGCCTGGACGCCGGCGGCCATCACCGAGCGTGATGGCCCCTGGTGATATAATGGAACCATGCGGGGCCATGGGTTTCGGCCGGTCACCTGGCCGCCGAAACCCTGGTATCCGCCGAAATCCTGGGCGTGCCGAACCTGCCCTGCCGGGCTGGCCGGCGGCTGATCAGCCGGTCTTGGCCGGGCCGGTGGGCGCCGCGGCATCCCGCCGCGGACGCCCCGGGGGGCGGCCGCGCGGCTTGGTGCCCAGGCCGATCTTCTTGGCCAGCGAGGAGCGGTGCTTGGCGTAGTCGGGCGCTACCATCGGGTAGTCGGAGGACAGGCCCCAACGCTCGCGGTACTGCTCCGGCGTCATGTTGTAGCTGGTCTGCAGATGCCGCTTCAGCATCTTCAGCTTCTTGCCGTCTTCAAGGCAGATCAGGTAGCCCGGCGTGATCGACTTCTTCACCGGCACCGCGGGCTGCGGACGCTCCGGCTCCGGCTTGGCCTGCGGTACGCCGACATTGGACAGCGTGCGGTAGACTTCCTGGATCAGGTTGGGCAGATCGGTCAGTGCCACTGGATTGTTGGACACATGCGCCGCGACGATTTCGGCGGTCAGTCCCAACAGGTCAGCATTTGCGGTTTGTTCGGGCATGGAAGACTGTGTCCCCTCGATTCGTGGCGGGTATATTGCCATGAAAACCGGTTTGGCAACGCCTGCAATCGATTTTTTGAACTACCGAGGATGAAATCTGTGGATATGCAAGAACATCCAGTCGATCGGGAGTTGGATATCACGGCGGAGACTTGCCCGATGACCTTCGTCCGTACCCGCTTGGCGCTTGATAGGATGGCCAGCGGACAACTACTGCGGGTAAGGCTGAAGGGGGCGGAGCCCCGCGCCAACGTGCCGAAAACCGCGACCGAACAAGGCCATGCCGTACTGGCCTGCGACGACCAGGCCGATGGCAGCACGTTGCTGGTGATCAGGAAGAACTGAGGTCAGGCGCGATGCCGCGCCGCATGACCTCCGCGTCTCGCCCTGGGCCATAATAGTCGCGGCGGCGGCCGACCGGAGAAAACCCCAACGCGGCATACAACCCCCGTGCTGGCAGGTTGTCGGCCGCTACTTCAAGAAACATGGTCGCGGCGGCACGGGCCTGGGCGCCCGCCAGCGCCGCCAGCAGCAGCGCGGCCCCCAGGCCCCGGCGACGCGCCGCCGGCACCACGCCGATTGTCAGTATTTCCGCCTCGTCCACGGCCACCCTGGCCAGTACCAGGCCAGCATCCGGCTGCCACAGGCCAAAGGTGCCGGGCATTTCCAGCATCAGCCGCATGGCGTCGGCGCCCCAGGCCTCGGCGGGTGGGAAGGCCAGCCCGTGCAGCCCGGCCAGCGCCAGGGCGTCGGCGGGGCAGATCGGCAGGATCACGGTTGCCGCACGGCCGGGGGTTCCACGTACATCGGCTGGGCCGGCAAGCCGGGCAGCGCCCCGGCCAGGCGTCGTGCCGCTACCCTGGCCACCGCGGCGGCTTCGGGCATTCGCGGCCCGGCCAGCAGCGTATTGGCGCCGCGCGCCGCCAGCCTGGCCGCCACCGCCAGCGCGGCATCGCCGGCCACCGCCACCGGGCCGGCCGGGCGGGGCAGGGCGGCCTCGTCCATCGCCTGCGGCTCGCCCAGCGCCACGAGGTTGCCAAAGGGCGGGGCGGCGGCGAAGCGCTCCAGCACCACCCGGCCGCGCCTGGTGTCCACGGCGGTCCAGACCTCTCGCCCGGCGCGCTGTTCCGCCGGCACCGCCTCGGCCAGCGCTTCCCCGGTGGTCACGCCGACCACGGGAATGCCCGCCCCCAGCGCCAGCCCTTCCGCCAGGGCCAGCGCGGTGCGGATGCCGGTGAAGCCGCCCGGCCCGACCACCGCCGCCACCGCCGCCAGGTCGCGCGCCGTCACCCCGGCTTCGGCCAGCACCGCCTGGACCATTGGCGGCAACAGGCTGGCATGGCCGCGGCTGGCGTCCTGCTGCCGTTCGGCCAGCACCACGCCGCCCCGCACCAGGGCAACGGAACAACGGGCCAGCGCGGCATCCAGGGCGAGGATCAACATGCCCCCTCCCTATCCCGATGCGCGCCGCGCCGCCATGCTGCACCCATGCTGCTGCCGCTCTCCGAGGCCGATGGCCTGACCTTCGACATTCGCTACGCCACCGCCGACAACCTGGCGGGCGTGCCGATCTATCGCCGCCCCGTGGCCCTGCTGGTGCCGGAGGCGCGCGATAAACTGTTCCGCGCCCGCGACCTGGCGGCGGCGCTGGGCTATGGCCTCTGCATCTTCGACGCCTTCCGGCCGATCGAGGCGCAATGGGCGCTGTGGCACGCGGTGGAAGACAAGCGTTTTGTCAGCGACCCCCGCCGCGGTGGCGTCCATCCGCGCGGCGTGGCGGTGGACCTGACGCTGACGCAGGACGGCGTGGCGCTGGAGATGGGCACCGGCTTCGATGCCATCACGCCGCTCTCGGCGCATGGGTCGCTGGAGATCAGTGCCGCGGCACAGCGCCACCGCGCCCTGCTGCTGGGGCTGATGACCGCGGCCGGCTGGGACTGTTATCTGTTGGAATGGTGGCACTACCAACTGTTCGAGCCACGCCGCTGGCCGGTCTATTCGGCCAGCGCGGTGCCGGCGGGGCCGATGTAGCGCCTGATCGCCGGAGGTGCGCATGCACCGGAGGCGTGAATCAGCCGCCCAAACTCTCTACAGCGCCAGTTCAACCATGACAGGCACGTGGTCGCTGGCCTTCTCCCAGCCGCGGGCTTCCTTCAGCACCTGGTGGCGCACCAGCTTGCCGGCCAGGTCCGGGCTGCACCACACATGGTCCAGCCGCCGGCCGCGATCCGCCGCGGCCCAGTCCTTCGCCCGGTAGCTCCACCACGTGTAGAGCTTCTGGTCGGCGGGCACGAAGTGGCGCAGCGCGTCGTGCCATTGTCCCGCGCGCATCCACTCTGTCAGCGCCGCAACCTCGATGGGCGTGTGGCTGACCACGTCCAGCAGCTGCTTGTGGCTCCACACGTCGTGTTCCAGCGGGGCGATGTTCAGGTCGCCCACCATCACCCGGCGCGGCGCGCCGGCGCGGGTTTCGCTCCAGGCCGTGGCCTCGGCGACGAAGTCCAGCTTGTGGGCAAACTTCTCGTTGACCGTGCGGTCGGCCACATCGCCGCCGGCGGGTACGTAGAAGTCGTGCAGTTCCACCGGCCCGCCCGGCGCGTCCAACTCCACGCCCAAATGCCGGCAGTCGCCCTTCAGGCACCAGTCGGGGTCGTTGTCGCGCTGCACGAAGGGAATGCGGGAGAGTACGGCGACGCCGTTGTAGCCCTTCATCCCCTTGGCCGCGACATGGGGGAAGCCCAGCGCCTGCAACTCCGCCAGCGGCAAGTGCTCGTCCGGGCACTTGGTTTCCTGCAGGCACAGCACGTCGGGGTCCAGCGCGGCAACGATCCGCGTGATCAGCGGGTGGCGCAGGCGCACACTGTTGATGTTCCAGGTGGCGATGCGGAGGCTCCGCCGCGCCGTTTCCTTGGTCACGGCCGGCGCGGCGGGCTGCTTCGCCATGTCAGACGATCTTCGTCTTCACGCTGCCAACGCCCTCGACGAAGCCTTCCAGCACGTCGCCCTTGACCACCGCGGCCACGCCCTCAGGCGTGCCGGTCATGATCAGGTCGCCCGGCTCCAACCGCACCAGGTGCGACAGGTTGGAGATCACCTCCGGCACGCTCCAGATCAGCTTTGAGAGATCGGAGGTCTGGGTGACCTTGCCGTTCACCCGCAGCTCGATCTTGCCCTTGGAAGGATCAACCCCAGCGGCCGGCACCAGCGCGCCCATCGGAGCGGAATGATCAAAGCCCTTGCCCATGTCCCAGGGGCGGCCGGTCTTCTTCGCCTCGTTCTGGATGTCGCGGCGGGTCATGTCGAGGCCACTGCAATAGCCCCACACATGCTGCAAAGCGTCGGCCACGCCGATGTCGCTGCCGCCCACGCCGATGGCGACCACCAGCTCCATCTCGTGGTGCAGGCTCTTGCTGGCGCTCGGGTAAGGCATGTCGGCGTCGTTGATCACCAGCGCATCGGCCGGCTTGGCGAAGTAGAAGGGCGGCTCGCGCGTGGGGTCGCTGCCCATCTCGATCGCGTGCTCGGCGTAGTTGCGGCCGACGCAGAAGATGCGGCGCACCGGGAACATGGCGCTGCTGCCCTTGATCGGCACGGCGGAGATGGCGGGCGGGGCGACAACATACTCGGTCATTCGGCAACTCCCTTGCGGCAAGAATCGTGAACGGCGTGCGCCTGGCGCAGGCCGAGCCGCGGCATGGCGGCCGCGGCAAATCCCGCGTGGCGCGGCGACTGAAGCCGGCGACAGGTCATGTCAGCACAACGGCGACATGGCCCTTTTCGGCGGCGTAGCCCAGGTAACGGTAGCTCTGCCCGGTGGCGACCAGCCACTCGGCGAAGGCCTTGTGCTCATGCAGGCGCCAGCCGGGGTAATTGTAGTACTCGTCGAACACGATGACCGTTCCTGGCCCCAGCCGGCCCGTCAGCTGCTGGAAGATCGTCACCGTGCTCTCATAGATGTCGCAATCCACGTGCAGCAGCGCCACCGGCCCGGGATTGGCGGCCAGGAAGCCCGGCACGGTCTGGTCGAACCAGCCGACATGCAGTGCCACATTGCCCGGGACCTTCGGCAGCTTGCCCTGCATGTCGAACTTGCCGGCGGCTTCCTTGGTGCCGCGCCAGTCATGCGGCAGCCCCTGGAAACTGTCGAAGCCATGCACCGTCCGCGCCGTGTGCCTGGCCAGCCAGCGGATCGAGGCGCCCTTCTCGACGCCGAACTCCAGCACCAGGCCGGTCTCCGGCGCCCGCGAAAGCGCGAAGCGCAGCAGGTCCAGCCGGTCCTCCAGCACCTGGGCGGCCAGCATGTGCTGCTCGATATAGTCCAGCGTGTCGCGCTTGGCGCGCAGGCACAGGTCCAGCCACAGGTCGTTGCGGTAATATTTGTGCAGGAACTTGCGATAGAGCCGCCCGGTGAAGCTGCCCTTGAACACCGACATGTCGCGCGCATTCCCCTCGTCAAGCCGCAAGGCCATACCCCGGCGCCCCGGGAAATGGTAGCCCCGCGAACCCCGCACCGCACGGTGGCGAGTGAATGTAAAAACTTAAGAACGCCGCGTAACCCCACAAAATAATGCGCAAAAAAATAGCGCCCGGACAGGGGGGTGTCCGGGCGCCGTTGTTGTAGTTTCCGTACGGAAAGGTCGGGCGAGCCGGCAGGGGAACCGGACATCGTCCACCGGCCTTAATATCGGCCGGCAAGGAACCTTAACCGTTTGTCGCCTGCGGTGCAAAAGCCGATTGCGTGACCACGCCATGACCGCCCCGCAGGGGAGGCATGTTCGCGCAACTGTGACCAGCTGGGATCGTTATTCCGCGGCCTGGGCCAGCGGCGCCACGCCGCGGCCGGCGGCCCAGACGGCACAGGCTTCGCCGAAGCTTTCGAAGATGCGGCGGCTGACCGGGTCCTGCTGCCAGTCATATTCAGGGTGCCATTGCACGCCATAGGCATAGCCAGGCGCATCCTTCACCCGCACCGCCTCCACCGTGCCGTCCGGCGCCCAGCCCTCCGCTTCCAGCCGCGGCGCCAGGCGGCGCACTCCCTGGTTGTGCAGGCTGTTGACCGGAATGCTGTCGGCCCCGGCCAGGCGGGAAATATAGCTGCCGGGCACCAGGCGCATGCTGTGGGCCTTGGCCGTGCGCACCCGCGGGAAGCGTTGGTCAGACGGGGTGGAGTGGTCCATCCGGCCGTCCAGGTCCTGGATGCGTTGGTCCAGGCTGCCACCCAGCGCCACGTTCAACTCCTGGAAGCCACGGCAGATCGCCAGCAGCGGCAGCCCGGCGGCGATGGCGGCGCGGATCAGCGGCAGGGTGGTGCTGTCGCGCTGCGGGTCTTCCGGCGTGCCCTCGGCATGGGCCGGGCCTGCATAATTGTCCGGATGCACGTTGCTGCGGCTGCCGGTCAGGATCAGCCCGTCCAGCCGCGGCAGCATCTCCGCCGCCAGGATTTCCCCGGCGGCAGGCAGCAGCACCGGCACGCCGCCGACCGGCCCCAGCACGACCCGGACATAACTGTCCGAGGCAGCGTGGTTGGGCGTGTTGAAAATGCCGAATCCCTTGACGCAGCAGGAGATTCCAATGAGCGGCTTCATGGTTACGGAGATTTGCCCGGCTTTGTGGCGCGATCAAGACATTGATTGCCCTGCGCGCGCGGCACCGTCATGCCATCAGCGCATAAGCGCGCCGATTTGGCGCTGCCCTGCCTACTGAATGCCCAGTTGCTCCCGGAAGATCGGGTTGTTGAACTCGAACAGCAGCGACGGGTAGCGCGCGCCGTATTCAATGCCCGACAGCGTCACCCGCGTCGCCCGGCCTTGGGCATCCACCACCTCCCACTGCCGCAGCTCGCAGGGGTCGTCGGCGAAGACCAGCGTCAGCCGGCCCTCGGCCTGCTGGCCGGTTCGGTGCAGGGTGATGCGGAAGAAGCCCTGGGCATGCTCCACATTGGTCACCGTCGTCTCGGCGGCGGAGAAGCTCATGTTCTCCCGCAGCAGCAGGCCAAGCGGCGTCGAGGAGGTCGGGACGATGCTGGGCTGGCGCAGCTCCCGGTCCAGGTAGAAGAACTGGCCGCCATTGGCCACCAGCAGCATCGGCTCCGGCGGGTCGTATTCAAAGCGCATCCGGCCGGGGCGGACGATCCAGGCGGTGCCCTGGGCGGTGCCGCCATTCTCGGAAAGCTGCAGGAAGCGCGCCTTCAGGCTGACCAGGCGGTTCAGGAAGGCCTCGGCCGCCGCCAGTTCCTGGCCGCGCGGCACGGCGGTGCTGGCGACGGCCGTGGGCGCCTCGGGCGTGGCCTGCTGCCCGGCGGCAACCGCCCCACCCGCGGCGGCGGCACCCGCGGCCGCGCCTGCCGCCACC
>CAILMF010000042.1 GCA_903835235.1 uncultured Rhodospirillales bacterium
CGCGGTGAACCTGACCGCGGCGACCGGCGCCAATGGCTGGACGGTGACCAATGCCGCCAGCCTCACCGGCACCACCCTGGTCGGTTCCACCAAGGCGGATACGCTGATCGGCGGCGCCGGCAACGACACGCTGACCGGCGGTACCGGCAACGATACCTTCCAGGTCACCGCCGGCACGGATGTCGTGACCGACCTGGCCAACGGCAGCGGCGACGCCTTGCAAGTCTTGGCCGGGGCCACGGCCAATGCCACCCTGGTGGCTGCCTGGACCGCGACTGCGCTGACCAGCAACGCCGGCTCCGTCATCATCACCGATGCCGGCTTCGCGGTGGACCTCAGCGCCGCCACCGGCGGCAATGGTTGGAACGTCTCCAATACCGGCAATGCCACGGCGGTATCGCTGACCGGATCGGTAAACGCCGACACCCTGACCGGTGGCACCGGCGCCGACACGTTGATCGGCGGCGCCGGCAACGACACGTTGACCGGCGGGACGGGCATCGACAGCTTCCAGGTCACCGCCGGGACAGATGTCATCACCGACCTCGGCAACGGCGGCGCGGAAATCCTCGTCGTCGCAGCCAGCGCCACCGCCAACGCCACGCTGGTCGCGGCCTGGACCGCGACCGCATCCACGAGCAACGCAGGCTCCGCCATCATCACCGATGCCGGCTTCGCGGTGGACCTGACCGCCGCCACCGGGATCGGCGGCTGGAACGTCTCCAATGCCGGCAATGTCACAGCCGTGTCGCTGACCGGCTCGGTCAACGCCGACACGCTGACCGGCGGCAGCGGGGCCGATACGCTGCTTGGCGGTGCCGGCAACGACACGTTGACCGGTGGTGCCGGCCTCGACAGCTTCCAGGTCACTTCCGGCAGCGATGTCATCACCGACCTGGCCCTGGGTGGCGCGGAAGTGCTGCAGGTTTCGGCCGGCGCCACCGCCAGCGCCACGCTGGGCGGTGCCTGGACCGCGACCGCTTCAACCAGCAACGCCGGCACGGCAACCATCACCGCCGCCGGCTTCGCGGTGAACCTGACCGCCGCGGCCGGCGCCAATGGCTGGACGGTGACCAACGCCGCCAGCCTCACCGGCACCATCCTGGTCGGCTCCACCAAGGCGGATACGCTGATCGGCGGTGCCGGCAACGACACGCTGACCGGCGGCGCCGGCATGGATGTCTTCCAGGTCACCGCCGGCACGGATGCCGTGACCGACCTGGCCAGCGGCGGCGCAGACGCCCTGCAGGTCTCGGCGGGTGCCACGGCCAACGCCACGCTGGTGGCTGCATGGACCGCGACCGCGCTGACCAGCAACGCCGGCACGGCCAACATCACCGATGCCGGCTTCGCGGTGGACCTCAGCGCCGCCACCGGCCTGAACGGCTGGAAGGTCTCCAATGCCGCCAGTGCCACCGGCGTCACGATCGTCGGTTCCGCGAGGGCCGACAGCATCACCGGCGGCTCCGGCAATGATCTCCTGACCGGCGGCGCCGGCGCCGACACCCTGATCGGTGGCAGCGGCAACGACACCTTCGTGTTCAACAACCAGTCGGACCTGACCGCCGCCGCCCACAGCATCGATGGCGGCATCGGCACCGACTTCATGAGGTGGAACTTCAATGCCACGGTGACCGACACGGCCTTTGCCGGCACCGCCAACATTGAACAGTTGAGCACCAATGGCGCCGGCCTCAGCACCGTGGTGCTCGGCAGCAATGCCGTTGCCGGGTTTACCGGCGGGGCCATCAAGGTCGTCGCCACCGCCGGCTCGCTGGCGGTGGACGGCAGCGCCGTCGGTGGCGGCTACAACGCCATCGGCGGCGTCGGCAACGACACCTTCATCAGTGGGGCCGGCAATGACCGCTTCACCAGCGGCGGCGGCAATGATGTCTTCGTGCTGACCAATGGCGGCCAGGACATCATCGTCGGCTTCAACCCGGCCACCGGGGTGATGGACCTGTCGGGTTGGGCCGTACACAGCTACGCGGCGCTGACCCCCAGCATCCTCGCCGTTGGACCCAATACGGTCATCAGCCTGGATGCAACCCACCAGGTGACCCTGCTTGCCCTGGCGCCCGCCAGCCTGAGCGCCGCCGACTTCATCTTCACCTGACGTCGGGGCCTGGCGCATGTTCACCGCTGACCAAGGCGGTGATCATGCTGCAGCCGTCTTCGACGGATTGCCTAACGGCTTGCGGCCAGGCGCTGTGGCCGACCAGGCTCCATCCGGGGCCTGGCTGGCGGTTCAGCGCCGGTCAGGCCCGCGGTTCAAGCACGACCGCTCCGCGACGCCCTGGCTCAATGCGGCAACCCGTGGCGGGCGCGGAACTCGGCCGTGCAGAAGCGGCTGAGCGCACCCAGACCATCGGCGGTCTGCGCCAGGCCGATGCGCTCGGCCTCCTCCGCCGCGTGCTCCAGCACGTGCAGCAATGCGAACAGCGTTGCTTCCGGCGAGGCGATGGGACGGGCTCCAACCAGGGCGGAGAGGTCGGCGCGGGGGAAACGATTGGTTGCGGGCATGACGACATCCCTTCGGTACCGGTCGCCGGCGCGGGGCGAAGGCCCCGTCTGCGGTCGTGCCAGGTACAGAGCAACGCCGGTGCCAGGAATTCCGCCATGCGCCGCCGCAAACTGCAAGGCGCCGCGCAAAATTAACCGTCACCGTCGCGCGTTGCGTTCACGCAATCGCGACAGTGACAGCGCAGGCTGCGTACACCCGAACGCAGGCTACGGCATGTAATTCGTTGAATTCACAGTAAATATGCGTTCAGAAGCTTCCCTCTGAACGCATATTGTTCTGGCGTCCGCGGCGACTGCCTGGACGCGGGTCGTGCTCTACGCCAGCGCCTTGTGGCTGCCGTCGCACAGCGGCGCCTTGCCGCTGGCCTTGCAGGCGCAGAACCGCACGGTCTTGGTTTCCTCGGCGGTCCAGGCCATGGGGCTGAAGGCGCCGCCCTTGTGCTTGCCGTCGCAGAAGGGCTGCTTTTCGGACTTGCCGCAGGCGCACCAATAGTAGGTCTTGCCGGCCTCAACCTCGACCGGGATCGAGGCCTTGCCGGCCACCACGGGTTGTTCGCTCATCGTTTGCTCTCCCTAGCCGCGCTGCGGCATCGCTTCGGGAACGATAGTCGCGATCAGCGAACTGTCCAGCGCCTCGTAGGCCGCCAGGTTGATGGTGGCGTAGAGCTCCGCCCGGGTCTGCATGTTGTCCACCTGCTTGTGGGTGCCGCCATCGGTGGCGATGGAGTTGTAAAGCTTCTCCATCGCCTTGTTGGCCACGCGGGCGGAGGAGACCGGCCAGATCACCATCTGGTAGCCCATCTCCTGGAACTCCTCGGCGGTGTAGAACGGCGTGCGGCCGAACTCCGTCATGTTCGCCAGCAGTTTTACGTCCGGGTAGCCCTCGGCGCGGATGCGGCGGGCGAACTCCACGAAGAACTCGCGGCTGTTCAGCGCCTCCGGGAAGATCGCGTCGGCGCCGGCTTCCAGATACAGCTTGGCGCGGGCCAGGGCGCCGTCCATGCCTTCGCTGGCCGCGGCATCGGTGCGGGCGATGATGTAGAGGTGCCGGCGGGCCTTGCGGGCGGCGGCCACCTTGGCGGCCATGTCGTGCGCGTCGGCGATCTTCTTGTCGTTCAGGTGGCCGCACTTCTTCGGCAGCAGCTGGTCTTCCAGATGCACGGCGGCGGCGCCGGCATCCTCAAACGTCCGCACCATGTGCATGACGTTCAGCGCCTCGCCATAGCCGGTATCGCCATCCACCAGCAGCGGCAGGCCGGAAGCGCGGGTAATCTGGCGGATGTGGAAGGCCACCTCCTCCACCGTGATCATGCCGAGGTCGGGGATGCCCATGCTCAGCGTCATCGCCGCGCCGGAAAGATACAGCGCCTGGAAGCCGGCCTTCTTCGCCAGCAGGCTGGCCATGCCGTTCTGCGCGCCGGGCATCTGCAAAATCCCGGGGTTTTCCAGCAGGGCGCGGAAGCGGTGGCCGGCCGGGGCTTCGGGGACGTCTTCGCCGATCAGGTAAGGCATGGGGTGGTTCCTTCTTGGTGCGCGTTTGGACGCCGGGGCGGCGCGGCTGTCAATTCCGAAGCTGGGATGTCAGCGATAGCCAATCCATGCGTCATGGCCGGGCTTGACCCGGCCACCCACGGCCAAGCTGGCCAATCAGAAGAACACCCAGGTCACCAGCGCCAGCCCCGGCAGCATCAGCACCGCCGCCCAGCCGAGGTAGCCCAGGAACCCCGGCATATGTACCCCCCGGTGGCTGGCGATGCTGCGCACCATGAAGTTCGGCGCATTGCCTATGTATGTCAGCGCACCGAAGAACACCGCGCCGCAGGAAATCGCCAGCAAGGTCTGCGCCCGCTCCCCCACCATGACAGCGGGGTCGCCGCCGGCCAACTCGAAGAACACCAGGTAGGTCGGCGCATTGTCCAGGAAGGCCGAAAGCACGCCGGTCAGCCAGAAATACGCCGCCGGCACCGGCTGCCCGCCATCGGCATTGGCCAGCTTCACCACCGCGGCCAGCGCGCCATTCTCCCCGGCATGCAGCATCGCCACCACCGGCGCCATGGTGCAGAAAATTGCCGCGAACAGCTTGGCCACTTCGGCGAACGGCGCCCAGCTGAACATGTTCTGCCGATGCGCGTGGTTCGACGTGATCCGCAGCGACACCGCGCCGATCCCCGCCAGCAGCAGCATCCCCACCAGCCGCTCGGCGCCGATATGCTGGCCCAGCAGCGCCAGTTCCCCCGGCTGCCAGACGCCTTGCAGCAGCACCACCGCCACCACCCCGCCCAGCAGCGCCACATTACCCCAGCCCTGCACCCGCAGCTTCACCGCCGGCGGCGCCACCGCCCCCTGCTTGCGCGCCAGATGCCGGTCCAACCCGTAGAACACCGCCAGCAGAAGCCCCGCCAGCAGCGCCATCGGCGCCAGCAGGTGCAGCGTCGGCCAGAAGAACGGCACCCCCCGCAGGAAGCCCAGGAACAGCGGCGGGTCGCCCAGCGGCGACAGCGAGCCGCCGACATTGCCCACCAGCAGAATGAAGAACACCGCCAGGTGGACCTTCTGCTCCCGATGCGCATTGGCCCGGAGCAGCGGGTGGATCAGCACCATGGCCGCGCCGGTGGTGCCCATCACGCTGGCCAGCACGGTGCCGATGCCCAGCAGCAGCGTATTCCCCGCCGGAGTCCCCCACGGTCCGCCCTGCACCACCACGCCGCCGCCCACGGTGAACAGCGCGAAGATCAGCGCCAGGAACGGCAGGTATTCATGCAGCGCCGCATGCGCCACCAGCCCCGCTGCCTCCCCCAGGCCGAACCCCGCCGCCCAGGGCAGCAGCAGCGCCAGGCCCCAGCCGGCGGCGATCTTGCCCATGTGGTGGTGCCAGACCCGCTCCATCAGCAAGGGGCCAAGCGCAATGCTCAGCAGCAGGCCGGCGAAGGGCAGGCCCCACAGCAGGGAAAGGTTCGGCGGTTCATGCATGCCCGCCAGGGAACCCCGGCCTGCAGCGCAAGGCAACCATGAACGGCGCCGGGGTTTCCCTCCCCTGCCTCGCCGCCTATGTTCCGCGGCCAAACTCGGGAGTCCGTGCTGATGGAAATGACCGGCGAGCGCCGCATCCCCGCCTCACGCCAGGCGGTGTGGGAAGCCCTGAACGACCCGGAGGCCCTGAAGCTGGCCATCCCCGGCTGCGAATCCGTCACCCGCACCGCGCCGGACGCCTTCGAAGCCAAGGTCGCCATCAAGCTCGGCCCGATGGCGGCCAAGTTCAGCGGCAAGGTGAAGCTGGAAAACCTCAACCCGCCGGCCAGCTACACCATTTCAGGTGAAGGCTCGGGCGGCGCCATGGGCTTCGCCAAGGGCGGCGCCGACGTGGCGCTGGAGGAAGTCGGCCCGGCCGAGACACTCCTAAAATACAACGTCAAGGCGCAGGTCGGCGGCAAGATCGCCCAGCTCGGCGCCCGGCTGATCGACAGCACCGCCAAGCAGATGGCCGACCAGTTCTTCGATAAATTCGCCGCCAACCTGACGCCCGCACCCGTCGCCGCGCCGGTGGTGGCGGAAGCCGCCATGGCCCCGCCCGCCGCGGCCCCGGTGCCGACCCCGGTTGGCCAGCCGGTCTCCATGTTCAGCATCCTCGCGGCGATCGAGCCCCTGGGCATCCCGCTCATCGCCTGGGCCGGCATGGGCATTGTCGCGGCGATGGCAGCGCTGATGTTCCTGTGACCCTGCCCGCAACCGTAGAAGCCACGCGCCAGCTGCTGGCCGATGGCGGCTATGTCGCCGACAAGGCGCTGGCCACCACGGTCCACCTGGCGCTGAAGATGGGCCGCCCCCTGTTCCTCGAAGGGGAACCCGGCACCGGCAAGACCGAGATCGCCAAGGTACTCGCAAAAGAGCTGCCGCGCCGCCTGGTGCGGCTGCAATGCTATGACGGCCTGGACCTTTCGGCTGCGGCCTATGAGTGGAACCATGCCCGCCAGTTGATGAGCATCCGCCTGGCCGAAGCCAGCGGCCAGGCGCAGGACCGCGCCGCGGTGGAGGCCGGCATCTACGACCGCCGCTTCCTGCAGGAACGCCCGCTGCTGCAGGCCCTGACCGGCGAACCGGCGGTGCTGCTGATCGACGAGCTGGACCGCGCCGACGAGCCCTTCGAGGCTTTTCTGTTAGAAATCCTCGCGGACTACCAGATCACGGTCCCGGAACTCGGCACCATCAAGGCCGCGACGCCGCCCGTCGTCATCATCACGTCCAACCGCACGCGGGAGGTGCACGACGCCATCCGCCGCCGCTGCCTGTACCACTGGGTGGACTACCCCGACGCCGCCCGCGAACGCGCCATCCTGAAGCTGCGCGCCCCGCAGGTGCCGGAACACCTCTCCGCACAGGTGGTCGCCTTCGTGCAGAAGCTGCGCGCCGGCGACTACTTCAAGCTTCCAGGCGTGGCCGAGACCATCGACTGGGCCGCCGCCCTGGCCGCGCTGGACGCGCACGAGTTGGAGCCGGCGATGGTGGATGAAACGCTGGGCGTACTATTAAAATATCAGGACGACATCGCCAAGCTGAAGGGCGAAGCCGCCGCCAAGCTGGTGGCGGAAGCGAAGACGGTGTGAACCCGTCCTTGATCAGGGCCGTCGCCTCAGGGCTGGGTGCCATCATCGGCATGACGCTGGTGACGCTCACCCTCGGGGCTGAGAGCGCCATTCAATGGAAGATCGCCGGCGCGGTGATTGGCGCCTTGGCCTTTTCGGCACCGTTCCGCGGCAACAAGCCGCGGTGAGCGAGTTCTCCTCCCTCTTTGCCGCCACCGTCGCGGGGGCTGGCGCCGGCGGCCAGGCGCTGGCGCATAACCTGCTCGCCTTCGGCCGGCTGCTGCGCCGCACCGGCCTCGGCGTCGGCCCCTCCGAAACCTTCGCCGCGCTGGAAGCCCTGGCCGCCGTGGATATCGGCGACCGCCGCCAGGTCCATGCTAGCCTGCGCGCCACCATGGTGCACAAGCGCGAGCACTTCGAAGTCTTCGACCAGGCCTTTTTGCTGTTTTGGCGTGACCCTGAGGCGGCCAGGCACGCCTCCGCCATGGACGCGCTTGAAGGCGGCATGAAGGAAAAGGCAAAACCGCCGGCCGCCAGCCGCCGCGTGGCCGAGGCGATGACCCCGCCGAAGACCCCGCCGCCGCCGCAGAAGCCCGAGGAAGAACCGCCGCCGGTCGACATGACCATGACGGTCAGCGAGCGCGAGCGCCTGCAAGCCATGGATTTCGAGGCGATGTCGGCCGCCGAGATCAACCAGGCCAGGGCCGAAATCCGCAAGCTGGTCCTGCCGCTGGACGCCCGCCCGACCCGCCGCTTCCGCCCCGACCCCACCGGCCCGCGCGTGGACCTGCGCGCCACCATCCGTGCCAGCCTGCACCAGGGCGGCGAGATCCTGTCGCTGGAACGCAGCCGCCGCATCTCCCGCCCGCCGCCGCTGGTGGCGCTGTGCGACATTTCCGGCAGCATGTCCCGCTACGCCCAGGTGCTGCTGCATTTCCTGCACGCCGTCACCAACGACCGGGACCGCGTCCACTCCTTCCTGTTCGGCACCCGCCTGACCAACGTCACCCGCCAGCTCCGCGCCCGCGATGCCGAGGTGGCCTTCGAGATGGTCAGCCACATCGTGCCCGACTGGTCCGGCGGCACCCGCATCGGCGAATCGCTGGACCTGTTCAACAAGCAATGGTCCCGCCGGGTGCTGGGCCAGGGCGCCGTGGTGCTGCTGATCACGGATGGCTTGGACCGCCAGGGCGCCGCCGGGCTGGCCGAAGCCACGGAACGCCTGCGCCACAGCTGCCGCCGGCTGATCTGGCTGAACCCGCTGTTGCGCTTCGACGGCTTCCAGCCCAGATCACAGGGCATCCGGGCCATGCTGCCCCATGTGGACGAGTTCCGCCCGGTGCATAATCTCGCAAGCCTGCGCGAATTGGTGGCGTCTCTCAGCGGCCCCAACGCGTCCCGGAGGATGGCGGCATGAGCGAAACATCAGAGGACATCCTGGCCACGGCCAGCGCCTGGGCGGCCCAGGGTGAAACCGTGGCGCTGGCCACCGTGGTGCAGACCTGGGGCAGCAGCCCGCGCCCGCCCGGCAGCCGCCTGGCCATGACCGCCAGCGGCAAGCTGGCCGGCAGCGTTTCCGGCGGCTGCATCGAGGGCGCCGTGGCCGACGCCGCCCGCCAGACCATGGCCTCCGGCACCCCGCAGGTGCTGGACTTCGGCATCACCGATGAACGCGCCTGGGAAGTCGGCCTGGCCTGCGGCGGCAAGGTAAAAGTCTTCGTGGAGAAGCTGGCATGAAGGCCGACCTCCTTGCCCGGTTGCAGGCCGCCCAGGCCGACAAGCAGCCGGTCGCGCTGATCACGCGCCTGAGCGACGGCCTGCAACTGCTCTGGCCGCAGGACGAGGCCCCTGCCCCGCTGGTGGAAGCCGCCCGCACCGCCCTGGCCGACGACGCCGCGCAGAACCTGGACTACGAAGGCGCCGCCTGGTTCGTCCACCCGCACAACCCACCGCTGCGGCTCATCATCGTCGGCGCCGTCCATATCGCGCAGGCACTGGTGCCGATGGCGCAGCCGCTCGGCTTCGCCGTCACCGTGGTGGACCCGCGCCGCGCCTGGGCCACGGCGGACCGTTTTCCGGGGATCACGCTGATCCACGAATGGACCGACGACGCCATGGCCCAGCTGGCGCCGGACAGCCGCACCGCCGTCGTCACCCTGACCCACGACCCCAAGCTGGACGACCCCGCCCTGGACGTGTCGCTGAAGTCGGCGGCCTTCTACATCGGCGCGCTGGGCAGCCGCCGCACCCATGCCAAGCGCGTGGCACGCCTGACCGAGATGGGCCACGGCGCCGAGGCCCTGGCGCGCATCAAGTCCCCGGTGGGGCTGGATATCGAGGCCGTGACCGCCGCCGAGATCGGCCTGTCCATCATCGCCGAGATCGTCGCGGTCCGCCGCGGCGCCGCGCTGGGCACCCGCGCCCGCCCACCGGTGGCGGCATGATCTTCGGGCCCACCCAGCTTGCCGAGGCGCGCGGCAGCATCCTGGCGCACACCGTCCGGCTTGGCCCCAACCACGGCAACAAGGTGCTGAAGAAGGGCACCGTGCTGGACGAGGCCGCCATCGCCACCCTCCAGGCGGCCGGCCTGCGGGAGGTGGTGGCCGCCACGCTGGAACCCGGCGACGTGCCGGAGGACGAGGCCGCCGACCGGCTCTCCCGCGTCCTCGCCGGCCCGCTGCTGGCCCGCAGCCGCGCCGCCACCGGCCGGGTCAACCTGGTGGCCGAAAGCGCCGGCCTGCTGGTGGTCCGCGCCCCCGTCATCAACCGGCTGAACGCGCTGGACGAGGGCCTGACCGTCGCCACCCTGCCCGCCTACGTGCCGGTGACCGCCAAGGAGATGGTCGCGACCATCAAGGTCATCCCCTTCGCCGTCCCCGGCCATGTCCTGGACGTGGCCGAGGCCCTGGTGAAGCAGGGGCCCGCCGCGCTGGAACTGCACCCCTTCCGGCCGCTGAAGGTGGGCCTGGTGCTGACGGAGCTGCCGGGCATCAAGGAAAGCGTCATGGATGGCGCGGTGGAAGCCACCACCGCCCGGGTTGAGGCGCTCTGCGGCACGCTGCTGCCGGTGGAACGCTGCCGGCACGAAACCGGCCCGGTCAGCGATGCGCTGACCCGCCTGAAGCGCCAGGGCGCCCAGATGTTGCTGATCGCCGGCGCCTCCGCGGTGGTGGACCGGCGCGATGTCGGCCCCGCCGGCATCGTCCGTGCCGGTGGGCTGATAGAACATTTCGGCATGCCGGTGGACCCCGGCAACCTGATCTGCCTCGGGCGCATCGACGATATCCCGGCCCTGGTGCTGCCCGGCTGCGCCCGCTCCCCCAAGCTGAACGGCTTTGACTGGGTGATCCAGCGCATCTTCGCGGGGCTGAAGGTCGGCTCCGCCGAGGTCATGGCCATGGGCGTCGGTGGCCTGCTGAAGGAAATCGAGGTCCGCCCGCTGCCACGCGAAAAGGCGCCCAACGCCGCCACCTCAAGCACCTCGCCGCGCCGCGCCCGCAAGATCGCGGCGCTGGTCATGGCCGCCGGCCGCAGCCGCCGCATGGCGCCGCTGAACAAGCTGCTGGTCATGGACGATGCCGGCCTGGCCATGGTGACCCGCGTGGTGGAGAACGTGCTGTCCAGCCGCGCCCGCCCCATCGTCGTCGTCACCGGCTATGAACGCGAGCGGGTCGAGCAGACCCTGTCCGGCCGTCCCATCCAGTTCGCCCATGCCGAGGATTATGCCGAGGGCCTTTCCGCCAGCCTCAAGGCCGGCCTGGCCGCGCTGCCGCCGGATGTGGAGGGCGTGGTGGTCTGCCTCGGCGACATGCCGCTGGTTACCGGCGCCATGATCGACCGGCTGATGAGCAGTTTCGACCCCGAGGAAGGCCGCGCCATCGTCATGCCGACCTTCCGCGGCAAGCAGGGCAACCCGATGCTGTGGAGCCGCGAGTTCCTGCCGGAGATGATGACCATCACCGGCGATGTCGGCGCCCGCCACCTGGCCGGCAAGCACGCCGACCGCGTGGCCGAGGTTGAGATGGCCGACGACGCCGTGCTGCGGGATTTCGACACCACGGATGCGTTGAAGAAGGCGCCGGGCTTCGGTGGGGTGCGCTGAACCCGGGCAGGCAATCCGCACAGATAGTGCTGTAGTTTCAGTATGTTGGGGAGAATTCTGCGTTCAGCTGATGCCCTCTGAACGCCTATTGTCCCAGCCGCGGCCTATCGTCGGCGCAGCACCGCCAGCTTAGGCCCGCTGCCCTCGCCGAACGGGGTAAAGCAGGCGTAGGAATAGACCTCCTCGGACAATGCCCGGATGTCCGCCTCGGACCAGAGGTCGTTGGCAACGTATTCGCCGCGCTCGAACCAGGCGTTCAGGAAGTGCCCGGTCTTCGGCACCGGCGGCAGCTTGCCCTCGAAGAAGGGGGACTGCCAGTGCAGGTCCTCGATGATGTAGAGGCCGCCACTCGGCAGCTTGGACCACAGCGTCTTCAGCGCCAATTGTTGGTGGTAGGAGGCATGTGAGGCGTCATCGAGGATGACGTCGAAGCTTGGCGCGGCCCGGGCCAGGCGCAGCAGGTCCGCAACCACACCGGAATCGCCGCGCACGAAGCGGAAGCGCTCGTTCTCCTGGTGCGAGAAGTCGGAAATGTCGAAGCCGACGATCTGCGCCCGGCTGAAATACTGCTGCCACATCCGCACCGAAGGCGAGGTCGCCTGCCGGTCCGCCGGCCGGCCGACCTCCGGCCCGCCCACCGCCAGGCCCATCTCCACGAAGGTGATCGCGGCGTCGCGCAGCGGGTAGAAGATCAGGTCGTACAGGTAGGTGTACTTGTGGGGGTGCATGTGCACCGTGCCCTTGTCCGAACCGCAGTCGTCGGCAAGCCTGGTCAGGTTCATGGGGAAGCGTCCGGCAAGAGGTTGCTGCATTGCGGGTCGGTGGCCAGCGCCCGGGCAACGCCGACGCGCACACCGGCCACCCGCTCGTCGAAGCTTTGGTTCTCCTGGCGCAGGTGCTGGCGGATGTAGCGCGCGAAGGAGGAATTGATCAGCCGCTTGTCTTCGATGCAGACACCGGCGGCCAGCTCCGGATTCTCCCGCAGGATGCCCTGCAGGATGCTCTGGTCGTTATGCACCTTGCCGTCGAACGGCACGTTGGCCGCCATCATCACGCTCGGCGGCAGGAGGGTGGCGAAGCTCTCGTGCCACAGTTCCAGCGCCCGGCGGGCGCGCGGGTCCGCCAGGTTGACGAACAGCACGCCGATGTTGATGTCCCACGGCACCCCGGAATCCGTGCCCGAGACGGCGATGAAGGCGTGTTCGCGCCGCTCCTCCAGGAAGCCCCAGAGGTCGAAGCTGAGGTCCGCCACATAGGCGTCCGCGTCCAGGTAGAGCACCCAGCCATAGTGGCCGCAGGACAGGATCTGCCGCAGCCAGTCGATCCGGTTGAAGGTGGCGTGCCAGGGGTGGAAGCCGCGGTTGACGCCGACGAACATCTCATAATCGGCGCCGCACAGCGCGGCGAAGCGGCGGTTGGCGGTCATGGTCGCCATGGCCAGGTCGAAATAGGCGTGGCTGTCGCAGGTCTGGATGATCCGGCAACTGCGCGGGTGGGCCGCCTGGTGGAAGCTGGCGGCGCGCCCGGCCTCGCCCTTGCGATGGAACAGCCAGGCCAGGTCGGCCAGCGCGTCCGGGGCCAGCCCGCCGGCCCCGCCGGACAGCGCCAGCAGCCCGTCCGCCGCTTCCGCGGAGCCGTGGCGCATGGCCAGCCAGCGCAGCACGTCGAAGGGCTCGGCCGCCTTCGGGTCCAGCGTGTTGATGTAGTGGTATTCCTCGACCGCCTGCGGGATGCGCCCGCGCGTGGCCGCATCGCGCGCCAGCATCAGCCGCCACCAGGACGGCACCTGCCCCGGGCTGGCATCGGTAATGAACGCGGCGGCGCGCTCGTGCTCGCAGCCGGCCAGCAACAGTTGCAGGTAGCGCGCCAGGAACATCGGCCGCTGATGGGCGTCCCGCACTTGCGGATGGTCCTGCAGGCCGAGCAGGCACAGCGCCGAGGCGGTCTGCTCGTCACCGCCACGGGCGGCCTCCTCCACCTGGGCCAGCAGGCCATCCGCCGTGGGCACGGCTTCATTGAGGGTCATCGGACATTCCACATCCCGGTGTCGGCCGAGCGCCGTGGCGCACGCCTTGCCATACCGGGGCGGGCCTTGCAATTTCCCCATGGCCCGCCCCATGGCCCGCCCCATGGCCCGCCCTCTGGCCCGCCCCTTGCCTCGCCCGCGGGTACGGCCGTGCCGGCGGCGGCCGCTTCTTCCATGCCCGGACCATCGGGGATGGCGGCCTGCTCTCCCGGCGTGCCGATCCGTGGCTGGCTGAGGCGGCGCGGCGCTGCTGCGGCCCGCCCCGGCTGCAACGCCACCGCCAGGGCCGCCCGCTTTGCCCAAACCGAGCCGCTGCTGCGCCCGCTGGCGTGACACCAGCGCCGCCACGCTTCATCGGCTGCCGGGTTGCACCACCGCTGGGGCCAACGCCGGAACGGCGGCCGACGCGGCCAGTGCTGCCGACACCCCGGCCCGGATCGCCGCCATCCGTTCCTCGAATGTCGCATGGGCATGGCGGATATGATGCCGGATGAAGCGGCTGTCCGGCGCGTTGATCAGCGCGTGGCTTGCCAGCCGCAACCCGGAGAGCAGCACCGGGTCCTGCTGCAGGACCTGATGCAGCAGGGTCTGGTCGCCGGGTACGTTGGTGAAGGGGGTGCTGTTTTCCGCCAGCACGCTGGGCGGCAGCACTTGGCTGCTGCGCTCATGCCAACGGGTGACCATGGTCTGGCAGCGCGGATCGGCCAGGTTCAGCAGCAATACGCCGCTGTTGATGTCCCACTCGCCGGCATCGGTGCCGGCGGCGGCGGCGACCATCGCCACATCCTCATTCGCCGCCAGCCAGCCCCACAAGTCGAAGTCGAGGTCGGCGATATAGGCGTCGGTGTCCAGGTAAAGCACCCAACCGTAGTAGCCGTCCTGCAGCATCTGCCGCAGCAGGCAGATCCGGTTCAGCGTGGCATGCCAGGGGTGGTAGCCCTGCTGCACCCCGACATGGAACTCGTATTTGGCGCCCTGCCGCCGGGCGTATTCCCGGTTGGCGCGGCTGGTTTCCAGCAGCATGTCGAAATAGCCGTCGCCGTCGCTGCTGCTTTGCAGAATCCGGCAACGCGGCCCGTGCGCCGCCACGTCCAGCCGGGCGGCGCGAACATGGTCGCCGGCCATCGAGAAGACCCGCGCCAGGTCGGCGGCGTTCGGCTGTGACAGGAACCGCTCGCCGCCGAGCATCTCCACCAGTGCCTCGGCCGCGATGGTGCTGAGATGCCGGGTGGCCAGCAGGGCCAGGCACTCGAACGGCTCGGCGATCTCGGGCTCCAGCGCGTTGAACTGCCGGTAGGCAGCAACCGCTTCCGGCACGTTGCCGGCGTGGAAAGCCTCGCGGGCGCGGAGCAGCGTCCACCAGGTCGGCGTCGGGCTGCCCAGCGCCTCCCGCGCCCAGGCCTGGGCGAGATGCGGCTTACCCTGGCGCAGCAGCAGCGCCAGGCCTTGCGCCAGGAACAACGGGCGATGGTCGATGTCCAGTGCGGCCGGATGGCGAACCATGGCGTCGCGCACCATGGCCTCGGCCACCACCGGGTCACCCTCGGCCTGGATCGCGGCCCAGGTTTCGGCGACTGCCGGGCAGGCCGGCAGCAGCGGCTGGCTCATGCCACCACCGCCTGGCGCACCCATTCCGCCCAGGCCAGCGCGGCGCGGTCCTGGCCGATGCCGGTCACGATCTGCACGCCCAGCGGCAGCCCCTTGGGGCCGGTCGCGACGGGCACCGTCACGCAGGGCACCCACAGGCTGGTCCAGATGAAGTTGAAGGAAGGGTCGCCGGTCCAGCCCAGCCCTTCCGGCGCCTCGCCGGGGGCGCTCGGGGTCAGGATCATGTCCACGCCGTCGATCACATCGGCAAAGGCCGCCTGAGCGCTGGTGAAGGCCTGGCGCCCGGCATCCAGCGCCGCCGGCCCCTGGGCCGCGCCCCACTGCATCCGCTCGCGCAGCCCATCGCTGAGCTGCGCCGCCGCGTTGTCCACCTCCCAGGCGATGGACTGCGCGCTTTCGGCGTTCATCACCACGGGGTGGGCCTGGACCAGGGCGTTGACCGCCGCCGGCAGGTCCAGCGGCACCACCGTGGCGCCGGCCTTGGCACAGGCCGCCGCCGCGCGGTCCAGCAGCGCCCGCGTTGCCGCGTCGGCCTGGTCGGCGGTGGGGCCCATGCACAGGCCGATGCGCGGCGCGCGGCCCGGCTTCACCTCGGGGTCGCCATAGTCGCGCCCGGTGCAGCCGGCCATGAACAGCGCGGCATCGCCCACGGTGCGGGTCAGCACGCCGATGGTGTCCAGCGATTCGCTCATCACCTTCATGCCGCCGCGGGCGATGGTGCCGTAGCTGGGCTTGAAGCCGACCGCGCCGCAATAGGCCGCGGGACGCACGATGCTGCCCGCAGTCTGGGTGCCGAAGCCCGCGTGGAAGAAGCCATCCGCCACCCCGGCGGCGGAACCGGAGGACGAGCCGCCCGGCGTATGCCCGGGGTTGGCCGGGTTGCCGGTGGGCCCAGGCTGGCGGGTGGCGAATTCGGTGGTGACGGTCTTGCCCACCACCAGCGCCCCGGCGCGCCGCGCCAGCGCCACGCAGGCGGCGTCGCCGCGCGGCCGATGCCCGGCCCAGATCGGCGAGCCATATTGCGAAGGCAGGTCGGCGGTATCCAGCACGTCCTTCACCCCCAAGCCCAGGCCATGCAGCGGGCCGCGCGCGCTCTCGGGCAGCGCATCGGCGACGGCGGCGGCGCGGCGCAGCGCGGCCGGGTCCTGCCAGGCGAAGGCGCGCAGCACCGGCTCGCGGGCGCCGATCCGCGCCAGCAGCGCCTCGGCCAGGTCGGTTGCGGTCAGGCTGCCATCGCGCAGGCGACGGGCGGCTTGGGTGGCGGGCAGCAGGGCAAGGTCGGTCATGCCCGCAGCTTAACCCGCAAGCCGGCTATGGTGCCAAGGCCCGGCTGTCGCCACATTGTGCCGATGCCCACCAACCCCATCCGCGTGGCCCGTGCGCCCGACGGCACGCTGACCTACGCCCTGGCCCTGGCCCCGCCGGAGTTGCCGCCGGTGACCCCGCGCGCCCTGCAGAACGCCTGGGACACCGCGCGCGACGCCATCCGCCAGGCCGACGCCCGGCGCCATCCGGCGGTGATCGACCCGATCTGGCCCGACGCCAGCGCCTCTCGCTTCGGGCCGCCGCGGCTGCTGCTGTTCCAGCCCCCCACCGCCGCCGAGCCGACCCGCCTGGCCATTGCCGACCGCGACGCCAGCGCCTGGGCCGACGCCATCGACTCGGCACACGGGCTCGACAGCCTGCACGGCATGACCCTTTGCCTGCGCCTGCTGGCCCTGGTGGACGCCATGGCGCGGCTGAAATGGCTGGTGCCGATGTTCAGCTTTTCCGGCGGTGGCATCAGGTTGCACCCCGCCCTGCTGGCCGCCGCCGCCACAATGTCGTTGGACGCGGGGGCGCGGTTCGACGAAGGTGGACTCAAGCGCGTTTTGTCGCGACCACTGCCTGCCGCGTCGCCCGACTGCCAGCCCAAGGGTCTTCCCGCCGGTCGGCCCGGCGGCCGGCCCACAGCCTGACGAGAACCGAATGCCCCGCCCGTCATCCACCCCTTTCCCTTCGGCTCTCGGCCTGGCCTTGCTGGCCGCCCTCACCCTGGGCGGCTGCGCCGCGGAGGCTCCGGGCTCGCTCGGTGCCCGCAACAGCGCGCTGCCGCCGCCGGGGGCGGGTGGCGCGCCCAGCGCCCAGGTCGCCGGGCGCCCCTACGTGACGCCGCCGCCGGTCGAGCGCCGGGCCATCCCGGAAACCCCGCTCGGCGAGGGGCGGATGCAGACCGCCGCCAGCCTGGCCGCCGCCTGCAACCAGCAGGCCGACCGCGTGCTGGTGCAGCGCGACCGCGGCGAGATCATGCGGGAAGACGAGCGCGACAGCCGCCAGGGGACCTTCGACAGCCCCTTCCAGTTCCGCGCCCCGCTGGACCAGATGGGCCGCCGCTTCGAGCGTGACCAGATCGCCCGCGACTGCGTGCTGCGGAACTCCCGGGGCACGCCGGACCGCTGATGCCGGCGCGCGGGGACCACGGCTGAATGGCCTCGCTCGGCGCGCTCGGCCGCGCCCTGTCGCATCGTGATGCGCGGATCTTCTTCGGGGCGTCGCTGACCTCCTGGACCGGGCTCTGGGTCCACCGCATCGGCGTCACCTGGCTGGCCTGGGAGATGACGCACAGCGCCTTCTGGGTCGGCATGGTCGCCTTCTGCGACCTGGCGCCCGCCGTGGTGTTCAGCCCCATCGCCGGCGCGATAGCCGACCGCATGGACCGGGTGAAGCTGACCATGCTGAGTCAGACAGCCATCGGCCTGCAGGCCTGCGCCGTCGCGGGGCTGCTGATCGCGGGGCTGCTCAGCATCGAGGTATTGCTGGTGCTGGAGGTGGTCAGCGGCATTGCCGCCAGCTTCGCCCAGCCCGCCCGGCAAAGCCTGATGCCCGGCCTGGTGCCGCGCACCGACCTGCCGGCCGCGGTGGCCTGCAACTCGCTCTGCTTCAACGTCGCCCGCTTCCTCGGCCCCGCCATCGCCGGGCCGGTGGTGGCGCTGTACGGCGTGGCGCCAGCGGTGCTGATCAACGCCGGCGCCTATTTCCTCGCCACCGCCTCCATGCCCTTCCTGCGGGTGGCCCCCGCGGCGCGCCGCGGCCATGCGCCGGAAACCAGCATTTTGGGCGAGGCCATCGCCGGCTTCCGCTATGCCGGCCACCACCCCGGCATCGGCCCCCTCCTGCTGTTCGCCGCGGTCACCAGCGTGATGATGCGCGGCGTGCAGGAAGTGCTGCCGCCCTTCATCGAACGGGTCTTTGAACGCGGCGCCGATGGCCTGGCCATGCTGACCGCCTGCATCGGCATCGGCGCGCTGATCTCCGGCCTCTGGGTCGCCAGCCGCGGCAAGGTGGAGGGCACCACCCGCCTGGCGGTGCTGGCGGTGGCGGCGCAGGCAGTGGCAACCCTGGCCTTCATCGCCACCGGCTACTTCCCGCTGGGCCTGCTGGCCGGCGCCTTCATGGGCGCGGCCGGCAGCGTGAATGGCATTTCCATCCAGACCCTGGTGCAGAACGCCGCCGACCCTGGCATGCGCGGCCGGGTGCTGGCCATGTGGGGCATGATCACCCGCGCCTGCCCGGCGATCGGCGCGCTGCTGCTGGGCGCCGCCGGAGAGGCCTTCGGCCTGCGCCTGCCCACCATGGTCTTCGCGCTGCTGACCCTGGCCGCCTTCGCCTGGGGCTGGCGCATGCTGCCGCACATGGCCCGGGTGCTGGAAAGCCGCGCCGCGGTGCGCATGGGCGAGACCCACCACATCACCTTCGGCGCCCAGGCCCCGGTGGCGCAGCGCCGCACCTTCCGCCTGAGCGCCGAGGACGCCGCCTTCATCGACGCCGAGGTTGCCGCCGGCCGCTACGACAGTGGCGGCGAGGTGGTGCGCGCCGGGCTGGCGGCCCTGCGGGCGGAGCAAGCCCCGCGCGCCGAGGGCGGCGAGAGCCATCTCCCGCGCGCCGAGGACGGCGAAAGCCATCTCCCGCGCGCCGAGGACGGCGAAAGCCATCTCCCGCGCGCCGAGGGCGGCGAAAGCCATCTCCCGCGCGCCGAGGGCGGCGAAAGCCATCTCCCGCGCGCCGAGGGCGGCGCGACCAAACCGCGCGCCGCGGAATAGACCCCGGCCGCATTCCCGGCTTTATTGCGCGGCGCTTCCAAGGATACCCGAATATGCTGAACGCCGCCGTCATCGGCCTGGGCCGCTGGGGCCAGGTCATGGTCAACTCCGTGCAGGGGCGCAACCAGGCCGGCATCCGCTTCGTCGCCGGCAGCACGCGCACCCCGGCCAAGGCGGAAGCCTTCTGCGCCGCCAAGGGCATCCGCCTGCTGCCCAGCTACGAAGCCGTACTGGCCGACCCGGAAGTGCAGGCCGTGGTGCTGGCCACTCCGCATGGCCAGCATGCCGAGCAAGTCATCGCCGCCGCCGCCGCCGGCAAGCACATCTTCGTCGAGAAGCCTTTTACCTTGTCCAAGGCCAGTGCCGAGGCCGCCGTCGCCGCCGCGCAGAAGGCCGGGGTGGTGCTGGCGCTGGGCCATAACCGCCGCTTCCTGCCCGCGGTCGCCGAGATGAAGCGCATGATCGCCGCCGGCGAACTCGGCACCGTGCTGCATGCCGAGGGCAACATGTCCGGCGGCCAGGCCTTCGCCTGGGTGGACGGCATGTGGCGCGCCGACCGGCATGAGAGCCCGCTGGGCGGCATGGGCGGCATGGGCATCCACATGATCGACATGCTGATCAACCTGATGGGGCCGTTCGCCAGCGTGGCGGTCAACAGCTACCCCCGCGTGTCGGCGCATGTGGACGACACCACGGCCATGCTGGCGCGCTTCACCTCCGGCGCCTCGGCCACCTTCGCCACCATCAACCTGACCGCCCGGGTGTGGCGCGTGGCGTTGCTGGGCACCAAGGGCATGCTGGAGCTGTTCAACCACGAACGCCTGTTCTTCCGCCCGGTCGAGGGTGAGGAATGGACGCGCAACTATCCGGTGACGGATATCGAGGCCGCCGAGCTGGAAGCCTTCGCCGCGGCCGTCGCCGGCGGCCCGGCCTACCCGCTGCCGCTGAGCGAGGCCATCCACGGCGTCTCGGTGTTCGAGACCATGATCGCCGCGGCTTCCGCCGGCAGCACCCTGGCGGTGCCGTAACCGGCCGGCTAGACCATGGTCACCGCTCAATGCAGCGGTGACCATGGCCCAGCCTGTTATTGAGCGAGTGATTCACGCCTCCGGTGATTCCACCTGCGGCGATCACGCGCTAGAACCAACCCACCATCAATGAGAGAAAGGGACCTCCCCCAATGGCCAAAATCGTTCGCATGGGCAGCAACAAGATCCTGTCCAGCTCGGTCGAGTACCACAACTTCGTCTTCCTGGCCGGCATGACCGCCGACGACCTGACGCTCGACATCATCGGCCAGACCAAGCAGGTCCTGGCCAAGATCGACGCCAGCCTGGAAGCCAATGGCACGGACAAGAGCCACCTGCTCAACGCGCAGATCTGGCTGAAGGACATCAAGCAGCGCGACGCCATGAACACCGTCTGGATCGAATGGCTCGGCGAGGAAGGCCGCCCGGCCCGCGCCTGCGTGCAGGCCGAGATGGCCTCGCCCGGCATCCTGGTCGAGATCATGGTCAACGCCTGCCGCTGAACCATCACGGGGCTGCCATCAAATAAGGCAGCATCTGGGCAAATATTCCAGGCCGGGGAAGCATTCCCCGGCCTTTTGCTTGTCCGGGATACCCCCTACCCGGCCGAATCTGCCGTGGCTTTCCTGCCGCAACACTGTGGCATCTGCGTACAGGGCCGCAGGACATGGGAAACTCTTCCGTTCAGAGCGCCTCCGGCACCGGCGCCCTCAACAAATCACGTCACATTACGCGCTGTATCAGACGCGTGGGTTGCGCCGGCCGCTTCGCCCTGGCTACCCATTGTGCAGCCGCGAAGCGTCACGGAACCGTGATCGGCGCGCCGTACTGAGAATGTGGCACAGGAGCTTGTTGCGCATGGGTTTCAAGGGAACGGCATTGGCGATCGGGGTCGTCTTCGGCACGCTGGCCTTCGGGTCGCCGTCCGAGGCTGCGCGACCGGACCGTCACCATTCCCCTGCTGCCAGCGCCAAGCAGGTGCGCGCCCTTCCGGTAACCAGCAAGCCCAGCAAGCCGCAGCTGCGGCTGGCCATGGTCTCCAGCGCCCGCGCCGCCACCCCGGGCCGGCTGCGCGCTTCCCGCGCCAGCTATGGCGGCATCTCCTGCGTGCCCTATGCCCGCCAGGCCACCGGCATGAACATCTCCGGCAATGGCTGGCAGTGGTGGGGCAATGCCGCGGGCAGCTATGCCCGTGGCCATCGGCCGGAACCCGGCTCGGTCCTCGCCTTCCGCTCCACCGGCAGCATGCGCTACGGCCATGTCGCCGTGGTCTCCCAGGTGGTGGCGCCGCGCCACGTCCTCATCGACCACGCCAACTGGGGCGGCCCCGGCATCCGCCGCGGCACCGTCATGCAGGACGTCCACGTCATCGACGTTTCCGCCGGCAACGACTGGACCGACGTGCGCGTGCAGATCGGCCGCGACTCCAGCAGCTTCGGTCGCAACTACCCGACCTACGGCTTCATCTACAATCGGGCGGACAACGGCAGCATGATGGCCCAGGCCGGAGCCGGCCAGGTCGCCTTCGAGGAAATCGCCGAAGCGCCGGAGCCGACCAGCGCACCCCGCGCCGGCCAGCGCAGCGTCACCAACCGCAGCGTCGCCGCCCGCCGCGTCACGCGCCGCTGAGCAGGCGGCGCCAGGCTGGCACCACCCGTCACCGCCACCACTGGTGGCGGCTTCGGGCGCCGGCGCCGGCGCCGGGCAGTGCTTGCCGCGCTCAGGCCGCCTTCATCTCGTCGCTGCGGTCCCACAGGTTGGGCAGCACGGTGTTGGTGTAGCCACTGATGAAACGCTTCGGCGCCGAGGTGTTGGGATTGAACACGTGGCGCTGCACCGCGCCGATATTGCCGCCATAGACATGGATGCTGATGCTGGCCCGGTCGGCATAGGCATTGTGCACCACATGGATGTCCTGCCCGTTCGGCGTCACGTGCTCCACCATTCCGGGGGTCAGCGTGGCCTGGCCCAGCACGGTCATCGGCTCGCCCTCCCCGGCCACGGCGTAGTCGGTGGCCACCTCGGAGCCGCGGAGCATGCCGATGAGCCCCCAGACCAGGTGGTTGTGCACCGGCGTGCGCTGCCCCGGCCCCCAGACGAAGCTGACGACGCTGAAGCGTTCGAGGGGATCGCAATGCAGCAGGTATTGGCGGTAGCTCGGGCCATCCTTGGCGAACTCGTCGGGCAGCCAGTCATCCTGCGCCACCAGCGTCGCCAGCAGGTCGCGGCCTTCGTGCAGCCAGCGCCCTTCGTCGGCGCCCTGCTCGGCCAACCTGGTCATCCCCTGGATGAAGTCGCGCAGGCGCTTGATACCGGCCATGCCAGTTCTCCTCGTTAGCATCGAGGGTGCAGCCTGCCGGAAGCGGCAGCGTTGATCCACATCAGAACGACGCCCTCGGGACCTTACCATCCGCTGGAAGGGCGCCTTCCATAAAGCGACGATACCGCGCGGCGCGGCCACGCCCGATAGTCGTGCCAGCAGCACAGGACATTCCGCCATGGGCAAGGGCTACGCCACCATCGCCTTCACCCCCGCCGTACAGGCCGAACAGGACCGCATCGGCTCGCGCAGCCGCTTTGCCGAGATGGCGCGCACCGGCCGCGACGACAGCCGGCTCGGCGATGCCGAGCGCGACTTCCTGGCCAGCCGGGAGAGCTTCTACCTGTCCAGCGTCGGCGCCTCGGGCTGGCCCTATATCCAGCATCGCGGCGGGCCTGCCGGCTTCCTGCGGGTCTCGCCGGATGGCGGCACGCTGGCCTTCGCCGACCTCTCGGGCAATCGGCAGCACGTCTCCATCGGCAACCTGGCGGAAAGCGACCGCGTGGCGCTGTTCTTCATGGACTACGCCGGCCAGCACCGGCTGAAGCTGCTGGGCCACGCCCGCGCCCTGCCCCCGGCCGAGGCGCCGGACTGGGCGCAGGGCCTGCCGACGCCATCGCGCGGCAAGGTGGAGCACGTGATGCTGGTGCAGGTGGCCGGCTGGGAGTGGAACTGCAACCAGCACATCCCCCGGCTGATCCCGCTGGCGGATATCGAGGCCGGCGTGCGCCAGCTTACCGACCGCGTGGCCGCGCTGGAAGCCGAGAACGCCAGGCTGCGCGGCGACTGAGGCGGCGTCGCAGAGCGAGGGCACCGGCAGCGCCGTGGCGACCACTGGAGGGAGAGCCCATGCTGGCGCCGCCTCTCCCCGTCACCACCGGGGGAGCGCGCCCCCCACTGTCACCACTGGGGGAGCGCCGCCTCCCGGCCCATCAAACACCGGGGGGACCGCAGCCCCCTCCCCGTCACCACCGGGCTTGTCCCGGTGGTCCCCGCCACCCCAGCCCTACGGCAATATCTTCCCCGGGTTCATCCGGCCATCCGGGTCCAGCGCGCCCTTCAGCACCCGCATCAACTCCAGCGCAATCGGGTTCTTATGGGTTGCCATCGCGTGGCGCTTGCTCTGGCCGATGCCGTGTTCGGCGCTGAAGCTGCCGCCGAGCGAAACGGCAATCGCGTTCACCAGCGGCTCCATCTCGGCCGCTTCGGCCACCCAGGCGGCGCGGTCCCCGGCAAAGCCCAGCGGCGCATGCAGCGAAAGGTGGATATTGCCATCCCCGGCATGGCCAATCGCAGCCATACGTCCACCAGGCCAACGCGCCTTCAACTCGCGCTCGGCGGTGTTGACGAAGTCCGGCACCGCGCTGACGGGCACGCTGGTATCGGTGCCCACCGCCGGGCTGTCCCGCCTGGAGCAGTCCGGATAATCCTCGCGGATCTTCCAGATCATCCGGCGCTGCGCCTCGCTGTCGGCAATGGCGGCGTCCAGCGCCTCGCCGGCTTCCATCGCGTCGCCCAGCGTGTCTTCCATCATCTGGCGCAGCGGCACGCTGGCGTGGGCTGCGGCAATCTCCACCATCACGTACCAGGGCGCCGTGCCCACCGGCAGCGGCATGCGCAGGCCGACGCCGTGCTTCTCCGCCATGGCCATGCAGAAGTCGCCGCACAGCTCATAGCCGATCACCTCGGCCCCGCTTTCCAGGAAGCGCCCGAGCATGCTCAACGCGGCGTCCGGCGATGGGACCGCAACATAGGCGCTCTCCACTCGCTTCAGCGCCGGCGCCAGGCGCAAGGCGGCGGCGGTGATCACGCCCAGCGTGCCCTCTCCGCCGATGAACAAATGCCGCAGCGCGTAGCCGCTATTGTCCTTCCGCACCCGCCTAAGGTCATCCAGGATGCGGCCATCCGGCAGCACCACCTCCAGCCCCAGCACCAGCTCCCGCGCATTGCCCCAGCGCAGCGTGCGGATGCCGCCGGCATTGGTGCTGAGCATGCCGCCCACCTGCGCCGTGCCCTGCGCGCCCCACTGGATCGGGAAGAGCCGCCCGGCATCGGCCGCGGCCTGCTGCACGTTCTGCACCACGCAGCCGGCCTCGGCGACGACGGAAAAGTCTCGCGCATCCAGGCTACGGATGCGGTTCAGCCGTTCCAGCGACAGCACAACGGAAGCCGGCCCATTCGCCGGCGGCACCGCGCCGCCGCACAGCCCGGTGCGCCCGCCGGCCGGCACCACCGCCAGCCCCTGGGTGGCGCAGCGGCGGATCACCTCGGCCACCTGCTCGGTGGTGTTGGGCTTCACCACCGCGACCGGCGTGCCGTTATAGGCCCCGCGCCAGTCGGTGGCATAGGGCGCGACGTCTTCCGACGCGCGCAGGACATGGGCGGGGCCGACCGCGTCGGCCAGGCTGTCGAATGGGCTCATGCTGCCGAGTTTCGCAGCAAGCCGGCGCGGCGCAAGCACCCTCTAGTGCAGTGCACACACGGGCTTCAGAGACTGCCAGGCGCAGACAGGGGCGCCTGACAGACTCTAAGCTGTTGTTTGAGCGGCCGATTCACGCCGCCGGTGGTTCCACCGGCGACGATCAGACGCTAGCCTTGCCGCCGCACAACAGGGGGAAGCGAACATGGCCGATATCCTGCCCGAGGAAGCCGACTACATCGTCGTCGGCGCCGGCAGCGCCGGCTGCGTCGTCGCCGCCCGGCTGTCGGAGGACCCCAGCGTCCGCGTGCTGCTGCTGGAAGCCGGCGACCGCGACACCAACCCCTGGATTCACCTGCCGGTCGGCTACGCCAAGACCATGTACCACCCGACGCTGAGCTGGAACTACCTGACCCAGCCGGAGCCGAACCTGGACAACCGCAAACTGATCTGGCCGCGCGGCCGGGTGCTGGGCGGCAGTTCCTCCCTCAACGGCCTGATCTACATCCGCGGCCAGCGCGAGGACTACCAGCAATGGCGCCAGCTGGGCTGCACCGGTTGGGACTTCGAGGACGTGCTGCCCTACTTCAAGCTGTCCGAGGACAATGAGCGCGCCGGCACCGATCTGCGCGGCAAGGGCGGCCCGCTGGCGGTCAGCGACCTCCGCCACAACGACCCACTGGTCAAAACCTTCATCGAGGCGGCGGTCGAGGCCGGCATCCCCCGCAACGATGATTTCAACGGCCCGACCCAGGAAGGTGTCGGCAGCCCGCAGACCACCACGCGCGACGGGCTGCGCTGGTCCACCGCCCGCGCCTACCTGAAGCCGGCGATGTCGCGCCCCAACCTCACGGTCATCACCGGCGCGCTGACCACCGCCGTGACCACCGCCGGCGGCCGGGCCACCGGCGTGACGGTGAAGCGCCACGGCGCCACCCTGGCGGTCAAGGCGGTGCGGGAGGTCATCCTCTGCGGCGGCGCCATCAACTCGCCGCACCTGCTGCTGCTGTCCGGAATCGGCCCGGCCGAGCACCTGGCGCAGCACGGCATTCCCGTGGTGGCGGACCGCGCCCAGGTGGGCCGCAACCTGCAGGACCATCTGCAGGCCCGCATGGTCTACAAGCTGAACCAGCCGCTGGGCCTGAACGGCCGCAAGAACAGCCTGCTCGGCCTGGCGGAGATGGGCCTGCAATACCTCTTCACGCGCAGCGGGCCCCTCACCTGGTCCGCCGGCGTCGCCAACGTCTTCGCGCGCGTGCTGCCGGGCAGCGCCAGCCCGGATGTGCAGTTCCACATGCTGCCCTTCAGCAGCGACAAGCCGGGGCCGGACCTGCATCGCTTCGCCGGCATGACGGTTTCCACCTGCCAGCTGCGGCCGGAAAGCCGCGGCACCATCACCCTGGGCAGCACGGACCCCGAGGCGCACGCGCTGATCCACGCCAACTACCTGGCCACCGAGACCGACCGCCGCGCCATGATCGACGGCCTGCGGCTTATCAGGCGCGTGATGGCGCAACCCGCCATCGCCCCGCTGGTGACCGGCGAATACCTGCCCGGCGAGGCGGCCGAAACCGACGAAGCATTGCTGGCGCATATCCGGGCGACGAGCAGCACCATCTTCCACCCCAGCGGCACCTGCCGCATGGGCGGCGATGCCGAGAGCGTGGTGGACCCGGAACTGCGCCTGCGCGGGCTGGAGGGCCTGCGCGTCGCTGACGCCTCCATCATGCCCACGGTCGTCAGCGGCAATACCAACGCCGCCTGCATCATGATCGGCGAGAAATGCGCCGACCTGGTAAAGGCCAGCGCGAAGCAGCGCCTGGCGGCTTAGAGTCCGTCAGGCGCAGACAGAAGCGCCCGACAGACCCTGGCGCCTTGTTTTGTCGTGCGATTCACGTCTCCGGCGATGCCGCCTGCGACGATCACAATCCAGCGCGCTTCCCCCTCCCCCACGCCGTGGGGGAGGGCCGGGGTGGGGGCCCCCGTCTAAGCCAGCGGCAGCACCGCCAGCGCGTGTTCCCGCAACTTCACCTTCTGCACCTTGCCACTCGCCGTCATGCCAATCGCCTCGAAATCCGGCACGATCCGCAGGTGCCGCGGCATACGGAAGTTGGCGACGCGCGGCTTCAACCAGGCCAGCAGCTCGTCCTCGGTCGCCGGCGCCTTCAGCTGCACGAAGGCGGCGCAGACCTCCCCCAACCGAGCATCCGGCACGCCCACCACCTGCGCCATGTTGACAGCGGGGTGATGCAGCAGCACCTCCTCCACCTCGGCCGGCGCCACGTTCTCGCCGCCCACGCGGATCACGTCCTTGAAGCGCCCGACCATGGAGAGATAGCCCTCCGCGTCCAGCGTGCCGAGGTCACCCGTCTTCAGCCAGCCGTCGGGCGTAAACGCCTTCGCGGTCGCTTCGGGGTTGTTGTAGTAACCCCGCGTCACGCTCCAGCCGCGCACCTGGATTTCCCCGGCCGTACCCGCCGGCAGCGGCGCGTTGCTCTCCGCATCGGCCACGCGCACCTCAACGCCATCATGCGTCCGCGCCCGCCCGGCAGCGCGCAGTTCGGCCGGCTCCCGCCAGTCTGAAAGCACCACGTTGGGCGAGGCCTCGCTCAACCCATAGGCCCAGCACAACGTCTCGATGCCGACATCGCGCATGATGCTCTGCATCACCTTCGGCCCGGCGGCGGCCCAGCCCTTGCGCAGGTGCAGCTTCGCGCGGTCGAAGTCCGGATGCGCCATCAGCATCTGGAAAATGCTGTCATTGCCCGACGTAGCAGTACACCGCTCGCGCTCCAGCAGCCGCAGCGCGGCGCCGGCCTCGAAGGTCGGCGGCGTCGCCATGCAGGCGCCCGTCACCAGGCACACCAGCAGCGACAACGTACTGCCCGCGACATGGAAGAAAGGCCGGCAGTTCAGGTATCGGTCGCTGGCGTCTATCCCCAGCCGAGGCGCACAAGCCCAGGCATTGCGCAGCATGTTGGTGTGCGAAAGCAGCACGCCCTTCGGATACGCCGTGGTGCCGCTGGTGAACTGGATCAGCAGCGGATCATCCGGCGTCACCTGCGCCATCGCCGCTTCCAACGCCGCCTCATCGGCCAGGGCCGCCAGCGGCCAGTCGCGTTCCAACTGCACCACATGGCGCAGCAGCGGCAAGTCACCGCGCACTTCGGCCACGGCGGCGGCGAAGTCGATCTTCAGGAACTCGCCCCGCAGGAACAGCGCCCGACAATCCGCCTGCTTCAGCGCGAAGCCGATTTCGGCGGCCTTGAAGCGCGTGTTCACCGGCACCGTGACGCAGCCGATCAGCGCCGCGCCGTAGAATACCTTGACCCAGAAATCATCGTTCCCGGTCAGTACGCCGACATGGTCGTCGCGCTTCAGCCCCAGCGCCAGCATGCCCCGCGCGACGACGCGCGCTTCCGCCAGCAGCGCGGCGTGGGAATAGCGCGCTGCCTCCGTCACCAGCGCTTCCGCATCGCCGCGCTCGCGCGCGTTGCGTTCCAGGAATTCTCGCAGCAGGAAGACAGGCAACTCGGCCTGCCGTTCGGACGGCAGGCTCACGACTTGCCGAACCCCGCCATCGCCTTGCGCCATTCCGCAGCGGCCAGGATTTCCTCAATCGCCAGCAGCTCTGTCGCCAGCGCGCCGCGCGGGTCCAGCTCCATCCCCTGGTCGATGCAGCGCTTGGCCATCCGCAGCCCCGCCGGCGGCGCCTTCACGATGGTCGCGGTAATCTCCGCCACCGTCGCGTCCACCGCATCCGCCGCCACCAGCCGCGTCACCAGGCCATGCGCCAGCGCTTCCTCCGCGGAGAGCACGCGTCCGGTCAGCATCATGTCCTTCGCCAACCGCTTGCCCAGCACCCGAGGCAGGCGCTGCGTCGCGCCCACCGTGCCCCACAGCGCCTCCGGTGTCTTGAAGCTGGCCGCCGCCGTGGCGACAATGAAGTCGCAGGCCGCGCTGATTTCGCAGCCGCTGCCGATGGCCGCGCCTTCCACCACGGCCACCGCCGGCATGGGCAGGCTCTCCAGCGCGTTGTAGGCGGCGAAGCCCTTCACCCGACGCGCCCGCACCTGGTCGTCGCTCATGCCCTGGCGTTCCTTCAGGTCCGCGCCGGCGCAGAACACCGCACCCTTGGCCCGCACCCACACCAGCTTGGCGTCTTCCTGCACAGCGCGCCGGCACGCCGCCGAAATCGCCTCGGCGAGCGCCAGGTTCAGCGCGTTGCGCGCCTCCGGCCGGTTCAGCCAGAAGGTGACGACGCCATCCGCGCCGGCCTCGTACAGCAGCGGTTCGCTCATATCGCCTTCGCCTCACGCAAAGCGGCAATCTTCGCCGCGTCATAGCCCAGCATCTCGCCCAGCACGTCCTCGGTATGCTCGCCCAGCAGCGGCGGGCGGCCCACTTCCGGCGCGTCCCAGCCGTCGAACTTCAACGGCACCGGCAGTGCCGGAAAGGCGCCGAGGCCGGGGTAGTCGAAGCCGCCGACCATGCCGCGCGCCAGCACGTGCTCGTCGCGCAGCACCTCGTCCACCGCCAGCACCGGGCCGTTCGGCACGTCCGCCGCGTCCAGCCGTGCCACCGCCTCGGCCCGCGTCACTTTTGCGAGTGCGGCGTTCAGCATCGCCATCACCTCGTCCCGCCGCGCCAGGCGGCCGGTGTTGGTTGAAAGGCCGTCATCCACGCTCAGCCCCAGCGCGGCCACCAGCGGCGCCCAATGCTGGTCGCTACAGGTGATGTGCAGCCAGCGGTCATCGCGGCAGCGGAAGCTCGCCGTCGGCACCCGCCCGGGGTGTTCCGTGCCCAGCCGAGGCGGCACCTCCCCCAGCGCGAACCACCGCGCCGCGGCGATGGTCAGCAGCGCCACCTGGCCATCGAACATCGAGAAATCGACATGCCCGCCAACCCCGGTCGCGTCCCGCCCGCGCAGCGCCGCCAGCAGAGAGATCGCCACCCACAACCCGCTGGTCAAATCCGCCACCGGCAGCCCCGGCTTCACCGGGCCACCGCCACGCTCCCCGGTCAGGCTCAGCAGCCCGCCCATGGCCTGGAACACCGTGTCATAGCCCTTTCGCTTCGCATAAGGCCCGGTCTGCCCGAAGCCAGTGCAGCTGACATAGACCAGCCGCGGATTGGCCGCCTTCAGCGAAGCAAAATCCAGCCCACGCCGCTGCAGCGTGCCGGTCGGGAAGTTCTCCACCAGCGCATCACTCTGCGCCGCCAAGGCGCGCACGATCTCAGCACCCCCCGGCGAGCGCAGGTTCACCGTGATGCTGCGCTTGGACCGATTGCAGGCCATGTAATACCCGCTGACCCGATCGCCCTCCGGCCCCTCGGCGAACGGCTCAAACCCGCGCGTCTCGTCCCCCGCGCCGGGCTGCTCCACCTTGATAACCTCGGCGCCCAGCTCCGCCAGGATCATGCTGGCGAAGGGGCAGGCCAGCACGCGCGACAGGTCCAGGATGCGCAGCCCCGCCAGCGGCTTCATGGCGCTGACGGGATCACGCCCTGGCCCAGCGCATCGATCGCCGCCTTGATCCGCTTCATCGAGGCCGCGCCATACAGCGCCGCGCTCTCAGCCACCGCGCAGGCGCGCTCCACCAGCTCGCCGCCGGGCACCACCAGGTTCACCAGGCGCAGCCGCAGCGCCTCCTCGGCCAGCACCACGCGGCCGGTCGCCAGCAGCTCGAAGCAGTCCTTCGGGCCCAAATGCCGCAACAGCGTCGGCATCACCAAACTCGGATAAATGTCGTGCTTGGCCTCGGGGTAGCTGATCTTCACGTCCTCGCTGGCCACGATCATGTCGCAGGCCAGCGCCAGGGTGGAACCCGCGCCCACGGTCGGCCCATGCACGGCGGCCACCACCGGCTTGCCCATCTGGCCGGGCAGCCGCAGCATCGCCATGCCGGACTGCGCGCGGCGGGTCTGCATGTCCGGCGCATCCGCGTACAGCTTGCGCTCGCCCAAATCGGCGCCGGCCGAAAACCCCACCCCGGCGCCGGCGATCACCACCGCCGCCACGCTGTCATCGGCGGCGGCGGCGGCCAGCGCCTTCACCATGGCCTCGCACAGCGCCAGGTTCAGCGCGTTGCGCTTTTCCGGTCGGTTCAGCGTCACCACCCGCACGCGGCCGCGAGTCTCGATCAACACAGGCATCAGGCTTGTCCCATCATGCGGCGGCGCACCGCCTCGGCTTCCTCGACCAACCGGGCCACCAGGGCGCCGGCCGGCGCAACATCATCGATCAAGCCGGCGGTCTGCCCGGCCTCGGTCTTGCCCCAGTCCACGTCGCCATCCAGCGCTGCGTCCTTCAGGCTATGGGCGCCGAACAGCGCCACGACTTCCTCCTTCGGGCGGCCGGCGCGTTCGGCGGCGGCCATCTCCTCGGCAAAGCGATTGCGCAGCATCCGTATCGGCAGCGCCTCCCGCCCGACCATCGCGGTGTCGCCGATGCCGGCCCGCGCCACCGCCGCCTTGTAGTTGGCGTGCACCGTGGCTTCCTTGGTCATCAGGAAGCGCGTGCCCAGCTGTGCGCCCTCCGCCCCCAGCGCGAAGACCGCGGCAATGCCAGCGCCATCCGCGATGCCGCCACTGGCCACCAGCGGCAGCCGGCACACCCGGGCCACCGCGCGCAGCATGATCATCATGGAGACCTCGGAAGCTGGCGGATGCCCGCCCGCCTCCCCGCTCACCACCACCAGGCCATCCACCCCGGCGGCCTCGGCCTTCAGCGCGTGCTCCGGGCTGGCCACCACATGCAGCCACTTGGCGCCATACTCACGGAAGCGCGGCAGCGCCTTCGGCCCGCCCTGGCTGGCCACAATCACCGGCACCCGTTCGGCCGCGCAGATGTCCAGGAACTCGGCGCTGCGCTTGTTGTACAGCGGGATGTTCACGGCATAGGGCTGGTCGGTGCCGGCCTTGACCGCCCGCACCGCCTCCAGCAGCTTCTCGGGATACATCGGCCCGGCGGCGATCACCCCCAAGGCGCCGGCCCGGCTGACCGCCAGCGGCAACTCCCAGCAGGAGGATGCCCAGCTCATCCCGGCCTGCAAGATCGGGTGGCGAATGCCCAACAAGCCCGTCAACCGGGAAGGAAACCCCATGCTCATCTCGGCCACGCCCTGCCCCCCGCGAAGTGGCCGGCAAGCTAGCGGGACCGTTGAGCAGGTCAACCGTCTCCCGCGCCGCGCCCTGCTGGCCGCGCTCGCGGCCCCGGCGCTGGCCCGCGCCCAACCCGCTGGCGGACCGATTCAGCCCTCCGCGCCTCTCGGCGCTGCGGCCATCGGGCCGCGATGGCCGCAACGCCCGCTCCGCTTCATCGTCCCCTTCCAGGCTGGCGGCCCGGTGGAAATCCCCGCCCGCTTCATCGCCGAGCACCTGACGCAGAAGCTCGGCCAGCCCTGCATCGTGGAGCCACGCCCCGGCGCTGGCGGCGCGCTTGGCATCCAATACGTGGTGCAGCAAAACGACCCGCACACCATGCTGTTCACCACCTCCGCCGTCGCCGTCCTGCCGGCCATGATGAAGGCGCCAGGCTTCGACCCGCTCACGGACCTCACCCCCATCAGCCTGGTGACGGACGCGCCCATGGTGCTGCTGGTGAAGGCGGACAGCCCGCTGCGCTCGCTGGCGGAGCTGCTGGCCCAGGCCAAGGCCCAGCCCGGCCGCTTCAGCTACGGCAGCAGCGGCGCCGGCAGCACCACTCACCTGGCCGGCGCGCTGCTGGGCGTGCGCGCGGGGGTGGAGCTGCTGCACATCCCCTACCGCGGCGCCGCCCAGGCGGTGAACGCGCTCTATGCCGGCGATACCGACCTGATGGTCACCGGCACCGGGGAGGCCACGCCGCATATCCGCGAAGGCCGGCTGCGCGCGCTCGCCGTTACCTCGGCGCAACGCACGCCAGTCCTGCCGGATATCCCCGCCGCGGCCGAACTCGTGCCCGGCTACGCCATCACCATCTGGTACGGCATGTTCGGCCCGCGCAGCATGGACCCCGGCATCGTCCAGCGCATCGCCGCCGAGATCGCGCCGATGCGCCACGGCAGCACCCTGGCCGCCCGCGCCAGCGCCGCCGCGCAGGACGTGCTGCTGGACGGCCCGGCGCCGCTGGCCGAGCGCCTGGCGCGCGAGGTACCGCTGTGGAAGGACGTGGCGCGCCAGGCGGGGATACAGGCGGAGTAGCGCCGATCCATTCGAGGCCTTGCCCGAATGATCGTTTCTCCGCACAATGCAGCCATGAAGAAGATCTTGGCTGCCCTTGCGTTCTCGATGTTGGCGGCCTGCGCACAAACAGCCGTGTCGCAACTCGGGCCGAACCGCTACCGAGTTACGACCGACAACCAGTGGTCCACCACTGGCGCTGAATCGGACGCCTTGCAACAGGCGCAAACTTACTGCGCCGCTCAAGGACGCATCGCAGACGCACGTATTACTGCGTCCCGGCCCTACATGTCGTATGTCAGCTATGCGAGCGCGAGCGCCGAGTTCACCTGCGTCCCTCGCTAACCTCGCTGTCTGCTTAATCGATAGCGCCGCTGAGATAGTTCAGCGACAGTCCTCTCATGCTCCGCCGCACCCTTCTCACCTCGCTCCTCGCCACCCCCGCCTTGGCGCAAACGGCGCTGGCGCAGCCCGCTTGGCCGACGCGCCCGGTGCGCTTCATCGTGCCCTTCGCGGCCGGCGGCCCGGTGGACGTGCCTGCGCGCTTCCTGGCGGAATACCTGGCGCCGCGGCTCGGCCAGCCCGTCATCGTCGAAAACCGCAGCGGCGCCGGCGGCGCGGTCGGCGTGCAGGCGGTCATGGCCGCCACCGATGGCCACAGCCTGCTGTTCGGCACCGGCAGCATCGCCATCCAGCCCGCCCTGCAGCCGGATATCGGCTACGACCCGCTGCGCGACCTCACACCGATCTCGCTGGTCTCCGAATCGCCGATGGCGTTCAGTGCGCCGGCCAATGGCCGCATCACCTCGCTGCCGCAGCTCATCGCCTTCGCCCGCGCGAACCCGGGCAAGGTCACCTATGGCAGCAGCGGCACCGGCACCACCACCCACATGGTCGGCGCGCTGTTCGCGCTGCGGGCCGGGGTGGAGATGGTCCACGTGCCCTATCGCGGCGCCGGCCAGATGATCGGCGGCTTCCTGGCCGGCGACCTGGACCTGATGATCGGCGAGGCCAGCACCGTGCTGCCGCATGTGCGGGAGGGCCGCGCCATCGCCGTGGCGCAGACCGCCGCGGAACGCAGCCCGGTGCTGCCGAACGCGCCAACGCTGGAGGAAACCATCCCCGGCACCGCCATGCCGATCTGGTTCGCGCTGTGCGGCAGCCGCGCCACCCCGCCCGAGGCCGCCGCCCGCCTGGTGCGCGAGATGGCGCCGCTGCGGGATGGCAGCGACCTCGCCCAGCGCATGGCCGCCAATGGCGCCAAGCTGCTGCTGACCGAACCGCAGGTGCTCCGCCAGCGCCTGGAACGCGAAGTTCCGCTGTGGCGCCAGGTGGTGCAGCAGGCCGGCATCAAGGCAGAATAGACCCATGCAGCGCCGCACCCTTCTCCTCGCCGCCCTCGCCACCCCTGCCCTGGCACAAGCGCCGGCCTGGCCCACGCGCCCGCTGCGCTTCGTGGTGCCCTTCGCCCCCGGCGGCCCGGTGGAACCGCCCGCGCGCTTCATGGCCGCCCACCTGGCGGAGCGCCTGGGCCAGCCGGTCACGGTGGACCTCAAGCCCGGCGCGGCCGGCAGCATCGGCGTGCGCGACGTGGTCCACAGCACGGACGGCCACAGCTTCCTGTTCTTCACCAACGGCCTGCCGATCATCCCGGCGTTGCAGGCCAATCCGGGCTTCGACCTGTTCCGCGACCTCAAGCCGATCACGCTGATCGCCGACAACCCGATGTGCCTGGTAGTGAAGGCCGACAGCCCGGTGCGCTCCCTGCCGGACATGATCGCCCGCGCCAAGGCGGCACCGGGCACCATCAGCTACGGCTCGTCCGGCGTCGGCAGCATCACCCACCTGGCCTGGCTGCTGCTGGAGAGCAAGGCCGGCGTGGAATTCCTGCACGTGCCCTACCGGGGCGCCGGGCAGGCGGTGAACGCGGTCTATACCGGGGAAATCCAGGTCTATATCGGCGACCTCGGCCTGCTGCTGCCGCATATCCGGGACGGCCGGATGCGCCTGCTCGCGGTCACCAGCGGCCAGCGCCTGGCCATGCTGCCCGACGTGCCGGCCTTCGCCGAAACGCTGCCGGGCGGCTACAGCCTGCCGATCTACTACTGCCTGCTGGGTCCGGCCGCGACGCCGGACGCCGTGGTGCAGCGCCTGCTGACCGAGATAGCGCCGCTGCGCACCCAGGGCCCGCTGGCCGAGCGCGTGGCTGCCGGCGGCGGCACCATGCTGCTGGACGGCCCCGCCCCGCTGGCCGAGCGCATGCGGGTGGAAACGCCGCTGTGGAAGGACGTGCTGGGGAAGGCCGGGATCAAGCCGGAATAGCCAGGCGCTACAGCACCATCCGCTCACGCTGAATCAGCCTGCGCGGATGTCGTGCGGCCGCTTCAACAGGTTGCAGAGCAAGCAATCCGTTCTGATGATTCGATCAGATCGAAAAATGCCCTACCGCGTCGGCACCTGCGTCATGAAGCGCTCGATGGTCTGGCACAGCACCCAGTCGGGCTTGTGCTCGGCCACGTAATCCGGCTCGAAATCCGGGCTCCAGCAGAAGTGGAACTCGCGGAAGGCTCGGGCGAACCAGTAGCTCAACTTCTGCGGCCGGCTGCCATCGCCGAAGAAGGAGTTGCCGAAGCACACCACCTTGGCATCCAGCGGCGCCGCCGGATTGCGCCAGATGTGGCGCGCCTTGAACATCGGCCCCGGAATTTCCCGCAGCACCAGCTCCGTCGTCGCCACCGCGGCCTCGAAGGCCGCGTCCGGCACCAGGTAGCTCTCCGGCAATTCCACCCCGCCGAACATCCGCAGTGCCAGGTCGCCCAGCATCACCTCCTGGCGGTCGAAGGCCACGGTGAAGGGCGGCGCCAGGCCCATCCGCGCCAGCAACGCCTCGAACAGCCGCAACGCCGCCGGCGAGGTCAGGTGGCTGTCCAGGGTCATGAAGGGCACCTCGCCCTGTTCGGCCAGGCCGCGCAGCACCGGCAGTGCGTCCACCACCGCCGCGGCCAGCTCGGGCGCTGCCGCCACCTGCTGCTCCAGCGCCCGCCATAGCGCAATCGGCACCGGCCAGGGCACCGGCAGGTATTCCGGCAGCACGGACTGCTTTTCCGGGATCAGCACCTGCAGGAAGCCGATGCCGCGTTCGGCGCAATGCCGCACCCGCCCGGCCACAACCTCTCGCCAGGCGGTGGCCGAGCGCTGCACATCCGGCGAGGCCGGGTCGCGCAGGCTTTCGTCCAGCGGCCGGTTCGGCCCGCCCACCGCGAAGACCTGCCCACCGCGCCCGAGCAGCGCGGTGCCGTCGACCGACTGATACCCCACCGGCGCCAGCACCCAGCCAACCTCGGCCAGCGCCCCGGCCGGGGGCGTGCCGGGCAGGCCCGCCAGCACCGCGGCCACCCGGGCCCGTTCCGGCATCGCTCGCGCCTCGGGGTGATGCATCACCCAGCGGGCAAAGCCCGGATGCGTTGCCAGGCCCTGCATCATCGCGCCGAAATCGCGCTCCCCCAGGGCCAGCAGCTGGGTCGTCCAGCCTTGCAGCGCCATGTCGCGCACCCCGGCCGCCAGCGGCAGGACGCGCGGCGCCGCCCCTTCCACCTGGCCCCGCAGCACCGTCCGCCCCAGCAGCCAGTCGCTGGGCTGCAACGGCCGCGGGCTGGTCAGCGCAAAGCCGAAATCACCGCCCAGGTCCTGCCGGGGGATGCTGGTCCAGGCCGCCGCCTGCGGCTCGCCATCCAGCAGCAATTCCACCTGCACCGGCTGGTCGCCGGGCTGGCAACGCGCCCAGCCCAGCACCCGGGTGCCGAACATGACCGTTTCCACCGCCCCGGAGATGTCCAGCGCCTCGGCAGTCATTGGAGGAGGCCCTAGACCAGCCGCACCGTCTTGCTGTGCAGCGTCCGCCCCAGCAGCCGCTCGGCTTCCTCGCCGGCGGCGCGCAGCCTGGCCATGTCCAGCCCGGTCTCATACCCCATGGCGGCCAGCGCGGTGGCCAGGTCCTCGGTGCAGGTATTACCCGTAAAACCCTCGCCATAGGCGATCTTGGCGGGGTGGCCGCCGGTGCCGCCCAGCGCGCAATCCGCGTGGGTCAGGCCGGCCTCGATGGCGGCCAGGGTATTGGCAATGCCGGTGCCGCGGCTGTCGTGGAAATGCGCGATGAAGGTCGCCTCCGGCAGCGCGCCGTTCAGCCAGCCGATCAGGTCGCGCACCCGCGGCGGCGTGGCGCTGCCGATTGTGTCGCCGATGGCGATCCGCGTCACGCCCAGGCTGGCGAAACGCTCGGCATCCGCCAGCACCTGCTCGGGCGTGGTCGGGCCGTCGAAGGGGCAGTCGAAGGCGACCGAAATGGTGCCGACCATGACGAACTGCCCGGCCGCCAGCGCCGCCATCTCGGCCACATTGGCCCATTGTTCCTCCCGCGTGCGGCGCAGGTTCTTCTGGGTGTGGCCCTCGCTGGCGGAAACCAGCAGCGAAATCTCCTCCGGCCCCCAGCCGCCGCCTTGGGCCTCCAGCGCGCGCTTCACCGCCTGCGGGTTCGGGCAGGTGGCCTTGAACAGCACGCCGGGGTGGCGCGTCACGCCCTTCAGCACGGCTTCGGCATCGGCAAACTGCGGCACGTGCTTGGGGTGGGAAAAGCTGGTGATCTCGATCCGCTTGAAGCCGATCTCGGCGATGCGGTTGATCATCGCGATCTTCGCTTCCGCCGGAATTGCCGCGGTCTCGTGCTGCAGGCCGTCGCGCGCAAAGCATTCGCACAGCACCAGCGGCGCGCTGGCGGCACCGGTATTGCCCTCCAGGTCCGCCATCAGCAGCGCGTCGTCGTCGTGCATGTCGCTCACAGGCCAAGTTCCTTCAGCTGGGCGAGAACGCCCTCGGGGTCTTGTGCCACGCGGGCACCGGCGGCGGCCAGCGCGGCCAGCTTGGCGGCGGCCGATTCGCGCTCTCCGCCCACCAGGGCGCCGGCATGGCCCATGCGCTTTTCGCGTGGCGCATGGCGGCCGACCAGCATGGCCACCAACGGCTTGCCGCAGGCGGGCAGCGCCTCGGCCAGCGCGTATTCCTTGTCGCCGCCGATCTCGCCGCAATACAGCACCGCAGCGGTGCGCTCATCGGCCGCCAGCGCCGCCAGGTATTCATGCGGGTTGCGCCCGGCGACGGTATCTCCGCCGACATGCATCACCGCGCGCTGGCCGATGCCGGCCATGGTCAGCATCCGCGCCGTCGCCAGCGTCAGCGTGCCGCTCCGACAAATCACCGCCAGGCGGCCGGGCATGCAGAAGCTGGGGGCGATGCTGCCCAGCAGCCCTTCCTCCGGCACGCAGAGCCCCAGCGTATTCGGCCCCACCAGCCAACACCCGGCATCACGCGCGGCACGGGCGCAGGCGATGGCGTCGTGCACCGGCACGTATTCTGCCGCCACCACAATGGTCGGCACGCCCCGCGCGCAGCAGGCCCGGACCGCGTCCAGCACGCCCTCCGGCGGGGTGTAGATGACGGCCGCATCCGGCGCCTCGGCCAGGTGGTCCAGGCTGTCCAGCAGCGGGAAGCCGGCCAGCGTCTCGCCGCCGCGGCCCAACTGCACGCCGGCCACCACGCGCGTCCCGGCCTCCTGCATCGAGGCCACCTGGGCTGCGGCGTAGCGTCCGGCCGGGTTGAACACCACGACACGGCGGGGGAAGCTGCTAAGGAATGGAGCGTTTTTCACGAGGGCGACCGTGCGACTGACCGAGCATGATGGCAAGACGCTGCTGCGCCGCCACGGCGTTCCCGTGCCGGAGGGCCGCCTGCTGGAGAACGCCTCACCGACGGAGTCGGGCGTGCTGAAGGCCCAGGTGCTGGAAGGCGGCCGTGGCAAGCGCGGCCTGGTGCGCCTGGTCGGCCCCGGCGAGGCCCCCGCCGCCGCGGCGGCGATTCGCGGCATCCTGGGCGACCCCGCCGCGCCGCTGCTGCTGGAACAGGCCGTTAGCATCCAGCGCGAACTCTACCTGGCGCTGCGGGTGGACGGCACCGCCCAGGCGCTGGAACTGCTGCTCCACCCCGCAGGCGGCGTGGATATCGAGACCACCCCCGGCCTGCTGCGCTGCCCCGTGGTTCCGGACGCCGCCGGCGCGCTGGAGGCGATCTACGCCCTACTGGCCCCCGCCTTCCCGCCCGCCCTGGCGGCGCCGCTGGCCCGCCTGGCGCTGCGCCTGGCGCGCGTGGCGGTGGCCGAGGACCTGGACCTGCTGGAGATCAACCCGCTGGCGGTGCTGGACAATGGCCGCCTGATGGCCTGCGACGCCAAGCTGATCCGCGACGACAGCGCCGCCTTCCGCCACGACACGCCCGCGCTTTCCGCCAGCCTGGAGGACGCCGCGCTGACCCCCTTGGAGCGGCGCGCCCGCGACCAGGGCTTCCAGCTGGTGGAACTGCCCGGCGGCACGGTGACGATGGTGACGGCCGGCGCCGGCCTGGGCATGCTGATGCTGGACCTGCTGGCCGATGTCGGCTGCCCCGCCGCCTGCTTCATGGACAACGTCCAGGGCGGCCCGATGGACAGCACCGCTGAACGCCTGGACGCCGCCTACGAAATCGCCCGCCGGCCGGAGGTGCAGGGCGTGATGTTCTACACCACCCTCGCCTCCCGCCCGCTGAAAGCGCGGGTGGATGCGCTGGCCGACGCCATCCGGCGCTCGCCGCCGCCGAAGCCGCTATTCGTCGGCATCGCCGCCGGCCACGCCGCGCTGCGCGGCTATTCGCTGGACCAGGCCCGCGCCGACCTGGCCGCCGTGGGCGTGGCCGCCCTGCACGACAACCCGCACGACCTGGTGCGCGCGGTGGCCGAGGGGTTGCGCGGGCCGGCTTGAGCCCAGCCCGCCCGGCATGCCATACTCGTTCCGCAACTGGAGGCAGGCCGTGCGGCTGGGCGAAACCACCACCCGAACGGCCCTGGCCCTGGCCCTGCTGGCGGCCCTCCCCGGCCCTGCCCCAGCCCAGATCGACATGCAGACGCTGGAGCTGGCGTTGCAGAACCGCCAGTTGCTGCTGGCGATCGTGGACCGATTGCAGAAGCTGGAGATTGAGGCCGGCCAACGCTCCGACCCCGACCGCAGCCGCCAGCGCGAGGCCGCCGCCACCGCCCTGGTGAGCGACCCTTCGCCACCCGCCCAGCAAGCCGCCCAGTCCCTGGCCGCCGGCGACATCGCCACCGCCACCGCCACCCTGCGCCGCCAGGCCGAGGCCGCCGACGCCGAAGCCGCCGCCCGTTGGCGCCGCCTGGGCGCCCTGGCCAATGGCGTTAACTTCGCCGAGGCGCTGAACGCCTATGAGCGGGCCTTTGCGTTGGAGCCGGGCGATTTCTGGACCTGCATCGAACTGGCCCGCCTGCGCCAGCAGGCCGGGCGGCTGCCGGCGGCGCGCGAAGCCGCCGAGGCCGCCGCCCGCGCCGCCCGCACCGACCGCGAGCGCAGCGTGGCCGACAACAAGCTGGGCGATGTGCTGCGCGAGGCCGGCGACCTGCCCGCCGCCCGCGCCCGCTACGAAGCCAGCCTCGCCGCTGCCGAGCGCCTGGCCCGCGACAA
>CAILMF010000043.1 GCA_903835235.1 uncultured Rhodospirillales bacterium
AGGCGGTGGTCGCCCAGGCACCAGATATCGCCAGGCCGCGCCACGGCGGCACGGGGCGCCACAGGGGCGGCATCGGCCGGGTCTTCGGGCGTGTCTCCCAAGTCGTCGCCGGCGCCGCCTGTGGCGCCCGCAGCGCCCGCGGGCGCGTCCTGGTTCTGCGGCGGGTCGCCATCGATGACGGCCTCGTCCGCCGCGGCCAGGATCGCGTTCAGCTCATCGGTGGAGAAGCCCAGCGCGCCGAGATCCATCTCGGCCTCGCGCAACCCAGTCAGCGCGTCGCGCAGCAGGGCCTGGTCCCAGGTGGCATTCTCGGCGATGCGATTGTCCGCCAGCCGCAGCGCTTCCTTCTGCGGCACGGAGAGGTGGCGCAGGACGATGACCGGCACCTTGTCGATGCCGAGCGCCAGGGCGGCATCAAGCCGGCCGTGGCCGGCGATCAGGATATTGGCCTCGTCCACCAGCAGCGGGTTGGTGAAGCCGAAGGCCAGCATGCTGGCCTTGATCTGCTCCAGCTGCGCGGCGCTGTGCACGCGGGCATTGCCGGCATGCGGGCGCAGCTCGGCAACCGGGCGCAGCGCAATCTTCGCTGCCATCCAGGGGAGGGGCATCGGCATGATCCGGTGATGGGGGTGCGAACTGCATGGTTCGCAGGCGGCAGGTGCGAACCGGGGACTACGGGGCTACCGCCGAAACTGGCGGCGGGCTGCCATTTCCGGCGGCCGGGGTGCGAACTGCGAACCTGTTTTCCGGCCTGGCGCTAGCGAAGTTGCGCGCTCCTGCGTCCCGCATACAGTATTGGCGGGAAGGACCCTGGATTAGTACTTGGCCTATACTTCAGTCTTTACTTCCAAGAGCGGGCCGAGTGGCTCCGAAGCCATCCGCCGCAGCCACATCTTCAGCGACTATCGAGAAGCTACACAATCCAGATTCTGCTGGGGAGTGCCAAGATGTAGCGCTGTGCATTTTTCTTCGGCCACGGCGTCAGGCCGCCCGTCGCCGGGTCAGCCCGTAATGCATGGCCAGCACGCCCAGTGCCCCCACCAGCACCCCCTGCCCCTGCGCATGGCCAATAGGACGCCCGCACCAGCCCGACCTGCGGGCCCACTCGGTGATGGAGTTCTCCAGGCCCACGACATGCCACACACAGGCCCCAGCGGGGCTCCCAGGGCCGCCCAGGGCATCGATGGCGGCGGCTACCCGCTCGCGTGCCTGGAACTGCTGCTCGGTCGTCGTATCGCCCCCTGCGCCGCCGGGGATGCGGAGCAGCGGCATGGCGCGCAGCGTGTCGAGCGCGGCGAAGCGGAACTGCCGGCGGAACATCTCCCCGGCGTCGCGCATCTCGGCGGTGATGGTGCCGTTGCCGAACATCACACCCAGCGTGTCCAGAGCGTAGCGATGCGCGACGGGCGTGCCGGTCTCCGGGTCCGCCTCACGGATGGCATCGCCGAAGCCGCCATGCTGCAGCCGCCAGGCCGACGGACCGAGCGCTGCATCCTGCTTCGGGGTCTTGGTCTTCCGCTTACCGGCCATGGGTCTTCTCCTGCTGCCGAGGCCCCCAGCGGCGCACGGCTTCGTTCTGGATTGCCTGGCGCAGCCAGGGGTCGGTGATGTCCTCGAGGTGCAGCGAGACCATGCCCTGGTCGCGCCAGACGCGCCGGCGCAGGGCTTCCATCTCGCGGCTGGTGGTGGCGCTGCTGGTCCCGCGGTCGAGGCAGGATCGCGGCGGGCGGGGCGAGCCGGGGATGGTCATCTACGCAATCCCCCAGGCAGGGACACAACACCCCCCTAACTCATTGATATATATATTATTGTTATATATGTTATTATGTAGAGAGGTCTCCCCCTTCGACCCCCTGCGCGCGTAGTGGGGGGTCTCCCCTTCGTGCCCGCGCACGAAAGAACAAAATCCACAAAGGGCCTTTTCCAATGGCTTATCCGGAGGTGGCCGATTTGCGTTACTCATCGCTGACGCCCTCCCCGGCCACTGTGTCGTCGGGCGGCTGCGCCAGCACGTAGCGGGGGCCGGGAGGCCGGCCGACGCCGCTGGTGGGTGGCTGGGTTTCGATGACCACCCCGTGCGTCACCAGCGCGTTGATCACATCCCTGAATTCCCGCTCGGCCAGCTTCAGCCCCTTGTGGAACATGTCGCGCCTGCTGCACGGGCCGTGCTTGCTGATGATGTCGATGGCCTTGTTGAGGCGCTTCTCGAACTCGCTATCCGCCAGGAAGCGCCCGGCATCACGAAGCAGAGTCTTGGTGCAGTGCTCGGCCAGTGCCCAACCCCAGGCGATTTCCGCCTCCGTGATCCTCGGGTGTGCCGGGTTGCGACTGACCGCGCAGATCAGCGCCAGCTTGGTGGCGTTCTCGCCCAGGCGGTTCACGATGGCGGCTTGCGGGGTGCTGGCCACGCGCCTGGCCCAGGCGTCTTCCTCGGCCAGTTTGCGGTCGTGCAAGGCCTCCGCCGCGGTGCACATCGGCACGGTGTAGGGGGTCGGCGCCTCGGTGGCGGTCATCGGCGCCACATGCACCGCCGGCAGGTTGCCGGGCGGTGGTGGGTCGCCCTGGCCACGGATGATCGCCTTCAGGGCCTCCAGCGATGGCGCTGGCGGTGCGACGATGCCGGCGGCCCGGTTGCGATCCGGCCGATCATTGTCGGTGACGAAGACCAGGAAGCGCGCGAGAGAGCCATCCATCATCGCGCCACCTTCCAGCGCCTTCCAGAAGGTCGACGGCGTGGTGGTGCCGTAGAAGCAGGCGCAGGGCTGGTGGATGTCGACGCGCGGCGCGTCCTTCTTGTTGGCGTACTCGGTGCCGCGATGGACGCCCTTGGCCCGGCTGTAGAGCTTCATCAGCTCGGACCAGATTTCCGCCTTGTGCGCCGGTGCCTTGCTGCCCGCAACGCTGCCGAGGAACAGGCCGAACTCGTCGATCTGGAACAGCCGCGCGGGATGGTGCTCCAGGGCGGACACCATGCCACGCCCGGAAGCCAGGCTTTCGCCGCCGAGGTAGCGCTCCAGCCTGGCGAGGTCGAAGCAGCGCCGAATGACCTCCGGCGCGTGGTCCTTGCCGCCACCGCTTTCGGCCACGGCGGCAACGTAGACGTTGGTACGCAGATCGGTTCGGGTTCGGTACTTGCGCCCGGCCAGCACGCCGACGGCGCAGATGGCAGCGCCGAGGGCGAGGAAGGGCTGCGGCCGTAGGGCCGATTTGACGCATTCGTCCAGCAGCATCTGCAACACCCCGCCGGGCTGCAGAACGCTGGGCGGCACGGGGAGTGGCGCAGCCTGTTGCTTGGCCTGGCTGGCGTTGAGTTTCGCCAGGAAAGCAGCAGCGGGGTGCGGCTGCGCCGCCTGATCAGCCTGGGTGCCGTTCAGCGTCAGGGCGGGATCCGGCACCCAGCCGCGCCGCTCGGCCAGCCAGTAGATCTTGCCGGCGCCGACGCTGTGCGGGCGCAGCGTCGTCCAGCGCCGCTCAGCAGTGTCCGATTTGCCCGATTTGCCTGACTTCCCGCTCGACTTGGACCAATCGAGCCAGAGGTCGCGGCCTTCCTCGCCGAGCGCGGCCTTGATGGCGGCGCCGACGGTGATCCACTCGTTGCCGGGCAGGTCGTCATTCGGCAGCCAGGCCAGCGCCGCCGCGATGGCGTCCCGCGTACCTTTCGGATCGCTCGGGCCGCTCCAGGCGCTGGTCGGCGCATCCGCCAGGATCGAGTTGACCCGCACCTCGTCGGGCAGCAACTGCCAGGCGGCGTCCAGGAAGGCGTGGCACTGCGCCTCGTCAACCGCGGGCAGGCTGTCCCACGGCAGGTCCGCAAGCCCCGTGTCAGGCCAGGCATAGGGCTGGCCAGTGTCAGGATGCACGGCATAGGCGACGAACTGCTGACCGCGCGCCAGGACCTCGAGGGGATGGCGTTTGCGGCCGGCAAAGGGTGTGGCGGCGCGATAGATCAGCAGCCGCTTCGGCGCGCGGCCGATACGCAGGCACGGCGTGTCGCCCAGCATGGACGTGGCTAGCGCGGCCAACTGGATGGCGAGCGCAGCATCCAGGATGTCGATATCGATGCCCACCACGCTGCCGGTGGCGATGCCGACACCGCAGTCAGGCCAACGCCGCCAGATATCAATCTCGAAGGGCTTGGTCGGCCGGTCGCAGTGCCGCGCCCAGTCGGGATAGGGCGACCATTCTCCGCCGCTGAAACGGCCCGGCACCTTGCTGCCCGGCATAATGGGGATGATCGAATAGCCGTTGTCGATCAGCCGCTCGCCATAATCGGCCATGAAGGACTTGGTCATTTCGTCTCAGCCTCCTGAGCAGCAATGGCCAAGTCCCGCGCTCTGTCGATCTGCAGGATTTCCGGATAGAGCTGCGCCATCTGCAGCGCCGCGCGCTGTAGCGCGGATCGTGCAAGCTCAAGATTGTCGTGTATCGAGAGAGCAACGCCGTCAGCGCGTTGCCACTGCGACGGACGGTTCTGCGGCCGTGTTGCCCATGGCGGCACAGTCGCTGATTGGCGCGGACGCCCAGCCGGCAACCTGGCGACTGAAGCCATGGCCATACCCTGACGAACATTTTCAACGTCCCAAGTGCCATCAGCCTCCCGGGCTATGCGACCACTGCGCTGGGCTTTCTGTAGTGCGGTGTGGGAGACGCCGATGCGGCGCGCGAGTTCCCGCATCGAGATATTGTCTTTCATCGCCGTGCTCCCGCGCGATTGGCGGCAGTGGGCCAGCGCACCTCGCCGCTCTGCACGCTGGCGCACCAGGCGCGCAGCCCTACCTCGCGTTCGGCCAGTTGCATGGCCGCGCCGATACACGCATCAACGGTGCTGAAGGTGGCGGTGGCGAGATGCCCATCCGGCATCAGCATCAGCACCAGCACCCAGGCGGCCAGGTTCATGCCGGCACCGCCTGCACCTTGGACAGGGCGGTATTGATGGCGATCTGCTGCTCGACCAGCGCGTCGACATAGGCGCCGCAGATGGCCTCGACGAAGCCGCGCCAGTCAGCCTCCGACCAAGTTGCCATGTCGGTGCGGCCGACGGCGTCGATGTACTGACCAGCGATGTCGCCGGCAGCGCGCATGGCGGCGACTTCCTGGTCGTTGGGATCAACCATGCGACGCTCCGGCCAGAGGCTCAGGCAGAAGGGAGAGCAGCTGGGCGTGGTCCAGTGCACACGGAGCGGGCGCGACGGATGCCACCAGTTCCAATGCCAGGACGGGCGCAAGCAGTTGCGGCATCTCATTCGTCCGCCAGCTGTTGCTTGGCTTTTCCATAGAGCGTGCGCGCACGCGCGCGTTCAGCGTCCGCATGCGCCTGATACCAGGCCCGCCGTTTGGTGTTGTCCTTCTCGCGGTTCGCCTTACGACGCTCGCGCTGCTGCTCATTGATCCTGGCTCGTCGAGCCTCCCGCGCGGCCTGTTCCATCGCCAGCGCGGATTCTCTGTTTCCCTCGCGCCTGAGTTTATATCTCGCGATCAGCTTTTCCGGGTTCTGCTCTCGATAGCGCCGGCAGGCCTCGCGCGCCTTCTCAGGATCCTTCTCGCGGGCAGCGCGCGCGCACGCACGCCCCTTCTCGGGATTCTCCGCATACCGCCGGCGTGCCGCTGCGGCGCGCTGCGCCTTCCTTCGCGTCGCCTTCTCCTCCGGGGTTTCCGTCATTGGCGGTGAAGCTTCCGGAGCTGGCGCAGGGGCGCGCCTCCATGGTGCGTTCATCACTCGAACCTCGCACTGACGATTTCCGTGTATTGGCCAACTGGCCGCACCTGGATGGCACGGGGCTGGCGGAGGGCTTCGTGATGCTGCAGGGCCTCTCCCACCGTGGAGGGCGCCGGCAGATGCGGGGCGCGACTGCGCCACCAGGTCACGGCTTTCTCTCGCGGGAAGCCGGCGTGCTCAAAGCAAACCCATTCGCTATGCCGCGCCAGGCCGCACTCGTAGGTGACGCGTAGAGAAGCCGGCTTGCCAGGCTTCTCGTGGAGCATGTAGCGGACGCCCGTGACGTCGCACCATGTCGTCTGAACCTGCGTCGATAGCAGCGCGTTCGATGCCGCCTGCGGCGCCACCTTCACCACCGGTGGCGGGAACTCATGATCGCATTCGATGCAGCGCCGCACGCTGGCGTGGTTGATAGTCTGGCATTCGGGACAGACTTTGATCGGTGCGTCGCCGTCGCCCGCTGGCTCCTTCTTGCGGCCGTCCACCGTGTCGATCGGGCCATGCCGGGCGGTGTTGCCGGCGAAGTCGAGGACCAGGCAGTCATCCTTGCCCTCGGCCAGGCGGGTGCCACGGCCGACCATCTGCACGTAGAGGCCGACACTCTTTGTAGGACGCAGCAGCGCGATGAGATCGGTGCCTGGCGCATCAAAGCCGGTGGTCAACACATTGGCGTTGGTGACGCAGCGCAGCCGCCCCGCCTTGAACGCCGCCAGGATGCCGTCGCGCTCCGGTCCCGGCGTATCGCCGGTCACGGTCTCGGCCGAGATGCCATGCTCGCGGATCGCGTCACGGACATGGCGCGCATGAGCCACGCCGGAGCAGAATACCAGCCAGGAGCCGCGACCCTCGCCATGCTGGACAATCTCGGCCACCGCGGCACGGGTAACCTCGTCGCGGTCTACTGCCGCCTCGAGGTCCTTGGCGATGAACTCGCCGCCGCGGGTACCGACGCCGCCGACATCGAGTTGCGTGGAGGTCCGCTTAGGGACAACAGGGCAGAGGTAGCCCTGCTGAATCATCTCCAGCACGGGCACCTCATAGGCGATGTCCGTGAAGAGCCGATCCTTGCCCTCGTGCAGCATGCCGCTGTCCAGCCGATAAGGCGTGGCGGTGAAACCCACGACCTTCAGCAGGCCGGCGTTGATCTCGTTCAGCTGGGCCAGGAAGGAGCGGTACATGCCGCTGTCGCCCCGCCCGAGAAGATGCGCCTCGTCAATCAGCACCAGGTCGCAGCGCTGGACGCGGAAGGCGTGGCGATGGATGGATTGGATGCCGGCGAACAGGATTTGCGCATGGATGTCCCTCCGCGACAGGCCTGCGGAGTAAATGCCGGCTGGCGCCTCGGGCCAGGCGCGGAGCAGCGCCTGGAAATTCTGGGATATCAGTTCCCGCTGATGAGTGAGCATCAGGACCCGGGTGTCGGCATAAGCGGCGATTGCCTCGCGGATAAAGCCCGCGATAACCACCGATTTTCCACCTGCGGTGGGAATCACCACGAGCGGATTGCCGGTGTTGCCGGCGAAGTAGTCATAGAGCGCGTCAATGGCAGCGCGCTGATAAGGGCGGAGAGCCATCGTCATGGCACCGTCTCCAGCATTGGCTGGTGGTGGCCCCACGCTGACGATGACACCCCGTCCCGCCACTCACCGCCATCCCTCAAGCGGTAGCTGACCCAATCATCGCCGGCGTCGAGCTGCTCGCCCGGCACCAGGTCAGGGATGAAGAGATGCGCGGCGCAACCCGCCTCCTGGTCCTGCCGCGAGAGGGCGCGAGCATGCCGCGCGCAATGCCAGGCGCCGCCGTCCACTGGTGTCGCGTGCAGGCAGGCGCGGCAGTGCCGCTCCACCGCCTGGCCCTCGTGGCAGACCGCGTGGTGGTCGCAGAGCCTGCACTGCCACCAAGCCGGATCATCGCTGATCCGCGAAGGCGGCCGCGTGGCGCCGATGATGCGTTCGGCCTTGGCCAGGATGCGCAGCGCAGCTTCAGCGTCGTGGCGGATGCGCTCCTGGTAGAGCGCGTCCGTGTCCTTGCAGACCGCCAGGTAGAAGGCCCGCTCGATGCCGCTGAGCTGCATATAGACCTGCATCTGCGCCCAATGCAGCGGCTTGGACGTCGCGACGCCGTCGGCCTGGAGCTTGGCGAAGGACGTGGCACTGTGCGTCTTGAACTCGCAGACATGCCAGGTGTTCGGCGCCTCAGGAAAGCCGATGCCGACCGCATCCATGCTTCCGCCGAAATGCCCGCCGGCATCACGCAGCGTCCATTGCCGCCCAGTGTCGGGATCGACTTCGAGCACCGTCACGCCGATGCGCCGCAGGTCGGCGACGAAGCGCGGCTCGGCCAGATGCCCGGTTTGGAACAGCCGCAGCAGGCGCCCCGTATGCCGCGCCCGCGTCGCCCAGCGAAAGCCGTACCAAACGGCGCGCCCGCACTCGGTGCCGATCAGCGAGGCGCCGAGATGCGCGCGGTACCCGGTCTCTGCATCCGCCTCATAGGCAGCGTAGATCGCGGCAACGGTTGGACTGGGCGGTGTAGGAAGTAGTGCCATGGTCTCACCCACGGAGGAGAGGAAGCGACGGATGCATCCGCCGCCAATGCGTCAGCCAGTGCGGCGCCACGGCGGCGGGGCATTGCCCGGAGCGGGCTGGCGGGGTGCCGGGGACGGTGCGGCCGGATGCTGCTGCGGCGGGGGTGCCACGCGTTGGACGGGGGCGGCCGGCGTCGCCACGCTGCCAGTAGCGCTGTAGCCCTTGACCTTGTTCTGCTTGCGCCGTTCCTCGACCGGCAGATGCGCATCGCGGCTGTCAGGCTCCACCGCCAGCGTGACCAGCACGGGGCGCAAGTGCAGCTGCTCGCTGTCGCTCACCTGGATCTGGCCGACGGCATGGCAGATCGCCGAGAGTTGCCGCTGCGCGATCTCCACCGCCTGCTGATTGCGATTGGCGAGGTTCAGCCGATCCCAGATCTTCCGGCCGCGTTGCGCGCCTTCGAGCACCTCAAGCTCCAGCCAGAGCATCTGGCCATCGCCAGCCTTGGTCGGCTGCATCTCGCTCTGCACGATCTGCGCGACGTAGCGCCCGGGCGGGAGCAGCTCCATGGGAGCAGCAGGTTCGACACCACTCGCGTCGAAAGTCCCATTCAGCAAGGCCATGGCTTTAGCTCCTCTCGGCAGCGGGGGTGGTGTTGGCGTAGAAGGGAATGCCGGAGGCCAGCGCCGGCCAGTCCAACGCGAGGCTATCGGTCAGGCCGAAGCGGTTCTTGGCCAGGAAGGCCGGGCGCTCGATCGTGTGCAGCAGCCGATCGCCGCCGCTCACGCCGCGCGTCACCTGCTTCTTGAAGCCGACATCGGACTTCAGCGTGCTGATGCGGTAGTTCGCAAAAAGCACGGCATCGACATGCTCCTGCACCAAGGCGGCGGCCCGCGATTGCAGCTTCGGCTGATACCGGTCGTAGGGTTCCGTCTCAGGGCTGTCGAAGCGCTTGATGTCGGCATGCGCGATCAGGATCACTGCCATGCCGCGTTCGTCGCGCAGCAAGTTCATGCCATCCAGAAAGCCGCGCCAGACATCAAGGGCCGCGAGATAGCCCTTGCCGAAGCCCGCCTTCTCGATGTCGGGCCAGTTGTTGTCCTGGCAGGTGCGCTTCCAGATCATTGGCTCCAGCCAGTCGAGGCTGTCGAGCACCACGGTCTGAAAGCCGTGATCCTCGCGGTACAGGACATCGAGCGCGTCCTGCACATCTTCGTAGCTGCGCAGCAGGCCGAAGGTGTCGGCGCTGAGCTTGCCCAGGCCATCCTCGGTCTGCAGAAACACCGGCCGCGGCGCGTCCGCTGCGAGCTTGGTCTTGCCGACACCAGCAACGCCATAAACCAGCAACCGCGGTGGCCTGGCCTCGCCCCCACGGCGGAGGCTGTCGAGCGAGATCGCCATCAGTGCGCCTCCGCCTTCGGCGTGCGGGGTTTGGCCTTGATGACATCGACCTCGATGCCACCACCGGCGCGGGCGACCGCCTCGGCGAAGCTGTCGAGTGTCGGCTCGAAGGCGGCCACATCCTTGGCGCGCGCAATCGCGTCGCCCTGCAGCGGGATGGTGACCTGAATGCGGAGTTCGTGCGCCATCAGATCTCTCCCGTGAGCAGAATGCGAAGGACGCGGCCGAGTTTTTCTTCGGCCGCTGCCGGGTTGGGGCCGCCATCCTCTGGAAGCCTGGTCAGGAGGTAGAGGGCCGACATGGCCTCGGTGGCGGCACGGAGATGGAGATCCACCAGCATCGGCACGGCTTGGTCACCGGCGCGACGGACCTGCTCCGCCATGGGCAGGGGGCGCGAAGGGGTGGTCATGCTGCAATCCTTCCCAGGCTGTAGACAGGACGTCCGGTGGCGACGGTGCGCGCCGGCGCAAAGACGTCACGGATGCGCGGCGGCCAGGCCGAGAAGCGGCTCTCCGGCACGCGGATTTCGGTGGCGACGTAGTCGGCGGGGTCCTCGCCCCAGCTGCGGATCGTGGCGACGGCCTCGCCCAGCCGGCCCTGGTGCCACTCGACCCGCTTGGGCGCGTCGGCGATCACCTCGAAGCCGTCCGCTTCGAGGCGAACGCGGCCAGTATCCTTGCCCTCAGCGCGGCGGGAGGCGGCGGCGGCTTCGCCAAAGCGCTGGTGCAGGGCGTCGTTCAGCAGGTCGGCGAGGCGCTTGGCATCGGCCTTGAGCTCGCCGACCTCGTCGAGCAGCATGGCGAGGTGGTCGATCGGCAGGCCGGCGGCCCGCGTCGCGTCCATCGCGCGCAGCTGGTCGAGGGTGGTGCGGTTGGTCATCAGGGTCTCTCGGTTGGAATGGGATGCCCGCGGGGAGACGGCGCTGCCCTGCGGGCGGAGGCGGCGCCGATGGGTCATCGCGGCACCGCCAAGCCGGCGAGCCAGCAGAACCCGATGAAGCCGCCAACCAGCAGCAGGCTGCCGGCCACATCACGGAGCGCTTCCAGCAGGCGGAGCCGGGTCATGCCGCGCTCCGCGCATTGGCGTCGCTGGTGGGAAGCGAACCCTGCTCGGCGGCGCTGCGGCGCTCGCGCCGGTCCATATCGGCATCGGGATCGAGCCGGGCGCTGCGACCGGCCACCTCGAGCCAGATGTGCAGCGGCACGACGACCAGCGGCGTGGCACGGTCGCGCACCAGGAAGAGGGCATCGTTGTCGCCAAGCCAGCCCTCCAGCGTGCGGAAGCCCTGGCCCTCGCCGCGCGCCTTGACCTCAGCCTTGAGCGGCTCGGCGCCGCGGATATAGAGGTCGACATCCGCCCCATTGCCGCGGTACCGCGTCGCGCCGGAGAGCGGCACGCGCTCGGCGCGCAGGCCGCAGGCAGTGTGCAGTTGGACGATGGCGCGCTCGCGGCGCAGCCCCTTGTCGCGTGACGCCTTACCCATGGGAGCGGCCCTTCCGGACGGAGCCAAGTTCGGCGAGCAGGCGCTCATCGATGGGCCGGCCGCTGACCCGGGCGGCGGCGGCAACCGCGGCCCAGTAGCGGGCGGGGATGCCGCGCCGCCGCCAGGCACGGACGGTGACGGCCTCGACATCGAGGGTGGCGGCCAGATCGCCGGCAGTCGGCCAGAGGTTGATCACCTCGGCGAAGCTGGCCGGTGGGGCTGCATGGCGTTGGGTGGTGGCGCGGGGCATAGGCGAGAGATACGCAAAGTCGCGCTACTCAACAAGTCTTGTATCGCGCCAAAGAAACCGCTACACAATCGCGCAGAAGGCGCTACAAACTGCATCGCATGGAGACCACAGCCCAACGACTCCGCCGCTTTCGAGAGGGAAAGGGCATCGGCAGCGGTGCCGAACTTGCCCGTCTCTCCGGCGTGCCGGAGGCAACCTACCGCGCCTATGAGAGCGGCCGGCGACCACTGACGCCGCGTGCGGCGCGCGAGTTGGCGGTGCCGCTCGGCGTGACCTGGCAGGCGCTGCTATTCGGCAAGGAAGGTCAGGACATCGCGGGGGCGATCACCACCCCGGAACAGGCGGCGGCGCTGCTTGGCCAGCGGGTGTCGCGTGCGCCGGCGCCCGCCCAGACGATGCGGCGTCCGGGGCCGGCGCTTGGCGCCGAGGTGGTCAGCATGGGTGGCGACCGCTGGGCGCTGCTGCCAGTGTACGATGCCCAGGCCTCGGCCGGCCCTGGCCAGGCCATCGACAATGAGACCGTCCTGCACCGGATCGCCTTCCGGGAGGAGTGGGTGCAAACCGTCACCAACGCGCCGCTCGACCAGTTGGCGGTGATCACCGTGGACGGGGATTCGATGGAGCCGACGCTACGGCAAGGTGACTCGGTGCTGGTCGATTTCCGGCAGAACCGGCCGAGCCGCAAGGACGGCATCTACGTGATCCGCACCGATGGCGGGTTGCAGGTGAAGCGGCTGCAGGTCGAGTTGGGTCGGAACCAGATCACGGTCCTCTCGGACAACCCGGCCTATGAGGCGCAGCGGCACCTCTCCCCGGAGGATATTCATGTCCTGGGGCGGGTGATCTGGCTTGGAAGGCAGATTGGGTTGTAGCGCTACACATCCGCACTCCCCGGGGGCGGCTGCGTTTCGTATTGTCGCGCTATGCAGCGTATCGGCCCCGCCCCTAACACTCACCTCCCACCCCACCTGCGCGACGTGTGCGCCATCCTGGCCACGGGCTTGGTGCGGCTGCGCAGCCGCGATGCCGAGGAAGCCGCGCGGGATGCCGCCGAGGCCCGGGGGTGTGGAGACATTCGCCTACCGTCTACCGCCCGGCAGCGCCTGCATGCGAACCCCAGGAGAGAGGGACTCGCATGACCAGACGATCCACTGCTACGCCCGTGGCGGCATCCACCATTCCGAAGATCCCGCCGGCGCAGGTGCTGCCGCGGCTGGCGGCGTTGCCGACAACGCCCATCGCGCAACTCAAGCAACAATGGCGCGAGTTGTTCGGCAAGGAGCCGCCGCCGTTCAACAAGGCGTACATCGTCAGCCGGCTGGCCTACCGAATCCAAGAGCTCGCCTATGGCGGGCTGAAGCCCGAGACCCGCGCCCGGCTGGAAGCGCTCGGCGAACGGCTGGATGGCGGCAACGTGGTGCTGCGCCGTATCCGCGCCGACAGCCGGCCACTGCCTGGCACGCGCCTGGTGCGCGAGCATGACGGCGTGCAGCACGTGGTCACGGTGCGCGCCGATGACTTCGAGTTTGAGGGGCGGCCGTACCAGTCACTGTCGGCCATCGCGCGGCACATCACCGGGACGCGCTGGAATGGCTGGACGTTTTTCGGATTGCGCACGCGCGGTGACGTATGAGCCGCCGCGCCAGCATCGTGCCCGCCATGCCGGCGACCACCAAGAAGCTGCGCTGCGCCGTCTACACGCGGAAGTCCACCGACGAAGGGCTGGACAAGGAGTTCAACACCCTCGACGCACAACGCGCCGCCTGTGAGGCATATATCACCAGCCAGCGCGCCGAGGGTTGGGTCCTGGTCCGCGATCACTACGATGATGGCGGTTATTCTGGCGGGACGTTGGAGCGGCCAGCCTTGCAGCGTCTGCTGCGTGATATCCAGGCCGACCTGGTCGATGTCATTGTGGTCTATAAGATTGATCGGCTGTCCCGCTCGCTGATGGATTTCGCCAAGCTGGTAGAGGTGATGGACGCGCATGGCGTCACCTTTGTTTCAATTACTCAGTCGTTTAATACGACCACCAGCATGGGTCGGCTGACGCTGAACATCTTGCTCAGCTTCGCGCAGTATGAGCGCGAAATTATCGGCGAGCGCATCCGCGACAAGGTGGCCGCGTCGAAGGCGCGCGGCATGTGGATGGGCGGCAAGGTGCCGCTCGGCTACGACGTCGTTGCCCGAAAGCTGATCGTGAATGAGGCTGAAGCGCCGCGGGTGCGCAGAGTGTTCGCGCTGTTCGCCGAGACCGGCTCCGGCGTAGAAACGGTGCGCCGGTTGCACGAAGAACGCGTGGCAGCGAAGTCAGGCCGGCCGCTGAACAAAGGCGACGTCTACAAGCTACTCAACAACCGCACCTATGTCGGCGAAGTCGAGCACAAGGGGCAAGTGTTCCCCGGCGAGCACCAGGGCATTGTGCCGCGGGAGCTATGGGATCGAGCACACGCCGTGCTCCAGGTCAGCCCGCGGGTGCGGGCCAACCAGAACCGCCAGCAGGCGCCGGCGCTTTTGAAGGGGCTGATCTACGGGCTGGACGGGCGGGCGCTGTCGCCGGCACATAGCCGGAAGGATGGCCGGCTCTACCGCTACTATGTCGCCCAGCAGGTGCTGAAGGCCGAGCCCGACATGGACAGCGCGCTGATCCGGCGGGTGTCGGCGGCGCAGATCGAGACCGCGGTGGTGGAGCAGGTCCGTGCCCTGCTGCGCCAGCCAGAGGTGGTGGTCGGTACCTGGCTGGCGGCGCGGGCCGAGGCGCCGGACCTGACCGAGCGCGAAGTACGGGAGGCGCTGGACCGGCTGGACCCGATGTGGGGCGAGTTGTTCCCGGCGGAGCAAGCACGGATCGTCCAGTCGCTGGTGGAGCGCGTGGTGGTCGGGCCGGCCGGCGCGGACATCCGACTGCGGGTGGAGGGCCTGGCCGGGCTGGTCAGGGACCTGAGCGCGGTGAGGGCTGCGGCGTGAGCGGGGCGACGCACATCACCGTCCGGGTGCCGATGACCATCAGGCGGCGGCCCGGCCGGAAGACGGTGGTGACGCCGATGGCGCTGGCTGGCGTCCCGATCGTCCCGACGCGCGCCGACCCGGCACTGGTTAAGGCCCTGGCGCGGGCCTTTCGGTACCAGAAGCTGCTGGACGATGGGCGATACGCCTCGATCAGCGAGATGGCGGCGGCGGAGAAGATCGAGCGCGGGTACCTGGGCACCCTTCTGCGCTTGACGCTACTGGCGCCCGGCCTGGTCGAGGCAATCCTGGAGGGGCGGCAAACGGAGGGCATGACGCTGCCGGCGCTGCTGGGGCCGTTTCCTTGTGCGTGGGCTCAGCAGATGGCCAGCCCACTGGCATCCGCCGCCAGGTTATGAAAACATAGGCTGGATTTCTTACATTGCCCCCGAGCCAACGAAAGCCACCCTTCATAACCATGCCCGGACCCTCTCCTGAAGATCGCCTGGGCCGCTACGTCGCCACGAGCGTCGCCGGGGAGAACATCCGGGCCTTTGTGCCCCCACCTCTGCCGCCCCACCCGCCTCTGGACGTTACGCCCCTGCTGGGGCTGCTCCAGCGCGCCCAGATGGCCCTCGGGCGCCTCGACGGCATGGCATCGATCCTGCCAGACACGCACCTCTTCCTCTACATGTACGTCCGCAAAGAAGCGCTGCTCTCTTCGCAGATCGAGGGCACGCAATCCTCCCTGTCCGACCTTCTGCTATTTGAAAGCGACGAAGCGCCAGGGGTGCCGCTGGATGATGTGGCGGAGGTCTCATGCTACGTCGCGGCGCTCGACCATGGCCTGAAATTGCTGCGCGATGGCCTGCCTCTCTCCCTGCGCCTGATCCGGGAAATCCATGCCACCCTCCTGGCCTCCGGCCGTGGCGCCGGCAAACAGCCCGGCGAATTCCGGGCCTCGCAGAACTGGGTCGGCGGGTCTCGGCCAAGCCTGGCAGCTTTCGTGCCGCCGCCCCCCAACCTCGTCCTGCCATGCCTCAGCGACCTCGAACGCTTCATCCATGCCGAAACGCCGGAACTGCCAACCATAATCAAGGCCGGCCTCCTGCATGTTCAGTTTGAGACCATCCACCCCTTCCTGGATGGCAATGGCCGCCTCGGGCGCCTGCTGGTCACCTTCCTGCTCTGTGCGGAGGGCATGCTCCGCGAGCCGATCCTTTACCTCAGCCTCTACCTGAAGGCCCATCGTCAGACCTATTACGAACTGCTCCAGCGGGTGCGGGAACAGGGCGATTGGGAAGCCTGGTTGCGCTTTTTCCTGGAAGGCGTGGCGGAGACCGCGGAAGGTGCCACCGAGGCGGCCCGGCAGATCATGGCCCTGTTCGCGGAGGACCGAGCCAAGATCGAGGCCCTGGGGCGCAGCGCCGGCTCGGCCCTACGGCTGCATGACCTGTTGAAGTCAAAGCCCCTGATCTCCGTGGCCACGGCAACCGAGCGACTGAAGCTGTCGCACCCCACCATCGGCACCACCGTGAACCACCTGATGGCGCTGGGCATCCTGCGGGAAACCACAGGCCGACAGCGCGGCCGGCTCTTCGCCTACGGCCGCTACCTCGATATCCTCAGCCGTGGGACGGAGCCATTACCGCGATGAATAACGCAGGCAGTCGCTGGAGCAGACAATAGATGGCAACCAAAAAGCCGAAAACCGGCCCAAAGAGTCATTTTCCGACTGATGCCGGCACGCTTCACCGCGAAGGCGATTGGCTTTGGATTCCGTTACGGTCCGAGTGGCGCGATGTGTCGGCCAAGCCCGAGGAAATTGTCCGCCAGAACTATATTCGCCATTTGGTCGAGAACTACGGCTATTCGCTCAACCAGATGGATCAGGAGCGCCGCACGATGCACGGGCACAAAAGCCCGCGCGCCGACATCGTGATCTGGGAAACCGCGACGACAAAGGCGAACAACAACACGCCTGTGCTCGTCATTGAGTGCAAATCGGAAGCCGTCGATATCAACATCAAGGACTACTATCAGGGCGAAAGCTACACGCGGGCAGTCGGCTGCGAGTTCTTCATTGCGCACAACACCCGGTTCACCGCCGTTTTCAAGCTATTACCGACTCTGCCCGGCGATTTTGTGCAGATCAGCGAAATCCCCAAGGCCAGCGATTGGGGTGACGCCAAGCGTATCGAAGAGATTAAAAACAAACTCCGCGCCTTCAACCGCAAGGAGTTTCAGGACCTCCTGTTCAAGTGCCACTCCATCCTGCGCGACGTGCACAAGATGGACCCGGGTCGGGCCTTCGACACGATCTCGAAAATCCTGTTCGTGAAGATGTATATCGAGCGCTCCGGCCTGCACGGCACCTTCACCGTCGAGTATCTCGATGCCCGAGCAAAGATTCGCCTCCCGACCGATTCTGCCGTGCATGACGGGCTCTTTGATCAGACCAAGGCCTACTACAAGGCCGACGATCTGTTCACGGCCGGTGACCGTCTAGACATTTCCGAGGCCACCTTCCGCCGCATCGTCAAGGAACTGCAGACCTTCGATCTGTCCAAGACCGGCGATGACATCAAGGGCCTCGCCTTCGAGCGCTTCCTTGGCACCACGTTTCGCGGCGAACTCGGCCAGTTCTTCACGCCGCGGCCGGTGGTCGATTTCATGGTCAGCATGCTCGATCCAAAAGAAGGCGAGCTAATCTGCGATCCGGCCGCCGGATCAGGCGGATTTCTCATCCGTGCCTTTGAGCATGTCCGCAGCCAGATCGGCGCCGCGATCCAAGCCGACAAGAACAAGGCTCGCGCCGATATCGAAGCTCTCGGTCTCGTTCCCGACGAGGAAGAGCGTCGAATCGACGACGCCTTTGCCACGCTGAACAAGGAGCTCCTGCCCTCGGACGATCAAAACAAGCCTGTTAACACCCGCGTAGGCCGGCTCGCCTGGAACTGCATCTTCGGCACCGACGCCGAACCGCGCGCGGCGCGGACCGCGAAGATGAACATGATCATGCATGGCGACGGGCATGGCGGCATTCACTATCACGACGGCCTTGTCGACATTAACGGCATCTTCCCCGGCCGCTTTGACATAATCATCACTAATCCGCCTTTCGGCTCGAATGTAGGTGAAGATCAAAAAGTCGGTGGCAGCGATGAAACTCGGGTCTACGACGATCAGGCCTACAAGGACCGCTGCATGGCGCGCTATGGCGCGGCATGGGAGGAGAGCCATCGGCGGATGCTCGACGCTTCGACGGCGAAGACCAAGATTCTCGACCTCTTTGAGATCGGCAAAGGTAAGTCCAATCGCGCCACGGAGATCGTCTTCGTCGAGCGCTGCCTTAACCTACTGAAACCCGGGGGGCGGATCGGAATCGTCCTGCCCGATGGTAATCTCAACAATCCCTCGCTGACGTGGCTGCGTCGCTGGTGCGAGGGCAAAGCAAAAATCCTTGCCGTCGTCAGCCTGCCGGAAGAAACGTTCCGGTCCGCCGACGCCACGGTGAAGGCGTCGCTCGTCTTCCTGACGCGCTTCACCGAGGCCGATCAGACCGCCTGGGACGCGGCATGGACCTCCGCGCACGCGACGCACGACGCTGCGTTCAACGCGGAACGCGACAAGCTCTGTGCGGATTTCGGCCCGCGCATCATCTGTGGCGATGATAAGGACGCCGCGAAGATCCTGAAGGCGCTGTCGGCAATCGGCGCCAAGCGCGTGCCGCCTGCGTGGTTCTCGGCCGATCCACCTCCCTATCCGCAGAGCATCGGTGCGACGAAGCTGAGAAAAGTGGGCTGGGACGATCAGGCGAAGGATCGCAAGAAAGCGGCGACGCTGAAGAAGGAATACGCGGCGGCTTTCACCGACGATGTGACGAAGGCGGCAGATGCGATCACCCGCGAACTCGCCGCCGCCTTGAAGGGGGTGGACGAGCGCCACAACGCCGCGCTTTGGGCGCATGTGCGCGATGCCTTTGACTATCCCGTCTTTGTTGCCGCGCCGAAGTCCGTCGGCATAACCTCGACCGGCGAGACGGGTGAGAATGTACCGACTGAGTTGCCTGCGCTGTTGGAAGCCTATCGCCGGTTCGAGGTGTGGGCGGAGGCGGGCGCGAAGCCCACGGAGGCGCCGGATTTTTCCCTGCCCTCCGCTGCGTGATCCGCCAGTGGAGGGCTCTCGAGCCCTGGATCGGTTCTGAAGATGCCGTGCATCGGGATTCTCACCATGCCTTGACTGCATTGCGCGATGTAATGAAGCCGCGCAGAGAAGTCGTCGCCATAAATGGGACGTTTGGCGAATGGTCGCCGATCACCGTGCATCTTGATGGCGAAATATCGGTACGCGATCGCTCGTCTCCCTACAAGGGAGCCATGTTTGCGGTCTATCCGGGTGACATCGTGTTTTCGAAGATCGACGCACGCAGCGGCGCGATCGGGATGCTTCCGGCCTCGATCCCCAAGGGCGTCGTCACGCCGGAGTTCCCAGTCTTTGTGGCTGATCCAGCCAAGCTTGATGGCGGTTTCGTGCAGCGCATCCTGCGGACGGGCGGGTTTCTGAAATCTCTTCGGCAGAAAGCGACTGGCACGAGTGGGCGGAAGCGCATCTCGCCTGAAGCATTTCTGGATCTGCGAATTCCCTTTCCCGAGCTCGCAGAGCAGCAGGCGATCGTCGCGGCCTACGACGCGGCACTGAAGGACGTGGCCGATAAGGAGCAGGCCGCAGAAGCTGCCGAGGCGAAGGCCATGGCCGATTTCGAGGCTGCGCTCGGCTTCGCGCCGCCCGTGCCGCTGCCAGACAGGCCCATCTTCATCGCTTCCTTCAAGGACCTCGACCGCTGGACCCATGAAGGCGTCCTGCGGGGAGTTCTGAAACTCACCGATCCAGCTCCGGCCTTTCCGGTGTCACTGCTCGGAGCGGTCGGCAAGGTCAGCTACGGCCTTCAAAAATATCCCGGCAATCGTCCCGGTTTGCACGCTCGTCCCTATCTGCGGGTCGCAAACGTCCAGCGCAATCGTCTTGACTTAACAATAATAAAGACCATCAACGTTCTCGACGATGACATGCCAAAATATCGCCTTGAGGAAGGCGACCTGCTCTTGTGCGAAGGAAATAGTGCTGAACTTGTTGGCCGCGGCTCTATCTGGAAAAGCGAGATCGCCGACTGTGTGCACCAGAACCACGTCTTGCGGGTTCGATTAGATAAATCGAAGGTGACGCCGGAGTTCGCTTTGTCTGTGATCAACTCAAGCTATGGACAGGCATACTTCCGCATTAAGGCGAAGCAGACAACCAACTTGGCTTCGATCAATAGCAAAGAGGTAGCGTCGTTTCCTCTGCCGCTTCCGCCGCTTGCTGCTCAAAGAACCATGATCGCTGCCCTTGATGCCGGGTACGCCTACGCCGCGGAATTCCGCGCCGAGGCCGCTGCCCGCCGCGCCAAGGCTTGGAACGAGTTCGAGACCGCCGTTTACGCTGCCGAGGCTACAACGATCGCGCCGGCGCCCGACACCAAAAGCGCGCCGCCTCCGGAGACTGTGGGTTGATGTTTCTGCCCACCGAGCCGGTCCGCGGAAACGTGCGCGCCTTCCAGCGTAGCATAGGCGTCGACTACTCCGGCGCGGAAACGCCGACCGCCAGCCTGAAGGGGCTGCGTATCTACCTGGCCGAGGGCGGCGCCACGCCCACGGAGGTTTTTCCCCCACCCTCGCCGCGCAAATACTGGACACGGCGCGGCATCGCGGAATGGCTCGCCGAGCGCCTGGCCGAGGATGTCCCGACGCTGGTCGGCATCGACCACGGCTTCTCCTTCCCGCTAGGCTATTTCGAGGCGCATGGCCTACTGCCTGACTGGCCCACCTTCCTCGACGATTTCCAGCGCCATTGGCCTACCGACGAGGATCACACCTATGTCGATTTCGTTCGCTACGGGTCCGTCGGCCATGGCGCGGCGCGGCAGGGCAACGCCCGGTGGCGGCGGTTGACCGAACTGCGGGCGGGCAGCGCGAAATCGGTGTTCCATTTCGACGTGCAGGGCTCGTTGGCGAAGTCCACCCATGCCGGCATCCCCTGGCTGCGCTTCTTGCGACAGCGGCTGGGCTCGCGTGTGCACTTCTGGCCCTTTGACGGATGGGAGGTGCCAGCCGGTCGCTCCGCAATCGCGGAGGTCTACCCCGCGCTCTGGAGCCGCGGCTTCGCTCGGGACGGACGCACGGGCGACCAGCATGACGCCTTCAGCATCGCCGCCTGGCTGGCGATAGCGGACAGGGATGGAAGCCTCGCCACTTTCCTGCGGCCTCGCCTAGACGCTACCGATCGAACGGTCGCCCGGGTGGAGGGATGGATCTTGGGTGTGGCCGGCGCCCTGGATTTCTTCGGGAAAACAACAATGATTGAGGGCAGAGGTGCCGATGATCCCTTTCACTGACCGAGAGGGAGCCGCCGTGTTGCTGATCTTCCGAAGTGGCGGCCGGAAAACCGCTGTCGAAAGTAAGTGTCCGCTGGATAAGGCGGATGATCGGCTTGGGGGTGAGGGCAGAGTCCTCGCTCTCCGGTGCCCTTCGCCGGGCAATCGACGTGCTAAATCATGCCAAGCTCAGCAACGCGAAAACGGCGCAATATCAACGCCCTAAACCTTGTTGGCAAAATCACCCTACCCTCAAGGTCCGGAGAGAATTCCCTCTCTCCGCGCGGAATTCTCGGGTCATTCCCGCCTCGCACCATCAAGGTCGTCGCGCAAACCGCGGCCAAACCTGCGCCTCAGCGCGGTGCCCCCGGAGGGGGAGACTATTTGTGGGAACCTCGACTGGAGCAGCGCTGGGAACCGGAGAACGAAATTCTCTGGGCCGTCCGCACAACGGCACCTACGCGCCCGCCGTAGTTCTCCATCACAACCGGCCGGCCGAGCCGCGCCGCCATGTGTTCGGCCAGCAGGTCCAGGCTGGCAGCGGGCGGAAAACCCAGCCTCAGCGCCGCGCTTCGCTTGGCGAGACACCGAAGCGTTGCCGGTAGGCGGTGGCGAAGTTGGCCGGACTGGCAAAGCCCACGGCGTAGGCAACCTGGGCCACACCCATGCCCTCGCGCTCCAGGAGCCGGCGGGCGTGCTGCAGGCGCTGGTCCCGCAGGAAGCGCGCCACCGGCACGCCATGCACGGCATGGAACTGGCGCCGGAAGCCGCGGCTGCTCATGCCCAACTCCTGCGCTAAGCCAGCGATGCTCAGCGGCTCCGCCAGCCCAGCCTCGATCCTCTCTCGCGCCCGCTGCATCTGTCGCCGCATCGCCGCCGAGACGCGCATGGACGGCGCTGGCGTGTCCAATCTGGGCAGGGCCTCGGCCAGCATCGCCAAGGCGTGACTTTCGGTCCGCAGCCGTCGCGCCAGAGGAGACGTCGCCTCGGGCGCCAACATGGCCTCGGCCAGGCTACGCATCTGGGCCGAAGGCACCCACCTGGCCTGGGCAAGATGCTGGCACCAAAGGTGCTGCGGCACTTCCTCGGCGTCCAGCCATTCCGGGCCGAGCATCAGGTTCACCATCCGCACCTGCTGTCCCGGCAAGGCCTGGCGCGCCCAGCGTTCCGGCGTGGCGCAGGTGAACAACATGGCCTCGGGCGCCGCGCCACCGCAGGCGAGTTCCGCGCCACCAAGCGAGGCCTGCCAGCGCCCGCGCAGCACCACGGAAAGCGTCAGGCCCTGAGGCTTGGTCAGTTCCGACGCCAGTGGCCGCAGGTGCCGCACGTCGGAGGCATGCAGCACCAGCCCGGGCCGCAATGCCGCCAACTCCCAGCGCCCCTGAGCCACGGCGGCACCGGCTGGGGTGCGGTAGTCGCAGCCCACCAGCGGCGCCAGGGCCGCCAGATCGGCGGGGTGGATCAAGGGTGGTTCTGGCGCCGGCGGCATCAGAGGGTCCCCGGCCGGGCTGGCACGCCGGCAAAGCATTCTGGCATGACGGCAAACGCCGGCGCCATCGCGGCCGCGCCGCCGGCCTGTTGCAATGCAGGCATGGAGGAACCGCACCCATGTCCAACCGTCGCACCATGCTGATCACCGGCCTTGCCGCCACCGGCGCCCTGGGCGCCCCCGCCCAGGGCGCCACGCCGATGACATTTGTGCTGGTGCATGGCGCCTGGCACGGCGGCTGGTCCTGGAAGAAGGTGGCGCCGGGCCTGCGCGCCGCCGGCCATCAGGTCTTCACCCCAACCCTCACCGGCGTTGGTGAGCGGGCCCATCTGGGGCGGCCCGAGATCGACCTCGACGCGCATGTCCGCGACATCACCGCGCTGCTGGAATTCGAGGATCTGCGCGACGTGGTGCTGGTGGGGCACAGCTATGCCGGCATGGTCATCACTGGCGTGGCCGCCGCCGCGCCGGAGCGGCTTGGCCAGTTGGTGTACCTTGACGCCTTCCTGCCAGAGCCGGGCAAGTGCCTGAACGACTACGTCCCGGGCTTCGTCGCGCAGTACGAGAAGGGGGTACGCGAGCGCGGCGAGGGCTGGCGCCTCCCGTTCAACGACGCGCTCTCGCTGCGCGCCCTGGGCGTGACCGACCCGACCGATGTGGCCTGGATGACGCCGCGCATGACCGACCAACCCTACCGCACCTTCACCCAGGGCGTGCGGCCACAGCCCGCGGCGGCGCAGGCTCTGCGCCGCACCTACCTGCTCTCCTCCGAACGCCCGCACTACCTGGCCGCGGCGGAACGGGCGCGCCAGCAGGGCTTCCGGGTGCTGCACGTGCCGGGCGCCGGGCACGACGTCATGGTGACGCAACCGCGCGACCTCGTTGCCGCGCTGCTGGGGCTGGGGTAGCCGCCAACACCTCCCGCCGCCGTACCCTCGCCGGGTGGCCCGCGGGCCAGGGGTCGGCGTAGGCCGGATTGGTCAGGAAGCCCTGGTCGGTCAGGCTTTCCAGGAAGGCGACGAGGTCCGTCACCTCCCGCTGGCTCAGCCGGAAGCCGGGCAGGAAGGGGCTTTTCCACGGGTTGCGCGCGCCGTCGCCGGCCAGTGGCCCGCGCCGGATGCGGCGCCCGCCGGCGGCATAGTGGGCGATGACCTCGGGCAGTGTGGCGATGCTGCCGTCATGCATGTAGGGCGCGGTGACCGCGACGTTGCGCAGGCTGGGCGCGCGGAAATGGCCCATGTCGCGCGGCTCGCCGGTATGCTCGACCAGTCCTTCACCGCCTGGCGGATAGCCGCCGTTCCGCCCGAGGTTGTAAAGCCCGGTGTTGTGGAAGCCGTATTCCGCCAACGGCTTGCGCTGGTGCGCCACGCTGTCGGTGAAATGCGGCCCGCCATGGCAGTGGAAACATTCCAGTCGCTCGCTGAAGAACAGCGCCTCGCCACGCTTCGCTGCCGGGGAGATGGCGTTGGCCTGGCCGCCCTGGCGATAGCGGTCATAGGGCGCATCGGCCGAGATCAGCGCGCGCTGAAAGGCGGCCAGCGCCCGGGTGATGCCGGCCAAGTCGATGCCACCAGCCGGAAAGGCCGCGGCGAACAGCGCGGGGTAGTCGGCATCGGCCGCCAGGCGGGCCAGCATTTCCGCTTGTTGTCCAGCCAGGCCCATCTCCACCGGGGCTTCGCCGAACAGCGGCAGCAGCGCCTGATGCTCCAGCCGCGTCACCAGCGGGTTGGCCCAAGTCAGCACCGGCTGGTAGCCGACATTGGCCAGCATCATGGCGCTCCGCGGATGCGCTTCCCCGGTGACGCCGATGGGATGCGCCCGACCATCGGTGAAGGCCAGGCGCTGGGCGTGGCAGGTGCTGCAGGCCACCGTGCCATCGGCGGAAAGGCGGCCATCGTAGAACAGCCGCCGGCCGAGTTCGACCTTGGCTGCGCTCATCGGATTGTCGGCCGGCACCAGCGGCGGCGGCAACCAGGCGGGCAACTGCCAGCGCCAGCCCGGTGCCTCCCCCCTGGCCATGGCCAGGGGCAGCAGCAGCAGGCCGGCCAACAGCATCGCCGCCAGCCACAAAAGCCTGCTAGCGGGCACGGAAGAAGCGCTGGCCCGAGCTGGCTCGGCCGCCGAAGGCGAGGCCGAGATTCTGCATCAGCGGGTCGCAGTCACCGTCATTGGGAGACGACATGCAGCCGGCCGGGGTGTTGGGCTGGTTGACCTCCAGGTTAACCCCTTCCAGCAGCGCCCGCATGTCCGCCACCACCACGTCGCGGGCCGGGTCGAAGCCGGCCAGTTCCACCGCGGCACGGTTGGGGTTGCGGCAGTCGCCGCTGGGTGGCGTGCCCGGCGCGCACATGGTGCTGCCGATATGCACCGCGAAGCCCAGCCGATGGCTGCCGGCCATATCGCCGAAGCGTGGCGACTCCCCGGCCCGCACCGTCTGCGGCCGGCCGGCCGAGGCAAGGTCGATGCGCAGGAATTTGTATCCGCCCTGCCAACTCCAGAACAGCGAGCCAAGGTTGAGCGGCGACGCCGCTACCGTGGCATCCGCATGGTTCAGTGCGGCCGGCACGCCCAGCGTGAAGCGCAGGCCACGATAGCTGCCGGCCGGCACCGTGCCGCGGATACTGTCGTTGGTTTCCACCGTGCCGGTCAGGCAGGGGCCGCTGCGGTTCTCGAAATCCAGCAGCGCCACATCGGCGTGCTGCCACACGCCGTCCTGCGCCAGCGTCACCGGCACGGCGCGGCCGGCGGTGTCGATCAGTTCTAGCCCCGAGACATAGAAGCGGAAGTCCGACGGCGTGGCGCGCGACGCCCGGGCGCCGAGGCCGGCATAGCTCTGCCCGCAGGCAAAGGGCTGGTCGCCCACCATGCCGGCGAAGCGGATGGTCACCGGCTGCGGGTCCGCCGCCAGGGCGGGGCCGGCGAGACAGCCGGCCAGCAGCAGGCTGCCGAGCCAAGTGCGGAACTGTGTCATGCGCGGCATCTCCTTCAATGCATGCCGCCACCGGGCGCCATGGCGCCAGGGCCCATCACCCGCACCTGCACGATGCGTTCGCCAGCCTGGGCGAAGCGCAGTGTCAGCGGAAAGCTCTCGCCTTCCTTCAGCGGCTGCACCAGGCCGATCAGCATCACGTGCAGGCCGGAGGGTTGCAGCACCGTCGGCGTGCCAGGATCGACCTCGATCGCCTGCACCTGGCGCATGCGCATGACGCCGTTGTCCATCAGGTGGGTGTGCAACTCCACCGTGCGCGCTACCGGCGAGGCAGCGCTGACCAGCCGGTCTGCGCTGGTGCCGTGGTTGGCGATGGTGAGGTAGGCGGCGCCATTGGCGGCGCTTCCGGCGCTGGCCCGCGCCCAGGGTTGCTGCACCTGGATGCCGCCGGCCGGCGTATGCTGCGCGGCTGCGGGCGCAGCCAATAGGGTCAACGCCAGGGCGCGTCGAGTGATGATGGGCATGGTTGGTTTCCTCATGAGTGGGATTGATCAGGATGCAGATGGGGTCGCGAGCGAGGCGCGGAGCCGGGCCAGGATCACCTCCGGCGTGACATTGGAGGTGAACAGCAGGCGCGGCCGGCCCTCGGGTCCGAGCAGGTAGAGGAAGGCGCTGTGATCCATCAGGTAGTCATCCGGACCACGGCCTTCGGCGCGCCTTTCGTAGAAGACCCGGTAGTTTCGGGCAGCCAGGGCAATCTGCTCCGCGCTGCCGGTGAGGCCCTGGATCGCCGGGTGGAACAGCGTGGTGTAGTCGCGCAGCACCGCCGGCGTATCGCGCTCTGGGTCGATGGTGATGAACAGCGCGGCGACGCGGGCGCGTTCTGCCTCGCCGAGCCCGTCAAGCGCGGTGGCAACCTTGGCCAACTCGGTCGGACAGACATCCGGGCAGTAGCGGTAGCCGAAGAACATCAGCACGAAACGGCCGCGATAACTGGCCAGGGTCACTGGCTGGCCGTTGGGACCCACCAAGGTGAAGTCGCCACCGATGCCGAGTGCCGCGGTGGCGGCAATTTCGCCGCGGTCGGCCGCAAGCATCGGTGGGGGTGGGGCGCGGAACTCCCACCCGGTCAGCAGTGCTCCGGCGCCTGCCATGACCAGGCATAGGGGCAGCACGGCTCGGGTCAGATGCAATGTCATCGCCGAGCCATGGCCGCCGCACCTGCGGCCTCGCGCAGCTCGGCGGTGAAGCCGGCGAACATCTCGGTGATCAGCCTGGTCGCCTCGATGGGCGCCTTGGCCGGCGAGCCGGCGTCGAAGGGCGGCTGCGGGTCGTACTCCGCGGTCAGCTGCACCGCCTTGGCGTAGAAGTCGTCGCGCAGCGCCGCCACCATGCGCAGGCCGAAGTCGATGCCCGCCGTGACGCCGCCGCCGGTGACGCGGTTGCGGTCGAACACCACGCGCTCGGCCACCGGGATGGCACCGACCGCGCCCAGCATGTCGCGCGTCACCCAATGCGAGGTGGCCCGGTAGCCATGCAGCAACCCGGCGGCGCCGAGCAGGATGGTGCCGGTGCAGACCCCGGTCACCCAGCCCGCCTTCGCCCCGCGCGAAGCGAGGAAGTCGAGCGTCGCGTCGTCGCGGATGGCGGCCAGCGTGCCGGTGGAGCCGCCGGGCACGCAGATCAGCGTCAGTTGCTCGGGGCATTCCGCGAAGGTGGTGTCGGGCAGCACCGTCAGCCCGGTATCGGTGACAATGGGCTCCCGGGTCTTCGCCACCAGCCGCACGGTGGCGCCCATCAAACCGCGCAACATGTTGTGCGGCCCAACGAAGTCGAGCGCCGTGCAGCCGGGGTAGAGCAGGAAGGCGATGTCCTCCGGTCCTTTGGCCGGGGCCAGCATGGCCATCATCGCATCATGGTCATGCGCTGCCGGGGGGCTTTCCCCTCGGGCCGTCGCTTCCGCGACGGCCCCCACGGCAAGCAGCGCCGCCAGCGCGGCGCGACGGGTAGTCTCGGAATCCTCGATCATCGTGCCGCGCCCTTGCTTAGAACCGGACCGAGGCGGTGAGGAAGACCTCACGCCCCGCGCCCGGGGCCACCGCGTTGTTCAGGTAGGAGAACGGGATGACGTAGCGCTGGTTACCCAGGTTGCGGCCGTTCAGCGCCAGCCGTACCGGGCCGATGCTGTGGCTGATCATGGCGTCGATGGTGGTGTAGCCCTTGGTGCGGACCGGGTTGGCCGTGTCGGAGGTGGGCGCGCCCGCCACCGCGGTGATGCCGGCACCAAGGGTCAGCCCGTCCAGCCATTCCGGCCCGACCCCGGTGAAGCGGTAGGCGGCCCAGCCGCGCGCCGCGTTGCGCGGTACCAGGCGCAGCGGCGTGCCCTTGGTGATGATGCTGTCCTGCACCGTCTCGGCCACCGTATGCGCGAAGCTGCCCAGCACCGAGAGGTTGCTGTTGGGCTGCCACAGCAGATCCAGGTCCACGCCGCGCGACCGCTGCTGGCCGATCTGCCGGTTGCCACCAGCGGCCAGGTCGAAATAGGCCACGTTGCGGCGCTCGATCTCGAACCAGGCGAGATTGCCGGTGATGCCGAAGGGCAGTTGCACCTTCACCCCGGCTTCCAACTGCTCGCTGAGTTCGGGCCGCGGCCGGTTGACGAAGCCGGAGAAGGCGTAGCCGCCCGGCGAACGGATGCCACTGCCCCAGCCGATGAAGGGCGTGACGCCCGGCAGCACGTCGACACCCAGCCCGACCCGCGGGGTCACGCGCGTGGTCTCGGCGGTGGTGCGCGTGGCGCCGTCCGGCCGGCTGGTGATGTCGAGGTCGGTGACGCGCACCGCACCCAGCAAGTGCACCCGGTCCCAGGCGGTGACCTGGTCCTGCACGAAGCCGGCGACGGTGCGGTAGGTGTTCCGCGTCACCGGCACCGCGGGCTGCACGAACGGCGTGTTCGCCGGCGCCGCGAAGTCGAACAGGTCGGCGAAGGCGAAGCCGATGCCGCCATTGTCGGTGGTGCGGTCGTAGTCGATGCCGGTGAGGACGGTATGCTTCACCGGCCCGGTGGTGAAGCGCGCCTGCAATGTCGGTAGGGCGGAAAGCTGCGTGATGTCCTGCTGCAGGTAGGCGTTGTAGCGGAAATAGGTGCTGCCGTTCACCGGGTAACCGAAGGCGGCGGCGGCCGGGCCGAACTGGAACTGCGCCTGCTGCTCGATGTTGCTGACCGCGTACTGGCCGGCGAAGCGCAGCGTGAAGATGTCGTTGATCTTATGCTCGAACAGGGCGCGGACGCCGTTGCGCTGGGAAACCGTGCGCGGCACGTTGGCGCCGTTGGCGTTGACGAAGCGGTCGAAGCCAAAGCGCGTCCCGCGCATCTGCTCGGGCGGCAGGCCCGGATAGTCATTGGCCCGACGCTCGGAGAAGAAAGCCTGGACGGTCAGGCTGGTTTGGTCGTTGCGGATGGTGAGCGCGGGCTGGACGTTGTAGCCGTCGGTCCGCAGGTTGGAGATGTAGCTGCGGCTGTGCAGTTGTTCCCCCTGCATCCGCACGATGAACTGGGTGCCGCCTACAGTGGCCGCCACCTGGTTCACGTCGAAGAAGCCGTTGCGGTAGCCATTGGGGCCAAGCCGAACGCCGGCCTCGTAGCTGTTGGTGGGTGACGGCTGGCGCGAGACGATGTTGACCAGGCCGCCATGGCCACCGCCCTGCCCGCCGCCGAACAGCGAACCGGACGGCCCCTTAAGAACCTCGATCCGCTCGACCCCGAGCAAGCTCTGGGACAGGCCCAGGTCGAAGTAGCTCGGCAGCCCGTCGCGGTAGATTTCCGCCTGGAAGCCGCGCACCAGCGTGTTGAGGTTCTGGTTCAGGAACAGCGGACTCTCGGGAACAACGCCGGGGGCGTTGCGCAGCGCGTCTTCCAGCGTGCGCGCGCCCTGCTCCTCCAGCAGGCGGTGATTCAGCACGGTGACGGATTGCGGTATCTCGCGCAGCGGCGTGTCGGTGCGGGTGGCCGAGGAGGAGGTGAGCGCCTGGTAGCCGCGGATCGGGCCGACCTGGTCGCGTTCCTCGACGGGGCGGGCCTCGACCCTCGCTTCCGGCAGGGTGATGGGGGCAGCCGGCGCTTGAGCCAGGGCATGGGCGGCAGGCAAGGCGGTGCTGATGGCGCCCAGTAACAGGGCGCGGGCGGTGGGTGACATGGGTCTCTCCTGACAATGCTGTTGGTTGGCCCAGGGGTGGGCCGGTGGTCGGGCAGCGTCAGGCGAAGGGTGGGGCTCTCGGTTGTTGGGGCGGCGCGCGCGCCGGGGCCACGGGTTGGCCGGCAGGCCAGGGCGGCTGTTGCGGCAACGACCAGGCGATGGGCGCCGAGATGGCAAGCGGCGGCTCGGGCGGCAGCGCCACGGGCAACTGGCAGGCCGGGCACCCCGCGGCCTTGCTGGCCGTGGCGGGCGGCGCTTCCGGGTCCAGCGCCGGCAGGGTGATGGTGCCGCGGCCCTCGGCGCCGCATATCTCGATGGTCAACGGCGCCACCGCCGCGGCAGCCCGGTGCGCCAGCGCGAAGCAATGCGCGAAGACCAGCAGCCACTGGAACAGCAGCAACCAGGCCAACAGGGGGGCCAGGCGGCGCGTCATCGGGTCAGCCGATAGGTGATGGGGACGACGAACTCGACCGCATCGCCCGGGATGCTGTCGGGTGGCGCAGGAAAGGGGGCAGCGCGGCGCAACATGGCCCGGCTCGCCTCGACGAAGAGCGCGTCGCCCTCCTGCTCCACCACGCTCACCTGCAGCAACTCGCCCTGGCGGTTCAGCCGCACCCGCAGTTGCACGCGGCCTTCCAGCCCCTGCTGCCGCGCCTCGTAGGGGTAGCGATGGTGGCGTTGCAGCCAGGCGAACAGCGCGCGGGCATAGGCGGGGTCGTGCAGCAGTGGGTTGGTGGGCGGCGGCGGCACGGGGGCGGCGGCGGGCTGCGGTGCCGCCCGCAGTTCTGCAGGGCCGGCCGTAGCGGCTTCGGCGCGGTGCGCGCGGGCCGGGGTGGCCCTGGCGGGTTGCCGCGGCGGGGGCGGCGGAGGTGGCGCGGCAACCGGCAAGGGCGGAGGCGGCGCCGTGGCGACCTGGACCAAGGGCTCGGCCGGTTGCACCGGTGGCTCCGGCGTCGGCTCGGGCGGCAGCTGCGGCAGCGGCTCGGCCGCGGCCAGGGGCGGCGCCGGCGCTGGTTCCGGCGGGGCAAGCGGCGGCGGTTCAGGCAGCCGCTCGGGCATGGGTTCGGGCAGCGCGGTCGGCAGCGGTGGCGGCGCCGGTTCGGGCAGCGCCATCGTCAGCGGCTGCGGCAGTGCAGGCTCCGGCAAAGCAGCCTCTGGTTCGGCTGCCGGCTCGGCCGCCGCACCGCTCGCGGCTTCCGGCTCCAGGGCCAATTCCACCACCCAGGGGTCGGCCGGCGGGCTTGGGCGGAGCAAAGGCACAGCCAGCACCAGGCCAGCCAGCACGGCGCCGTGCAGCAGCACCGAGGCGCTGGCCGCACCGCCCAGCCGGGCCCGCCGCGGAGGCTCAGGCAGCAGCCGCTCCACCATGCCGGCCGTACCGCTCAACGGCGCCTGACCCGGGCCGGCAGCGGCGGGCCGGGTTCCGGCTCGGACTCGGCCGGCGCTGCCAGAAGCCCCAGGCCGAAGGCCATCTGCACCCCGCCGCAGGTGGTGGCCAGCAGCGCCACCAGCGCCATGGCGGCCACCGGCCCATTGGGTTCGCGGGCCAGCAGGCTGGCCAGGCCGCCGACATCCTCGACGATCAGCACCAGCCCGGCGACCGCGCCGATGGCCATGCCCAGCAGCCCATGCCCCACCATGAAGCGGAGCAGTCGAAGGTTCCTCGCGGCCATGGCTCAGGCCCGCCCCGCCGCGCCGCGCCGGGCCATCGGCCGGCACAGTTGCGGCTCTCGGCGTTGACGCGAGGGCGTGCGACACAGCGCTGCCAGCGCCTCCGGCCGCAGGATTTCCAACACGTCCCGCGCCGGCTGCCCCAGCAGGCCACGCTGGCGCAGGCTGGCCAGGCCGCGCGACAGCGTCTCCGGCGTCAGCCCCAGATAGCCGGCCATCTCGGCCCGACCGAGCGGCAGCGACACCACCCCACCTTGGTCGGCCCCCGCCATCCGGACCAGCAGCCAGGCCAGCCGCTGCTCGGCCGAACCGTGGCAGGTGATCAGGGCGCGGTCCTGCAGGGCGGCAATGCGGTGCAGCAGGCCGGCCATGGCGGCAGCAGGCGCCAGCGGGCGCAGCTGCAGGGCGGTGGCGGCCTGGCTGGTGCTGCCGGCGGCCTCGGCCCCCAGCACCGCGCCGGCGCCGAGGATTTCCAGCACCACCGGCCGGCGGCCCTCCACCTGGCGGCGGACCAGCACCACGCCGCGCACCACCTGCTGCGGCATCGCGGCCTGGCTGATGACGGCGCCGGCGGGCCAATGGCCCGGGTCGCCTGGCGGCAACAGGCACGGCACAGGCGGCGCCTCGGCGCCGGTTTGCGATAGCGACATGGGTGGACTTCCCGTTCCGGATCGGCACGGCGCCGCCCCGGCGAGCCGGGACGGGCGCGGTTCAGGCGCAGATCAGGCGGGGAAGGGTGGCGCTCGGGCTGGGGGTGGCGGGGCGCGGGCTGGCGGATGCAGCGCGGCATCGGCGTCCGCCACCCAAGGGGTGAAGGGCGTCCAGAGCACCAGGCTGGTCAGGCTTGGCGCCGGCGGCAGGTCGACCCCAGGCAGTGCCGAACAGGCAGGGCAGTCCAACCTGGCCTTGTGCTGCGGCGCCTTGCCATCGGCATCGGCCGGATGCGCCGGAGGCTGGCCGGCAGCGCAGATGCCGAGGTCGAGCGTCGCGGCGCTGGCGCGCAGGCAATGCCCGAACGCCCCCACCCACTGCACCAGCAGCAGGAGAGCCAACAGTCTCAGCAGGGGTCGGCGCTTCGCCATGTCTACTAGTTAACGAGGGCCGGCAGGATTGTCACGCCACGGCATGCTGGCGCTGTAGGACGGGGGTTGCTGCCCGGGCTTCTGCCAGCGCGATGGGGTGTCCTTCGCCGGCAGCATCACCAGAATAGGCATCCACCTCGTCCAGGAACAGGAACCGCGCCGTCATCGAGCGCAGCCCGACCGCGCTATTCGCGCCGGTCAGCACCAGGATGCCGCCCGGGAATTCCTTCGACAGCATGGTGTTGCCGCTGTCGCGCGCCCGGGCCGGCGCCACCCGCTCCCGCAGCGCCGGCGTCTCCTCCAACAGCGGGTCGATGCGCTGCCGCGAGAAGCGTTTTGCCAGTTCCACGGTCGGCTGCACCGCCAGCGCCGGTGCCGGCACGTGGTGCATGATGTAGCCGAGCCAATTGTTGCCACTCTCGGTCGCGCCCACCTGGGCGCCCTTCATGAAGACAACGCGCCGGGCCGGATGCACCGCCGACAGCGCGTCCATCACCTCCTTCAGGTAGGGCGTGCGGCTGGTGCGCCAGGGCCCCGGTTCCGCGGAGGCGCGGCTACCAAGCATGCGATGCCGCTCGGCCCATTCCGAGACGGTGAGCTGTGGCGGAGGCCGCAGCATGGCGCCGACGCGATGCCGGACATGGCTACGGGTCCGTGGCCCGATCGCCTCCGAGGCCTGCGGGGTCGAAGCGATCGGCCGCCTCCGTCAGCAGGTCGTTGATGTGGCTCTGCAGGATGGTCTGCAGCAGATGCGGGTCGACGCTGATCTCGGCAGCGATCAGGCCGGAAACGCGGGCCGGCCAATTCAGCAGCGCGTCGCGCATGGTGCTGCCGATTTCGTCGATGGCGGCATTGGCGGCGGCCACATCCAGCAGCTTGCCCTTGCTCTCATCCAGGGCGAGGCGCTGGGCCTCCACCTTCAACGCCAGCTGCGCCACCTTCAGCCTGGCGTAGGGCGTGCTATCGGGCTGCGCCGGCGTGGCCAGCGGCGAGCGGTGCGGGTCGGCGGTCTCGGTCAGGCGGCGCCGCGTCTTGTCGACGTCCCACTGGCCATCCGGCTCGCGGACGATGCGTTCCGCCTTCTCTGCCTTACGCAGCGCGGCCTCACTGATGCCGATGCGCCGCGCGGCCTCGCGGTTGGACGGGGTCAACTCGGGCATGGCGGCGACCTCCCGCCGCGCGTTATGATCAAGCCGAGGAGCACAATTGATGCGGGCAGGAGCGGCGGCTTATCAGTCGCTCTGGCATGTC
>CAILMF010000044.1 GCA_903835235.1 uncultured Rhodospirillales bacterium
GCAGCGGCAGCAGCGCGGCCACGGCGCGCGGCGCGGCCGGGCCGGGCAGGGCGGCGCGCAACCGCCGCTCGGCCAGGGCGGCATCGCCCAGCGACTGCGCCGCCAGCCCGGCCTGCAACTGGGCCTCATGGTCGCGCGGCAGGGCCTCGGCCAGGCTGTTCCACAGCCGCAGCGCCTCCGCGGTGTTGCCGGCCTCGGCCTGCAACCGGGCCTGCAGCCGGATGATCCAGGCGTCGTTGCCCAGCAGCCTGCGGCCGGCATCCAGCACCGCCATGGCGCCGCCGGGGTCGCCCAGCTGGGCCTTGGTTTCGGCGCAGCGCAGCACCGCCTCCAGGTCGCGCGGCTGCAACCGCAGCAGGGATTCCCACAGCGGCAGCGCCTCGCGCGCTTCGCGCAGGGCCCGCAGCGTGCGGGCCAGGCCGCGCAGTGCTTCCGGCCCGGCACCCTCGCGCAGGGCCTTGCCGTACAGCGCCCGGGCCTCGGCCAGCTGGTTCTGCTGCAGCCGCGCGCCGGCGGCGCCCAGCAGGGCTTCCTCGTCGCGCGGCAGCAGCCCCAGCAGGCGGTCCCAATTGGCCTGCGCGGTGGGCCAGTCCTGGCGCTGCACGGCGGCGGTGGCGGCCTCGCGCTCCACCTCCCCGGCCGGAGGCAGCCAGGCCGCGGGCCGGGCCTGCAGCGGCGCCGCCAGGCCGTAGAGCGCGAGCGTGCGCTGCGCCATGGCCTGCAGGCTGAAGCGCCCGCCGATGAAGCGCGGCGCGGCGTGGCGGGCCTCGGCGCGCCAGGCCGGGTCGGCCAGCACCGTGGCCAGCCGGGCGGCCAGCGCCGCGGCCAGGTCCGCCTCGGCGGTCGTAGCGGCCGGCGCCGCTTCGGCACCCATATCCCGCGCCGCCTCGGCGTATGTATCCCGCGCCGCTTCGGCACCCATATCCCGCGCCGCCACTTCGGCGACGGTATGGCCGGTCACGCCCTCCACCAGCGTCTCCGGCACGCCGCCGACGCGCGTGGCCACCACCGGGCGGCCCAGCGCCTGCGCGGCCACCAGCATGCGCGGCAGGCCCTCGGTGCTGCTGGTCAGCAGCGCCACGTCCATCAGCCGCAGCCAGGGCGCCGGCTCCGGCCGGCCGGGCAGGTGCAGCCGGTCGGCGATGCCGCGGGCGGCGGCCTCGGCCAGCACCGCCTCGCGCAGCGGGCCTTCGCCGAGCAGCACGAAATGCGCCTCCGGCCGGGTGCGGGCCAGCAGGGCGCAGGCCGCCACCCACAGCAGCGGGCGCTTGGCCTCCACCAGCCGCATGGCGCCGCCCACCACCGGGGCGCCGTGGGGAATGCCGAACTCCACCCGTAGCGCGGCGGCGCGGGCCGGGGCGGCGCGGCTGACCAGGTTGTCCAGGTCGAAGCCATGGCGCAGCACCTGGATGCGCCCGGCGGGCAGGCCGATCGCGGCGGCATCCTCCTCGGCGCCGGCCTGGCTGCTGTTGCTGAGCACCAGCCGGGGCGCCTCGGCCAGGGCGCGCCAGGCCAGCGGATTGCGCAGGCGGTGCCGGGTGGCATGGGCCGAGCGCAGCACATGCGGCACCCCCGCCAGCATGGCGGCGATGGCGCCGGCCAGGGCGCCGTCATCATGCCACAGATGCACCACGGCGGGCCGCAGCCGCAGGAAGCTGGCGTGCAGCCGGCGGATGGTGCCGGCCATGCCGGGCCCCAACAGCGCCAGCAGGTCCTGCGCCGCCGGCGGCAGCTCGCTGGCCTCCAGCGGGGACAGGTCCTGCGCGGCCAGGTCGTGCACCGTGGCGCCGGCCTCCCGCACCGCCGCCAGGTGCACCCGGCGGTCGGGGTGTTCGGTCAGCCGGGCGCAGACCAGGTGCAGCGGCGTGGCGCCGCCCAGCAGCTCCGCCAGGCCGCGCAAGGTGGCGATGATCTGCCGGCCGGCGCCGCCCGCCCCCAGCGCGGGATGCGCCAGCACGATCGGCCCGGCCTCCCATTCCGGCCGGCCGGGCTGGCCGGCGGCCAGGGCGGCCAGGCGCACCAGCAGGGCGGTGCCGAATTCGTCGGGGTTGGCCGGCGCCAGCGCGCGCGCCTGGGCAACCAGGTGTTCCTGGTGGCGCCAGGCCGCGGCCAGGCCAGGGGGAGGGCCAGGGGGAGGGGCAGGCAGCGCGGCTATGGGCAGCCCAGCATCCAGGCCAGCGGGCGGCGCCGCGGCCTGGCCCGGCTGCTGCGTGCCCAGCATCGCGCCCGCCAACGCCGGCGCGCCGTGCAGCAGCGCGATGCGCGAGGCGCGCAGCGCGTCCTCCGGCGTGGCCGGGGTGATCTCGGCCAGCCGCTGGAGCATCTCGGCGCCGGGGAGCTGGCGGGCGCTGGCCTCGGCCACGCGCAGCCAGTCCGCCGGGCGGTCCTGGAATTGCTGCGTGGCGCGGCGCAGCGTGGCGGCGGCGTAGTCCAGCTCGCCGGCGGCCTGGAAGGCGTGCAGCACCTCCAGCCAGGCCCAGGGCTGGCGCCGATGCGTGGCCAGCGCCTGGCCGGCCAGGGTGCGGGCGGCGGCATCCTCGCCGCGCGCCAGCAGCAGCCGCAGCCCGGCCCGCAGCGCCAGGTGCGGCGGCGCGGCGGCGGCGGCGCGGGCGGGGTCCAGCAGCGCCGTCGCCTCGGAAAGCCGGCCGCAGCCCAGCAGCAGCAGGCCGCAGCGCAGCGCCAGTTCCAGCGCGGTGGCATCGGCCCGGGGCGGCAACCCCGCGGCCAGGGTGCTGTCGAACCGCGCCAGCACCGCTTCCGCCGTCAGTCGCCGCCGCAGCAGGCGCAGCAGCAGCAGGGCGGCGGCGTCGAAGCCCGGCTGGGCGCCGACCAGCGGCTCCAGCACGGCCAGGGCTTCATCCGTGCGGCCGTGGCGATGCAGATGGCCGGCATGGCCCAGCCGCAGCGCGGGGTCGTGCGGATGCGCCGCCAGCGCGGCGGCCCAGGCGGCTTCCGTCGCCACCGGCTGGTCCAGCGCGTCCAGGCAGCGCGCCCTTTCGTGCAGCAGGCCGAGGTCGCCGGGGTCCTGCTCCAGCGCCTCGCGCAAGGTCTCCAGCGCGGCCTCGGCCTGGCCGCTGCGGCGCAGTGCCTCCGCCAGGTGCAGGGCCGCCTTGCTGTCCTGCGGGCGCAGATGCAGCAGGCGGCGCCAGCTGCGCGCGGCTTCCGGCCAGCGCTGGCTGCGATGCAGCGCCCCCGCCAGCTCGGCCAGCGGTTCCGGCGCCTGCGGATTGGCCTGGGCCAGCAGGCGCAGCGGCGCCAGCGCCTGGGCATGCGCGCCCCGCGCCAGCAGCGCCTTGGCCAGCGCCGCCTGGTTCATCAGCTCCTGCGGCTCCAGCTGCGCCATCACGTGCAGCAGCGCCAGCGCGGCATCGGGGGCGGCGGCCGGCAGCGCGCGGCGCAGCCGGTCGTGCCGCTGGTGGGTGGGCAGGTCGCCCAGCATCCGCGCCGCCAGCGCCAGCGCAAAGGGATGGTCCGGCCGCAGCGCCAGGGCGCGCAGCAGGGCTTCCATCGCCGGGCCGATGCGGCCCTGCTGGCCCTGCAATTCCGCCAGCCGTGCCCAGGCCTCGAACTCCCCGGGGGCCAGCGCCAGCACGCCGCGCCAGGCGGCCAGGGCGGCGGCGGGGTCCAGCGTGGTTTCGGCACGGGCCAGCACCACCAGCGGGCGCGGGTCGCGCGGCGCCAGCCGGGCGGCCTGCTGGGCGGTGCGGGCGGCTTCCGCCGGCTGCTGCGCGAAGCACAGCGCCTCCGCCAGCCGCAGCTGGCATTCGGCATCGGCCGGGTTGGCCGCGGCCAGGGCCTGCCACAGCGCGGTGGCCTGCGGCCAGTCGCGCAGCCCGGTGGCTTCCAGCGCGGCGCGGCGCTGCGTGTCCGCCCGGGGCGGCGCCAGGCTGTCGTTCATGCCGGCAGGGCGGGGGCGCGCGCGGCGTCGGCGGGTCGGTCAGGTGCCAGGACGCCGGGGCCAATGCTCATTGCGCCGCGTGATACCAAGGCGCTTCCCGCCTGACAAGGAATCCACCTGCTGTGCGGCAGGGTCAGCCGCCGTGATAGTCGCGGTACCAGGCAACGAAATTCGCCACGCCCTCGGCCACGCGCACCCGCGGCTGGAAGCCGGTCAGCGCCTGCAGCAGCCGGGTATTGGCGAAGGTGGCGGTGACCTCGCCGGGCTGCATCGGCAGGTAGGTGCGGATCGCCGCCTTGCCGACGCAGCGCTCGATCTCCGTGATGAAGTCCAGCAGCTGCACCGGCTCGCCCAGGCCGATATTCACCAGCCGGAATGGCGCCACCGGGCTGAGGCTGTCGAAGGCGCCGACCGGCTGGCCCTGCACCGGGATGGCGTCGGCCAGCCGCACGATGCCCTCGACCAGGTCGTCGATGTAGGTGAAGTCCCGCTGCATGTCGCCGTTGTTGTGGATGTCGATCGGCAGGCCGCGGGCGATGGCGTCGGTGAACTTGTACGGCGCCATGTCCGGCCGGCCCCAGGGCCCATAGACCGTGAAGAAGCGGAAGGCGGTGATCGGCTGGCGCCACAGGTGGCTGTAGGCATGCGCCATCAGCTCCGACGCCGTCTTGGTGGCGGCGTAGATCGTCAGCGGCGTCACCGCGGGGTCCTGCTCCTCGAACGGCATGCGGGTATTGGCGCCGTAGGCGGAGCTGGTGGAGGCCAGCATCAGGTGGCGCACCGGGTGGCGGCGGACCAGCTCCAGCAGGTTGAAGCTGCCGACGACGTTGCTCTCGACGTAGCTTTCCGGGTGTTCCAGCGCGTAGCGCACGCCGGCCTGGGCGGCCAGGTGGATCACCACCTCGGGGCGTTCGGACTCGAACACCGCCGAGGTCGCGGGCATGTCCGCCAGGTTGACCAGGTGGGCGCGGAAGTTCGGGCGCTCGGCCAGGATGGCGTGGCGGCGCTGCTTCAGGGTTACGTCGTAATAGGGCACCATGCTGTCGATGCCGGCGACGTCATGGCCTTCCGCCAACAGCCGGCGCGCCAGGTGGAACCCGATGAACCCAGCCGTGCCGGTGACGAGGATCTTCATGCTGTTGCCGCCTGTTCTGCCGGCGCTTCTAGGGGCAGGGGGTGGGGCTGTCCACAACCGCCCGGTTGCCGCGGGGTGGCGCCGGTGAGCCTGCCGCTGCTGCACCTGCCACTGTTGCATCTGGTTGCCGCGGCCCGGCCGAACCTGCCCAAGCTTTCGGTGCTGTGGGCCGCCCTGGCGATGCAGCCCGGGCTGGCCACGGCGCGGCTGGTGCATACCGGGCAGCATTACGACAGCGCGATGTTCGGCGCGCATCTGGGTGACCTGGGCCTGCCGGCGCCGCACCATGCGCTGGGCATCAGCGGCGGCAGCCACGCCGACCTGACCGGCCGCACCATGCTGGCCCTGGAGCAACTGTGGCAGCGCGAACGCCCGGCCCTGGTGGTGGTGGTGGGCGATGTCGACGGCACGCTGGCCGCCGCCCTGGCCGCACGCAAGCTGGGGCTGCCCGTGGTGCATCTGGAAGCCGGGCTGCGCGGCGGCCACCCCGACATGGCCGAGGAGATCAACCGCCGCGCCGTGGATGCGATCTCCACGTTGCTCTGGCCGCCCTCGCTGGGCGCGGCCGAGACGCTGCTGCGCGAGGGACATCCGCCCGGCCGCGTGGTGGCGGTGGGCAACACCATGGCGGCGAGCCTGCTGGCCGCGCTGCCTGCCGCCCGCGCCCGCGCGCTGCCGGCGGGGCTGACGCCGGGCGGCTATGGCGTGCTGACGCTGCACCGGGCCGAGAACGTGGACGCGCCGGCGCGGCTGGCGGCCTGGCTGGGCGCGGTGGCGCAGGTGGCGCGGCGGCTGCCGCTGGCCTGGCCGCTGCATCCGCGCACGGCGAAGCGCATGGCCGAAGCCGGGCTGGCGATGCCGGACGGCGTGCTGGTGCTGCCGCCGCTGGGCTACCTGGATTTCCTCGGCCTGCTGGCCCGCGCCCGGCTGGTGGCCAGCGACAGCGGCGGCATCCAGGAGGAAGCGACCATGCTGGACCTGCCGTGCCTTACCCTGCGCGAGAGCACGGAACGCCCGGAGACGCTTTCCGGCAGCCGGCTGGTGCCGCCGGAAGCCCTGGCCGACGCGGTGGACGAGGTGCTGGCTGGCGCCTGGCCGCATGCGGTGCGCCCACCGCTATGGGACGACCAGGTGGGCGCGCGGATGGTGGCCAGCCTTGCAGCCTTTCTGGCGGAGCGGCGCTGATGGACAAGTTCATGGCGCTGACCGTCTTCGCCCGCGTGGTGGAGCAGGGCGGCTTCACCGCGGCGGCGACCAAGCTGGGGCTCACGCCTTCCGCGGTGACGAAGACGATTGCGCGGCTGGAGGACGAGGTCGGCACGCAATTGTTCAACCGCACCACCAGGCGGCTGCGCCCCACCGACTTTGGGCAGGAATTCTATGAACGCTGCGTCCACATCCTGGCCGACCTGGAGGATGCGGAAGCCACGCTGAAGCGCGGCAGCGTGGTCTCCCGCGGCCGGGTGCGCGCCGTGGTGCCGCTGAGCTTCGGCCGCGTGACCCTGATGCCGGAGCTGCCGGCCTTCTTCGAACGCTATCCCGAGATTTCGCTGGAACTGCATTTCAGCGATGGCAGCGTCGATCTGATCGCCGAGGGCTTCGACCTGGCGGTACGCACCGGCACCTTCAGCGATTCGCGGCTGACCACGCGGCTGCTGACGCGCGGCGTGCAGGTGACGGTGGCCTCGCCGCGCTACCTGGCCAAGTACGGCGAGCCGCAGACGCCGCAGGAATTGCAGGGCCACAATTGCCTGATCAGCCGCTTCGGCCCGGAATGGAGTTTCCGCGGTGAGGACGGAAGGCCCTTCACGCTGCGGGTGCATGGCAACGCCGTGATCAACAGCGGCGACGCGCTGCGCGAGGCCGCGGTGGCCGGCACCGGCGTGGCGCAGGGCACCTGGTGGCTGTATCGCAAGGACCTGGAGCGCGGCGACGTGCGCGCGATCTTGCAGCCCTGGGAAGGCGAAGGCGCGCCGGTTTCGGTGCTGTACCCGCCGCAGCGGCATCTGCCGGCCAAGCTGCGCGCCTTCATCGACTTTCTGGTGCAGATCACCCGGACGGGGTGAGCGCGGAAGGCAGGGGCGTCAGCGCCGGCCCAGGCGCAGGCGCCAACACAGCGTCACCACCGGGCTGGTCCCGGTGGTCCGCGGCTGCGGCCCTCACGTCACTTCTCCCACGGGATCGGCACGCCGCCGGGCGCCGGGATCTGGAAGGTGTTCAACTGCATCGCCAGCAGGCTGTAGTAGCCAACCAGGCCGGTCAGCTCCACCGCGCCCTTGTTGCCGAACAGCCCCTGCACGGCGGCGAAGGTCGCATCCGGCACCTTGCCCTCGCGCAGCAGCACACGGACGAAATCATGCACGATGCGGTCGGCATCCTCGGTGAAGGGCGGGGTCTGGCCCTGGCCGATGGCGTCGATGACCGCCTGGGGCACGCCCTGCTTGGCGGCGATGGGCGCATGCGCGTGCCATTCCACCGCGGCCTTCCAATGCTGGCCGACACATAGAATGGCGAGTTCGCGCAGCCGCATCGGCACGCTGCATTCGTAGCGGATGAAGACGCCGAGCTGCTCGACCCGGGCGCAGAGTTCCGGGCTGGTCAGCAGCGCCTTGAACGGCCCGCCAACGCCACCGCGGGCGCCCGAGGCGATGCGGTCGTAAGCGACCTTCTGGGCTTCGTCCAACTGGTCGTAGCTGATCTCTGGCAGGCGCATGTTTCTCTCCCCTGGGAGCCTGATCGGCCGAGGCGAATGCCGCTGGCCGTGAATCAGCCTCCCTCTTGTTCAATTGCAAACGGCCCGCAGCTTGCGCCACGGGCCGTGCGCGTACAATGCGGCCGGCGCTATTCGGCGGCCACGGCCTGCACCGGGTCGTTCTCGAAGGCCGACATGACCTCCTGCTTGAAGGCGCGCAGCCCGGCCGGCGTCGCGGTCGGGTCGGCCATCAGGATGTTCTCCACGCCACCGGCCTGCAGCTTGCGCAGCCGGGCGATGATCTCCTGCGGCGTGCCCAGCAGCGGCGCGTCGTCTTCCTCGATGCTCTTCGGGCGCTCGCCCTTGGCCAGGTCGCCGATGACGCTGACCACGCGCTTGCGGGTGGCGAAGGCGGCCTCGCGCTCGGCCTCGGTGTGGAACATCTGCAGGGCGCGGGTCACGCCGACCATCATCGGGTTGTAGGCGCGGCCGACCTTGGCGCATTCGTCGCGGAAGATCGCGGTGCGCTCGATCACCTGCTTCACGCTGGCCAGCTGGTCGAACAGCACGTTGTAGCCCTCGCGCGCGGCGCGTCGGATGCTGCCTTCGCTGCCGGCGGCCATCCACAGCGGCGGGTGCGGCCGGGTCAGCGGCTCCGGCTCGACGATCACGTTCTCCAGGTTCCAGCGCTTGCCGTGGTGGCTCCAGCGGCCCTCGGTGGTCCAGGCCTTGCGGATGATCTCCAGGGCCTCGTCGAAGCGCTCGGTCGCCTCATTGATGTCGATGCAGAAGCCATCGAACTCGGCCTGGCGATAGCCCTTGCCGACGCCGAAGTCGAAGCGGCCGCCGGTCAGCAGGTCCAGCGTCGCAGCCTGCTCCGCCACCAGCACCGGGTTGTGCCAGGGCATCACCACCACGGCGGTGCCGAGGCGAATGCGCGTGGTCTTGGCCGCCAGGTAGGCCAGCAGGGTCATCGAGGCCGAAACCTGGCCCTGACCGGTGAAGTGGTGCTCCACCATGAACAGGCTGTGGAAGCCCAGGCGGTCGGCCTCGCAGATGTAGTCGATGTAGTCCTTGTAGCCGTGGCTGTCGCTGACATCGCCGGTGCCGCGCTTGGTGCGGGCGCCTCCGAACAAACCAAACCGCATGTGACGGCTCCCTTGGACCCGGGTTGAATCTGGCCCGCACTGTGCGGCAGGCCGGCCATGGAAAGAAAGGCCGAAATCGGCAAATCTGCCGTGCCGTACTGTCCGAAATGCCGGCGTGGCCGATTTGGGCTGCCGGCGCGGCCTGGACCGGGGCAGGCTGGCCAAGTACATCAGTCGGACGTCGTTCGGCAGCATTGCGCGGAGTACGGACGGCGCGGGCCGCGCGGGTCCGCTGGCCGAAGCACCGGCCAACCGCGCCAACAACCGGGCCTGGCCCGGCAAGGGGAGAATGCCATGACCGCACAGGTCGCGATCGTCACCGGTGGCCTGCGCGGCCTGGGCCGCGCCATGGCGCTGGGGCTGCTGCGCACCGGCCGCAAGGTCGTCGCCGTCGGCCATATCGCCGAGGATATCCCAGAGGTGATGGCGGAGGCCGGCAACCACGCCGGCAACCTGCACTGCCTGGCGCTGGACCTGCGCAAGCCCGCCGCCTGCGACCAACTGGTGGCGGAGACGCAGGCGAAGTTCGGGGCCTTGGACATCCTGGTGAACAATGCCGGGCTGACCTTCACCTATACCGACCCGGACCGCTTCACCAACGGGCCGAAGAAGTTCTGGGAGCTGTCCGACGAGATCATCCAGAACACCATGGACACCAACTACATGGTGGCGGACCAGCTGGGCCGGCGCGTGGCGCCGATCATGCTGAAGCGCGGCTGGGGGCGGATCATCAACGTCACCACCAAGCTGAGCACGATGAACATGAAGGGCGCGATTCCCTATGGCGCGTCCAAGGCGGCGCTGGAGATGGCGACCGAGGTCTGGGCCAAGGAGCTGGCGGGCACGGGCGTGACGGTGAACATCGTCAACCCCGGCGCCGGCGCCAATACGCCGGGCATGGCGCAGACCATGCGCGACTGGTCCGCCAGTGGCGAGAAGCCGAAGCTGGTGGAGCCGGACGACATGGTGGCGCCGCTGCTGTTCGTGGTCTCGCCGGAGGCCGACAAGGTCAATGGCTACCGGTTCGACGCCAACACCTGGGTCAGCGACATTCCCCCCTCGGCGAGCGCCATGCGCACCGGCCGCAAGGCGGGGTTCGAGCTGTATCCGATCAGCGACTGCTTCGCCTGATGCCGGCGCACCACTTCCAGCATGTGCTGATCCAGACCGCCGATATCGACGGCACGGTGGCCTGGTGGGAGCAGGTGATGGGCATGGAGCAGGGGCCGCACCCCGACTTCGGCTTCCCGGTGGTGTGGCTGTATCTGGAAGGGCGGGATGTGCTGCACATCACCGCCGGCGGGGCGCAGGTTTCCGCCAACCGCGAAGCCTATCTGAAGCCGGAAAGCCGCGCCGTGCACGGCACCGGCGTGCTGGACCACGTGGCCTGGCACGCCACCGACCTGCCGGGCATGCTGGCGCGGCTGCGGGCGCAGGGTGTCGCCTTCACCGCGCGGCAGTCCAGCGATGGCGGGCTGTTCCAGGTTTTCATGCTGGACCCCAACGGCGTGCGGGTGGAACTGAATTTCCCCGGCGAGGAAGCCACGCGGCACGGCATCCAGCCCGACCTGCGTGCGACCGATCTACCGAGAGAATAGGAGCTACCGATGGACTGGAACCCGAAGCCGCTGAACCCGGCCGATGTCACCCTGCACCGCCGCGGCAAGGGCGCACCGCTGGTGCTGATCCATTGCCTGGGGATGGACTGGCACTTCTGGGACGTGCTGGAGCCGCTGACCGATACGCATGAGCTGATCGCCTACAGCCTGCCCGGCCACCACGACACCAGGCTGCCCGCCGGCCAATATGGCGCCGAGGAACTGACCGTGCAGCTGAAGGCGCTGCTGGACCGCGAGGGGATCAAGAAGGCGAGCTTCGCCGGCATCTCCATGGGCGGGTCCATGGTGCAGCACTTCGCCGGCACCCACCCGGAGATGGTGGACAAGGCGCTGCTGTGCGACTGCACCCCGCGCTACAACGACGAAAGCCGCGCCAACTGGCCGGTACGTGCCGAAGCCGCGCGCAAGAACGGCGTCGCCAGCCTGATCCCTACACTGGAAAAGGTGTTCTTCACCCCGGCCTCGTTGGCCGAGAACGGGCCCAATGTGCGCTACGTGAAGGAAACCTGGGCGGCCTGCTCCGGCGAGGGCTATGCCCTGGCCTGCGAGATGCTGGGCATGGTGGATGCGCGCGAGCAGGCCAAGCGGATGACCATGCCGACGCTGGTGGTGCTGGGCAGCAACGAGGGCCAAGCCTTCAAGGACGCCGCGGTGTGGATGGGCGAGAACATCCCGGGCTGCAAGGCCACCGTGGTGGTGCCGGAAGCCGGCCATGCCAGCGTGCGGGAACGCCCGGAATTCGCGATCAAGACTTTTCGCGACTTCCTCGGCTGAGACGCTGGATGGCCGGATCAAGTCCGGCCATGACGACGGCAGCGGACTCCGGCAGGATGGGTCAACCCCATTCCGCCGGAGCCACCGCGCATGACCCATTTCGGCCGCCAGGCCCCTGTTGCCGGTGTTGAGGCCGCGCAGATCGCCAGCGCGAAGCAGGTGCTGCCCGGCGGTGCGCTGGGCGGCAATGCGCTGCCGGAGGAAGCCCGCCTGGTCATCAGCCACGGTGCCGGTGGGCGGTTCTGGGATACCAGCGGCAATTGCTACATCGACTATGCGCTGGGCAGCGGCGCCATGCTGCTGGGGCACGCCCACCCGGCCGTCCACCAGGCGGTGGCGGCGCAGGCGCTGCGCGGGGTGCATTTCTTCAACTACCTGAACGAGACGGCGCTTACGCTGTGCGAGCGGCTGCAGCGGATCATCCCCTGCGCCGAGCGTATCCGCCTGACCACCACGGGCAGCGAGACCACCTTCCACGCCATCCGCCTGGCGCGCGCCTTCACCGGCAAGTCCAGGCTGATGAAGTTCGAGGGCGGCTACCACGGCACGCATGACTACGCGCAGCTGGCCACAGCGCCGAAGAAAGTGGGCAACGACTACGCGCCGATTCCCGACACCGCCGGCATTCCGGACGTGGTGGCGGAGCTGATGCTGGTGGCGCCGTACAACGACCTGGACGCCGCGCGGCGCATCATCATGGCGCATAAGCACGAACTGGCGGCGGTCATCGTGGAGCCGATCCAGCGCATCATCTCCCCTGTGCCGGGCTTCCTGGAAGGGCTGCGCGAGATCACGCGCGAAGCCGGCGTGGTGCTGATTTTCGACGAGGTCGTCACCGGCTTCCGCCACGGGCTTTCAGGCATGCAGGGGCGCACGGGCGTCACGCCGGATCTCGGCTGCTTCGCCAAGGTCATCGGCGGCGGGTTGCCGCTGGCCTTCCTCGCCGGGCGCGCCGACATCATGGACCAGGCCGACCCCGGCCAGAAGGGCACGGCCGGCTACGTCTATCAGAACGGCACCTTGCAGGGCTTCCCGCTGGGCTGCGCCGCGGCGCTGGCCACGCTGGACGTGCTGGAGGCGCCCGGCTTCTACGAGACGCTGGAAGCCCGCGCCGAGACGCTGAAGCGCGACATGCAGGCGGTGCTGGACCGCCACAGCATGGCCACGCTGGTGATCGGGCAGGGCGCCATGTGGAACTTCCACTGCGCCGAGCGCCCGCCGCGCACCTACCGCGACATCCTGGCCAGCGACACCGCGAAGCAGGCGGCCATCGACCGCGGGCTGCTGGCCGAGGGCATCTTCCTGATCCCCGGCACCCGCCGCTTCGTGTGCAGCGAACACACCGACGAGGACTTCGCCGCCACCGTGGCGGCGCTGGACCGGGTGTGTGCCAAGCTCAGCGCCTGATCGGCCGAGGCGCTTGCGCCGCTGGGCGTGAATCAGTCGCTTGAACGCGCGCCTGATCGGCCGAGGCGCTTGCGCCGCTGGGCGTGAATCGGTCGCTTGAGTTACCGCCTGAGCAGCGGGTCGTCGTCGCGCAGCTCATGCCGGAAGGTCACGCGGAAGCGGCGTGAGCGCCAGAACAGCAGCCAGGGGATCCCGGCCAGCAGGATGCTGGTGGCGATCTCCCCCACCATGCTGCCATTCTCCACGCCGAAATCGGCCGGCAGCGGCCCCCAGGCGCGCAGCAGCAGGTCGGCGGCGATGTCCAGCGCCATCGACAGCGCGCTGAGTTCCACCCAGGCGGCCAGGAAGTTTGGCGCCAGGCGGAACCACAGCAGGGCGCTGACAATCCAGATGCCGCTGCCCAGCGCCAGCAGCGCCACCACCACCGCGCCGGCCGGCTGCTGCGCCGGCGGCAGCGCGGCCGCCTTCACCGCGAAGACCAGCGTCATGGCCGGCCCGGCAATGGCGGTCAGCGTCGTCAGCAGCGAAACCACGCGCAGCCAGCCGCGCAGGCCATAGAGCGGATGCGCTTCCGCCGCCTCGGCCGCCACCGGCACCCATGTGTGACCCAGCATCCGCCGCCTCCGCCATCGCCGCTGCTTGCCTGGAGCGGCTGCTTCACGCCGCTGGCGATTCCGCCGCCGACGGTCGGACACTACCACGCCGGGCTGGACAGCAGCAGCCCGCGGGGGAATTCTGGGCGAAAGCCCCGGGGGAACCGCCATGCGTCGTCGTAGCCTGCTTGCCGGTATCGCTGCGCTGCCTGGAGTTGCGCAAGCGCAGACGCCAGCCTTCCCGGCCCGGCCCATCCGCATCATCGTGCCCTTCGCGCCAGGTGGCTCGGGCGACATCACCGCGCGGCTGGTCGCCCAGCATATCGAGCGTGTGACCGGCCAGAGCGTGGTGACGGACAACCGGCCGGGCGCCAACGGCATCATCGGCACCATGGCGGTGAAGACCGCGGCACCGGACGGCTATACCGCCATGCTGGCCACCACCAGCACGCACAACGCTAATCCCTTCCTGGTGAAGGATTTGCCCTACGACCCCGTGCGCGACTTCGCGGTGGTCAGCAGCTTCGGCTCGGCCGGCGGCTATCTTCTTGTCCCCGCGAACTCGCCGTGGCAGAGTCTGCCGCAGCTGGTCGCGGCGGCGAAGGCGGCGCCGGGCCAGGTGTTCTTCGGCCACTTCAATGCCACCAGCCTGGTGCCCGGCCTGCTGCTCAACGCCATGGCCGGCATCGAGATGCAGGCGGTGCCGTACCGCACCATCGGCGCGGCGTTCACGGATATGCTGGGCGGCCGGGTGCAGGTGATCTTCGTCGACCCCGCCGCGGCGGATGCGTTTTTGAAGGCGGGCCAGGTGAAGGCGCTGGCGCATACCCGCGCCGGCACCTGGGCGGCGCGGCCGGGGCTGCCTTCGGTGGAGAGCTTCTACCCCGGCTTCGTCTTCAGCGGATTCCTGGGCCTGGCGGTGCCGGCGGCCACGCCGCTGGCGGTGCAGCAGCGGCTGAACGCCCTGTGCAACGACGCGCTGATGAGCGAGCCGATGCATGGCCGCCTGCTGGAATTCGGCTTCACCCCGGCGCGGGTGAGCCTGGCCGACTGCGAGGCGCTGATGCGCGAGGAGCGCGACCGCTGGCGCCGGGTGACCCAGGTGGCCGGGGTGGTGCCGGAGTAGCCGGCCGCCCCTCAGCCCAGGATGAAGTCGCTGGCTGCCAGCGTGGCGACGCCATTCACCTGAATATCCAGCACGTCACCGGGCGCCGCGCTGCGGGCCAGGTGCACCAGGTGGCTGGCGGCATCGAAGGTGACGTCCACGCCGAAGACCAGGTGGCCGAAGGCGGTGAGGTCGAAGCTGTCCTGCCCGCGGGCAAAGTCCATGACCAGATTGCCGGCCCCGGCATCCGGGCCAAAGACAAAGCGGTCCGCGCCGGCGCCGCCGGTCAGCCGATTGGCTCCGGCACCGCCGTCCAGCAGGTCGTCGCCATTGCCGCCAAGCAGCACATCGGCGCCGGCCTCGCCGAACAGGCTGTCATTGCCGTTGCCGCCGGCCAGCGCGTCGTTGCCGGCGCCGCCGTGCATCACGTCGTTGCCATTGCCGCCAGCCATGTGGTCGGCCTTGGCGCTGCCCAGCATCACGTCGTTGCCGCCCAGCAGCGCGTCCATCGCCTTGGCGGTGGAGGGGCGGAAGCCGTTCAGCGCGTTCAGGAAGCCGGCCGCGTCGGTATTGGCGTCCACATGCATCAGCACCGGGTCCGGCAGCGCGTAGTCCACATGCTCCCAGAACGCGATCTTCATGCCCCCGCCGACCGCGCCGGTCAGGTACACGTTGGTCATGGTGCCGTCGCTGTTCTGCGTGTTGTACAGAACATAGCCACCGGGCAGCCGTTCGGCGACAGTGCCGGACGCATCATAGGTGGCATTCCACGCAGCATAGTGATTGGTGCCGGGGTAATAGTTGAAGGTGGACATGCGGCGTTCTCCTTAACCGCTGCCCTGTGTAGTTGCCGAAGCTGACGCCCGGCTGACGATTTCAGTCGAAGCTGGGCACGCCCAGTTCCGCATTGTGCTGCCCGATGGTCGGCGCCTTGCTGCGCGCGGTCGGGCGGGCGCCGTCCAGGCTGATCGGCAGGCCCACCAGCTTCAGCCCCAGCCCCGGCGGTTCCTGGAAAATCCCCATCGCCTCGGTCTGCGGCTCGGCCGCCACGCCGCGCAGGTCGTTGATCGGCGAGCACGGGATGTCCAGCGCCTCCAGCCGCTGCACCCATTCGGCGGTCGGGCGGGTGGCGATCACCTCCGCCAGGGCCGGGATCAGCGTCGGCTTGGCGGCGTAGCGGTCTGCGTTGGTGGGGTATTGCTGCGCCCATTCGGGGTGGCCCAGCTCCTTCGCCAGCTTGGCGAACAGCCGGTCATTGGCCGCGGCGATGACGATCTCGCCGTCCAGCGTATCAAATGCCTGGAACACCACCACGCGCGGGTTGCCGGTGCGGTGGCGCTCGGCCTGCACGCCCGTTTTGTTGAAGCCGGCGAAGTGCACGGTCAGCCAGCCCATCGCGGTTTCGAACAGGCTGGCATCCACCGTCGCACCCTCGCCGGTCTGCGCCCGCCGATACAGCGCCGCCAGGCAACCCAGCGCGGCCCATACCCCGGTGCCCAAATCCAGCACCTGGGCGCCGAAGCGGGACGGCTTTTCACCAGACGCGCCATTGACGCTGAACATGCCGGCAAAAGCCTGGATGACCGGCTCGTAGCCGGGGTTCAGCTTCATCGGCCCCTTGGCGCCGAAGGCCCAGAGCGAACAGTAGATCAGCTTGGGGTATTTCGCCCGCAGCACCTCGGCCGAAAGCCCCATCTTCTCCATCACACCCGGGCGCAGGTTCTGCACCAGCACGTCGTATTCGCCGATATGCTCGCGCAGCCAGTCCAGTGCCTTGGGGTTCTTCAGGTCCAGCGCGATGCTCTGCTTGCCGCGGTTCATGGTCTGGAAGGTGCAGGCGGCGCCCTCATGGAAGGGCGGGCCCCAGCCGCGGGCGTCGTCGCCTTCCGGCCGTTCCACCTTGACCACATGCGCGCCCAGCGTGCCCAGGATCTCGGCGGCGAAGGGGCCGGCCAGGTTCTGGCCGAGTTCAATGACGCGGATTCCGGCGAGCGGCAGCATGGGGACGTTCCAGTTCGTGCGTTGCGCCAAGTTTCGCTGCGGCGCTGCGGGTGCGCAAGCTTGTCGCCGCGCCGGGGCGTGGCTAGGCTCCCACCGTTGAACGGTGGGGTGGAACGTGCGGAACGGCAGGCGCCAGGTGCTGGCAGCCGCGGCGCTTTTGGCCGCGCCCCCGATGGTGCCGGGCCTGCGCGCGCAGCCGCGCTTCCCGGACCGGCCCATCCGCATGATCGTGCCCTATTCCGCCGGCGGCAGCACGGACGCGCAGATGCGCGCGCTGTGCGAGGCCGCGGGCAAGCGCCTGGGCCAGGCGGTGGTGACGGAGAATCGCAGCGGCGGTGGCGGCATCATGGGCGCGCAGCTGCTGGCCAGCGGCACCAGGTCAGATGGCTATACCCTGGCGCAGATGCCGGTCAGCGTGTTCCGCCACCCCTGGGTCTCGCCGCGCCCGGCCTTCGATCCCCTCGTCGACTTCACCTATGTCGCGCAGATCACCGGCTACCTGTACGGCGTGGTGGTGAAGGCGGATGCGCCCTGGGCCAACCTGGAGGCCGCGCTGGCCTTCGCCCGCGGCAACCCCGGCGGCTTCAGCTACGCCACCACCGGCGTCGGCTCCTCCATGGACATGTGCATGCAGGACATCGCGCGGAAGGCGGAGGTGGAGTTCACCCATGTGCCGTTCCGCGGCTCGGCCGAATCGCTGCAATCCCTGCTGGGCAAGCAGATCAGCGCCGTCGCCACCTCGTCCGATTGGGCGCGCATGGTGATGGATGGCAGCGTACGGCTGCTGTTCACCTGCGGCGCGCGCCGGGCCGCGCTGTTCCCCACCGTGCCCACCTTGCAGGAACTCGGCTACGGCATCGTCACCACGTCCCCCTATGGCGTGGCCGGCCCGCGCGGCATGCCGCCGGAGGTGGTGCGGGTGCTGGAGCAGGCCTTCCGCGCGGCGCTGGACGACCCGGACTACATCAGCGTGATCCAGCGCCTGGGCATGCAGAACGAATACCTCGATAGTGCCGCCTATACCGCTTCCGCCCACCGCCAGGTGGAAGAGGAACGCGAGGTGGTCCGCCGCTTCAACCTCCGCCAGGGCTAGGCCCGAAGGAAACCACATGACCGACATCGTGAAGTACGAGCAGGACGGCCACGTCGTCACGCTGACCCTGAACGACCCGGAGAACCGCAACCCGGTTTCCGACATGATCGACGAGCTCTGCGCCGCGATCGAGCGGATGGACAAGGACAACAACGTCCGCGTCGGCATCATCACCGGCGCCGGCCGCGCGTTCTCGTCCGGCGGCAACGTGAAGAAGATGGCGGACCGCAGCGGCGGCGGCCTGGCCGCGCACAGCCCGGCGATGACGCGCGCCTATTACCGCCACGGCATCCAGCGCATTCCGCTGACCATCGAGAAGGCGGAAGTGCCGCTGATCGCCGCGGTGAACGGCGCGGCGGTCGGCGCCGGCTGCGACCTGACCTGCATGTGCGACGTGCGCATCGCCGGCGAGAGCGCCAAGTTCGCCGAGAGCTTCGTCAAGGTTGGCATCGTGCCGGGCGATGGCGGCGCCTTTCTGTTGCCGCGCGTGGTCGGCTTTGCCAAGGCGGCCGAGATGAGCCTGACCGGCGACATGCTGAGCGCGCAGGAAGCGCTGGCCTGCGGCCTGGTTTCCAAGGTGGTGCCGGACGACCAGCTGATGATCGAGGCGCGCAAGATTGCCGACAAGATCGCCGCGAACTCGCCGCATGCGGTGCGGATGACGCGGCGCCTGCTGCGTGAATCCCAGGGGCTGGGGCTGGCGGCGATCCTGGATCTTTCCGCCGCCTACCAGGCGCTGGCGCACAGCACGGACGACCACAAGGAAGCCCTGCTGGCGCAGCGCGAAAAGCGCCCCGGCGTGTTCAAGGGCCACTGAGATGACCCGCGCCACCACGCGGCGTGCCCTGCTTGCCGCCGCGCTGGCGGCGCCACTGGTGGCGCGGGCGCAAGGCCGCAGCGTGCGTGTTGTCGTCGCCTATGGCGCCGGCGGCACCGCGGATGCGACCGCGCGCATCCTGTTCGCCCGGCTGAACGAGGTGCTGGGGCAGAACTTCATCATCGAGAACCGGCCCGGCGCGGCCGGCACGCTGGCCGCCGGCGCGGTGGCGCGGGCCACGCCGGATGGCTCCACGCTGCTGCACGACGCGACCGCGCATTCGGTCAACCCGTCGCTGTTCGCGCGGCTGCCGTACGACACGCGGCGCGACTTCATGCCGGTGTTCCACGCCATGGTCACGCCCAGCACGCTGCTGGTGAACAACGCCTTTGCGCCGAAGACCATCCCGGAACTCGTGGCGCTGGCCAAGGCACAGCCGGGCGGGATCGATTGCGGCTCGCCGGGCATCGGCAGCCTGCAGCACATGTCGCTGGAGCTGTTCAATCGGCTGGCGGGCACGCGCATCACCCACGTGCCGTACCGCGAAGTGGCGGCCGGCCGCACCGACCTGGTGGCGGGGCGCATCCCCATCATGTTCAGCAACGTGCCGGGTTCCATGCTGTTCCTCGGCAATGGCCAGGCGCGCACCCTGGCGCATGGCGGCGCCGAGGCGGTGGTTGACGTGCTGCCGGGCGTGCCCGCCATCAAGGCCAGCGTGCCGGGCTTCGAGAGCTATGAGTGGAACGGCGTGTTCGCCCCGGCCGGCACGCCGGCGGCCGAGGTGATGCGGCTGAACGAAGGGCTGAACCGGGTGATCGCGGAGCCGGAGACCCGCGCGAAGATGTCCGCCATCGGCTGCCTGGTGCGGCCGAACACGCCGGAGCAATTCGCCGCCAGCCTGGATGCCGAGATCGAGAAATGGGGCCGGATCGTGCGCGACGGCAATATCAGGGTGGAATAGCGTCCGATGGCTGGAGCGCCGCATGGCGCGGAAGGCTGAATCGGCCGCTTTTTTTGGGAAATGAACATGTCGGATCAGCCGTACCAGATCGACCGCAGCAGCAACTCCCGCCGCCAGGTGGTGGAGGATTGGCTGTTCGGCCTCGACCTCGTCAGCCCGGAGGTGCGCGACCTCATCGTCACCGCCTGGGTTTCCAGCTGGGCGTCCAGCCAGCATGAGCGGCTGGAGGACATGCCCTTCACCCACTCCGGCGCCTTCTATCCCCTCATGCAGCACGTCAACGAGGTGACGCGCGCCGGCGTGGACCTGGCCAGGCGCGCGGCGGCGGATTGGGGCAAGCCGCTGGACATGGACAAGCTGGTCTCCATCCTCATCCTGCACGACGTCGACAAGCCGCTGCTGTACCTGCGCGATGGCGATGCGCTGGTGACCAGCCAGCTCTACAAGGAACTGCCGCATGGCGTGGTCGGCGCCATGCTGCTGAAGGAGCTGGGCTTCCCGCATGAGGTGGTCAGCGTGGTCGCCACCCACGCCACCAACGCGCCCTTCCATGCCAGCACGCATGAGGCCTATGTGCTGCACTACGCGGACATGTTCGCCGCAGACCACGCCATGCTGCAGATGGGGCGGCAGCCCTTCTACCAGCGCAAGCATTAGGGCCTGATCCGCGAAGGCGGAATCGCCGGAGCGGTGAATCAGCCTCTCAAACAAAGCCTGCAGCGTGATCAACCAAAGTGGATCACGCTGTAGGCCCGCGCCGGGGCGGCTTCTTTCGCAGCCGATCATGGTTTAGCCTGGGCCCAAGCATTCCCAGGGAACCCGACCATGCCTGACAACAACACGCCTTCCGTCGCCGACCGCGTCGCCGCCGGCTTCCAGGCCCGCTACGCCGGCGCCACGCCCACGCCGGCCGGCATCGCCAATGAAGTGCTGGCGACCATGCTGAACCATAAGACGGTGCGCCGCTACCTGCCGACCGCGCTGCCCGCCGGCACGCTGGAGATGCTGGTGGGCGCGGCCGCCTCGGCGCCCACCTCCTCCAACCTGCAGACCTGGTCGGTGCTGGCGGTGCAGGACAAGGCGCGCATCGCCAAGCTGGCGGAACTTTCCAACAACCAGAAGTTCATCAACACCGCGCCGCTGTTCCTGTGCTGGCTGGCGGATCTTTCCCGCCTGGGCCGCCTGGGCGAGACGCTGGGCACCGACATGGAAGCGCTGCCCTACCTGGAGATGTACCAGACCGCCGCGCTCGACACCGCCTTCGCCGCGCAGAACGTGCTGGTCGCGGCTGAGTCGCTCGGCCTCGGCACCTGCTACATCGGCGGCCTGCGCACCAGCCCGGTGGAAGTGGCCGCGGTGCTGGGCCTGCCGAAGAACGTGGTGGCGGTGTATGGCCTGTGCATCGGCTACCCCGACCCGGCGGCGGTGACGGAAGTGAAGCCCCGCCTGCCGCAGAGCGTGGTGCTGCACCACGAGACCTATGACGCCGCGCTGGAGACCAAGGCGGTGCCGGAATACGACCAGGCGATGGTCGATTTCAGCAAGCGCAACGGCATGGGCGATGTGGACTGGTCGCAGCGCGCGCTGTCCCGCGCCGGCAAGATCGGCGGCATGAGCGGCCGGCACCAGATGACCGAGTTCCTGAAGACGCTGGGCTTCGGGATCAAGTAGCGTCCGACCGCCGCAGGGGCGCAGGCCCCGGAGGCGTGAATCGGTCGTTGGCGACAACGCGGCGCCGGGCTGGAACGCCCGGCGCCGCGTGCGGCTACTTCTCGGGCGTGCGCCCGCCGTGGCTTTGCTGGCCGCCCTTGCGCCCGGCTTCGCTGGCCTTGTTGCGGTCATTGGCGAAGTTGCCGGGGTTGTTCTCCTTGCCCTGGTGCTGACCGCCGATATGGCCGGCCTCCTTGGCCTTCTCCCGGTCATTGGCGAAGTTGCCCGGGTTGCCCTTGCTGCCGCCGCCGCTGCCACCTGTATTGGCCATTATCCATTCTCCCTGGCTGTTGTGCTGGCCCCCCGACCATCACCGTCCCGCCAGCAGGAACGCTCAGCGTGCCCGTGGTTTCCCAAGAACGTGCGGACGCGGTAGCGTTTTCCGCATTGACGGAGGCAACCATGGCGCTTGCAACACCCACGGAAATCCTGGCGTCCCTGTGGCGCCAGACAGGGCTTTCGCCGGCCGCCATGCCGGCCGTGACGCTGACCGGCGCCGAGCCGGCGCTGCCCTCCTCCTTCCGCGTCGGCGCCGCGGCGCAGGCGACCATCGCCGCTTCCGGCGCGGCGGCGGCGGCCATATGGCAGCGGCGCAGCGGCCGGGCGCAGCAGGTGAGCGTGGAGATGCGTCACGCCGCGGTGGAGTTCCACAGCGAGCATTACCTGAAGCTGACCGGGCAGCAGGCCGCCGACCCCTGGGACAGCATCGCCGGCACCTATGTGTGTGGCGATGGCCGTGTGGTCCGGCTGCACACCAACTTCCCGCATCATCGCGCCGGCATCCTGAAGCTGCTGGGCTGCGAGGGTACGCGCCCGGCCGTGGCCGCGGCGCTTGGGAAGTGGCAGGGCTTCGCCTTCGAGGACGCCGCCGCCGCGGCCGGCATGTGCGTCACGGCCATGCGCAGCTTTGCCGAGTGGGACGCGCATCCGCAGGGCCAGGCGGTGGCGCGACTGCCGGTGCTGGAACTGGTGCGGATCGGCGACGCCCCGCCCACGCCGCTGCCCGGGGCCGGCACCAGGCCGCTGGAGGGCCTGCGCGTGCTGGAGCTGACGCGCGTGATCGCCGGGCCGGTCTGTGGCCGTACGCTGGCGGCGCATGGCGCTGACGTGCTGCACATCAGCGCCGCGCATCTGCCGGCCTTCGACCACCTGAACGTGGACGTGAATCGCGGCAAGCGCAGCGCCCAGCTGGACCTGCGCGATGTCGCCGGCCAGGCGCAACTGCGCGCGCTGGCGGGGCAGGCGGATGTCTTCGTGCAGGGCTATCGACCCGGCGCGGTGGCCAGCCACGGCTTCACGCCGGAAGCGCTGGCGGCGCTGCGCCCGGGCATCATCTGCACCTCGCTGAGCGCCTATGGCGGCGTGGGCCCCTGGGGCGACCGGCGCGGCTTCGACAGCCTGGTGCAGACGGCCAGCGGCTTCAACCATGCGGAAGCGCTGGCCGCCGGCGTGGCGCCCCCAAAAGTGCTGCCCTGCCAGGCGCTGGACCATGCCAGCGGCTTCCTGCTGGCCTTCGGCACCATGGCGGCGCTGCTGCGGCGGGCAGAGGAGGGTGGCTCCTGGCTGGTCAAGGTCTCGCTGGCCGGCACCGGCTGGTGGCTGCGCAACCTCGGCCGGCTGGAGAACGGCTTCGCTGCCGATGTGCCGAGCTTCGAGGATGTCCAGCCGCTCACCGAGCGGACGCAGACCGGCTTCGGCGAGTTGACCGCGCTGCGTGACGCCGCGGTGCTGAGCGCCACGCCGAGCCACTGGGCGTTGGGCAGCGTGCCGCTGGGCACTCATGCGGCGGCCTGGAGCTAGCCCCAGGCCGCGTAGGGCTTTCGGCCGGCCGATTCAGACCTGCGCGCCATGCGGCGCTACGGTCATCGGGCGATGGTACGGCCGGCCGATTCAGACCTGCGCGCCATTCGGCGCTACGGTCATCGGGCGGCTACTCGTAGACCATGCTCAGCGTCTCCGCGACCAGCGCGGGGCGCTCGCTGCCTTCCACTTCCACGCTGGCTTCCATGGTCAGCTGGGCGCCGCCCGGCTTCGGTTCCACGTGCTTCAGCGTCAGGTGGCCGCGCACCCGGCTGCCGGCCGGCACCGGCGCGGTGAAGCGCACCTTGTTGCTGCCGTAGTTCACGCCGCGGCTGCGCTTCTTCACCTTGAAGATGCTCTGGTTCAGCTTGGGCAGCAGGCTCAGCGTCAGGTAGCCATGGGCGATGGTCTTGCCGCCCGGCATCTCCTTCTTGGCCCGCTCGACATCGATGTGGATCCACTGGTGGTCGCCGGTCGCCTCGGCGAATTGGTCGATCATCTTCTGGTCCACCAGCAGCCATTCGCCATGGCCCAGCTTCTTGCCGACATAGGCCTTCAGCGCCTCGATATCCTCGACTTCAAGCATCGCGTTTCCTCCTGAATTTCGCTGTCGAATTGCTCGCATATCGGCGCTGGCTTGGCCAGCGGGGCGGGCGGGTGTATCCGCGCTGCACCATGCGCTTTCATCCCGCCCCTGGCCGGCTGCCCGCCGGCCGCCGTGTCTATGCCATCGGCGATGTGCATGGCTGCGACCGCCAGCTGGCCGAACTGCACGCCCTGGTCGCCGAGGACCTGAAGCGCCGCCCCTGCAAGCTGGCGACGCTGGTGCATATCGGCGACTACGTTGACCGCGGGCCGGACAGCGCCGGCGTGGTCCGCCGCATCATGCAGGGCAGCCCGGCCAAGGGGCTCAACGTGGTCAACCTGATGGGCAACCACGAACGCACCATGCTGGACGCGCTCTCTGGCCAGCGCGCGGCAGTGACGGACTGGCTCTATTCCGGCGGGCGCCCGGCGCTGGAAAGCTGGGGCATCGACGCCGATGCGGTGCCGGCCGCCGAATGGGCCGAGGCGATTCCCGCGGCCGAACAGTACTTCCTCCGCAAGCTGGCGCTCTGCCACGAGGAGGGCGACTATTTCTTCGCCCATGCCGGCGTGCGCCCGGGCGTGGCCCTGCATGACCAGGCCGCGGAGGACCTGCTGCGCATCCGCCACGCCTTCCTGACTTCGGAGGCCGAGCACGGCGCGATCATCGTGCATGGCCATACGCCGGTGCGGCAGGGGCCGGAGGTCTATGCCAACCGCATCAACATCGACACCGGCGCGGTGTTCGGGCGGGAGTTGACCTGCCTGGTGCTGGAAGGCGAGCAACTGGCCTTCATGCAGGCCTGAGCGCGCGGGTTACCGCACCATCAGCGGATGGTGCGGTAGATTCAATGAGTTGCAGCGCAAGAAATTCGTTCTGATGTATTCATCAGAGCGAATATTGCTCTACCCCAGCCAACCATACAGCAGCCAGGCCAGCAGCGCGGTGCCGCCGATGACGATGGCGCCGCTGCCGAGAAAGGTCATCACGTCGCTGGCGCGGCCGGTGCCTTCCTCGGGCCGGGCAACCGGGCGGTGCGCCCAGGGCGCGGGCATCTCGCCCAGATGCGATTCCGCGGCGGTGCGGCGAGGGGGTGATGCCATGCAGGGTGCCTCCTGGCGCTGGGCCATGCGCGCGCAGGGGCGCGGCGGCCTTGCCAGTTCGGCAACGCATCGGGGCCGCGTGGGACGCAGCGGCGGCGGCACACATCACCGTGGGCCAAAAACAGCAAAACCGCGGATCACGGGGATGGCCCCGTGCCGCGGTTGCTGGTCTGTCCGTAACTCCGTCGCCGTGGCGACGGCGCGGGCTCAGAAGCCTTCGCGCTCCAGGCGCTTGCGCTCCACCTTGCGGGCGCGACGCACGGCCTCGGCGGCCTCACGGGCGCGGCGCTCGGACGGCTTCTCGTAGTGCCGGCGGAGCTTCATCTCCCGGAACACGCCTTCGCGCTGCAGCTTCTTCTTGAGCGCCTTCAGCGCCTGGTCAATGTTGTTGTCACGGACGACGACTTGCACGCGGCACAACCTCCTGCGGCCCTTTGGCCATGGGTGGAATAAATAGGATGACACGCCGGACAGGGGTCCCGCTCAGGGCCACCAGGCCCCTCGCCAAACCCCCGATCCAGCGCGAAGGCGTTGCCTATAGCATGAGTCGAAGCCGCGCCGGAAGCCCTCGCGCAAGGGGCCTTCCGTACTTACTTTGCATCCCATGGCGATCCTGAAGATAGCCCGCATGGGCCACCCGGTGCTGCTGCAACAGGCCGAGCACATCCCCGACCCGACCCTGCCGGAGCTGCGCCGGCTGGTACGCGACATGGCCGAGACCATGCTGGATGCCGGCGGGATCGGCCTGGCCGCGCCGCAGGTGCACCTGCCGCTGCGCCTGTTCATCTGGCGCAACGGGGAGCAGGTGGCAGCGTTGTTCAACCCGGTGCTGACCCCGCTGGGGGAGGAGCTGGAGACCGCCTGGGAAGGCTGCCTTTCCATCCCCGGCCTGCGCGGCGCCGTGACGCGGCCGAGGCGCATCACCTTCACCGGGCTGGACGCCGAGGGCGAGCCGGTGGAAGGCGAGGCCGAGGGCATCGCCGCCCGGGTGATGCAGCACGAGACCGACCATCTGAACGGCCTGCTCTACCCGATGCGGATGACCGACTTCACCCGCTTCGGCTTTGTCGAAGAACTGGCCCGTACCCAGGAGCAGAAGCGATGAGCGACGCCGCGATCCGCGCCATGCTGCCGCTGGCAGCCACCGAGGGCTGGACCTGGTCCACCATTCGCGCCGGCATGGCCGCGGCCGGGGAAGACCCGGCCCTGGCCGCCAGCGTCTTTCCGGGCGGGCCGAGCCAGGCCATCGCCGCCTGGGGCGAACTGGCCAACCGCGACATGCTCGCCGGCGCCGGCGACCTCGGCGCGCTGCGCGTCCCCGCGCGCATCCGCCGCCTGGTGGAGGTGCGGCTGACCCAGGCGGCGCCGCACAAGGCCGCCGTGCGCGCCGCGCTTTCCCACCTGGCGCTGCCCTGGAACCTCGGCCTGGGCCTGCGGTTTTCCGCCGGCACCGCGGATGCCATGTGGCGCGGCGCCGGGGACCGCTCGGCTGACTTTTCCTGGTACACGCGGCGGCTGTCGCTGGGCGCCATCTACGCCGCCACGCTGGCTTGGTGGCTGCGCGACGACAGCCCGGAGGTCGCGCCGGCCCTGGCCTTCCTCGACCGCCGGCTCAGCGACCTGGCCCGGTTGCAGCGCCCCAAAAAGGCGTAGCGGCCAAGCCGGTGCGGCGCGAACCAGGGCCGGGGCAGTGGCGTTGAAGGTTTTCCCCATCTGAAAGGAGACCCTCCATGCGCGGCATGCTGCTCTGGTTCCTCGGCATCCCCATTCCGGTGCTGATCCTGCTGTACCTGTTCAACGTGCTCTGAAATTCGTCCCGGCGGAGTCGCTTCCGCCGTCAATACGGCTTTCTCACATCTGCGCGACCGGTTAAAACCTGCGCCCTGAGGGAGCAGCGCCGCCATTCGAATGGCATTGGCCGACGCCTGCCCCCGCTGAACAGGTTGGGAGCCAGGCGCGATGAAGCCATTCCGCAGTTTGATCGCCGGGGTTTGCGCCCTCGCCATCGCCATGCCCGCTTCGGCCGCCACCTGCGTGCAGCCGGTGGAGAAGGCGGGCTTCGACCTGCATGCCTTCCAGAGCCGGCTGATGGTGGTGGCGCTGACCTGCCAGGAGGAAGGCGGCGCGGCCAATGGCTATAACGGCCTGGTGCGCCGCTTCCAGCCCGACCTGAAGGGCGCCTATGACCGGGTGATCGGTCATTTCCGCCGCAACGGCGGCAACCGCAAGTTCGACGACTACGTCACCAACCTGGCCAATACCCAGGCGCAGGAAAACCTGTCCCAGGGCGACCACCTGTGCCGCAACTACGCGGCCACCTGGCAGAAGGTGGGCAGCATGACCACGATCACCGAGGTGATCGAGCTGGCCGCCGCTTCCCCGGCGCAGAACTTCTACCCGCTGGAGGTCTGCGCCCCGCGGCCGCAGCGCGCCCCGGCGCAGCGCCCCCGCACCACCCAGGCTTCCGCGAACTGAAGGCCGGCGCTTCCGCCGGTTGACGCAAAAAGGGGCGCCCCGCGGCGCCCCTTTCCAATTCCGCGCCAGGGCAATATCCGTTCCGATGGAATCATCAGAACGGATTTCTTGCCCTGATTCCAACAAGGTAGAGAGCAGGAAATGCGTCCGGCAGGGCGCATGGTGCTCTGGCTCAGCTGATCAGCGCAGCACGATCTCCACCCGGCGGTTCTGCGGCTCGCGCACGCCATCCGCCGTCGGCACCAGCGGCCGGCTTTCGCCGAAGGCGGTGACGGTGATCTGGTCGCGCTGCACGCCGCCGCGCACCAGCTCGCCGGCAACCGCCTCCGCGCGGCGCTGGGACAGGCGCTGGTTGTAGGCCGCGTCGCCCGAGCGGTCGGAGTGGCCGGCCACCTCGATCCGCGTCACCTGCATGCGGCGCGAATTCTGCGCGGCCTCGGTGATGATCTCGCGGGCGCGGCTGGTCAGGTCGGCGCGATCCCAGTCGAAGAAGACCAAGTAGGTCCGCGCCGGCTGGGCCGCCGGGGCAGGGGCCTGGGTCGGGGCGGCCATCGGCGGCGGCGGCGGCGGTGCCTGGTTGAAGGCGTAGCGCAGGCCGATCAGCACGGAGTGGTTCATGTTCTCCACCTCCAGCTTGCCGCGGTTGGCGGTGCCGTTGGTGCTGAAGGCGGTGGCGTTCACCCGCGGCTCCAGCGTGCCGAGGTAGCGGTATTCCGCCGTCAGCGAGAGGCCGCGCACGCCGAACTGGGTCAGCGGCAGGGCGGCACCGATGATGCCCTGATAGGCAAAGCGGGCGCCGGTGTCGTTGATGTTCAGCCGCTGGCCGGTCGACTGGCTGGAGGCATTGACCTTGTTGAACTCGTCCCAGACATAACCGGCGCCGAGGCCGATATAGGGCTGCACGATGCTGGTCCCGAGGCCGAAATTGGCGAAGTCCAGGTCATAGAAGGCATTGGCCATGACGCCGTAGCTGCGCTGGCTGCCGCGGATGTTGCTGAAGGGCTGGCCCGAACCGCGCAGCTTGTTCAGCTCATTGCTGCGGAAGTTGCCCTCGATTTCGGTGCGCACGCCGTTGCCGAAGCCCCAGCCGAGGCTCATCAGCCCGACATAGCCGGCATCGTATTGCGCCTTGTGGCGGCCGTTCAGCGCGGCGCCAGCCCCGCCGAAGGCCCGGCGCTGATCCATGTGCTCGCGGTCCAGCGGCTGGTTCCAGCCGGCCGCGCCGCCGAGGTAGAGGCCGGTCACCGGCTGGGCGCCGGCCCCGCTGGCGCCGACGACCGGCGCGGCGACCAGCATGCTCGCCCCGAGCAGCGCGTTGCGTAGTGTGATCAAGGTGGTGTCTCCCGTTCCCGAAAGCCGGCGGCGCGGACCCCGTGCGAGGTCGCTTCCGCCAGCGCGGCACTGCTTGAATGTCGGTCGGTCTGCGCGGTTCCGGATGGCGCCGCGGCGGCCGTCGACTGTGGCAAACAAGCCACATCAGGCGGGTGGGGAACACACAACAGCACGTCAGCGCCGGCGGCTGTGAAGTCTGGCGTCTGGTCGGTTGCGGGGGAGGCAGCGGCGGCGTGAACCAGCCGATCAAACGCAAGTTGGCGTTGGTCGGGCGCCTGCCTCGGCGCCTGGCAAACCCCGGCGAGCGGACAAAAAGAAAGGGCGCCCGAAGGCGCCCTTTCCCAACTCAGCGAAGAGTTCGAACTGCTTAGCGCAGGACGATCTCGACGCGGCGGTTCTGCGGCTCGCGGACGTTGTCGGCGGTCGGGACCAGCGGGCGGCTCTCGCCGAACGCCTGGACGCTGATCGCGCCGCGGGCAACGCCGTCACGCACCAGCTGTGCGGCAACCGCCTCAGCGCGGCGCTGCGACAGGCGCTGGTTGTACGCCGCGTCGCCCGAACGGTCGGCGTGGCCGGCCACTTCGATGCGGGTCACGTTGGCGCGCTGCGCGTTGGTCGCCGCTTCCTTGATGATTTCGCGGGCGCGGGCCGTCAGGTCGGCGCGATCCCAGTCGAAGAACACCAGGTAGGTGCGGGCGACGCCCGGAGCCGCGGCCGGGGCCGGGGCGGGGGCGGCGGCCGGCGCCATCGGGGCCGGGGCGCCGAAGGCGTAGCGGAAGCCGATCAGGCCGCTGACGTTGTCGTTCGACGGCTTGATGGAGCCGGTCGCCGACGAGGTCACACCGTTGACGCGGGCCGTGGCAACGCCGTGCAGCGACGGCTCCATCGTGCCGTAGTAACGGGCTTCAGCCGTCAGGCTGAGGCCGGGGACCATGGAGGCCAGGCTGTAGGATACGCCGACGATGCCCTGGTAGGCCAACGCACCACCAACGCTGTTCACGGTGGCAGTGGCGCTGTTCGCGCCAGACGTCACCGAACCGCGTACGCGGTTCCAGTCGTTCCAGCCGTAGCCGACGCCGGCGCCGACATACGGCGTCACGGGGCCGCCAAGGTTGATGTCGTAGAAGGCGTTGATCATCGCGCCGTAGGTGCGAAGGTAGCCGCCCTGCTGCGTCGAGGTCAGGGGGCCAACGACGATGCGCTTGACATCGTTCGAGCGGAAATTCCCTTCCAGTTCAGCGCGCAGGCCGTTGCCGAAGCCCCAGCCGATGCTGGCGAGGCCAAGCGCACCGACATCGGTCGTCTTCGCCTTCGCGGTGACGCCCGAATCCGTCGCGGTGCTGGTGAAGCGATAGTTCGCGCCCGCGCCACCAGCGATGTACAGGCCGTTGACAGGCTGGGCCTGCGCGGCAACCGGCAACGCCAGAACAGTGGCGGCCAGCAGAACCTTCTTGAGGCTCATGGTTTTCTCTCCTCGGTCCCGTTCAAGATCAAATCGCGGCGCTGACCCTGGGATCGACTCCAGCACTGCGTGTCCGCAACCTAACACCGACTGAGGCTGCGGGAACCCCAATCCAGCCATTTCCGCATCAATGTGGCCACAAAGACACAAGCGCGGATGGCAAGTTTGTCACAGGCCTTCCAAGGCACTGGAATCGCTCATGTCGGCCAGGCTGCCCAGCGGCAGCAGCTTGTTGGCGTGGCCCAGCTTGCGGCCCGCACGGGCCTCCGCCTTGCCATAAAGGTGCGGCGCCACGCCGGCGGCGGCCACCAGGCGCGGCCACAGCGCCAGGCCCTCGGGCCCGACCAGGTTCTTCATCACGGCATCGTGGTGCCGGGCGGGGTCGGCCAGCGGCAACCCGGCCACGGCGCGCACATGCTGCTCGAACTGGCTGGCCAGGCAGGCATCCATGGTCCAGTGGCCGGAATTATGCGGCCGCGGCGCGATCTCGTTGCCCAGCAGCGTGCCGTCCGTCAGCACGAAGAGCTCCAGCGCCAGCACGCCCACCAGCCCCAGCGCTTCCGCCACCTGGCCGGCATGGCGCCGGGCCAGCCTGGCGGTTTCGGCTGAGACCCGCGCCGGGGCGAAGCTGAGGTCCAGGATGTGGTGGTGGTGGCGGTTCTCCACCGCGTCATACACCGCCAGCGCCCCATCCACGCCGCGCGCGGCAATGGCCGAGACCTCGGCCACGAAGGGCACGAAGGCCTCCAGGATCAAGGGCTTGGGTGCCAGCCGGGCGAAGGCGGGGGCCAGGTCCTCGGGCGTGCGCAGCACCGCCTGGCCGCGGCCGTCATAGCCCATGCGGGTGGTCTTCAGCACCGCGGGCAGGCCAATCTCGGCCACGGCGGCAGTCAACTCGGCCTCGTCATGCACTGCGCGCCAGGGCGCCACCGGCACGCCGGCTCGGGCCAGGAAGGCCTTTTCGGCCAGCCGGTCCTGGCAGACCTGCAACACGCCCACGCCGGGGCGGCAGGGCGCCAGCGGCTCCAGCGCCGCCAGCGTGGCGGCCGGCACGTTCTCGAACTCGAAGGTCACCACATCCACCGCGGCGGCGAAGCGGGCCAGCGCCGCGGCGTCCTCATAGGGCGCAATGGTGTGGGCGGCGGCCACCTGCATGCCCGGCGACTCCGCCTCAGGCGCGTAGATGTGGCAGCGGTAGCCCAGCCGCGCCGCCGCCAGGGCGGACATGCGCCCCAGCTGCCCGCCGCCGAGAATGCCGATGGTGGCGCCGGGCTTCAGGGCGCCGTTCACGCCACGCCGTCCGCGACGGTCTCGGGCACGCCGGCGGTCTGCGCCGCGCGCCAGGCGTCCAGCCGCGCGGCCAGGGCGGGATCGGCCAGGGCCAGGATGGCGGCGGCCAGCAGCGCCGCGTTGATGGCGCCCGCCTTGCCGATGGCCAGCGTGCCCACCGGGATGCCGCCGGGCATCTGCGCAATGGAGAGCAGGCTGTCCATGCCCTTCAGCGCGTGGCTTTCCACCGGCACGCCCAGCACGGGCAGCGGGGTCATGCTGGCGGCCATGCCCGGCAGGTGGGCGGCGCCGCCGGCCCCGGCGATGATCACCTTCAGCCCGCGACCACGGGCCGAACTGGCGTAGTCCATCAGGCGCCCTGGCGTGCGGTGCGCCGAGACCACCCGGCATTCATGCGGGATGCCCAGCTTTTCCAGCGTTTCAGCCGCATTCCGCATGGTCTCCCAATCGGAACGGCTGCCCATGATGACCCCGACGACGGGGGCGACGATCTCGGCCATGGCGCAACCCTCAGGCGATGATGTCGGGCACCAGGCGGCTCTCCAGCCAGGAGATCTCGTCCTTCAGCTTCAGCTTGCGCTTCTTCAGCCGCTGGATCTGCAACTGGTCGCCCTTGTCGGCCTCAAGCCGGGCAATGACGGTATCCAGGTCGCGGTGCTCGCTGCGCATTTCGTGCAGGCGGCGCAGCAGGGAATCGCGGTCTGCGAGCATCGGATATGAACCCAGTCTGACGACGCTTTAAGGATGCATTCGACGAAGCCGTGGCATTAGCATGACAGCCCCGGGCCGCCCAGCAGGACCAGGCGACCCCGGGGTCTTACCCACACAGGTCCGGAAGAGGAAGCCGCATGATCATTCAGCCCAGGCTCCGTTCCCTCGAAGACAAGCACGCGACGCTGGAGCGCCAGATCGCCAGCGAGGATGCCCGGCCGCGGCCGGATGCCAACGCCCTGGGCCGGCTGAAGCGGGAAAAGCTGCGATTGAAGGAAGAGATAGAGCGGTTGCGCCAGCCGCATTGAGGCGCTGACCTCGGATACTCAACACCCCGGCAGGAGGCCCCGCCTACTGCCGAGCCGCCGGCGCCCGGCCGTTGGGTTCAAGCCAAGCCGGCGGAGGCCGGCGCATGGCGCTTGAGGGCAAGCAACAGCTTGATGTCATCGGCCGGGAGGCCGGCTGGCATCAAGCCGCGTCGTGCTCCACCTCAAGCGGCGGAATCTCGGACACCAGCGGGCTGCCGGAGGCGATCAGCGCCGCGTTCAGGTCGCCCTGGCTGCACAGGCCCAAAATCACCGGGTCGCGCGGCTTGATGTTGGCGCTGTTCCAGTGGGACTTGTCGCGCACCTTGGCGATGGTTTCCTTGGTGGTGCCCAGCAGCTTGCCCACCGCGATGTCGCTGAGCTGCGGATGATGGCGCAGCACCCAGGCGATCGCGTCCGGCCGGTCGTTGCGCTTGGACACCGGCGTGTACTTGGCGCCCTTGCCGCGCGCCTTCGGCACCGGGGAGCCGGTCTCCACGATCTTCAGCCGCAGCGCCGGGTCGGCCTCGCAACGGGCAATCTCCTGCCGCGTCAGCTGGCTGTTCAGCACCGGGTCGTAGCCGATGATGCCCTGGGCCACCTCGCCATCGGCGATGGCCTGGACTTCCAACGGGTGCATGCCGACGAAATCGGCAACCTGCTCGAAGGTCAGGGAGGTCTTTTCAATCAGCCACACGGCGGTGGCCTTGGGCATCAGCGGCTGGGTCATCGGCGAAACCTTATGGCGGCGGCGGGGGTGGGGCGGGTGGTGCCCATCGGCCCCCCAACCGAGGCGTTGCGTGGCATATAGAGAGGGTGCCGGGCGGGGTCAAAGCCCGGGACCGGATTTTGCGAGGGAGGCAAGCGAATGTTCGAGGAGGATGCACCCAGGCCCCGCAGCGGCTTCACGCCGCCGGTGCTGGACAGCTGGGGCGTGGAGGACCTGCGCGGCTGGATCGCCACCTTGCAGGCCGAGATCGCCCGCGCCGAGGCCGCGATCCGCAGCCGCGAGGCGCAGCGCAGCGCCGCCGACGCCTTCTTCCGCCGCCCGCCGGCATGAGCTTTCCGCGGAACTGCTGGTATGTCGCGGCCTGGAGCCACGAAGTGCCGGCCGATGGCCTGTTCGCCCGCACCATCCTGGGCGCGCCGGTGCTGCTGTACCGCACCGCCGCCGGCCAGGCGGTGGCGCTGGAGGACCGCTGCTGCCATCGCGGCGCGCCGCTGTCCCGCGGCCGGCGGGAAGGCGATGCGGTGCGCTGCGGCTATCACGGGCTGAAATTCGCCGCCGATGGCACCTGCCTGGAGGTGCCGGGCCAGCAGACCATCCCGCGGGAGGCGCGGCAGCGCGCCTACCCCGTGCTGGAGCGGCACAATTGGGTCTGGCTGTGGCCCGGCGACCCGGCCCTGGCGGACCCCGCCCTGGTGCCGGACAACTGGGCCTGCGGCGACCCAGCCTGGCCGCATGTGCCGGACATGAAGACCTGGCCGGTGGACTGGCGCCTGGTCTGCGACAACCTGCTGGACTTCTCCCACCTGTCCTACACCCATGAGAAGACCCTGGGCGGCAGCACCGAGATCGCCCAGTCCCGGGCCGAGATCGAGCGGCTGGAGCGCGGCGTGCGGGTGACCCGGCGGGTGCGGGATGTGCCGCCGGCGCCGTATCACCGCCGCTTCGGCGACCTGCCGGGCAATGTGGACCGCTGGTTCATCTATGAGTTCATGCTGCCTGGCGTGCTGCTGATGCATTCCGGCCTGAAGCCGACCGGCGCGGCGTGGGAGGACATGACCGGCGCGCTGCGGCTGGAGAGCTGCCAGGCGCTGACCCCCGAATCGGCTGACAGCACGCACTACTTCTTCATGCAGGCGGCCGGCTTCGGCCAGGACGACCCGGCCCTGCCGGGCGCCATCCACGCCGCGCTGCTGCAGGCCTTCGAGGAAGACCGGGCGATGATCGAGGCGCAACAGGCCATGCTGAAGCTGGGGACGCTGCCGATGGTGGCGATTGCCGCCGACGCCGCCCTGGCGCAGTTCCGCCGCCTGCTGGAGCGCAGCCTGGCGGCGGAGGCTGGCCCTGGCTAATCCACCTTCAGCCCGGCACTGACCGCCACCTGGCGCCAGCGCGCGGTTTCGCTGGCCAGCAGGCGCTGGTACTCGGCGCCGGGCAGGAAGGCGGTCTGGGCGCCCTCGGCCTCGAAGAAGCGGCCGAAGGCGGCATCGGCCAGCGCGGTGCGGATGGCGGCTTCCAGCGCGGCGCGCACCGGGGCCGGGGTGCCGCGCGGCGCCAGGATGCCCCACCAGAACTCCACCTCGAACGGAAAGCCGGCTTCCCGCACCGTCTGCGCCTGCGGAAAGGCCGGGGAGCGCGCCGGCCCGGTGGTGGCCAGCAGGCGAAGCTGGCCGGATTTCAGCGGTGCGCCCAGCGCCGGCGGGCTGCCGATGATCAGGTCGATCCGCCCGGCCAGCAGGTCCAGCGTCGCGGGGCCGAGGCCGCGATACGGCACATGCTCCATCTCCACGCCGGTGACCTGGCCGAACAGCACGCCGGAGAAGTGGTTGATGGTGCCGGGGCCGGCCGAGCCGTAGCGCAGCGGCCTGCCTCGCCCCAGCCGCACCAGCTCCGCGATGCTGGCGGCCGGCAGTTGCGGCGCGGCGGCGACGATCAGGGAGGCGGTGGCCAGCCGGGCGACGGCCTCGAACACCAGGGCCGGGTCCGGCGCGCCAGGTTGCGCCGTGGCGGTGGAGACCACCGAGAGCGAGGCGACCAGCAGCGTGTGGCCATCGGCCGGCTGCTGGGCCACGTATTGCGCGCCGATCTGCCCGCCGGCACCGGCACGGTTCTCGGCCACGAAGGGCTGGCCGAAGGCGGCCTGCAGCCGTTCCCCCAGCGCCCGGGCGATGACGTCATTCGACCCGCCGGGCGCGAAGGGGATGACGAGCCGCACCGGGCGTTCCGGCCAGCGCGGCTGGGCCAGGGCCGGCGAGGCCGCCAGCGATCCCAGCAGCGCCCGGCGCCTCATGCGCGCTTGCCGAACAGGCCGGCGCAGCGCGCCACCAACGCTGCCGTCGTGGCGAAGACCTCGGCGCCCGCGGCTTGCAGCGCGGTGGTCTTGCTTTCCAGCGTGCCGGCGCCGCCATAGGTCAGCGCGCCGGCATGGCCCATGGCGACACCTTCCTTCGCCTCCCGCCCCGCCAGCAAGCACAGTACCGGCTTGCCGAGGGGCTTCGCGGCCAGGGCGGCGGCGAATTCCTCCTCCTCGGTGCCGCCGACCTCGCCGATCAGCACCACCGCTTCGGTCGGGCCGTGCTGCGCCATCAGCGGCAGCAGCTCGGCGAAGCGGGTGCCCTTCACCGCGTCGCCGCCGACGCCCAGCCACAGCGACTGGCCGAGGCCGAGCTGCACCAGGCGGTAGCCGACCTCATAGGACAGCGTGCCGGACTTGGTCAGCAGCGCGACCGGCCCGGGCGCCAGGGCGACATTGGGCAGGAAGCCCAGTTTCGCCTGTCCGGGCAGGGCGATGCCCGGCGTGGAGGCACCGATCCAGGTGACACCGGCGGCCTGGGTGAGGCGCCGCAGATGCAGCGCGTCATGCACCGGCACGCCCTCCGCGATGGTCACGATGAGGCTGATGCCAGCGGCAACGGCTTCCTCCACCGCGGCGCGCGTCTCCAGCGGCGGCACCATGCAGATGCTGGCGGTGGCGCCGGTGGCGCGGGTTGCGGCGGCGCAGTCGGCGAAGAGGGGAATGCCGTCGATATCGCCGCCGGCTTCCCGCAGGCTGGTGCCGGCTGCGATGTTGGTGCCGTAGTCGCGCATCAGCTGGGTGTGGCGGCGACCCATGCGGCCGCTGGCGCCCTGCACCAGCACCGGCGTGCGGGCTGAGAATTGCAGCAGCGGGTTCATGCCGCGAACTCCGCAACGGGGTTCATACTGCGTGCTCCGCAACTGGGTTCATATTGCGTGCTCCGCAACGAGGTTCATATTGCGTGCTCCGCAACGAGGTTCATATTGCGTGCTCCGCAACGCGGGCGATGCTGGGTTCCAGGTCCTCGAAGATGGCGATGTCCGGCCGCGCCGCAGCCAGCCAGGCGCGGGCTTCCTCGCTGCCATTGCCCACCAGGCGGGCGACGACGGGCACGCCACCGCAGGGCTGCGCCGCCAGGGCTTCCGCCAGCAGCTTGGCGAATTCCCGCTGGTCCGTGATGCCCGCGAAGATGTTGACGAACAGCACGCGCAGGCTGGGGTGTTCGCTCAGCCATTCCAGCACGCGGATCAACCTGGCCGGGCTGCCGCGCAACTGGCCGGTGCGGATGTCCAGGAAGTTGATCGGGTGGGCGCCACGCGCGGTCAGCTCATCCACCAGCATCATGGAAAGCCCGGCGCCGGTGGTGATCAGGCCGATGCTGCCCCGGGCGTCCAGCTCCACATAGTCGAAGCCCTCATCCAGCTTGCGCAGCGCGTCCGGGTACAGCGTGGCATTGGCGCGCAGCAGGGCTTCCTGCCCGGGTTGGCGATGCAGCGCGTTGCCGTCCAGCACCAGTTTGGCATCGCCGGCAACGGCGTGGGATTCAGCGCCGGCAACGGCGTGGGATTCAGCGCCGGCAACGGCGTGCGCGCCACCGACGAAGAGCGGGTTGATTTCCGCCAGCATCAACTCTTCCGCCAGGAACAGTTTTGCCAGTTTGGCGCCCACGTCGCGCACCGCCGCGTCATCGGTCAGCGCGGCCAGCGCCGCGTTGATGCTGGCCTCATCCGGCGCGCAAAGCCGCGAGGTCGTCGCATCCAGCGCGTGGCTCTCCACCTCCACGCCACCCTCGGCGAAGAAGGTGACGCGCAGCGCGCCGGCGCCGGCGTCCAGCAATATCGAGAGGTAGCATTCGCGGCCCGTCGCCGGCGCTTCCACCAGGCAGGCATGCACCGCATGGCCCTTGATCCTGCTGCCGAGGATGCGGGCCAGCGCCGCCTGGGTCTCCGCGGCATTCCGGCACAGCGCCACGCCGCCGGCCTTGCCACGGCCGCCGACAGTAACCTGCGCCTTGACCACGCGCGCGGCTGAGGGCGCGCTCCATGCGGCATCGCGCACCACCTCGCCCGCCGGCACCGGAATGCCGTATTGCCGCAGCAGCGCCTTGCCGTCGGCTTCCACCAGCAACATTCAAAAATACCCGAGCGCGAGGATGCCGTCGGTGTCCATGTCGCCGCTGACGATCTTGCGGCCGATCAGGTCGCGCAGCGTCTCGCTGGCACCGCCGCCGAGCGAGCCGTAGCGCGCACCGCGATAGAGCCGCGACACCGGGTATTCGTCGGTGAAGCCGAAGCCGCCATGCACCTGGATCGCCTCTCCGGTCACGCGGATCGCCATCTCGTTGGTGAAGACCTTGGCGGTCGCGGCCAGGAACGGGTCGGGGAAGGGGTTTGCGGTCCAGCAGGCGCGGTACAGCAGGCCGCGCGCGGCCTCGATGTCCTTGTACATGTCCGCCAGCTTCCAGCGGATGCCCTGGAAATCCGCGATCGGCTTGCCGAAGATCGGCCGCTCCCGCACGTATTTCACCGCCTCGTCAAACGCGCCTTCGGCCAGGCCCAGGCTGATGCTGGGGTTCAGGCAGCGCTGGGTGTTGAAGGCGCTGAGCAGCTTCTTGAAGCCATCCTCGCGGATGACGATGTTTTCGTCCGGCACTTCCAGGTCGTTGAACTGCACCTCGTGCAGGTTCTCGCCGCCCATGGTGTGGTAGGTGCCGGTTACTTCCAGGCCAGGCGTGCCCTTCTCGATCAGCACGCAGCCGATGCCCTCGCGGCCCGGCTTGCCCTCGATGCGGGTGAACACCACGAACATGCCGGCTTCCTCGGCGCGGCTGATCAGCGTCTTCACGCCGTTGATGACCCAGCGGTCGCCCTTGCGCACCGCGTTGGTGCGGTAGTTGCGCACATCGGTGCCGGCATGCGGCTCCGTCATGCAGATGCTGAGGATGCAGTCTCCGCTGACCACCTGCGGCAGGATGCGCTCACGGATGGAAGCCGGCGCGTAGTGGCTGATGACGCGGGTCTGCACGCCCGCCTCGCCCAGCACCGCCATGGCGGTGGGGTAACAGACCTTGGCGATCTCCTCGAGGATCAGCGCCGTCTCGAACACCGGCAGGCCCATGCCACCGTATTCCTCCGGCACGGTCATGCCGAGCACGCCGAGTTCGGCCAACTCCTTGATGTTCTCCCAGGGGAAGGTGCCGTCCATCCAGCGCAGCGCGCGCTGGCGGAACTTTCCCTGGGCCAGCTCGCGCACGGATTCAACCATGCGCCGCTGTTCGTCGTTGAGCTTGAACTCCATGCTCACGCGGCCAGCTTCGCCAAGCCGCCGGCCAGCGCGCCGGCGCTTTCCAGCGCGCAGAGCCGGTCGAACAACCGCCCGCTGTCCAGCGGCGCGCCGGCGGCGCAATCCACGAACTTCTCGCGCAACTCATCCAGCGAAAGCGGCAGTTGTGCGTTGCCCTTGGGGAAGCGCACTTCCTGATGCAGCTCCCGCCCCGTGGTGGTGCGGATCGTCACCGTGTCGGTCAGGGCAAACACCGGCTCGATTGGGCAATGCGTGTCAGTGACGTGGACCGTCACCTTGCCATACTGCGCCCGCACCTCCGGCTGGTTGACGAACTCATCCGTCAGCTCCCGCAGGCCAACGCGGCGCGCCACCAGCGCCGAGGCCACGGCGAATTCCAGGCTGAACTTGGCCTCCAGCCCGGTCACCGGGGCGTGGTTGCGCAGCATGCTCGCCTGCGCCGTACCGATGGTGCATTCCACCGAAGCGACGTCCTCGGCGCGCAGGTTTTCCTGCGCGGTCAGCGCCAGCACGGCATCCGCGGTGCGATGCGCGGAATAGCACATCGGGTAGCGCTTGATGCTGAGCCCGGCCTCGCGGATGCGCAGCGTCTTGCCCACCTCGGCATCGCGCAGGTCGGCGGCGCCCTTGGGCGACAGCGCGGCCAGGAAGCCGGCATGGTGTTCCAGCGCATCGGCCGCGGCGGTGAAGCCGCGCGCCACCATGCGCACCGCCTCGATGCCCGAGGCCGCCGCGCGCCCGGCGTGGAACGGCTTGGTCATGGTGCCGAAGTTGGCCACCAGGCCCGCCGCCATGCTGCCAGCCAGCGCCAGCGCGGCGCCGGTGCGTTCGGCTGAAAGCCCGTGCAGGTTGGCCACCGCCGCGGCCGCGCCGACCGCGCCGTATACCGCCGTGGGGTGCCAGCCCTTCAGGTGCAGCGCGTCGGTCTCGCGCGCGTTCAGCTCGGCCCAGACCTCATAGCCCACCAGGTAGGCGCGGAGCACTGCGGCGCCGGAAAGGCCGAGGCGCTCGGCCTCCGCCAGAATCGCCGGCACCAGCACGGTGGACGGGTGGCCGCCGATGGCGACGTCGTCGTAGTCCAGCGCATGGCCGGCGGTGGCGTTGATCAGCGCGGCATCGGCGCTGTAGGTCCGTGCCGGGCCGAGCAGCACGGTGGACTCCGCAGCCGCGCTCTGGCGTTCCGCCAGCTGCGCCTGCACCAGCTTCACCACCGGCTCGTCGCGGCCGGCGATCATGGTGCCGATGACGTCGATGATCCCGCTGCGGATCACCTCCGCCACATCGGTGGGCACCACCAGGGATTGGTCGGCCGCGAAGGCGGCCAGGGTTGCGGTGAGACCCATGATCAGAAACTCCGGGGCATGCCGAGCACGTGCTCGCCAGTGAAACTCAGGATCAGGTTGGTCGAGATCGGCGCGATCTGCAGCAGCCGCGCCTCGCGCCACTTGCGCTCCACGTCGTATTCGCGGGCGTAGCCGAAGCCGCCATGGGTCTGCAGGCAGGCTTCGGCCGCCTGCCAGCTGGCCTCGCTGGCCAGCATCTTCGCCCAGTTCGCCTCGGGGCCGCAGGGCACGCCGGCGTCGAACATCGCCGCCGCCTTGCGCACCATCAGCTCCGCCGCCTCGGTGGCGATGTGCGCACGCGCGATGGGGAACTGGATCGCCTGGTTTTTACCAATTGGCCGGTCGAAGACCACGCGCTCATTGGCGTAGTCGGTCGCCTTCTTGACGAACCAGCGGGCGTCGCCCAGCCCCTCATGCGCCACCAGGATGCGTTCGGCATTCATGCCGTCCAGGATGTAGCGGAAGCCCTTGCCTTCCACGCCGATCAGGTTCTCGGCGGGCACGCGCAGGTTGTCGAAGAACACCTCCGTCGTGTTGTGGTTCACCATGGCCTTCAGCGGGCGGATTTCCATGCCCTTGCCCAGGCTTTCCCGGATATCCACCAGGAAGACGCTGATGCCATCCGTCTTCTTCGCGCTGTCCTCGCGCGCCGTGGTGCGCGCCAGCAGCAGCATCAGGTCGGAATGCAGCGCGCGGCTGGTCCAGACCTTCTGGCCCGTGACGACGTAATGGTCGCCATCCCGCACCGCGCGGGTTTTTATCTTCGTGGTGTCGGTGCCGGCGGTCGGCTCCGTCACGCCAAAGGCTTGCAGGCGCAGGCTGCCATTGGCGATGCCCGGCAGATACTGCTTCTTCTGGCGTTCATTGCCGTGCCGCAGCAGCGTGCCCATGATGTACATCTGCGCATGGCAGGCGCCGGCGTTGCAGCCGCTGGCGTGGATCTCCTCCAGCACCACCCCGGCCGCGCGCACCGGCAGCCCGGCGCCGCCATATTCCTCGGGGATCAGCGCGCCGAGGAAGCCGCTTTCGGTCAGCGCGTTCACGAACTCGGTCGGGTAGGCTTCCTTCGCCTCCAGGTCGCGCCAGTACTGGCCTGGGAAGCCGGCGCAGATGCGGCGCACGCTGTCGCGAATCTCGGGCCAGTCGACGCCCATGTTCATCGTCGGCATCTCGCCGGCGCTGTGCGTATCCATCGTCTTGGACTCTCCGTGTTGCCGGCATTCAAAACCCCGGCAGGGAGAGCGTCAACGAGCAGCAGGTTTGGGCGACTGATTCAGACCCTTCGGCCGCGGGCCTCGGGTCATCAGACGCCGGGGCGTCTGATTCAGACCTTTCGGCCCAAGGCCTCAGGTCATCAGGCGCCGCACACGAAAAAGGCGCGGGGGACGTGACCCCCCGCGCCCTTCGTCAGCTTGGCAGCGGTGTTACGCCGCCCGCTGTTCCTGCGGCACCGCCTGCAACTGCGGCCGGCCGTTCTGCACCTGGATGCGGCGCGGCTTCAGCGCTTCCGGCACCACGCGCTTCAGCGAGACATTGAGCAGCCCGTGTTCCAGGTTGGCGCCGTCCACCACCATGTGGTCGGCCAGCACGAAGCGCCGCTCGAAGGCGCGGGCGGCGATGCCGCGATACAGGAAGGCGCGGCCTTCCTCATTCTGCTGGGTCCGGGCGGCGATGGTCAGGGTGTTGTCCTTCGCCGTGATCTCCACGTCATCGGGGCCGAAGCCGGCCACGGCCATGGTCAGCACGTAGCTGTCCTCGCCGGTCTTCTCGATGTTGTAGGGCGGGTAGGACTGGCTGGTCTCCGCAGTGCCGCGGGCGGTTTCCAGCTGGCGGGCCATGCGGTCGAAGCCGATGGCGGTGCGGAACAGCGGCGAGAAATCGAGAGCGTTCATTGGCGTTGGAGCCCCTTCAGGAAGCAAGGTCCGGTTGTGCCTGCGGAAACTGCCCTGCCGCCCCCGAATGGGCCGCGCCAGGTTGGTTGCCGCGCCGGGGCCCCATCAGGGCGCCCCGGTACCCCGCCAATTGGAAAGCGCCGGCGCCCCTTTCAAGGGGGCCCGGCGCCGCGTCTCCAACAGCCCTTGCGGGGCGGCTACTTCTTGGCGCGAACGCCCAGGCCGATGCCAGCGAACTTCTTGTTGAACTTGGCGACCTGGCCGCCAGTGTCCATCACGCGCTGCACGCCGGTCCAGGCCGGGTGCGACTTGGGGTCGATGTCCAGCCGCAGATTGGTCGCGGACATGCAGGACCGGGTGGTGAACTCGGTCCCATCCGTCATGATGATGTGGACGTCGTGATATTCGGGATGGATATCGGGCTTCATGGTGAACTCGTCGGACATGGCGCTGCCGAAGGCAACCGGCGACGCGGGAACGGGGCGTATAGGGTAAGGCGCCAGCGGGTGCAACCGCCTGCGCGCAGCGGTTCAGCGCCGGCCGCCGCGGCGCCCGCTGCTGCTTCGCGCGCCGGCATGCCCGCGGATGACGCCGCCGCGGTGGACATGGCCGAACCGGCCGACGCCGACGAAGCCGGCATAGATGCCCGGCCCATGCCAGCCACCCCAATAGGGCGCATGGTCGGCCACCAGCACCGGCGGGGCCACCCAGGGCGGCTCGTCCGGCGCCCAGGGCGGGCCATGCGCGCCTTCATGCCCCTCCAGCGCCACCATGGGGGAGGGCGGGACGCCGGCGCATCCGGCCAGCAGGGCGCTGGCCAGCAGCAGGGCAGGGGCGGTCAGGCGCATCGGTGTTCCCCATGCCCCCGGGCGAGTCCCGGGCGGCAGCGCAGGTTAGAGCACCATGCGCCCTGCCGGGCGCATTTCGTGCTCTATAACTTGTTGAAACTAGAGCAAGAAATCCGTTCTGATGATTTCATCAGAACGGATATTGCTCTAGTCGATGGCGTCGCCGACCGCATGGATCGGCGCCCCGATCGGTTTGCCGACCACCGGCACGACCTGGATGATGTCGCCGGCCGCGCGGAACGGCAACGCCACCAGGCCACAGCCGGAGAGCAGCACACAACAGAGCAGGGGCAGCAGGAGCTTCTTCATGCCCCGCCAACGCGCCATGCCTGCCCTGGTTTGACCCCTGCGGAAACCGGCGCCAAAGCTGCGCCGCATGAATATCCTTTCCATCCAGAGCCAGGTGGCCTGGGGCCATGTCGGCAATGCCGCCGCGGTCTTCCCGTTGCAGCGCCTGGGGGCCGAGGTCTGGGCGGTGCCGACGGTGCTGTTCAGCAACCACCCCGGCCATGGCGGCTTCCGCGGCCAGCCGGTGGCGCCGGCGCTGATCCGGGACCTGGTGGCCGGCCTGGCCGAGCGCGGCGCGCTGCCTGGCTGCGACGCGGTGCTGGCGGGGTACCTGGGCAGCCTGGAGACCGGGGCCGCGGTGCTGGAGGCGGTGGCGCAGGCCAAGGCCGCCAACCCCGCCGCCTGGTTCTGCCTGGACCCGGTGATCGGCGATGCCGGCCGGGTCTATGTGCGCGCCGGCATCCCCGAATTCCTGCGCGACCAGGCGCTGCCCCGCGCCGACCTGGCCACGCCGAACCAGTTCGAGCTGGAATGGCTGACCGGGCAGGCGGTGGCGACGCTGGCGGAGGCCAAGGCGGCGCTGGCGCGGTTGCAGGCCATGGGGCCGCGCTGCGTGCTGGCCACCAGCCTGGCCCTGGCCGACACGCCGCCCGACAGCCTGGACCTGCTGGCGGCCGAGGCCGGCGCCTGCTGGCGGCTGCGGGTGCCGCGGCTGGCGCAGCACTTCTCCGGCGCCGGGGATACGATTGCCGCGCTGTTCCTGTTCCATCGGCTGGCTAGCGGCAGCGTGCGGGTGGCGCTGGAGGCGGCGGCGAGCAGCGTGCATGGCCTGCTGCGCCGCACAGCCGAAGCGGGGGCGACCGAGTTGCTGACCGTGGCGGCGCAGCAGGAGTTCGTCGCGCCAAGCCGGCGGTTCACCGCGGAAGCCTGCTGAGCCCCGGGCAAAAAGAAGGCCGCATACCCGTGAGGGTAGCGGCCCGAGTGATACAGGGAGGCTTCACGTCTGGGAGACGCAGGGTCCGGAGACCCCGTCCCGGTCATCCCGGGACCCCCAGACCCTACCCCTGTCGTACCCATGCAGGTTTGGTGAAACCAATGCGCAGACATGCGCGTTGCGCATAGTAACCAACGTGTCCAGCAACGTTTGAGCGGTTGATCAACGCCGCCGGCCATTCCACCGGCGACGCTCAGACGCTCAATGCTGCCCCGCCAGCTCCGCCACCAGGAAGTCCCGGAAAACGGCCACGCGCTTGGAATGGCGCATCTCCTCGGGGTAGACGAAGAAGGCTTCCAGCCGTGGCGTCTTCAGCTCCGGCAGCACCTGCAACAGGCCGTTCAGCTCGCTGCCCATGTAGTCCGGCAGCGCCGCCAGCCCCAGGCCCGACTGCACCGCCCGCAGCATTGCGGTGGTGCTGTTCACCTCCACCGCTGCCCGGCGCGGCGCCCCGGCGCGGCGCCCGGCCTCGCTGAGCCAGTTCACCTCGTCGATCGGCGGCCGATGGTCGCCCCAGACGATCAGCCGGTGCTCGTCCAGGTCCTCGGCCCGCTGCGGAATGCCGGCGGTCTTCAGGTATTCCGGCGCGCCGCAAATCCGCCAGCCGAAGGTGGCCAGGTGCCGCTGGATCAAATCCGGCTGCCGCGGCGGGTGCATGCGGATGGCGACATCGGCCTCGCGCATCGCCAGGTCCAGGTCGCTGTCGTCCAGCAGCAGCGTCACGCTGACATCCGGGTACAGCTTCAGGAACCGCGCCAGCCTTGGCGCCAGCCAGGCATTGCCGAAGCCGGTGGTGCTGGTCACCTTCAGCCGCCCGGCGGGGCGTTCGCGGCTTTCGGTCAGCAGTGCCTCGGTCATCGCCAGCTTGGCGAAGACCTCCCGCACCGTGCGGTTCAGCGTCTCGCCTGGCTCGGTCAGGATCAGCCCGCGGGCGTGGCGATGGAACAGCGGCACCTGCAGCGCCTCCTCCAACGCCTGGATCTGCCGCGACACCGCAGACTGCGAAAGGTTCAGCGTCTCCCCCGCATGGGTGAAGCTGCCGGCTTCGGCCACCGCGTGGAAGACGCGGAGCTTGTCCCAGTCGAGCGGCATCACCAGGCCGCCACGGCAGGTCTGTCCGCCGGCGCATGGGCCAGGAACTTCTCCGCCTCCAGGGCGGCCATGCAGCCGGTGCCGGCGGCGGTCACCGCCTGGCGATAGATCTTGTCCTGCACGTCGCCGGCGGCAAACACGCCCTCGATGTTGGTGCGGGCGGAACCGGGTACGGTCAGGATATAGCCCTCGGCGTCCATCTCCACCTGGCCCTTGAACAGCGCGGTCGCGGGGTCGTGCCCGATGGCGACGAAGACGCCATCCAGCGCCAGTTCGCTCGTCTCGCCCGTCTTCGTGTTGCTCAGCGCCACCGCGCGGGTGGAGGGGAACTTGCCGTCGCTGGCCAGCACCGCATCCACTTTCGTGTCCCACAGCACCGTCACGTTCGGCAGCGCGAACAGCCGCTGCTGCAAAATCCGCTCGGCGCGGAAGCTGTCCCGCCGATGGATGACGGTGACGTGCTTCGCCAGGTTGGCCAGGTACAGCGCTTCCTCGACCGCGGTGTTGCCGCCGCCGATCACCGCCACGTTCTTGCCCCTGAAGAAGAAGCCATCGCAGGTGGCGCAGGCGGAAACGCCAAACCCGGAAAGCTCCTTCTCGCCGGGAATGCCGAGCCATCGCGCCTGCGCGCCGGTGCAGATCACCACCGCCTCGGCCACGTAGTCGTCACCCGAATCGCCCACCGCGCGGAACGGCCGCCGCGACAGGTCGATCGAGGTGATGATGTCGTTCACGATGCGCGTCCCGACATGCTCGGCCTGCTGCTGCATCTGCTCCATCAGGAAGGGCCCCTGGATGGTGCTGGCGAAGCCCGGGTAATTCTCCACGTCGGTGGTGATCATCAGCTGGCCACCCGGCTGCAACCCGGCCACCACCATCGGTTTCAGCCCGGCCCGCGCCGCATAGATCGCCGCGGTATAGCCCGCGGGGCCAGCGCCGATGATGAGGAGGCGGATGCTGTGGCTGGTGGACAAGACACGGTTCCCGAACTGACTGCCGTGACGATTCACGGCAGGGCGCACCGGCTCCCGCGGTCGAGTCCCGCCGCAAACCGTGCCACCGCAGCAAAGCATATCTGCATGCCATGCACAGCGAACAACCCTAACCCTTGCGGACCGCTCCGCGAGCAATGATATTGCGCGCCAAGCCCAGCTTTCGCAATGAAACCGACACATATGACCCCTGAAACCGATGCCGAACTCGATGCAGTTGACCGCCAGATCCTGGCGGAGCTGCAGCAGGACGGCCGGATGACCAATGTCGAGCTGGCCAAGCGCGTCGGCCTCTCCGCCCCGCCCTGCCTCCGCCGCGTCCGCCGGCTGGAGGAGATCGGCGTGATCCGCGGCTACCACGCCGACCTGGACCCGGTGGCGCTGGGCTACGAGATCACCTTCTTCGCCCTGGTCGCGCTGGAGAGCCAGAAGGACGCGGTGCTGACCGCCTTCGAGGCGATGATGCGCGCCTGGCCGGAGGTGCGCGAATGCCACATGATCCGCGGCGGCGGCGACTTCCTGCTGCGCCTGGTCGCCCGCGACACCGCGCATGAGAACGCGCTGACCAGCAAGCTGACCGCGGTGGACCAGGTGGCCCGGGTGCAGACCTTGCAGACCATCCGCACCGCGAAGGGCGAGGCCGGCGTGCCCGTGCCGGCCTGACGCTGGCCGCCCGCGGGTGACCCCTGGCTCCCCCGGTTTCATCGCCGCCATCGTCACCGCGCAGGTGCTGACGCAGGTTGGCGCCTTCAGCCTGCCGGCGCTGCTGCCGCACTACATCGGCGCCTGGAACCTGACGCCGAGCGAGGCGGGCTGGCTGATCGGCGTGTTCTTCGCCGCCTATGTGCCGGCCGTGCCGCTGCTGGCGGCGCTGACGGACAGGGTGCCGGCGCGCCGCGTCTACCTGTTGGGCACCGGCTGCACGGCGCTGGCGCATCTGGGCTTCGGCCTGCTGGCGGAGGGGTTCTGGCCTGGCATGGCGTTCCGCGCCCTGGCCGGGCTGGGCTGGGCCGGCGCCTATATGCCGGGGCTGAAGGCGCTGGCGGACCCGCTTGCCGGCGCAGCGCAATCCCGCGCGGTGTCCTGGCATGCCGCGGGCATCGGCATTGCCGGGGCCAGCTCCTTCGTCATCGCCGGCGCGCTGGATGCCGCCTTCGGCCCGACCAGCGCCTTCCTGTTCGGCGGGCTGGCGGCGGCCGGCGCCTTCGGCATTGCGCTGCTGGTGATGCCGGGGACTGCCCCCAAGCCGGGGCCGCGCCGCAACCTGCTGGACTACCGCCCGGTGCTGCGCAACCGCCGCGCCATGGCCTGGATCGCCGGCTACACCGTCCATACCTGGGAACTGGCGGCGCTGCGCGCCTGGGGCGTGGTGTTCCTGGCCGCCGCGCTGCTGAAGCCGGGCACGCCCACCTGGCTGCCGGGGGCGCCCCTGCTGTTCACCGTCGCCGGGCTGGCCGGGGTGGCCATTTCCATCACCGGCAACGAGACCGCGCTGAAATACGGCCGCAACCGGGTGGTGCATGCCGCCATCCTCGCCGCCGCCACGCTTTCCCTGCTGACCGGCTGGGCGGTGGCGCTGTGGGCGCCGCTGGCGGTGGCCGCCGTCATCCTGTGGAATGCCTGCATCTACCTGGACAGTTCGGCGCTGACCGCCGGCACGGTGCAGGCGGCGGAGCCGGAACATCGCGGCGCCACCATGGGGCTGCACAGCATGGCCGGGTACGCCGGCGGCTGCGTCGGCCCCATCGGCGTGGGCCTGGCGCTGGAATGGCTGGGCGACGGCGCGCTGGGCTGGGGCCTTGGCTTTGGCCACCTGGCGCTGGTGACGCTGGCGGGGTTGTGGGTGGTGCGCCGGCTGGGCCGTGCCTGAACGAACGGGAGAAATGCCTTGCAGAAGATCACCCCCTTCCTGTGGTTCGACCACCAGGCGGAGGAAGCCGTCGCCTTCTATTGCGCCACCTTCCGCGAGGCGGTGGCCGGCGCCGTAACCCGCTACCCCGAGGGCACGCCCGGCCGCGCCGGCAGCGTGATGACCGCCAGCTTCACCCTGGCGGGGCTGGAGTTCACCGCGCTGAATGGCGGCCCCTACTACCAGTTCAGCGGCGCCATCTCCTTCGTGGTGCGCTGCGCCGACCAGGCCGAGGTGGATGAGGTCTGGGACCGCCTGGCCGCAGGCGGCACGCCGCACCAATGCGGCTGGATCAGCGACCGCTTCGGCGTCACCTGGCAGGTGGTGCCGGCCGAGATGCTGGACCTGCTGGGCCGCGGCGACGCCGCTGCGAATGGGCGGATGATGCAGGTGATGATGCCGATGGTGAAGCTGGACCTGCCGGCGCTGCGCCGCGCCTGGCACGGCGGCTGAGAGGGCGGCACCCGAGGAGACAACGCTGAGTGTGACGCCGCCAAGGTGCCGACGCCAACAGGGCACCGCGCCCCAGGGCATCGCGGTCAGGGCATCACGGTCAGGGCATCGCTGCCAGGGGGGCCGCTGCCAGGGGGGGGGGGCCGCTGCCTGGGGGGCGCTGCCAGGCGGCGCCGCCCGACTTGGCGACTTCCGGCCGGGCTGCGCCTCGGCGGATGCTGCCTGAGCTCAGCTGGGCACGCGCGCCGCCAGCAGGGCGTCCAGCGCCGGCAGCAGCACGATGCCGTCCTGGTCGCTGCCGGAGGAATGCACCACCAGCCAGGTGCAGGGCGCGCCGCTCTCATTGGCCGGTGCGTGCGCGACATCCGCGGGGATGAAGACCTGGTCGCCCTGGCGCGCCAGCAGGCGGTGTTCCAGCTGGCTGCCGTGGTACACCGCGCATTCGCCGTGCAGCATGTAGGCGATGGTCTCGATCTTGTCGTGGTAATGCGCCTTTGCCCTGGCGCCGGGCGGCATCGGCAGCACGTTCATGCAGATGCGCTGCGCCCCCACGGTTTCGGCCGAAGCGCCGGCGCCATAGGTGAAGCCCTGCTTGCCGACATAGGTCTGCCCCGGCGAGACCACCTGCACCCCTGAGCCTGCCGTCATCGCCCTTGCCCCCTTGTCTCCGTGGCAAGCTTGGCCGGCGGGGCGCGGGCTGGCAATTGCCGCGGCGCGGGCCGGCTTCGCTTGCCGTGGCGTAGAGTTCATGATATGTTCCATATCCAGGCGTAAGGATCAAGTGATGATTGCCGACCAACCCCCTTCCGCCGGACAGCGTTTTGGCGGTGTGGCCGCGGCGCGGATGGCGGACTGGCCCGCGGGCGGCGGGGCCGGGCCGGGCAGGGCCGGGGAGGCGTCCGGAACCGGCGGTGCCGGACTGGGGCGGCTGGGAGGTTTGTCCAAAACCGGCGGTGTTGGTCGGCGGCGGTTGAGGGCTTTGTCCGAAAGCGGCGCTGCCGGACTGGGGCGGTTGGGGGATTTGTCCGAAAGCGACGCTGCTGGCTTGGGGCGGTTGGGAGGTTTGTCCGAAAGCGGCGGTGCTGGCTTAGGACGGTTGGGGGATTTGTCCGAAAGCGGCGGTGCTGGCTTGGGGCGCCCGCGGGATTTGTCCAAAACCGGCGGTCCCGGCCTGGGGCGCCCGCGGGATTTGTCCAAAACCGGTGGTCCCAGCCTGGGTCGCCTGGGAGATTTGTCCAAAACCAGCGGTCCCAGCCTTGGTCATCAGCGGGGTTTGTCCGAAACCAGCGGTCCCGGCCCGGGCCACCTGAGCGATTTGTCCGAAACCGGCAATGCTGGCCGACGCCCCCTGCGCCCTGCGTCCGCAACCCACGGCCCGGCCCCCCTCTCGCCGCGCCCGTCAGCCAAAGCCCGCGGAGCCACGCCATGACCGAACCGCGCCGCGCCGCCCTGGCCTTCATCTTCGTCACCGTCGCGCTGGACATGCTGGCGCTGGGCCTGATCATCCCGGTGCTGCCGCGCCTGATCGGCAGCTTCCTGGAGGGCGACCCGGCCGATACCTCCCGCATGCTCGGCCTGTTCGGCACCGCCTGGGCGGGGGTGCAGTTCTTCGCCATGCCCATCGCCGGCGCGCTGAGCGACCGCTTCGGCCGCCGGCCGGTGGTGCTGCTGTCCAACCTCGGCTCGGGGCTGGACTACCTGTTGATGGCGCTGGCGCCGAGCCTCTGGCTGCTGTTCGCGGGGCGGCTGATCTCCGGCGTCACCTCGGCCAGCATCAGCACCGCCTACGCCTATATCGCGGATGTGCTGCCGCCGGAGCGCCGGGCCAAGGGCTTCGGGCTGCTCGGCGTCGCCTTCGGGCTGGGCTTCGTGCTGGGGCCGGCGGTGGGCGGCTTGCTCGGCAGCATGGACCCGCGGCTGCCCTTCTGGGTGGCCGGCGGGCTGGCGCTGCTCAACTTCGCCTATGGCTGCTTCGTGCTGCCGGAATCGCTGCCGCCAGAAAAGCGCGCGCCATTCCGGTGGCGGCGTGCCAATCCGGTGGGGTCGCTGGCGCTGCTGCGGGAACACCAGGGGCTGCTGGGGCTGGCCGGGGTGCACTTCCTCTCGCAGCTGGCGCATGTGGTGCTGCCCAGCATCACCGTGCTCTACGCCACCTATCGCTATGGCTGGTCGGAAGCCAGCATGGGCCTGGCCTTGGCCGCGGTCGGCGTCTGCTCGGCGGTGGTGCAGGGCGGCATGGTCGGGCCGGTGGTCAAGCGCCTGGGGGAACGCCGGGCGATGGCGCTGGGCATGTTCTGCGGCGCGCTGGGCTTTGCCGGCTACGGGCTGGCGCCCAGCGGCTTCTGGTTCATGGCGGCGCTGCCCTTCGTGGCGCTGTGGGGCGTTGGCGGCCCGGCCTTGCAGAGCCTGATGTCCCGCCGCGTGCCGGCCGACGCCCAAGGCCGGCTGCAAGGCGCCGCCAGCAGCGTGCAGGGCCTGGCGCAGCTTTTGGGGCCGACGCTGTTCGCCGGCAGCTTTGCGCTGTCCATCGACCGTGGCTGGGGGCTGCCCGGTGCGCCCTTCCTGCTTTCCGGCGCGCTGCTGCTGGGCGGGTTGGCGCTGGGCTGGCGCGTCACCCGGCCGCGGGCTGGCGACCCACCGACGGCTCCGGGATGAACGCGCCGCTGCCGCGCTGGGGTAGTGCGCCGACGACGCGGTGGCGGACCGACCTGGCCCGCTACCCCGGAAAGCGTGGCCGCAGGCCGGCCGCCGCATGCTGGGGCACCAGCCGCAGCCCGGCCGCCAGCGCGCCGGAGACGAAGGGCAGCAGCCAGACGATCCGCGCCTGGTATCGCCCGGCGGGGCCGGACAGCGCGCCGGCGATGCCGGCATTGCCCAGCGTGGCCGCCAGCACCAGCACGGCCAGCGCCGCGGTCGGCGCCGGCAGCCGCTGCCAGCGCAGCAGCAGCAGGCCCAGCAGCCCCGCGGTGCCCAGCACCACCGCCGCGGCATGCAGCGGCACCCAGTTGCGGGAATCCGCCACCAGGCGGCCCTGCTGCTGGCGGCTGGTGTCCAGGGCACGGACCTCCTGCGGGAAGAAGCGCGCCACCAGCGGCTGCGGGCCGTGCGGCGGCGGCCAGGCTTCCAGCCCGTCGCCGATGCCGAACAGGCCGAGCTGCGCCAGCGTATTGCCCAGCGCCGCCTGCACCACCGCCACCGGCCGGGCCCGCAGCGTTGCCATGACGATGTCGCGGGCTTCCGGCGCCCAGGCCTCGGCGCCGCCCAGCTCGGTCCGCAGCGGCGAGTCGTCATTCCACAGGAAGCCGTTGTGCCAGCCCGGCAACTGCCCCAGCACGCCGCACAGGCGCCAGCCGACCGCCGGGCATTGCGCCCGCGCCACCGCCAGGCCGGGGCCGTCGTAGATGACGCGGGTGGCCAGGAAGACCATGCCGAAGGGCGAGAGCGACGCAGAGCCGCGGCCGATGGCGTTGACGCTGACCAGCGCCACCGCCGCGACCAGGGCGGGAAGCACCATGCGCAGCGTCGGCCGCCAGGCCTGGCGCCAGCCGCGCCGGCCGACCAGCAGCACCCCGCCCACCAGCGCCACGCCCAGCGCCAGCGGCAGGTGGCTCTGATGCACCGCCACGGCGAAGACGGCCAGCGCCACCACGTAGACGCGTTCCCCGAGCGAAAGCACCGCCAGGCGGAAGCCGAGCAGCCACAGCGCCAGCACGGTGACCCCGGTGAAGATGTCCGGCATCAGCTGGGCGGCAAACCAGGGCAGCGGGGTCAGCACCGCCAGCGCCGCGGCGGCCAGCGGCAGCGCGGCGCGTTCGCTGCGGCCCAGCGCGCGCAGCACCAGGCCCAGCAGATGCGCCACCAGCAGCCCCTGCGCCAGCACCGGCAGCCACAGCGAGACCTGCCAATGCGTCAGCAGCAGGAACAGGCTGTAGAAGGGCGGGCGGTCCCAGCCGAGATAGTGCAGCAGCGCCTGGCCCAGATAGGTGCCGGTATCCGCGAAGACCAGCGGATAGCCATTCCAGAAGGCCGGCCAGACCAGCAGCAGGGCGGCGATCAGGTGGCTGCCGACGGCAACCGCCAGGCGCGGCAGCGCGCCGCCGCCAGCGGTCGGTTCAGGGTCGCCGAATGCGCCTTGAGTCTGTCTCAGCATTATTTCCGCGACCGCAGCCGTCATCCCAGCCACCCAAGCGACACCGCGCTAAACTGCGGCGTTGCGGCGCCCGGGTCGCTACAACTGCACGCGAGAACGGGTTCGATCTGCGTCCGGTCCCAGGCCTGTCCCGAAGGCCAGGCGCCTGAGGTGCGGCTGCCGAGGTCTTCCCTTGGCCGAGACGGCAAGGCCGCCGATGCCGGTTGCAGCCGCCAACCGACGGCAGCCGCAAGGGCGGAAAGGACGCACCCGGCCGACCCGCTTGGCGTGCGGGGCGGGCACTCAGCCGCGGTCGGCGTAGCCCTGCGGATGCGCCTGGTGCCAGGCCCAGGCGGTGCGGACGATGTCGTCCAGCGCGGGGTAGCGCGGCTGCCAGCCGGTCTCGCGCCGCAGCGTCTCGCTGGAGGCGACCAGCGCCGCGGGGTCGCCGGGGCGGCGCGGGCCGAAGCTGTGCGGGACCTTCCGGCCGCTGATCCGCTCGACGCTGTCGATGACCTGCTTGACCGAATAGCCGGCGCCGTTGCCGAGGTTGTAGCGCAGGCTGCGCGTCTCCAGCAGCGGCAGCACCGCCAGGTGGGCGGCGGCCAGGTCGTTCACGTGCACATAGTCGCGGATGCAGGTGCCATCCGGCGTGGCGTAGTCGGTGCCGAAGACGGTCAGGGCCGGCCGGGTGCCCAGCGCGGCGCCGATGCACAGCGGGATCAGGTGGGTCTCGGGCTCATGGTCCTCGCCGATCTCGCCGCTGGGGTCGGCGCCGGCGGCGTTGAAGTAGCGCAGGCAGGCGCTGCGCAGCCCATGCACCTGGTCGGCCCAATGCAGCCCCTGTTCCACCATCAGCTTGCTGGTGCCGTAGGCGCTGGCCGGGGCCAGCTCGGCATCCTCGGCAATCGGCACCGATTTCGGGAAGCCGAACAGCGCGGCGGTGGAGGAGAACACGAATTTCCGCACGCCGGCCTGCACCGCGGCCTCGGCCAGCCACAGGCTGTTGGCGCAGTTCTCGGCGCAGTAGCGCAGTGGCTCGCGCATGCTTTCCCCCACCAGGGAAAGCGCGGCGAAGTGGAACACCGCCTCGAACTTCCAGTTGGCGAAGACCGCCGCGACGCGGGCGCGGTCGGCCAGCTCGGCCTCGACGAACTCGACCGTGGCCGGCACCGCCGCGCGGTGGCCCTGGCGCAGGTTGTCCAGCACCACCACCTCATCGCCCCGGGCCACCAGGGCCCGCACCAGGTGGCTGCCGACATAGCCGGCGCCGCCGGTCACCAGAAAACGCGCCATCCGCGCCTACTCCCTGAAATAGCCGCCGTAGCGGGGGTGATAGACCTCGGCATCGGCATAGCCGGACCGGCCATGCACCTTGGCGTCCACCTGGGTCAGCGCGGCGCCCACGATGCGGGCATGCGCTTCCTCAAGCAGGCTGAGCGAGTTCCGCACCACCGAGCGCGGTGTGTCCCGCCATTTTACGCAAAGCAATGTGGCGTCCGCGAGGCGCGCCACCACCCGCGCATCCGCCATGGCCAGCGCCGGCGGCGCGTCCAGGATGATCAGGTCGTAGTCGCGGCGGACGCGGTCCAGCAGCCCGGCCATCGCCTCGCTCATGAACAGGCCGAGCGAATGGATCTCCGCCGCGCCGGCGGGGATGTAGTCCAGCGTGGAGAGGTGGTCGCGCCGGATGATGCGCTCCAGCACCGCCTGGCCCAGCAGCAGGTCGGTCACGCCGGCCGCGCCTTCACACCTGAACACCCGGCCCAGGCTGGGCTGGCGCACGTCGCAGTCGATCAGCAGCACCTTCTCGCCATTCATCGCCGCACTGCGGGCGAGCGCGACGCTGGTGGTGGTCTTGCCCTCGCCCGGGCGGGCCGCGGTGATGACGATGACGCGCGGCGGTTCATGGCCCAGCCACAGCGAGGCGCGCAGCGTGCGCATGCTTTCGCTGAACGGGGAGAGCGGCTTGCGTACCACCCAGTCCTCCACGCGGTGGCGGCCCAGCAGGCCCTGGCGCAGCATCGGCACCAGCGCCAGGCAGGGCAGGCCGAGCGCGGCGCGCACATCCTCGCCGCTGCGCATGGTGCTGTCCGACTGTTCCAGGAACCAGATCACCAGCAGGCCGAACATCAGGCCCAGCACCAGCGCGGCGCCGACGAACATGCTGACCTTGGGGAAGCTGGGCAGGCCCGGCATGGTGGCCGGAGAGAGCACGCGGGCGTCGGCCTTCTCGATGGCGGTCTGGCTGACCGTCTGCTGGCTGCGTTCCAGCACGGCGCGCAGCAGGTTGCGGCCGGCATCGGCCTCGCGTTCCAGCGCCGAGAGCTGGATTTCCGCGCTCTGGTTCTGGTTCAGCCTGGCTTCCTGGATGCGCAGTGCTTCCTGCAGGCTTTCCACCCGGGCGCGGGCGGCGCGGGCCTCGCCGGCCAGGGCCTGCACCACGCGGCCGGTTTCGCTGCCAACGGCACGCTGCGCGTCACCAACACGAGAGCGGGCGGCGCGTACGTCCGGGTGGTTGGCGCCGAGCGTGGCGGAGAGCCGTTCCAGCTCGGCACGGGCGGTGTCCAGCCCGTTGCGCTGCACGGTCAGGTTGGCGGCGCCCAGGGCGGTGAGGTCGGCACCGCCGCCGCCACGCGCCGCCGCCAGCCGCGCATCCGCGGTGGCCAGCATGTTGCGGGCCTCGATCAGGTCGGTGTTGATGCGGCTGACCTGTTCGGTGCCGAGCCCGGCGGTGACGCCGCGCGTCAGCCCGCTGGTGGTGCGCAGCTCCGCGATGCGCGCCTCGGTCTGCTGCACTTCCGTGCGCAGTTGCGTCACGCGGCTGTCGAGCCAGTCATTCGCGCGGCGCACCGCGTTGAACTTCGCTTCCAGCTGGTCGGCGATGTACAGCTCGGCCGCCAGGTTGGCGGCTTCCTGCGCCAGGCGTGGGTCTTCCGTGGTGAACTGCACGGAGAGGACGCGGCTGTTGCGCACCACGTTGACCAGCAGCCGGTCGCGCACGGATTCGGCGGCGGCGATCTCGGCCTGCTCCTCCGGCGGCGGCACGGCGATGGGCTTCGGCCCGATGAAGCCGGCGACGTCCGAGGACAGCGTGGACAGCCGCCGCGCCAGCGCGTCGCGCAGGCGGAACCAGGGCGTGTCGGCGCGCTTGGCGTCCTCCAGCCACCAGCTGAACTCGGCGCGCTCGGTCAGGTCGAACTGGCGGACGATGCGCCGCGAGATGGAGAGCGAGCGGATGATCTCCACCTGGCTGGCCAGCACCGCATCCGTGGTGGTCTCGTCGCGCAGGATGCTCTGCAACTCCCGCGCGTTGTAGCCCTCGGGCTCGAACATCACGGTGGCGCTGGCGGTGTAGCGTGGCGTGAGCTGATTGGCGGCGATGAAGGCGACGGCCGGGAACAGCAGGGCGCAGAGCACCAGCACCCAGCGCCGCCGCTTCAGCGCGGCGATCAGCGCATTGACCGTCATGCCTTCCGGCTCGATGGGCATGGATGACGTGGACGCCGGCGCGGAACGCGGCGGCGGGCGCCGCTCCGCTGGGGGTCGGCTCTCAACCGGTCTGTCGAGCATGGGGCTGCACTTTCCCTTCCGCGGTTTGCGGCAACGCTCACCGATTAGGGGCGGGGCAAAGCGGGGGTCAATCAAACCAACGGGGATCGAAGCCGCTCTCGGCAAACAACGGCGTGATGAACCAGCCGCGCAAGGAAACGCGAACGCGCGAACCGCCTGCGTTCTGGCAGAAACAGCCGCACGCATTGGGACCCGATGCTGTGCAGAACCGGAGGGACTACATCATGCCCATCACTCGTCGCCTTGCCATGCTGGCGCCGCTGCTTGCCGTTGCCGGCTGCTCGGCACCTGGTTCCAACCTGCCGCGGATCGAGGAAGTGCCGCGCAGCGAATATCGCCTGGGCGCTTCCGACCAGGTTCGCGTCACCGTGTTCAACGACCCGCGGCTGACCGGCGACTTCCGCGTCTCCGATGCCGGTACGCTGGCGTTGCCGCTGATCGGCACCGTGCGCGCTTTGGGCCGCACCACGCCGGAAGTGGAGCGCGCGATAGAGGCGGAGATGAAGACGAAGAACCTGTTCCGTGACCCGAACGTGGCCGTGGAGGTGCTGAACTACCGGCCGATCTTCGTGCTGGGCATGGTGGAGCGCGGCGGGCAGTTTCCGTACCAGCCGGGCATGACCGCGCTGACCGCGGTGGCGGTGGCCGGTGGCTTCAACTACCGTGCCATCCGCGACTATGTTTCCATCACCCGCGTCGGCCGCGACAGCAAGCCGATGGAGTTCCGCGCGGCGCGCGAATCCCTGGTGCAGCCGGGCGACGTGGTGACGGTGTTCGAACGGAGGTTCTGATCGTCCGCGCTGGCATTGCCCTGCTGTTGATGGTGATGGCGCTGCCAGCGCAGGCGCAGGTCTCGCGGCCGGTGGCTCGCCCTTGGGGCTTGCCCTGGGCCGCGGTGCCGGGGCCGGCGGTGGGGGCGCCGCGCATCATCGGTGGCACCGGGGCCGGCTGCGTCGTGGGGGCCGAGCGGCTGGCGGATGAGGGGCCAGGCTGGCAGGCGGTGCGGGTTTCGCGCAACCGGCACTGGGGGCATCCGGATTTGGTGCGCGCGGTGCAGGGGCTGGCGGCGCGGGCCACCGCGGCGGGGCTGCAGGCGCTGTTGGTCGGCGACATGGGCCAGCCGCGCGGCGGGCCGCTGCCCTATGGCCATGCCAGCCACCAGGCCGGGCTGGACGTGGATATCTGGCTGGACGTGACGCCGCGGCGCGGGCTTGCGGTGGCGCAGCGGGAGAGTATCGACGTGCCGTCGGTGGTGCTGCCGGGCGGCGATGCGGTGGACCCCGCGCGTTGGCGGCCCGGCCATGCGCGGCTGGTGCAGCTGGCGGCGGAAACCCCTGGCGTGGACCGCGTGCTGGTGAATGCCGCGATCAAGCAGGAGCTTTGCCGCGCGCAGCCAGGTGCGGCCTGGCTGCGGCGCGTGCGGCCCTGGTGGGGCCATGACGAGCACCTGCACCTGCGGCTGCGCTGCCCGGCCGGGCAGGGCGAGTGCGTGGACATTGCGCCGCCGCCGCCCGGCGATGGCTGCGACGCCACGCTGGCCTGGTGGTTCAGCGCCGAGGCCCGCGCCCCGGCACCGCGCGCGCCGCGGCCACCGCAGCCGCCGCGCCTGCCCGCCGCCTGTGCTGCGGTGCTGCGCGGCGGGTAGGGCAGGGCCGGGCGGCCTGCGCCGGTGCGACGCCGTGGGTGGCCGGGACAAGCCCGGCCATGACGGTTTGGCGGGAGCGCCCGATGCGCGCTACCCGCGATAATCCGCGAACAGGTCGGTGCTGAGGTAGCGTTCCCCGGTGCTGGGCAGGATCACCACGATCAGCTTGCCGGCATTCTCCTGCCGGGCCGCCAGCTTCAGCGCTGCGCAGGTATTGGCGCCGCTGCTGATGCCGCACAGGATGCCTTCCTGCTTCATCAGCGCCTGGGCGGTGCCGATGGCTTCCTCATTGGTGATCTGCATGATCTCGTCGAGCATGGCGACATCCACGATGCCCGGCACGAAGCCGGCGCCGATGCCCTGGATCTTGTGCGGGCTGTGCGCGCCGCCGGACAGCACCGGGGAGTTGCTGGGCTCCACCGCCACCACCTTGAAGCCGGGCTTGCGGGCGCCCAGCGCGCGCTTGATGCCGGTGATGGTGCCGCCGGTGCCGACGCCGGCGACCAGGATATCCACCGTGCCGTCGGTATCCCGCCAGATTTCCTCGGCGGTGGTGCGGGCATGCACCTCCGGGTTTGCGGGGTTGTCGAACTGCATGGGAATCCAGTGCTTCGCCGGGTCGGTGGCGGCGATCTCCTCGGCCTTGGCGATGCTGGCCTTGATGCCGCCGGAGGCCGGGGTCAGCACCACCTCGGCGCCCAGGGCGCGCAGCAGGGCGCGGCGCTCGATGCTCATGCTCTCCGGCATGGTCAGCACGCAGCGATAGCCCTTCACCGCGGCCACGCCGGCCAGGCCGATGCCGGTATTGCCGCTGGTCGGCTCTACGATGGTCATGCCGGGCTTCAGCTTGCCGTCGCGCTCGGCGGCCTCGATCATCGCCAGGCCGATGCGGTCCTTGACCGAGGAGAGCGGGTTGAAGAACTCGCACTTGGCGACAACCGTGGCGCCGAGGCCGGCGCTGAGCTTGTTCAGGCGCACCAGCGGCGTATTGCCGATGAGCGCGGTCATGTCGGCGGCGATCTTCATTATACGTGTCTCCCGCGTGGAATGGCGCGGAAGCTTAGCCTTACCTGCGGCGGGTTGTAATCAGCGAAAATGTGAAATGGCAGCGGGGCGTGGCGCCTGATGCGAGGCCGTGCAGGGCCGCGGCTGCGGCCAGGGATATCGCCAGGCAGCAGGAAATGCCCCCGGCAGGGCGCCGGGTGACCTACAGCACTATCCGCTCACGCTGAATCAGCGTTAGCGGATAGTGCTGTAGCTTCAATAGGTTGCAGAGCAAGAAATCCGTTCTGATGATTCCATCAGAACGGATATTGCTCTACCCCAAATCTTCCAACCCCAGCGCGCGGATACGCCCGCGCTCCTCATCCCAGCCCGGCCGATCCTTGACGTTGAGGAACAGGTGGACGCGGCGTTCCAGCAGCTTCTCCATCTCGACGCGGGCCTTCTGGCCGATCTGCTTGATCCGCTGGCCGCCATCGCCGATCAGGATCGCCTTCTGCGTCGCGCGTTCGACATAGACGGTGCAGTCGACGCGGACGCTGCCGTCCGGGCGCTCGGTCCACTGCTCGGTTTCCACGGTCGCGTGGTGCGGCACTTCCTCATGCGTCTGGCGCAGGATCTGCTCGCGCACCAGCTCGGCCGCCAGCATGCGGTTGGGCAGGTCGGAGAGCTCGTCCTCCGGGAACAGCCAGGGGCCGGGCGGCACCACGGCGGCGCAGCGTTCCATCAGCTTGTCCAGGCCGCGGTTCTTTTCCGCCGAGATCATGAAAGTCTCGGCCACCGGCATCAGCGCATTGAGTTCCTGCGCCAGCGGCAGCAGGCGCGGCGGGTCGATGAGATCGACCTTGTTCAGCACCAGCCAGACCGGGACCTTGCTGTCCTTCAGCTTGTCGGCAATGGCGCGGACCGGGTCGGTCAGGCCGGCGCGGGCATCCACGATGAACAGCGCGACATCGGCGTCCTGCGCGCCACCCCAGGCGGCGGCGACCATGGCGCGGTCCAGCCGGCGGCGCGGCGCGAAGATGCCGGGCGTGTCCACCAGCACCAGCTGGGCGCGGCCCTGCATGACCACGGCGCGGATGCGGAAGCGCGTGGTCTGCGGCTTGGGCGAGACGATGGTGACCTTGGTGCCCGCCAGCGCATTGACCAGCGTGGACTTGCCGGCATTCGGCGCGCCGACCACGGCAACCAACCCGCAACGGGTCGGCCCATCCGGGGCGCTGCCCTGTTCAACTGTCACTTCTGTCCCAATCCTGAAAGCCAGGTTTCTGCCGCGGCCTGCTCGGCCGCGCGCTTCGATTCGCCCATGCCCTCGGCTTCCCGCCCGGCTGCCAGGACGGAAACCACGAAGAAGGGCTGGTGCGACGGGCCTGATGTGGAGACCAGGCGGTACTCAGGCAAGCCCAGGGCGCGGCCCAGCGTCCATTCCTGCAAGCGGCTCTTGGCCGAGACCGGCGGGCGCGGGTCGGCGCCCATCATGCGTTCCCATTCGCGCCGCACCAGGGCGCGGGCTGGCGGCAGGCCGCCATCCAGGTAGATCGCGCCCAGCAGGGCTTCCACCGCATCCGCCAGCACATTGGCGCGTTCGCGCAGGCCGGCGCGGCCCTCGCTTTCGGGCACCCGCAGCATGCCGCGCAGGCCGAGCGATTCCGCCACCTTGGCCAGGGCGTCCCGCGCCACCAGGGACGCCAGGCGCTTGCCCATGTCGCCCTCGCGCTCCTCGGGGAAGCGTTCGGTCAGCCATTCCGACATCAGCAGGGCCAGCACGCGGTCGCCCAGGAACTCCAGGCGTTCATTGCTGTCCAGCTGGCTGCGGCGCGGGTCGGCGGCGGAACGGTGGGTCAGCGCCTGTTCCAGCAGGCCGGGGTTGGCGAAGCGGTGCCCCAGCCGGGCGGCGAAGGCCTCCAGGCTTTCGCTCGCCTCGCTCATGGCCGGATCAGCGGACGCCAGAGAACAGCCTGGTCCAGCGGATGGCGAAGGGCCAGCCCCACACCTCCCACCAGGCGGCGGAGCCATCCACCGAGAAGAAGATGAACTCGGCGCGGCCCACCAGGTTGTCCACCGGGATGAAGCCGACCGCGTCCAGGAAGCGGCTGTCCTGGCTGTTGTCGCGGTTGTCGCCCATGGCGAAGACGTGGTTGGCCGGCACCACGTAGTCCTGGGTGTTGTCGTTCGGCTGGGTGTCGGAATACTCGATGATCTGGTGGATGCGGCCGCCGGGCAGCGATTCGCGGTAGAGCTGCACGGTCATGCGCGGGCCATCGCCCTCGACGATGTAGGGGCCCAGGCGCTCACGCCTGACCGCCTCGCCATTCACCTGCAGGATGCCGCCGCGGACCGAGATGCGGTCTCCGGGCAGGCCGATGATGCGCTTGATGTAGTCCTGGCTGGGGTCCCGCGGCAGCTTGAACACCGCGACATCGCCGCGCTTGGGCAGGCTGCCGAAGACCCGGCCGCTGAACAGGTTGGGGCCGAACGGCGCGGAATAGCGCGAATAGCCGTAGCTGTACTTGGACACGAACAGGTAGTCGCCCACCAGCAGTGTCGGGATCATCGAGCCCGAGGGGATGTTGAACGGCTCGAACGCGATGGTGCGGATGCCGATGGCGATGAGCCCGGCATACAGGATCGTCTTGACGCTTTCGCCCCAGCCGCCGGACGACTTCCGCTTTGCCATTGCTGCGCTCAACCTGGGACCCACCGGAAAATGATGCCAACCGGCGGGATCGCAGCCGGGCGGGGGGATGAAGCCCGGCAGGGGGGTGGGTGTCAAGGAATGCCTCCGGACCTTGTTGCAGTGCGGCGCGCATGTGGCGCGGGCGCAATGTCCGTCAGTCCGTCAGCCGGTCCACCGCGGGGATGCGGCGCAGCAGCAGCCATTTGAACAGCACCGGCAGGAAGACGCCGGCGGCCATCAGCACCGGCGCGTGCAGCCAGAAGCCGGCAACGGTCCAGCCGAGGCCGAGCGCGACCAGCACCGCCTTGGCCACGCCGATGGCGATGGTGTTGAACAGGTAGATCACCATGGAATAGCGGCCGAACCACAGCGGCCAGCGCAGCCGGTTGGCCGGCGCGGCGCGCACCAGCGCATGCAGCGCCGGCAGCGCCAGCAGACCGCAGACCAGCATGGACCAGGCTTCCGGCAGCACGCCGGCCTCGGCCAGCGCCAGGCTGCCAAGGAACAGGCCGACCCAGAGGCCGATCTGCCGGGAGAAGGCGGTCAGCAGCCAAGCCTGGCGGTGCGCCACCCAGATTCCCATGGCGAAGAACAGGAAGTGGCTGGCGAAGCGGTCCAGGTAGAGCACCGGCGGGATGGGCAGGAATTGGAACGCGAGGCCCAGCACCACCAGGCCGGTGCTGCCGAGGCCGAGCCGCATGGCCGGCACCGCGACCAGCGTCGCCAGGAACAGCACCAGCAGGTACCAGATGCTGGTCGCCGGGCTGGTCGCGGTATCCCAGAACAGGTGGCGCAGCCCGGCGCCCAGGCCTTCCGGCGCATTGTCCACCGTGGTGGTCACCTGCCCGGCGCCGAGCTTGCCCAGCAGGATCAGCAGGCCCACCGCGAAGAACGGCAGCAGCAGCCGCACCGCGCGCCGTTCCAGCAGCGTGGCCCAGCGCGCCGGCGGCGTGGCCAGCACGCCCGAGAGCATGGCCACCGTGCCCGACAGGTAGAAGAACAGCGGCATGTGGAAGCGATAGACCGCGAAGCGCAGCGGCTCGTACCAGGTCAGCCCCTCCGGCTGCTGGCGCGCGACGATGTGGCCGAACACCACCAGCAAAATGGCGAGGCCCTTCGCGCGGTCGAGGTCGAGGCGGCGTTCCCGCACCGGCGCGAAGGGGCCTTCCGGCATGCGGGTCAGCCGGCGGCCAGGGCGAGGCGGCGGGTCTCGGCGCGGCTGGCCTGCAGCGTGGCCGCGGCTTCCCGCGTCTCCAGCCTGGCGCGGGCCAGCGCGGCGCCGAACCAGGTGAACTGGATGACCGCGGTGCTGGCGATGAGGGTGTTGTCGAAGCCGCTGTGCAGCAGCACCGCGGCAATGGCGGCGCGCAGCACCAGCCGGTCCGCCAGCGGCGCGCGGCGGGTGCCGATGACCACCCAGGCGACCAGCGAGAGGAAGATGGCCGCGCAGCCGATGACGCCGCCATCCACCGACAGCCGCAGGTATTCGTTATGTGCGGCATTGCTGCCGAGGTAGCGGATGCCGGGGTCGGCGGGGTCCACGATCAGCTTGCCGGCGCCCAGGCCGAAGCCGAACAGCGGGCGCCGTTCGATGGCGTCGAGGAAGAACGGCCAGATGATGTCGCGGCCGGAGAAGTTGAAGTCGCCGCCGCTGTAGTTGGGCTGGCTGAAGCGCTGCAGCGCATAGGCGGTGATCGGGCCGAGCACGACCAGGGCGGGCAGCGTGCCGCCCATGACCAGGTCCACCTTGCGCTTGAGGGGAAAGGTGTGGCGGTTGGACAGCAGGAACACCACGCCAAGGAACAGGATGACCGCGGCCAGCGGCGCGCGTGCCTGGGTGGCCAACAATATCGCCAGGTTGATGCCGCCCAGCAGCAGCCAGGGCAGGCGGAAGCCGCGCAGGTATTCCAGCGTGCAGGCGAAGATGGCGGTGGAGCAGAACCCCGCCAGGAAGGGCGGCGAATGCAGCCCCTGGAAGCGGCCGAAGGTATCGATGGCGGGGTAGAAGCCGACCAGGGTGGCCAGCAGCCCGCCCAGCGTGGAGATCAGCGGCACGAAGCAGGCGCCGCGGCACAGCGCGGACCACAGGCTCTTCGGCGCCAGGGCGAAGCCGAGCACGAAGGGCGCGGTGCTGCCGACGAAGCTGCGGATCATCTCGGCATTGCCGACCACGCGGCCCATGGGCAGCACGGCGATGCTGATGGCGGCGATGGCGCTGAAGGCCAGGAAGGGCCAGTTGATGGCTGACGCCACGCCGTAGCGCAGGATCAGCACGGCCGCGAGCGCGAAGGGCACCAGCTTGATCAGTGCCGCGCCCATGGCGCCGGCGGCGCCGGTGCCGGCCACCGCGGTCAGGTTGTCCACCTGCACGTCCATCGCCGCGCCGTAGACCAGCACCAGCATGCCCGCCAACAGCCACGGGAATTCGTAGAACAGCAGCACCGCCAGCAGCAGCACCAGCAGCGGCATGGCCAGCAGCGTTGTCTCCGGCGCCATCACGGCGGCGGTGAGCAGCGCGGCAATGCCGAGGCCGCCGATAACGCGAAGGTTCGTAGGAGATACAACGAAATCGAGCATGCTGCGTTGTCTCACGCGGCCCCCCGCCGGGGCCAATCAGCCTATCGTCAGGAGACGGCATGCAAGCGACTCCTCGCGCGATTGCGACAGCGGCGGCGCCTCAGGCGGGACGCCTGGCTGAAGCTGCGCCCCGCGCGGCAGGGCTGACCAGGCTGCGCTTCTTCTTCATTGCCTGGGTGGTGCTGTACCACCTCGACCTGGCGCTGGATGTCTCGGCCGAGCTGCCCTGGTTGAAGCCGGTGCTGGGGCGCGGCTATCTGGGGGTGGACGGGTTCTTCCTGCTCTCGGGCTTCGCGATGTGGCTGGGCTATGCCACCCGGCCGCCGCGGGACTGGCCGGCGATCAAGCAGTTCCTGGTACGGCGACTCGCAAAAATCTGGCCGCTGCATGCGCTGGCGCTGCTGGCGCTGGCGCTGCTGGTCGGGCTGGCGATGGCCAGCGGCATCGGCATCCGCGCGCCGGAACGCTTCAACCCGCGCGACCTGCTGCTGCAACTGCTGCTGGTGAACGACTGGGAGACCATGTCGGCGCATGCCTGGAACTACCCGTCCTGGGCGCTTTCGGCCGAATGGGCGGGCTACCTGTGCCTGCCGCTGCTGCTGGGGGTGCTGCTGCGGCTGCCGGCCCGCGCGGTGCCGGCGCTGGTGGGCCTTGCCTTCGCCGGGCTGTGCCTGCTGCCCTATGCGGACCCCGGTTCGGGGCTGAACCTGACCCTGCACCTGGGCCTGGCGCGGTTCTTCCTGGAGTTCGTGCTGGGCATGGCGTTGGCGCGGTGGAACCCGAGCCGTGGCCTGACCCTGGCGACCCTGGCGCTGCCGCTGGGCCTGGCGCTGCGGCTGGACCCGCTGGCGGTGGCGGGGTTGGCGGCGCTGATCGCGCTGGCCTGGCGCTGGCCCTCGCCGCGCCGGCCGGACCTGCTGATGCGGTTGGGGGAGGCGAGCTTCGGCGTCTACCTGTGCTGGATCTTCGTGGAGGCCGGGCTGGTCGGCGTGCTGCGGCTGACCGAACCGGGGCTGGGCGGGCGGATCGGCCTGCTGCTGCTGGGCTTCCTGCTGAACCTGGTGGCCGGCTGGTGCGCCTGGCGCTGGGTGGAGGTGCCGCTGCACCGCTGGGTGATCGGCGTGCTGCTGCCCAAGCCCAGCCGCGGCTTTTCACCCCAGCAGATTGCCGATCGACTGGCGGGGCGTGGCTGACCCGCCCTCCTGCAGGCGCCACCAGCTGCCATGGGTATACGCCCATAGCGTCGCCGGCAGCCGCAGCTGGCGCATGGCGGGCAGCGACTGCGCGAGGTCGGCGGCATGGGCCTCGCGGTTTTCCTCATGGCCCTGGGCGCCGCCGAGTTCGCTGACCAGCACCGGCACGCCATGGCGGTCCCGCCAGGCGGCGGCGGCGGCGAAACGGCGGGCGACGGCGGCGGTGCTGCCGCCCTGGTAGTCATGCACCTCCGCGATGCAGTCGCGGTCCGCCGGCGGCGCCATGCTGGCCAGCGAGCGCAGGCTGCACCACTCGAAGCCGCCCCAGCCCAGCAGGTGGCGCGGCGCGTGCCGGCGGACCACGGCCAGCAGGCGGTTGCGCGTGGGCGTCCAGGCGGCGGCGTCGGGGAAGGCGGGTTCGTTCAGCGGCGCCAGCACCACCATCGCGGGGTCGGTCTTGGCCGCCAGGTAGGCGGCGCGGGCTTCCAGGGCGCGCCATTCGCGCTCTCCCCAGGGGGCCGACTGGTGGAAGCTGTCGGTCAGGCCGAGCATGACGGGGATGCCGTTGTTGGTGGCGTCCATCGTCGCCTCGGCGAAGATCCGCAGCAGGTCCTCGCCCTCGCCGCTGTCCTGCACATTGGGGATGAACAGCCGGGCGTGGTCGAAGCCGGCGGCGCGGAACTGCCGCCACCAGGTGGGGCCAAGCCGGCGCGGCTGGTTGTTCTCGGCCACCGCGAACCAGCGTTCCAGGTTGGCGCCGACCTTCAGGTTGCCGAGCCGCGCGCGCAGCGGGTGCGGCTGCTGCGCCTGCGCCGCCAGGGGCAGCGCCGCGCCGGAGAGAAGAAGGGTACGCCGGTTCATGCCGCGACCTCCGCCAGCGGCGCGCCCAGCCGGCCCCGCAGGTAGCCCAGGTTGTAGGCGGCGCCGCAGCGGGCGCGCAGCAATGCCGAGGACGCCGGCGGCCAGAGCAGCAGCGGCGCCTGCACCGCCAGCTTGCCGGCGGCGGCGGCGGTGCGGCGCAGGCTGCGCTGGCGCAGCGCGTCGGTGGCGCCCTGCCACAGCAGGCGATTCAGCAGCCAGGCCGGATGCAGCCGGTTCTGCTGGATGGAATGGCCAACGCTGACCGCGCCGTCATAGAAGGCGCGCAGGCCACGCCTGTGCAGCCGAGCCACCACCTCCTCCTCCTCGCCGCTCAGCAGCCGGTTGCCGATGCGCCCCAGCGCTTCCGGGAAGCCGCCGACATCGCGCAGCGGCTGCGCCGCGAAGGCCATGTTGGCGCCGTAGACCGCGACATCCGGCGGGGTGCCGGGGCCGACCTCGCCGCAGCCTTCCCATTCCACGATGGTCAGCACGCCGCGCAGGCCCTTTGGCCACCAGGCGGGCAGGGGGGCTTCCCAGCGCGGCATGATGCGGCCGCCGACCACACCGATGGTGGCCGGCAGGCTGGCGATGCGCGCCAGTAGCCGGGCCTGCCAATCAGGCGCGGGCACCGCGTCGTCGTCCAGGTAGGCCACCCAGGCGCCGCTGGCCGCGGCCAGGCCCAGGTTGCGGGCCAGGCTCAGCCCGGCGCGGTCGGTGCGGACCAGCCGGGCGCCGTACTGCGCCGCCAGGGCGGCGATGCGCTCGGCCGGGCCTGGCGGCGAGGCACTGTCCACCACCAGGATTTCCGCCTGGCCGTCCTGCTGGGCGGCCAGGGCGGCAAGGCAGACGGCCAGGTAGTCCGGCCGGGCATGCGAACAGAGCACGACGCTGAGCGCCAGCCTGTCGGTGGTGTGGTGGGGCTCCAGCGGCAAATAATCGCTCCCGCGCGGTTCAACCGAAGCGGAACGCGCCAGGCACCGCTGCGAGATCGGGCTCACTGGAAGGTGCGGGGGCCTGGGCCTGCGCTTCCTTCATGCGGCCTTCGATCTGCTTGATCAGGCCCATGATGCCGTTGGCGAAGTGCGGCAGCTGGGCCAGCGGCAGGATCAGCTGGCCGGCGGCCACCGGCTTGCCGTCGGCGCCCTGCTGCGCCAGCGTCAGCCGCGCGACGCCGTGGTTGACGGAAGCTTCGAGGATGCCATCGGCGAAGATGGTGTTGGGACTGGTCATCAGGGGTCTCCTTGGTCAAACGGCGATGCCGGGCCGCGCGGATGGCGCAACCCGGCACCGCCGGAGGCGGAGAGGACCAGCGTGGTTCACCCCGCCCCGAGGTGGGGCAGGCTACTGCTCCCGGAAGGACCGGTGGAAGCTGTCACGGATCGGCTGGGTGATGTAGCGGAAGAAGCTCCGCTCGCCGATCTTGATATGGCCTTCCACGGGCATGCCGGGGGTCAGGAACACGTTGGGCAACGCCGCCAGCTGGTCGGGGTCCACGGCAATGAACGCGCGGTAGTATTGCTGGCGGGTCTGCTCGTTGGTGGTCACATCCGCGGCCACCCAGGTCACGTGGCCGTGCAGGTAGGGCACCAGGCGCTGCTTGAAGGCCGGCAGCCGGATTTCCGCGACCAGGCCGGGGTAGACCGTGTCGATGTCGTTGGGCTGCACGTTGACTTCGGCCACCAGGCGGTCGCCATCCGGCACCAGGTCCATGATCGGGTCGCCCGGCTTGATGACGCCGCCGAGGGTGAACTGGCGCAGGTTGACGATGGTGCCGTCCTCCGGCGCCATGATGTCGCGGCGGGTCACGATGTCCGACGCGGCGCGCAGGCGCTCCTCGGTCTCGGAGAGCCGGCCGCGGACCTCGCGCAGGTCGGTGCCGGCTTCCTGCAGGCGCTGGTCGATGGTCTGCTGCATCTGCTTGCGGGCTTCGGCGATGCTGGCCTGGGCGCGGTCGATCTGGCCGGTCAGGTCCACCAGGCTGCCTTCCAGCCCGGCCATGGAGCGCTGCACCGCCAGCAGGTCCGGCAGTCGGGCCAGGCCCTGCTGCACCAGGCCGCGGCGCATGGCTTCCTCCTGCCGGATCAGCACCAGCTGGCGCTGCGTGGCCAGCAGCTGGCCGCGGGCGCCGGCGATGACCGCGGTCTGCTGGTCGACGCGGGCTTCCAGCACCTGCAACTGGCTGTTGACGCTGGCCTGGCGGGCCAGGAACAGCGCGCGCTGGCCGGCCACCGCCTCGATCGCGCGGGGGTCGGTGCTGGCCAGCAGGTCGGCGGGGTAGCTGATCTCCCGCTTCTGGGCGATCTCGGCGTTCAGCCGGGCGTCCTGCGCCAGCAGGGCCCAGCGCTGGGCGCGCTGGGTTTCCATGCTGCTGTCGGCCTGGATCATGTCGAGGCGCATCATCACGTCGCCCGACTTCACCTTGCTGCCGTCGCGCACCAGGATCTCGCGGACGATGCCGCCTTCCAGGTGGGAGACGGTGCGGCGGGTGCCCTCGACCCGGATCACGCCGGGGGCGATGGAGGCTTCCGCCAGCGGGGCCAGCACGGACCACAGCGCGAAACCGCCGACGAAGACGATGCTGGTGATCAGGCCGACGATCATCGGCATGCGGGTCTTGGGCGCCGGGCGGTCCAGCAGCGGGTGCGGCGGAACCTGGGGCGGCGGGATGATGACGTTGCGCTTGCGCTCGGCCAGGGCACCGCCGGCGGCGGGGATGGCGATGTTGCTGCTCATCGGGCGGCACTCCCTTCAAGGCGGGGCGCGCCTGGGCCGGCCGGCACTTCGGCCGGGCGGGCGGCAGGCTGCATCAGGCGCTTCATGACCTCGGCGCGCGGGCCGAACATCTCGATGGCGCCTTCCTTCAGCAGCAGCACCTTGTCCACGCCCTGCACCAAGGCGGGGCGATGCGAGACCAGGATCACGGTGGTGCCCTGGGCCTTCAGCTTCTCCAGCGCGCGGGTCAGCGCGGCTTCGCTGTCGCCGTCCAGGTTGCTGTTGGGTTCGTCCAGCACCACCAGCTTGGGGCGGTTGTACATGGCGCGGGCCAGGCCGATCAGCTGGCGCTGGCCGCCCGACAGGTGCTGGCCGCCATCGCCGATCTCGGTCTCGTAGCCCTGCGGCAGGCGCAGGATCATGTCGTGGCAGCCGGCCAGCATCGCCGCCTCGTACACCGCATCGGGCTCGGATTCGGCCATGCGGGCGATGTTCTTGAACACGGTGCCGTCGAACAGCTCCACGTCCTGCGGCAGGTAGCCGACATGGCGACCGAAATCCTCGCGCAGCCACATGTACACGTCGGCGCCATCCAGCCGGATGCTGCCGGCGGAAGGTTGCAGCGTGCCGATCATCATGCGGATCAGCGTGGTCTTGCCGGCGGCGGATGGCCCGATGATGGCCAGGCTCTCACCGGGTTCCAGCGCGAAGTTCACGCCCTTGATCATGGCGACGCCCTGGCCCGGGAAGGCGTAGGAGACGCGCTCCACGGCGACGCGGCCATCCGGTTCCGGCAGCGGCTGGCCGACCGGGCGCAGCCGGGGCTGGGCCAGGAAGGCCTGCAGCCGGCGGAAGGACTGGCGCGCCTGCACCAGCTGCTTCCAGCCACCGATCATCTGTTCCACCGGCGCCAGCGCGCGGCCCATGATGATGGAGCCGGCGATGGAGGCGCCCGAGGTCAGTTCCTGGCCCAGCACCAGGTAGGCGCCGACGCCGAGGATGGCGATCTGCACCGCGAGCCTGAAGAACTTTGTGAGAGCCACCAGGATGGCGGCGCGGTCGGCGGCCTGCTGCTGCGGGCCCTGCGTCTCGGCCATCGCCTCGCGCCAGCGGCCGATGACGGCGGGCAGCATGCCCATGCTGTCGATGACCTCGGCATTGCGGGAGATCGCGTCCGCCCGGCGCTGGCTGGCCATGGCGGAGACATTGGCCTTCTTCAGCAGGTCCGAGGTGGTCACCTCGCTGGCCAGGGTCAGGCCGAACAGGATGAAGGCGCCGGCCAGGGCGATGAGGCCCATGACCCAGTGCAGCGCGAAGATCACCGCGATGTAGATCGGCACCCAGGGCACGTCGTACAGCGAGAGCATGCCCGGGGAGGCCAGGTAGCCGCGGCAGACCGCCAGGTCGCGCAGGGCTTCCATGCGGTAGGGCCGGCCGCGCAGCGTGCTTTCGATGGCGCGGATGAAGCCTTCCGGCGCCACGCGCTGCTCGATCCAGCCGCCGATCCGCTGCATGATCTGGCCACGCACCGCTTCCAGCAGCGCCAGGGTCAGCACGGCGAAGATGGCGATGGCCGAGAGGTAGAGCAGCGTATCCGTGATGCGCGTGGCCAGGACGCGGTCGAACACCTGCATCATGTAGATGCTGGTGGTCAGCTGCAGCAGGTTGACCACGCCGCTGAACAGGCCGACCGCGACGAACTGCTGGCGGCAGGCGGCCAGGGCGCGCTTCAGCGGCGTGTCGGCCTGGAGCTCGGAGCCGGGAAGGGCGAGGCGCGGTTGGGACATGGGTCGGTTCAGCCTGGCAGCAGGCCGGCAAGTGCGGCCAAGGTTTCAGGATGCAGATATAGCGTGCCGGCAACCAGTCCGGCCAGGATCAGTGCCAGCAGGTTGGCCATGACAATCTTTATAAATCCCGCAGGTCGGGAAAATCGACCCAGGTGCTCCATTACTGCTTCCTGGCGGATTTCCAACACCCGATTGTGCAGATTACGAATCGAATAGGTTGCCAGCGCTGCATGCGCCTGGTCCCGCTGCGCCTGGAGCGACGCCGGCGTGGCCACCAGGCCGCGTTCGGTGGCCAGGGCAAAGGCAAGCAGGTCCACCAGGCGCTCCTCGGCGGGGCGTCCGGCCAGCCAGGGCCGCAGCGCGTCGCTGGCGGGGCCGCCGTCATTCGCCGGGGCGTCGGCCGGCAGCAGGTCGCCACGCAGGGGTTGTATCGTCGCCATGTTCAACTCCGTGTGCGGGCAAACGGGGGCCGGGGCAACCCCGGGCACGTCAGCGACCGCAAAGCTTAATCAAGGCTGATGCAGCGCCGAACGACGAGCGACCGGGGCTGCGGGCCAGGATGCCGGCGCCTTGCGGCAGCGTTTACCGCCGCCTGGACGCTGTACGTATACACCCCGACCCGCAGCCTGGATGCAAGCGCAAACCCCATGTCGCTGACAAATCAACCATGAAGGCAAACACGGAGCTTTGAATATCGATCAAATAGCGACATTAATCGACGCAATGGGAACGTTGACGGTCTGGGCATTCCCTTCCGCGTGCATGTCGGCTTTCACACGTCACCGTGAGTGGAAGCGGTCGTTCCGCCGGGCTACCGGGCTTCTGGGGACTGGATGGGAGATGCAGAGCATGAATCGGGGATTGAGGTGGAGTGCCGTCGCGGTACTCGTGGGCGCCGTGCCCTTGGGCGCACAGGCGCAGGGCGTCGCGCCGCAGGACATCGCCCGCGGGGTGACGGTGCAGAACCGGCCACGGCCGGATTTCGACCCGCTGGGCATGCGGCTGGGCAGCTTCCGGCTGGACGGCGCCGTGGAGGCCGGCGGCGGCTATGACAGCAATGTCTACGGCCGCCCGCGCAACGTGAAGTCCAGCGCCTACGCCACCGAAGCCGGCGTGCTGTCCATCAACAGCGACTGGACCCAGCATGCGCTGGGCGCCTCGGCCAGTACGCAGTCCCGCCAATTCCTGACCCGCAGCGCGCTGGACTGGACCGACTACAATGTCGGCGGCTTCGGGCGCTACGACTTCTCGGCCGATACCAATGTGGAGATGCGCTACCGGCACTACCGGGAGCACCTGGATGTCTACAACTTCGACGTCCAGACCGCCGGGATCGTGCAGCCGGTGCCCTATGACAGCGACGAGGTGGCGGTGACCGGCACCACCCGGTTCAACCGCTTCGGCCTGCTGGCCACCGGCGTCTACCGCACCTACCGGTTCGAGGACGTGTTCCTCAACGGCGTGCGCAACAAGGTCTCCCAGCAGAGCTTCAACAGCGCGGTCGGGGCCGTCGGCGGCAGCTACGCCATTGCCGATGGCCGCTACGTGACGGCGGTGATGCGCTTGCAGGACATCAGCTACACGAACAGCATCTCCTCCGGCCGCGACAGCTTCACCTATGAGGCGCTGATCGGCTTCCAGTACGATTTCGACGGGGTCTGGCAGGGCCGCGCCGCCGTGGGCTGGCGCCACCGCGACTACCGCAGCCCCAACATCAAGCCGCTGGAAGGCCTGGCGGCCGAGGGCTCCTTGACCTGGCAGCCGACCCGGCTGACCACGGTGACCGCCAGCGTCAGCCGCACCATCGAGGAATCCATCCGCGCCAATGCGGTCAGCTATACCCGCACCCAGGGCGGCATCCGGCTGGACCACGAACTGCTGCGCAACGTCATCATCATGGGCGATGTGCGGCTGGACAACCGGGTCTACCAGGCGCCGAGCCAGAGCGCGACGGACGTGGTGTTCACCGCCGGACCGCGCTGGCTGATCAACCGCAACCTGTCGCTGAGCGCCAGCTACTCCTACGCCCGGCGCATCCAGACCAGTGGCGGCATCCAGGAATACGATCGCAACGTGCTGGAGCTCAGGCTGCGCGTTGCCATCTGACCCCGACGGCATAGCGCTGCTGGGGCTGGACTTCGCGGCCCTGGACCTGGCAGCGGTGCTGCGCCTGCTGGGGGAGCGCCCGGCCGGCGCGCCCTTCGCCGCCGTGGTGACGCCGAATGCGGACCACTTGGTGCGGCTGGCGCAGCGGCCTGACCTGCTGCCGCTGTACCAGGGCGCCTGGTTGCGCCTGCTGGACAGCCGGGTGGTGGCGCGGGTCGCCCGCGGCTTCGGCCTGGCGGCACCGCCGGTGGTGCCGGGCAGCGACCTGACCGCGGCGCTGTTCGGCCAGGTGATCCGCCCGGAGGAGCCGGTGACGGTGCTGGGCGGCGAGCCCGCGGTGCTGGCGGCGGTGCAGGCGCGCTACGGCCTGACCCGCCTGGCGCACCACAACCCGCCGATGGGCTTCGACCGCGACCCCGAGGCGATTGCCCACGCCATCGGCTTCATCGAGGCGAACCCGGCACGCTTCACCTTCCTGGCGGTTGGCAGCCCGCGGCAGGAGGTGGTAGCGGCGGCGCTGGCCAAGCGCGGCAAGGCCACGGGCGTGGGCTTGTGCATCGGTGCCAGCCTGCTGTTCCTGGCCGGGCAGGAGCGCCGGGCGCCCGGGCTGGTGCAGCGGGCCGGGCTGGAATGGGCCTGGCGCATGGCGCAGGATCCGCGCCGGCTGGTGGCGCGCTACTGGGGCAATACCGCCGTCATCCGCCTGCTGCGGCAGGAAGCCAAGGCGCGCCGGGCCTCAGAAAGCAGCGCGCAGCCTTAGCCCAAGCACCACGGCGGGCCCGCGGTCTGCGTTGTAGGCGGGGTTCTGCACCAGCTGCAGGTTCACCGCCGCGTTCAGGCCATGGTACAGCTTGGCGTCGTAGTAGGTCTCCACCACCGCTTCCGGCCGGTAGCGCAGCCGGCCATCGCCGGTGATGAAGCCGATGCCGCCGGCCTCCAGGAACTGCCGGTGCGCGCGGGAAATGCCGCCGACGTTGAAGCCGAGGCCGATGGTGTCGTCCGGCCGGTTCCAGTGCAGCCCGTTCAGCGCCAGCCCGGCCGAGACCGACCAGTCCTGCTCGGTGTACATCCAGTTGCGGCGCAGGCCGTCATTCCAGCCCAGCCGCATGAACACGCCGAGGATGTCGGTCAGCTCCTGCTCGGCATTCATCGCCAGGTTCGGCTTGACGCTGCGGCGCTGGGCGGTGATGGGCGGCTCGTCCCCGGCCAGCACGGCGGATGACATGGCCTGCCAGGTGGGGGCGCGGGTGGAGGAGGCGCCGGCGAGGAAGCGCACCGCGCCCGGGCGGTTGTTGCCCAGGCGCCAGAAGCGGTCGACCTCGGTGATGGTCTGGTAGCCCTTGAACACCTGCTGGTCCAAGGCCAGGCCATTGGCGCGCTTGCTGATCATGAAGGCGCCCTGGCGTACCGCCCAGGTGCCGTTCTCCCATTCCACCACCAGGCCATTGGTGAAGCCGCGGGCGTCGGCGGCGTAGTCGAAGCCGGCGGCGCCGACCATGCCCCAGCCGAGGAACTGGCCGCGGGCGTCGTGGGCGTAGCGGTTGTCGTCGAAGAAGTCCCAGACCGAGACCTTGCCGGCGGTGATGGTGATGCGCTCCAGCGCCAGCGGCCCGGCGAAGCGCATCGGGTCGGGGTCGGAGCCCTCGGCGTCGAAGGAGAGGTCGATGGTCTGGCGGATGAAGGCGCGGCTGACCAGCACATAGGGGTCGCGGCTGCCGAGGCGGAAGGCCTCGTTGTTCGGGAAGCTGGCGACGCCGACGGCATTGGACATGCCGAAGCCGCGCGTCATCATCGGCACCACCACCGCCTCGGCATTGTTCCACAGCCGGCGGCCGATGACGAGGTCGATGCTCTGGGTGTTGCGGAATACCGGGCGGCGGTCGAGGCTGGCCGGGCCCTGGTAGGGCGAGTGCATCCTGAGGTGGCCCTGCAGGATGGTGGTCATCTGCCCGCGCAGGAACCAACCCTGTTCCTCCAACCCGGCCAGCCAGTCCTCGGCGCCGTCGATGGCGCTGTCCAGGTTGGGCTGGTTGATCGGCGCGGCGACGCTGCGCTGGGCCTGGGCTGTGGGGATGGCCAGCAGCAGGCCGGCCAGGGCCAGGCCGGCCAGCACCAGGGCGGGGCGGTGGGCGCGGTGGGTCAGGAGTCGGAACATCCCTTCCTCGTGCCGCAGATGGCATGGCCCTGGCAAGATGGGTCGCAGCCGCCTTGGAAATTTCACACAGGCTTGTGGGGTGCGGGGGCGGGACGCGCGGCGGCCCAGGCGGGGCGGGTAGCCGGTGCCGCCACGGCCCGAGGGCGCCTTCGGTTGACGGCGCGGCCCGGGCGAGGCTTCTTCCTGGGCCATGAGCGCGAGCGAGACACCCTATCAGCGGATTGGCGGCGAAGCGGGCGTGCAGCGCCTGGTCGCGCGGTTCTACCGGTTGATGGACGAGCTGCCGGAGGCGGCGGCGTGCCGGGCGATCCATCCGCCCAGCCTGGCCAATGCCGAGCAGAAGCTGTTCGAGTACCTGACCGGCTGGTTCGGCGGGCCGCCGCTGTTCGTGGACAAGTATGGCCACCCGCGGCTGCGCAGCCGCCACCTGCATGCGCCGATCGACACGCCGGAGATCAGCGGCTGGCTGGCCTGCTTTCGCCAGGCCTGGGCCGAGACGGTGGAGGATGCGGCGCTGGGTGCGGCGGTGCTGCCGCAGGTGGAGCACCTGGCGCAGCACATGCGCAATCGCGGCGACTAGCTGCCGCGGATGGCGGCAAAGCCGTGGCGGCCTGGCTGATTGGTCTCCCGCCCGCCGTTGACGCCGGGCGAGCCGCCTCCCTAGTCTCGGCGCCCAAGCGTGGAGCAGAAGACGGCAATGGCGGCGACGGCGGCTGAGGACAATGCGATCGAGCGGATCACCGCCGACCGTGGCCCGCATTATGAGCCGTTCGGCTGGCACCATTGGCCCGAGCACCCCTGGTTGACCTATCAATTCCGTCGCGCGCTGGGCGAGACGCAGGAAGGCGGCGGCAGCGTCAGCGAATGCTTCCTGGCCGCCAGCCGGATGATCCCGGGCGACCTGGAAAGCTGGCACCGCGAATGGTACCGCATTGCCGAGGAGAATTGGGCACGGGGGCTGGCTGAGGAGGCCAAGGGGCATGCTCGCACGGCGATGAACTGCTTCCTGCGCGCCGCCGACTACTATCGCCAGGCCGAGTTCCACCTGGCCGAGGACGATCCGCGGCGGCTGCCGACCTTCGAGAAGATGGAGGCATGCAGCCACAAATTCCTGGCGCGGCTGAACCCGCCGGGCGAGGTGGTGGAAATCCCCTACGAGAATGGCGTCAGCCTGTGCGGCTACTTTGTGCGCGCGCCGTTTCCGGGGGCGAAGCTGCCGGTGCTGATCTGCATGGGCGGGCTGGATTCCATCAAGGACGAGATGTGGTTCATGCAGGCGCATGGCTGCCTGCAACGCGGCATTTCCGTGCTGATGGTGGATATTCCCGGCCAGGGCGGCACGCTGCGGCGGCACAAGGTGGCGGCGCGGCCGGATACGGAAGTGCCGATTGGCCGCTGCATCGACTGGCTGGTGCAGCGGGCGGATGTCGACCCCGCGCGCATCGCGGTGTGCGGGTCCTCGCTGGGTGGCTACTACGCGGCGCGGGCGGGCTGCTACGAGAAGCGCCTGGCCGCCTGCATCAGCCATGGCGCGGTGTGGAGCGTGCCCGAATTGTGGGCTGACAAGGGCGAGGAGTTCGGCCTGGCGCCGCATATCCGGTGGGTGTTTGGCAGCAAGACCATGGCGGAGGCGCATGTGGCGATGCAGCCCTTCGTGCTTGAAGGCCATCTGGAGCACATGACCTGCAACTGGCTGATCCTGCATGGCGGCCACGACGTGCTGACCGTGACCGCCGCGACCAAGGCGCATGACTATGCCAAGGCGCGCGGCGTGAAGGTGGACATGCGGATTTTGCAGCCGGAGGAAACCGGCGCCGAGCATTGCCAGCACGACAACCCGACGATCGGCCAGGAAGTGATGTGCGACTGGCTGGCCGATTTGTTCGGCATCGACCAGGCCGCGCTGCTGCGCACCGGCTGGAACCCGCTGGTATGAAGCCGACCGAGCGGCTCTCCTACTCGCCGATCTCGCAGCGCGCGCCGCTGAAGCTGCCGGGCGGTGCCCGCATGGCGGTGTGGGTGATCGTGAATGTCGAGGAATGGGACATCACCCAGACCATGCCGCGCACGGTGCTGACGCCGCCGGCCGGTGGCGCGCCGATGCCGGATATTCCCAACTGGGCCTGGCATGAATACGGCAACCGCGTCGGCTTCTGGCGCATGGTGGAGCTGTTCGACCGCTTCAACCTTCCGGCGGTGCTGGCGATCAATGGCAGCGCGATAGAGTCCTACAAGCCCATCGCCGAGGCGGCGCACCAGCGCGGCTGGGAGTTCATCGGCCACGGCTTCAGCCAGCGCAACATGCAGAAGGTGGAGAACGAGCGGGAGGATATCGCCAAGACCTCTGCCGCCATCCAGGGTTTTACCGGCAAGGCGCCGCGCGGTTGGTTGGGGCCGGGACTCACAGAAACCTGGGAGACGCCGGACCTGCTGAAAGAGGCCGGCTACGACTATGTTTGCGACTGGGTGCTGGACGACCAGCCGGTGTGGCTGAAGACGCGGACCCAGCCGATTTTGAACGTGCCCTATACGCAGGAATGCAACGACGTCGCGATGATGCTGATCCAGCATCATAAGGCCAGCGAATACCGCGACCGCGCCCTGGACCAGTTCACCCAGCTGTATGAGGACGCGAAGGACAGCGCGCGCATCATGGCGCTGGTGCTGCACCCCTACATCATGGGCGCGCCGCATCGGCTGCGCTATTTCCGCGAGGTCATCGAGCAGATCAAGGCGCGCGGCGACGTCGTCTTCATGACCGGCAGCGAAATCGCCGACTGGTACCTGGCCAACGGCCCGAAAGCGCCATAGTCGGATGGGGATGAACAGCTTTCAGCTGCTGAACGGGCTGACCTTCGCGGCGCTGCTGTTCGTCGTCGCCAGCGGGTTCACGCTGGTGTTCGGGCTGCTGCGCATCGTCAACCTCTCGCACGGCGCGCTGTATCTGCTGGGCGGCTATATCGGCTACAGCACGGCGACGATGACCGGCAGCTTCGGCTTAGGCATGCTGGCGGCCATGCTGGGCGTGGCCGCGGTGGGGTTGGTGCTGGACCAGGGGCTGCTGCGCTTCGTGCGCGGGCAGGAGTTGCGCCAGGTGCTGCTCTCGCTCGGCGTGGCGCTGGTGCTGAATGATGTGGCGCTGGTGATTTGGGGTGGCGACAGCTTCACCGTGCCGACGCCGGAGCTGCTGTTCGGCGCCGTGCCGGTGCTGGACACCTTCTATCCGAAGTACCGGCTGTTCGTGCTGGGCATGGGCGTGCTGGTCTTCGTGCTGCTGTGGCTGCTGCTGAACCACACGCGGCTGGGCGCGCTGATCCGCGCCGGCGTGGATGACCCGGAGATGGTGGAGGCCAGCGGTGTCAATATCCGCCGCGTCTTCGTGCTGACCTTCCTGCTGGGCTGCGCGCTGGCCGGGCTGGGTGGGGTGATGGGAGGCGCCTTCCTGGCGCTGTATCCCTCGGCCGATGCCGAGATTCTGGTGTTCTCGCTGGCCGTGGTCGTCATCGGCGGGCGTGGCAGCCTGGTGGGCGCGGCCATCGGCGCGGTCATGGTGGGGCTGCTGAACACCATGGGCCAGGTGTGGTTTCCCGAACTCGCCTACTTCGTCATCTTCGGCCCGATGGCGGCGCTGCTCGCCTTCCGGCCGCTGGGCTTGCTGGGGCGTGCGGTATGAACCGGGGTGTGCTTTGGCTGCTGGCGCTGCTGGCCGCGGCGGTGATGCCGCTGCTGCTGAGCAGCTACCATGTGGACCTGGCCACGCGCATTCTCATCTTCGCCGTGCTGGCCATGAGCATCGACGTGCTGGCCGGCTTCGTCGGGCGCACCTCGCTCTGCCATGGCGCCATCTTCGGCGTGGCCACCTATGTGGTGATCTGGGTCATGGCCAAGGCGGGGTTGCCGGCAGTGCCGGCCTTCCTGTCCGGCGTGGTCGCGGCCACGCTGGTGGCGGCGCTGTTCGGGCTGTTGGCGGTGCGCACCAGTGGCGTGTACTTCCTGCTGCTGACGGTGGCGTTGGGCATGGTGGTCTGGGGCATCTGCCTGCGCTGGACCGGCGTGACCGGCGGCGAAAACGGCCTGCGTGGCCAGGACATGCGGCCCGCTTTGCTGCTGGCGCGGGAGAACTTTTATTGGCTGGTGCTGGCGGTGGCGGCGCTGGCGGCCTGGGCCATGCAGCGCTTCGTCAACTCGCCCTTCGGGCTCAGCCTGCGCGGCATTCGTGACAGCGAAAGCCGGATGCGCGCGCTGGGCTACAACGTGCCGCTGCACCTGTTCATCGGCTTCGCCGTCTCCGGCTTCTTCGCCGGCGTGGCGGGCGCGCTGTATGCCTTCTTCAACGAGTATGTCAGCCCCTCCAGCGTCGCCATGGGGCAGAGCGTCGCCGGGCTGCTGATGGCGATCGTCGGCGGCATCGGCACGCTGTTCGGCAGCTTCATCGGTGCCGCCGCGATCATCCTGCTGGAGAACACGGTCAGCTGGTACACCGACCGCTGGCAGGCCGTGCTGGGCCTGGTCTTCATTCTCACCATGATCTTCGCCCCCGAGGGCATTCTCGGAACCGTGCGGCGACTGGCCGCGCCAAAAGGGAGAGCACGATGACACTGCATCGCCGCACGTTGCTGGGTTCCACGGCTGCCTTGCTGGCAGCGCCGGCCTATGTGCCCGCCTTGGCGCAGACCGGGCCGATCAAGATTGGCGTGATGGCGCCGCTCACCGGCGTGCTCGCCGCCGGCGGGCGCGAGATGGTCGATGGCGTGACCATGTTCGTCGAGCAGGCCGGCAAGAAGATGGCCGGGCGCGACGTGGAACTGGTGGTGGAGGATGACGGCTCCAACCCCGATACCTCCCTGCAGAAGGCGCGCCGCCTGGTGGAGCAGGCCAAGGTCGACTTCATGATGGGCAACCTGCTGGCCAATACCGGCCTGGCGGTGGCCGGCTATGTGCGCGGCACCGGCACGCCCTACTTCATCCCCATCATCGCCGCCGATGAGCTGACGCAGCGCAACCGCATCCCCAACGTGGTGCGTGTGGCCGGCTATTCCGCCAGCCAGATGGCGCATCCGCTGGGCGACTGGGCCTTCAAGAAGGGCTACAAGAAGATCGCCACCATCGGCCAGGATTATACGTTTGGCCATGAGCAATGCGCCGGCTTCGCCCGCGTGTTCAGCAATGCCGGCGGCCAGGTGGTGCGGCAGTTCTGGCATCCGCTGAACACCTCGGACTTCAGCCCGTATCTGGGCCAGTTGGCGTCGTTGGGCGTCGATGCGATCTTCGCCATGGAGACCGGCGCGGATGCGACGCGCTTCATCCAGCAGTATTCCAGTTTCGGCCTGAAGCAGCGCATTCCGCTGCTGGGCGCGATGAACACCACGGACCAGAGCGTGATCCGCACCCTGGGCGCGGAATGCGAGGGCATCGTCTCCGCCGCGCACTTCGCCGAGGGTTCCGACGTGGCGGCGACCAAGGCCTTCGTCGAGGAGCACGTGAAGCGCTTCAACCGCATCCCCTCGCTGTACGGCTTCGCGATGTACAGCTGCACCATGTGGGTGGCCAAGGCGCTGGAGAAGATCGGTGGCCGCGCCGAGGACCGCGCCGCGCTGCTGGCGGCGGTGCGTTCGACCGAGCTGGACAACTCGCCGCTCGGCCGCCCGGTGAAGCTGGATGAGTTCGGCAACCCTGTCTACGACGTGTACATCCGCAACACCGTGCGGCGCCCGGATGGCAAGTACTGGAATGTGCCGCTGGAGACCTATCCGCGGGTGTCGCAGTTCTGGCGCTACTCGCCGGAGGAATACATGCGGCAGTCGCCGTATTCCCGCGAAAACCAGTACATCCGGCAGGGCTGATGCCGGCCGCGCTGACGCTGACCGAGGTGGTGGTGGCGTTCGGCGCGCTGCGTGCGGTCGATGGCGTCTCGCTCAGCATTCCCGCGGGCGAGCGCCGAGCTATCATCGGGCCGAACGGCGCCGGCAAGACCACGCTGTTCCAGGCCATTACCGGCATGGTGCAGGCGACGTCGGGCCGCGTGGTGTTCGAGGATGCCGACATCACCGCGCTGCCGCCGCACCAGCGGGCCCGGCGCGGGATTTCCCGCACCTTCCAGATCACCAACCTGTTCCCCACGCTGACCGTGCGGCAGAACCTGTTCCTGGCGCTGCGCGGCCTGGCGCCGGGCAAGTTCAACCTGTTCGGCATGCCGAAGCCGAGCGCCGACGAGGCCGCGCGCACCGAAGCCGCGCTGCTGGCGGCGCGGCTGGTCGGGCGCGAGGACACCGAGGTGCGCGCGCTGTCCTATGGCGAGCAGCGCCAGGTGGAGCTGGCGGTTTCCATCGTCAACCAGCCGCGCATGCTGCTGCTGGACGAACCCGCCGCGGGGCTTTCGCCGAATGAACGCGCGATGGTCGCCGAGGTGATCCGGGCTTTGCCGCGCGACATCACGGTGGTGCTGATCGAGCACGACATGGACCTGGTGCTGGGGCTGGTGGACCAGGTGACCTGCCTGCATGAAGGCCGCGTGCTGGTGGAAGCGCCGCCGAGCGAGATCCGCGGCAACCCGGCGGTGCAGGAAGTGTACTTGGGCAGGGCGCGCCATGCTGCAGGTTGAGGATATCCAGGCCTATTACGGCGAGGCACATATCGTGCAGGGCGCCAGCCTGACGGTGAATGCCGGCGAGGTCGTGGCGCTGCTCGGCCGCAATGGCATGGGCAAGACCACGCTGATCCGCGCCATCATGGGCATGGCGCCGCCGCAGCTGCGCAGCGGCCGGGTGCGCTGGCAGGGCCAGGACCTGGTGGGGCTGAAGCCGCATGAGATCGCCGCGCGGCGCATCGCCATCGTGCCGCAGGGGCGGCGGCTGTTTCCGTCACTCACCGTGGTGGAGCACCTGACCATGGTGAAGTCCGCCCGGGCGACCGAGGGCTGGACGGTGGAGCGGGTGTTCGGCCTGTTTCCGCGGCTGGCGGAACGCAAGGGCCACCGCGGCAACCAGCTCTCGGGCGGGGAGCGGCAGATGCTGGCGATTGGCCGCGCGCTGATGCTGGACCCCGAGCTGATCCTGATGGATGAGCCGAGCGAGGGCCTGGCGCCGGCGATGGTGCAGCGGGTGGAGGAGATCGTGCTCGACCTCAAGCGCACCGGCCTGGCGATCTTGATGGTGGAGCAGAACCTCTACAGCGCGTTGACCACCGCGGACCGGATCTACGTGCTGGAGACCGGGCGCATGGTGATGGAAACCACCGGCGCCGCGGCCAATGCCGACGAGGCGCCGCTGCGCCGGCATTTGGGCATCTGAGGGCGCGGCGCCGTCCGCCCGAGCCGACCCGTCAGATCGGCCCGAAGGCCGGCGGCATGATGCGGCGGCGCGAGGCGGCCTCGTAGCTGGAGGCGATGCGCAGCGCGACGTCTTCGCGACCCAATTCCGCGCGGAACACCAGGGAGAAGGGCAGGCCGGGCGCGGCCAGCTGCGTCGGCGTGTTGCACGGCGTGGGCACGTAGCGCTTGCCGTCCGCGCTGAGCGTGAAGACCGGGTCGTAGGCGGTGGTGACGTAGCCGGCGGGCACCAGGATTTCCGTCAGCCCGGCATTCGGCCCATGGAAGCTTTCCAGCCGCAGGTTCTGGGCCGTGCCTGGTTCGATGGCGCCGCCGATCAGCGCCGGCGGCAGCGGCGTGTGCAGGCGCACGAAGGCGTCCAGCCGGTTTTCCAGCAGCACCATCATGTCCACGCGGCGCAGCAGCTCGCGCAGCATGATGCGTTCGTTGACGCCCTGGCGGCCATCCAGCGGGTTGCGCGGGTCGGTCAGGTCTTCCCAGTTGAGGAAGGCGCTGCGCTGGTCGTCGCCCCAGAACTTGCTGCGGGCGTTCAACGCGCGCCAGTCGCGCAGCGTTTCGGTGAAGCCGCGCGCGGCCCAGTCGGCGGCGCGGCGTTCCAGGTATTGCGAGATGTGGAAGCGGAAGGTCGGCGCCAGCTCCTGCTGCTGGATGGTGGCGATGTCCAGGTTCGCCGGCGGCTTGATGCGGCCTTCGGCCAGGCCGACGCACCAGTCCATCGGCGAGAGCGTGCCGCTGCCGAAGACGCGGCCGGGCAGGAACTCGCAGGGCGTGACGGCGGCGGCGAATTCCTTGAACAGCGGCGTGCCGTCCTCATCCAGCCGGAACAGCAGTTCCGGCATGAAGACCGGGACCAGCCGCGCCAGCGCGGCGGTGAAGTCCACCGTCATCTTCTCGAAGGCCGGGTCGTGCTCGCTGAAGCGGTCCGCCGAGGCGACCAGCCTGGCGCCGAGCTGCGTGGCCAGCACGGCCTTCATCTCCGCGCGGGCGGCAGTGACGATGGGTTCCGCCTGCTTCTGCCCGGGGTAGATGCGCAGCGATTCCGTCACCACGCCCAGCCGCATGCCAGCCAGCGAGGCTTGCGCCTGGTGCCGCGGATAGGGCGGCTGCGCCAGGCTGCGCGGCACGGTGGTGTAGGGGTCGCGCGGGTCGTAGCCGGCGACGTCCGGGTCCAGCAGCGCGTCCAGTACCTTGGCGCAATCCTCGATCCGGCGGGCATGGATGCCGGTGCGGTCGCAGTAGATGTCGGCACCGATGGCGCCGCCGTCGAAGCCGATCATCGCCTTGTGCGGCAGGATCAGCGCGACGGCATTGTGGTTGGAAGGGCCCCGGCAGGAGGCGCGGGTTTCCTCGCCCAGGCTGCACATCACCAGGTTGGTGCTGACCGACAGCGCCGAGCCGGACGACGAGCCAAGCGAGGCGGAGCGCGTGGTGTCGTAGGGGTTGGACGGGTTGCCGCCCCAGGTGCTGCGCTGATAGCCCAGCGTGGAGTGCAACACCTTCTCCGGTTGGTGCGCACCGCCGGGGTCGCCGGCGCGGCCGTTGTATTCGGTGCAGATCGCCTTGGCGTAGATGATGGCGCCCTTGGCCCGCAACTGCTCCACCAGGATGTGGTCACGCGCGGGGAAGTCCATGTCGTAGGCCGCGTCGCCGCCACCGGTGGAGCGCATGTCGCGGGTGTCGAAGGGGTCCTTGAAGGAGAAGACGACGCCGTACATCGGCATCTCCGCCAGCGGCGGGTTGCTGCCGTAATGCGCGTCAAGCTCGGCGGCGCGTTCCAGCGCGTCCGGCTGCTGGCGGAACAGCTCACAGGCTGGCGGCGCGCCCGGCGGCAGCGGCAGGGACGGGTGGGCGTCGAAGGCGCCCTTGCAGGTGACGCTGCGTTCGCCCCGGATGTTCAGCGTGGCCAGCGCATTGACCTGGCCGGCGTTGGGCTTGCCAACGAGCATGCCGTATTGCTGCTGCACGCTCGGGTCCGACGCGGTGCTTTCCATGCGGCCGAATTCCAGCGGCGGGCCGCTGTAGCGGTGCAGGTCCGGCAGCACGGTGGCGGCGGCGACGGTTTCGGTGGGGAAGCGCAGCGGCGCGCCGGCACGCACCGTGCCTTCGGCCGGGGCCACCTCTGCGCCATCCGCGGTCAGCAGCAGGCTGGCGGGGCCGTTGAAGGCGCGGGCGCGGGCGATGTAGTGCTGCACCACCTGCACGCAGGTGGTGCAGCCGGCACGGATCGCCGCGTGCAGCTCGGCGATGGTGGCTTCTTCGAGTTGGAAGGTCATCGCGGTCATTCCAGGCGTTCGTCGGGCGGCGCGATCACCGTGGCCAGGTCGCGCAGCAGGGTCTTGTTGGGCAGCGGGTCCAGCCGCATGTCGCGCGCTTCCAGCCGGGCGGTGCAGGCGTAGATGACCTTGCCATCCAGCAGCATCATGCATTCCTTGCAGGCATTGGCGTTGAGGCAGGCGTAGCGGAAGGCCAGTGTCGGGTCGGTGCCGATGCGCAGGCGGCGCAGCGCGTCGAGCACGGATTCACCGGGCTCGAAGGCCAGTTCGAACACGTCGTGGCGCGGAGGCTCGCCCGGGCCGCCGCGGCGGATGTGCAGCGTGGTGGTCGGCATCAGGCAAGCTCCGGCACGCCGGCGCTGAGGCGCAGCGGCAGGTTGCGTTCCCAGTTGGGCGACATCTCGGGGAAGTCCTCGCGCTGATGCGCGCCACGGCTTTCGGTGCGGGCGGTGGCGGCGACGACGACGCTCTCGGCGACCAGCAGCATCTGCCGCAAATCCAGCCAGTCCATTCGGGCCAGGTCATGCGCGAGGCCGGGGGCGGCGGGGGGCGTGGTGCCGACTTCCCCGCGCAGCGCGGCCAATGCCGTGGCGGCGCGGGCCAGGCCGGCGGCGGTACGGAACGGGCCGACATCGGCGGACATGATGTGCTGCAAGCGGGCCACCAAGGCGGCGGTGTTCTGCGCCGGGCCTTCGCTGGCCAGCAGCGCCAGGGCGGGGCGGGCGGCCGCCAGGTCGAACCCCGGCGCGCCCTCGGCGGCCTGACGCGCGGCTTCGGCGCCGGCCAGGCGGCCGAAAGCCAGCGCCTCGGTGATGGCATTGCCGGAGAGGCGGTTGGCGCCGTTCGCACCGCCCACCGCCTCGCCAGCCGCCAGCAGGCCCGGCACATCCGTGCGCATCGCCGTGTCCACGCGCACGCCGCCCATGTGGTAATGCGCAATCGGCGAGACCTCGATGCAGTCGCGCGTCAGGTCGATGCCATTGGCCGCGAGACGGTCGATGACCGGGCCGAAGGCGGCGCGCAATTCCGCCGCCGGCACATGGGTGAAGCTGAGCCAGGCGCCGCCATTGGGGGAGCCGCGCCCGGCTTCCACTTCCTTGGTGATCGCGTAGGTCGCCAGGTCCCGCGTGGTGCTGTAGGTGCCGTTCTCGGCGTCGCCGCCCCAGCGTTCCACGAACTCCTGCATGGCGCCGTTCAGCAGCCGGCCGCCCAGCTTGTAGCGGAACGGGTCCCACATGATCGGGTCCATGCCGATCAGCCGCGGCGCCAGGTGGCCGATGGGGAAGAACTGCACGAACTCCATGTCCAGCAGCGTGGCGCCGGCGCGCATGGCCAGGGCATAGCCGTCGCCGGACATGTTGGCGCTGGCGCTGTTGCGCGCATACAGCCGGGTCAGACCGCCCGTCGCGATGATGGTGGCCGGCGCCGCGATGGTCAGCGCCGCGCCGCTGGCGACATGCAGCGCCACCGCGCCGGTGACGCGGCCCTGCTGCACCACCAGGTCGGTCACCAGCACCTCGCCGACGCGGCGGATGGCGTCGCCGACGCGCTGCACCTGCGCCCGAAGCGTCTTGGAGACGGCGGGGCCAGTGGAGAGGAAGTCCACATAGACGCAGCGGGCGCGGTCATGCCCCGGCGCCTGCACGCTGGCAAAGCCGTTGCCGGCGCGGGCCCAGCCGACCTTCCAGCGGTCCATCTCCAGGATGCATTCGGCGCCGACTTCGCACAGCAGCGCCGCCAGTTCCGGGTCGCACAGGCCGCGACCGGCGGCGAGCGTATCCGCCAGATGGTGCCGCCAGTCGTCGCCGGGGCCGACGGCGGCGGCCACGGTCATCTGCGCCATCACGGTGGCGCCGCCACGGCCGATCAGGCTGCGGTCCAGCAGCAGCACGCTGCCGGCGCCTTGGCGCGCCGCCTCGATGGCCGCGTACATGCCGGCCGCCCCGGCGCCGATGATCAGGACATCGGCGGTGAGATGCCGGGGCTGGCCGCTGGCGGGAATGGCGCTGTTCCTCAAGATGCGGCTATTCTGGCTGCACGCCGGCGGCCTGCACCACCGCGGCGTGGCGGGCGATCTCGGCGGCGAGGAAGTCGCGGAAGGCCGTGACGCTCATCGGCAGGCCGACCGCACCCAGCGCGGCCTGTGCGGCGATGACCTGCGGTTCGCCCAGGAAGCGATTCACCTCGGCATTCAGCCGCTCCACCACGGCCGGTGGCATGGCGGCGGGGCCGAACAGCCCGTTCCACAAGCCCGCCTCGAAGCCCGGCCAGGTCTCTGCGAGCGTCGGCAGTTCCGACAATTGCGGGTCGCGCCTGGCGCCGCCGGTGGCGATGCCGCGAATCTGCCCGGCGCGAATCAAGGGCGCCAGGGTGAAGCTGCCGTCGAACATCAGCTGGATCTGCCCGGCGACCAGGGAGGTGCGCGCCTCCGCATAGTTGCGGAAGGGGATGTGCTGCATGCGGATGCCCGCCTGCACCGCCAGCCGTTCCATGGAGAGATGCAGCGCCGAGCCGGGGCCGGAGGAGGCGTAGTTGAGTTCGCCCGGATGCGCCTTCGCATAGGCGATGAGTTCCGCCAGCGACTGCACCGGCAGCGCATTGGCGACGCAGAGCGCGAAGGGCACGCTGTCGATCATCGCCACCGGCGCCAGGTCGGTCATCAGCCGGAAGGGGCGGCGCGGTTGCAGGGTTTCGTTGATGGCCTGGTTGGTGGTGCCGACCACCAGGGTGTGGCCGTCCGGCGCGCTCTTCGCCACCACGTCCACGCCGATGGTGCCGGCCAGGCCGGGGCGGTTCTCCACCACCACGGGCTGGCCGAGCACCTGGGTCAGGCGCTCAGCCAGCAGCCGCGCCACCGTGTCGGTCATGCCGCCGGGGGAATAGGGCACCACCAGGCGCAGCGGGCGGCGCGGCCAGGGCTCCTGCGCGGCGGCAGGCGTGGCGAGCGCGGCGAGGGCGAGTAGGGTCCGACGGTTCACGACGCCTCCTGTGGCAGTGGCGCGGGCGGAGCAATCCTCGTGCCGGCTCATGCCAGCGAGACCGTGCGGCGCTCCGCCAGCGCCTGCTCCACCGCCGCGGCCAGGCGCACCAGGCGCAGGCCGTCGGCGCCGGTGCCCAGGCGGGTGCTGCCATCGGCCAGGTCCAGCGCAAAGCCGTCCAGCTCATCGCGGTACAGGTCGCAGGCCGGCACGCTCTCGCTGTGCTTGCCATCGGCGTTGGTGACCGTGAGGGTGAACTCCTCCACCCAGCGCAGTGGTCCCGTGCGCAGCATGCCCTTGGTGCCCAGCACCGTCAGGTCGCTGCCGGAGAAGGGCGCTTCGCGCGAGGCACGCAGGCTGACCTGCACGTCATTGGCGGTTTGCAGCAGCAGGGTGATGGTATCGGCGCCCATGCCGCTGCCCGGCGGCGGAAAGGCCAGGCCGGAGACGCTGGCGAAACCGCTGCCCAGCAGGCGTGGCACCGCATCCAGCAGGTGCAGCCCGACATCATAGAGAATGCCGCCGCCCTGGGCCGGGTCCTCGCGCCAGGGCGCACGCTCGGAAAGGGGGGCGGCGCGTTCGATGGACAGCGCGCGGGGCGTACCGATGACGCCGCTGCGCAGCACCTGGCCGACGCGGTCCAGGAACTTCTCGAAGCGCAGATGCAGGCCGAGGCGGAGCATGACGCCGGCCTTGGCGCAGGCGGCGACCATGGCTTCGGCATCGGCCTCGGTCATCGCCAGCGGCTTTTCGCACAGCACATGCTTGCCGGCGGCGGCGGCGGCCAGCACCACCGGCAGGTGCCGGTCATTCGGCGTCATCACGAAGACCGCGTCCACATCCGGTGCGCGGACCAGGTCCTCATAGCTGTCGTAGATGCTGGGGATGCCGTGGCGCTGGCCGAACTCGCGGCCCTTGGCCGGGTCCCGCGTGGCGCCGGCGGTCACCACCGCGTGCTTCGCCCGGCCGGCGGCGGGCATGATGCCGTTGCCGGCCAGGGAACCAAGGCCGACCAGGCCCCACCGCAACGTCTGCACACTCATGCCGGGCTCTCCGCTTCGGCGCCCAGCATAGCGAAGCCGCGCGCATCGCCTACTCCCGACCAAGCTCCGGGCCGGGCTGCCGCCCGAATGGGCAGAGTTGGTCCCGCCGGCGCGTTATGGCCCGGCGTTTTCGTTGACAGGGCGGCGCGGCGGCAGCGACCATCGGCGCCAAGCAACCCTGATAAGGACTGGCATCATGCTCGGACGAGCCCTTGCGACCATCGCCCTGCTGGCCGGCGCCGCCTTCGCCGCGCCGATGGCCAGCGCGCAGCAGACGCTGGAGGCGATCAAGGCCCGTGGGCAACTGCTCTGCGGCATCGGCACCGGCGTTGCCGGCTTCGGCCTGCCGGACAGCCGCGGCGTCTGGCAGGGCATGGACGTGGATTTGTGCCACGGCCTGGCGGTGGCGATCTTCAATGACCGCACCAAGGTGCGCTTCGTGCCGCTGTCCTCCTCCACCCGCTTCACCGCGCTGGGCGCCGGCGAGGTGGACGTGCTGTTCCGCACCAGCACGCAGACCATGATGCGCGACGTGACGCTGGGGCTGCGCCATGTCACCACCTATTTCTACGATGGCCACGGCTTCATCGTGCGCAGCGGCAGCGTCGCCAAGGTGGCGGAGATGCGCGACGCGACGATCTGCCTGATCCAGGGCACCACGAATGAGCAGGTGACCGCGGACTACTTCCGCAGCATCAACGTGCCCTTCCGCCCCGTGGTGTTCGAGCGGACCGACCAGGCCCAGGCCGCCTTGCAGGCCGGGCGCTGCGACAGCTTCGGCACCGATGCCTCGCAGCTGGCCGGCGTGCGCTCCACCATGGCCAACCCGCGCGACTGGACGATTTTGCCGGAGCGCTTCAGCAAGGAACCCTATGGCGCCTATATCCGCCGCGCCGACGACCAGTGGTTCGACGTGGTGCGCTGGTACACCACGGCGCTGATCGAGGCCGAGGAGCTGGGCGTGACGCAGGCGAATGCCGAACAGATGATGCGCACCAGCACCAACCCCAATACCCGCCGCCTGCTGGGCGTGACGCCGGAGCTGGGCGAGGCACTGAAGCTGGATCGCGCCTGGGCCTACAACCTGGTCCGCGCCATGGGGAATTACGGCGAGATCTACAATCGCTCCTTCGGCCCCACCACCAGCATCGACCTGCCGCGCGGGCCGAACAACCTGTGGACCCAGGGCGGGCTGATCTACGCGCTGCCGATGCGCTGAGGCGAAGCGGCGGGGCTGGCCGCGCCCAGCCCCGCGCGACCGCTGGTATGCGCTACCCGCGCAACCATCGGAGATGCGCTATCCGCGCAACCGTCGGAAATGCGCTATCCGCGCGACCGTCGGAGATGCGCTATCCGCGCAATGCCCGGAAGAAGGCGCGGATTTCCTCGGCCAGCGCCTGCGGCTGCTCCATCGCCGCGAAGTGGCCGCCGCGCGGCATCACGCTCCAGCGGCGGATATCGGTATAGGTGCGCGCCGCCAGCACCTGCGGCGGGCGCAGGATTTCGCGCGGGAACTGGCAATAGCCCATCGGCACGTCCACCGTGCCGGGAATGGGCCAGGGGCCGTGCATCCGCGCGAAGTAGGGGTGGAAGGACGCCCCGATGCAGCCGGTGAACCAGTACAGCGCAATGTTCGCCAGCATGCGGTCGCGGTCCACCGCGCTGTCCGGCGTGCCGGCATTGTCGGTCCAGGCGCGGAATTTTTCCACGATCCAGGCGGCCAGGCCGCTGGGGGAATCGCTCAGCCCGAAGGCCAGGGTCTGCGGCCGTGTCCCCTGTATCCACTGGTAGCCGGTCTCCTCCTTCAGGAAGGTCTGCAACTCCCCGAGGTAGCGCTGCTCCTCCGCCGTCGGCTCCGGCGCGGTCACGGGGTCCCGCCGCACCGCCAGCAGGTTGATGTGGATGCCCAGCAGCTTTTCGGCATGCACGGCGCCGAGGCGCGACGAGACGAAGCCGCCCCAGTCGCCACCCTGCGCCGCGAAGCGGCGGTAGCCCAGCACCTCGGTCATAAGCTCGGCCAGGCAATCGGCAATCGCCTCCAGCCCGAAGCGCTGCTGCCCCGGGGTGAAGGAGAGGCCGTAGCCGGGCAGGGAAGGCGCGACCACGGTGAAGGCATCGGCGGGGTCGCCGCCGAAGCGGCTGGGGTGGGTCAACCGCGGGATCAGGTCGAGGAACTCGAAGACCGAGCCTGGCCAGCCGTGGGAAAGCAGCAGCGGCGTCGGCGCCGGGCCTTCTCCGGGCACGTGCAGGTAATGCAGGTCTATGCCGTGCAGCTTCACCTTGAACTGCGGGAAGGCGTTGAGCGCCGCCTCCTGCGCCCGCCAGTCGAAGCCGTGCTGCCAGTGCTGCAGCAGGCCGGCGAGGTAGTCGACATCGGTGCCGTAGGTCCAGGCCGGCTCGGGCGCCTGGTCGGGCAGGCGGGTGCGGGCCAGCCGGGCGCGCAGGTCGTCCAGCGCCGCGTCCGGCACGTCCAGGGTGAAGGCGGTCGGGGTCGCGGCCATGGTATCCTCCCGTTATGCGGTGGCGCAGCATGGCGGATGCGCCGGCCGGTGGGGAGGCGGATTGCGCTGGCCGGCCGGCCCGGCGATCCTGTACCCGAGACCCCGGCGGCCCGCGGCCGTGCTGGCGAGACAGGAGGGCGACGATGCCCGATGATGGCCTGACCCAACCCCCGGCGAGCGAGGCCGCGGCGATGACGCCGGCGGCGCGCCCGAAGCGGCTGGGCTTCTTCACCCGCCTGCTGGACCTGGTGGAGCCGGCCGAGCGCTACCAGCTGGCCTTGGCGCAGGTGCTGCACGCCGAGCGTTGCGGCTTCCAGACCGCCTGGGTGGCGCAGCATCACTTCCACGAGCATGAGGGCGGGCTGCCCGCGCCCTTCGTCTTCCTGTCCCAGGTCGCGGCGCGCACCTCGCGCATCCGGCTGGGCACCGGGATCGTCACGCTGCCGCTGGAATTGCCGATCCGCGTGGCCGAGGATGCCGCCGTCTTCGACCTGATGTCGGGCGGTCGGCTGGAACTGGGCATCGGCCCCGGCGGCAATTTCGCCGCCTTCCGCGCCTTCGGGCTGGACAGCAATGAGCGTGGCCGCGTCTTCGCCGACAATGCCAGCCTGATGCTGGACGCGCTGGCCGGGCGCCGGCTGCCGGGGGGCGACACGATGTACCCGGCCAATCCCGGCCTGGTGCAGCGGATGTGGCAGGCGACGTTCACGGTGGAGGGTGCCCGCCGCGCTGGTGCCGCCGGCGATGGCTTGATGCTGTCGCGAACCCAGCCGCGCCCGGCGCCGGGCATGACACTGGCAGAAATCCAGAACCCGATGATCGACGCCTACCTGGCGGCGCTGCCGCCCGGCTGCGCGCCGCGGATCATGGCCTCGCGCTCGGTCTGCGTCGGCGACAACCGGGAAGAAATCCGCGGCTACGCAGCGGTGGGGCTGGCGCGCTTCCGCGACCGGCTGCTGGGCACCGGCCGGGTGACGGGGCGGGAGACGCTGGACGAGCTGATCGCCACCATGGACGTGCACCTGGGCACGGCTGACGAGGTGATCCGATCCCTGGCCGCCGACAGCACGCTGGCGCGGGCGACCGAGCTGACGGTGCAGGTGCATTCGGTGGACCCGCCGCATCCCTTCATCCTGCGCTCGCTGGAACTGGTGGCGGAACAGGTTGCACCGGCGCTGGGCTGCGTGCCTGATGCGGTGAGATAGGGAGGGCGCCATGGACGTCATCGACAGGCTGGTCGGCATCGCGCCCGGGTCGGCGTTGGACGCGATCCGCGCCCGCCGGCCGGAGGCGCGCACCCACGCGGAGGCCAGCTACCAGGCGCTGTTCGCCCCCGCCGAGGCCGGCGAGGTCAGCGCCACCGAGCGCCTGGCCGCCGCGGTCTTCGTGGTGGGGCTGCATGGCGAGGCGACGACGGCGGCCTTCTACCGCGACGCCCTGGCCGCCACCGGCGCGGCGCCGGCGCTGCTGGCGGCGGTGGACCAGGCGGTGCAGGCGGCGGCCGGGCAGGGACCGTTCGGCCGCTACCCCGCGGGGCCGCTGAGCGTGGAGGACAGCCCCGGCCCCGCCTGGCAGCCCGACGCGGCACTGCGCGGGGCGCTGGGCGCCCGGCTGGCGGCGGCCTTCGCGCATCTGCGCCTGCTGGTGCTGCATCCGCGCGACGCTGCGCCGGAACATCTGCAGGCGCTGCTGGATGCCGGCTGGTCCACCACCGGCATTGTCACGCTGTCGCAGATCGTGTCCTTCCTGGCCTTTCAGGTGCGCGTCGTCAGCGGCTTCCGCACGCTGGCCGCCGCATCGTGACCGGAGCCGCCGCCATGGCCGAGACCGTCCTGACCCCGCCCGCGCATGTGCTGCCCGTGGCCTTCACCCGGGACCAGCTGGACTGGCTGCCCTGGGTGGCGCCGCTGGCGGAGGCCGAGCTGACCGAGCGCCACATCACCGCGCTGGTCGACGCCGCGCGGGCGAAGTCGCCCTATTTCCGCCTGCTGGCGCGGGACCCCGCGGCGCTGGAGGCGCGCACCCGCACCGACAAGGACATCTTCTACAACCCCGATGCCGGGCTGCCGCGGGCCGAGCGCGAGCTGGCGGCGGCGGCGACCTCTCGCTTCAACGGCTGCATCTACTGCGCCTCGGTGCATGCGCGATTCTCCGCCACCTATTCCAAGCGGGTGGAGGATGTGCAGCGGCTGCTGGACGAGGGCATCGGCGCTGATCTCGGCGAGCGCTGGAACGCCATCGTCGCCGCTTCGGTGGCGCTGAGCGCGACGCCGATAGCCTTCGGCCCGGCGCATGTGCAGCGGCTGCGCGATGCCGGGCTGGATGACCTGGCCATTGCCGACGTGATCCAGGGCGCCGCCTTCTTCAACTGGGCGAACCGGCTGATGCTCTCGCTCGGCGAGCCCGCCGTGCCGGGGGCCTGAACCGGCCCTTCGGCCTGGCGCGCGCCAGGCCGAAGGGCCGGGGCGATGGCAGCCTGGCTGCTGGTGGTGTTCACGGCGGGGGTGCGGTGCCTGGATAGCGCGTGGCGACGGAAGCGCGCGGCGTGATGCGCTTGCGTGGCCCGCCGGTGCTGCCCATACTCCGGCAACCGCGCCACGACCAAACACGGCATCACGCCCTGCTCCGAAAGGACGCATGATGATGCGCGACAGCATGAGGCCGGCCCGATGAGCCGCCGGATGCACCTGGTGGCCTATCTGAAGACCGGCCCAACCGCGAACCATCCCGGCGCCTGGCGCCACCCGGAAGCCGACCTGCACGACATCTTTGCGCCGGAGCGCTACGAGCATATTGCCCGCGTGCTGGAAGCCGCCTGCTTCGACGCCGCCTTCTACGCCGACACCTTCGGCCTGCCGGATATCCATGGCGGCAATTTCGACGCCTATCTGAAGCATGGCGGGCAGATAACCTACCTGGACCCGCTGATGGTGCTGCCGCTGATGGCGCGGGTGACCAGGCATCTGGGCCTCGGCGCCACGCTGTCGACCACCTTCATGACGCCGTATTATCTGGCGCGGACCATGGCATCGCTGGACATGATCACCGGCGGGCGTGCCGCTTGGAACGTGGTGACCTCGGCCACCGAATTGGAGGCGCGCAACTTCGGCATGGACGGCCTGCCGCCCAAGGATCTGCGCTACGACCGCGCTGATGATGTGCTGCAAGCCTGCGAGGCGCTGTGGGATTGCTGGGACGCGGACGCCTTCGTGCTGGACCGCGACAAGGGTGTGTTCATCGACCCGGACAAGGTGCGCTACGCGGATTACGAAGGCCCCTATGTCCGCACGCGCGGGCCGCTGACCATGCCGCGGTCGCCGCAGGGGCGGCCAGTGTACCTGCAAGCCGGTGCGTCGGATCGGGGCCGCGAATTCGCTGCGCGCTGGGCGGAGATGATCTTCTGCACGCCGCACAGCAAGGCCGATGCGGTGGCCTTCACCGCCGATATCAAGGCGCGCATGGCCAGGTACGGCCGCGCGCCGGAGCAATGCAAGGTGCTGCCCAGCTTCGCCGTGGTGCTGGGGGAAACGCGCGCGATTGCCGAAGCGAAATACCAGCACCTGCACTCCCTGATCGACCCCGACGCGCAGCGCATGCTGAACTCCTCGCTGCTCGGCGCTGACCTGTCCAAGCACAAGTCGGTCGAGGACATGGCGAAGGTGCAGGGCAACCAGGGCGTCACCGGTTCCACCGACCGCGTGCTGCAACTGATGCGCGACGAGGGCATCAGCTTCGACGAAGCCACCGCCAAGCCGCGCGGCCTGCTGGTGGGCACGGCGACGGACGTGGCCGACCAGCTGGAGGATTGGTTCCGCGACGGCGCCTGCGATGGCTTCATCGTCTGGCCCACCATCTTCCCCCGCATGTTCGAGGATTTCTGCCGCCTGGTGGTGCCGCAGCTGCAACGCCGCGGCCTGTTCCGCACCGCCTATGCCGGCACCACGCTGCGCGAGAACCTGGCCAACCCCTGAGCACCTGCCGATGACCCAGCCCTTCGGCCTCGGCTGGTTGTGGATCAGCCTTCGATGCGCCGGCTCAGCCGCCCGGCAACTGCGGGATGCGGACGAACTGGCTGGTGTCGTAGCCCTGCGCCGCGAAGCGGGCGAGCAGTGACTGGTAGGTCGCCTCGTCCATCTGCGGCTGGCGGGACAGCACCCAGCCATAGCCACGGCCGGGGTAGCCCACCAGCGCGTGGCGGTATTCGGGGTCCACGTACAGGATGAGGTAGGAGAGGTAGAGCGGCCAGAACGGGCCTTCCCGCCAATACGCGTTGCCGGTGTTGGGCTTAACGTAGCCGCGCATGGTGAAGCTGGTCAGCGGCGCGTCCAGCGTGGCCTTGCGCGACCAGTAGATGTCGTCGAACCGGTCCGGCGCGGTGAAGCGGATCTCGAAGGAGGAGCCGACCTGGCCGGCTTCGGCGAAGTAGGGGATGTTGGCGATGATGTACCAGCGCCCGCTGTAGCGTTGCAGGTCCACGTTGGGGTGCAGCGCCTGGGGCGGGTCGTCGCCGGCGCAGGCGCCCAGCAGCAGCAGGCAGGTCAGCAGCAAGCGGCGCATGGCGGCGTCCTTCAGGTACGGTGGTAGGTGATGGTGGAGCCGTCCTTGCCCGGGGCGCTCAGCGCGCACCAGGTATCCGCCTGGTCGTACCAGAGCTCCAACCGTGGCTCGCCGGTCAGGCTGAAGCGGCGGCAGGGGCGGGAGGTTCCGTCCGGCAGCGGCATTGGCGCCGGGCCGCTGCGGGCCACGCTGGGCCGGAACAGCTTGCCGTTCTGCGGGTTGACCATGGCGGCTTCGTGTTCGGCCGGGTTCCAATGCGTGGCCGGCAGCGCGCCGGGCGGTGCCACGTAGCGCGGCGCGTCCGAGCCTTCGATGACCAGGGCTTCCGCGTCGCGGCGGGCACGCATGAAGGCGGGGGTGCCGTTGTTGTCGGTGGTGAAGTCGGCCTGCATCACCTGGCTGCCGCGCCATTGCTCGGTGCCGCGCATGCGGTAGCGGAACAGCTTGATCGGGCCGATGCCGATGGCGATGTCGACCGCGATGCGGACCTCCAGGCTGTCCGGCCCGGGGGTGAACTCCAGCACATGGCTGCCGACCTCGCTGCCGTTGCGGAACACCTGGAAGGCCAGGCGGTTGCCGGCGGGCACCGCGGCGCGCGCCGTGCCGGCGGCGCAGGCCAGCAGCAGGGCGCGGCGGGCGATCATTCGGCGTGTTCCAGCTGCCACAGCCCGACATCCAGCGCCGCGGCGCGGAAGCCGGCTTCGCAATAGCAGAGGTAATAGGTCCACAGCCGGCGGAAGCGCGGCGGGAAGCCCATGGCGGCAATGCCGGGCCAGGCGGCCTCGAACCGGCGATGCCATTCGGCCAGGGTGCGGGCGTAGTCCTGGCCGAAATTCTGCTGTGCCACCACGCGCAGCCCGGCCTGCGCCACCTGTTCGTGCATCACGCTGGGGGAGGGCAGCATGCCGCCGGGGAAGACGTAGCGCTGGATGAAGTCGGCGTTGCGGCGGTACTGCTGGAAGCGGTCGTCGGCGATGGTGATGACCTGCAACACCGCGCGTCCCCCCGGCTTCAGGCAGCGCTTCAACTGGGCGAAGTAGCTGGGCCAGTATTCCTCGCCCACCGCTTCCAGCATCTCGATCGAGACGATGCGGTCGTGCTGGGCGGCCTCGTCGCGGTAGTCGCGCAGGTGCAGCTCGGCGGTGGTGCCGGCCAGGCGTTGCCGCGCCTTTTCCAGCTGTGCCGGGGAGAGGGTGAGGCCGGTGACCTGCGCGCCCGCCTGCACCAGGCGTTCCGCCAGCCCGCCCCAGCCGATGCCGATCTCCAGCACGCTGTCGCCTGGCGCCAGGCCCAGCAGTTCCAGAACGCGGTCCTGCTTGGCCGCCTGCGCCTGTTCCAGCGTCAGGTCGGCGCGCGGGTAGAGGGCGGAGGAGTAGCTCATGCCCGCATCCAGCCAGCGGGCGTAGAACTCGTTGCCGAGATCGTAATGCGCCTGGATGTTGCGCTTGCTGCCGCTGCGGGTATTGGCGCGCTTCAGGTGCAGCAGGCGGTGCACGCCGCGCATCAGCGCGGTGCCCTGCACCAGGTTGTCCAGGCTGTGGCTGTTGTGGGCGCCGAGTTCGATCAGCGCGGTCAGGTCCGGCGTATCCCAGTCGCCATCCATGTAGCTTTCGGCAAAGCCGACATCGCCGCCGAAGAACAGGCGGCGCAGGGTGCGCCAGCGATGCAGCGTTATCTCGGCTTCCGGCCCAGGCGTCTCGGCGCGGTGATGCAGCCGCACGCCCTCCGGCGTGTTGATGGCCAGGCTGCCGCAGCTGAGCGCGCCGCAGACCCGGCGGAGCAGGGCCGCCTGCATGCCGCCTGGCTGGCGCGTCGCCGTCAGGGGGGCGGTGACGTTCTGGCTCATCAGGGCGTTCCGAGGCTGACGGGATGGGCCGGCGGTGCCGGGCGCGGATGCAGGGCCATGCCCTTGCGCCAGAGCTTCAGCGCTTCCCAATGGATGCCGCCCAGCACCTTCAGCGCCAGCAGCGGATGGGAGAGGAAGGCGCGCAGCAGGCCGGCATCGGTGAGCGCCTGGCGGTGGCCGGCGAAGGCGGCGAACAGCAGGGCGCCCTTGGCGTCGTGCACTTCCATGGCCAGGGAGACCGCTTCGCCCGGCGGCGCAACGCGGAAGTGGTAGGTCAGCGCCATGTCCATGAACGGGGACACGTAGAAATCCTTGGCGATGCGCTGGCGGATCACCGCCTGTTCGTCGGGCTTCACCGGGATCAGGTAGCTGTGGCGCTGGCCGAAGGTGTTGTTGACCTCGTACAGCAGCGCCTGCGGCGTGCCGTCGGCGGCGTCGCAGAAGTAGACGGTGAGCGGGTTGAACACCATGCCGAGCAGGCGCGGCATGCACAGCACGCGGATGCGCCCGCCCGCCGGGTCCAGGCCGGCGGCGCGCAACTGCGCCTCCACCTGCTGGCGCAGCGGCGTGGCGCTGCCGTCGCCGTGGTCGGCCTCGCGGAATTCGAACAGCGCGCGACTGTTATGGCCGAACAGGCGCAGCCGCGCGTCCAGTGCGGGCAACTCGTCCAGGTCCAGCAGCAGGTTCAGCATGCGGTAGCGCAGCCGATGCCGCACCGGGCGGGTGCGGGCGTGCAGCACGGTGCCGGGATAGATCGCGGAGGCGGTCATGCCGGCACCAGCTCCGGCCGCGGCGCGTGGATGCGGGGCGGCTGCGCCGGCATGGCCCAGGGGCGCCGCATGCCGCCCAGCTGCTCGGCCACGGCCAACCCGGCCTGCAACCCGTCCTCATGGAAGCCGGCGCCGAACCAGGCGCCGCAGAACCAGGTGCGGCGGGTACCCTGCAGGCTCCACAACGCGCGCTGGGCGCGGATGGCGGCGGCGTCGAATTGCGGGTGGGCCAACGATTCCTCGTGCAGGGTTTCCGCCGGCGTCTCCTGCGGGTTCAGCGTGACGAAGTGCTGGCGCGGGTCGCGCAGCCCCATCAGGTGGTTCATCCAATAGGTCACGCACAGGCCGCCATCGGGCTGGCTCAGGTAGTTCCAGCTGGCCCAGGCGCGGCGGCGGCGCGGCATCAGCCCGGGGTCGCGGTGCAGCACCACCCGGTTGGGTGCGGTGCGGATGCTGCCCAGCAGGTTGGCCTCGGCGTCCGACGCATCCTCCAGCATCGCCAGGGCCTGCGGCGCGTGGCTGGCGATGACCACCTCGTCGTAGCGCGCGGTCTCGCCACTGGTGTCGCGCAGCAGCACGTGATCGGCGTGGCGGGTCAGGCCGACCACGCCGCAGCCCAGGCGGATATTGTGGGCGTAGGGCGCGGTGAGCTTTTCGATATAGGCGCTGCTGCCGCCCACCACGGTGCGCCACACCGGGCGGTTGGTCAGTTGCAGCAGGCCGTGATTCTCGCAGAAACGGATGAAGGCGGTGGCGGGATAGGCGCCGACCTCGGCGGCGGGCGTGGACCAGATGGCGGCGGCCATCGGCAGCAGGTGGTCCTGCACGAAGCCGGCGCCATGGCCGCGGCCGCGCAGATAGGCGTCCAGGCTGATCAGGTCGCGTTCCAGCGCCGGGGCGTCCTTGGGGGCTTCGCGGTAGAAGCGCAGCAGGTCCCGCAGCATGCCCCAGAAGCGCGGGCTGAGCGCGTTGGACGGCTGCGCGAACAACCCGGCCAGGTTGGTGCCGGCATATTCGCGCGCGCCCCCGTTCAGGGAGGCGGCGAAGGACATGTCGGAGGCGCGGGTTTCCACGCCCAGGTGGCGGAACAGCGCAACCAGGTTGGGGTAGGTGGCCTCGTTGTAGACGATGAAGCCGATGTCGACCGGCCCCACGCCGGGCACTGCCACGCTGCGGGTATGGCCGCCCAGGCGTGGCGCGGCCTCGTACAGCACCACCTCATGCCGCTGCGCCAGCAGCCAGGCGGCGGACATGCCGGAGATGCCACTGCCGATGACGGCGATGCGCTTCGCTCTCGCGTCGTGGTGCATGAAATCTCCCGCCCTTCGCCCCTTGCGGGCTAACATTCCCTGAACGGACGGTACAAGCGATTGGATCACTCCGGTTTGTTGGTGATCCAAACCGCGCGGCCGTCCGTTGAAGGGGTCATGCATGCAGTGCTCGACATGCCGCGTCCCGCGGCCCGGCAACAGCGAGAGGCGAGGGCGGTGACGCCGGATGATGCGGCCGAGGAAGCCGCCGGCTGGCTGCGCGCCATCGCCGAGCATGGCGACCGCGTGGCCTTTGTGGCGCTGTATGGCCGCTTCGCGCCGCGGGTAAAGGCGTATCTGCTGCGCTTGGCCCTGCCGCCGGCCCAGGCCGAGGAGCTGACCCAGGAGGCCATGCTGGCGGTGTGGCGCAAGGCCGCGCAGTTCGATGCCCGCACCTCAGGCGCCGCGGCCTGGATCTTCACCATCGCGCGGAACCTGCGGGTGGACGCCGCCCGCCGCGCCGCGCTGGCGGTGCCGGAAGACATGCCGCCGGATGAGCTGGAGCCGACGATGCCGGCCGATGCGCAACTTGACGACGCGCGCCGTGCCGACCGCCTGCGGCAGGCGATGCAGACCCTGCCCCCCGAACAGGCCGAGGTGGTTCGGCTTGCCTTCTTCGACGACCGTCCACATGCGGAGATCGAGCGTCGGCTCGGCATTCCGCTCGGCACGGTGAAGTCCCGCCTGCGCCTGGCGATGGTGCGGCTGCGGGCCCAGTTGGACGCGTTCAAATGACCCATCATCCTTCCGCGGCGACCCTGCTTGCCTATGCCGCCGGCCGGCTGCCGGTGGCGCATGGCATCGTGGTGCGCACCCACCTGGCGCTGTGCGCGGAGTGCCGCGCCGAGGCTGCGCTGGCCGCGGCGATCGGCGGCGAGATGCTGGCGGAGCTGCCGCCGGCCGCGCTGGCGGCGGATTCCCTGGCCAAGGTACTGGGCCGGCTGGACGAGGCCGCCCCGCCCGCGCCGCCCGCGCGCCCGGTGCCGACAACGGTGGAGCAACTCGCCACCGGGCGCTGGTGGTGGATCGGCCCGGGCATGCGGCTGATGCCGCTGATGCGGCGCGGTGCCGACAATGTCCGGCTTGATCTCATCAAGGTGGCGCCCGGCGTGCGGCTGCCCGGCCATGGCCATACCGGCACCGAGCTGACCTGCGTGCTGCGCGGTGCCTTCGGCGACGAGACCGGTGAATACCACGCCGGCGACTTCGCCGAGGGCGAGCCGGGGCTGGAGCATGAGCCGATGGCGCTGCCGGTGGGCCAGGACTGCGTCTGCCTGATCGCCACCGAGGGCCGGCTGCGCGCGCATAGCTGGGTGGCGCGCCTGGTGCAGCCGCTGGTGGGAGTCTAGCGTGGCGCGCCGTGCGGTGCTGGGCTCGCTGGGGGCGTTGCTGGCCTCGGCCTGCGCGCCGACCACGCTGCTGAACGCGGTGGCGCCGCGCGGCGGCGTGGTGACGGCCAGCGCAAGCTACGCCGAAGGCCCGCGCCATGGCGTGGACGTATATGCGCCGGCGGGGGCGCACCAGGCGCCGGTGGTGGTGTTCATCTATGGCGGCGGCTGGCGCGCCGGCGACCGCGGCATGTATCGCTTCCTCGGCGCCACGCTGGCGGCGGCGGGCCTAGTCTGCGTGGTGCCGGATTATCGGGTCTGGCCGGAAGTGCGCTCGCCCGCCTTCGTGCAGGATGCGGCGCAGGCGGTGGGCTGGGCGCGGGCGCATGCGGCCGAGCATGGCGGGGACCCTGGCCGGCTGTTCCTGATGGGCCACAGTGCCGGCGCGCAGATCGCGGCGCTGCTGGCGCTGAACCCGGCCTGGCTGGGTGCGGTCGGCATGCAGCCGGGGCGCGACATCCGCGGCGTGGTCGGGCTGGCCGGCCCCTACGATTTCCTGCCGCTGCAAAGCGACACGCTGAAGGAGATCTTCGGGCCGGAGGAGCAGCGCCCGGCCTCGCAGCCGATCAACTTCGTCACCCCGGGCGCGCCGCCGATGCTGCTGGCCACCGGCAGCGACGACACCACCGTGCTGCCGCGCAACTCCACGCGCCTGGCGGCGAAGCTGCGTGAGGCCGGCAATAAGGCCGAGCTGATCATCTACCCCGGCGTCGGCCACGCCACCATCATGGGCGCCTTCAGCGCGCCGCTCGGCTTCATCGCCCCGGTGCGGCAGGACGTGCTGCGCTTCATCACCCAACGGAGCCAGGCATGAGCATCCCGATCCTCGCGGCGCTGGCGCTGTTCCCGGCCATGGCGGGGGCCTGGTGGCTGCAACGTCGCAGCATGAACGCCGGCTGGGTGGATGTGGTCTGGACCTTCTCGCTGGGCCTGGCCGGGGTGGTGGCGGTGCTGGCCACCGGCGAAGGCGCGCGGGCCTGGCTGGTGGCGGCGCTGGTCGCGGCCTGGGCGCTCAGGCTCGGCCTCTACATCCTCGGCCGCACGCGGGGCGGGCCGGAGGATGCGCGCTACAACCACTTCCGCCGGGAATGGGGCGCGGCGTTCCAGCAACGCATGTTCGGCTTCCTGATGATCCAGGCCGCCGCCGCCGCGCTGCTGATGTTGCCGATGGTGCTGGCCGCCGCCTCTCCGCGCCCCTTGGGCTGGCCGGATGCGCTGGCGGTGCTGGTGCTGGTGGTGGCGGTGGTGGGAGAGGGCGTGGCCGATGCGCAGCTCGGCCGCTTCCGCGCCAACCCGGCCAACCATGGCAAGGTCTGCGATGCCGGGCTGTGGGCCTGGTCGCGCCACCCCAACTACTTCTTCGAATGGCTGCACTGGCTGGCCTATCCGCTCTTCGCGCTGGGCGCTGATTACGGCTGGCTGGCGTTGCTGGGGCCGGCCTTCATGTACTGGCTGCTCGTCCATGTCTCCGGCATTCCGCCGTTGGAAGCGCAGATGCTGCGCAGCCGGGGCGAGGCCTATGCCGCCTATCAGCGGCGCGTCAGCGCCTTCCTCCCTCTGCCGAGTGGAACCACGCCATGAACCTCGTCGCTGCCGCCACCAGCGCGGTTGAACGCCTGCCGATACCCGACAGCGTCATGCGCGCCGGCATCTCCGCGCTGGTCGGCCGCACCAGCCGCAAGCTGGCGCATACGCCGGTGGGCGCCGAGCTGGCCTTTGCCGAGGCGATGCGCAGCCACCCGATCGCGCTGTTCCCGGAAGACGCCAACGCGCAGCACTACGAACTGCCGGCGGCCTTCTTCAGCCAGGCGCTGGGGCCGCGGCGCAAGTATTCCTGCTGCCTCTACCCCAGCGCGACTACGACGCTGGCCGAAGCCGAGGAATTCGCCCTGGCCGAGACCGCCGCCCATGCCGCGCTGGCCGATGGCCAGGCCATTCTGGAGCTCGGCTGCGGCTGGGGCTCGCTGTCGCTCTGGATGGCCGAGCACTACCCGGCGGCGCGGATCACCGCGGTCTCCAACTCGGCGCCGCAGCGCGAGTATATCGAGGTGCAGGCGGCGCGGCGCGGGCTGCTGAACCTGACCGTCGTCACCGCCGACATGAACGTCTTCGACACCGAGGCGCGTTTCGACCGCGTGGTCTCGGTGGAGATGTTCGAGCACATGTCCAACTGGCCGGCGCTGCTGGGGCGGATCGACCGCTGGCTGCTGCCGGAAGGGCGGCTGTTCCTGCACGTGTTCAGCCACCAGGCGACGCCCTATCGGTTCGACCACGCCGACAAGGCGGACTGGATCGCGCAGCACTTCTTCACCGGCGGGATCATGCCCAGCCACAACCTGATCCGGCACGTCGCGGCGCCCTTCACGCTGGAGGCGGATTGGCGCTGGTCCGGCACGCATTATGCCCGCACCGCCGACCACTGGCTGGCGAATTACGATGCGCGGGCCGCGGCGATCGAGCCGATCCTGCGGCAGACCTATGGCCGGGACTGGCAGTTGTGGCAGCGCCGCTGGCGGCTGTTCTTCCTGGCCACGGCGGGGCTGTTCGGCGCCATGGGCGGCGCCGAATGGGGTGTCAGCCACTATCGCCTGAAGCGCCCGTGAACCCGCTGGCGCCGCTTCACCGCAGATGCGCAAGGCGCGGCGCGACATGTTCGGCGAAGCGCCGCATCTCCGGCTCGAAGGGCTGGAATTGCAGCAGCAGCGTCTCGATGCCGATCTCGTGGAAGGCGGTGATGCGGTCCGCCACCTGTTGGTAGCTGCCGACCAGCCCGGCCGCGGTGCCGCCATTGGTGCCCACCCGCACGGACTTCGCCATGGTCTGGCGCATCACCACCGCGGGGTCCGTATTGGCCTTCACATAGGCCTTGATGTCGCTGTCCAGCGCCGCCAGCGCCAGCAGGCGCTGATAGGCCGCCTCGGCCTCGGCCTCGGTTTCCCGCGCGATGACGAAGGCGGAGAGGCCGTAGCGCAGGGGGGCACCGCTGCGCGGTCGCGCGTCCACGTCGGCGATCAGGGCGCGCACATCCTCCAGCGGCTGGCCGTTGATGAACCACACATCCGCCTGCGCCGCGCTGAGGTCGCGCGCCGGCGCGCTCTCGCCGCCCACATAGATGCGCGGGCGCGGGCGGAAGGTGCCGGCGGGGCGCAGCATGTAGTCCCGCACCTGGAAGTAGCGGCCCTCGTGGTTCACCCGCTCGCCGCGCATCAGCCGCTCCACCACGCTGAGCCATTCGCCGCCATAGGCGTAGCGCTCGTCGTGTTCCAGGAAGGCGATGCCGGCGTTGACGATCTCCTTCTGGTTCCAGGCGTTCACCAGGTTGATGGCGAAGCGGCCCCCGCTGATATGCTCGATCTGCAGCGCCATCTTGGCCAGCACGACGGGGTTGTAGAGCATCGGCTTGATCGCGCAGATGATCTCGATGCGCTTCGTCTCCGCCGCCAGCGCGGCCGAGGAGGTCCAGGCTTCCAGCTGGTCCAACTCCTCCTTGTGCGGGTTGGCGGTGTGCTGCGCCACCAGCACGCAGTCATAGCCCAGCGCGTCGGCTTCCAGCACCAGCGCGCGGTTGCGCGGCCAGGAGGCGTCGTAGGGCTCCTCGGGGTCGTGCAGCGCGGCGCGGTTGCCGTGGACCAGCGCCCAGATGCCGATGCGGAGCGGAAGGGTCATGGCGGTACGTCTCCTGTCGGAAACAGTCAGCCAGAAACGCGTCGCCGCGAAAAGCTACCAGCCCAGCGTGCCCGGCCCGCCCTTGAACGGGCCTGTGAGCTCCGAGGTGATCCAGCCGCCATAGAAGCCGCCGGGCTGCGGCTGCACGCGCTCCTCATCCACGAAGCAGGCATCCATCATGCCGGCATAGACCGCGACATGGTCGGCCAGGTCGGCGAAAGCCGGGGTTGGGTCCGGGTAGCTCCAGCCGGCGCGCTCGGCCAGGCGCCAGCCGGCGGCCAGCGTCCAGTAGCGGGCGCGGCCCTTCCACTCACAAAAACTGCCGCCGGGGGCCGGGCGCAGCACGCCGGGTAGGAAAGCGTCGGGCGGCAGGTACCAACTGGGTGGGTGGAAGGTCTCCAGCACGCGGAAGGCCTGGGTGGTATCGGCCGCCGTGATGCCGCCGAGCACGATGCGGACCCGGCGCGGGCTGCGTTCCAGGCGGGGCGGGCGGGGATAGTCGGCGACACGTTCCATCCCCGGCAGATGGCGCCGTGCCGCGCCGGCGCAAGGTCGGTCCGGCGGATCGATCAGCCGTGGCATGGCGGCGGCCCTGGCTCTAACCTCGGGGCCTTCAGACCGGAACGCTCAGCATGCCCCAGCCCATCGCCCTCGGATTAATCGGCTTCGGCATAATGGGAGAGCGGTTGCTGCGCGCGGCCCTGGACCACGCCGCCGAATCCGTGACCCCCGTGGCGGTGTGGGACCCCGCGCCGGAAGCCACCGCACGGCTGGCCGCGGTGGCGCCCGGCGTGCCGATGCTGGCTTCCGCCGAAGCCGTCATTGCCGCCTGCGACTGCCTCTACGTCGCCGCGCCGCCGGCCGCGCATATCCCGCTGGCGGAAGCCGCCTTTGCCGCGGGCCGCGCCGTTTTCCTGGAAAAGCCGCTGGCGACCGACCTGGCGCTGGCCCGCGGCTTTGTCGCGCGGGCCGAGGCCAGCGGCGCGCGCGCGGCGGTGAACTTCCCGATGGCGTCCTCCCCGGCCGTGGCGCAGCTGGCGCAGTGGCAGGCGGCCTTCACCCCGGAGGCGCTGGAGATCGAGGTTGGCTTCGCCACCTGGCCGCGCGGCTGGCAGCAGGGGGCGGTCGGCTGGCTGGGCAGGCGGGCGGAAGGCGGCTTCACGCGCGAGGTGGTCTCCCACTTCCTGTTCCTGACGCGCCGCCGGCTTGGCCCGCTGGTGCTGCACGAAGCCAGCGTCAGCTACCCCGCCGGCGACGGCGCCGAGACCGCCATCCGCGCCCGGCTGACCGCCGGCGGCGTGCCGGTGACGCTGCTGGGCGGCGTCGGCACCACGGCGAAGGACGACCACAACACCTGGACGCTGAACGCCGCGATCCGCCTGCGCGACTGGTCATTCGCCGAGACGCTTGGCGCCGATGGCTCCTGGGCGCAGGCGCCGGACGCGCAGCCGAACGAGAAGATGCGTCCCCTGGTGCTGCGCGGCCAACTGGCCGGCGTGGCGGCGATGACCCGCGGCGAGGCGCATCACCTGGCGACCCTGCGGGAGGCGCTGGAGGTGCAGCAAGTGGTCGAGGCGATCCTGGCCGCCTGAGGCGCTTTCCGCCCGTGCTGGGAGGCCCGCGGGCACCGGGCCAGGCCCTGCCAGGGCGACGCCTGCCGGAATGGGTTTCATCGAAGCTTCACCCCACTTTCCGCGAATTCGTCGCTTTTGGTACGACCACCGGCAGCCCTGAGGATTCGGCATGCGGCGCATCGTCATCACCGGCATGGGCATCGTCTGTCCGCTCGGCCAGGGTCTTGAGCCGGTCTGGCGCCGCCTGGTGAACGGGCATTCGGGCATCGGCGCCATCGCCAGCTTCAATGCGGACCTGCCCTGCCGCGTTGCCGGCCAGGTGCCGGCCACCGTCTGGGGCCAGCCCACCGCCAGGCCCAGCGCCACCCGCTTCAGCCACCTGGCCCTGCTGGCGGCGCGGGAGGCATTGGACGATGCCGGCTGGCACCCGGCGGCGGATGAGGCGCGCGAGGCCACCGGCGTCAGCGTCGGTTCCGGCTGCGGCGGGCTGGAGGCGCTGAACGAGGGCGCCCTGCGCCTGGCCAGCGCCGCCACGCCCTTCCTGCCCGGCGCCATGATCCACCAGATGGCCACCGACCTGGCCGAGGCCTTCGCGCTGCATGGTCCGCGCCGCGCCGTCTCCACCGCCTGTTCGTCCGGCGCCCATGCCATTGGCGACGCGGCGCGGCTGATCGGCTTCGGTGATGCCGATGTCATGTTGGCCGGCGGCGCCGAGGCCGCGGTGCATGAACTCGGCATGGCCGGCTTCGCCGCCGCCCGGGCGCTGTCCACCGGCTTCAACGACACGCCGCAGCAGGCCTCCCGCCCCTGGGACCGCGACCGCGACGGCTTCGTGATGGGCGAGGGCGCCGGCATGCTGGTGCTGGAGGAGCGCGAGCATGCCCGCCGCCGTGGCGCGCGCATCTACGCCGAACTCTGCGGCTACGGCATGTCGGGCGACGGCTGGCACATCACCTCGCCCTCCGAGAGCGGCGACGGCGCCTTCCGCGCCATGCAGCAGGCGCTGAAGCACGGCGCGCTGGCGGCCGAGGGCGTGCAGTACATCAACGCCCACGGCACCAGCACGCCGATGGGCGACGACCTGGAACTGGCGGCGGTGGAGCGTCTGTTCGGCGCGGCGGTGCGCCAGTTGGCGATGTCCTCCACCAAATCCGCCACCGGCCATCTGCTGGGCGCCGCCGGCGCGGTGGAGGCGATCTTCTCGATCCTGTCGATCCGCGACGGCGTGGCGCCGCCGACGCTGAACCTGAACCAGCCGAGCCGCGAGAGCGCGGTCGACCGCGTCGCCAAGGTGGCGCAGGAGCGGCGCATCGACGCCGTGCTGTGCAACAGCTTTGGCTTCGGCGGCACCAACGCCAGCCTGCTGTTCCGCGCCGCCTGAGCGCGGCCGCCGCGCCTCAGTCGCGCGGCAGCATCACCAGGTGCTGGCGGAAGGTCTCGGCGCAGGCCTGCCAGGAAAAGCCCTCGGCATGGCGGCGGCAGGCCTCGCGGTCGCAGTCCAGGGCCGCCAGCACGGCGGCGCGCAGGTCCTGCCCCAACGCGCCGGTGCCGGGCGCCACCACGTCCAGCGGGCCGGTCACCGGAAAGGCCGCCACCGGCGTGCCGCAGGCCATGGCTTCCAGCAGCACCAGGCCGAAGGTGTCGGTGACCGAGGGGAAGACGAAGACATCGGCGCCGGCATAGGCCGCCGCCAGTTCCTGCCCCTGGCGCCAGCCGGCGAAGTGGACATCCGGAAAGCGGCGCTGCAACGCGGCGCGCTGCGGGCCGTCACCCACGACCACCTTGCTGCCCGGCAGGTCCAGTTGCAGGAAGGCCTCGATGTTCTTTTCCACCGCCACGCGCCCGACATAGAGCGAGATCGGCCGCGGCAGGTCGGCCCAGGGGTTGGTGAAGGCCGGGTCCGTGTCGCCGGGGCGGAACTGCTCCAGCGCCACGCCTCGGGTCCAGGCGCGCAGGTTGGTGAAGCCGCGCCGGCGCAGTTCCGCGCGCAGGCTGGCGGTGGCGGCGAAGACCCCGCTGCCGGCGGCGTGGAAGCGCCGCAGCATGCCCCAGGCCAGCCCTGGCGGCAGCCCGGTGCGGGCCTGCAGGTATTCCGGGAAGCGGGTGTGGAAGCTGGTGGTGAAGGGCCAGCCGCGCTTCAGGCAAATGGCCCGCATCGCCCAGCCCAGCGGGCCTTCGGTGGCGATGTGGATCGCGTCCGGCGCAAACTCGTCGACCAGGCGCTGCAACCGGCGGCGCGGCCAGGGCACGATGCGGATTTCCGGGTAGCTGGGCAGCGGCAGGGTGCGGAAGCGATCGGGACCGATCACCTCCACCGTGTCGCCGCTGCGCTTCAGGTGCTCCGTCACCGTGTCCACGGTGCGGACCACGCCGTTCACCTGGGGGTGCCAGGCGTCGGTGACGATGAGCAGGCGCATCGCGGCCGTGCCTGCCATCGCCGGGCGCACCGCCCAGGAGAGGTCGTTCATGCCTCGGCGAGCGCCGTGGCCCGGCCTTCGGCACGCACCGAGAGGCGCTGGCGTGCCGGCCAGTCCACCAGTTCGAAGGCGCCGTCGGCGTGCTCCACCAGCGCGGTGCAGCTTTCCACCCAGTCGCCGGTGTTCATGTACAGCACGCCGTTCACCGGGCGCATTTCCGCGTGGTGGATGTGGCCGCAGATCACGCCGTGCAGGCCGCGCCGCTTGGCCTCGCCGGCCAGCGCGCCCTCGAAGCGGTCGATCGCCTTGACCGCTTCCTTGACCTGGCGCTTCAGCCATTGGCTCAGCGACCAGTAGGGCATGCCCAGCCGGCGCCGCACGGCGTTGAAGATGCGGTTCAGGTACAGCGCGGTGTCGTAGGCCCAGTCCCCCAGATAGGCGAGGAACTTGGCGTAGCGGATCACGCCGTCGAACTGGTCGCCATGGATCACCAGGAACTTGCGGCCATCGGCGGCTTCGTGCACCGCTTCCGGCTGCAGGCTGATGCCGGCGATCTCCAGCCCGAACCAGTCGCGCAGCGCCTCGTCATGGTTGCCGGGGATGTAGACGACATGCACGCCGCGGCGCGCCATCGCCATGACCTGTCGCAATACGGTATCGAAACTTTCATTCCAGTACCACGACTTGCGCAGCCGCCACCCGTCGAAGATATCGCCGACGAGGTACAGCGTCTCGCAATCCGCCCGGCTGAGGAACTCCATCAGCAGGTCGGCGCGGCTTCCGCGGGTGCCGAGATGAATATCCGAGACGAAGATACTACGATACTGCAGTTTCGGTTCGATCAGATTCATCCGAATCGTCCGCCTGTTGCCTTCGGGGCCTGTAACGCGGCAGCCCATGTAACAGCGTGAAACTTGCGTGAAGCGGCTAAGACCTGCGGTCATGGAACTGTCGGTTTTGTGTCACAGGGTTGCAATCACTCTGCCGCTAGCACGCACGCGGAAGATGAAGGACCAGCCGATGTCGAATGCGATGCTGCGGGCTGACGAAACAGGCCAGGCCGGTAGTGGCCCGCTGCTGTTCCTGCGCCGCTGGATGGCCAACCCGCTGCAGATGGGCTCGATCGTGCCGTCCTCGCCGGCGCTGTGCCGGCGCATCGCCGCGCTGGTGCAGCGCGCGCCGCAGGAATACGTGCTGGAAATGGGCGCCGGCACCGGCGTGGTCAGCCGCGCGCTGCTGGCCGCCGGCGTGCCGGCCGAACGCCTGATCGTCGTCGAGATCGTGCCCGAGATGGCCGAGCACCTGCGCCAGGCGCTGCCCGGCGTGACCGTGCTGTGCGGCGACGCCTTCGACCTGCCGAACCTGCTGCCGGCGCACATGCACAACCAGATCGGCACCGCGATCTGCGGCATTCCGCTGGTGCTGCTGCCGCTGGAAATGCAGCAGCGCTTCGTCGCGGCGGTGGAGGCGGTGGCGCCGGGCCGCGGCTTCCTGCTCTACACCTATTGCGTCACCTCGCCGCTGCCCTGGCGGGCGCTGGGCCTGGCCGCGGACCGCCGCGCCTGGACACCGCTGAACTTTCCGCCGGCCAGCGTGTGGAAGTATCGCCCGGCGCGATAAGCCGGGTGCGCCCTGCTGGGCGCACTTCCCACCGCAACGACATCGCACATCGCCCTGGAATACGCTGCGTCCACCTGGGCGCAGGTCGTGTTCCCGCAGGCATTGAATCCATGGCAGGAAATGCGTTCAGATGATTCCATCTGAACGCATGTTGCTCTGGGGTCAGCGCTCGGCCAGCCGGGCCCGCAGGTGCTGCAACAGCAGGGCGGCGCCGGCTTCGGCGGTGCTGTCGTTCAGGATGCGCAGCTCGACCTCGGCGCTGGCCTGGCGGGCCAGGCGGGCCGCGGGGTCGCCATCCTCCGCGCGGCCGCGCTGGGCCAGGCGGGCGGCCAGCACCTCCGGCGGCGCGGTGATCTCCACCGCGGTCACCCCGGGCAGTGCGGCGCGGGCCGGCGCCACCACGCCGCGGGAGACATTGGCCACCACCAGCGCGCCGCCGCGCGCCGCCTCGGCATAGCGCGCGGGGATGCCGTAGCGCAGGCCATGCGCCTGCCAGTGCAGGCAGAAGGCGCCATCGGCCAGCGCGGCCAGGAAGCCGGCCTCGTCCAGCGTGTCATGCGCCTCGGCGGCGCTTTCCGGCCGGGTGACCACGCGGCGGGCGAAGCGCAGGCGCGGCTCGCTGGCCAGTTCCTCCCGCGTCAGGCGCAGCAGCGTGTCCTTGCCGGCGCCGCTGGGCCCAACCACCAGCACGAAGCCGCCCATTCAGCCGGCCATGGCGGCACGCAGCCGGCCGGAGATCACGTCGATGACGGCCACCAGCACCAGGATCAGCAGGATGATGAAGGAAACCGCCTGCCATTCCAGCGTGCGGATCATTTCCGTCAGGTGCAGGCCGATGCCGCCGGCGCCGACGATGCCGATGATGGCGGAGGAGCGGACATTGCTCTCGAAGAAGTACAGCACCTGGCCGGCGATGACCGGCAGCACCTGCGGCAGCACGCCCAGGCGGATGCGCGCCAGCCCGTTGCCGCCCGCCGACAGGATACCCTCCTGCGGCTTGCGGTCGGCCGCCTCCAGCGCCTCCGAGAAGACCTTGCCGAAGGTGCCGATGTCCGAGACCAGGATCGCCAGCACGCCGGCGAAGGGGCCCAGGCCGACGACGGAGACCCAGATCAGCGCCCAGATCAGCGCATCGATGCCGCGGATGCCGTCCAGCACGCGCCGGCTGGCGAAGCGCATCAGCCAGTGGATGGTGGTGTTGCGCGCGGCCATCAGCGCCACCGGCAGCGCGATGATGGCGGCGCCGAGCGTGCCGAGGAAGGCGATGGCCAGGGTCTCGCCGATGCCGCGCAGGATCAGGTGCAGGTGCGGCCCGGGGTCGGGCGGGAACATCAGGGTGATGAAGTGGGCAAGCTGCCCCAGCCCGGCGATGAAGCGCAGCGGCACCAGCTCCAGCCGCCATACCGCCAGCGCCAGCAGGCCGATGCCGGCCAGCACCACCAGCATCGCCAGCACGCCGCCCCAGGTCAGGCGGCGGAACACGGCCGGGTGCTGCTGGCGCAGCTGCGGCAGGTTGGCGAGCGCCTCGGTCCTCATCGGGCCTCCAGCAGGCGGCGGCGCAGCAGGCCGGTCAGGGTATCGATGACGACGACGGTCAGGATGATCAGCACCAGCAGGGCGGCCACATCGTTGTAGTAGAACTTCCGCACCGCCTCGATCAGATCCTGGCCGATGCCGCCGGCACCGACGAAGCCCAGCACCGCGGCGCCGCGGACATTGATCTCGAACCGCAGCAGCGAATAGCTCAGGAAGCCCGGCAATATCTGCGGCAGCACGGCAAAGCGCACCATGGCCACCCAGCTGGCGCCGGCGGCGATGGCGCCCTCCACCGGCTTCATGTCGATGTTCTCGACCAATTCAGAATTCTGTTTGCCCAGCGCGCCCAGCGAATGGATGGCCAGCGCCATGACACCCGGCAGCGGGCCGAGGCCGAAGGCGATGACGAAGAGCAGCGCGAAGACCAGGTCCGGCACGGTGCGGCAGAACTCCGCCAGGCGCTTGGCGCCCCAGCGCAGCGGCTGGTTCTGCACCAGGTTGGCGGCGCCCAGCACCGCCAGGCAGAAGCCGCCGAGCGCGCCGAATAGCGTGCCGGCATAGGCCATTAGCACGGTGTCGCCCAGCTGCACCAGCCAGGGCCGCAGCCCCCAGAACCATTCGCCCGGGTCGGTCCAGACCCGGCCGCCGCCGCCTTCCAGCCGGGTCAGCCGGTCGAAGTAGCTGAAGAAGCCGCCGATATGCTTGCCGAACTTGCCGAGGTCGACCTCGGCCATCCAGCCGCTGGCCAGGCTGCCTGCCACCAGGCAGGCCGCCACCAGCAGGCCGCGCCAGAACACGGCACGGCGCGACCGGGCATAGGCGGCCAGCAGCGGCGCGAGTTGCGCCGCCGGCAGCAGGGGGAGGGCCTGGCTCAACCGGGCCTCAGCCGCGCTGGCGGCGCAGGCTGTCGACGAAGCGGTTCAGCTCGATGATCGGGTCGTAGGCGGCGTTGGTCACCGGCTCCCACGGCTTCGCCTTGCCGTCGTAGATGCGGTCGAAGGCGGCGCGGTCGCGCTGCGGGAAGGCCAGGGCCGCGGTGCGGATGGCGGTGCGCAGCTCGGCCGGCAGGGTGGTCAGGTAGGCCATCGGCGAGTTCACGATCTGGTCGGACTTGAAGACGATGCGGAAGTCGCCGTACTTCGCCATGCCCTTGCGCTCCATGCGCATCAGGTTGCTCTCGCTCTCGTCGTTCCACCAGTTGGCGGCCATGTCGACGGTGCCCTGCTGCAGCGCGATGATCGCGTTCTCGTGGCTGCCGGTATAGACGACGCGGCCGAAGAACTGCTCAGGCGTGATGCCCATCTTGTTCAGCGCAAAGCGCGGCACGTTGTTGCCGCTGGTGCTGTTGGGGTCGACCAGGCCCAGGTTCTTGCCGCGCAGGTCGGCCACCTGGTGGTAGGGGCTGTCCTTCTTCACGTAGAACACCGAGTAGTAGCCCTTGGTGCCGTCCTCGTTCACCTCAATGGCGAAGGCTTCGGTCTGGGCGCCGGTCATCAGCGCGCGGGCGAAGCTGCTGGGGCCGTAGCTGGCGATGTGGATGTTGCCGGCGCGCTGGCCTTCAATGACCGCGGCGTAGTCGTTCGCCACGCGCAGGGTCACCTTCACGCCGAGCGTGCTGGTCATGTAGGCCATGAACGGCGCCCAGCGGTCGGTCACGCCGGAGGCGTTTTCGGCCGGGACGATGGCGAAGGTCAGTTCCGGAAAGGCGGTCTTCCAGGCCTGCGCCAGGGCGGGGGTGGCGAACAGCGCGGGCGCGGCCAGCAGGGAACGGCGTGAGAGCATGGGTCTTCTCCGGTTCTTGGTCGGGGGGTCAGGCTACGGCGGCGGCGAAGCCGTCCGGCAGGGCAGGGGGTGGGCTGTCCATCACGTCGCGCGCCTCGATGCCGTAGAGGCTCTGCGCGACGGCGTCGGTCAGGGCGGCGGGCACGTCGTCGAACACCAGCCGGCCATGCGCCAGACCGACCAGCCGGGTGCAGTAGCGCCGCGCCAGGTCCAGCGAATGCAGGTTGCACAGCACGGTGATGCCGTAGCGCTGGTTGATGTCGGCCAGCGCCTGCATGACCATCTCCGCGTTGCGCGGGTCCAGCGAGGCCACGGGTTCGTCGGCCAGGATGATCTCGGGTTCCTGCACCAGGGCGCGGGCCAGGGCCACGCGCTGCTGCTGGCCGCCGGAAAGCTGCCCCGCCGCCTGCGCCGCCAGCGTGCCCATGCCGAATTGCTCCAGCGCCGAAAGGGCAATGGCGCGGTCCGCCTGCGGCCACATCCGCAGCAGCGCGCGCCAGGTGGGCACGTGGTGCAGCCGGCCGACCAGCACGTTGGTCAGCACGTCCAGCCGCGGCGAGAGGTTGAATTGCTGGAACACCATGGCGCAGCGCGCCCGCCAGGCCAGCAGCTCGGCGCCGCGCAGCGTGGTGATGTCCTGCCCCTGCCAGAGGATCTGCCCCTCGCTGGGGTCCTGCAACCGGTTGATCATGCGCAGCAAGGTGGATTTGCCGGCGCCCGACCGCCCGATGACGCCAACGAAGGCGCCCCGGGGAATCTCCAGGCTGAGGTTGTCCACCGCCGTCGCTGCGCCGAAGCGCCGTGTCAAACCCTGGATGACCAGCATGCTGCCGCCCGTAAGCCTCGGGCGGGTGTTAACCTCCCTTGCCTGCGGTTCGATGACGAATTTGCTTCCATTTTATGACAACGCCCCGGCGCCGGCCGAAACCGGGCAGCGCCGGCCGGGCCCGGCGCTACCTGTCCGTCAGCCGGAACTCGATGCGCCGGTTGCGGGCATAGGCCTCGGGGCCCTCGGCGGCGTCGATCGGCTGGTTCTCGCCGAAGGCGGTCGGCGCCACCCGCGAGGCCGGCAGCCCCTCCTGCACCAGCAGGCGGGCCACCGCGATGGCGCGGGCCGCCGAAAGCTCCCAGTTGCTGGCGAAGCGCTGGTTGTTGATCGGCACCCGGTCGGCATGGCCATCCACCCGCAGCACCCAGTTCACATCGGCCGGAATGCGCCGGCTGATATCCCGCAGCACGCCGCCGACCCGCCTGATCTGCGCCTGCCCGGCCTCGGACAGGTCAGCCGAGCCGGGTGGGAACAGCACTTCGCTCTGGAACACGAAACGGTCGCCGACCACGCGGATTTCGGGCCGGTTGCCCAGCACCTCCCGCAGGCGGCCGAAGAAGTCGCTGCGGTAGCGCTGCAAGGTCTCCACCTGCGCTGCCAGCGCGGCATTCAGCCGCTGGCCCAGGTTGGCGATCTGCACGTCCTTGTCGCGGCCCTGCGTCTCCGCCAGGTCCAGCGCGGCGGTGATGCGCGACAACTGGCTGCGCAACTCGTCGATCTGCCGGCTCAGCAGCGCCACCTGGGCCTGCGCCGAATCGGCCAGCCGGGTGGCCTGCTGGTTCGCCTCGCCCTGGGTGCGCAGCTCAGCCTCCAGCCGGTCGCGCAGCGCGGTCAGCGCGCGGATCTGCTCGGAAAGCCGGGCCAGGTCGGCCAGGCGCATCTCGATGGTCGCGCGGTCCGCCCGCACGGTGCGGTTCAGCTCCGCCAGTTCGGCGCGCATTGCCTCCAGCTGGCGCTGCGCCTCCGCCAGGTTGCGCGCCACCGCGGCGGCCTGGGTCTCGGCGGCGGTACGGGCGCCGCGCTCGGCCTCCAGCGCGCGGGTCGCCTCGCCCAGCCGGGCCATGGTGCGGGTGGCTTCCTCGCCGGCGCGCTCGGCACGGGCATTGGCGTCGGTCAGCCGGGTTTCCAGCCCGGCCAGGCGCTGCGCCGCGCCCCGCGCCGCGAGTTCCAGCTCGGCGATCCGCGCCGTCGCGCGCTCATGCTCGGCGCGGCTGGCGTCGCGTTCGCTGGTGAGCTGCGCCCGCGCCTGCTCCGCCGCCCGCAGGTCCAGCGCCAGCCGGTCGCGTGCCGCCGCGGTGTCGCGCAGTTCCTGCACGGTGCGGCCCAGCGTGGCGCGCAGCTCCGTCACCTGGGTGCGTTCCAGGTTCAACAGGTCGGAAAGCTCCGTCACCTGGCGGTTCAGCCGCTCCAGCGCCTCGTCGCGGCTGGACAGCGCGGCGCCCAGGAAGCCCTGTGCCAGCACGAAGACCAGCAGCACGAAGATGATGACCATGAGCAGCGTGGACAGCGCGTCCACATAGCCCGGCCAGGCATCCAGCCCACCCCGGTCGCCCCGCCTGCGGCTGAGTGCCATGGTCGCCTACCGCCGGCTGTCGGCAATGCCCGCGAGCGTGCGGGTGAGCACCTTGATCTCGCTGCGCAGTTCCTGCACCGCCTGGATGCGGCCGGTGCTGGCTTCCTCGTTGCCGCGCTGCACCGCCTGCATGCTGGCGCGCATCTGCTCGGCCAGCACGCTCAGCTTTTCCGCCAGGTCGGTGATCGCCTGGTTGGACTGCGCCCGGCCGTCGTCGCCGCGGGTCAGCAGGCGCTGCAACTGCTCCAGGTTCTCGGCATTCTGCTCCAGCAGGGCCTGGACGTAGCTGGGCACATTGCCCTCGCCCTCATTGCCCAGCAGGCCGCTGGAAAGCCGGGTCTGCCCGGCCAGCCATTCCTCCAGCTCGTTGAAGAAGCGGGTCTGCGCCTGGCCGGCGGTCAGGTCCAGGAAGCCCAGCACCAGCGCGCCGGCCAGCCCGAGCATGGAGGAGGAGAACGCCGTGCCCATGCCCTTCAGCGGCTGCGCCAGCCCGGTCTTCAACTGGTCGAACAATTGGTTCACGTCGCCGCCGCCCACCGACATGCCGGCGATGACGTCGCTGACCGAGGAGATGGTCAGCAGCAGCCCCCAGAAGGTGCCGAGCAGGCCGAGGAAGATCAGCAACCCCGTCATGTAGCGCGAGAGTTCGCGCGATTCGTCGAGGCGCGAGGCGATGCCGTCCAGCAGGCTGCGCATCGAGGAAGCCGAAAGCGACAGCCGCTCCCCGCGCCGCAGCGACAGCATGGAGGACATCGGCCCCAGCAGCTTCGGCGCCGCCTGCGCCGGGGCGCCCAGCTTCGGCGCGCGGAAGGCTTCCAGCCATTCCACCTCCGGCGCCAGGGTGGCGACCTGGCGGATGTTCCAGAGCACGCCGATCATGGCGACCGCGAGGATGACGCCGTTCAGCACCGGGTTGGTGAAGAAGGCGGTGGCGAGCTGCGGCCAGATCAGCCACCCCACGCCGCCAACCGCGGCCAGGAACAGGATCATGCGCCACAGATAGCCGGAAGGTCTGGTCATCGGCGGTTCCCGAACAAGGGGGGTAACGGGGCAGGGCTCAACGGGGCGGCCGGGCGGCGGGCTGCGCCTCGGCCGGCAGGATGTCGACGGCGTCCACCGCCTCGGCGGTGCGGCCGAGCGCGCGGACGTCGATGCGGGTTTCCGCCAGGCCGCCGGCGGCCAGCGCCTGCTTCACCGCCAGCGCCCGCGCCAGGGTGAGGCGCCGGGCGGCCGATGCGTCGCCCACCGGGCCGCTGGCCAGCGCCACCAGGCTGACCCGGCCGCGCGGCCGGTTGGCCAGGCGGCGACCGATCTCGGCCAGCGTGGCCTGCAGCGCGGGGGCGATGATGGCTGCGGATTCGTCGGCGAAGCCCAGGCGCCAGCCGCCCTGGGGCAGTGCCGACATGCCCGGCGGCAGCGCCAGGGGCGGCTCGGGCGGCTGGGCCGGGCCGCTGGGCGTGGGGGCGGCCAGGCTGACCGGCGGCGGCGGCGCGGCGGCCGGGGCCGGCGGTGGCGCAGGCGCAGGGCTGCGGCCAGCGTTCTGCGCCAGGGCCGGAACCGCGGCGGCGGCAAGCAGCAGCACTGCCAGCACAGGGAGCGAGCGGGGGGGCGTCACGGCGCGCACCCTAGAGCGAATACCGGCAAAGTGGAAACGTCCCGACGGGAAAGCCAACTCTGCCGCAACACTGTGACGTGGATGTGACGCAACGCCACATCCCCCGATGGCATCGCCGGCGTCAGCCTGCGGCGCGGGCCCGGGCCGCTTCGGCCGCGGTGATGCCCTCGGCCACGGCTTCCCGCAGCTTCGGGTGCAGCGTAGCGTTGCCGGCCACCAGGTTCACCGTCATGGCGCCATCCTGCGGCCAGGCCTCAAGCCCGTTCGGGTCGGTCAGGGTGCCGCCGGCTTCCTTGACCATGACCATGCCGGCGGCCACATCCCAGGGCTTCAGCCCCAGCTCCCAGAAGCCGTCGTAGCGCCCGGCGGCCAGCCAGGCCAGGTCCAGCGCCGCGGCGCCGAAGCGGCGGATGCCCGCGACCTGCGGCATCAGCCGCGCCAGGGTGTGGCTGAACTCGGCCTTCTGCTTCACGGGCGCGAAGGGGATGCCGGTGGCGAACAGCGCCTCCTTCATCTCCCGCCGGCCGGAAACCCTGAGGCGCTTGTCGTTCAGGAAGGCACCGGCGCCCTTTTCGGCCCAGAACAACTCGTTGCTGGCGGGGTTGTAGACCACACCGGCCATGACTTCGGACTTGCCATCCGCGCTGCGCTTTTCCACGCCGACGCTGATGGCCCAGTGCGGAATGCCGTGCAGGAAGTTGCTGGTGCCGTCCAGCGGGTCCACCACCCAGCGCCATTCCCAGTCCGCGTTGCCGGATTCGCCGCTTTCTTCCATCAGGAAGCCGAATTGCGGCCGGGCGCGGCCGAGTTCCTGGCGCAGCGTCTCCTCCGCCCGCAGGTCGGCAGCGGAGACGAAGTCTCCCGGCGCCTTGGCGGAGACCTGCAACTGCTCGACCTCGCCGAAGTCGCGCAGCAGGCGGCGTCCTGCCTTTTCCACCGCGGCGACGACGACATTCAGCGCCGGGGAAAGCCGGGGATTGCCTGCCATGGTATGTTCCTAAAATGCGGTCGAGGCACGTCTTCGGGCCAGCTGGCCGGCTGACCCAAGGGCGCTGGTGCGCTGACAACCAGGTCCTGCGACCTGCGTTGCCCGGCCACCGGCGCAGCTTTTCAGTGTGGCCTGCCTGTCCGCTGCATCCGCAGCGGGCCGCAGACTAGCCCTTCGCGCGTTCCACGTAGCTGGCGTCTTCGGTCTTCACCACCACGCGTTCGCCGACGGTGACGAAGGGCGGCACCATGGTCTTGACGCCATTGGCCAGCAGCGCCGGCTTGTAGGAGGAGGTGGCGGTCTGGCCCTTCACCACCGGGTCGGCTTCGACGATCTCAAGCGTGACCTGTTCGGGCAGTTCCATCGCCACCGGCTCGCCTTCGATCAGGCGCACCTGGACCGGCATGTTCTCGACCAGGAAGGGCAGGCGGTCGCCCAGGATGTCCTTGTGGACGGTGGTCTGCTCGAAGCTCTCCGGGTCCATCAGCACCAGGCTGTCGCCTTCGGCGTAGGTGAAGTTGAACTCCTTGTCCTCGGTCTGCAGCCGCTCCACCACATCCGCCGTGCGCCAGCGCTGGTCCTTCTTGGACCCGGTCTTGATGTTGCGCATGTCCACCTGGATGATGGCGTTGCCCTTGCCGGGGATCATGATGTTCTGGCGGATGATGGTGTAGCGCTGGCCTTCGAACTCGATGACCATACCGGCACGCATCTGATTGGCCTGCATCTTCGCCATGGTGACGGACCCTGATTTCTGAGTGGTTGGCAATGAACGGTCGCGCCTGGGGCGCGCGGTGACGCGGCCCCGCCGGCCTGTGCGGCGGCGGGGCGTTGGGGCGGGGGTATAGGCGGGGGCTGAGGGGCTTGGCAACCTGGGCGGTGATTCCGCCGCCGGAAGCGTGTTATCCTGCCCCCTGCAAGGAGGCACCGCCCACCCCATGTCCCAGGCCATGCAGCCCCGTCGCTGGACCGAGGAAGAGTTCTTCGCCTGGTTGCAGCACCAGGAGACGAAGTACGAGCTGGTGGACGGCCAGCCGGTTCCGCGCCGTGCGCCGGACCCGGTAACGGGGATGGTGGGGGCAACACAGCGGCATGACCGGGTGGCCGTGAACTTGCTCGTCGCCCTGGCTGGCAGGTTGCGGGGTTCCCCCTGCCGCCCCGGTACCAGCGACACCGCCATCCGCATCCCGGGCCGAAACATCCGCTACCCCGATGTCGCCGTGGATTGCGGCAAGTTCCAGGATGCCGAACGCACCGCGACCGAGCCGGTGCTGGTGGCCGAGGTGCTGTCGCCTTCCACCCGCGACTTCGACCAGACCGAGAAGCTGGAGGAATATCGTACCGTCCCGACTCTGCGGTACATCCTGGTGATCGACCCGATGCAGCCGCGCCTGCTGCTGCACACCCGCGGCGCTGATGGCCATTGGTCGGCCGCGCGCATTGCCGGTTTGGAGGCGGTGGCCGTGCTGCCGGCGCTGGGCATTGAGCTGACCTTGGCAGAACTTTACGAGGGCCTGACCTTCCAGCCGCTGCCGCGCGTGGTGGACGGCTGACGCAACCCGGCTATCCTTCCGCGCAACCTCGGAAGGAAACGCCCATGCCCACCATCACCCTGATGGCCAACCCGCTGAACGAACCCGCGCTGGCCCGCGAACTCCTGCCCGCCGGGTTCGAACTGCTGGTCGCCGAGGGCGGCACGCCCGAATTCGCCGCCGCCGCCGCCCGCAGCGAATTCGTCGTCGGCTACAGCCAGCCCTACCTGAACGACGCCTTCTTCAAGGCCTCGCCCAACCTCAAGCTGGTCCAGCTGCTCTCCGCCGGCTACGACCGCAGCGATATCGAAGCGCATCGCCGCGCCGGCGTGCCGCTGTGCAACAATGGCGGCGCCAACTCCACCGCGGTGGCGGAACACGCGCTGCTGCTGATGCTCGCCACCTGCCGCCGGCTGCCCTGGCTGCACGCCTCCACCGCCGCCGGGCGCTGGCGCGGCAACGACATCAGCAACACCAAGCTGTATGAACTGCGCGACAAGACGCTCGGCATCATCGGCCTGGGCACCATCGGCAAGAAGGTGGCGCGCCTGGCCAATGCCTTCGGCATGAACGTGCAGTACTACGACGTGAAGCGCGTGCCGGAGGAGACCGAGGACGCGCTTTCCGTCCGCTTCCGGCTGATGAAGGAAATCCTGCGCACCTCGGACATCGTCTCGCTGCACGTGCCGCTGCTGCCCACCACGCGCCACATGATCGGCCGCGCCGAGATCGCGCTGATGCAGCCGCATGCCTACCTCATCAACACCTGCCGCGGCCCGGTCATCGACGAACCCGCGCTGACCGAGGCGCTGTCCACCGGCAGGCTGGCCGGCGCCGGCCTGGACGTGTTCGACCAGGAACCGCCGCCCGCCGACAACCCGCTGCTGAGCCTGCCCAACGTGGTGCTGACCCCGCACTTCGCCGGCCCCACCTGGGACAACCAGGTGGCGCGCTTCCGCAACGCCTTCGACAACTGCCAGCGCGTGGCGCGGGGCGACAAGCCGCTCTGGGTGATTCCGGAACTGGGCTGAGGTCCGATCGGCGTAGCGCCGCAGGGCGCGAAGCCGTGAATCGGCCCGCCTATGTTACCTCCCAGGCCGGCCCCAGCGGCTTCTTCCCCGTGCCGCCGGGGCCTTCCTGCACATAGGTCGGCCAGGCCAGGCCACTCACGCGGCCGCGCAACTCCCGCAGCAGGGCGCGGCCGCGCTCCACCGGCACGGCGAAGCGCGCGGTGCCCGGCGCCGGGTCCAGCTGGTGCAGGTAGTATGGCTTCACCCGCGCCCGCAGCATGGCGCGGAACAGGTCTTCCAAGGCCGCGGCGCTGTCGTTCACGCCGGCCAGCAGCACGCTCTGCCCCAGCAGCACCACGCCGGCCTGGTGCAGCGCCGCCAGAGCGGCCATCGCGTCGGCACTGAACTCCCGCGCATGATTGGCGTGGACGCAGACATACACCGGCTTGTCGCGGGGCAGCGCCGCGCACAGCGCCGCCGTCACCAGGCCGGGTGCGGCTACCGGCACCCGCGTATGCAGCCGCAGCAGCTCGATATGCGGCATCGCCGCCAGCCGCCCCAGCATGCCGCCGAGCCGGCGCGGCGAGAGCATCAGCGGATCGCCGCCGGTCAGGATAGCCTCCCGCACCGCGGGTGTGCGGGCGAACCAGTCCAGCGCGGCGTCCAACTCGGCGGGCGAGAGCAACCCGCCATCCGGTCCGACATGCTCCCGCCGGAAGCAGAAGCGGCAATAGACCGGGCAGGCCAGCAGCGGTTTTAGTAGTGCCCGGTCGGGGTAGCGATGCACCACGCCCTTCACCGGCGTGAACGGTGCGTCGGCGGTCGGGTCGTCCTGCTCCCAGGGCTGGGTCAGCAGCTCCGCCGCATCCGGCACGTATTGCCGCGCGATGGGGTCGTCCGGCGCCTGGATCAGCGCCGCCACGGCGGGCGTGACCGCCACGGCGTAGCGCTGCGCCACCTGATCCAGCGCCGGGCGCGCGGCTTCCGGCGCCAGGCCGGCCGAGATCAGCGCATCGACGGTGGTGATGGTACGGGTCATGTTGGCGGCGGAGTTAGACCATCCGCGCTTCCGACTGAAGCGCTCATGGCCTAGCGTCACGCTCCGGGAAACCCACCGTCAGCGGCGATCCCGCCTCGACCAGCCAGCCCAAGGCCGCCCCGCGCAATGCCCTTGCCCCTTTGGCACCCCGAAAGCCTGGCCGCGCGGCTGCCCTTCCTGCTGGCCCGCACCCGGCTGACCGCCGCCACCCGCGCCCACTTCACCGGCCTTGGCTACACCGAGGTCGAGACCCCCAGCCTGGTCCCGGTGCCAGGCATGGAGGTGCATCTGCACGCCTTCCGCAGCGAGTTCACGCCGCATCTGGGCGCCGGCACCGGCCGCACGCTGTGGCTGCGTACCTCGCCGGAACTGGCGCTGAAGCGGCTGCTGGTGGCCGGCGCCGGGCCGGTGTTCGAACTCGCCCGCGTCTGGCGCAATGGCGAGGTCAGCCCGCGCCACGCCCCGGAATTCACCATGCTGGAATGGTACCGCCCCGGCCTCTCCTTCGCGGGCATGATGGACGAGACGGAGCGCTACCTCCGCGCCGTCTGCCCCGCCGTGGTCGCGCACCAGGGCATCGCCTGCGATCTCACCCAATCCTTCGAGCGGCTGACCATGGCCGAGGCCTTCGCCCGCCACTGCAACGGCCTGGACATCCTGGCCACCGAGGGCGACAGCGCCCGCCTGCGCGCCGCCGCCACCGCCGCGGGCTTCCCGCCGCGCGGCGAAGAGGAATGGGAAGACCTGTTCTTCCGCCTGCTGCTGGAGCGCATCGAGCCGCATCTGGGCCGCGGCCGCGCCACCTTCCTGACCCATTGGCCCACCCCCCAGGCCGCCCTGGCCCGGCGCGACCCGTCCGACCCGCGCGCCGCCCTGCGGTTCGAGCTGTTCGTCGCCGGGATGGAACTGGCCAATGCCTTCGACGAGCTGACCGACCCGGCCGAGCAGCGCACCCGCTTCCAGCACGACGTGGCCGAGCGCCGCCGCCTGCACCCCGGCGAGGGCTGGGACGTGGACGAGGAGTTCCTCGCCGCGCTGGAGCACGGCATGCCCAGCAGCAGCGGCATCGCGCTGGGCTTTGACCGCCTGGCCATGCTGGCCAGCGGCGCCCGCACGATCAGCGACGTGCAATGGCTGCCGTTCAGCCCATGAGGCCGTCCCACAGCAGCTTCAGACCGGTAGCCACCAGCAGGATGTAGCACCACAGGTACAGCCGCTTCTCATCGAGACGGCTGTGCAGCACCCAGCCCAGCCAGACGCCCAAGGGGCAGAACAGCCCGCAGAACGCCGTCAGCCACCAGGTCTGCGCGGTGGGTTCGGCCACGAACAGCCAGGGGCCAACTTTAAAAATGTTGGCGACGAAGAAGAACACCGCCGTGGTCCCGGCATAGACCGCCTTGGGCAGTTGCAGCGGCAGCAGGTACATCGCAATCGGCGGCCCGCCGGAATGCGCCAGCATGGTGGTGATGCCGGAGACGAACCCCGCCAGCAGCCCGCGCGGCGCGCTGTGCGGCCGGGCCACCACCGTGCCGCGCCCGGCGAACCACTTGGCGGCGAAGCCCAGCGTCACCACTGCCATCACCGTCGCCACCCAGTGCTTCGGCAGCACCGCGATCAGCAGCGCGCCCACGCCGATGCCCAAAGGCACCGTCGGCAGCACCACGCGCAGCTCCTCGCGCGACCAGGTGCTGGGCTTCCAGTAGCGAAAAGCAAAAAGGTCCATCACCAGGAACAGCGGCGCCAGCAGCGCCCCGGCCTGCAAGGGGTCCATCACCAGCCCCAGCAGCGGAATGCCCAGCAGCGCGAAGCCACCGCCAAAGGCGCCCTTCAGCATGGAGATCACCAGCACGCCCAGCGGCGCCACCAGCCAGGCGGCATCCAGCACCGGAAGCGCGATCATGGGTTGGGTCCGTGGCCGGTTCGCGGCGATACTCGGGCCATGCTTCGCGTCCTCATCCTGTTGCTGCTGGCCGCCTGCGCCGGCGGCCCGCCCGAGCCACCCACCACCGCCCTGGCGCCGGAACTCGCCCGCGTCCTGGCACAGGGCGTGCCAGTGGATGAAAGCTACCGCGCCCTGTTCGCGCAATGCGACAGGCAGGACCGCTTCGGCGGCGTCGCCCTGCCGGTGCGCGGGCGGGAAGGCCAGGTGCATGAGGGCTGCTCACGCGACCCCAACCGCGTGCGCTACCTGCTGCGCCTGCCCGGCGGCGCCATCGCGTTCGAGAGCAAGCTGGCGGTGGACGTGAATGGCGGCCTGCTGTCCTGCACCCGGCCGCGCCCCGGGGACCTCTGCGCCACCGCGCTGCAACCCGGCCGCCGCCCGCTGGATGCCGATACCGTCCCCTGGGTGGTGATCCCGTATAACGGCCCGCCGGCGGACCCGGCGCGGCCGGGCCTCAACCTCTCCACCGAGTTCATGCAGCGCACCGGCCTGCGCCTGGGCGATGTCGGCGTGGTGGTGCTGGGCACGCGGGTGGTGCCGGTCATCATCGGCAATGGCGGGCCGTTCAACAAGCTGGGGGAGGGCTCCATCGCGCTGCACCGCGCCCTGGGGCACGAGCAATGCGGCGCCTGGACAGCCGAGGGCCGCTGCGCCCGGCTGGCGCCCTGGTTCGGCAGCCTGCCTGGTGGTGCCGTGACCATCCTGTGGCCCGGCAGCGCACCGCCCGGCCTGGCGCCGGGCAACGTGGCGGCGCTGACGGCGCAGCGCGCGGCGCCGCTATGGAATGCGCTGCTGGCTCAGCCGCGATAGCGCCCGATCCGCGGAGGCGGCATCGCCGGAGCGGTGCATCAGTTTCTCGAACAAGGTCGAGCGGGTGATTCACGCCTGGCGGCGGTTGCGCCTCAGGCGACCCCGCGCTGAAGCCGGGCCAGCATCTCCGGCGCGGTCTCCCGCGGCAGGAAGTAGAACACGAACACATAGGGGGTGCTGGCGGTGAAGACGGCGGGGCTGCTGCTGGCCACCTGCATCTTCGGCCGGTCGAAGTCGCGGATCGGGTGCCACACATCGTCGAGTTCGAACCAGGCATCATAGCCCAGCGCATCCAGATAGGCCGGCACGGCATAGGTGGCGCCGATGCGGTGGCGTTCCTCGATTTCCAGCGTCAGCACCGGGCGGCAGCGCAGCAGCGTCTCCCGCGCGCCGCGGAGGATCTCGTACTCGGCGCCCTCGGCGTCCAGCTTCACGCCGGTGAGGTCGTGCAGCCCGAACTCGTCCACCTTGCGCAGCGGCACGGTGAAGCTGGCCTCGGTGACGCGCGCGCCGAAGCCGGCATAGCCCTTGGCGGTGCTGGCCCATTGCTCCTGTGGCACGCCATCCAGCAGCGGCATGGTGAGGGTCGCCTGGCCGACCTGGTCGCCCAGCGCCGCCTGGTGCAGCTCCACATTCGCCAGCCCGGCGCAGGCCGCCTGCAACCGCGCGAAGGCGGCCGGCAGCGGCTCGAAGGCCAGCACGCGGCTGCCGGGCAGGGCGGCGAAGGGCAAGGTCAGCAGGCCGTCATGCGCGCCGATGTCCAGCAGCGTGCCGGGGCGGTGGAGCACCTGGTGGAAGCGGGTTTCGTCCATGCGCGCCAGCCTGCCACGGAACCCGGTGCCGCGCACCTGCGGCTTCGCGCGGGTATCGAGCAGCCATGCGGGCTGCCGAGCGACTCACCCTGGGGTCAGCGGCTTGCGGTGGTGGGCGTTGGGCCGGAGGCGGCCGGTGGTTGGAGTGCGTGCAAGACCGTTGCCGAACTTGGTCATTCTACGATTGTCTGGTATCCTAACAATCATCTGCCCCAAACTGGAGTACAGAATGTCCAGCACTGCACCGCAGGAAGAGCTGATGCTAGCTCTGCTCAGCGCCATCAACGATGAAAAACTCGCAGTCGTGCAAGAAATACGTACGTGGTACGCGCCATATCGAGCAGATTTAGCCGCGATAGCTATAATAAATAGCTACGTGGATCAGGCTTCAATCGAGATTAATAAAGCGCCGTACAAGGAATCGAAGCGCCATCCGCCCGACATGCTATACAAAATTTCGAGTTGGCGGGATAGGATTTCGGCACATTTGCAAAAGGCGGGATCCAATCCCGGCAAGAAAATTTGATATAAAAATCGTTGTTTGGGCATCAAAAAACTAAAAATCAATCAGGGGCAGAAGAGCGCCCGAATAGATTGTCGGAGCCGCTTGTGCGTCAAACGGCTCCCGCTATTGGTACTTATTCGGAACGCAGGCTCGCCTCGCCGATGATCGCCGCGCCCATCGCCTGCACCCCGGCGGCCGGGCCATCCGGGTGGTTCCACACCGCGCCGACCACACACAGGAAGTCGGCGCCCGCTTGCACCAACGGCGCGCAATTCTCAGCGGTGATGCCGCCGATCGCGCAGCATGGCACCTCGAACAGCTCGCTCCACCATTCCAGCAGGTCCACGCCCGCCGTGTGCGTGGTGGCCTTGGTATCCGTCGGGAAGAAGGCGCCGAAGGCCACGTAGTCGGCACCGACCTCGCCCGCTTCCATCGCCAGGTGGCGGCTGTCGTGGCAGGTGATGCCCAGCGTGCGTTCGCCCAGCAGCTTGCGCGCCGCGGCGTGGTCGCCATCGGTCTGGCCGAGATGCGCGCCGTCGCAGCCCAGCTGCACCGCCAGGGCCGCGTCGTCGTTCAGCAGGAAGGCGACATCGCGCGCGTGTGCCACGGGCATCAGCGCTTCCACGGCGCGCTTCACCTCGTCCGGCGTTGCGTCCTTCAGCCGCAGTTGCAGGCAGGCGACATCGCCGGCATCCAGCGCCGCCGCCAATTGGTCAGCGAAGCCGGCGGGCAGGCGGGGCGGGGTGATCAGGTAGAGACGGCAATCCATGCTGCCTTCATCGCGCTTTGCCGGCGGTTTGGGAAGCCGCGCGCGACCACAGCCACAGCGCCGGCGTCACCCCGAGTTCCATGACCAGCGCGGCCAGATGCGGCCAGGCTGGCAGCGGCCCCAGCGCCAGGCCCAGCAGCCGCGCCAGCCCGCCCAGCACCACCACGCCGCACAACACACTGAAGACCTGGCCGCGCCGCGGCAGCGCCAGCGCGCACCAGGCGAAGCCACAGCCCAGCCCCAGCAGCAAGCCGGAGAGATAGCGGAAGTGGCTTTCGGCCTCGGCCGGGCCGGGGCCGGCGCCGACCAGGCCCAGCCCCTGCCAGACACCCGCCAGCCCCGCGGCCAGCGGCACCACGGCGCCGGCCGCCACCGCGAAGGGCAGCAGCCGGGCGCCGCTCATGCGCCTCAGACCGGCGTCTTGTAGACGTCGATGATCGCGCCCAGCAGTTCCAGCGCGTCGGCCTTGCTGCGCTGGAAGGCGTTGCGGCCCATGATGGAGCCGTTGCCGCCACCGGCGTGGATGGCGCGGACTTCCTTCAGGATGTCCTCGTTGCCCTTGGCTTCGCCGCCCGAGAACACCACCAGCCGCCGGCCGCCGAAGCAGGCCTGCACCACGTGCTTGTAGCGGGCCACCGCGTCGTCGGCGACCGGGTACTTGGCGTAGGTCGACTTCGCCGCATCCAGGCTGATCGCGCCGGTCGGCGGCTTCACCTTGATGATGTGGGCGCCCAGCAGCGCCGCCATGTGCGCGGCATAGGCGCAGATGTCGAGCGCGGTTTCGGCCACCTTGTCCAGCATCGGGCCGCGCGGGTAGCTCCAGACCACCACGGCCAGGCCGGCCGACTTGGCTTCCTCGGCCAGCTCACGCAGTTCCTCGATCATCTCGAACTGGTATTCGCTGGACGGATAGATGGTGAAGCCGATGGCCGAGCAGCCCAGCCGCAGCGCGTCCGACACGCTGGCGGTCACGCCCTGGTCCTTGGTGGTGGACAGGCTGTTGCTGCTGTTCATCTTCAGAATCGTCGGGATCGCGCCGGCATAGGTCGCGGCGCCGGCCTCGATCATGCCGAGCGGCGCGGCATAGGCGTTCAGCCCGGCCTCGATCGCCAGCTCGAACAGGTAGCGCGGGTCATAGGCCGCGGGGTTGGGCGCAAAGCTGCGCGCCGGGCCGTGCTCGAACCCCTGGTCCACCGGCAGGATCACCATCTTGCCCGTGCCGCCCAGCTTCCCTTCCATCAGGATGCGGGCGAGGTTCGCCTTCGTGCCGGGATTGTCGCTTTCGTACCAGGAGAGGATTTCCCGAACCTTCGGCGTGAGCTGCATGGGGCGTCTTTCCTTCTCAAGCGGGCCGTTCCCGCCGGTCCCGTGTGAGGGAACGTTTAGCGGGTTGGTTCGCGTGTGTCATCTGGGGTCTTCTGCAACCATCGCGCGAGCATCGCCTGCCCGCCAGGTCGCGTGGCGTCGATGCGGCCGAGGTCGAGCGCCGCTGGCCGCGCGCCGAGCACAACGCCGCCCGCGGCGGCAGCCACCAGCCCCAGGCGAACAAATGCCGGTGAGGCCGGCTCCAGCACCAGGTGGCAGAAGCCACCGCGCAGCGCGGCCAGCGCCAGGCCGGCCGCGGCGCCGCAATCCAGCATGGCGTCCCAGCGGGCGGCGGGGTGCGCCGCGGCGGCGGCAAGCACGATGGCGCGGAACCAGGCCGGCCCCAGGCTGGCCGCGGCCCCGGTGGCGGAAAGCAGCACCACGCCGCAAGGCCCGGCCGCGGCCAGCGCCAGCCTGGCCTGCGCCGCATTGTGCACTACCACTGCCGGCGCTGCCGTCACCGTTGACCCGCCCTGCGCTGCATGCCAAGCCTTGCACCATGCTGGAAACATCACGTCCAGCGCTGGATTCCATGGCTTTTCAGGATCAGCCCGGCCAGGGCGCGGAGCGGAATGAGCGAAGGCGGCACCCCGGACCCCCTGATGACGGCAGCCGCCCGGCTTGAGCAGGCGGTGGCGCGGCTGGCCGATGCGCTTTCCCGGCCGCGCGCGCCGGATGATTCGGTGCCGCGCGCCGAGGTGGCGGCCCTGAGCGCCAGGCTGGACGCCACCCTGGCCAAGCTGAAGACCGCGCTGCGCGACCAGGCCGCGCCCGACGACGAGGAGGAATAGGCCGTGGGTCAGGTTACCGTGAAGGTGAACGGCTACAGCCACACCATCGGCTGCAAGGACGGCGAGGAAAACCACGTCCGCGAGCTGATGAGCCAGATCGAGGACAAGGTGAAGGTCATCCGCGACATGGGTGGCCAGTTCTCGGAAAGCCGCATGCTGCTGCACGTTTCCCTGCTGCTGGCCGACGAATTGGGCGACCTGAAGGTGGAGATGGCCCGGCTGCGCGGTGGTGCCCCGGCGGCGGCACCCGCTGCCGCCCCGGCCGACCCGGCGCTGGCGGAACGCCTGGCCCGCATTGCCGAGCGGATCGAGGGCATTGCCCTGACCCTGGACAAGACCTAGATTATACGGTGCAGGGCTGCTGGGCAGGTTTAGGCAATTTATCCCCAGGGCCAATAAGCATCCTCCGGGAGCTGGCTCTGTCCGAATCTTGGTTCGGGTATCTGGTGCCCACCTGCATTAGCAGGCCTTGGGAGGATAATAGGCCGACGGCTTCGGCGGCTCTGCACTGTTTTTTGCCTCAGGCGCCGGCGCCGGCCTCCGCCGGCTTGGCTTGCGCGGGCATAAGCCCGCGTCGCGCATTCGCGCTCTCGGGCCTTGCGGCCCGCCTGGGTCAGCTTCCTCGGCCGTCGCGTTTCCGTGCAGGGCGTTGCAGCGCTGCCGCGCTGCTTGGGGGCGGGTTGTGACCGGGGCAGCCGACGACATTGCGCTGGCGAAGGCCGCGGCCCGGCGGGTGGCCATGGCGGCGCGGGATGCCGCCGACCCGCGCCATGGGCTTTGGCTGGCCGCGCATGTGCTGGCCGAATGCCCGCCGCCGCCCGGCGCCATCGTGGCCGGCTTCTGGCCCATGGGCGCCGAGATCGACATCCGCCCGCTGCTGCTGGCCCTGCAGGGCAGGGGGCACGCGCTGGCGTTGCCGGTCACGCCCCGGCGGGGCAATCCGCTGGGCTTCCGCGCCTGGCGCTTCGGCACGCCGCTGGCGCCCGGCCCCTACGGCACCAGCCAGCCGCCGCCGGAAGCGCCAGAGGTGACGCCCGACTTCCTGCTGGTGCCGCTGCTGGCCTTCGATGCCAGGGGCCATCGGCTGGGCTATGGCGGCGGCTACTACGACCGCACCCTGGCCGACCTGCCCTGGGCCGCCGCGCTTGGCGTGGGCTTTGCCAGCCAGCGCCTGCCCCTGGTACCAAGCGGCCTCACTGACATCCCCCTGCCGCGCATCGCCACCGAGGCCGGTATTCTCCAGAGCGAGGCCTGAGACTTTGCGCATTCTGTTCCTGGGCGACATCGTCGGCCGCAGCGGCCGAGACGCCCTGACCAGCAAGCTCCCCGGCCTGCGCCAGCAGCTGGCGCTGGACCTGGTGGTGGTGAATGGCGAGAACGCCAGCCACGGCTTCGGCCTGGCGCCGGACATGGCGCGCGCCTTCCTGGCCGCCGGCACCGATGTCATCACCCTGGGCAACCACAGCTGGGACCGCAAGGAACTGATCCCGCACATGGAGCAGGAGTCCCGCATCGTCCGCCCTGCCAACTACCCGCCGGGCACGCCGGGGCGCGGGCATACGGTCGTCACCGTCTCCGGCGGGCGCAAGGCGCTGGTGATGAACGTGATGGGCCGGCTGTTCATGGACCCGCTGGACGACCCGTTTCGGAGTGTGCAGACCGTGCTGGCCACCCACCGCATGGGTGCCACCGGCCCGGTGCAGGCCATCATCCTGGATGTCCATGCCGAGGCAACGAGCGAGAAGGCCGCCTTCGGCCACAGTTTTGATGGTCTGGTCTCCCTGGTCGTCGGCACCCATACACACACACCCACCGCGGACCACCAGATCCTGGCCGGCGGCACCGCCTTCCAGACCGATGCCGGCATGTGCGGCGACTACGACAGCGTCATCGGCATGCAGAAGGAAGGCGCGGCGCTGCGCTTCTGGCGCAGGCTGCCCGGCGAGAAGCTGGCCCCGGCCGAAGGCGAGGCGACGCTGTGCGGGCTGTTCGTGGAAACCGACGACGCCACCGGCCTGGCGCTGCGGGTGGCGCCGCTGCGGCTTGGCGGCCGGCTGTCGCAGGCCATGCCGGAGTAGAGCCTGATCGGCCAAGGCGGCATCGCTGCAGGCCGTGAATCAGCCTCTCTGAACGCTGCTGGAGCCTGATCACGCTTCGGCGGGCGCGTTCACGGCCATGTCATCCCGGCATCGGTCTTGCTGGTCCATCTTCCCGGAAGGGAAGGAACGGAACCATGCAAAACAGGCAGCAGGGCCAGCGGCCGCCGGGCGGGACCATCTTGGGCGGCGCCTCCGGCGGATTCAGCTACGAAGGTGCCCGCCATGACGCGCTGGCGCGCGAGGATGCCGCGCTGAAGCGCGAGGCCGGGCAGGCCCGCGACCTGCCCGAACGCAAGGCAGCACCGCCGAAGCCCAAGCCGGCCAAGCGCTGAAGCGATACCGGCGCGACCCGCGCCGAACCAGAGTCCGTCAGGCGCGGACAGCAGCGCCTGACAGCCTCCAGCGCCTTGTTTTGTCGCGTGATTCACGTCTTCGGCGATTCCGCCTGCGACGATCACACGCCAGGCGCTACGCCTTGACGTTCACGGCACCCTTTGCCGCCTTCGCTTCGGCCTTGGCGGCCGCGGCCGTGGCGACCCGCACCGCCTGCTGGTCGGCCCGCAGCGCCGCGTCGCCAGCCTGGGCGGCCTTGTCCTTGGCCAGCGCCTGATGCGCCTTGCTCAGCCGCGCGCGCGCCTGGCTCAGCGCCGCCTGGTCGGCGTTGGCGGGGGGGCAGGTGGGGCCGATGCTGGACATGATGCCATCTCAGGTTGTGTGGCGCACACCCTGGCAGGCAAAGCTTTGCGGAAGCGTGAAGCTCAGTACATCGTCTCGCGCAGGCGCTGGTCGGCCACCGCGTCGTAGCCGGCGGCCTCCACCAGCCCATTGGTGTGGGAAGCCAGCATCTCCCCGGCGGTCGGCACGCCAGGCGGGCGCGGCCGGCCGGCCCAGAGCACGCTGCGCATCATCGCCTTGGCGCAGTGCATGTACACCTCCCGCACCTGCACCAGCACCACGCTGGTCGGCAGCTTGCCATTGGCCGGAAAGCGCGCCAGCAGCGTCGGGTCCGCGGTGATCCGCGCCAGGCCGTTGACCCGCAGCGTCTCGCCGACGCCGGGCACCAGGAACAGCAGCGCCACCTCCGGGCAGGCCACGATGTCGCGCAGCGCGTCCAGCCGGTTGTTGCCGCGCCGGTCCGGCAGCGCCAGGGTCTGGTCGTCCAGCGCGGTCACGAAGCCGGCGGCATCGCCACGGGGCGTGCAATGCACCCCCTGCGGCCCGTGCGTCGCCAGCAGGCAATAGGGCGAAGCAGCGATGAAGGCGCGGGCAGTTGCCTCCAGCCGGGGGTGCACCTTGGCCAGCACCCGTGGCTGCGGTGCCTCGTACAGCCGGTTGAGGGCCTCCAGGCTGGAGACGGCGAAGGGGTCGGCGGGGAGGGTGCTGTCCATCCGCCCAGCCTGCAACGACCGGCCCCCGGCCCGCAACCACCCCCCTGCCTGCAACCCCGCTGTGGCGCCCGGCGGTGGGCGCGGCTATACCGCTTCATCCAGAATCTGAAGTCCCGAGGTAAACGGCCATGGCCGGCCATTCGCACGCCAAGAACATCATGCACCGCAAGGCGGCCCAGGGCGCCAAGAAGGCCCAGGCCTTCGGCAAGCTGATCCGCGAGATCACCGTCTCCGCCAAGCAGGGCCTGCCGGACCCCGCCATGAACCCGCGCCTGCGCGCCGCCGTGAAGGCCGCGCTGGTCAGCAACATGACGCGCGACACCATCGACCGCGCGATCAAGCGCGCCGCGATGGCCGGGCAGGGCGAGGACTATGTGGAGGTGCGGTATGAGGGCTACGGCCCCTACGGCGTGGCGGTGATCGTGGAAGCGCTGACCGACAACCGCAACCGCACCGCCGGCGAAATCCGCAGCGCCTTCAGCAAGGCAGGCGGTGCGCTGGGGGAGACCAATTCCGTCAGTTTCCAGTTCGAGCGCAAGGGCATCCTCTGGTTCCCCGGCCAGGCCGACAAGGCCGACGCCATGCTGGAAGCCGCCATCGAGGCCGGCGCGCTGGATGTGGAGTCGGACGACGAGGGCCATGAGGTGACCTGCACGCCGGAGGACTTCTTCGCGGTGAAGGAAGCGCTGGAAGCCGGCTTCGGCAATGCCGAGAGCGCCAAGGTGGAATGGGTGCCGAACGTCCGCGTGGACCTGGACGAGGACAAGGCGCGCGACATCATGAAGCTGCTGGAGCGGCTGGACGAGAGCGACGACGTGCAGAACGTCTACGCCAACTTCGAGGTCTCGGAGGCCGTTTCCGAGCGGCTTTCGGCCTAGCTTGCCAGGCTGCGCCCTGATCGCGGAGCACCGGAGGCCCCAGGGGCCGAGGAGCGGAGCGTGAATCAGCGCGCCGGAAGCTGCCTGATCGCGGAGCACCGGAGGCCCCAGGGGCCGAGGAGCGGAGCGTGAATCAGCGCGCCCAAAGCGTCCGCCTACTGGGCATCGACCCCGGCCTGCAGCACACCGGCTGGGGCATGGTGGAATCGGCCGGCAGCCGGCTGCGGCATCTCGGCGACGGCGTCATCTCCACCGATGCCGCCATGCCACTGGCCGAGCGGCTGAGCGCGATCTATCGCGGCCTGGCGGAGTTGCTGGCCAATTGGCAGCCGGACGAGGCCGCGGTGGAGCATACCTATGTCAACAAGAACCCCGGCGCGGCGCTGAAGCTGGGCCAGGCGCGCGGCGTGGCGCTGCTGGCGCCGGCGCTGCTGGGCATTCCCGTGGCGGAATACCAGGCCATGGAGGTGAAGCGCGCCGTGGTCGGCACCGGCCACGCGGACAAGGTGCAGGTGGAGGCCATGGTGCGCCGCCTGCTGCCCGGCGCCACCATCCGCCGCGCCGACGCCTCCGACGCGCTGGCGGTGGCGATCTGCCATGCCAGCCATCGCAGCACGCGGATTGCGTTGGCCCGCGGATATCAGCCGGCATGACCAGCGCGGGACGAGGCCAGGCATGATCGGCAAGCTGACCGGCAAACTGGACGAAACCTTCGAAGGCGGCTGCGTGCTGGACGTCAACGGCGTGGGCTACCTGCTGGCCTGCTCGCAGAAGACGCTGGACCGCTGGCGCGACGTGCAGGGCAGCATCAAGGCGCTGGTGGAAACCCAGGTCCGCCAGGACGCCATTGTATTGGTTGGCTTCTCCACCACGGCGGAGCGCGACACCTTCCGCAAGCTGACCGCGGTGCAGGGTGTCGGCACCAAGCTGGCGCTGGATATCCTGTCGGCCTTCGGGCCGGAGGACCTGGCCGCCGCGGTGCGTGGCGCCGACCGGGCCGCCCTGCGCCAGGCCAATGGCGTCGGCGCCAAGCTGGCCGAACGCCTGGTGACGGAGTTGCGCGCCTGGGCCGGCGGCATCGAGGCGCCCTCCGGCCTCGGCGCCGCCCCGGCGGCCGTTGCGCCCGGCGCCGAGTCGGACGCGGTGAGCGCCCTGACCAACCTGGGCTGGAAGCGGCCGGAGGCGCAGGCCGCGGTCAATCGCGTGCGCGCCCGGGTGGGTGAGGGCGCCGACCTGGCCACGCTGATCCGCGAGAGCCTGAAGGAACTGGGGACCCGCGCATGATCGTGCGAGGAGCGCGTGGATGAGCGACGACCGCATCACCACCCCCCACCGCACCGAGGAAGACGCCGCCGAGGCCACGCTGCGGCCGCAGACGCTGGATGACTTTACCGGCCAGCAGGTGCTGCGCGAAAACCTCAAGGTCTTCATCTCGGCCGCCCGCACCCGGGGCGAGGCGCTGGACCACGTGCTGCTGCACGGCCCGCCCGGCCTCGGCAAGACCACCCTGGCGCAGATCGTCGCGCGGGAGTTGGGCGTCGGCTTCCGCGCCACCTCCGGCCCGGTGCTGCAACGCGCCGGCGACCTGGCGGCGATCCTGACCAACCTGCAGCCGCGCGACGTGCTGTTCGTGGATGAAATCCACCGCCTGCAAGCGGCCATCGAGGAAACCCTCTATCCCGCGATGGAGGACTTCCAGCTGGACCTGATCATCGGGGAAGGCCCGGCGGCGCGGACGGTGCGGATAGACCTGCCGCCCTTCACCCTGGTTGGCGCCACCACGCGCTCCGGCCTGCTGGCGCAGCCGCTCAGGGACCGCTTCGGCATTCCGCTGCGGCTGCAATTCTACACGCCGGAGGAATTGCTGCGGATTGTGGTCCGCGGCGCGCAGAAGCTGAACTTCGCGCTGGCCGAGGAAGGCGCGCGGGAAGTGGCGACTCGCTCCCGTGGCACCCCGCGCATCGCCGGGCGGCTGCTGCGGCGGGTGCGGGACTTCGCCCTGGTGGAAGGCCGCACTGCCGACCGCGCCATGGTGGACGCCACGCTGAACCGGCTGGAGGTGGACCGCCTGGGCCTGGACGCCATGGACCGCCGCTACCTCAGGCGGATCGCGGTGCAGCACCATGGCGGCCCGGTGGGGGTGGAGACGCTGGCCGCGGCGCTGGCCGAGTCGCGCGACACGCTGGAAGACGTGATCGAGCCCTACCTGATCCAGGAAGGCCTGGTGCTGCGCACCCCGCGCGGCCGGGTGCTGGGCGATGCCGGCTGGCGGCACCTGGGCATGGCGCCGCCCGCGGGCAGCCCGGGGCAGCCGGACCTGCTGGACGAATGAGCGCCGCAGCGCGGACTGCCGCCCGATGGTCGGAGGGCCGCAGGCCCGGAGAGCTGAATCGGTCGGCCGCCGCCCGATGTTTGGAGGGCCGCATGGCCCGTAAACCTGAATCGGTCGGCCGCCGCCCGATGGTTGGAGGGCCGCATGGCCCGTAAACTTGAATCGGTCGGCCCAACATGACCCCCCATAGCTTCCCCATCCGCGCCTACTTCGAGGACACCGACGCCGGCGGCATCGTCTACCACGCCACCTACCTGCGCTGGGCCGAGCGTGCCCGGACGGAAGCGTTGCGGGACATAGGCTTGCCGCACAGCTTGATGATGGAACGTCACGATTCGTTACTCGTGGTGCGCCGCATCGAAGTAGAGTATTGGCGGCCCGCCCGGCTCGATGACCTGGTCACGGTGCAGACCCGCACGCTCAGCATGCGGGCCGCCATGATTTCGCTCGAACAGCGGGTGATGCTGGGGGAAGACCTGCTGGCATCGCTGCACGTGGACCTGGCCTGCCTGGACCGAACTTCCATGCGGCCGACTCGCATTCCCGAACCCTGGCGGGTGGCCCTGGCGCCGCCGCCGGGTTCGTAGAGGAGGACTAGGCGTGAATCCTGTGACCGTGACCGACCTGCCACGCGTGGCCGGCGACCTGACCATCTGGGGCCTGTTCCTGCAGGCGGATTGGGTGGTGAAGGGCGTGATGATCCTGCTGCTGCTGGCCAGCATCTGGGTCTGGGCCATCGTGTTCGAGAAGGTCACTGGCCTGAAGCGGGTCAACAAGGCGGCCGACGCCTTCGAGGACGCCTTCTGGTCCGGCGGCAGCCTGGACGACCTGTTCCGCCAGGAGGGCGACAGCCCGACCCACCCGATCGCCGCGGTCTTCGTGGCCGCCATGACCGAATGGCGCCGCAGCGCCAGCCGGCTCGCCGGTTCCGCCATGGCCATCGCCGGGCTGAAGGAACGCGTCGACCGCGCCATGGGCGTGACCATTTTGCGGGAAATGGAGCGGATGGAGCGCTGGATGGTGTTCCTGGCCTCGGTCGGGTCCGTCGCGCCCTTCATCGGCCTGTTCGGCACGGTCTGGGGCATCATGAACAGCTTCGCCGCCATTGCGGGCATGCAGAACACCAACCTGGCCGTGGTGGCGCCGGGCATCGCGGAAGCGCTGTTCGCCACCGCCATGGGCCTGGTGGCCGCCATTCCGGCCGTGCTGGCCTACAACAAGATCAACACGGACATGGCCCGCTTCGCCGGCCGGCTGGAGGCCTTCTCCTCCGAGTTCAGCGCCATCCTGTCCCGCCAGACCGAAGCCGCCGGCGAGGGCCGCGCCACCACCCCGGTCGCGGAGTAGCGCCGGATGGCCATGTCCATGCCGGGCCGCGGCAATGGCCGCAGCCGCTACAAGCCGATGGCCGAGATCAACGTCACCCCCATGGTGGACGTGATGCTGGTGCTGCTGATCATCTTCATGGTCGCGGCGCCGCTGATGACGGTGGGCGTGCCGGTGGACCTGCCCAAGACCGCGGCCGCGCCGATCAACCAGGACAACGAGCCGATCACCATCAGCGTGAACCCGGAAGGCAAGGTCTTCCTGCAGGAAACCGAGGTGGAACTCTCCGGCCTGGTGGAACAACTCCGCGCCATCGCCCGCGCCCAGCCGGCCGGCGCGCCGGAACGCCGCATTTTCGTGCGCGGCGACAAGGCCATCAGCTACGGCCGGGTAATGGAGGTGATGGGCACCATCAATGCCGGCGGCTTCAGCCGCGTGGCGCTGCTGGCCGAACAGCCTGCCCCCGCCACTGCCCCCGCGCGCCCCGCGGCCCCCGCCCGCAACACCCCGCGCCCCCCCCAGCGCCAGTAGGGCCGCACGGCCCAAAGGATCAGGGTAGCCATGCGCTTGCAAGGCTTGCGCTTCTGGGGCTGGGTTTCGGCCGCGCTGCACGGCGTGCTGCTGCTTGCCCTGCTGCTGGACCTGGCCAGCCGCAAGTTCGAGGAGCCGAAGGAACAGGGCCTGGCGGTGGAACTCGTGGCCGCGCTGCCGCCGCAGCAGGCCCAGGGCGACCGCCCCGCGCCGGTGGCCGCGCCGCCCGACCCGGTGCCGCAGCCGACCCGCCCGGAGCCGCCCACCCCGACCCCGCCGCCGCCCCGCCCGGTGGACGCCCCGTTGCCGCCCCCGCCGCCGCCGC
>CAILMF010000045.1 GCA_903835235.1 uncultured Rhodospirillales bacterium
CTTGTGCCGGGTGATACGCAGCACGCTGTCGGGGATGCGCGTCTCCTGCACCCCCTGGCCGGCATGCTGCCATTCGCCCACGGTGCCATCCTTGGCCCGCAGGCCGCCCTTTTCGGAGTTGACGTGCCCGGCCCAGCGGCACGGGATGATCTTGTTCGGCCGGCGCGCCTCGCGGTTGAAGTGGAACACCAGCTCAAAAGCGGGCGACAGCCGGCCATTCCAATCACCCGGCAGGCCCGGTCCCTGGTCCCAGGCGTAGAGGCCAAAGCGCCGCCAGCCCTGCGCCCGCATCCAGTCCAGCCAGCCGGACCAATAGGGCATCCATTCGCCCTCGCGGTGGATCAGCCCGAGGTTCACCAGCAGCTGCGCGTCGCGCGCCACGGCATGGTCCAGGGTGCCGAACACGCCCTGCATCAGCGCATCCCAATCCGAGACGCCGCCGGTGGTGTAGTCGCGCTGGTTGCCATAGGGCGGGCTGGTGAACAGCAGCGTGGCGCGGTCAGCGCCCATCAGACGGGCGACGGTGGCGGCATCGGTGCTGTCGCCACAGGCCAGGCGGTGGTCGCCCAGGCACCAGATATCGCCAGGCCGCGCCACGGCGGCACGGGGCGCCACAGGGGCGGCATCGGCCGGGTCTTCGGGCGTGTCTCCCCCATCGTCGCCGGCGCCGCCTGTGGGGCCCCCAGCGCCCGCGGGTGCGTCCTGGTCCTGCGGCGTGACGCCATCGATGACGGCCTCGTCCGCCGCGGCCAGGATCGCGTTCAACTCATCGGCGGAGAAGCCCAGGGCGCCGAGGTCCATCTCGGCCTCGCGCAGCCCGGCCAGCGCATCCCGCAGCAGAGCTTGGTCCCAGGTGGCGTTCTCGGCGATGCGGTTGTCCGCCAGCCGTAGCGCCTCTTTCTGCGCTGCCGAGAGGTGGCGCAGGACGATCACCGGCACCTTGGCGATGCCGAGCGCCAGGGCGGCCTCAAGCCGACCGTGGCCGGCGATCAGAATGTCGGCCTCGTCCACCAGCAGCGGGTTGGTGAAGCCGAACGCCAGCATGCTGGCCTTGATCTGCTCCAGCTGCTCCGCGCTGTGCAGCCGGGCGTTGCCGGCATGCGGGCGCAGCTCGGCAACCGGGCGCAGCGCGATCTTCGCTGCCATCCAGGGGAGGGGCATCGGCATATCCGGTGATTGGGGGGTGCGAACTGCGTGGTTCGCAGGGGGCCGGTGCGAACCGGGAACGGCGGGGCCGCGGCGGAAGCTGGCGGAGTGCCGCCATTTCCGGCGGACGGGGTGCGAACTGCGAACCTGATTTCCGGCCTGGCGCTAGCGAAGTTGCGCGCTCCTGCTCCCCGCATACAATATCGGCGGGAAGGACCCTGGGCTTTTACTTGAAGGTAAGATAGTCACCCCTGCGCCACGTACAAGTCCTTTTCTTGGGTGCGCGGAGTTTTTCTTGTTCTCTTCGCCTTCGTTCGTGCCGGGGCTGCTTCAACACATGCCGTGACTGGCTTGGGCTCAGCGTCCAGCCGCAGTTCTTCAGGATGGCCATGGTGTAGCGCTTGTGGATTCCTCTCCGCCAGAGGGGCAATTGTAACAGCTGCCGGCTTTGTCATCGGCGCGGCCGGCGCCGGCTTCGCCACCACCTCGGCTGCCGCCGCACTCACCTCGCGCTGGGCCTCGCGGGCCCGCTCAACGGCATCCAGCGCTGCCGCCAGCGCCGCATGAACCAGCCGAGCCTGCCGCACCGCGGCGGCATCGCCACTGTCGACATCCGCCACTTGCTCTGCGGCATCGCTGGCGCCCGCCGACAGTTGCTCGTGCAGGATAGCGAGGCGTTCGGCGACAACTTCCGCATCGGCGCCGCTGGCGGGGTCAAGCCAGGCCGCCAGGACCGCATCCACTTCCCGCGCCATGCGGGCCGGCTGGACGCCACGCCCAGCCTGATCCGCCAGCCGCACCAGGGCGGCATCCACCGGGTTCATCTGCTGCCTGCCCTTGGCCATTTTCCTGTCCACCGAATCTGAGGGGACAGAGGATAGCGTGTTCTTTTTATGTTCTCAACCGGAGAGCCTCACGCCGCCCGTCTTCTCGACACGAGCCCGAAGTGCCCCGCCAGCACGCTGAGCGTCGCCACCAGCATGCCCTGAGCCTGCGGCGGCGCGACGGGGCGTCCGCCCCAACCCTGGCGCATGGCCCATTCCCGCACGGAGGCCTCGAGGCCGAGGATGTGCCAGGCGCAGGAGCCGGCGGCGCTGCCGTGGCCGCCCAGGGCATCCAGCGCTGCCGCCAGCCTGGCCCTGGACGAGGCCTGGCGCTCGGTCAGCGGATCGCCGCTACCACCTGGCACCCGCAGCAGCTGGCTGGCGCGTAGCCCGTCCAGTGACGCTGCACGGAACAGGCTGCGGAAGCGCTCGCCGGCATCGTGCATCTCGGGGGTGATGGTGCCGTTGGTCAGCATCAGCCCCAGCGTGTCGACGGCGCGGCGATGCTGAACCGGACTGCCAGTCTCGGGGTCTGCCTCGCGGATCGGCCCCGAGAAGCCGCCGTGCTGCAGGCGCCACTGGGTCGGCTTGGAAAGGTCTTCCTGCTTGGTGGTCTTGGTCTTCCGCTTACCGGCCATTGGTCTTCTCCTGCTGCCGTGGCCCCCAGCGGCGCACGGCTTCGTTCTGGATTGCCTGGCGCAGCCAGGGGTCGGTGATGTCCTCGAGGTGCAGCGAGACCACGCCCTGGTCGCGCCAGACGCGCCGGCGCAGCATCTCCATCTCGGGGCTGGTGGTGGCGCTGCGGGTGCCCCGGTCGAGGCTGGATCGAGGTGGCTGCGGGGCGCCTGGCAGGGTCATGTCCCACCTCGCGAAACCGTGAGCGCGGGCTGGTGGGAGGGGGCACCCCCTTGGGAGAGGAGGTAATTCAATAATATATAATACTTCAATATACCCCTTCCTCTCCTCCCAAGGGCGCCCGCGGGTCTGTATCTGCGCGTGCGCGTGAGAAATTGAGTTATTGAAAGTCTGGCCCTGACCGGCCGTCCGCTTGGGTTTCGAGCCGCGGATTTTTCTCGGCGCACCAAATGCATCATCTCGTGCCTCCCTTGAACGATGGTGTTTTGCTCGCCGCCGTCGCGCGGTAGAGGGTGGCCGGCTTGGTGGCGCTGGCCTGCTGCTCCGCCACGATCAGCCCGCCCTCGATCAGCGAGGCCAGGATCTCCTCCCGCTCGCGGCGCGACAGGAATTGCGATCGGCGCGTGACGTCGCTGCGCGACAGCCGCCCCCCGTCGCGGATGATGGCCAGCAGCCGCTTGTGGTTCGCCTCGGTGCTGTTGTCCGACACGCGCTGGTCGGCCTCGCGCAGCAGCGTGCCGATGCAGTGCTCGACGAGCGCCGCCGCCCAGGTGACGTCGCGGACCTGCGTCACCGGCTGGGTCGGATCGCGGCTGACGGCGGCGATCATTGCGAGCTTCGCGGTGTTCTCGGCGTAGCGCCCGAACAGCGCCGTGGCATAGGAGCCGCGGTGCCACGACTTCGACCGGTGCCGCAGGTGACTGGCTGAAAGTGCCGCCAGCCACCTCCCATGGGCAGCGTGGTTCGGGCCTCGTGCTGAGCGCGGTCAGGCGGAAATGCGCCTCGGCGACGGGATCCGCCTCCTCGGCCGAGATCCTTACAGAAGCAACGTTGAAGTGGCGGAGAGGCGCAGCGCGGAGCGGAGCAGCCCCTCGGTGAAATCCGCAGTTGCGGATCTTCCATCCGCAGCGTCCGCGTACTCGCCTCCCGCACCTGTCAGAAAGGTTGCGGAGATGGCGCTACAGGCCAGGCGAGCGAAGAGTTTCAGGTTGGCATGGTCATTCGGCTTCTGGCTGCTCCACCTGAGTTCGTCCGCCACTGCCTGCCTAGCGCGACGCGGTTGGCTTCGAAGCGGAGGCTGGCGTGCTGTTCGGCTCTGTCGCCCACCGCGAGTTGGTGCGCCGATCGTCGCGGGGCTATGAGCGCACCGTCTAGACGTAACAAAACGGTATCCCGAGCGGATTCCACGCCGCAACGGGCTTTCGTGTAACAATGCGCCAAACGCTGACGCCGCATTGGCGCTATGGCATCTGGCATTGACAGCGCCGCCATCGGGTGATGCCGTCCTGCATCCCACAACGGCAGCAGGTCACGATGCAGGACACGGCGCTTCGCGAAAAGCTGCGCAAGATCGAGGCGCTCTTCGCAGGCGCGGCGACGCCCGGTGAGCGCGATGCGGCTGAGGCGGCGATGCTGCGCGTCAGGGCGCGTCTCGCGGAGATCGGGCGGAGCGAGCAGTCGGTCGAGATCCAGTTCTCGATTCAAGATCAATGGGCGCAACGCCTGTTCCTCGCGCTCTGTCGCCGCTATGGGCTACGCCCCTATCGCCATCCGCGGCAGAAGCGCAGCACGATCATGGTGCGACTACCGCGCGCCTTCTCGGACCAGATCCTGTGGCCCGAATTCGTACAGCTGAATGAGGTCCTGCACGCCCATCTCCACGACATCACCCTCAAGCTGATCCGCGACCATGTGCATGCGGACGCGGGCGATGCCGAGGAGGTAGCGGAGAAGGGGTAACCACGCGCGCCAACGAACTGCGCGCCCAACGTTGCGCCGACCCGGCGGCCCGGCGGTTTGTCGCAAATGTCGCTTACGCGCGCGCGAGCAGACAGGTGGCGATGGGGGCATCGGAAGTGTGAAAAAGGGGCCGTTTTGGCTTTCCCTTCTCACACGCGCGCAAGCGACAAAATCGACATTCAGCGACGATGGCCTGTCCGCGGCGATGGTCGCCCGCGCGCTGTCTGGGTAGTCTCGGCCAGGCACAGCCAAACGGCGCGCCACTCCGACTCGGATTCCTGCAGGAGCCACTTGTGTCAGCCACCCCCGAACCTCCACCCGAGGGCTGGGCGCTACCCGAAGCGGCGGCGGCGCTATTCCCTGACGCCTGGTCTGCCGCCTGGTTTCCTGACGACGCCTCGGCGGCGCGCACCGTGCCTGGCATCCTGCCGGCTCCGTCGCCCTGGTCGCAGGTGCCGCTCGACATCATCGACACGGTAGCGGCGGCGGTGCTGGCGGGCGGCGCTATCCCTGCCGGCCTGGAGCCCGTGGTGGCGGCTTGCCGCGCCTATGAGGGCGAAACGGCGCAGCGAATCGCTTCTGCCTTGGCGCGCCGTGCCGAGCAGCGCGCGGCCCTGCCGAGGTTGCTGGCTGCGCGGCTGGCGGGTGGCGCGTTCACGGCGCGCGGGATTTTGCCGCGAGACCCGCTGCAGCCGGTGGATATCCCGGCCTTGGCCTGGGGCGCGGCCGAGATCGCGCTGGGCTGGGAGGAGGCGACCTTGCGAAGCGGCAGCAAGCCCTACAGCACTCATAGCTCGCCACCAGCGGCGCCAGGCTCGGTGACCCTGCCGGGCGGGATCACGCTGCGCGGCGTGCGGGTGTACGCGGCGGAGCCAAGGGTTGCTCCGCTGGTGGAGGAGCCGCCGGTGGTGCCCGAAATGCCAGCGGCACCGGAAGACAGTACGTTTCTGGTCTCCGGGCGATCAGGCTTCGCCGGTCGCCCGAACTCCCGGCACTTGGTTGGGCTCGAACATGCGCGCCGGCTGGCTGCGGGCGAGGCCAAGGAGAAGATCACGCACGAGGCCGAATACCTGTCGGCCTGGCTGGCGACGAAGCATCCGGACTGGCCTCAGGCGACGCCCAAAGCCATCGCGAACAATATTGGGGCGACACATCGGCGAGGCCTGCAATCGCGCCCGAAATAGCACCCGAAATAGAAAGCGTTGACCCATTTCAGGCGGCTTTTTCAGGCGGAAAATCTGATGTGAATGGGGTGCCATTGCAACCGCACGCCACAGCGTGCTGACCGATGGTGACGCGATGCCGCCCCCGATCCCCGACGACCAAGATGCGCTGTTGACGCGCGACGCGACAGCCGCTGCGCTCACCGCGGCCGGCTATCCCATCTCTGCCAAGACCCTGAGCGGCAAGGCGACGCGCGGCGGCGGCCCGCCCTATGGCCTGTTCGCCGGCCGGGCGTTGTATCGCTGGGGTGCTGCCCTCGATTGGGCGCGTGGCCGCTTCCAGGCCAGCAGCAGCCGCCCGGCCGGGAGCGACGCAGCATGAGGCCAGTGCCGCTTCTCTTCCTGGGGATCAAGCGCTGGCAGGACGTTCGCCCGACCGACCCAGTCGAACGCGCCTGTGGCGGTGATTTCACAGCCTTCGCCGCTTTCTACGGCATGGGTGATGCCGAGGCAGGCTCGGCGTTGCTCGACCAGTTGCGCCGAGTGCACGACCTGCTGCGCAAGGGGCAGGTTGAGGACGCGCTGGCTTCCCTCCAACGGCAAGTCGGCGAATGATGGGCGAGGCTCGGGCGGTCCTCCAGGCCGATACAACGCAGATCGCGCGGTTTGTGCATGCGATGTTCCGGTATGCCGATCCGGACAGCGTCGTGGCGCTGCGCTCCTTCTTCGACGACGCCTCCTCGGTCCATCAGATGGGCGTCTGCCGCATTGGCGACGGGCTGGAGGGGTTGGTCGCCGCCGCCGCGGTGCAGGCCACAGGCTGCGCGCAGCACCCGCGCCCAGTGGTGTTCTGCCCACCCGTTGCAACCTTCGCCCAGGGGCCGCAGGCCCGCGAGCAGGACCTCCTCAATGGCCTGGCGCTGTCCGTCGAATGCGATACGGCGCCAAATGATGCCCGCGCACGGCTGGAGGGGTTGCTCGGCCCGGCCACGCTGGTGGTGCGCAGCGGCGGGTGCTGGATCGACGACCAGACCGGCCAGGTGCAGGACAAGCTGCATCTCCACTGGCGCCTCACCGAGCCGACGCGGGGTGCCGCCGAGCATGCTGCGCTTAAGCAGGCCCGGACCCTGGCAGCCGCCCTGGTTGGCGGCGATCGCAGCAACACACCGCCGGTCCATCCGATCCGCTGGCCCGGCAGCTGGCACCGTAAGGCCAGCCCCAGGCTGGCGGTTATCATCGCGGAAAGCGAAACGGAACTGGAGCTTAGCGACGCGCTGGAGATACTGGCCGATGCATCGCCTGTGGAGGAACTGCCCGGCACGGTAATCCGCGCGGCCGGTGTCGACGCGCTGCCAGAAATCGGCGAGGCCCGCGACACCTCCGTCCTGATCCAACAGATACTGACGGCCGCTGATTACCACGCGCCGCTGGTGACGCTGGCGATGCGCTACCTCAAGGGCGGCATGGCGCCCGCCCAGGTGGTCTTGACCCTGCGCGGTCTGCTCCTCGCCGTGCCGGATGCGCAGCGCGACATCAAGGACGGTAGCACCGTGCCGGGGCGCTGGCAGGCCCGCTACGACGATGCTCCGCGCGCTGTCACCACCGCCTGCCGCAAGCTCGGTAACAGCGCCACCACGCCGGCCGGCACCCAGGCATCCGAGGCTTCGACCGATGTTGCCTGGCCGGAGCCCATCGACTTCCTGGCTGATGCCGAGATGACCGGCGCCCCCGAGTTGCGCCACGAGCATCTGCCACCCGCCATCGCGCCCTTTGTGGCCGACACCGCGGCACGCATGGGTGTCGATCCGGCCACGGTGGCGCTGGCCGCCCTGGTCACGCTCTCCAGCGTCGCGCACGAGACCTGGCGGCTGCAGCCGAAGCAGGTAGATGACACCTGGCGCGAAGGCGCCCGCATCTGGGGAGCGATCGTCGGCGACCCCAGTATCCTCAAGACGCCGGTGATCCAGGCCGCAACCCGGCCGATCGACAATATCGACATCCTCGCCCGCGGCCGCCACGAACTGGCAATGGCCGAGCACCGCGCCGAGCTGGCCGCGCTCAAGGCGGACAACGCGCCGCCTGGCAGCGGGCCGCCGCCACCACGGCTCGACCGCTACCTGGTCGAGAACAGCACCGTGGAGGCGCTGACCGAGGTGCTGCGCGACGACCCGGAGGCCAAGCAGCGGGTGCCGATGGGCAAGGTGCTGATCCGGCAGGACGAGATGAGCGAATGGCTCGCCAACATGGACCGCTATCGCGCCGGTGGACGTGGCGGCAGTGATCGCGGTGCCTATCTCCGCCTGTACAATGGAACGCGCTTCGTGGTGGACCGCGTCGGACGCGGCACCTTGTCGATCTCGAGTTGGTCCGCCTGCATCATCGGCGGCATCCAGCCCGAGCCGATCCAGCGCATTGCGCGCGAGGCGGCCGATGACGGGCTGCTGCAACGCTTCTGCTACGCTGTGCCGGCGCGCCAGGATCGCGGCATCGACCGCAAGCCTGATCACGCCTCGACCGAGCGCTACCATGGGCTGGTGAAGGCAATGGCGGGGCTGCTCCCGCCGGCGGCGTTTCCAGGGGCCGAGCCGCGGGTGGTGGTGCTGCATCCGGATGCGCAGGTGCATCGCGCGGCGATCCTGGATCTGGCCGAGGCGGTCGCCGCCATGCCGGACACCTCCAGCCGATTGAAGGCGGCGCTTGGCAAATGGCCGGGGCTGTTCGCCCGGATGACGCTGCTGTTCCAGCTGATCGACCACGCTGACGCGCTGCATCGGGGCGTCGAGCCGCCGGATGTCATGGTGGTGCCCGAGGCGGTGGCGCGGCGCAGCGCGGCCTATCTGCGCGATGTGCTGCTGCCGCATCTGCTGCGGGCGGAGGCGGTGATGTTCTCCAGCGTGCAGTCGGGTCATGCGCGCTGGATTGCGGGGTTCATCCTGTCGCGCGAGGACGGGCGCCTCGCGCTGCGCGACGTGGTGCGCGCCTATGGCCCGCTGAAGGCTCCGGAGCAGCGCCATGAACTGCTCAGCGTGATGCAGTCATTGGAGACCATGGGCTGGCTGAAGGCCGAGCCGCAGGAGAACCCCGCCCGGCCGCCGACAGCCTGGGAGGTCAATCCTCTGGTGCGGGAGCGGTTCGCGCGCCGGGCGGCGGAGGAGCTTGCGGCGCGGCAGCAGGCGAAGGCGCGCATCGCGGCAACGCTGGTACGGGTGCGGCAGGCGCCGGGTGCTTCCGAAGGCGCAGACAATGATTCAGCGGCAGCATTGGGGGCGGCGTGATGATATTCGAAGCAGAGGGCGAGCAGCGCCATGTCGGTGCCATGCAGCGCTCACCAGGTTCCCAGCAGTGGGAGGCAGGCGCCGAGCCTCAGCGCGGCAGCGATCTGCGTCGTGCGGATCGAATGCCCAGCAGTGGGCAATCGATCAGCGCGCCATGCGACATTCCCAGCGCTGGGAATGTCGCGGGTGCCGCTGCGGCTCAGCAGCCGCGCCCGCCGGGAGGCTCGGGGGCCAGGAGACATTCGCCTCCACTGCACCGCCAGCCCAGCGCCGTGCGTGTTGGCCGCCCACGAAGATGCGGCAAGTAGCCGACACCCAGGTCTTGCACGAGGTCGAACTGCTGATCAACGGTGAGAACGATGATGGAGCGAAGAAGCCCCACGTCGATTGCTACCGCTGTAGCAATCGACGCCACAGCACCCCTGGAACGCGCCGTGCTGGGTCTCCGGAAAGTTGTAGCAATCGGCGGTGCGAGGGGACCGGACGGCATCTGTTGCGTTGGCAAGCTCTGCACGCCTTGGGACCTCAGGGCGGATTGTCGCCATGGCGACAACGGCTGTCGCCGCGTCTGTGGATGGCGGCATCCCAGTCTCGACTGAAGTGGCGACAGTCCTGCAGCGCGACTTGCTGTCGAACGGGTGGACAGCATCGCGGAAGGCGAGAGACACACGGTGAATGTCGCAACTGCGACACAGCCTGTCGCACCGTCCGCGTTCTGCTGCAGCGCCGCAGCCTGAAAGGTTGCGACAACGCCAGGGACCCTCGTGCCAAACCCGGGGAGCGCGGCTGCGCTCGTCCTCGGTGGGCCCACTCGGTGCTGGCTACCGGGCGCATCGAATGCCACGGGCGTGGCGCTACAGGCCGCGGAGGATGGCGAGAGGAGGACACTCAGTGAATGTCGCGGCCGCGACAGCCCTCCCAATGCTGCCGTGAATCTTGCAGACGATGGTGTCGTGCCCCTTGTCCTCCCTGGCCCTGCGGCGAGGCCTTGTATGATGTCCTGCTGCTGATCGCCGGTAAGGAAGATGCTGTTGTAGAACTGCCCTTCGGTGAGTGGCACAGTTGTGCCAACGCTTGGCACAGCGCCGTTTTCCCGGGCTGTCGCCCTGGACTGAAAAGCTGTGCCAACGGCTGCCTTTGGGGATAATTCCATACCGCTGCAGGATTGGACGAGGTGAATGCCACAGTACTCTCTCCCTGGTGAGACGCGTGGACCGCAAAGTTGTTGCAATCACCGCCCGTGCCCGCGGATCGATCGTCGCCAGGCTCGCCTTGGCTCGCAGATCCAAGGCAACCTGCGCATGATTGCCTGCATCGCCGCCTCTCCGTGAGTGGCGCAGGTGCGCCAAAGCCTGGCGCAACGTCATCCTGCTGGACCACGGTGTCGACGCGAAAAGTTGCGCCAACGGCTGTCGGCGTCGGCGACCCCATGCTGCTTCAGGATCGGATGCTGTGAATGGCACGGCCTCGCGGGTCTGCCCTATCTATGTGGCAGCTACCTTCGTCGCCGGCTGCCGATGCCGCGAGATGGCGGCTCGGTGAATGATGCGGGTCGCGTCCCAGGTGAAGGCCGCCGTGACCAAGGTGCTGCGGGCGACCTGGCAGCGCTGCCGCGTCCACTTCATGCGCAATGCCACCGCGCATGCCGGGAAGACCCAGCGCCGCCTGGTCTCCGCCTGGATAGGGACCGCCTTTGCCGAAGCCGATGCGCCTGCCGCCCATGCCCAGTGGCGCCGCGTCGCCGACCAGCTACGCCCCAAGGTGCCAAGGCTGGCCGAGCTGATGGACGCCGCCGAGCATGACGTGCTGGCCTACATGGACTTCCCGCACGAGCACCGTGCCAAGCTCCACAGCACAAACCCCATCGAACGCCTCAATGGGAAGATCAAGCGCCGCATCGATGTTGTCGGCATCTTTCCCAACGAGGGCGCCATCACCCGCCTGATCGGCGCCATTCTGCTGGAACAATCCGACGAATGGGCCACCCAGCGTGCCCGCTACATGACGCTGGAAACCATCGGCGCCGTGAGCGACAATCCCACCTTCAAGCTGCCAGCCGTAGCCGGATGATAAGGCGGCTCAGCCCGCCAAGGAGCATCGCTCCTAACACCACGCGATGGGGCACGATCACGATATTGGTTCACCTGCTCTTGCCTCAGTCGCGCATTGCACGAATACCAAGCGCATGAGGCAAACGATTCTGATGCGCGGCTGGGCCGCTGGGTTGGCGTTGGGGGCGCTGTGGTGCGGCCTGGCCAACCCGGCCATGTCGCAGGTAGCCATAGCGACCGACAATGACCCTGAGATAGCTCGCCTGCGCAGTTGTGCCACCGCCGTGGCCGAGCGCCAGTTGCGCGGCGAAGCGCGGCGGGACTTCATGAGCAACTGCCTGGTCAACGGTCCGCCGCCGCCAGCGCGCCGCATGCCCGCGGTAGAAGCGTCCCAGCTGGCTATGCCCAGGGCGGCGTCCGACCCCTTAGCGAAAGCGGCCGCAACTCCTCCGCCGGAAGCCGCCATGACGCCCCGCGCCCCGCGCCATGCTGATGCTCAGCCTGGCCGCGCAGCGCGGCCGGTGGCAGAGCCTCAAAACAACGCATCCATGACGGTAGTGCCCGCGGTGGCGTCTGCTCACTCTCCGGTATCCATAGCATCCCCGATGCCGGCGCCGCTGGCACAGGTGACGCCTAATCTGCCGCCGTCACAACGCCTGAGCGCGCCCGCTGTTGACACACAACCCGCAACCGGGGAGCGCGCTTTATCAAGGCCGGTGGTGATGGCGTTGGTGGCGCCGCCGTCGCAGAATGATGGCTCGAGGGGCAACGCGGCCCCTGCTGTCGCGTTGACGGTCCCCAATCCTCCCCCGTCTTCGCCGATCCGCTCGCCTGCCGGCGCAGGCATGGCGCCGGCCGTTCCTGCGGTTTCTCAGACGCTTGAGCCGCAGCCGCCTACAGCTACCGCAAACGTGGCACCTGATGCGGTACTGCCGGAACCGCCCCGAGAGGTTGCCAACAAGGCTGTCGAGCGACCGCCAGCAGATGCGACGGGCAGTCCGGCCGCTGCCATCCCGGCCTCCGGAGTTGCCACAGAGCCAACTTCTCCGCCCCCACCGGAAGGCAAAGTCCTGGCCACAGCAGCCGCCGCGAGGCAGGTGGTTCCACCAGCGCCCGCCTCAGCAGGCAGCGCAGCCTTGGCTACTCCCCCGCCTGCCGCGGATGCCACAAAGCTGGCCAACCCGCCGCCGGCGCCTCACGCCGCCTACGCTCCGGGCGCTGCAGCGCTACAGGCCCCGGCCAGTATGGCCGCGCCGCCTCACGGAACAGTCGGGCCAAATTCTGCGAGACGCCCCACGTCCCAGTTGGCCACGGCGGAACCCCCGCCTCGCCACGCGGCACCAAGCACCGAACCGCGGCGGAGGGGGACGCTGCTTTCTGCCGTAGCCGCGACGAGTTACCTCACGGAAGCCCTGGCAAGAGAGGCCTGCATCGATGACGTGGTAGTCTGGGGCCGAACCGATATCCAGCGGTTCTACCCCCGCGGTTCTGCGGGATATAGCAGCGCGCGGCCGGGCGCCTTCCTCTGCCTGTCTGCCGCGGAACTTGCTGGGTATCAGCGGAGCCAATAAGGCATCGGCCGCCTTTGGCGTTGCGACGGAGGCGCCCGATAGCCTGCGGCGCCATCACTGATAGAACCGTGCAAGGTTGAGCGGGGCTAAACAGCAGCGACACTTCACCAACCTGCGGACCAGCCGCGGCATGCTGGGCGTAATCCCCGCGCCTTCACCAAGGGGACGACCTGCCAGATGACTGGAACAGAGTTGGTGACCTACCTGACCAATGCCGCTGAACCTCAGCCGCGCCTTGGCGACGCGGTAGTGCTGCGGGCCCGGCCATGTGGGGCCGACCTACAAGCCTTATCTCCGGCAGGGCGGCTGCTGGGGCGCATGCCACCGGCGGAATGACCGCGCTATACGGATATATGCCCGGCGCCAACACCTCGCCCGGTCGCGTCCCCGCTCTGGTACCCCACCCCAACCATATCGGCGCCATCATGGTTCATGTCACGGTCTTCGCCGTCTGAGCACAGTATTCGCTGCGGCAGCGCTGCAGCTGAAAAGCATCCCGCCGCGCTCATTACAAAATAATCTCTCACGGCCTTCTCGATAGTCTGATAGGCCCTGGCCATCGCCCTGGTGCTGTTCATGGTGGTCTCGCTGGTGGCCCGGCCGCACCTTGTGCTTGACCCCGCCGCCCGCATCACGACACTCGCGGTCTTCATGGGTTTACGCGCCTTCCTCCTGCTGGCCTGCCTACTGCCTGCGTTGCCCAGCGCTGCGCAGCAACAGGCCGCGCCGAGGCGAGAGCAGGCTAATCCGGCTCGGCCGCCCCGCCCCGCACAGCGGCCGGCTCCAGCCGCACCGGCCCCACAACCAACCGCACAAATCCCCGCGGTGGTGGAACCCGGCACGGGTGTGAACACAGGCCTGCCCATTCCGCGCTATGCCTCGCTGCGCTCCAACGATGTCAATCTGCGGGTCGGGCCCGGCACCATCTATCCGGTCGAATGGATCTACCGTCGCCGGCAACTACCAGTGGAGATCATCGGCGAGTCCGAAAGCTGGCGGCAAATCCGGGATATGGATGGCACCACAGGCTGGCTGCATGCCGCTAGCCTGAACGGCCGGCGCACCTTTTTGGTGAAAGCCAATGAGGTGATGCTGCGCCGGCGCGCCGAGCCGGATGCCACACCGGTGGCGCGGCTGATGCCCGGCGTGGTCGGCCGCATCGTCAGTTGCCCTGAAAACCGGCCCTGGTGTGAGGTACGCGCCGGCGAGTATCGCGGCTTTGTGCCACGTAGGGGCATCTGGGGCGTGGGCGCCATCGAGGCCGTGGCCGACTGAGCCCGGGACGCTATTTGCGACCGCCATCGGCGTCGAGTTCCGAGACGATATCGCGGAGGAGATCACGCAGCGTCACGTTCGGGTTCCAGTTCGAGGTTGTTAAGGAGACCCGATGCGCGCTCGATCAGCGCTTGCACGCGGGGCATGGCCTTGCGGGGCACCCCGAGTTGCTGTGCGGCGTCCAGCGCATCGATGAGCTTTTCGAGGGCGTAGATCGCGTCTGACCAGGTAGCGAGCGATGGACGGTCAAGGGCTGCGACAGCCGGCGGGAGTGGCCGAGGTGATGGAGCAAGGTGTTGCATTTCGGCAGGCTTCCGATTTGCAGCATGGCTCACCGTCGCAGCATCAATCCCCTCTTGCGCAGCGATCTGGCACACCGGCTCGCCAGCCTGGCGGGCCTCTACGATACGGCAGTGTCGCTCGCCTTCGAGTGCATCTCGAGCTTCAGCGGTCAGTTCACGCGCCCAGCGCTCGGAGCATGCGAGCAGCCCCCGCACTGCTGCCAGGTCATGTTGCTCACAGAGATGCGGCTGCGCAGCCGCGCTGCCGAGGAAGCCGCCCGCGACGCCGCGGACCGGGGAGAGCGGTTGCTACACTTCCCGGCCCCCCAGCGCGTGGATGCGAACCGGACCACCCGGAGAGACGCATGACGCGCACCACCAAAGCCAAGCCCGCGCCCGCCCCGGCGGCATTCACCGCCCCCGCCATCCCACCCGCCGACGTGCTCGGCCGGCTCGCCGCCTTAAAGACCGCGGCTACGCCGGCGCTGAAGCAGCAATGGCGCGAATTGTTCGGTGCGGAACCGCCGCCCTACAACCGGCGCTTCCTGGAAAGCCGCCTGGCCTACCGCGTGCAGGAACTGGCCTATGGCGGGCTGAAGCCGGAGACCCCGGCTAGGCTGGAAGCGCTGGGCGAGCAGCTGGATGGCGGCAAGGTGGCGGTGCGCCGGATGCGCGGCGAGGACAAGCCGATCGCCGGCACGCAGCTGATCCGCGAATACCAGGGCGTCGAGCATGTGGTGACGGTGACGCGCGCCGGCTACGATTACCAGGGCCAGCCCTACCAGTCGCTGTCGGCCATCGCCCGCGCCATCACCGGCACGCGCTGGAATGGCCGCGTGTTCTTCGGGCTGCGCCCGAGCCGGAGCGCGGCATGAAGCGCGACGCAAAGCCGGACGGCATGATGCCGGCGACCACGCGCAAGCTGCGCTGCGCGGTCTACACCCGGAAGTCGAGCGAAGAAGGGCTCGACATGGAGTTCAACTCGTTGGACGCCCAGCGCGAAGCCTGTGAGGCATATATCGCCAGCCAGCGTGCCGAAGGCTGGGTGCTGGTGCGCGACCACTACGATGATGGTGGCGTCTCCGGCGGCACCCTGGAACGCCCCGCCCTGAAGCGCCTGGTCGCCGACATCCAGGAAGGTCTGGCGGATGTTGTTGTGGTATACAAGATTGATCGCCTCAGCCGCTCCCTGGTCGACTTCACCAAACTGGTCGAGGTGTTCGACGCGAACAACGTGACGTTTGTCAGTGTGACGCAGGCGTTCAACACCACCACCAGCATGGGGCGGCTGACGCTGAACATCCTGCTCAGCTTCGCTCAATTCGAAAGAGAAGTTATCGGCGAGCGTATCCGCGATAAGGTGGCGGCATCGCGCAAGCGTGGCATGTGGATGGGCGGCTTTGTGCCGCTCGGCTACGACGTGCGCGACCGCAAGCTGGTGGTGAATGAGGTGGAAGCGGCGCTGGTGCGGCGAATCTTCCGCGGCTTCGTCGAGATTGAATCCGCCACTCGCCTGGTGCAGGCGCTGCGCACCGAAGGCGCCACCACCAAGCGCGGCCGCCCTCTCACGAAGAGCGACGCCTATCGCATCCTCAGCAACCGCGTGTACCTTGGCGATGCCGTGCACAAGGGCACGGCCTACCCAGGCGAGCACGACGCCATCATCACCCAGCGCCAGTGGGACGCGGTGCATGCGATCCTGCAGGTCAGTCCGCGCGTGCGGGTCAACCGGACGCGGAACACCACGGCGCCACTGCTGCGCGGGCTGATCTTTGGCAGCGACGGCCGCGCCATGTCGCCAAGCCACAGCCGCGGTCGGAAGGGGCAGATGTACCGCTACTACGTCAGCCAGGCGGTGCTGAAGGGCGGCGCGGCGGAAGGGCCGGATATCCCGCGTGTGTCGGCCGGGGAGATCGAGGCGGCGGTGATCGCCCAGGTGCAGGCGCTGCTGCGCCAGCCCGAGATAGTGGTCGGCACCTGGCGGGCGGCGCGAGCCACGGATCCAGGCGTGACCGAGCAGGAGGTGCTGGACGCGCTGGAACGGATCGAGCCGCTGTGGGACGAACTCTTCCCCGCGGAGCGGAGCCGCATCGTCCGGCTGTTGGTGGATCGGGTTGATATCCGGGCCGACGGCGCCGCGGTGCGCCTGCGGCTGGAGGGGCTGGGCAGCCTGGTGCGTGACCTCGCCGCGCAGGCGCCCAACGCCAGGAGCGCCGCGGCATGAGCGAGGCACCGCAGACGCTCACCGTGGTCATCCCGCTCAAGGTGAAGCGGCGCGGCGGACGGAAGGCCATGCTGACGCCCGGCGGCCTGGCGCTGCATGGCGAGCAGGACATCACGCTCATCAAGGCAGTAGCGCGGGCCTTCCGGTGGCGGCGGATGCTGGAGACCGGGCGGTACGGTACCATCGACGAAATCGCCGCGGCGGAGAAGATCAACGACAGCTATGTCAGCCGGGTGCTGCGGCTGACGCTGCTGGCGCCGGACATCGTCGAGGCGATCCTGGACGTGCGGCAGCCGGAGGGGATGACGCTGCCGGGGCTGCTGAAGGGGGTGCCGGTGGTGTGGGAGCATCAAACCGGGCGGGCGAAATGACCTATATCGGTCGGGAGAGGATATCTGAGAGGCGCTTGGCGTCCGAATCAACGATGTCACCGTCTCTGAGCGGAAACGTCGGGTTTCCAGGGCTCCAAAGCTCGACGGACTCGGCGTTCTCCTCATAGTAACTCGGGTCAGTGGCCACACGCACGGCTTCCGTCATTCCTGGCTGCTGAAACTTCCACTCCCGCGGCCGCATGGCCTGGGCTTCCATGCCCGGCGGCAAGAGCGCCGGTTCACGCACAACCGATTCGAGATCATCCATCGTCAGCGCCGCCCCACCGCGCGGCAATTCGTCGAGCTCGTTCTCTGTCACTGCGTCCAGATCGAAGCCACCTTCGGCGCGGTCGGCCTCAGCCTCAATATCCCTTACCGCCTCTTGGCGGCCTTCCTCGCTTCCCGACCGGCCGCTGAGAACGCGCTCAGCGATCAGCCGCGGCATACGTGCCAGGATTGGTTGGAGGCCTCCCACGACTTGCTGAAACAGGCCAATGCGATGGCGGAGCGCCACGTAAACGTCGGCTTCCACCGTATCCGAGTAGTGGAGGTTGATGATGCGGATATCCGGATACCGCTGCCCGAGCCGGTCTATGCGCCCGATGCGCTGTTCGACACGCATCGGATTCCAAGGCATGTCGAAGTTCACCAGCGCGCCGCAAAACTGAAAGTTCAGGCCCTCGGCGGCAGCGTCGGTGCACAGCAGGACATCTGCAGAACCTTCGCGAAATCGCCGCTTCACATCGTCTCGCGAGATTCGGCGCCACGACCCGTCTGCTGCTAGGACCTCACCACCTCGTCCTGAGAAACACATGATACGCAGTCCGGGCACCTTGCTGAGTTGTCCTCGCAGGAAATCCATCGTGTCCGTGAACTGGGTGAACACCATCACCTGGCCGTAGCCGCCAGCGCGAAGCTCTGCGATCTCGTCACGGAGGCGCTCGGCCTTTGTGTCAGGCGGTAGGCGACGGATCATAGCAATCAGACGCTCAATTTCGCTGCCTTCCTCAAGCAGCATCGCATCTCTGGCGAGTGCGGCGGCATCATCCTCATCCGTGTCTACGCCATCCTCATCATCGACGCCCTCTGCGAGTGCCTGCCCGAAGCCATCGCCATTGGGTTGGCGCACGGCTTCCAGTTGGCCTTCCAGAGTCGTCTGAAGTGCGCGGAAGCTGCTTGCCAGGCGACGACGGTAGATCGTCATCACGAATCCCACGGCGCTTCGCTTCTGAGCCGAGACGCTGCTTGTCATCGCCTTGTTGTAGGTGGTCGAAATGTAGTCCTCGACAGCCTCGTAAATCTCGCGCTCCGCGGGCGACAGATCGATAAAGCGATCCTCAACCTTCCGATCGGCGATCCGCGTCGTGAGCTTACCGGCCTTATGATATGCTCGGAGTAGCTCACGGGTGTGCCGGGAAACCAAGCGGGCGATCGGCGTGTTTTGTCGCATGAGCTTCAGCGCGACCTTCCGGTCCGCCGTCTCCAGCATTTTCCGCGGAATGCTCGACTCATCGCGAAGCGCATTGAGCAAGCGCTTGGCCCGGAGGCCGCTGGTGATGCCGAGCCGCTGCACAGCATCCGGTCCGACCGCCCCGTAACTCGCCTCGACGGCGCGGAACATCGCCGCCATGCGCTCGAATGCATCCTGGCTCGGACTGTCCTGGTTGATGTCGTTGAAGAAGCCGAGGAAGGCATTCTGGTTCCACGCAGACGGCAGACCCAGTAGGCTGAGCAGATCAAAAACTTCGACCGGGTGTACCTGCATGGGAGTTGCAGTGAGGAGCACCAGCCCGGAGGTTCGCTCCTTCATGCCTCGCATGAGACGCAGCAGCGCGTTCGGCCCACCCTCCTGAGCGCTACCCGCGCCGCGGCGCCGCGCATGATGCGCTTCGTCAAGGACAACGAGATCCCATGGCTCGGCAGTCAGAACTTCAGCTGCGCGGTCAGCGCGACGGAGTAGGTGAGAGGACGCGATGACGATCGGCTCTTTGTGCCAATCGGATTTGCCGACTGGTCGCTCGTGCCGCCCGCGCATTGCCGGGCTGGGATACCAGTTCAGCTTCTCACCATCGTAGATCGGCCAGTTCAGATTGAACTTCTCGCGGAGTTCGATCTGCCACTGCCGCAGCACAGCCTTCGGAGCAAGAATCAGAATGCGCTTCGCCTTGCCTGCGAGCCATGCTTGTCGAAGCAGCATGCCGGCCTGAATCGTCTTGCCGAGACCGACCTCATCAGCGATCAGAAGCTTTGGCGGCCAGTTGTCGTAAAGGCGATGGAAGGCGCGCCGCTGGTGGGGCCAAGGTGTGACTGCGCTGGTCGCTTCGCCGACTTCCGCCCCGCCGTTTGGCATGGCCGCGGCTGCGTGAATGAAGCTCCAGACCACACGACGCAGGTCCATTGTGGAGACCGTCGGCTCGGCGGACGGTGGAGCAGTCGGCTTCGGCTCCACCACCTTGGTCTTCAGCCTGGCTGGAGCATCACCTTCGGGCAGAAAGCGAAGGAGATCAGCACGGACGGCAGCGGGCACGTCCAACACAACAGCATGCTTCGACTGGTCGGCCCACAGGCGCGCGAAGTTCTCGGCCTCTTCCCGCACGCGATCAGCGTCGCGCCAGGTCGTGAAGACGTTCAAGCTCTCCCAGTTCTTCGTCCAGCCCGCCGCCGTCTCGTTCAATGAGCCGTTGAACGCGACGGACTCGCCGGTCTTGTCCTCTACGATGCCTGCTTTCTCGTGGAACAGCCCTTCTGCCGTGATCGGTCGGCGATGCTCGTCGCATGGCACAGCGACCTTCACTTCCAGCCGCCCTTGCGCGACGAGCCACGCCAGAAGCTCGATGGCCTGAGCCATTCCCACATCAGTCGGGGCCAGCGGCATTGCGGCCAGCTTGCCTTCCACCGCCTCACGCAATTTCGCCCCATGCTCGATGGCATCGATTTCAGCCTGCCCAAGCGTGCAGCCGACGATCATCCGCATGACACCGCCGTTGGCGACCATGCCCTCGACGCCGCGGGCAGCCAGGGCCAATGCCGCGGCGTTGAAATAGCCTGTCAGTCGGTCGTACCGGACCGCGCAATCCAGGAGAGGCACGTAAAAGCCGGCGACAAGGTCACCGCTGTCTGGCGTGTATTTTAGCCGCCATTCACGGTCGCGCAGAATCGGCATTAGGCAGCCGCGCCCCTCATGCTCTGCGGTAGGAGCGGGGCGATCAGCGGGAGAGTTTCAGCCGTCATGCTCTCGCGCTGTTCGAGCGACTTCTCCTGACCGGCAAGCCAGAGCAGCGTCTGGTACAGATCATAGACATTGTCCGTCTTCGCAGGAGCACCTGGCACCTTAGCAAGCCCGGTTACCTCAAGCTCACTGGGCTTCCGCGCTTCTGCATGACGACCGACCGCACAGTCGGAGCCGGTCCGGGAAATGTGCAGCACGCGTGCAGCGCGGGTCTTTCCCCATTTGCCCGAGACATCGCCATCAACCCAACCGACGAGTCTATCCATGGTGATCTTCACCTCTGCCCAGCGGCGAAGCTCTGCTACCTGATCACGGGACTTCGGAAGCCGCTCCAGCAAGAAGTCCATCGGTGACTCGCGCGACATCCAATCGACGTGATGAATTTTTCGGAGTCGATCGCCGCTCCACACCGCGAGGCCGTTCGTGCAGATCAGCCGCATCCACCCAATAGCAACCTCGAAGGCGCGCGAGCGATCCACTGAGTTCCACAAGCGCACCTCAGCGCGAAGCATGTCACCAACGTTCACCGCCTCGGCTTCGACAGGCAGCGCAATCTCCGCGCGAAAGCGCTCACCATATTCGGACATCCAGGCGGTGATCCCGATCGTCGAGGGATCCCACTCCTGCTCCTCAAACGCCTTCCGCACCCATGCGACCGCGTCTTGGTGTTGTATCAGCGCGTAGCGGCGGGAGACGGTCGCGACGGGCACGCGGCGGTCGTCGTCATCCGTCGGCTCCCTCAGCACCAGATCGAGGTATTCGTTCAGCGCATCTTCGTGGGTCAGCCGCACGCGGGCGAACCGCGGCAGAGCGCCCTCGAGGTCCGCGAGCATGCCCTTGAAGCGGTAGACGGACTGCCCCTGCCAGACAGCCTCAGTCCGCGGGAGGCGCTTGCACTCCATGGTCACGCCATTTCCGTCCAGAGCTTCAACTGCTCTGGCGCGGGCACGTCGTCAGCGAGCGCAAGGCGGCGCAGGTTTTCCAGCGCCTCGAAGTCATTGCTTGCCGCCCCCACATCGCCATCGAGCGTGACGCCGGAGAAGGCGCGGCTGACCGGTAGCACCTCGAGCACCAGTTGCAGCGCCAGGCGGAAGCTGGCCTCGCCCAGCAGGCCGCGCTTTTCCAGCGCGTCCTTCGCCGCGGCGAGCGTCTTGGTTCTTGCGGAGTGGGCCGCATGGTGCAGGGCGTCGATCATCGCGCGGCTGCCATCTGGCGCCCCTAGTGACGCCTTCGCCGCGCGCTTGCCGCTATCCCACAGCAGCAGGTCGCTACCCTTCTTCTCGGCGAGTACGCCGACCACCTGGCTGTCCAAGTCCACGCCAACAGCGCGGGCGAGACGCAGGGCTTCGTCGTAAGGGAAGACGGGCGCGCGGAAGCTGTCCCAGGCCAGGACGAAGAAGCTTGTCAGCGGATCGAGCTCGGCACGGCCCTGCTTCTGACCGAGGGCTTCGAGGCGCCACCGCTTCACCTCACGGCGCGCGGCATCCAGCGCGTCCTCGGGTGTCACGGCGTAGGGGTCCCATTCCTCCTCGAACAGCGCCGTCTGGCGCTGCCGGCGCTTGGCTTCCGGCGTCGGCCGTGGGGTACCGCGCTTGAGCGGCCAGTGGCGGGAGAACTCCTCCAGCGCCGGACCGAAGCAGGCGAGGTAGAGGTCCACGCCGCCAATCCCGGCCTTCTGGAATTCCTCAACGCGCCGGCGCACGGCGGCGGCCACGAGCGGTTCGACATCCTCCCAATACTCAGACTCGGCATCGGGCGGCGCCGCGAGGCGCGGGCGACAGACGAGGAAGATGGTGGAGTTGGCGGCCGACTTGTCCTTGATGTGCAAGCTGCCCTCGGCCTCAGTGTTGATGGGCCAGCTCGCGGTAATGATGAAGCCGGCCTGCATCAGTCCCTTGGTTAGCGCATCCCAGGCGCCGGTCGCCTTGTGGGTGAACATCAGCGTCATGATACCGTTGGGCTTCAGGACGCGGCGGCACTCTTCGAAAATGTGAGCCATGCGCTGCTGGTAGTCACGCCCTGCGAGAGCCTTTGCGCCCTTCTGGCCAGCGAATTTTGCGGCGTTGGCAACAGCTTCATTCTCTATGTCAGGGCCCGTCCGAGTGAAAAATTCTGGCGCTACCTGACCTGCGGTGCGCTTCAGCCACACATAGAAAAAGTAGCTTAACTCCGCATACATCACATTGTCATAGTACGGCGGGTCCATAACGATGACGTCAACACTGACATCACTAACGTGATCCAGCATGTCGCCAGATTTGCAGGTAATCGTGACTGGCGGCGGCTCTATTGATGGAGACCGCCGCAAGAGCAAGCCGTCTTCAGCAGCATCGGGTCGAGTGAGTGAAACCAACTCTTTTATGCAGTCGGAGGTTTTGTCTACAGCCCAATCATACCCAAGCCCCTCGACTAAGCATGCCATCTCGCCGTATGACCACAGCATTGCGAAGCCATGACGATCAAATACGGATCTTACTCTTTCGGTTACTATATCCCACCTGCAGGCTCTGCTGCTATAATTCACCATAGTATCGATTGCTAAAGATAAATATACAAACGCTGCCTTATCGATCGGACTGAGGCGGCCTTGAGCGGCGCGCGCATCGAGCATCTCACGAAAAACAGAGACGCTCTCGCCGTGACAAATTAGATGACGATTGTTGAACATGTCGCGCCACATATTCATACCATACATGCGATGACCGCGGTCGTAGTTTGATAGTGCAGAAATTTGTTCTTTTGGAATAAAATCTAGCGCTTCCCACTCGTCCATCTTTTCCGCGAGACGCTTTGCGATCTCGACGCTATTGTTGTCCTCTGGCCGAGGGGCGCGGTAGCCGCGCTCCCATTTGTCACGGCCTTTCTTTCCGCCCTTAGTGGTTGTTTCAATGCGACGCTTGAATACGATAGCGAACAGCTGTTCGCCCATCCTGCCGGCGCGCGCTTGGCGCTTGATCTCGTCGCCGTCGATAACTTTGCCGCAATCGGAGAACGGGCAGGTGCCGTCACCATCCAAAATTGTGCCAGCAGAGTGCTCAACAGATCTACTTACCATTACGAAATCGCAGCGCCGTTCTGAATCGCCCGGTCCTTTGCCTAGGCGCGGCATGAGCCGTACTCCAGTCCCGTCAGGGGCCAGCCGCCAGTTGGGGGAGAGCGGGACGAGCCCCTCGCAGTATGGGCATTGGATAGTACGAGCCCAAAGGTACCCGTCCGGGCGCGTGTCTCGCTCAGGCTCGTCCGGGAAGATGCCCTGTAAACGCTCGCGCACTCGATGGGTAAACTCCCTGCCCAACGCATCGAAAGCGGGCTGGAGTGCGGCTCCGTACTTCAGCGGATACTCGATAGTTGCCGTCTGAAGAAGTGCTGCGACTGGGTTCAGGTCATTCGAAAATGCGGTTGCGCCCAGCCGCGCAGCCTCGAAGGGGATGGAGCCGCCACCCGCCGTCGGATCCAGGACTGTGACTGCTGCGGTCATCCCGTTGCCCTTCATCCAGGCACGGTCAGACTCGTCGAGTGCCCATCCGAATGCGCGGGGATAGCCGTACGCATCCTTGCCCAACCGCTCATTGTTTCGATCCGCGGCAGCGATGCGCACCTTGGCAGCCACCGGGTCGCCGTGGATGCCGAGCGCATGGAGAAAACGTCCTCGATCCGCATCTGCTGGCAGCACCGAAGCCAGAACAGCTGCGCGACTTGCCACCAGGGGGCGCCGCGCCCACCAGACATGGAGTCGGTTGGGTGCGGGGAACGGCGTCATCGGGGTTCGCTCGCGCAGGCTTTCGATCCCGATCGCTGCAATCGGCAGCCAGCGTTCGATTAAGCGGGTGTCGGTCATGCGCCAATCCAGTTTTGAGGCGCCCGAGCCAGGAGCGTCTCTGAAAGCGGCCCGAAGAAGGACCTGCGGGTTGTGAACCAAGGCATGAGGGCACCCGTCGCCTGTGGTCGCAGGTTCTGTTCAGCAGCAGCAACCAAGATGGAAGCTTCGGTAGGGAACTTCGCCAATTCCGCCCATATCTTTGTGCGCTGGTTGCGGAGCCTTTGCGCGTCTAACCCCAAAATCCGAATCGTCTCGTTCGCGTCGTCGATAGAAACGCCGGCTGCAGTACACGCTTCAGGGTCAGGCTCAATTCCTCCATGCTGTCGAACGACAAACAGCGAAGGTACGGCGGGCAGGTTTCGTGGATCGGAAAGCGGAGGTCCTTGCTGATTATCCTTCGCTTGGCCGCAACTGACGTTCTCTGGCACAGGGGGTAGATATCGGGCTGGATCTGGCTGACGGGTGTCATCCGCAAAATTGCGATCGGTACCGCCTTTGCAGCAGGCCAGCAGGTTTGATGGTTCAAGCGTCAGAGCAAACCCATCCTTCGGGTTACTCCTGGGCACCACATGCTCGATCTGGGTCTCGTCGGGTCGGAGGACGATTTCGCAGTAACAGCAAAGCCCTCTCTGTCTCAGGCTGAGCGCCTCCGCCAATTCTCGCTTCGGAGCACCGCGCTCGAAATCGGAAAATGCTTGCCAGGTTTGCTCTTGCGTCGCATCAGTACGAAAGCGGCTAAGGCCAGATGGGGCCCCAGTCAGCGGAACCAGGCGCTTCATTGTTGGTTGGCCAAGGAGCGTAGCAGTTTTCGCCGTTCAATCGCGACGTCGGCCGCGGCCAGCGCGGGCTCATTTGGCGACAACGCGACCAACTCAACGCGGAGAGCGAGCGCGTCCTGACCCTCACCCTCGTCACGGTCAATAAGTGCGAGATACCGCTCCAGCTTAGTAGACAACTCATTTATCGGGCGCTCATCAACACCCATCTCGGCTGAGAGCACGTCACCAGACTCTGCCCCAAAAGTTGGCCCTGTCGTCGCCAAAGCCTCGACGCCGTTTTGGCCGCTACGAAGACGCACGATGTGCTGCGGCTGTACCGTGGTCAGTACCTGCGGGCTGTGCGTCGAGACGATGAACTGGGCATTCGGAAAAGTGCGACGAAGATCCCCGATGATCCGCTGCTGCCATTCCGGGTGAAGGTGCAGTTCGATCTCATCAATCAAGACGATCGCTTCCGAGGAGAGGGGATCAGTGAGATGCGGATTCCCGAGAGCCATTCGTCGCGCAAGGTCGGCAGCCATCGCGAGAACAATGCGATATCCCCCGCTTAGCTGATCGAGGCTGAGTGTCTCCAAATTCCCGGGACCGGTTGATCGCTGCACGACAAAACGAACAGGTGGCTCGATATGCGGATTGGTGACATCAGGCAGCATGCGGATGATCGCGGAGCGTACTGCTTCAAGAGCAGGTAGCCGGAACGAGGTATCTTCAAGCCGCCGCTGCTCGCGCAGCTCGTTGTTCTCCAGCGCATAAAACCACTCAATGAGGGACTTGAAACTCGGCTTCGCTTCAAGAGCGCCCGAATACGCGTCCAATCTTGTGAATTCGTTGCGGAATGCCCTTTTTCGCTCCGGCAAATCAAAAACGGCTCGATCGGTATCGTAGAAGGCAAATACCGGAAGCGTCGTCTCCTGTTCTGCCGCCAGATCATCAGCAAGTTTCTTCAGCAGGTCTCTTAGTGGCTGCGTGCTGGTGGCCTTCGCAGCGTGCTGCGCCATAAATCCGCCTACGCGCGTTGCAGCTCTCGACCATCGAAGACCATCCGACGTTTCCAACTCAACTGTCGTCGTGTTCTCGTTGTTCCGAACATCTGTGAGCTTGCTGAAGCTCTTGCCACCGCCGCCCGCCAGGAGGGTGGGAATAATGCCCAAGCCGACTGCAATGGCAGCCAAAACGCTGGTCTTGCCATTCGCGTTCCTGCCATGCAGTACCGTCAGGTATGGGTCGAGCGGCAGACGCAGCGAAGCGATCGCTCTGAAATTCTGGATGTCGACCGAGCGAAGCTTCATGGGCGGGCACCAACCGACGAAGGTGCATGCTCCGCGAGAGCTAGCGATGGCCAAATGCTGCTGCTCCTACGCTCCACGCTTCGGATCCGTCAGCAGAAAGCGCAACGCCGTCAGCACCCGGCGGGGATTCTTCCGGTGCATCGCCATGCCAAGCCAATAAGCCGCTTCCTCGCGCCCCATGGCCTCGATCCCCTCGGCCACGGCCCGGATGTTGTCGCGCGATCGCATCGGTGCCAGCGCCCGGAACAGCAGGCCGAGACGGAGCGCCTGGTCCTCCGGCAGGATCAGCGCCTCTTTCCGCCCAGCGCGCGGGCTGAACTTCAGTCCGGCGGCCGCAAGCAGCTTCAGCACCCTATGCTCAACCAAGCCGAGGTTGCGGCCCCGGAGGCCAGCCAGTCGCACGGGCGCCGTGAGTTGCGGCGAAGCCGGGGAAGGGAGCTGCCAGACCTCGACTTCGGTGTCGGCTGGCCCATGCCGCACCGTACGCACCTCGAATGAGGGGGCTGACGCCGGGGTGGGCGGGCTCGGAAGTCGCGCGATTCGTCCACTCATGATTTTGCCTCCGCCAGAGCCTCGACATAGGCGGCACCGGTGGCCAGGCGCGTCAACTGCTCCGTCAGTTTTTCCGGGGCGTCGCCATCCATGGCCAAGCCCTCGGTAAAGGTGAGGTCGAAGCGGACTTCGACCTGCTTCTCTGCCGCGGCCCGGATCTGTGGATCGAGGAAGTCCTTCAGTGGTGCAGCGTCCTGCGGCGTGCCCTCGAATTCCACAGTCAGGGTGCTGCCGGCGGTGGTCTCGTAGCTGCCGGTGATCGTGGCCTTCTTGCCATCGGCGACGCGAACGGCGGCGACGACACCCAGAAGCCGGAAGCCGTCCTGGGCATCGAACACGCGGATCGCGAGGCTGCCGAGCCGCGCCACCTTGCGGCCGCGAGCCTGTTCCCAAAGCCGGATCAGCGCTTCACGCAGCACACCCTCCGCCTTCAAAGGCGCGGCCTGCTGGCTGGTCCCGCCAGACTGCTGCTGGCTTCCGCCACCGGGCGTTGACGTCCCGCCGGCAGAGGCGCCTGAGGTTGGAGAGGGACCCTGCGTCTCTTGCGCGCTGCTTGCCGTGCCATCGCCACCGGCGGCGTAACCGCCACCGCCACCGCCACCCCCGCCGTCGGCTTGCGGTTCGGGCTTCGGCTGTGGCCGCGGCCAGATGCCCTGCTCCTTAGCGAAGGCCATGGTGAAGACGGCGGCCTGTTCGTCGATCTGGATCGCGGCATAGGCGTCGCCGGGGCCGTAGAGCAGGTCGCCGCGGCGATACACGTACTCGCCCGCCTCGACACCCTTCCGGATGCCCTTGGTGAACACGTCATCGCCGATCAGAATCGGTAGGGCTGCATCGCGGCGGAATTCTTCGCGGAGCGCCGCGGTGGTGATCTGACCCTTCTTGAGTTGGGTTCGATCGCGGACATAGGTCGGGGCGTCTGGCTCGTCCTCGGGCATCCGTAGTTTGCGGTAGTCGCGCAGCGCGCGGACAACTTGCTGCTGGCCAGAGCCCGGCTTCTCGCTGACCGAATGGGTATCGAGCGCGGAATGGGCGAGTGACACCGCGGCGCCGGAAAGCCGCGCCTGCGAGGGATAAAATAGGTGACGGAACGCTTGCTGGATGGCGATGGCGACATCGGCCTCGGACCGCGACTCCAGTTCCTTCACCTTGGCCTGTTGATGCTCGGCGAGGTCCTTGAGACGCGCCCCGTCCTTCAGGTCGCGCAGCGCCAGGCGACGCGCGGTTTTCCGCCGGACCTCCTCGATGCGGCCTTCTTCAGCTGCCACGAACACCAGGTTGTTGCGGAAGAGCCGGAGGCTTCCGCCATCTGCGCCCTTCCGCTCATAGATGCGGGCGACGAGGTCGGGGATGGTTTCGACCGTCTGCCCGACCGCACAGGCATCCGGCGACAGCACCACAAGTAGGGGACGGCCATTGCCAACTTCGTCCGGCACGTCGAACGGGCCTGCGGGGAACGGAACCGATTCCATGACGCTGCCCGCGAAGATCGACTTGATCCTATCGTTCAGCTGCACCCGCAGTTCGCCAGGGTCGACGCTCAGCTCTTCGCGGCGGATGATTTGCGTCAGGTTCGCTTCGGCCAGGAACCGCATCGGCGCCCCTGGGCGGTCGTCCAAATAGGCAGAGCCGGCGATGAATGCCTTCCTGGCCTCCTCAATAAAGGAGATGTCAGTGCTGGGCCCTAGGACAGAATATCGGATGTGCTCCGGCGCAGCTCCCTTCAGTTGCTCGTTGAACGCCAGGGTATGCATCAGCACGGAGCGGGCGACGTAGGCCGTGTAGGGCGGCAGGCCCTTATGATTCCGGGTGTCGATCTCCTGGGCCAGCGCCTCCCGACCGGCTTCGCCCGCAATGTCGGAGCGAACGGCCGGCACGTAGATGGACTGCTGAAGCCTCGTGACGATCTCCTGACGGATCGCTTCATTCCCAGGGTCTACGTGATGCAAGTGGATGGCAAAGGCATCGGCAGGGCGACTTCGCCACAGCTCGGCCACGGTGCGCCCAAGAATGCGGAGCATGCCGCGCACCCGCTGGAAGTTCTGCAACGTTGCGGTCTTCGATGTGAAGGTGTCCAGCACGTCGGGGTGGAGCGGGTAGCTGTCGGCGAAGCCGGCGGCGGTCGAGGGCTTCGACGCCTCATCGCATAGCACCGACTTATTGTGACCCCAGAGTTCCCGGTACTGGGCGACAACATCGGCGGCTGCCGCATCGTCGATGCGGGAGAACAGGCGGCGGCGCAGGACATGCACCGTCTCATCATCCTCGGTGGGATTGAGCAGCGTGGCCTTGCGAGCACTGACGCTCTCAGCCTCGGCCATTTTCTCCGCGACGAACTGGTTCTGGGCCGAGTAGGCGTCCCCCGTTTTGCCGTCTTTGCCGATAGCAAGGGTGTAAACAACCGCAGCCCGAGGTGACGATTCGACTGCCTTGAAGAGGCCAGTCAGGAAGGCGGTCAGCTGATCTCGGGCGCCGGGCCGGTTCCAGACCTTGCTCAGGTAGATAGCGAGCTCATCGAGTAAGATGAGGGCGGGTTGACCGCCAAACAGCTCGGCAATGGTCTCCGCGCCGGGGGCGATGCCCTCTTCGTCTGAGCGGCGGACGCGCTCATAGCCAGCAGCGCCGGCCAAGGCGTAAGCGATCTCGCCCCATGGCGTGAACGCCATCACACCATCACCCATCCGCCGGCCATTGGCCGGGTCGGCATTCTCACCGTCAAATGCCGCGACCCGGACTGGTTCCTGGGGAATGAGAGCGGGATCAATGAACTCAGATGGATCGTTGACGCCGAACATCCCGCGAGCGGCGTGTACGAGGGCGATCAAGCCGTGGGTTTTGCCGCCACCAAAGCTCGTATCGAGCCGGAAAATGGCTGCCACCGAGGTGCCGCGCCCGCTTATCCTTCCGCATACGTTGCGGAGGAGGCTTTGGAGGCCGCGGGTCGGGTATGTGTTAGAGAAGAAACGTCCAGCATCGGCATACTCTGCAGGGGCCCCGTGCCCGCGAAGGACATGGGCCAAGTCGGCTGCGAAATCCGAATCTGACGACGTCCCAGCCAGCACATCTGGACGGGGCGTGCACAGGTCAAAGATTGAGAACAGTGTCATGCGGCTCGCCGGTTAGTTTCTCTCTCTAGGCCTAGGATGGCAGCGCTTGGCCCGTTGCGCCACCTGTACGCTTGAACCACACATGGCCGAACGACCTGAGCCACTTTTCTGCTTGGCGGCCAACCTAGGACCGCGAAGGCAGATCAATCGGGAGGAAGCTCGGTTCGTCGGTGGCAGTTACCTAATGGCGTACCACCGGTTCGCAAACTCGGTACGCTTCTCAAGCAAGTGCGATTCGAACCAGGCCGCTCCGCCGCCACGCCGAAGCCTTTGTAATATCGGGGCTTTTGAAAAGCGTACCAAATCGGCCTAGTCAACAGGTCCGGAGAGAATGCGCCGTCGGAGAGCCGATTTTAGCGGTCGTTCCGCCCCTGCCGGTCAACAGGTCCGGCGGCAAACCCTCACAAAACCTGGGGTTTTCAGGCCGACGCCTCACAGCGGAGAGCCTGACGCCGGCTAAAACTGGCGGAGAGGGTGGGATTCGAACCCACGGTCGGCTTGCACCGACTTCGGTTTTCGAGACCGACGCGATCGACCACTCTGCCACCTCTCCGCGGCGGGGTCGGGGCGCGGTATAGGGGCCGGCCGCGTCGGGCGCAACCATCGGATCGTACCCTTCGGCAGCAAATCCAGCGGGTGCCGTTGACTCATCGGCCGCCACTTCTGTATAAGCCGCGCCTCCCGGTAGCGCCCTGCGCGACCGGCGGTCGTTTACGGCCGTATGAACACCTTGTCCGGGGCGGCTGTCGTCCTGGCGAGTACCTTGGCACCTAACTCTGGCGTGACCAGTCGGGACCGCACGATGACCTTCGCAGTGATCCGCACCGGCGGAAAGCAGTACCGGGTAACCCCGAACGCCGTGGTGACGGTGGAAAAGCTGGAAGCCGAAGCCGGTGGTACGGTTACCTTCAACGAGGTGCTGGCCCTTGGCATGGACGGCAACCTGACGCTGGGCGCGCCGATGGTGGCTGGCGCCCGCGTCACTGCAACCGTCCTGGAGCAGACCCGGGGCGACAAGGTGATCATCCTGAAGAAGCGCCGCCGCAAGAACAGCCGGCGCAAGCAGGGCCACCGCCAGCACATGACCGTGCTGCGCATCGCCGAAATCGCGGCGGCCTGAGAGAGGAGCTGACAGATGGCACATAAAAAGGCAGGCGGTTCTTCCCGCAACGGGCGCGACAGCGCCGGCAAGCGCTTGGGCGTGAAGTTGTTCGGCGGCCAGGTGGTTCGCGCCGGCAACATCATCGTCACCCAGCGCGGCACGAAGATGCTGGCCGGTGACAATGTCAGCATCGGCCGCACCCATTCGCTGCACGCCATGGTCGACGGCCATGTGAAGTTCCAGCGCAAGGCCGAAGGCCGCGTGCACGTTTCCGTGCTGCCGGTGATGGCCGCCGCTGCCGAATAAGCTTCGCCCCATACTGGTGCGCTGCAGCGGGGGCCTTCTGGCCCCCGTTCGCGTTTTTAGGGTCCCACTCCCATGAAGTTCCTCGACGAAGCCAAGGTCTGGGTGAAGGCCGGCGACGGCGGTGACGGCGTCATCGCCTTCCGCCGCGAACGCTTCATCGAATATGGCGGCCCTGACGGCGGCAATGGCGGCAAGGGCGGCGACATCGTGGTGGAGGCCGTGGACGGCCTGAACACGCTGATCGACTACCGCTACGCCCAGCACTTCAAGGCGCGCAAGGGCGGCAATGGCGCGGGTTCGGACCGCAGCGGCGCCGGCAGCGACGACGTGGTACTGAAGGTGCCCGCGGGCACGCAGATCTTCGCCGAGGACAAGGAAACGCTGATCGCCGACCTGGATGCGGTCGGCAAGCGCGTGATCATCGCCGGTGGCGGCGATGGCGGCCATGGCAACGCGCATTTCAAGACCAGCACCAACCGCTCGCCGCGCCGCGCCGACCCGGGCTACCCCGGGGAGGAGAAGTGGCTCTGGCTGCGGCTGAAGCTGATCGCCGATGCCGGCCTGGTGGGGCTGCCGAATGCGGGAAAATCCACCTTCCTGGCCGCGGCCAGCGCGGCCAAGCCGAAGATTGCCGACTACCCCTTCACCACGCTGCACCCGCAGCTGGGCGTTGTCAGGCTGAACGCGACGGAAGAGTTCGTGCTGGCCGACATCCCCGGCCTGATCGAGGGCGCGCATGAGGGCGCCGGGCTTGGCGACCGCTTCCTCGGCCATATCGAACGCTGCGCGGTGCTGCTGCACCTGATCGACGGCACCCAGGCCGACCCCGCCGGCGCCTACCACACCGTGCGGGCGGAGCTGGAAGGCTATGGCGGCGGCCTGGTGGACAAGCCGGAGATCGTCGCGCTGAACAAGCTGGATTCGATGACCCCGCAAGGCAAGGCCAGCCGCATCAAGGCGCTGGAACGTGCCTGCGGCCGGCCGGTGATGCTGATCTCCGGCGCCACCGGCGAGAACGTGCCGCAGGCGCTGCGCGCCCTGGCCAACGCGGTCTACGCGAAGCGGCGCGGCGAGGCCTGACGCCTCTTACGGGCCATCAAAAATGATGACCCGCATGAGTCTTCTTTCGTGCGCAGCCGCCACATCAACCCTGCGCGCCTGATACCGGTCGACAGAAGGCGGGACCTCTGACGCCCGGGATCAGCCGCGCGGCGCCTGCATGGCGAAGACCGCATTGGCCCGGGCCACGTGCTTGCCGTCGGCGTACATGCTGCCCTCGGTGAAGCAGAGGTTGCGGCCCATGCGCGTGACCTTGGCCTGCATCTCCAGCCAGCAACCCTCCATCGGCGGGCCCAGATAGTCCACGGTCATGCTCACCGTCGCCAGGCGCGCCCGCTCCAGCCCGGCCTTTTCCCGCGCGACAGAAACCGCATGCACCAGGCCCAGATCGGCCAGGGTGGCGACCATGCCGCCATGCGCGGCGCCCATGCTGTTGATGTGCCGATGCTCGATGCGGATCGCCAGCGCGGTATAGCCCTCCGCCCGATGCGACCAGAACGGTCCCAGCGTGGTGGCATAGGGGCCGCCATGGGTGGCCGGGACGAAGCCGGCGGGAATATCGGCGGGGGGCGTGTGGTCCATCGGGCAGCTCTCAGGCGTGATGCGGCGCAGCATTGCCCTGCCGGCGAAGAACCGTCCAGGGTTTGCGGCGCCCGGGCGTTGCGGCATCATCCCCGCACGAAATGGGGAGACCGGCCATGGATGCCGCATCGCTGGATGCCGAAGTCGCGGCGCTTGTCGCCGCCGCGCGCGACGTGGACGCGCATTATGAGCCGATACCCGACCTGGCCTGGCCGGAGGGCGTCCGCATCGCGGTGAACTTCACGCTGGATTTCGACGCCATGCTGCTGCGCCGGCTGAAGAACGAGCCGCCGATGCAGCTGGCCAAGGGCGAATTCGGCGGCCGCGTCGGCATCTGGCGCGCGGTGGAGCTGTTCAGCCGTCTCGGCGTGAAGGCGACCATCTTCACCGTCGGCCGCATCTGCGAGCTGTACCCCGAGGCGCTGCGCAACGTGCTGGCCCAGGGCCACGAGATCGCCGACCACATGTGGGAACACCATGTGCCGAAGGACCCGGCCATGGAAGACGACCACTTCATGAAGACGGTCGCCGCCTTCAAGGAAACGCTGGGCCTGCGCGCGCTGGGCAGCCGCAGCCGGCACAGCAACCGGCTGCTGGTGCGGGAAGGCTACCTGTACAACTCGCATGGCTCGGCCGCGCATGGGCCACACTACCTGCATGACGGCGCCGGCAACTGCGTGCTGAACCTGCCCTTCCACTACGCCATCGACGACGCGATGTTCTATTCCGCCAACTGGCAGGGCAGCGAGCTTCTGGCCAACCGCTTCAGCGACACCGACCGGGTCGAGGAGATCTGGTGGGAGGGCTTCCTGCAGCAGTACCGGGTCGGCGGGTATCTCAACGTCTGCCTGCACCCCTTCGTCAGTGGCCGGGCGCAGCGCATCGACATGCTGGAGCGCCTGGTGCGCCGCATGCAGGCCATGCCCGGCGTGTGGATGCCGACCAGCGCCGATGTCGCCCGCCATGTGCTGGCAACCCGCCCCTCCAAGCGCGCCAGCCGGTAAGGGAGATACGACCATGCCGTGGAAGCAGAACTACACCATCTCCGACACCACCAGCCTGGCCGATGGCGCGCTGCGCTGGCCGGGCGGCGCGCAATGCTGCGTCAGCCTCACGGTGGATCTTTCCCAGGCCAGCAGCCCCGCGGGCATCACCCCGGCGGACCTGAAGAACAGCTGGTCCTATTTCGGCCTGAACGAGGGGCTGGACCTGCTGCTGGCGACGCTGAAGCGCTACGGGCTGCGCGCCACCTTCGCGGTGCCGGCCGTCATCGCCGCCTTCATGCCGGACCGCATCCGCGCCATCCAGGCCGCGGGGCACGAGATTGCCGCCGAGGGCCTGAAGCACGAGGACACCTCCCAGATGTCGCGCGCGGAGGAAGCCGCACGGATCGAGAAGGCCGCGGCGATTTTGCAGGGCATCACCGGCCAGCGCCCGGCCGGCTGGTACTGCCTGCCGCGCCAGCGCGACGGCTTTGCCGTCGGCACCATCAGCCCCAATACCGTGGAGTTGCTGCGCGAGGCCGGCTTCGCCTATCTGGGCAATGGCTTGGCCGACGACATCCCGCACTATTGGGTGACGGACTACGAAAAGCGCACCGCGCTGCTGACCATGCCCTACTACTACCATTACGATGACCAGTGGTTCTGCATGTTCCCGCTGGAGGGCACCGGGCTGGAGCACCCGGACATGATGTTCCGCAACTGGGCCGCCGAGTTCCGCGCGCAGTACCGCCGCGGCCGGCAGTTCCACATGACCTTGCACCCCCAGCATATCGGCTGGTGCAGCCGCCTGGCCATGCTGGAGCAGTTCTGCGAGGTGATGCAGGGCTTCCCCGGGCTGTGGAACCCGACCAACGCCGAATTGGCGGCGCATTGGCAGGCTACCCACCCGGCCGAGACCCATCTGCGGCTGGAGCCCAGCGTCTGGAAGGACTACCCCGGCAGCCTGAGCTGATTTTTTGCTGCGCTGCAACGCAACCAGGCCGCGTTGCAGCGCGCCGCGGCTTGCGGCAATGTCCGACTGTTGAGCGCGGTTACCGCCGCCCCGAACGTCCACTACCCCATGCGAACGCCCTGAAGGGCGACGATACCCGGAGGGAGCCTCTTGAAGCCGACCGATATCAGCGCGCCCTCCTACTTTCACAAAGTGGTGGACTGCCAATGGGCATGCCCGGCGCATACGCCGGTGCCCGAATACATCCGACTGATCTCCGCCGGGCGCTATACCGACGCCTATATGGTGAACTGGGAGAGCAACGTCTTCCCGGGCATCCTGGGCCGCACCTGCGACCGCCCCTGCGAGCCGGCCTGCCGGCGCGGGCGGGTGGAGGAGGAGCCGGTGGCGATATGCCGGCTCAAGCGCGTAGCCGCCGACAACAAGGACGACGTGCTGGCGCGGCTGACGCCGATCCCGACGCAGAAGAACGGCAAGCGCATTGCCTGCATCGGCGCCGGCCCGGCCAGCCTGACCGTGGCGCGCGACCTGGCCCCGCTGGGCTACGAGGTGCATGTCTACGACGCCGAGGCCAAGGGTGGCGGCTTCATGTGGAGCCAAATCCCGCGCTTCCGCCTGCCGGAGAGCGTGATCGACGAGGAAGTCGGCTACGTCACCAACCGCGGCGGCGTGACCACCCACTACAACACCCGCATCGACAGCCTGAAGGGCATGCTGGCCGAGGGCTATGACGCGGTCTTCGTCGGCTGCGGCGCGCCGCGCGGGCGCGACCTGGATGTGCCCGGCCGCAAGGAGGCCGCGGCCAATATCCACCTGGGCATCGAGTGGCTGGCCAGCGTCTCCTTCGAGCACGTCACCAGCATCGGCAAGCGCGTCATCGTGCTGGGCGGCGGCAACACCGCCATGGATTGCTGCCGCAGTGCCCGGCGCCTTGGCGGCGAGAGCGTCTCCGTGGTGGTGCGCTCGGGCTTCGAGGAGATGAAGGCGAGCCCCTGGGAAAAGGAGGACGCGATGCATGAGGGCATCCCGATCCTGAACTTCCTGGTGCCGAAGGAAGTGCTGCACGAGGCCGGCCGTCTCACCGGCATGATCTTCGAGAAGGTGAAGGCGGAATACGACGCCCGCGGCCGCCGCCAGCTGGTGCCCTCCGGCGAGCCGGATGTGACGATCCCCTGCGACGACGTGCTGGTCGCCATCGGCCAGGAAAACGCCTTCCCCTGGATCGAGCGCGACATCGGCCTGGAGTTCGACCGCTGGGGCCTGCCGAAGCTGAACGAGGCGACGCTGCAGAGCACCGTCCCCAACGTCTTCTTCGGCGGCGATGCGGCCTTCGGGCCGAAGAACATCATCTGGGCGGTGGCACATGGCCACGACGCGGCCATCAGCATCGACAAGTTCTGCCAGGGGCAGGATGTCGCCGACCGGCCCGATCCACTCGTCAAAATGGCGTCCCAGAAAATGGGCATCCATGAGTGGAGCTACGACAACGACGTCTCGATCGACCTGCGCTTCAAGGTGCCGCATGCCGACCCGGCGGAAAGCCTGCGCAGCATCAAGGCCGAGGTCGAGCTGGGCTATGACCGCGAGCTGGCCTTCAAGGAAGCGCAGCGCTGCCTGAACTGCGACGTGCAGACGGTGTTCACCACCAGCCTGTGCATCGAATGCGATGCCTGCGTCGACATCTGCCCGACCGACAGCATCACCTTCACCGACAATGCGGAGGAGGATGCGCTGCGCGTGGCGCTGAAGGCGCCGGCGATCAACAAGCACCAGGACCTCTACGTCGCCGACGGGCTGAAGACCGGCCGGGTGATGGTGAAGGACGAGGATGTCTGCCTGCATTGCGGGCTGTGCGCCGAACGCTGCCCGACCGGCGCCTGGGACATGCAGAAGTTCTTCCTCCAGACCGCCAAGACCACGAACGGGGTGCCGGCATGCGCCAGCCGCTGAGTGCTATCAACGACTTCGTCGTCAAATTCGCCAACGTCAACGGCTCGGGCTCGGCCTCGGCCAACGGGTTGTTCGCGCGTTCCATCCTGCGCATGGGCATCCCCATCGCCGCGCGCAACATCTTCCCGTCGAACATCCAGGGCCTGCCCACCTGGTACGAGGTGCGCATCTCCGGCGAGGGCCATATGGGCCGGCGCGGCGGCGTGGACCTGATGGTGGCGATGAACCCGCAGACCTGGGACCGCGACGTCGCCGAGATCGATGCCGGCGGCTACCTGTTCTACGACAGCACCAAGCCGATGCCGGCCAGCAAGTTCCGGACGGACATCACCATCATCGGTGTGCCGCTGACGGAACTCTGCAACGCGGCCTATACCGGCGCGCGCGAGCGCCAGCTGTTCAAGAACATCATCTATCTCGGCGCGCTCTCCGCGCTGCTGAGCATCGACCCCGCGGTCATCGAACAGCTGCTGACCGAGCAGTACAAGGGCAAGGAGAAGCTGGCCCGCTCGAACCAGGATGCCTTCCACCTGGGCCGCAACTGGGCGCTGACCAACCTGCCGACCATTGGCCTGAAGCTGGAGAAGTCCGACAAGGTCGGCAACCGCATCTACATCGAAGGCAATGCCGCCGCCGGCCTCGGCGCCGTCTATGGCGGTGCCACCGTCTGCGCCTGGTATCCCATCACGCCCAGCACATCACTGGCCGAGGGCTTCGAGAAATACGCCAAGAAGTTCCGCACCAATGCCGACGGCACGAAGAACTACGCCATCGTGCAGGCCGAGGATGAGCTGGCCAGCATCGGCATCGTCATCGGCGCCGGCTGGAACGGCGCGCGCGCCTTCACCGCAACCTCCGGCCCCGGCATCTCGCTGATGCAGGAATTCGTGGGTCTTTCCTACTTCGCCGAAGTGCCCGCGGTGATCTTCGACGTGCAGCGCGCCGGTCCCTCCACCGGCATGCCGACGCGCACGCAGCAGAGCGACGTGCTGAGCGCCGCCTATGCCAGCCATGGCGACACCAAGCATATCGTGCTGTTTCCGGAAGACCCGCGCGAATGCTTCGAGTTCGGCGCCAGCGCCTTCGACATCGCCGACCGCTTCCAGACCACGGTCTTCGTGCTGCTCGACCTCGATATCGGCATGAACGACTGGCTGTGCGAGCCCTTCGAGTGGGACGACAGCAAGCGCATGGACCGCGGCAAGGTGATGACCGCTGACATGCTGGATGAGGCGCGCGAATTCGGCCGCTACCTGGACGTGGACGGCGACGGCGTGCCGTACCGCACCTATCCAGGCACGCACCCGAACAAGGGCGCCTTCTTCACCCGCGGCACGTCGCGCGACCGCTTCGCCAAGTACAGCGAGAGCGGCGCGGTCTATGTCGACAACATGGAGCGCCTGCTGCGCAAGTTCGAGACCGCGAAGCAGTACGTGCCGCACCCGGTGGCGACCAAGGCCGCGCGGACCACGCCCTATGGCGTGATCTACTACGGCAGCTCCTCGGCGGCGATGCAGGAGGCGCTGGCGGCGTTGCAGGCCGATGGCATCCACCTGGATGCGATGCGCATCCGCGCCTTCCCGTTCCACGACGATATCACCCGCTTCATCGAAGCGCACGACACCGTCTTCATCGTGGAGCAGAACCGCGACGCGCAGCTGCGCACGCTGGTCATGAACGAGTGCAACATCGACCCCGCCAAGCTGGTGCCGGTGCTGCACTTCGACGGCACGCCCATCACCGCGCGGTTCATCCGCGATGCCATCGGCCGCAAGGCCACCTCGGTTGAAGTCGTACCCCTGCGGAAGGCCGCGCCATGAGCTACCTGAAGCCTGCCCTCAAGCATCCCGGCCTGCCGAAGAATGCGCTCGGCTTCACCCGGCGCGACTACGAAGGCTCGATCTCCACGCTTTGCGCCGGCTGCGGGCATGACAGCATCAGCGCCGCCATCATCCAGGCGGTGTGGGAGTTGGGCATCGAGCCGCATCGCGTGGCCAAGGTCTCCGGCATCGGCTGTTCGTCGAAGACGCCGGACTATTTCCTCAGCTCGTCGCACGGCTTCAACTCCGTGCACGGCCGCATGCCCAGCGTGCTGACCGGCGCCAACCTGGCCAACCGCGACCTGATCTACCTGGGTGTTTCCGGCGACGGCGACAGCGCCAGCATCGGTATCGGCCAGTTCGCCCACCTGATGCGGCGCGGCGTGAACATGAGCTACATCGTCGAGAACAACGGCGTCTACGGCCTGACCAAGGGCCAATTCAGCGCGACGTCCGACAAGGGCAGCAAGGCCAAGAAGGGCGCCATCAACAATGACGAGGCGATCGACCTGGTCGCCATGGCGCTGCAACTCGGCGCCACCTATGTCGGCCGCAGCTTTTCCGGCGACAAGGATCAGCTGGTGCCCTTGATCAAGGGCGCGCTGGCGCACCAGGGCGTGGCGCTGATCGACTGCATCAGCCCCTGCGTCGCCTTCAACAACCACGAAGGTTCCACGAAAAGCTACGACTACGTGCGCGAGCACAATGAGAGCGTCAACAAGCTGGACGTCATCCTCGGCCGCGCGCCGATCACCACGCAGTATCAGCCGGGCGAGGTGACCGAGGTGACGCAGCATGACGGTTCCGTGCTGCGGCTGCGCAAGCTGCACGACGACTACGACCCGACCGACCGGGTGGCCGCGATGAACTACCTGGCGCGGCACAAGGCGATGGGCGAGATCGTCACCGGCCTGCTGTTCGTGGACCCGGAGCCGGAGGATATGCATGCCGGCCTCGGCACCGTGGCGACGCCGCTGAACCAGTTGGGCGACGACATCCTGGTGCCGGGCAGCGCCGCACTGGAAAAGCTCAACGCCGCGCTGCGTTGAGCCGGTAGTGCGCCGCCCGGGAGGCTTTCCCGGGCGGCATCGGCATCAGTCCAGCCTGATGCCGGAGACTTCCACCAGGTCCTTCCACACCGCGTCCTGCCGACGGATGAAGTCGGTCAGGGCGGCCGGGCTTTCATCCGTGATGGCGCTGAAGCCGAGCGGCAACAGCTTGTCGCGATAGGTCGCGGTACGCGCCGCCGCATGCACGGCCTGGTGCAGCTTCGCCACGGCATCGGGCGGCGAGCCGGCGGTGGCGGAGATGCAGTACCAGAACTCCATGTCCATGTCGGAGCCCGGCGCAAGTTCCGCCATGCTGGGCACGTTCTCGATGCCCGGCACGTAGTCGACGCGCTTTGCGCTGCCGACCGCGAGCGCCCGCAGCCGGCCTTCGCGCACATGCGGCACGATGGCGGGCATGCCGTCGAAGATGAGATCGACATTGCCGGCCAGGCAGTCGTTCAGCGAGGGCGCCAGGCCACGATAGGGGATCTGGCTGATCTCGATGCCCGCGACCTTGCCGAGCTTGGCAATGGACAGGTTGCTGATGGTGCCCCAGCCGGAATTGCCGGCGCTGATCTTGCCCGGCGCTTCCTTCGCCGCCCCCACCAATGCGGCGAAATCCCGGTAGGGCCGGTCGGCGCGCGTCACCAGCAGCGTGGTGCCGACGGAAACGCGGGAGATATGCGCGAAGTCGCGCATGGTGTCGAACGGCATGACGCCGCGATAGAGGTACTTGTTGGCGCAGAAGATCGTGGCGCCGCCCAGGAACACCGTGTGCCCATCCGGCACCGCGCGCGCCACTGCCTCGGCCGCGATGTTGCCGCCGGCGCCAGGCCGGTTCTCGATGACGACGGCCTGGCCGAGCAGTGGTGCCATCTGTTCACCGAGCAATCGCGCGGTGATATCGGCCGCGCCGCCGGGCGGAAACGGCACCACGATCTTGACCGACTTGTTCGGGAAGGATTGCGCCAGCGCCGGCGTGGCGAGGGCGCTCAGCAGCAGGGTGCGACGCTTCACTTCGAAGGTTCCTTGTGCAGGGCGACAGCGATGCCTTCCAGGCCGGGCACCGCGGGGTAGCGCTGCATCACCTCGGGGTCGTGGCCGGGGACCATGTGCTTCGGCGTCGGCGACAACTGGCGCAGCTTGTCGAAGCCTTCCAACATGCAGCCGATATGGAACGCAGTGGTAAAGGGGCGGTACGTCTCGCTGTTCTCGTAGAAATGCGTGACGTCCGTCGCCAGCACCACGGTGCCGCGCGCGGTGTTGACCGTGACGCATTGCAGCCCGGCGCTGTGGCCGCCGCAGAAGTGCAGCTTGATGCCAGGTGCCACCTCGGCGTCGCCATTGTGGAAGACCACGCGCTCGGCGAAGTTCATCCGCACGATGCCGACGACGTCGTCGATCTCGAAGCTGTGGCGCAGCTTGGCGTATTTCATGTAGCGGCCGGTGGCGTATTGCATCTCCGGTTCCTGCAGATGGAACCGCGCCTTGGCGAATTTGTGGAAGCTGCCGACATGGTCGTAGTGCAGGTGGGAGATGATGACATCCTCCACTTCGTCGGGGTTGATGCCGAGCATCGACAGGCTCTCGATCGGGCAGCGCAGGTATTCGCGCTTGCGCTTCTTCGCCACCTCGGCGGTGAAGCCGGTATCGACGATCCACGCCTTGCCGCCGCCGACGATGGCCCAGACGAAGTAGTCCATCGGCATCGGTGCGTCATGCGGATCGCCGCCGATGAAGTGCTCGGCGCGCTTGGCGTCGCGGCGCGCGTATTTCAGCGCATAGACTTCGTATTCCATGGTCACAGCCTTTCGCTTGGCAGGCCGATGCCGAGCCCGGTCATCGACGCATCTCGCAGCACTGACAGAAAATCGCCGGGCAGGTTGGCGTCGCCCACCAGCGTATAGGGAACGCCGGCGGCTTCCACCGCGGGCAGCGCGTCGCGGTTCGGCACCGCGCCGATGGCGGCGATGACGAGATCGGCCTCGATGCCCTGCGCCTTGCCATCCACGCTGAACACCAGCGTATTGCCCTGCAGCCGCTGCACCCGCGCCTTGGTGTGGAAGCCGACGCCGGCCTCGCGCAGCCGGATCAGCAAATCGGTGCGGTTGTTGCGCGCCATCTGCGGCGCCAAGGTCGGCGCCATTTCCAGCACGGTCATGCGGCAGCCGCGGGCCAGCAGTACGTCGGCAACTTCCAATCCAACGATGCCACCACCGATGATGGCGACGGCGGCGCCCTCAGGCACCAGCGATGGCTGCGCGATGACGTCCCAGGCCTGCACCGGCGTGGTGCCTTCCACCGCCAGCGGGCGCGGGCGGGCGCCAGTGGCCACCACCACATGGTCGGGGCGAAAGTCGCGGATCGCGGCCTCATCGGCCACCACGCCGCAGCGCAGCGTCACGCCCAGCGCCATCGCCTGGTCGAAGCGATAACTCCACACCGGGCGCACTTCCTCCTTGTCCGGCGCGGCGACGGCCAGGTGGATCTGCCCGCCGGGGCGTGCCGCCTTCTCCCAAACCTCCACTACATGCCCGCGTGCCGCGGTCATGCGCGCGGCCTCGAAGCCGCCGACGCCGCCGCCCAGCACCAGCACGCGCTGCGGCCGCGCCACGTGATGCGTCGGCTCCGCCAGCTCCTGCTCCTCAAACTCGGTGCCGAGCATCGGGTTGGTGACACACGCAACATCCTTCTCCAGCGTCAGGCGCTCGAAGCAGACATTGCAGCTGATGCAGGCGCGGATCGGCGTGGCGATCTCGCCGAAGGCCTTCTTCGGCCAATACGCATCCGCGGTCAGCGCGCGGCCGAGCGAGATGAAGTCGGCGCTGCCATTGGCCAGCACCGCTTCAGCATCTTCGGGCGAGATGATGCGCCCGGCGATGATGGTGGGAATGCCGACCGCGGCCTTCACCGGGCGGGCGTGTTCCTCCAGCGTGCGCCGTGGCAGCGACGGCGGCTGGATGCAGAAACGCGACAGCTCCGGGCTTTCATTGGTGCCGCCCGAGAGATCCAGCGCCGAGACGCCGGCGGCTTCCAGCATCTGCGCCAGCGCCACCACGTCGTCCATCGGGTAGCCGTCGGCGCAGTATTCGGTGCAGGAGATGCGGACCCACAACGGGAAATCCGGCAGCGCGTCCTTCAGCCGATGCACGGTTTCCAGCAGCAGCCGCGCGCGGTTTTCCACGCTGCCGCCATACTGGTCGCTGCGCTTGTTGATGCGGCCGGTGAAGAACTGGTGGAACAGGTAGCCATTGGCCGCGTGCAGCTCCACCGCATCATAACCGGCCTGCCATAGCCGCCTGGCGGAACTCACAAAATCCTTCTGGATTTCCACGATCTCGGCGCGGTCCAGCGCACGCACCTCGTCGCCGGTATTCGGGTTGCGCCACGGGGAAGGCCCGACCGGCTCCATGTTCAGCACCATGCGCCGCAGCAGCGCGCCGCGATGGTTCAGCTGGCCGATCGTCAGGCAGTCATGCCGCTTGATGCTGTCCACCAGCTTGGCCAAGCCGGGGATGAAGCGGTCGTGATAGATCCACATGCTGTTGTTGTGCGCGCGGCCCCCAGCGGAAACCGCCATCGCTTCCGTCACGATGGCGGCCACGCCGCCCCGCGCGCGCAACTCGTAGTAGTGGCGGTCGCGCTCGGTGGAGAGCCCGTCGCTGGAGCCGAAATTGGTACCCATCGGCGCCATGATCAGCCGGTTCTTCAGCCGCAGTGGGCCGATCTCACCAGGCTGCTGCAACAGGCTCGCCACCATCCCGCGTCAGCCCTTGTCGGCGTCGAGGATCGCCTTGATGGCGGCCGGGTCGGCTTCCATCTTCACCCCGGCGCGCTCCACCTGCAGCAGCATCGGCACGCGGCTGTCGCGATGGTCCCAACCACGGGCGCGGGCCTCGTTCATCTCCTCCAGCGTCAGGTTGCAGAAGCGCATCGGCACGCCGAGATCGCGGCCCATCTGCACCGCCAGCGTGACGTCCTTGTGCGCCAGCTTCAGCGCGAAGGCCGGCGGGTCGTACTTGCCCACCAGGAACTGGTCGGCCACGCGGTCAAACGTGCGGCGACGGCCGAGCGCGCCCTGGCGCACCGCCTTCCACAGATCCACCGGGTCCATGCCGGCCTTGACGCCCATGGTGAAGACCTCGGCCATGGCGGTCTGCACCGCATAGCCAGCCATGTTGTGCACCAGCTTGGCCACCGTGGCGGTGCCGACCGGACCGATATAGGCGGCCTGGTCACCGATCGCGTCCAGCACCTTCTTGTGCTGGTCGAACACCGCCTTGTCGCCGCCGCACCAGATCGCCAGCTTGCCGCTCTTCGCGCCAACCGGGCCGCCGGAGACGGGGGCGTCGAAGCCGAAGGCGCCTTTCTCGGCCAGCGCCGCATTCACCCGGCGCATCAGCGCCTGGCTGTTGGTGGACAGGTCGAAATACGCCATGCCCGCATGCGCGCCGGCCAGGATGCCGTTCTCGCCGAACACCACGCTCTCCACTTCCGGCGGACCGGGGAGCGAGGTGAAGACGACGTCGCATTGCTCGGCGATGGCCTTGGGCGTGTCCGCCCATTCGGCGCCGGCTTCCAGGTGGCCGGCCGCGGCTTCCTTGCGGACGTCGGTGACGACCAGCTTGTACTGCGACTTCTGCAGGTTGGCCGCCATGAAGGCACCCATGGTGCCCAGCCCGATGAACCCGATCTTCATGGCGGTCAGCCCTTCTTCGCGGCGTCTTGTTCTTCGAACACGTCGACCGCGACGTGGCTCGCGGTCATCGCCGCCGGCCAGCCGGCGTACATCGACAGGTGGGTGATGATCTCGGCGACTTCCTCACGCGACAGGCCATTGCCCAGGCCGCGGCCGATATGGCTCTTCAGCTGGTCTTCCCAGCCCAGCGCGACCAGCGCCGCGATGGTGACGATGCTGCGCTCGCGCTTGGAGAGTTCCTTGCGCTCCCAGATGTCGCCGTAGACGTACTGGTGCGTCATCTCCACCAGCTTGGGGAAGTGCGGGTTGATGCGCTCGCGGCGGGCGGAGGGAGGGGCGGCCATGGAGATGCTCCTGCTGATGCTGAACTTCCCAGCAAGGGCAGGCACAGCCCTGCCGCGCCTGCGACAGCTGCCACCACCTTGAACGACCCTCACTGTTCTTGCGCACAATCCTAGGCCAGTCTTGGCGCGCCGCAAGACGGCACGGGGAAGGACGCGGATGCGCAATCGGCAGGTGTTGTACCGCCGCCGGCCGGAGGGCCGGCTGACCGAGGATTGCTTCGCCATGGCGGAGGCCGCGGTGCCCGAACCCGCGCCTGGCCAGGTGCTGCTGCGCAACCGCTTCCTGTCGATCGACCCCTACCAGCGCCGGATGATGCTGGGCATCCAGGGCTACCCGACCGAACTGCGCGAGGGCGGCGTGATGGTCGGCCGCGGCGTGGCCGAGGTGGTGGCCAGCCGCGACGATGCCTGGCGGGAGGGCGATCTCGCGCTCGGCGATTTCGGCTGGCAGGAATATGCGCTGGCCGGAGCTGGCACGCTTCGCCGACTGGATGCCACGGTGCAGCCAGCCTCCCTGCATCTCGGCCTGCTGGGTTCTTCCGGGGAGACCGCATGGTACGGCCTGGTGCAGCTCGGCCGGCCGCAGGCGGGGGAGACGGTGGTGGTGAGTGCCGCCGGCGGCGCGGTGGGCAGCGCGGTCGGTCAGATCGCCCGGCTGCTGGGCTGCCGCGTCATCGGCATTGCCGGTGGCGCGGTGAAATGCGCCGAGGTGGTGCAGCGCTTCGGCTTCCATGCCTGCCTGGACCACCGCGCGCCGGAACTGACGGCACGGCTGCGCGCGGCGGCACCGGCCGGCGTGGATGTGAACTTCGAGAATGTCGGCGGCGCGGTGTTGGATGCGGTGCTGCCCACGCTGAACCCCGGTGCGCGGGTGGCGCTGTGCGGCATGGTCGCGCACTACAACGCCACGCAACCCATCGCCTTTGGCAACCTGATGAAGCTGCTGGACCAATGCGTCACGCTCACTGGCTTCCGCATCGGCCATGTGGCGCCGACCCTGCGGGAGCAGGCGCGGGCCGATTTGCTGGGCTGGTGGCGCGACGGCCTGCTGCTGGCGCCGGAGACGGTGACGGAGGGGCTGGAGGCGGCGCCATCAGCGCTGATCGGCCTGCTGGACGGTGGCAATATCGGCAAGCGCATCGTGTGCCTGCCCTGGGGAGATGCGGCATGAAGCGCAGGACCATTCTGGCGGCATCGCTGCTGGCAGCACCGGCGGTGCGGGCGCAGGACCGGGCGATCCGGCTGATCATTCCCTTCGCCCCCGGCGGCGCCGCGGACAACACCGCGCGCACCATCGCCCGCCACCTGCCGCCGCTGCTGAGCGTGCCGGTGGTGGCGGAGAACCGGCCCGGCGGCAACGGCATGATCGGCGTGGACGCGGTGGCGAAGGCGGCGCCGGATGGCACGACCATCGTGCTCAGCGCGCTCGGCGCCCTGGTGGTCAACCCGCACATCATGCGCACGCCGTATGATCCGCTCACGGACCTGGCGCCGGTGACGCTGGCTGTGCGCAATCCCCTGGTGCTGGTGGCCAATGCCGCGCAGCCGGCCAGGACCATGGCGGCGATGCTGGCCCTGGCCCGCGCCAAGCCGGGCGAACTCGCGGTCGGCTCGTCCGGCACCGGCAGCACCAACCACCTGGCGATCGAGCTGCTGAACCTGATGGCCAATGTGCGGCTGACGCATGTGCCCTATCGCGGCGAGGGACCGGCGATGACCGACCTGGTCGGCGGCCAGATCGCCATGGTGATGACGACCATCGTCGCCGCGCGCGGCCATATCGAAGGTGGCCGCGCCATCGTGCTGGCCACCGCCGCCAGCGCGCCGACGCCGATCCTGCCGGGCGTGCCGACGATAGCGGAAACCGTGCCCGGCTATGCCTCCGACGCCTGGCTGGGGGTGCTGGCGCCGGCGCGCACGCCGCAGCCGGTGCTGGCGCGGCTCAATGCCGCCATCGGCGAAGTGCTGCGCCAGCCGGAGGTGGCAGCGCAGCTGCGCCAGCAGGGCAGCGACCCCGCACCCGGCACCGCCGAGGACTTCGCCGCCTACCTGCGCGCGGAGTACGAGAAGTATGGCCGCCTGGTGCGCCAGGTGGACCTGAAGCCGGAATAGCGGCCCTCAGCCCTCGGCGAGATACGCGATCGCCGCCGCCACGCCGCCGGGGTTGTGCGGCATCTTCGCCACCTGCATCGCCAGTTCCACCGTGCTGAGCGTGCCGAGGATCATCGGCTCGTTCAGGTCGCCCAGATGGCCGATGCGGAACACCCGCCCGTTCAGCGGCCCCAGCCCGCCACCGAGCGAGACATTGTACTTGGTGAGCGCGATGCTGCGCAGCGCATTGGCGTCATGCCCCTCCGGCACCAGCACCGCGGTCACGCTGTCCGACAGGCGCTCGCCATTCTGGCAGAACAGCTGCGGGCCGTTGTTGCCGGACCAATGCCGCACGCAGCGGCGCACCGCCTCGGCCAGCCGGGCATGGCGGGCGAAGACGTTGTCCAGCCCCTCCTCCTCCAGCAGCAGCCGCAGCGATTCCTGCAACCCATAGAAATAGCTGGTCGGCACGGTGCCGACGAAGCTGCGGTGCCGGCGCGTCATCATCAGCGACCAGCTGAGGTAATGCTTCGGGAAGGTGCTGGCCGCATGCGCCGCCATGCCCTTGGCCGAAACACCGGTGAAGGACATGCCGGTCGGCAGCATCAGCCCCTTCTGGCTGCCGCCCACGGCGCAATCCACGCCCCATTCATCCATGCGGAAGTCGAAGCTGCCGAGTGAGGAGATGGTGTCCACCAGCAGCAGCGCCGGATGGCCGGTGCGGTCCAAAATCTTGCGCACCTCCTGCACCGGCAGCGACATGCCCGTCGCCGTCTCGTTGTGCACCACGCAGACCGCCTTCAGCGCATGGCCGTCATCGGCGCGCAGTCGGGCCTCCAGCACGCCGAGGTCGACGCCACGGCGCCAGTCGGCGGCCAGCGTCTCGGGCTTCAGCCCCAGGTCGCTGGCCATGTGCGACCAGCCTTCCGAAAAGAAGCCGGTCTCGATCACCAGCAACGCATCGCCGGGCGAGCACAGGTTGACCAGCGCGGCTTCCCAGGCGCCGTGGCCGGAGGCGGTGTAGAAGAACACTTCTGATTGCGTCTTCAGCACCTGCTTCACGCCCAGCACCACGCGGTCATAGACCTCCAGGAAGGCCGGGTCGTTGAAGTCGATGGTGACGTGTGCCTGTGCATGCAGCACCGAATCCGGGATATTGGTCGGACCGGGATTGGCGAAGAACTGGCGGCCGCGCGGCTTCGGCGTGGACATGGTGGGTTTCCCTCGGGCGTTGCCGGCATCTTGCAGGGTTTCGTCGCCGCGTCGAGGCCCTGGCGACATGGGAGCGGCCGGGGACTTGCCCTGCTGCGCCCGACATGGCCGAGTGCCGGAAAAGGGAGGATTCCAGCCATGACCCCACGCCGCGCGCTGCTGGCCGCTGCCCTGACGCCGCTGGCCTTGCCAGCGCTGGCCCAGCGCGCCTGGCCGGCCGGGCCGATCCGCTTCATGGTGCCGTTTCCGCCCGGCGGCAGCGTGGACCTGGTGGCGCGCTTCCTGCAGGCGCCGCTGCAACAGCGCCTGGGCGTTGCCGTGGTGGTGGAGAACCGCAGCGGCGCCAGCGGCGCCATCGGCGTGAACGTGGTGGCCAAGGCGGCGCCGGATGGGCTGACCTTCCTGGCGATCTCGGACGTCTTCGCCGCACTGCCGGGGCTGGTGCCCAACCTGCCCTACGACGCCAGGCGGGACTTCGCACCGGTCATGCTGGTGGGCACGGCGCCGATGATCCTCTGCGCCCACAAATCCCGCCCCTGGAAGGACATGGCCAGCCTGGTGGCGGCGGCGAAGGCGGCGCCGGAGCGGATCACCTGCGGCACCAGTGGCAACGGCACGCTGGCCCATCTGGCGATGGAGCTGATGCAGCAGAATGGCGGGTTCCGCACCACGCATGTGCCCTATAGGGGCGGCGCGCCGCTGGTGCAGGCCTGCATCGCCGGGGAGTTGGACCTGTGCATCGCCAGCGCGGCGCCGCTGGGCCGGCTGATGCAGGACGGCACGCTGGTGCCGCTGGTGCAGACCGGCGCCACGCGGTCCACGCTGCTGCCCAACCTACCGACGGCGACCGAGATGGGCATTCCCGGTGTGGACGCCACCGCCTTCTGGTGCCTGCTGGCGCCGGCCGGCGTGCCGCAGCCCGTGCTGGCGGAGTTTCACGCCGCGCTGGTGCAGGTGCTGGCCGATGCCGAGCTGCGCCGCAAGTTTCTGGACCAGCTGGGCATCGAGGTGGTCGCCTCCGACGGCGCCAGCTTCGGCCGGCTGTTGGAGCGGGAGATGGAGGTCTGGGCCAAGGTGATCCGCGACACCGGCATCAAGGCGGATTGAGCCGCCGCAGCGGCCTTGCGTTACCGCGGGCCAAGCAGCCCGCGCAGTTTCAGCACCGCCGTGTCCGGCGTGGTCAGCACGGGCTTGCCGGTGGCGGCGGCCACCGCCGGTGCGGCCCGGGACAGGCTGGCCTGCGCCAGGGCGATCACATCCGCCTTGCAGCCGCGCGCCGTGGCGGCGGCCAGGCGGTCATGTTCCGCCAGGTCGCCGGCCAGCAGCGCGGCGAAGGCGCCTTCTATCAGGTGCGGGCGCAGGTCCGTGCCGGCGGGGAACTCATCCGGCATGGTCTGCAAGGTGCCGGCAAAGGTGGCAAGCAGGGCGATGCTGCCGCCCGCCGCCAGCGCCGCTTCCACCATGGCCTCGTTCGGCTTCAGCACCGGCAACGGCGCCAGGGCGGCGGCGCAGGCCGCAATGGCCGGGCCGAAGGCGGAGCAGGTGAACAGGATGCCCTCGGCGCCACTGGCCACGGCATAGCGGGCCAGTGCCAGCAGCCGCGTGGTCATCGCGGGTGTCAGCACGCCGTCGCGGGCGCGATCCTCGGACAGCCGGTCGTCCAGCAGGTTCAGCAGCTCGGCTTCCGGCCAGAGCCGGGCGAAGGCGTCCAGCATCGGCGGCATGGAAACCAGGCCGGCATGGATCAGGGCAATGCGCGTCATCCCGCCGCCAACAGCCCGGCCTGGCGGATCAGCTGGGTCAGCACCACGCGGTCGCGCGCCACCAGCGCGGCGGCCTCGGCGGCGCTGCCCACCACGGCGTCGTTGCCGGTCTGGTCCAGCCGGGACTGCACCGTGGCATCGCTGGTGGCGTGGCGGAAGGCGGCGCCAAGCCGTTCCACAATGGGCGCCGGCGTGCCGGCGGGGGCGAAGATGATCATCCAGGTAGAGAGGTCGTAGCCCGGCAGGATTTCTGCGAGTGCCGGCGTGTTCGGCAGGTTCGGCCGCCGCCGCGCGCCGGTGACGCCGAAGGGCCTGGCGCCATTGGCAAAGGCCGGTTGCAGGCTGCTTTCGCTGATGATGGCGGCGTCGATCCGCTGGCCGATCAGGTCGCGCGCCGCATCCGCCCCGCCGCGATAGGGAATGTGTTCCAGCCGCACCCCGGCCTTGTGCTGGATCAACTCGCCCATCAGGTGGCCGATATGGGCAATGCCGGGCGTGCCGTAGGTGACTTCACCCGGGCGCCGCCGCGCTTCGGCCAGGAAACCGCGGAAATCCTCCGCAGGAAAATCCTTCCGCACGCCCAGCACATAGGGCGCCTGGGTGATCTGCGTGACCGGCACCAGCGTGCTGTAGTCCAGCGGCAGGCCCTTGTTCGCCGCTGGCAGGGTGATGCTGGTGACGCCTTCGACCAACAAAGTATAACCATCCGGCGGGCTCTGCGCGACATGGGCGCCGCCCAGCGCGCCGGAAGCGCCGGTACGGTTCTCGATGACCAGCGGCTGGCCCAGCGCCTCGCCGACCTTCTGCTGCAATATCCGCGCGCAGGTATCCGCCACGCCGCCGGCGCTGTAGGCCACCACCAGGCGCACCGGGCGGTTCGGGAAGCCTTCCTGGGCAAGCGCAGGCGCCGCCAGCGTGGCGCCGAGCAGCGCCCGGCGCTGGATCACGGCCCGCCCCTTTCGCCGATGTCCCACCACAGTCCCGCCATGATGCCCAAGCCTTCCCGCAGCAGCGGCGCCAGCGCGTGCTCGTCCGGCCCGTGCTGGTTGCAGCCGGGGTAGCTGTTGGGAATCCAGATGGCCGGCGTGCCCAGCACGTCCAGGAACAGGCCGGAGGGCGAGCTGCCGCTGCTGTTCGGCACGATGTTCGGCGTGCGGTTGGCGGTGCGCGCCATGCTGCGGGCCACCGCCTTCACCCAGGGGTCGTCCGGGTTGGTGCGGCTGGCCGGGAACATGCCGCGGGTCATCTTCTCCTCGATCCGCACCATCTGGAAGCCGCGCTCATCCAGGTGCTTGCGCAGGTTCGGCACAATGGTCTCGGCCGGCACGTCCACGGTGTGGCGCACCTGCAAGCGCGCCCGGGCGCTGCCCTGCACCGCATTGGTCGGCGCATCCGGATGGCCGCAGACGCTGGCCAGCACAATCACCCCAGTGCCACCATAAATCCGCTGCGCCTTGGAGACACCAGGCTCGCCCCAATCCGGACTGCCTTCCGGCGTGCCTGGAATTTCCTCGAAGACCAGCGCGTCGATCGCTTCGGTCACGCTGGCCGGCACCGCCTTGGGCAGCCAGCCATCCACCAATATCGCACCGCGCGGCGTGACGATGCTGGCCAGCGCATGCGCCAGCACGAAGCCGGGGTCGTCAAGCACGCCGCCCCAATGGCCGCTGTGATGTTCCTCCTTGCGGTAGTCCACCACCAGGTCGAAGGCGTAGCCGCCGCGGGCGCCCAGCGTCATTTCCGGCATGAAGGTGGTCTGCCGCGGGCCATCCAGCGCGATGAAGACGTCGGCGGCGCACTTGTCCCGGTGGGTTTCAAGGAAATCCAGCAGGCCGGGGGAGCCGACCTCCTCGCCGGTCTCGATGAAGAACTTCACGTTGAAGCCGAGCTTGCCGCGCTCCGCCAGCGTGGCGCGCAGGGCTTCCAGCGCGATCAGGTGCTGGCCCTTGTTGTCCACCGTGCCGCGGCCGTACCACTTGTCGCCCTCGACGCTGATATCCCACGGGTCGCGCCCCTCGGTCCACTGCGGCTTCAGCCCGCGCACCACATCGCCATGGCCATAGATGAGGATGGTCGGCAGCGCCGCGCCTTCCTGCCGGGTGGCCAGCAGCACTGGGCCGTGGCGGGTATCCGGGTTGTCCAGCGTCTCACAGGTGAAGCCCATCGGCGCCAGCATCGGCGGCAGGGTCTGCTGGCAGTACCGATACAGGTCCGGCCGGCGTTCCGGCATCTGGCTCTCGGTCGGCACTGCCACCAGATCGCGCAGCGCCGCCAGGTAGCGACCATCATCGTAGCAGGCATGGGCGCGGGCGATGGCGCCCTCACGTGATCCGGTCATGATTGTCCCTCCGTCGTGCCCCATCCTGGCACCATGGCACGCGGGATGCCACGCTACCCCCGCGCGAAAATGGAGACGCCCGATGACCCTGCCCGGCGGCATGCCCTCAGCCACCCGAGACCTGGTCGGCTATGCCGGCAAGCCGCCCCAGCCGCATTGGCCGGGCGAGGCGCGGCTGGCGATCAGCTTCGTGGTCAATGTCGAGGAAGGCGCCGAGTTCTCCCTGCTCTCAGGCGACGACCGCAACGAGCTGATGCCCGAGACCGGCCGGCTGATGCAGGGCGCGCCGGACCTCTGCATGGAAAGCCAGTTCGACTACGGCGCCCGCGCCGGGCTGTGGCGGCTGCTGGACTTGCTGGACGCCTACGGGGTCAAGGCCACCTTCTCCAGCTGCGGCCGCGCCGTGGCGAATACGCCCATCCTGGCCAGCGAACCACTGGCGCGCGGGCATGAGATCAGCGCCCATGGCTGGCGCTGGGAAACGCATGCCGGGATGGAGGAAGCGCATGAACGCGCGGTCATCGCCGGCACCGTCGCCGCCATCGAAACAGCCTGTGGCCAACGCCCCTTGGGCTGGCACACCAAGTCCTCCGCCAGCGTCAACACCCGCCGGCTGCTGCTGGAGGAAGGCGGCTTCCTGTACGACAGCGACGCCTATGACGACGACCTGCCCCGCATCGTCCAAGTGCAGGGCCAGCCCCACGTCGTGCTGCCCTATGCCTTCGACACCAATGACATGCGCTTCGCCCCCGGCCAGGGCTTCGTCCAGCCTGAGGATTTTTCGCGCTACTGCATCAGCGCCTTCGACATGCTGCTGCGCGAGGGCGCGACCCAGCCGAAGATGCTCAGCATCGGCCTGCACCTGCGCCTGATCGGCCGACCCGCCCGGCTGCGCGGGCTGGAGCAACTGCTGGAGCACGTCCGCCGCCACCAGGACGCGGTGTGGGTGGCGCGCCGCATCGACCTGGCGCGCCATTGGCGGGCGCTGAACGGGCTGGGGTAGATTGCAGGCCCGATCCACGGCGCCGGGCACTCGGCCGCGAAGCGGCCTGCGCCCTCCGCCGACCGGGTCTCAGGCACTCATGGTGATCGGCGGCGTCACGTCGTCCGGAATCGGGCACACGTAGGGCGTCGCCGCGGTGCGCTCGGCATGGTCGGCGCGGGCGCGCTCGATCAGCGCCGGGTCCTTCAGCGCGTCCACCGCGGTGCCGGCCATCACCTTGGCCACATGCACCATGCCCTTATGCGCCAGCGGCGTTTTCCCTTGTGCCGTCAGCTGCCAGCTATGCCCCGGCGTGCCGATGGCATAGACCGCGCCGCGGGCCTGGATCAGCGGCACCGCCCAGCTGACATCACCGACATCGGTGCTGCCCATCATCGGCGCGAAGGCGTTTTCCAACGGCACGATCTGGTCCGCCAGGGTCACGCCGCGCTTTTCCCGCAACCCGTATTTGCGCCAGCCGGTGGTGATGTCCTCCTCCGACAGCGTGGCCTGGAACTTCGTCGCCAGCTCGCGGTCCTCGTCGTCCCATTCCGGCGGGCCCAGGCGCATCATGTTGTTGTGCATGGCCTCGGCCAGCGGCGTGTTCATCAGCAGGTTGGAAACGGCGGAAACCACCTTGGTCGTCACCTGCGTCTCGGTCATCAGCGCCGCGCCCTCGCCGATCTTGCGGACGCGGGCGATCAGCCGGTTCAGCTCCGGCAGGTCACGCGCGCGGATCAGGTAGCGCACCTTGGCAGTGGCCTGCACCACGTTCGGCGCAATGCCGCCGGCATCCAGGTAGGCGTAGTGGATGCGCGCGTCGGATGGCATGTGTTCGCGCATGTAGTTGACGCCGACATTCATCAGCTCCACCGCGTCCAGCGCCGAACGCCCCAGATGCGGCGCGGCGGCGGCGTGGCTGCTGCGGCCGACGAAGCTGAAGTCGATGCGGGTATTCGCCAGGCTCTTCATGTCGTCCACGGCGGTGAAGGCCGCGGGGTGCCAGGTCAGCGCGATATCCACATCCTTGAACGCCCCGTCGCGCACCATGAAGCCCTTGGCGGCGCCGCCTTCCTCGGCCGGGCAGCCATAGTAGCGCACCCGGCCCGGCAGGTTGTTGGCGGCCAGCCAGTCCTTCACCGCGGCGGCGGCCAGCATGGCGGCACTGCCCAGCAGGTTGTGGCCGCAGCCATGGCCGGAGCCATCACCGGGCAGCGGCCGCTTTTCCGCCACGCCGGCTTCCTGGGAAAGCCCCGGCAGCGCGTCATACTCACCCAGAATGGCGATCACCGGCCCACCCTCGCCGGCTTCGCCCATCACGGCGGTCGGGATGCCCGCCAGGTTCTTCGTCACCCGGAAGCCCTCGGCCTCCAGCATGGCGGTGTGTTCGGCGCAGCTGCGATGCTCGGCGTAGCACAGCTCCGGCATGCCCCAGACGCGGTCGGCCAGGCCCTCGTATTCGGCTTTGCGCTGGTCCACCAGCTGCCAGATCTGTTCGCTGTTCTGCATCATCGCCTCCTGCATTCGTGCCGCCAGCAAAGCCCGGCCGGGGCGGCTGGCGCAAGGGCCGGGGCGGGGTTAGGCTTCGTGCCGATATCTGAGGGAGCGAAACGGTGCAGCTTGGCATGGTCGGCCTGGGCCGGATGGGCGGCAACATCGTGCGGCGGCTGCTGCGCGCGGGGCACGACTGCGTGGTGTGGGACCGCGACCCCGCCCCCGGCGCCGCCCTGGCCACCGAAGGCGCCCGCGCCGTGCCGGGCCTGGCCGCCATGGTCGCTGGCCTGGACGCGCCCCGCACCATCTGGGTCATGCTGCCCAGCGGCGCCGCCACGGAAGACGCGCTGCGCGAGATCGCCGCCCTGCTCTCCCCCGGCGACGTGCTGATCGATGGCGGCAATTCCATGTGGAAGGACAGCCAGCGGCGCGGCGCCGAAATCCGCGCCCGCGGTCTGCACTTCCTGGATATCGGCACGTCGGGCGGGGTCTGGGGCCTGGCGCGCGGCTATTCACTGATGATCGGCGGCGAGGAAGCCGTGGTGCGCCGGCTGGACCCGATTTTTGCGGCGTTGGTGCCCGGCCGCGCTGCGGCAGAGCCGACCCCCGGCGCCGAGGGCCGCGACCCCCGCCCGGCTGAGGGCTACGTCCATTGCGGTGCCAACGGCGCCGGCCATTTTACGAAAATGATCCATAACGGCATCGAGTACGGCATGATGCAGGCGATGGCCGAGGGCCTCGACATCCTGCACGACCAGGGCGTGGTCAGTGCCTCGCTGGCCGATGTGACCGAGGGCTGGCGCCGTGGCTCCGTGGTGGCGAGTTGGCTGCTCGACCTCACCGCCCAGGCGCTGGCGGCGGAAGAAGACCTGGGCAGCTATTCCGGCACCGTCAGCGACAGTGGCGAGGGCCGCTGGACCGTAGATGCCGCGGTGGAACAGGGCGTCGCCGCGCCGGTGCTGGCCGCCGCGCTGTTCGCCCGCTTCACCAGCCGCGACGAGCAGCGCTTCTCGATGAAGGCGCTGTCGGCCATGCGCAAGGGCTTCGGCGGGCATCTGGAGCCGCCCAAAAAGTGAAGGTGCTGGTGATGGGCGTCTCCGGCGTGGGCAAGTCCACCATCGGCCAGGGGCTGGCCGCGGCGCTGGGCGTGCCCTTCGCCGACGCCGATGCCTTCCACCCACCCGCCAACGTGGCGAAGATGAGTGCCGGCATTGCCCTGACCGATGATGACCGCTGGCCCTGGCTGGACGCCATCGGCGCCTGGCTGGACCAGCGCGGCGAAGCCGGCGGCGTGGTCACGTGCAGCGCGTTGAAGCGGGCGTACCGCGACCGCCTGCTGGCGCCGCGTCGCGACGTGCGGCTGCTGTACCTGCACGGCGACCCCGCCCTGGTCATGGCCCGCCAGGCCGCGCGCGAAAACCACTTCATGCCCGCCAGCCTGATGGCCAGCCAATACGCCACGCTGGAAGCCCCCGCCGCCGAAGAAGCCGCCATTGCGCTGGAGGTGGACGACCACCCTGCCGCGATCATCGCCGCTGCGCTAAAGCACCTGACCCAATGAAGGACGCGACCATGGACCCGATCATCAAGGCGAAGCTGGAAAAGATCACCACTGCCACCATCACCACGGTGCTGCTGAAGAAGGGGCTGCGCAACGTCTGGATGCGCGGGCCGCAGCCCTTCACCATTTCCGCCATGGGCCAGCGCATGGTCGGCCCGGCCTTCACGCTGCGCTTCGTGCCGGCGCGGGAAGACCTGGCCACGCCGGAAAGCTGGTCCTCGCCCATCTCCACCCGCGCCGCCATCGAGGCGATGCCGGAAGGCTGCATCTGCGTGGCCGATGCCATGGGCGTCTCCGACGCCGGCATCTTCGGCGACATCCTCTGCGCCCGCATGGTCAAGCGCGGCGTGACCGCCCTGGTGACGGATGGCGCGGTGCGCGACGTGGCCGGCGTGGAAGGCACGGGCATGCCGGTATGGTGCGCCGGCGGCGCGGCCCCGCCCTCGGTCGCCGCACTGACCTTCGTGAGCTGGCAGGAGCCGATCGGCTGCGGCGGCGTCGCGGTCTTCCCGGACGACGTGGTGGTGGTGGATGATGACGGCGCGGTGCTGATCCCGAAGGCACTCGTGGAATACGTCGCCAACGAGGGCACCGAGCAGGAGCGCCTGGAAGCCTGGATCGTCAGCCAGGTGGAAGCCGGCGAGAAGCTACCCGGCCTCTACCCGCCCAACGCCGAGAACAAGGCGCGCTACGAGGCCGACAAGGCCGCCGCAGACGCCGAGAAGCCGGCGAAGAAGAAGAAGAAGTAAGCCATGTCCGCCGAGGAGATCGCGGCAGTCCGCGAAACAGTGCGGCGCTTCGTGCGCACGCGGCTGAACCCGTTGGAAGCCGCGATCGACGAGGCGGATGAGGTTGACGAGAAGCTGCTGGCCGGGCTGCGGCAGGAGATCGCCGCGCTCGGCCTGTATGGCTTCAACCTGCCGGAAAGCCTGGGCGGTCCCGGGCTTTCCGTCGCCGACCGCGTGCAGGTGCTGGAGGAAATCGGCCGCACCTCCATGCCACTCACAGAATGCTTCGGCCACCTGCCGATTTCGTTGACGCTGATGAGCGCCGAGCAGCGCGCACGGATATTGCCGACGCTGCTGGATGGCAGCGAGACCATCACCTACGCGCTGACCGAACCCGATGCCGGCAGCGACCTGAACGCGCTGAAGGTGAAGGGAGAGAAGGTGGCCGGCGGCTGGCGGCTGAACGGCACCAAGCAGTTCATCAGCAATGTCGAGACATCCGAGTGGATCATCGTGTTGGCCACGACCGATGCCGGCGCCAATCTGAAGGGCCGGCTCACCACCTTCCTGATGCGGCGTTCCAACCCCGGGCTGAAGAACCTGGTGCGCTACCGCAAGATGGGCTGGCGCGGCTACCACCTGAACGGGTTCGTGCTGGAAGACGCCTTCATCCCCGATGAGGACGTGCTCGGCGCGCCCGGCGGCGGCTTCCTGACCATGATGGCCGGCATCAACCACGACCGTATTTTTGTCAGTTGCCGCTGCCTCGGCATTGCGCTGCGGGCGCAGGAAATGGCGCTGGAGTATGCGCGGCAACGCAAGGCTTTCGGCGCGCAGATCAGCGAATACCAGGGCATCCAATTCCCGTTGGCGGACAACGACGTGGAGATCGCCGCCGCGCGTGGCCTGATCCGCGCCGCCGCCGAAGCCGCGGATGCCGGCACCGACGAGTTCCGCATCGCGGCGTCGCGCAGCAAGCTCTACTGCTCCGAAATGGTGAACCGCGTGGCCGACCGCGCGCTGCAGGTTTTTGGCGGTATCGGCTACATGCGCGACCTGCCGCTGGAACGCTTCTACCGCGACGCCCGCGCCTTCAAGATCGGCGAGGGTACCAGCGAGATGCAGCGCATCCAGATCGCCCGCGCGGCGCTCGGCGGCCGCTGATGCTGTCGCTGCTCGCGGGTGAAGGCACCGCCCTCGTCGCCCCTGGCCTGCGGCTCTCGCGGGCCGAGTTGCGCGCGGCGTCGCGCCGCTTCGCCGCCCGGCTGCACGCGCTGGGCTTCCGCCGTGGCGACCGCCTGGCGGTCTGGCTGCCGGATGGCGCGGGCTGGCTGCAATGCCTCTTCGCCTGCGCGCAGCTGGGCGTGCTGGTGGTGCCGATCTCCACCCGCTTCACCACCGCCGAAGCGCGCCGCGTGCTGGGTGTGGCTGAGCCGCGCGGCCTGGTCGTGCCTGACCATTTCCTGAAGACCGACTTTGCCGCCGCCGCGCAGGAACTGGCCGCGGAAACGCCGGGCCTGCACGTGCTGGTCGGCCCGCCGCACGGGCTGCTGGAAGGCAGCGACGGCGAGGCACCCGGCACCGGCGACGCGGGCGACCTGCTCTGCACCTTCTCCACCAGCGGCACCACCGGCGTGCCCAAGCTGGCGCCACACGACCAGGCCAGCATCAAGCGCCACGCGCAGAACGTGGCCGCGTATTTCGACATGCAGGGCGGCGTCGCGCTCGGCGCGCTGCCGCTCTACGGCGTGCTCGGCTTCATGCAGGCCATGGCGGTGCTGGCGGCCGGCGGCACGCTGGTCTCGGTGCCGGTCTACGACCCCATTGCCTGCGCCCGCGCGATAGACGCGGAGCGCGTGACCCACTTCTTCGGCAGCGACCAGATGTTCGACGCGGTGCTGGGCGTGCCCGGCGCCTCGCTCGCATCCTGGCGCATCGGCGGCTATGCCGATTTCGTCGGCTGGGCCGCCCGCGTGGCCGAGGCCGGCGACGCCCGCGGCATCCGCCTGTTCGGCCTCTACGGCTCCTCCGAGGGTTTTTCCTTGTTGGCGGGCCGCGACTGGCGGGCGCCGCTGGCCCAGCGCATCCCCGCCGGCGGCACGCCGGTTTCGCCGGATATCCGCTTCCGCGTCTGCCACCCCGAGACCGGCGCCGTGCTGCCCCAGGGCGAGCCGGGCGAACTGCAATTGCAGGGCTATAATCTGCTACAGCAGTACCTCAACAACCCCAGCGCCACGGCCGCCGCCTTCACGAGGGATGGCTGGTTCCGCAGCGGCGACCTGGCGGTGGATGAGGGCGGCAGCTTCCTCTACCTGGCGCGGCTGAAGGACAGCCTGCGCCTGCGCGGCTACCTGGTGGACCCCGGCGAGATCGAGAGCCACCTGGCAGCCCACCCCGCCGTGGCCCAGGCCCAGGTGGTCGGCGTCTCGCTGCCCGGCCAGGGCGATGCCGCGGTGGCCTTCGTCATCCTGGCCGAAGCCGCCGAGGAAGCCGCGCTGCTCCAGCATTGCCGTGCCGGCCTGGCCGCCTACAAGCAGCCCAAGCGCGTGCTGGCGGTGGCGGAATTCCCCGCCAATAACGGCCCAAACGGCGTGAAGATATTGAAGAATAAGCTGCGCGACATGGCCGAGGCCGCGCTGAAGGACCCCGCCGCATGAGCGACCGCAAGCCGCTGCCGCGCCCCGAGGAATTCGCCTTCTGGAGCGACGAGACGGTCCGCGTCTCCGACACCGACCTGAACGGCCATGTCAACAACGGCGCCATCGGCGCCTATTGCGAAACCGGCCGCGCCGACCTGATGAACGCGGTGGCCGGCGCCCCGCATGAACGCGGCTTCGCCATGGCGGTGGCGCGCGTCGCCATCGATTACCGGCGGGAAGTCCACTACCCCGGCCGCGTCCGCATCGGCGGGGCCATGCTCAGCATGGGCAACAGCAGCTTCGTGCTGGAACAGGCACTGTTCGTCGGCGACCACTGCGTCGCCACGGCCGAGAACGTGATGGTGGTGCTGGACCGCGCCACCCGGAAGCCAACACCGATCCCGCCGGAAACCAAGGCGAGGTTCCTCGCCCTGGCGCCGATGCGGAAGCTGGATTAGGCCGTCCGCGCGCGGGCGAACAGCCGCGAGAAGGGCCGCGCCAGCGCCAGGCCCGCACCGTGCAGCGCGGCGGTGGCCACCAGCGCACCCACGGCATAGGTCAGTTCCAGCGCGCCGGCTTCCACGCCATGCGCATGGCCATGCAGCAGCCCGGCCAGCCCGACCAGCGGCGCCGCCATGCCGAGCGGCACGCGCACGGCCAGAGCCGCCAACACGCCCAGCAGCAGCACGGAAGCCAGCACTCCGGCCTCCACACCAGGCATCGCCAGGCCGGCCATGCCAAGGCCCATGCCCAGCGCCATCGCCGCCATGAAGGCGCCCGGCAGCACCAGCCGCGCCGCACCACCCTGCAACCCGGCCCAGAGGCCGACGGCCAGCATCACCACCAGGTGGTCCATGCCCATCAGCGGGTGCAGGAAGCCACCGGCCAGGCCATGGGCCAGCGGCCCACCGGGATGCGCCAGCGCCGGGAAAGGCGCGAGCGCGAGAACGAGCAAAAACTTCTTCATGCTGCCTTCCTTGGCGGGATGCCGCCTTGCTGGAGGATGAAGGCGGCGATCTCCGCCACCCCCTTGTCCACCTTGAGATTGGTGAAGATGAAGGGCCGCGCGCCGCGCATCTTCTTGGCGTCGCGGTCCATCACGCCCAGGTCGGCGCCGACCAGCGGCGCCAGGTCGATCTTGTTGATGACCAGAATGTCGCTGCGGGTGATGCCCGGGCCGCCCTTGCGCGGGATCTTGTCGCCGGCGGAGACGTCGATGACGTAGATCGTCAAATCCGCCAGTTCCGGGCTGAAGGTGGCCGCCAGGTTGTCGCCGCCGCTTTCGATGAACAGCACCTCCAGCTTGGGGAAGCGCGCCACCATGTCCGCCACCGCCGCCAGGTTGATGCTGGCATCCTCGCGGATGGCGGTGTGCGGGCAGCCGCCGGTTTCCACGCCCATGATGCGTTCCGGCGGCAGGCAGCCGGCGCGGGTCAGGAACTCCGCGTCTTCCTTGGTGTAGATGTCGTTGGTGATGGCGGCGATGTCGTGCGTGTCGCGCAGCGCGCGGCACAGCCGTTCGGTCAGCGCGGTCTTGCCGCTGCCCACTGGGCCGCCGATGCCTACGCGGAAGGGGCCATTGCTCATGACGCCGCCCGATGGTCGAAGTGCCCAGGGGCCTTGCCCCGGGGCGCGGAGAGCTGAATCGGTCGGCCCGGATTCATGATCTGAACAGCCTCGTGTATTGGGTTTCGTGGCGCATGGAGAGCAGGTCCAGCATCGGGCTCGCGGTGCCCAGGTCGTCCAGGTCGGCGGCCAACGCGGCTTGCGCGGCAGCATCCACGATAGGCTGCAACGCCGCGGTGGCCAACTGCCCGTCGGTCTGCCCCAGCGGCACGATCCGCACGCCGGCCGAGACCAGGTTGGCAGCAAAGGCGGCCAGCCAGGCGGTCACGCTGGCCAACAGCGGCACGCGCTGGAAGCCCGCCACGGCGCCGAAGGCCACCGGATGCGCAAGCCGGCCGCCATGCCGCGCGGCAAAGGCGGCGAAGCGTGCATCCGGCCAGGCGGTATTGGTGATGCTGGTAAAGGACGTGCCCTGCTGCATCGTCTCCAGCGCGGTTTCGGCGGTGCCGCGCCAGGCGGTGGCAAGCTGCGCCACCTGGTCCAGCACGCGCGGCTTGCCCGCCTGCGCCGCGCGATGCGCCGCCACCAGCAGGGCGCCGTCGATGCGCCCGGCGCCGTGGTTCAATACGGTGGTCACATAGGCCACCAGCCCATCCCGCCCGCGCACCAGGCCTTCCTCGACAGCGGTTTCCAGCCCGTGGCTGTAGCTGAAGGCGCCAACGGGATAGGCCGGCGAAAGCCAGGTCAGCAGGCGGTACAGCGCGGCGCTGTCAGTGCTCATGGTCGTGATGGTGCGAATGCCCGTGGTCATGCGCGTGGTCATGGTGACGGTTGTGCTCGCCATAGGCGCCGCCTTCCGGGTTGAACGGCGCGTTCACCTGCTGCACCAGCGCGCCCAGCCCGCGCAGCATCGCCACGATCACATGGTCATCGCGGATCAGCAGCGTCTCGGCGCGGATCTCGGTCGGCAGGTGGCGGTTGCCCAGATGCCAGGCCAGCCGCGCCAGGCGCTCCGGCGTCTCGGCACTGATTTCCACGAGAGGCTCCGGCGCCGCCCGCACCAGCACCACGCCACCGGCTTCCAGCAACAGCCCGTCGCCATCGCGCAGCGCCACCGCCTCCTCCAGGTCCAGCAGGAAGGCCAGGCCCTTGGCGCCCACGTAGCGCCGGCGCCGGCGGAAGCGGTCGTCGAAATCCAGCGTCACGGTATCGCGCGCGGTGCGCTCCACCCAGCCGCCCGCCGGCAGCACTTTTATCGCGCGGGGAAGCGTGTCTTCGCTCAAAACAGGAAATACCTTTGCGCCATCGGCAGCACCTTGGCGGGTTCGCACACCAGCAACTCGCCATCGGCGCGCACTTCATAGGTCTCCGCGTTCACTTCAATCTTCGGCAACGCGTCGTTCAGCACCATGTCGCGCTTGCTGATGCCGCCGCGCGTGTTCTTCACCGCGGCGACGATGCGCTGCAGCCCCAGCCGCTGCGCCACGCCGTCCTGCAACGCCGCCTCGCTGACGAAGGTGATGGCGCTGGCCGCCATCGCCTTGCCGAACCCCGCGAACATCGGGCGGTAGTGTACCGGCTGCGGCGTCGGAATGCTGGCATTTGGGTCGCCCATCGGCGCCATGGCGATGCTGCCGCACTTCAAAATCATGTCCGGCTTCACGCCGAAGAAGGCCGGGCTCCACAGCACCAGGTCGGCGTATTTGCCGACCTCCACGCTGCCGACATGCTGGGCGATGCCCTGCGAAATCGCGGGGTTGATGGTGTACTTGGCTATGTAGCGACGGACCCGCAGGTTGTCGTTGTCGCCCTGCTCGCCGGCCAGCCGCCCGCGCTGCTGCTTCATCTTGTGCGCGGTCTGCCAGGTGCGGATGATCACCTCGCCGCAGCGGCCCATGGCCTGGCTGTCGCTGCTCATCATGCTGATGGCGCCCAGGTCGTGCAGGATATCCTCGGCGGCGATCGTCTCCTTGCGGATGCGGCTTTCGGCGAAGGCCACGTCCTCCGGAATCCGCGGGTCCAGGTGGTGGCAGACCATCAGCATGTCGAGATGCTCGTCCACCGTGTTGATGGTGTAGGGCATCGTCGGATTGGTCGAAGACGGCAGGAAGTTCGGCTCGCCAACAACGCGCAGAATATCCGGTGCGTGCCCACCGCCGGCGCCTTCGGTGTGGAAGGCCTGCAGGGTGCGGCCGGCGATGGCCTTGATGGTGCTCTCGACGAAGCCGCTTTCGTTCAGCGTATCCGTGTGGATCGCCACCTGCACGTCCATCTCGTCCGCCACCATCAGGCAGGTGTCGATGGCCTTGGGCGTGGTGCCCCAGTCCTCATGCAGCTTCAGGCCGCAGGCACCGGACAGCACCTGTTCGCGCAGCGCCGCCGGCAGCGCGGCATTGCCCTTGCCGAGGAAGCCGAGATTCACCGGCAGCCCCTCGGCCGCCTGCAGCATCCGCGCCATGTGCCAGGGGCCGGGCGTTGACGTGGTGGCCAGCGTGCCATGCGCCGGGCCAGTGCCGCCGCCGAACATGGTGGTGATGCCCGAGGCCAGCGAATCCTCCACCTGCTGCGGGCAGATGAAGTGGATATGCACGTCCAGCCCACCCGCGGTCAGGATGCGCCCTTCGCCGGCGATGATCTCGGTGCCCGGGCCGATCACGATGGTGACGGCCGGCTGGGTATCCGGGTTGCCGGCCTTGCCGATGGCGGCGATGCGGCCGTCCTTCAGCCCGACATCGGCCTTGTAGATGCCGGTATGGTCCAGGATGACGGCATTGGTGATGACGGTATCCATCGCCCCTTCGGCACGGGTGCGCTGGGACTGCCCCATGCCGTCGCGAATGACCTTGCCGCCGCCGAATTTTACTTCTTCGCCATAGCTCGTGAAGTCGCGCTCCACCTGCACGATCAGGTCGGTATCCGCCAGGCGGATGCGGTCGCCCGTGGTCGGGCCATACATGCCGGCATAGGCACTGCGGGATATGCGCGCGGCCATGGTCAGAGCTTCCCTTCGGTTTCGCCGCGGAAGCCGTGCACCACGCGGTCGCCCGCCAGCGGCACCAGGCGCACGCGGCGGCGCTGGCCAGGCTCGAAGCGCACGGCGGTGCCGGCGGCGATGTCCAGCCGCTGGCCCTGCGCGGCGGCGCGGTCGAAGGCCAAGGCGGGGTTGGTCTCGGCGAAGTGGTAGTGGCTGCCCACCTGCACCGGACGGTCGCCGGTATTGGCCACTTCCAGCTCCGTCACCGGCGCGCCGGCATTGAGTTCGATCTCGCCGGCGGCCGGCAGGATTTCGCCCGGGATCATCGGCGGGTCGCCTTCTTCGCGGTGGGCTTCTTCGGCGCGGACTTCTTGGCGGGCGCCTTTGCCGGCGCGGGCTTCTTCGTCGCCGGCTTTGCCGGCGCGGGCTTCTTCGCTGCGGCTTTCGCGGGTGCGGCCTTGGCGGCTGCGCGCTTGGCCGGCGCCTTCGCCGCGGCCTTCCGGGCTGGCGCAGTTTTCGCCGCGGCCCGTTTGGGTGCCGGCTTGGCAGCGGGCTTCCGCGTGGCGGCAGCTTTCGCCGCTGGCGCCCGCACCGCCGCCTTCCGCGCCGCCTTCGTCGCAGTCTTTCGCGCCGGCTTCGCCGCCACCACCGCGTCGCGGATCGGCTCGTGCACGGTCACCAGCTTGGTGCCGTCCGGGAAGGTCGCCTCCACCTGGATCTCGTGGATCATCTCGGCGATGCCGTCCATCACCTGCGCCCGGGTCAGCACATGCGCGCCGTCCTGCATCAGGCTGGCCACGCTGCGGCCGTCGCGCGCGCCTTCCACCACGAAGTCGGTGATCAGCGCGATCGCCTCGGGGTAGTTCAACAAGACGCCGCGTTCCAGCCGGCGCCGCGCCACCATCGCCGCCATGGCGATCAGCAGCTTGTCCTTCTCGCGTGGGGTCAGGTGCATGCGATGCTTCGTCCCAGAATTGTCGTGATCATGGCCCGGGGCCGCTACGTCGTCCACAGCCGCGGCAGCCGGGCCGGCTGGCCCAGCGCGGCGTGGCGCAAGGTGATGATACCCGCGGCAATTGCATCGCGCACCGCCAACGCATCGCCCAGGAAGCGGGCAAGCAGCAGCCCCGGGCGCGGGATGGTCGCGGCGCCAAGCCGCGCGCAGTACTGTCCGGCGCCAAGCGGCGCGTCCTGCGGCCCGGCCCCTGGCAGCCCGTCCAGCACCTCCCGCAGCGCCGGCAGATGCGCTTCCGCCCCCGGTGCCGCCAGCAGCAGCGTCGCCATCGCCTCGGCGCCCGCGAAGCCCAGCGGCGCCAGCAGCCGCGCCTCAAGGTCGTCACCCAGCGCCAGCCCATCCGCCCACAGCAGCCCGGCCGGGCCATGCAGCCGCCACTGGTCGCGCACCAGGCCGCCCTGCATCGTCTCGCCCCGGGCGCTGCGGCCGAACACCAGCATCTCCGCCGCCAGCAGCCGGGCGCCTTCGCCCAGATGCGCGTCCATCCGGCGCCGCAGCCTGGCCTGGTCGAACAGGATGGTCTCCTGCGGCAGCCATTCCAGCGTGGCGCCGGCGCCCAGCCGCAGTTGCGTGGTTACCCGCGTCTCCGGCCCCAAACTCCGATAAACCTTCTCGGCGGCCGGCGTGCTCAGCGTGGCGATGCAGCCGGCGCCCAGCACCGCCTCGGTCGCCAGCGCATCGCCGCCCGCCAGCCCGCCGGCGCAGTTCACCAGCGCGGCGGTCGGCGGTTCGCCCGGTTCCGGCGTGGGGAACAGCACCCGCAGCGGAGATTGCTGATACAGCCCGGCCAGGGCGGTGCCGCGCGGCCCAAGGGCGAATTCCAACCGGGTGGCGCCATTGGCGCGTTGATGGGCGGGTGGCTTGGCGGACGGCATCGCCCTGGCATATCGCACGCCCGGCGCGCTGCCACCATGGCGGGTGGCAGATGCACGCCCGGCGCGCTTGCGCCGGCGCGGCGCGTGCCGCACCCTGCGAGAAAGATCGACACGCCGTACCGCCTGGGCAGCCCGGTGGTGCCCGGCGTCACCCACAGGCCGGACATGTCCCGACACGAGCTTTTCGTCACCCTCGGCCCCAGCCGCTACCGCGTGGAACGCCCCTTCGGCGACCTGCCGCAAGACCCTGGCCGGGTCACGGATGTCGCCTGCGCCGCCGATGGCAACGTGCTGGTGCAACTCCGCAGCGACCCGCTGGTGGACCCGGAAGGCCCCGCCATCGTCGTCCTCTCGCCGGAAGGGCAGCGCCTGGCGGAATGGGGCCATGCCGAGGTCGCCGACGGCCACATGTTCACCCCGCACCCGGATGGCCGGGTCTTCGTGGTGGACCGGGACGCGCATGAGATCATCATCTTCAACGCCGCCGGGCAGCGCGTCGGCGGGCTTGGCCGGCGCGGCCAGCCGGGACATCCGTTCAACGCGCCATCCGACATCGCCTTCGGCCCGGATGGCAGCATCTACGTGGCGGATGGCTACGGCCATGCGCAGGTCCACCGCTTTTCTGCCGATGGCACGCTGATGGGCAGCTGGGGCGCACCCGGCCGTCGCGCCGCGGAATTCTCCACCCCGCACGGCATCTGGGTGCTGGCTGATTGCCGCGTGCTGGTGGCAGACCGCGAGAACAACCGGGTCCAGATCTTCACCGCCCAGGGCGAGCACCGCCAGGACATCTCGGACCTGCACAAGCCCATGGCGGTGCATGGTGGCGCCGATGGCAGCTTCTACGTCACCGACCAGGTGCCGCGGCTGTCGCACTACAATGCCGAGGGCCGGCTGATCGGCCGCTGCCGCCCGGTGCTGAACGGTGCCCATGGCATGTGGCTGGGCGCCGATGGCGTGATCTACCTGGCGGAGATGAACCCCAGCCGCATCACCCGACTGGTGCCTTGCCCGTAGCGGCCGGCACCGCCCTGGTCCTGGGCGGCGGCATCATGGGGCTTTCCGCCGCCCGCGCCCTGGCGGCGCAGGGCTGGCGGACCACGGTGCTGGACCAGGACCCCATCCCCAACCCGCGCGGCAGCAGCCACGACCAGCACCGGCTGATCCGCCACGCCTACGGCGCCGAGCTTGGCTACATGGCCATGGTCGACCAGGCCTTCGCCGCCTGGGACCGGCTCTGGGCCGACCTCGGCACCAGCCACTACGTGCCGACCGGCGTGCTGGCCATGGCCGAGGCACCGGGGGGCTGGCTGGGCGCCAGCCGCGCGGCGCTGCGCGGCGCCGGCCATGCCGTGGAGGACATCGCCCCGGACAGCCTGCCCGCCCGCCTGCCCATGCTGGCCGCCACCGGGCTTACCGATGCCTTCCTGACCATCCCCGGCGGCGTGCTGCTGGCGGACCGCATCCTGGCCGGGCTGCTGCGGCTCTGCACCACTCAGGGCATCCGGTTCCGCCAGGCCCGCGTCACCGCCGTGGACCCCGAGCATGCCCGCGCCACCCTGGCCGATGGCACCACCCTGGCGGCCGACCTGCTGGTGGTGGCCGCCGGCCCCTGGCTGCCGCGCCTGCTGCCGGCCCAGCCGGTGCGCGCCAGCCGCCAGGTCATCGTGATGCTGGAGCCACCCGCCGCGCTGCGCTCTGCCTGGGAAGCGGCGCCGATGATGCTGGACCTGGCTGATGATGGCGGCTTCTACGCCGTGCCCCCGGTGGCCGGCGCCACGCTGAAACTGGGCGACCATCGCTTCGCCCCCAGCGGCGACGCCGAGGAGCCGCGCGCCGCCAGCCCGGCCGAAGCCGAGGAAATCCTGGCCCTGGCCCGCCGCCGCCTGCCCGGGCTGGACCGGTACCGCCTGCTGGAAGCCCGCGCCTGCCACTACGATGTCTCGCCGGAAGAGCGCTTCCTGCTGGCCCCGCTGGGCGCCCGCGGCTGGGTGATGGGCGGCTTTTCCGGCCATGGCTTCAAGTTCGGCCCGCTGCTGGGGGAGGCCCTGGCCAGCGCCGTGGCCAACCCCGCCCTCGCAACATTGTTGCCCGCCTGGGCGGCAGGCCTCGCGCCACCCCCGCCGGGTTTGCTACCGTCGGGGGCATGACCCAGCACACGACCCCCACCGAGGACCTGGTCTTCGGCCTGACCCGCCTGTTCGACCTGCCCGGCCTGACCGGCGGCAGCCTCGGCACCGACGACATCGCCGCGATATTGGGCGAGGCCGAGAAGTTCAGCCGCGAAGTCCTCTTCGCCGGCAGCCGCGAGGCCGACAAGCACGGCGCGAAATACGAGAACGGCGTGGTCCGCCTGCCCCCCAGCTATCAGGCCGCCTACAAGGGCTGGGTCGAGGCGGGATGGCAGGGCATTTCCGGCCCCGAGGAATATGGCGGCCAGGGCCTGCCGCCCAGCATGTGGGTGGCGGTGCAGGAACTGGCCGGCGCCGCCGACATGGCCTTCATGCTCTGCCCGCTGCTGACCGGCGGCGCCATCGAGGCGCTGACCCGCTTCGGCACCGAGGACCAGAAGCAGCGCTGGCTGCCGAAGATGGTCAACGGCGAATGGACCGGCAGCATGAACCTGACCGAGCCGCAGGCTGGCTCCGACCTCTCCGCCGTGCGCACCCGGGCGGAACCGCTGGGGCCGGATGGGAGTGGTATTTCCAAGTACGCGCTGCACGGCCAGAAGATCTACATCACCTTCGGCGAGCACGACCTGACGCCCAACACCATCCACCTGGTGCTGGCCCGCCTGCCGGATGCGCCGCCGGGCACCCGCGGCATCAGCCTGTTCGCCGCGCCGAAAGTGCTGCCCAACGGCCAGCGCAACGCGGTCCGCTGCGGCGGCATCGAGCACAAGCTGGGCATCCACGCCTCCCCCACCTGCGTCATGCTGTTCGAGGGCGCCGAGGCGGAGATGGTCGGCGAGCCGAACAAGGGCCTCAACGCCATGTTCGCCATGATGAACGACGCCCGGCTCAACGTTGGCCTGCAAGGCGTGGCCCAGGGCGCCCGCGCGGTGGACCTGGCGGAGGCCTATGCGGCGCAGCGCATCCAGGGCGGCCAGCCGATCTCCCGCCACCCCGACGTGGCCCGCATGCTCGCGGAGATGCGCGCCATCACCCTGGCCGGGCGCTTCATGGTGCTGGAAGCCGCGCACTGCATCGACCAGGGCCGGCTGAACCACGACAGCAAGGCCGAGAGCCGGCTCGCGCTGCTGATCCCCATCGTCAAGGCCTGGTGCACCGACCGCGGCGTGGAGGTCGCCTCGCTCGGCATCCAGGTGCATGGCGGTATGGGCTTCGTCGAGGATACCGGCGCGGCGCAGATCATGCGCGACGCCCGGATCGCGCCGATCTACGAGGGCACCAACGGCATCCAGGCCATCGACCTGGTGCAGCGCAAGCTGTTCCGCGACAACGGCACCGAGATGCGCGCCTTGCTGGCGGAAATCCGCGCCACCGACCCGGCGCTGCATGCCGCGACCGACGCGCTGCTGGCCGCCACCGACTGGATGCTGGCCAATGCCGCGCGTCCGGATGCCGCCCAGGCCTCCGCCGTCGCCTACCTGGATGCGGCGGGCTGGTTGCTTGGCGGTTGGGAACTCGCGCGGGCGGCGAAGCTTGATGCCCGGTATGCGACCTTGGCCAATTTCTACCTGCGCCGGCTGCTGCCCCGTGCCGCCGCCCGCCTGGCCGAGATCGAGGCCGCCGACGCCGTGCTGGACCTGCTCGGCGCGGCCTGATCCAATCGACCCTCCGCTTCGTTACCAGGCCAACCCTTGCACCCGCAGGGGTTGGGGGCATGTCCCCTGCCAACTACGAGGTGACACTCCGCATGGATGCCCTGCCGCCCCAAGCGCTGCTCGCTGCCCCTGCCCTGCACCGCGCGCGTCGCCGCATCGCCGTGGTGGGCGCCGGGCCGGGCGGGCTGGCGGCAGCGATGCAACTGGCCGCCAGCGGCGCCGAGGTGACGCTGTTCGAGAAGGACGGCGTGGTCGGTGGCCGCAGCCGCACGCTGGAGGCGCCGGGCGGCTATCGCTTCGACCTGGGGCCGACCTTCTTCCTCTACCCCCGCATCCTCGCGGAGATTTTTGCGAGCTGCGGCGCGGTGCTGGAGGATGAGGTCGAGCTGGTAAAGCTGGACCCGCATTACCGCCTGGTGTTCGAGGGCGGCCCGACCATCGAGGCGACCAGCGATGTCGCCCGCATGGAAGCCGAGATTGCCCGCATCAGCCCGGCCGATGCCCGGGGCCTGCGACCCTGGCTGGCGGAGAACCGCCGCAAGCTGACCGCCTTCAAGCCGGTGCTGGAACGCGCCTTCGGCCGCGCGGCGGACCTGATGGCGCCGGACATGCTGCGCGCCCTGCCGCTGCTGCGGCCGCATCGCAGCCTGGACGACGACCTGAAGCGCCACTTCAAGGATGAGCGCACCCGCCTGGCCTTCGGCTTCCAGGCCAAGTACCTGGGCATGAGCCCATTCCGCTGCCCCAGCCTGTTCACCATCCTCAGCTACCTGGAATACGAGCACGGCGTGTTCCACCCCATCGGCGGCTGCGGCGCGGTGGCCAACGCCATGGCCCGGGTAGCCGAACGCCTCGGCGTCGATATTCGCCTGAACACCCCGGTGGAACGCATTGCCTGCGAAGCCGGCCGCGCCGTGGGGGTGGAGGCCGCGGGCCGGCGCCATGCCGCCGATGCCGTGGTGGTGAATGCGGACTTCGCCCATGCCCTGCCGCGCCTGCTGCCGGACGGGATGCGCCGGCAATGGCCGGACAAGAAGATCGCCGCGGCGCGCTACTCCTGCTCCACCTTCATGCTCTACCTGGGGCTGGAGGGCACGCTCCCCGGCCTGGCGCACCACAACGTGCTGCTGGCCGAGGATTACCGCCGCAACATCCGCCAGATCGAAACCGGCGAACTGCCGGACGTGCCCAGCCTCTACGTCCAGCACGCCGGCGTCACCGACCCAACCATGGCCCCGCCCGGCCACACCGCGCTGTACGTGCTGGTGCCGGTGCCCAACCTGACCCATGGCGCCGACTGGGCCACGGAGGCGCCGCGCTACCGCCGCCTGGCGCTGGACCGGCTCAAGGCGCTGGGCATCCCTGATATCGAGGCGCGCATCCGCTATGAACGCATGGTCACACCGCAGGGCTGGCAGGACGACTTCGCGGTCGGCCATGGTGCCACCTTCAACCTGGCGCATGACCTGAAGCAGATGCTGATCTTCCGTCCCGGCAACCGCTTCACGGATGTGCCCGGCGTCTACCTGGTCGGCGGCGGCACCCACCCCGGCAGCGGCCTGCCGGTGATCTACGAGGGCGCCCGCATCACCGCGGGCCTGGTCCGGCAGGACCTTCGCATGGAGATACCGGCATGAGCGCCAAGGTCATCATCGTCGGCGGCGGCCTGGGCGGGTTGGCGGCGGCCTGCGTGGCGGCGGCACGGGGGCACCGGGTGACGCTGCTGGAGCGCAACCCCTGGCTGGGCGGCAAGGCAGCGGAGCTGTTTCTCGATTCGCCCGATGGGAGCGGCCGCTTCCGCTTCGACATGGGCCCGACCATCCTGACCGTGCCGCGCGTGCTGCGCCGCATCTACGCCGAGGCGCAGCGCGACCAGGCGCAGGACCTGCCGCTGATCCGGCTGGACCCGCAATGGCGCTGCTTCTTCGAAGGCGGCACCCAGATCGACCTGATGGAAAATGTCGGCGCCATGGCCGCCGAGATGGACCGCTTCGCCCCCGGCAATGGCGCCGGCTACCAGCGCTTCCAGGCCATCGCCACCCACCTGCATGAGGTCTCTGAGAAGTTCTTCTTCTGGAAGTCGGTGGAAGGCATCGGCGACACCATCGACTGGCGCAGCCAGATGCAGCCCGGCACCATGCGGGACGTGCTGGCGCTGCGCATGGGGCAGACGGTGGCCAAGGTCATCCGCGGCCAGGTGCCGGATGCCCGGCTGGCGCAGATGCTGGACCACTACTGCCAATATGTCGGCAGCAGCCCCTATCTGGCGCCGGCGGTGCTGTGCAGCATCGGCGACATGCAGGCCAGCGAGGGCATCTGGTACCCCAAGGGCGGCACCCGCGCGGTGGCGGAGGGGCTGGCCGCGCTGGCCGGCTCGCTCGGCGCCGACCTGCGGACCGATGTGGAGGTCACCGGCTTCGACATCGCCGAAGACCGCATCCGCGGCGTCCGCACCGGCACCGGGGAAATCCTCAAGGCCGATGCGGTCATCTCCAACATGGATGCGATCCGCACCTATACCGAACTGGTTGGCGGCAAACCCGCCAGACACTATGCCGGCAAGTTCCAGCCGGCCTGTTCCGGCGTGGTGCTCTACCTGGGCCTGAACCGCCGCTACGACCACCTGGCGCACCACGACTTCGTCTTCTCCCGCGATGCCGAGGAGGAGTTCGATGCCATCTACGGCAAGGGCATCCCGGCGCCGGACCCCACCGCCTACCTCGCCGCGCCCTCGGCCACCGACCCCTCCGTGGCCCCGCCGGGCGGCGAGGCGCTCTACGTGCTGGTCCACACCCCCTACCTGCACCCCGGCCAGGACTGGCGGGCGATGTTCCCCGCCTATCGCCAGGTGATCCTGGACAAGCTGAAGCGCACCGCTGGCCTGACCGATATCGAGGACCGCATCGTCACCGAACACCACCTGACGCCGCAGGATATCCACGACCGCTACAAGGTGCTGGACGGCGCCATCTATGGCCTGGCCAGCCACGGCCGCTGGACCGGCGCCTTCAAGCCGGGCAACCGCAGCCGCCAGATCAAAGGGCTGTACCTGGCCGGCGGCGCCGCCCACCCCGGCCCCGGCATGCCCATGGTGATGATGAGCGGCTGGATCGCCGCCGATGCGCTGGACCACGACCTGGGCGGCCGCGGCATGTCCCCCGCCGCCGAGCAGGCCGGCCGGCCCGACCGCCTGCGCGCCGCCGCGGAATAGCCCGGTGCCGGCCGCAGACTCGCCCGTCGCGCTGCGCTCGCCGGCCCTGCACCGCTTCTTCCTCGGCGCCTTCCGCCGCCGCGCCCGCACCGGGCTGCGCGCCATCCGCCTGGCCGCCTGGGGCCGGCCGGCGGTGCCGGACGCGCCGCTGGTGGTCTTCGCCAATCATCCGGGCTGGTGGGACGGCATCGCCTTCCTGCTGCTGGCCGAGGCGGTCTTTCCCGGCCGGCAGATGTACGCCCCCATGGCGGCCGAGGCCCTGGCCCGCTACCGATTCATGCGCCGTATCGGCGTGTTCGGCGTGGAAGCGGGCACGCCGCGCGGTGCCCTGGCCTTCCTGCGCGCCGCCGAACAGGTGCTGGCCTCCCCCGGCGGCATGCTGTGGGTGAATGCGCCCGGCCGCTTCATGGATGCGCGGGAACGCCCGGTGCCGATCGTGCCCGGCCTGACCCGCCTGGCCGAGTTGGCGCCCACCGCGACCTTCCTGCCGCTGGCGCTGGAATACCCCTTCTGGGGGGAGCCGCTGCCGGAAATGCTCTGCGGCTTCGGCCCGCCGCTGACCGCCGCCAGCCTGCGCCAGCAGGACCGCCCCGGCCGCGCCGCCATGCTGGCCACGGCACTGGAAGCCACCATGGACCGCCTGGCCGCGGACGCCATCAGCCGCGACCCCAGCCGGTTCGAGACCCTGGTGCAGGGCCGCGAGGGCATGGGCGGCGCCTGGCAGCTCTGGCGCCGGGTGGGCGCCACGCTGCGCGGCCAACGCTTCGACGCGCGGCACGAACAGCGCCCGTCGCCAGGACCGGCGCCGGGCGCCGCCCGGGACCGCCGATGATCGAGCCGGCCATCGCCGCCCTGGCCCTGGCCGCGCTGCCCGCCGCGTTGGGTGCGCTGAACCTGGCGCTGCTGCCCCGCGCCACCGCCGCGCCGCCGCCGAGCGCGCTGGTCTCCATCCTCATCCCCGCCCGCGACGAGGCCGCCAACATCCAGGGCTGCCTGGCCGCCGCCCTGGCGCAGCAGGGCGTGGCGGTGGAGGTGCTGGTGATGGACGACGGCAGCACCGATTCCACCCCGGCGCTGGTCCAGGCCCTGGCCGCGCGGGACCCGCGCCTGCGCCTGCTGGCCGCCCCGCCGCTGCCGCCGGGCTGGACCGGCAAGGTCCATGCCTGCGCCCGCCTGGCCGAGGCCGCCCGCGGCAGCCACCTGCTGTTCATCGACGCCGATGTGCGCCTGGCGCCGGACGCCGCCGCCCGGCTTGCGGGCCACGCCGCCGCCCGCAACCTGGCCATGGTCAGCGGCGTGCCGCGCCAGCGAATCGGCTCGCTGGGGGAGGCGCTGACCGTCCCCGCGATTAATCTTTTGTTGCTGGGCTACCTGCCCGGCGGCGGCCGCGCCGGCACCCGCAAGGCCTCGCTCGCCGCCGCCTGCGGTCAGCTGGTACTGGCCGAGGCCGCCGCCTACCGCGCCGTCGGCGGTCACGCCGCCATCCGCACCGTGCTGCATGACGGCCTGGCGCTGGCCCGCAAACTACGCAGCGCCGGCTTCCGCACCGAGGTGTTGGACGGCGCCCCGCTGGCGGAATGCCGCATGTACGGCGGCTTCCGCGAAGCCTGGCCCGGCTTTCTGAAGAATGCGCGCGAAGGCATGGCCACGCCGCTGGGCCTGCCGGTCTGGACCGTGCTGCTGGCCGGCGCCCATTTGTGGCCCTGGTTCCTGCTGCCGGCCCCAGCCGCCGCCCTGGCGCTGCTGCTCACCCTCGGCCTGCGCACCGCCATCACCCTTCGCGCGCGGGAACCGCTCTGGACCATCCCGCTGCATCCGCTGACCATGGCGGTGGCGCTCGCCATCCAATGGACCGCGCTGCTGCGGCGGCGCCCGGCGGGCTGGAAAGGCCGCGCATATCCGTCCACAAAGGCGGCATGAGCCTCGCCGCCCCCTCCGTCGCCGTCTCCGCCACCCCCACCCGGGACCACGACGCGGAGAATTTCCCCACCGCCAGCCTGATCCTGGCCAAGCCGCTGCGCGCCAAGGTCATGGCCTTTTATCGGTTTGTACGCACCGCGGATGACATCGGCGACAGCCCCGACCTGGCGCCCGAGGAAAAGATCCGCCGGCTGGACCTGATGGAAGCCGCGCTGGACGACCCCGGCACCACGCTGCCGGAAGCCGCCGGGCTGCACCGCCACCAGGTGGGCACGGACGAAGCCCGCAGGATGCTGGTCGCCTTCCGCCAGGACCCCTTCAAGACCCGCTACGCCGATTGGGCGGAGCTGGAGGATTATTGCGCCCACAGCGCCGACCCGGTCGGCCGGATGCTGCTGCGTTTGCACGGGGATGGCGACAACGCCGCCGGCAATGCGGCGGCCGATGGCCTCTGCACCGCCTTACAGGTGCTGAACCACCTGCAGGATTTGGTCGGCGACCGCGCCAGCCTGGACCGCATCTACCTGCCCACCCCCTGGATGGACTGCGCCGGCGGCATCGACGCCTTCTTCGACCCCGCCAATACCACCCGTCGGCGGGAGGTGCTGGACGCCGCGCTGGACCGGGTGGACGAACAGCTGGACCGCGCCGCCGCCCTGCCGCGCCTGGTAAAATCCCGCCGGCTGGCGATCCAGAGCGCCATGACCATCGGCTGCGCCCGCCGCCTGCTGGCCCGACTGCGCGCGGCCGACCCGGTGCTGGGCCGGGTCAAGCTGACCAAGGCGGATTTCCTCGGTGCCCTGTTCAACGCCTTCGGCACCGGGCCGTCCGATGCCGAGCTGGTGGCGTCGCGCGTCTCCCGCGCCGGCTCCTCCTTCGCCCGCGGCATGGCGGCGCTGAAGGGCGACCGCCGCCGCGCGCTATGGGGCGTTTATGCGTTTTGCCGCGCGGTGGACGACATTGCCGACAACACCATGCCGGAGGCCGAGAAGCGCCGCTTCCTGCTGGACTGGCGCCGCAAGCTGCTGGAACCCGACTGCGCCGTCTCGCGCGAACTCGCCTTCGCCCGCAATGCCTATGGCGTGCCGCTGGTGGAATGCGAGGCGATGATCGCCGGCATGGAGACCGACGCGACGGACTTCCTGCGGCTGCAAACGGAAGCCGACCTGGACCTGTATTGCCGCCGCGTCGCCGGCAGCGTCGGCGCCATGAGCGTGCGCATATTCGGCGCCCCCGCGGCCGAGAAGTTCGGCCTGGAACTCGGCCACACCTTCCAGCTCACCAACATCCTGCGCGACGTGGACGAGGATGCCGAGCGCGAGCGCGTCTATATTCCGCGCGACCTGCTGGACCAGGCGGGCGTGCCGGAAGGCCCGGCGCGGCAGATCGTCGCCCATCCGGCCTTTGCCGCCATCTGCGCCCGGCTGGCCACGCGCGCCCAGGCCGGCTTTGCCCGTGGCCGCGCCGAGATCGGCCAGTTCCCGGCCCAGGCCATGCTGCCCGCCGCCGTCATGGCCTGGGGCTATGGCCGCCTGCTGGACCGGCTGGTGGCGCGCGGCTTCGAGGACCGGGCCGGCCCACGCCCCAAGCTGACCAAGGGCGAGAAGCTGAACATGGCGCTGATGGCGCTGGGCCTGAAGCGCCCGTGAGCCACATCGCCACGCGCGGCCCGGCTGGCGCAGGCCCAGCCATGCCCGCCGCTTCCGGCCGCACCTGCCTGGCGCAGCGCGGGTCTGCACCGGCATGACCATCCACGTCATCGGCGCTGGCCTGGCCGGGCTGGCCGCCGCGCTCGATCTCGCCGAGGCCGGCCGCCCGGTGCTGCTGCACGAAGCCTCCCCCCAGGCCGGCGGCCGCGCCCGTGCCCTGCCGGACGGCACCGACAACGGCACCCATGCGCTGGTCGGCGCCAATACCGCGGCGTTGGCCTTCCTGAAGCGCATCGGCGCCCGCGACGGCTGGGTGGAGCCCGAGCCCGAGGGGCTGCCGGTGCTGGACCTGGCCGATGGCAGCGCCCGCCGCGTCGCGCTCTCGCCGCTCGCTTGGGGCAACCAAGCGCTGCGCCCGGCTGGAGCCACGCTCAGCGCCGTCGCCCGCATGGCCAGCATGGCCTTCGGCCGCGACCGGCCCATCGCCCAGGTGATGGCTGCCCACCCCGCCTTCCATCGCGGCTTCGTGGACCCGCTGGTCATCGCCACGCTGAACACACCCAGCGTGGAGGCCAGTTCCGCCCGGCTCGGCCAGGTGCTGCGCCGGCTCGGCGGCCCCGGCGCCACCCGGCTCTATGTTGCCGAACACGGCCTCGGCCCGGACCTTGTCGTGCCCGCCCTGGCCGCCATTGAGCGCGCCGGCGGCAGCATTCGCCATGGCGCCCGGCTGCGCCGCCTGGTGCAGGCCGGCGGCCGCGCCACCGCCCTGGATTTCGGCGAGGACAGCGTCCTGCTCGGCCGCGACGACCAGGTGGTGCTGGCGACCCCGCCCTGGGAAAGCCAGCGCCTGCTGACCCATCTGGAGGTGCCGGCGGCGCACGCGCCCATCGTCAACCTGCACTTCGACCGCCAAGGCCCCGACCCGGTGCGCTTCGTGGGCCTGCTCGATGCGCTGTGCCAATGGGTGCTGGTGCGGCCCTCCGGCGTTTCGGTGACGGTCAGCGCCGGGGATGCCGAGGCCGGGCTGAAGGAAGCCGACCTGGCTCCCCGCGCCTGGACCGAGATTTTGCGGGTTGCCGCCGCCTTCCGCATCCCCGGCGAGTGGCCGCTGATGACGCCGCCCTGCCGCGTGGTGAAGGAACGCCGCGCCACCCCGCGCCATGTGCCCGGCCCGCCGCTGCGCCCGGCCCGCAAACCGCTGGCCAACCTGGCCCTGGCCGGCGACTGGACCTGGCCGCACCTGCCCGCGACCATCGACGCGGCCATCCGCAGCGGCCAGGCCGCCGCCACCGCGTTGCTGCGGCGCTGAGCGTGGCGGCGCCCCACCGATGAGCGCCGCACCGCCCGCCCCCGCCGAGGCCCTGGCCCACCTGCGCACGGCCGAAGCCCGCGACGGCGCCCCGGACGCCGCCCGCCGCCGCGCCCTGCTGGCCGCCCTGGCCGCCGGGCTGCTGGCCCGCGCCGATGCCTTCGTTGCCGCGCTGGACGCCGACTACGAAGGCCGCTCGCCCGAGGAAACCCTGCTGGCCGAGATCATGGTCCCGCTGGCCGCCGCCCGCCTGGCCCGCGCCCGGCTGCGCCGCTGGATGCGCCCGCGCCGGGTCGGCGTGCCCTTCCATTTCTGGCCCGCCAGCGCCGCGCTGGAGGCCGCGCCCAAGGGCGTCATCGGCATCATGGCGCCCTGGAATTACCCGGTGCAGCTGGTGCTGATGCCGCTGGTCGACGCGATCGCCGCCGGCAACCGCGTGGCGGTGAAGCCCAGCGAGGCCACGCCCCGCACCGCCGCGCTGCTGGCTGAATTGCTGGCGGAAACGCTGGGCCCCGACATCGCCCAGACCATCCAGGGCGGGCCGGAGGTGGCGGCCGACTTCGCGGCGCAGCCCTGGGACCACCTGGTCTTCACCGGCGGCACCGCCATCGGCCGCAAGGTGGCTACCTCGGCCGCGCCTGGACTGGTGCCGACAACACTGGAACTCGGCGGCAAATGCCCGGCCCTGGTGCTGCCCGGTGCCAACCTGGCCCGCGCCGCCCAGGCCATCCTGGCCGGCAAGGTGTTCAATGCCGGGCAGACATGCGTCGCGCCGGATACCGTCCTGCTGGTCGGCCACACCCCCGCCGCCTTCGAGGCCGCCTGCCGCGCCACCGGCATCGGCCTGCCGGAGACCGCTGTCATCAACGCCGCCCAGCTGGCCCGGCTGGACGCCCTGGCCGCCGGCGCCACGCTGACGCCCCTGGCAGCCGACGGCCCCGGCCGCCGCCGCGCGCTGCACCTGGCCAGCGCGCCACCCGGCCACGCCCTGCATCAAGCAGAGATCTTCGGCCCCATCCTGGCGGTGCAGCCCTGCGCCCAGCTGGCGGAAGCGCTGGCCTGGGTCAACGCCCGGCCCGCGCCGCTGGCGGTCTACCTGTTCGGCGCCAGCCGGGCGGAGGCCAGCGCCATCGCCGCCACCACCCGCTCCGGCGCCCTGGTGCAGGAACGCTGCCTGGAATACGCGGGCATGGCAGCGCTGCCCTTCGGCGGCATCGGCGCTTCCGGCCTGGGCCGCCGCAATGCCGAGGCCGGCTTCCTGGAGATGAGCAACCTGCGCGCCCGCGTGGCGCATGGCCGCTTCAGCCTGGCCCGCCTGCTGGACCCGCCACGCAGCGAAGCTGCCCGCAGGATGGTGCGCCGTATCCTGCGTTAGGCCGCACCGAGTTGGGCTTCCGGGGCGGTTCCGGCGAGGCTTTTCCGCGCCCGGGGCAGACAGAAACGCCTGACAGGCGACCCCTGTTGTTCGAGCGGCTGCTTCACGCCGCCGGCGACGACCAGACGCTAAACCTGAGCGGCTGTTTCACGCCGCCGGTGACCTCACCGGCGACGATCAGACGCTAAACCGTCACGCAGCCGCCAGGCTTCACCTTGCGCACCGTGCTGGCCGGGTGCTTTTCCAGCCGCGCCGCCGGCCGCACCGGGCGCCGTACCAGCTCGCCGCCGCAATTCGGGCAGCTGCCCTGCAGCGTCGCCTCGGTGCAGCGGGCGCAGAAAGTGCACTCATAACTGCATATGCGTGCCTCCAGGCTGGCCGGGGGCAAGTCGGTGCCGCAGCATTCGCAGCAGGGGCGCAGTTCCAACATGGCAACAGCCTGCCGCGCCGCCGGCCCTGGGGCAAGATGCGTTCAGTTGAAACAGCCGAACGCATTTCCTGGTCTGGATTCACTGCGTTCCGGAGCAAGCCTCACCACACCGGCAGGCGCAGCGTCGCCCCCGGGGAGGGCAGCCGCGTGCCTTGCTGGCCCCGGTTCAGCTCGTTCACCGAATCCTGCCGGGTGAAGGTCTCGCCCTGGCCGAACAGCGGCGGTGTCGGCACGCCCAGGGCGATGCTGGGTCGCGGCTGGCGGTCCACCAGCGGCGGCTGCGCATTGGCGAAGGGCACCGGGGCCGGCTGATCGCCCGGCCCCACCTGTTGCAACGCCGGCCGGTCGATCGCCGGCGGCGGGCGAACCACCGCAGACTCCGCGGCGGGCGGCGGCGCCGCGCGAGGGGCGGGCCGGGCCGCCCGGCGCGGCGTCACCGGCCTGATCTCGCCTGCCTCGGCAAGGCCCGGACGCTCCAGCCCGGAGTCGGCCGCGCCTGCGCCCGTGGCCAAGGCCAGCACGCCCCACCCGAGGAATGCCATCCGCACCACCCTGCGCCCGTGCATGCCGCCTCCATCAGCGCATCACTACGCCTGGCCGCGCCTCGGGTTGCGTCCAGCGGCGGCCCGCCCGCGCACTGCGTCGGGGCTGCCGCCTCAGTTCAGCCGCTGGCGCAGCTCCTCGATCACCTGGCGCACCCGGCCGGCCATCTCGCCCTCCGGCTCCAGCTCCAGGCAGCGGTCCAGGCAGTGCAGGGCGGCGCCGATCCGGTCCAGCCGCTGGTTCATCAACCCGGCCTCGCGCCACATCGGCCCATGGTCCGGCGCCAGGCGCAGCATGTCCTCGGTGCAGACCAGCGCGCCCGGCATGTCGCCGGCGCGCAGCCGGCGCAGCTTGATGTTGTTCTGCAACCGCAGCAGCACGCCACGCCGGCTCATCGCCACCAGCAGGCCGGGGCGCAGCTCGGCCTTGTCGCCCTCCATCCGCTTCAGCAGGTGGCGCAGCTCCGGCGCGCCCAGCGGGGCGCCGCCATGGAACACGTCCACCACCGCCTGGCCGCGCCCGCCTTCAAGTGCCACCAGGAAATGGCCCGGGAAATCCACCCCATGGGCGCCCCAGCCGGCGGCCTCGGCGGCGTGCAGCCACAGGATGCCCAGCGCCACCGGCAGGCCGCGCCGGCGGTGCAGCACCTCGATCAGGTTGGCATTGGCCAGGTCGTCGTAGCGTTCGCTGTCGCCATCGAAGCCGGCCTGCTCGTGGATCACCCCGGCCAGCGCCTGGGCGCGCTGCATCAGGTCACCGGCCTCGGCCCTGGGGTTGCCGATGGCGGCCTGCACCGCCGCCCGCGCCAGGGCGGAAAGCGCCTGGTTGGCGGCGCGCCAATCGGCCTCCGGCCGGTCGATCCGGGCGAATTGCAGCGCCACGGCGGCCAGGTCGATCTCATGGTCCGGCAGGGTGCCGGCGGCGGTGATGGCGGCACGGGCCTCTGCCAGGGCCTGCGCCTGTGGGGTATCGGACATGGTTCCAGTCTTGGGGGCCACCCGGCGCGGGTGCAAGGGGTACCCGCGCCGGGCGGCACCATGGCATGCTGGCGCGATGTGGAAGCTGATCCTCCTCCTGCTGCTGGCGCTGCCGGCGCAAGCCCAGGAATTGCTCGGCCATGGCGGCCCGGTGCGCGCCCTGGCGATGCTGCCCGGTGGCACCCTGGCCAGCGGCGGCTTCGATGCCGCGGTCATCTGGTGGGACCCCGCCGCCGGCCGCGCCCTGCGGGTGGCGCGCTGGCATGCCGGCGCCATCAACGCCCTGGCGGCGCTGCCGGATGGCCGGCTGGCCAGCGCCGGGGAGGATGGCCGCATCGCGCTCTGGCCCGGCGCGGGCGCCGAAGAGCCCGGCACCATCCTGCAGGCCGAGGGCGCGCCGGTTGCCGCACTGGCCGCCGCGCCGGACGGCAGCCTGGCCGCGGGCGGCTGGGATGGCGCGATCCAGGTCTTCGGGCGCGAGGGCGGCGCCCAACGCTTGGCCGGCCATGCCGGCCCGGTCACCGCCCTGGCTTGGCGGGCGGATGGCGTGCTGCTCTCGGCCGGGCAGGACGGCACGGTGCGCGCCTGGGAAGTGGCAGGCCCGGTGACGCTGGCGGAACGCGGCCTGCCCCGCACCGCCCTGGCGGCCCTGCCGGGCGGCGGCCTGGCCGAGGCCGGGCTGGATGGCCAGGTGCATCTCGGCGCGCTCAGCCTGCCCGCCGGGGAACGCCCGGTGGTGGCGCTGGCCACGGCGCCCGGCCTGCTGGCCGCCGCCACCGCCGGCGGTGCCGTCACGCTGTGGTCCCTGCCCGAGGGCCGCCTGCTGCATCGGCTGGACGGCCCCGGCCTGCCGGTCTGGTCGCTGGCCTTTGCGCCTGATGCCGCCACGCTGTGGACCGGCGGGCAGGACCGCCGCATCCGCCGCTGGGATGCCGCCACCGGCGCCGCGCTCGGCCCGCTCGCCGCCGAGGCCGCCGCGGAAGCCCCGGCCGACGCCGAAGCCTTCCGCGCCTGCGGTGCCTGCCACACGGTGGGCCCGGATGCCGCGCCGATGGCCGGCCCAAGCCTGCACCGGCTGTTCGGCCGCCGCATGGGCAGCCTGCCCGGCTATGCCTATTCCCCCCGCCTGGCCCAGGGCGACGTGACCTGGACGCGCGACACCGTGGCGCAGCTGTTCACCGAGGGGCCGGACGTTATGCTGCCGGGCACCCGCATGCCGGTGCAGCGGATGCAGGACCCCGACGACCTGGCCGCCCTGCTGCGCTACCTGGAGCAGGCCACGCGGTAGAGCAATATCGGCCTGGGTGACCACACCCGAGCCGATTTCTTGCTCTACAACATTTGAACCTACTCGGCCGCCACCGCCGCCGGCGGCTCCGCGGCCAGCGCCGCCGCCAGCCCGGCCGCCGTCAACCGATAGACACCGCGCGCCTCGTTCTCGAACCAGCCATAGACATTGCGCAGCAGGATGGTCGCGGCATCCGGCACCACCGGCCGCAGGTCGCGCGGCCGCAGCGGCCCGGCCCGCAGCAGCGCCGCGCAGTCCAGCGCCCGCTGCCGATACGCGGTCATGATCGGCTGGCGGGTGGACCCGCCCTGCGCCGGGTCGCCGCGGCGGTTGCGGTGCTCGGTCAGCAGGCGCTTGCGCCGTTCCCGGTTGGGGCGCGGCCGATAGGGTTCCGGCTGCACCAGCACCTCCACCCGCCCACGCGCCGCATGCACCGCCAGCAGGCCGAAGCCCAGCAGCCGGCATAGTTTTCGCGCCCGGCTGTCCTGGTCCCGCCCGCGCCGGGTCTGCGGCACCGCCAGCCAGACCTCGTCGGCCGCGGCCATGCGGTCCACCGCCTGCAACACCAGTTCCAGCGTGAAGCCCAGCTTCAGTTCGGTGATCACGAGGAAGGGTGGCTCGCCCGGCCGCACCGCGACGATGTCGCAGCCGCAGACCTCGCCCTTGGCTTCATAGCCCAAGGCTTCCAGGTGCTGCTTGACCGCGACGTAGAGCGAGGTCTCCTGCCGCCGTTCCGCCACCCTGCGCCCCGCCATGCCCCACCTCGTTCCCGAGTCGGCAGCCTAGGGCCTGATCGGCTGAGGCGGAATCGCCGAAAGCCGTGAATCAGTCTCTCGAAACAGCCTGATCCGCGCCGGTGGAATCCGCGCCGAGCGCACCGCGGCCATCACGGCGCGTTGCAGAAGGCCTCGGGCGTGGCGACCTGCATCTGCGCCAGCGGGGTGCCGCGCTTCAGCACGTATTCCGAAATGCCGACCGGGTGCGGCGCCGCCGGGTCCCAATTATAGCTCCAACCCATGCCGGTGAAGGGATAGCCCGGCTGGCCATGGAAGCCGCTGCGCCAGGAACTCCACATCTGTTCCAGCAGGAAGCGCGTGGCCTCCGGGTCCAGCTCCGTCGGCACCTGGCTCGGGTGGCATTGCGTCGCATCGGGGTCGGTGCCGCCGGGGCAGGGGCGGAACAGCGCGCTGCGTGGCACCTGGAAGGTCACCACCTGCCAGCGATGGTCCGGCCGGCTGGGGCTGGGCTGCGGCGGCAGGCCCAGCACCTGCTGAATGGCCAGCACCGCATCCGGCTTGCCGCGGCACAGCGCCTGAAGCTGCGCCGGCACGGAAACCCAGGCGTAGCGCGTGGTCGGCGTGGCCGGCACGCCCCATTCGGTGAAGTGGCTCATGGTCACCGCCGCGCCCGGCGGCAGCGGGTGCAGCGGCACCACGGCGCCCGGCGTCCGCACCGCGGCCTGACGGATGCTGCCTTCGTAATGCTGCCCGTGGTCCGGGCTGCAGCCGAGCAAGGCCAGGGCGAGGAAAAGGCGTTCGAATCGCATTCCGTAACCATGACCATGTCGCCCGGGCGGCGCAACCCTGGGTAGCGCAGGCCGGGGCCTTCTGGCATCGTCACGCCAGCGCAATCGCCGGAGGCCGCCATGCCCACCCGCCGCAGCTTCAGCCTGGCCCTGCTGGGCCTGCCCGCCGCCCTGCTGGCTTCAGGCCCGGCCGCGGCCAAGCGCCCGCGCTCCGCGGTGCGTGGCTGCGGCACCCGCGGCGGCTCGGGCGAGCGCGACGAGCAAGGCCGCTGCAAGCCAGCTCAGGCCGACAACCGGTATATCACCACCTCGCGGCGGTCGCGGTCTTCCAGCTCCCGCGTCGTCGGCACGGAATAGCGCGCCATCTCCACCAGGCCGTCGCGCGGCAGATAGGCGCGGCCGGGGTCGGCCAGCCAGACCTCGGCGCCCTCGGCCGCCAGCCGGCGCAGCCAGGGCATGATGTGCCCGGTCATCGGCGCCTCGTAGCAAACATCCCCGGCCAGGATCAGGTCCCAGCGCCCGGCGCTGCCCACCACATCCCCCTCCGGCGTCGCCACCGCCACGCCGTTCAGCGCCGCGTTGAGGCGGGTCGAGGCCAGGGCCAGCGGGTCGATCTCGGCCGCCTCGGCACTGGCGGCGCCGGCCAGCAGGGCGGCAATGGCGGCCATGCCGCAGCCGGCGGCGAAGTCCAGCACCCGCCGGCCGGCGACCAGGCCAGGTTGGTCCAGCATCAGCCGCGCCATGGCCTGGCTGCCCGGCCAGGCAAAGGCCCAGAAGGGCGGCTCGATCCCCTCCTCGGCCAACCAGGCCTCGGTGGCCTGCCAGATCGGGGTGATCTCGGTGGCCAGGTACAGCGGGATTTCCGGCACGAAGCCGCTGCGCGCCACCACGGTATGGGCGCGGATGAAGTCCTCGGCGGGCAGCGTCGTCACAGCCGCCCCGCCAGGAAGGCCAGCGCCACCGCCAGCCCGACCTCCCGGTTGGCCTTGAACAGCCTGAGGCACAAGGCGGGGTCGTGAATGTCCAACCGCCAAACCTGCCACGCCAGCAACGCCGCCGGCAGCGCCAATGCCGGCCAGAACCACGGCCCGCTGCCGCCCAGCCAGCCCGCCAGGGCCAGGGTTGCCAGCATCAGCCCGTAGCACAGCGCCAGGAAGCCCCGGGTCTGCTCGCCCAGCCGCAGCGCGGTGCTGCCGATGCCCACCTTGGCGTCGTCCTCGCGGTCCTGATGCGCGTAGATCGTGTCGTAGGCCAGGATCCACAGGAAGCCGGCCACCCACAGCGCATAGGCCGGCGCCGCCAGCTCGCCCGTCGCTGCCGCCATGCCCTCCGGCGCCGCCCAGCTGAACACGAAGCCCAGCATCACCTGGGGCCAGGTGGTGACGCGCTTGGCCAGCGGATACAGCACGATGGGGATCAGCGAAGCCAGGCCCAGCCAGATCGCCGCCTGGTTCAGCTGCAACAGCACCGCCAGCCCCACCAGGCACAGCGCCGCCAGCCAGGCCAGCGCCTGCCGGGCGCGGACGGCGCCGGAGGCCAGCGGCCGGCCGCGGGTGCGCTCCACCTGGCGGTCGATGTCGCGGTCCCACAGGTCGTTCACCACGCAGCCGGCGCCGCGCATGGCGAAGGCGCCCAGCAGGAACAGCGCGGTCAGCCGCGCCCCCTCGGCCCAGCCCGGTGCGGCCAGCGCAAAGGCCCAGAGCCCCGGCAGAAACAGCAGCCAGGCGCCGATGGGACGGTCGAACCGGGCCAGCAGCGCATAGGGGCGCCAGCCCGCGGGCAGCCGCGCCACCCAGCCTTCCCGGCGAATATCGGTGAAACCCTGCATGCCCTGTATAAGCCCGCGCAGAGGTCCCCATGTCCACCCCGCCTGCCACCACCCTTGGCTCCACGCCCGGCACCACGCCTGCCACCCCGCCTTCTGGCCCGCGCCTGTTCACCGAAGCCGCGCTGGCCGAGGGCGCCGAGGTCCCGGCCACGCCGAACCAGGCGCATTACCTTGGCCATGTCATGCGCCGCGGCGTGGGCGACCGGGTGCGGCTGTTCAACGGCCAGCATGGCGAATGGGCCGCTGAGATCGCCAGCATCCGGAAGGACCGGGCCAGCTTCCGCGCGCTGGCGCAGACCCGCCCCCAGGCGCCGGAGCCCGAGCTGCGCCTGCTGCTGCCGGCGGTGAAGCGGGACGCCATGGACTGGGTGGCGGAAAAGGCCACCGAACTCGGGGTCACCCTGATCCAGCCGGTCTTCACCCGGCGCAGCATCGCCGAGCGGGTCAACCAGGCCCGCCTGGCCGGCATTGCCCGCGAAGCCGCCGAGCAATGCGAGCGCCTGGCGGTGCCCCAGGTGGCCGAGGCCCGGCCGCTGCACGCGGTGCTGGATGCCTGGGACGCCACCCCCCTGCTGGTCGCCGCCGAACGCGCCGGGGCGCCGCCGCTCCGTTCAGCGCTGCAAACGTTACACCCGCCCCTGGCATGGCTGGTCGGCCCGGAAGGCGGGTTCGAGCGGGCGGAACTTGACGATCTGCTCCGGCGTGCCTTTGTTTCGCCCGTCGCCCTCGGCCCGCGCATCCTGCGGACCGAAACGGCGGCAGTTGCCGGCCTGGCCGCCATCCAGGCGCTTTCCGGCGATTGGGCGTAGGACTAAAGCGACTCCACACACGCGCCGGCCCATGCCTTGGGGGCCCGACAAGAACGGATTTACAGAATGTCGAACCCCGGCGAGGCCGATCTCACGCCGATCACCTCCGTTCGCCAACTGGCCGAGTGGTTCGCCGCCGGCAGCAAGCCGCGCGCCGATTGGCGAATCGGCACCGAGCACGAGAAGTTCGGCTTTCGCCGCCACGACCTCTCGGCCCCGAACTACGAGGACCGGGGCATCCGCGCCCTGCTGGAAGGCTTCTGCCAGTTCGGCTGGGAGCCGATCCTCGACAATGGCAACCCCATTGGCCTCAAGCAGGCCGGCGGCATCTCCATCAGCCTGGAACCCGGCGGCCAGTTCGAGCTTTCCGGCGCCCCGCTGGCCGACCTGCACGCCACCCAAATGGAACTGGCCGAGCATCTGCGGCAATGCCACCGCATCGCCGGCCCGCTGGAGATCGGCTTCTCCGGCCTTGGCTTCCACCCGCTGGCCACGCGGGAACAGATGCCCTGGATGCCGAAGTCCCGCTACGGGATCATGCGGCGCTACATGCCCACGGTCGGCCGCATGGGCCTGGACATGATGCTGCGCACCTGCACCGTGCAGGCCAACCTGGACTTCGGCGACGAAGCCGACATGGTGGAGAAGCTGCGGGTTTCCCTGGCGTTGCAGCCCATCGCCACCGCGCTCTTCGCCAATTCCCCCTTCACCGAGGGCAAGCCGAACGGCTACCGCACCCTGCGCGGCCAGGCCTGGGTGGAGACGGATGCCCGGCGCACCGGCATCCCCCCCGTGGTCTTCGAGCAGGGTTTTGGCTTTGAGCGCTTCTGCGAGTGGCTGCTGGACGTGCCGATGTACTTCGTCATGCGCGACGGCAAGTTCATCGACGCCGCCGGCGCCAGCTTCCGCGACTTCATGGAAGGCCGGCTGCCCGCGCTGCCGGGCGAGCGCGCCACCATGGGCGACTTCGCCGACCACGTGACCACCGCCTTCACCGATGTCCGGCTCAAGCGCTTCCTGGAGATGCGCGGCAGCGATGTCGGCAGCGCCGCGATGATCGTGGCCCAGCCGGCCTTCTGGGTTGGGCTGATCTATGACGACGCGGCGCAGAAGGCCGCCCGCGCCCTGACCCGCGACTGGGGCGCCGAGGAACTGGCGGCGCTGCGCCGGGCGGTGCCGCAGACCGCCCTGGCCACGCCGTTCCGTGGCCGCACGGTGCGGGACTGGGCGATGGACGCGCTGGCCATTGCCGGCCAGGGCCTGCGCGCCCGGGCCTTGGGCGAAGAAGTCTTTCTCTCGCCGTTGCAGGAAATCGCCGAAAGCGGCATGACCCAGGCTGACCGTTGGTTGCAGCGCAGCGCCAGGCTATGGGACGGCGACGTAACCCCGGCCCTGGCCGCCGCTGAACTCTGACCGCCCCGCGGCGAACCGGCGCAACCGAATCGAAGGTGCCTGCGATGCTGCCACGGACTTTGTTGCCCCTGCTCGCGGTGCCCGGCACCAACGAGGTCCCACGCCTGGTGGTGGAGAGCTGGTCGGGCGACGAGCCCTTCTCCGGCTGGCTGGTGGACCGCAACCGCCAGGTTGTGGCGCGGTTGCTGAACTTCCGCTTCCGCTTCATCGGCTTCGACCAGCAGGCCGAGACCAATGCCGCCTTCCATTGCCTGAAGCCCTCCGTGCTGCCGCCGGAACCGCAGCCGGCGCCGCTGCCGCTGGACGATGCCAGGCTGGAATTGGCGGGCTGGACGCTTTCGACCGGCCGGCTGCACAGCCCGGGGGGCCCGGACAGCACGCTGCGCTTCAGCAGCGCAGCGCCGCTGATCGGCCTGCGCTTCCTCTGCTGGCCCAATGGCGGCGTGGTGGAGGTGCTGCGCGACGGCGCGCTGCTGGGCGAGCTGGACCTCTACGCCGGCACCGCCGGGCTGCCCGCCACCATGATGGTGGAAAACCCCGGCGACGGCCCCTGCGAGGTGGTCATCCGCACCACCGGCCGCCACCACCCGGATGCCGGCGGCGCCGAGGCCTTGCTGGCCGCGGTGAACGAATACAGCGGCGCCGTGGCACATCCGCGGCCGCTGTCGCCCCTGCTGCCGCTGCTGGACGAGCCGGCGATGCTGCCGCCCTTCCTGGACTGGGTCGCCGCCCTGCCGCCGGATGGCGTGGCGCTGGATATCGGCGGCCCGCCCCGCCGCGGCGACGACCCGCGCCTGCTGAAGCTGGACTGGCAGGCCTTCGACGCCCCGCACCTGCTGGCCGACCCGCTGAAGCTGCCGTTCCGCGATGCCAGCCTGGACCTGGTGCATGCCAATGGCGTCATCAACCGGGTGGTGGACCCCGCCCAGCTGGCCCGCGAAATCCATCGCGTCCTCAAGCCCGGCGGCTGGGCCATGGTGAGTTCCATGCCGGGCGGCTGGTGGCGCCATGGTGGCCCGCATTTGCTGGACCTGTCCCCGGCAGCCATGCGCCAGGTCTTCGCCGGCTTCAGCGAATGCCACCTGCAAAGCGGTGGCGGCCTGACCGACCGGGTCCTGGCCCTGTTGACCTGGACCGGCGTGGACGTGCATCGCACGCCCCGCAAGTTGGAGCGGCTGCAGGAATGGCTGGCCGAATACCAGGCAGCCGCGTCGCCGGCGGCGCAGACCGCGCTGGCGCTATGGAGCATCCTGCAACTGCGGAAATAGCCGCGGCGCCACCGGCCAGGCCCAGGCTGGCCGGTGGCGACTTCGGATTTCCTGCGCCCCCACGCCAGGGGGGCCGCCACCGCGGCCGGTGACGTCGTGCTCTAGTCTGATCCCACCGGCACGAGGCTGAGGCTCGTGCCGATCCACCCGGTGGCGCGTACGCCAGGCCGCCGCATGGCGGCGCCTGGCGGTTGAGGGCCACAAACGGCCCGGCGGTCGATGCAATCGGCCGCTGGTCTCAGACCGCGGTGCCGCCCACGGTCAGCCCGGCCAGCTTCAAGGTCGGCTGGCCCACCCCCACCGGCACGCCCTGGCCCTGCTTGCCGCAGGTGCCGATGCCGGGGTCCAGCGCCATGTCGTTGCCGATCATCGCCACCTTGGTCAGGCTGTCCGGGCCGTTGCCGATCAGCGTCGCGCCCTTCACCGGCGCGCCCACCTTGCCATCCTCGATCAGATAGGCCTCGGACGCGCTGAACACGAACTTGCCGCTGGTGATGTCCACCTGGCCGCCGCCGAAATTCACCGCGTAGAGCCCGCGCTTCACGCTGCGGATGATCTCCTCCGGCGCGTGGTTGCCGTTCAGCATCACCGTATTGGTCATGCGCGGCATCGGGGCGTGGGCGTAGCTCTGGCGGCGGCCATTGCCGGTGGGGGCCACGCCCATCAGCCGGGCGTTCTGCCGATCCTGCAGGAAGCCCACCAGCACGCCATCCTCGATCAGCGTGGTGCGGTGGCTCGGCGTGCCCTCGTCATCCACGGTCAGGCTGCCACGACGGTCCGGCAGGGTGCCGTCATCCACCACCGTCACGCCCTTGGCCGCAATCTGCTGGCCCAGCAGGCCCGCGAAGGCGCTGGTCTGCTTGCGGTTGAAGTCGCCCTCCAGGCCATGGCCGATCGCCTCATGCAGCAGAATCCCGGGCCAACCCGGGCCCAGCACCACCTCCATCTCCCCGGCCGGGGCGGGCACGCTGTCCAGGTTCACCAGCGCCTGGCGCAGCGCTTCCCGTGCCGCGCCCTGCCACGCCTCGGGCGCCACCACGCGGGTATAGTCGAAGCGCCCGCCCAGGCCATGGCTGCCGGTCTCGCGCCGGCCATCCTGCTCCACCACCACCGACACGTTGAGCCGTACCAGCGGCCGGATATCCGCCACCCGGCCGCCATCGGCGCGCAGGATCTGCACCGCCTGCCATTCCCCCACCAGGGAGGCCATGACCTGCTTCACCCGGCTGTCCAGGCCCCGGGCAAAGGCGTCGATCTCACCCAGCAGGCTGGTCTTGGCCGAAAACTCCATCAGCCCCAGCGGGTTCACATCGGTATACAGCCGCTGGTTGGTCGCCTGCGGCGCCACATCCGCGCGGCCGCCATGGCCCTGCTGCACCGCCCGCACCGTGGCGCCGGCACGCGCCAGCGCCGCTTCCGAGATCTCGCCGCTATGGGCATAGCCGGCCGCCTCCCCCGCCACCGCGCGCAGGCCGAAGCCGCGGCTGGTATCGAAGGCGGCGCCGCGGATGCGGCCATCATCCAGGCTGACCGACTCGCTCTCGCGGTATTCCAGGAACAGCTCGCCATCATCGGCGCCGGCCAGTTCCTGCCTGACCAGCTTCTCGGTCGCCGCCTGGTCCAGGTCGCTGAAGAACAGCCGGTCGGTGGTGGCAAGCGGGGTGTCGAGGGGCATCGGTCAGGGCCTCACGGAGCAAACAGGGGGGGCGGCAGGTCGGGACTGGGCGCGGCTGGCACCAGCCGTTCGGGCGGAAACCGCAGAATGGCAGTGGCGCCTTGGCCTGGGCTGCTCTCCAGCGTCAGTGTCGCACCCTGGGCTTCCGCCAGGGCACGCGACAGATATAGGCCAAGCCCGCTGCCAGGGAAGCGCCGGGTCAGCGATTGGTCCACCTGGCTGAACGGCTGGAACACCCGCGGCAAGTCCTCGGTCCGCACGCCGATCCCGGTGTCCTGCACCCTGATCACCAGCGCCCCATCCGCCGCCGTCTCGGCCGAAAGCGTCACGCTGCCCTCGGCCGGGGTGAACTTGACCGCATTGGACAGCAGGTTCAGCAGCACCTGGCGCAGCCGGACCTCATCGGCCCGCAGCAGCGGCAGCGTGTTGGCCAGTGCCAACCCCAGCCGCACCTGGCCGGAAGCCGCCGCGGCACGCATCACCCGCACCACGCTCTCGCACAGCGGTCGCAGTTCCACCTCGCCCGCCGCCACCTGGAAGCCGGTGGTCTCCGCCCGGGTCACGTCCAGGATGTCGTCGATCAGCGAGAGCAGGTGGTGCCCGGCCTCGTGGATCGAGCCGAGATACTCGCGCGAGCGTTCCGGGTCGGGCGCCGTCTGCAACGCCTCCGAGAAGCCGATCACCGCATTCAGCGGGGTGCGCAGCTCATGCGTCATGGTCGCCAGGAAGCGCGACTTGGCCAGGTTGGCCGCCTCCGCCGCGCCCCGCGCCGCCTCCAGCTCGGCCCGCACCGCGCGGTCCTCGGTGACATCGGTATAGGTCAGCACGAAGCCGCCATCCGGCGTCGGGTCGGAGACGACCTCGATGGTCTGGCCCTGCGGCCCGGTGCGCACATGCCGGTTCGGCCGGGCCGGGTCGAACCGCCCAATGGTGCCCTCGGCCCGCTCCATGGCCTCGGCATCGGTGCCGTAGACCCCCAGCCGCGCCAGATGCCGGATGTATTCGGGCAGGTGCAGCCCCACCAGCGCGGTATCCTCGGGCAGGCCCAGCATCTCCCGCACCCGCGGGTTGGCGGCAATGACGCGCCGCTCGGCGCCGAACAGCACGATGCCGTGGCGGATATTGTCCAGCATCACCTGCAGCACCGCGGCACGGCTCTGGGCCACCGCCTCGGCCTCGGCCAGCCGGGTGATATCGGTGGAGGTGACAACGAAGCCGCCATCCGGCGTGGGGTCCGAGGTGACTTCCAGCACCCGGCCATCCCCGGTCGGGCGCACATGCCGCGCCGGCTTGCTGCGGTCCAGCGCCAGTGCCTCGGCGGCGATGCCGACCGCTTCCGGCGGCACCGCGCCAAGCGTCACCTGCTCGTGGATCAGGTCGTCCAGCAGCACGCCCGGCCGCAGGTCCGCCGCGGCATGGCCACCTAGCCGCGCCGCCAGCGCATTGGCCGCGATCACCCGCCGGTCCGGCCCATAGTAGCAGATGCCGTGGCGGATATTGTCCAGCATCACCTGCAGCACCGCGGCGCGATGGCTGGCGGCGTTCTCGGCCGCCACCAGGTCGCTGATGTCGCTGACCGTGACCACATAGCCGCCATCCGCGGTGGGGTCGGCGGTGAAGCGGACGATGGTGCCATCCGGCCGGGTCCGCGTGACCCGCCGAGCCTTGGTGATGTCGGCCCGCTCGCTGCCCAGCCAGGCCGCCTCGTCCACCTCGCCCTTCTCGTACAGCATCCGCACGATGTCAGGCTCCCGCAGGCCAACCAGGTTGGCGTCGGGCGGCAGGCCGTGCAGTTCAAGCGCCAGCCGGTTCGCGGTCACCAGCCGGCGGTCGCGGTCATACCGCACAATCCCGTGGCGCATGTTGTCCAGCATCAGCTGCAACAGCGCCGCGCGGTCGCGCGATTCGGCCTCGCTCTTCGCCAGCGGGGTCACGTCGGTCAGCGTCATGACGAAGCCGCCATCCGGCGTCGGGTCCGAGCCGATCTCCAGCGTGGTCCCATCCGGGCCCTGGCGCAGGTAGCGGGTAGGTCGGCTGCGATCCAGCGACAGCGCGAAGGCGGCATGGTCCGCCTCGATCCCGCCGCGTTCCAGCTGGGCGGCGACGATATCGGGGAAGGTGGTGCCGGGTGCCGCTATCTCGCCGTACAGCCCGGCCAGCCTGGTGGCCAAGGTATTGTGTTCCAGCAGGCGGTGCTCGCGGTCGAACAGCGCGATGCCGTGGCGCATGCCGTCCATCATCACCTGCAGCACGTCGGCGCGGCTCTGCGCCTCGGCCCGCGCCTCGCTGAGCTCGGTCACGTCGCTGTGGGTGATGATGAAGCCGCCATCCGGCGTCGGGTCCGAACGGACCTCCAGCACCTTGCCGCCGGGAACCGTCACCACCACGCGGTCCGGCCGGCTGCGGTCCAGCGCCAGCTGGCGCTGCTTCTGCGCCTCGCCCACCCGGCCCAGCCGCTGCTGTTCCTCCAGCAGCTCGCGCAGCGTCCAGCCGACCCGCTGCAGGCCGGGAGGCGCGCCATTCAACGCCCCTACCAGCTGGTTCGCCGCCACCAGCCGCTGGTCGGCATCGTACAGCGAAATGCCGTGCCGCATCGTGTTCATCATCACGTCCAGCACGTTGGCCCGGCGCGCCGCCTCGTCCTGCGCCGCCAGCAGCGCGGTGATGTCGCTCCAGCCCAGCACGTAGCCGCCATCCGGCATCGGGTTGACGGTGACATCCAGCACCCGGCCCTGGCTGTCGGTGCGCTGGTAGCGCAGCGGCCGGGTCCAGTCGCGCGCCAGGTTGTCCTCAAGCAGGGCTTCGGCCGTGGCGCCGCTGCCCAGGGCGCCCAGCTCGAACTGCCGTCGCAGCAGCCGGTGCATCGGCGTGCCCGGCACCATCTCGTCCGCCGGCAGGCCGCAATAATCCGCGGCCAGCCGGTTCGCGGTCACCAGTATCCGCGCGGCGTCGTACACCGCGATGCCGTGCTGCACATTGTCCAGCATGGCCTGCAGCAGCGCCGCCCGCCGCTGCGCCTCGGCCCGCGCCTGTTCCAGCGGCGTGATGTCGGAATGGGTGATGACGAAGCCGCCATCCGCGGTCGGGGCCGAGGCGACCTCGATGACCTTGCCGTCGGGCAGGTGGCGCAGGTAGCGATGCCGGTCGCGGCGGTCCAGCGCCAGCACCGCGGCGGCGATCTCGCTGGCCTGCGGCTCGGGGCCGAAGGCGCCTTCCAGCCGCTGGGTCGTCACCAGCGCATCGAAGGTGTCGCCCGGGCGCCGTATCAGGTTGGGCAGGCCCACGCCCGGCCCGGCCAGCCGGTTGGCGGTGCGCAGCCGCCGGTCCGGCCCGTACAGCGCGATGCCGTGCTGGATGTTGTCCAGCATCGCCTGCTGCAGGTCGGCGCGTTCCTGCAACTCGCGCTGCACCGTCGTCAGCGCGGTGACGTCGGTGATGCAGACGACGAAGCCGCCATCCGCGGTCGGCTCCGAGGTGATCTCCATGACCCGGCCATCCGGCCAGCGCCGCAGGTGGCGGATATGCCGGCTGCGGTCCAGCCCGTTCATCTCCGCCTCGGTCGCCGCCGCCGCCACCGGGTCGGCGCCGAACACGCCGGCCCGGCGTTGCTCGTCCACCAACTCGGCATAGGCGCGGCCGACCATCACCGTCTCGGGTGGCAGGCCGCAGAGATCGCGGAACAGCGCATTGGCGGTGCGCAGCACCTTGTCCGGCCCGTACATGCCGATGCCGTGACGCATGTGGTCCTGCATCACCTGCAGGTCGCGGGCGCGCTGCGCCGCCTCGGCCTCGGCCCGGGCCCGCGCGGTGATGTCGCTGTAGGTGACAACGAAGCCGCCATCCGGCGTGGGGTCGGAGACGACCTCGATGACGCTGCCATCGGCCCGTTCGCGGGTGTAGCGGAACGGCCGGCTGGTATCGCGCCTGGCGGCAATGGCCAGGTGGCGAGCGGCCGCGGCGGCGTCGCCGAACTCGCCGGCGGCGGCCTGGGCCTCGATGAGCTGCATCAGGGTGATGCCCGGGCGCTGCACCTCCTCGGGCAGGCCGGTCAGCCTGGCGGCCAGCGCATTGGCCATGACCAGCCGGTGGTCAGGCCCGAACATGGCAATGCCGTGGCGCATGTTGTCCAGCGCAGCCTGCAGCATGGCCGCGCGCTGCCGCGCCTCGCCCTCGGCCCGCGCCAGCGGCGTGATGTCGTTGTGCGAGATGATGAACCCGCCATCGGGCATCGGGTCCGAGCTTACCTCCAGCAGGCGGCCATCCGCGGTGGGGCGAATGTGGCGGGACGACTGTGTGCGGTCCTGGGCCAGGGCGCGACTGGTCAGCTCCGCACTCAGCGCGGCATCGCCGGCGGCATTGGCGGCGCACTGGTCGCGCGTCAGGTCCTCCAGCAGAAGCCCGGGCCGGATCACGCCCGGCCCCAGCCCGGCCATGGTACCCGAGAGCGCGTTGGTCGCGACCACCCGGTGGTCCGGCCCGAACAGCGTGATGCCCAGCCGCATGTTGTCCAGCAACGCCTGCAACGTCGTTGCCTGCTGGCGCGCCTCGGCCTCGGCCTGGGCGCGGGCGGTGATGTTGATGTAGGTGCGGACGAAGCCGCCGCCCGGCGTCGGGTCGGAGGCGATGTCCAGCACCGTGCCATCCGGCCGCCGCCGGGTGTAGCGGTAAGGTTTGTTCAGGTCGTGCTGGTCGGAGACGGCGATCAGCGCGCCGGTCTCCTCGTCGGTGCCGAACTCGCCATTGGCGCTTTGCAACTGGCGCAGTTCCAGCAGGTTGACCCCGGGGACCATCCGCTCCGGCGGCACCCCGACCAACCGCGCGGCCAGGGCGTTGGCGGCGATCAGCCGGCGCTCGGCGTCGAACAGGGCGATGCCATGGCGCATGCTTTCCAGCATCAACTGCAGCAGCGCGGCGCGGTTCGTCGCCTCGGCCTGCGCCTGGTGCAGCGCGGTGATGTCGCCCAGCACCTGCACATAGCCGCCATCCGGCGTCGGCGCCGCCCGCATCTCGATGACCGAGCCGTCCGGCCGCTGGCGCCGGCGCACCGTCACGCCGCTGGCCACCTGGGCCAGGTTGGCCGCGGCCAGCTCGTTGGGGTCGCCCGGGCCGTAGAAGCCGCCCAGGGCACGGCGCAGGGTGAGCTCCTCGCGGTGCTCGCCCACCCGCAGCGGCGTGCCTTCGAAGAAGGACTGGCACCGGCTGTTGTACAGCCGCAGCCGCATGTCCGGCCCCATCACCATCACCCCCAGGGGCAGGGCCTCCAGCACGCCATGCAGCAGCGCCGCGCGGCTGCGGGCCTCGCTCTCGGCCCGCTTCACCGCGGTGATGTCGGTCACCTCCACCAGCCAGCCACCCTCGGGCACCGGCTGGCTCTCGAATTGCAGCACCCGGCCATTCGGGCGTTCACGCTCGTGCCGGTACGGCCGGGAACGATCCACGGTGGAGCGCTGGGCCAGCACCGCCTCGGCATCGCCATTGGCGAATTCGCCGCGCCGCGCCAATTCCCGCAGCAGGTCCGGGTAGGTCGTGCCGACCGGCAGCAGGCCACGCGGCAGGCCCAGCAGCCGCTCATAGGCGGCATTGTTCAGCACCAGCCTGTGGTCGGGGTCGTACACCGCCAGGCCGGCATGCAGCCGATGCAGCACGTCCTCCAGCCGGCGGGAAAGCGCCTCGGCCTCGGCGCCCGCGGCGGCCAGGGCGGTGACGTTCAGCGCAATGCTGGCAAAGCCACCGCCCGGCAGCGGCACGCTGCGCAGGTCGGCCACCCGGCCGCTCAACTGCTGCACCAGCCGCTGCTGCGGCCGGCTGCGGTCCTGCGCCAGATGGGCCTGCACCAGTTCCTCGGGTGCGCCACGGCCCAGCAACCCGCGATGCGCCGCCACCACCAGCATGCTCTGCAACGAAGCACCCAGCGGCACCAACCCCGCGGCACCGCCGAAAGTCTCCCGCGCCACGGCGTTGGCATAAACCAGACGCTGCGCCGCATCGTAGCTCCAGACCGGAAAGGGCAGGGCTTCCAGCACCTGGTCCGGTCGCGGCGGATCGCCGGGCACGTCATTCATCGCAGGGGTTTCCCGGGGTCGCGCCGCAGCGCGTGCATCAGAAGAAGCAGCAGGGTCAGCACCAGCACGGCGGTGGCCTGGTGCAGCGTGCCGAGCCAGACCGGCACCACCGCCAGCAGGGTTGCCACGCCCAGCAGGTATTGCAGCGCCACGGCGCCGCCCAGCCCCAGCGCCGCCTGGCGTGCCGGCCCCGGCGGCAGCAGCCGCCAGCCGAAGCCCGCCGCCGCCAGCGCCGCCAGCCCGCCCAGCGTGGCCAGCAGGCGGTGGTTGAACTGCACTGCGGCGATATTCTCGAACCAGTTGCGCAGCCAGGGGGAGAGGTCGGCATAGCCCGCCGGCACCAGGCGCCCATCCATCAGCGGGAAGGTATTGTAGGTGAAGCCGGCCTTCAGCCCGGCCACGAAGCCGCCGGCCAGCATGGTCAGCAGCAGCAGCGCGGCAGCGGCATGCGCCAGCCCCCGCACCGCGCGGGCGGCGTCCGGCAGCCGCGCCGCCACCGGCCGCAGCAACCCCAGCGCGGTCCAGACCAGCGCCGCGTACAGCAGCAACGCCATGCCCAGATGCGCCACCAGCCGATAGGGCGAAACCGCGGTCCGGTCCGCCTCGAACCCCGAGGCCACCATGAACCAGCCGATGGCGCCCTGCATGCCGCCCAGCACGAACAGCACGCCCAGCCGCGGCAGCAGCCGGCGCGGCACCATGCCCCGGAACGCGAACCACAGCAGCGGCAGCAGGAAGGCCAGGCCGATCAGCCGGCCCCAGAGCCGATGCCCCCATTCCAGCCAGAAGATCTGCTTGAACCCCGCCAGGTCGATCCCGGCATTGACCAGCTGGTACTGCGGAATGGTGCGGTACAGCCCGAACAGGCGTTGCCATTCGGCCTCGCTCAGCGGCGGCAGGGTGCCGCGGAACGGCGCCCATTCCATGATGGAAAGGCCGGAGCCGGTCAGCCGGGTGGCGCCCCCCAGGGCAACCATGGCCCATACCATGGCAGCCACCAGCAGCAACCAGGTGGCCAATAGCCGGGCGTTGCGATCAACAGTCGGAAGACGGGCATCAAAGGGCATGTTGCTCACTATAGGTTGCATTGCGCGCGGCGGCACCCCGGCCAGCAGGCAGGGTTTCGGTGGCCCGGGACCGGCGGGTGGCGCTTGCCGCGCTGGGGCCGGGCTGCTACCGCACCGCCCGCATGCCGCCGATCCCCTCCGCACCGTTCCAAGCGCCTTCCCCCGTCTCCGCCGGTGCCCTGCCGCTGGTCTCGGTCGTCGTGCCCGTGCGGAACGAGGCGCCGAACATCGCCCCCCTGGTCGCCGAGATCGAGGCCGCCCTGGCCGGGGTGCCGCATGAGATCGTCTATGTGGATGACGGCTCCACCGACGCAACCTCCGCCGAACTCGCCGCCGCCGCGCAGCACGCCCCGCTGCGCTGGCTGCGCCACCGCGCCAGCTGCGGGCAATCCGCCGCCGTGGTCACCGGGGTGCGCGCCGCCCGCGGCACCTGGATCGCCACCCTGGATGGCGACGGCCAGAACGACCCGGCCGATATCCCGAAGCTGCTGGCCCGGGCGCAGGCGGAAGCCGGCGACATCCTGGTGGCCGGCTGGCGGGTGACGCGGAAGGACAGCTGGGTGAAGCGGCGCAGCAGCCGCATCGCCAACCGCATCCGCGTGGCGCTGCTGAAGGACGCCACGCCGGATACCGGCTGCGGCCTGAAGGTCTTCCCGCGGGAGCTGTTCCTGCGGCTGCCGGCCTTCGACCACATGCACCGCTACCTGCCGGCACTGGTGCTGCGCCAGGGCGGCCGGGTGGTCAGCGAGCCGGTCAACCATCGCCACCGCACCCGCGGCGTTTCCAACTACGGCACGCTGGACCGGCTGGCCGTGGCCTTCTTCGACCTGGTCGGCGTGATCTGGCTGCAGCGGCGCTGGAAGCGGCCGGTGGTCGAAGCCAGAGGCGGCGCCGAGCCAGCGCCGGGCGCATGACCCCACGCATTGCCGCCACGCTGAAGCTGCTGGTCATGGCCGCCGGCCTGGCCGCGGCCGGGCTGCTGCTGCGCGCCTTCGGCGCCGCGCCAGGTACCGAATGGGTGGACCTCTACGTGCGTGGCCAGGGCTTGGGTGGGGAACTGGTCTTCCTCGGCCTGGGCGCGGCGATGACGGCGGTGGGCGTGCCGCGCCAGGCGGTGGCCTTCCTGGGCGCCTATGCCTTCGGCGTCGCCATCGGCACCGCGCTGGCGCTGCTGGCCACGCTGGCCGGCTGCGGCCTCAGCTTCTACTGGGCGCGTCTGGTGGCGCGGGACTGGGCAGAGCGCCGAATGTCCGGCCGCTTCGGTCGCCGCCTGCGCCCGCTGCGGGACAGCCTGCTGGCCAACCCCTTCGGCGCCACCCTGGCGCTGCGCCTGCTGCCGCTGGGCAACAACCTGGCCCTGAACCTGCTGGCGGGCATGGCCGGCGTGGCCTTCCTGCCCTACCTGGCGGCCAGCGCCATCGGCTACCTGCCGCAGACGCTGGTCTTCGCCTTCCTGGGCAAGGGCGTGCGGGTGGATGGCGCCTGGCAGCTGGTCCTCGCCGCCGGGCTGTTCGTGGTCTCGGTCGGCATCGGCTTCTGGCTGCTGCGACAGGACCGGGCGGCGAAGGCGATGGAGGGGTAGCCACCCCGGCACGCTTGTGGCCAACGTCAGTCATTTTTGTGGCAATCCCGAGACAGTCTGCTCGGACTGCTTCATGAAGGCTTCACGCTACAAAGCGGCAACGTGGTTCATGAGGGCAGTGCGACGGGCAGCGTCGCACTGGTTCAGAATGGCCTGGGCCAGCAGCGTAATGGTGGGAAAAACGAAGGTCTTGATTTCTGTCGAGATCGGCCCGGTTGGGTTCGCCTCGATGTTGGCGCTGGTTAAGGCACTGATGAGCCTCTGACCAGAGTGACGGACCCGGGCGGCAACCCAGGCCCGTCTAGCCAGACTCTCCAAGGGGGCGGCATGGATAAGCTCCGTGCCGCCTCCAGCTGGGGTTTGCCTGACATGAGCCATTGCTGCAACCGCGCTTAGGCCTGCCTTCAAATCTTCACTGCGTTGAGTCGAATGCCCAGCCTCAGAAGACGAACCTGACTGTGCGATTCAATGCAACCTGAACTCACCCCCCGCATACCGCAGCTCCGCCGGCTTCACCAACGCCGACGACGCCACCCGCACGCTATGCAGCGGCCCCTCGATCTCCCGCCGCCAGAACGCCAGGAAGCGCTCCAGCTCCGGGAACTCCGGCGCCCGGTCCAGCTTCTGCCAGACGAAGCTCTGCAACATGCCCGGGTGGTCCGGCATGTGGTACAGGATTTCGGCGGTGGTCAGCCGCCAGTCGGGTATCCGCACATAACCCTGCAGGATCTGCTGAAGCATCGGGGCACTCCCCTTTCCTTGCTGGAACACGTGGCCTGAAAACCGCAGACGCGCGTCCCTCCCCCTTGGTTTATGTCCGCAGCATGACATGACCGCGCCTGGGATGGCCAAGAAAAACCTTTGGGATCAACCGATTAGCACTCGCACTCGGAGAGTGCTGCAAGCGCCTTGACGCCGCCGGCCAATCGCCCTAGATCGCTGGCACTCCTCTCGGGGGAGTGCTAGCGGGCCTTCGGGCCGTAGGCGCTCTGCCTGGATGGGAGGCAAACCCTGGACCAAGACGTCAGGAGAGGACTCGCTATGAACTTCCGTCCCCTGCATGACCGCGTTCTCGTTCGCCGTGTCACGGCCGAAGAGAAGACCGCGGGCGGCATCATCATCCCCGACACCGCCAAGGAAAAGCCGCAGGAGGGAGAAGTCATCTCCGTCGGCTCCGGCACCCTGAACGACAAGGGCGAACTCCGCGCCCTGGACGTCAAGGCCGGCGACCGCATCCTGTTCGGCAAGTGGTCGGGCACCGAAGTGAAGCTCAATGGTGAGGAGCTCCTGATCATGAAGGAGTCCGACATCATGGGCATCCTGGCCTGATCCGCTCGGCAATATAGAAGGAAATCAGACAATGGCTGCTAAGGACGTCAAGTTCGGCGCCTCCGCCCGCGAGCGCATGCTGCGCGGCGTGGACATTCTGGCCGACGCCGTGAAGGTGACCCTGGGCCCCAAGGGCCGCAACGTGGTCATCGACAAGAGCTTCGGCGCGCCCCGCATCACCAAGGACGGTGTGACGGTCGCCAAGGAAATCGAGCTGGCCGACAAGTTCGAGAACATGGGCGCCCAGATGGTGCGCGAAGTGGCCTCGAAGACCAACGACCTGGCCGGTGACGGCACCACCACCGCGACCGTGCTGGCCCAGGCCATCGTGCGCGAGGGCTGCAAGGCCGTCGCCGCCGGCATGAACCCGATGGACCTGAAGCGCGGCATCGACAAGGCCGTGGCCCACGTGGTTGCCGAGCTGGAAGCCAAGACCCGCAAGATCACCACCTCCGCCGAAGTGGCGCAGGTCGGCTCGATCTCCGCCAATGGCGAGACCGAGATCGGCGAGATGATCGCGCAGGCGATGGAGAAGGTTGGCAACGAGGGTGTCATCACCGTCGAGGAAGCCAAGTCGATCCAGACCGAACTCGACGTCGTCGAGGGCATGCAGTTCGACCGCGGCTACGTCTCCCCGTACTTCATCACGAATGCGGAGAAGATGATCGTCGAGATGGAGAACCCCTATCTCCTGATCTTCGAGAAGAAGCTGTCCGGCCTGCAGCCGATGCTGCCGCTGCTCGAAGCCGTGGTGCAGTCGGGTCGCCCGCTGATCATCGTGGCCGAGGACGTCGAAGGCGAGGCCCTGGCCACGCTGGTCGTCAACAAGCTGCGCGGCGGCCTGAAGGTCGCGGCCGTGAAGGCGCCTGGCTTCGGTGATCGCCGCAAGGCGATGCTGGAAGACATCGCCATCCTGACCGGCGGCGAAGTCATCAGCGAAGACCTCGGCATCAAGCTCGAGAACGTGACGCTCGCCCAGCTCGGTCGCGCCAAGATGGTGCGCATCGAGAAGGAGAACACCACGATCGTCGACGGCGCCGGCGCCAAGGACCAGATCCAGGGCCGCGTTGAGCAGATCAAGGCGCAGATCGAGGAGACCACCTCGGACTACGACCGCGAGAAGCTGCAGGAACGCCTGGCGAAGCTGGCCGGCGGCGTTGCCGTCATCCGCGTCGGTGGCAGCACCGAAGTGGAAGTGAAGGAGCGCAAGGACCGCGTCGACGACGCGCTGCACGCGACCCGCGCTGCGGTTCAGGAAGGCATCGTGCCGGGTGGTGGCACCGCGCTGCTGCGCGCCAGCGCCAACCTGGGCGGCCTCAAGGGCGCCAACAACGACGAGCAGGTCGGCATCGAGATCATCCGTCGCGCGATCCAGGCGCCGGTGAAGCAGATTGCCGAGAACGCCGGCAAGGACGGCGCCGTGGTGGCGGGCGAGATCATGCGCTCGGGCGAATACACCCACGGCTACGACGCCCAGAAGGACGAGTACAAGGACCTGGTTGCGGCCGGCATCATCGACCCGACCAAGGTCGTGCGTACCGCCCTGCAGGACGCGGCTTCGGTGGCTTCGCTGCTGATCACCACGGAAGCCATGGTTGCCGACCGTCCCGAGAAGAAGGGTCCGCCGTCTGGCGGTGGTGGCGACATGGGCGGCATGGGCGGCATGGACTTCTAAGTCCGGGTCACCTGCCGAACCGGCAATGAAGGGGGCGGGGCCGCAGGGTCCCGCCCTTTTTTTTGCCCACGCAACCAAGACCCAGCGCCGCTGGCGTTGGCGCTTTTGTTACCGTCCGGTGTTTGACTTGGCCGGGTCGATCTGCGCTCCATGGGCGCAGCCAACCGCTGCCGCCTTGCCGTGCCTTCCGGTCCTACCGGGTGCCCTTCAAGCCGCAACCAGCCGGTGGCTGTTGCACGGGCGATCGGCGCCGGTGCGTGAGAGACAAGGAGGGTGCATCGCATGGCGACTGGCACCGTGAAGTGGTTCAACGCAACCAAGGGCTTCGGCTTCATCGTGCCGCAGGACGGCGGCAAGGATGTCTTCGTGCACATCACCGCTGTGCAGAAGGCCGGCCTGGCCGGGCTGAACGAAAACCAGAAGGTCAGCTACGACGTGGTGGTGGAACGCGGCAAGGCCGCCGCCGCCAACCTCAAGCCGCTATGAGGCGCCAGGCCGGGGGCGCGCCCCCGGCCTGTTCCGTTCTGGCCCAGGGCTGACCCGCGCGGCCTTCAGATCACCTGGTAGCGCGCCTTGGTCGCCCGCTCGATGGCGCCGGCCACCAGCCGGTCCAGGTCCATGGCAATGCGGAAATCCTGCAGGAATTGCAGCGCCTCCTGGGAGGGATCGCCATCCGAGGCAGCGACCTCGCAGGCCAGCAGATAGGCGGTCTCGCGCAGCCGGCTGGGCAGCACCTCGCGGATCAGGGTGAAGGCGCGGTCCAGCCCATCGGTCCGGCCCAGCAGCCCCAGCACAATCTCGGTGACGCGGTCGATCTCGCTGGCGGTGAAGTCCGAAAAGACCGGCAATTCCTGGACCAGGCGGGACATGGTGACCAGCTCGCCATCGCTCATCCTGTTGTCGCTGACGGCAATCAGCACCATCGCGCAGATCAGCGCTTCCTGCGGGTTGAATCGGGTGTTCGGCATGGCGGCATACTCCGTGAGGCACCTTGCTCGCGCCTGCCGCCGCCGGCGTCAACCGCGCTTGCGGTCACGCACCGGCGAGGAAGTCGCGCGTTTCCGCCACCGCCTGGGCCAGCCCGAGCCGGCGCACCACCACACCCTCCGGCAGGCCGGCCAGCAGGCGGGAAGGGCAGGACTTGTCCAGCAGGACAAACACGCCCTTGTCGTCATGCCGGCGGATCAATCTGCCAAAGGCCTGACGCAGCTTGTGGCGCGCCTGGGCGTCGTCATAGCCATTGGGCCGCCCGTGCGAGAGGTGGATGCGCCGCTCCCGATGCAATATCGAGGGCCTTGGCCAGGGCACTCTATCAAAAACCAGCAGGCGCAGGCTGCGGCCAGGCACGTCCACGCCGTCGCGCATGGCATCGGTGCCCAGCAGGCAGCTTTCCTCCTCGGCCCGGAACACATCCACCAGCGTGGCATTGTCCATGGCGTCCACGTGCTGGGCGTAGAGCGGAATGCCTTCCCGCTCCAAGCCTGGCGCAATGCGCTGATACGTCTCCCGCAGCCGGCGGATGGCGGTGAACAGCCCCAGGCCGCCGCCACCGCTGGCCAGGAACAGCGCCTGCATCGCCGCGGCCACCTGGCCCGGCTTCATCTTGTCCACATCCGTCACCACCAGCGCCCGGGTCCGGCTGGCATAGTCGAAGGGTGAGGCGACCGCGGCGCGGAAGGCCGGCATCGGCAGGTGGGAGGCGCCGGTGCGCGCCTCGGCCGCGCGCCAGGCCGCTTCCGGCTCCTCCGCGGTGTCGCGCAGCGTGGCCGAGGTGATCAGCATGCCATGCGCCTGGGACGCCACCTGCACCGCGAAGGGCATGGTCGGGTCCAGCCAGTGCCGATGCAGCCCGGCATCCACCTCCCGCCCATCCCGCCTGGACAGCGCCAGCCAATCGACGAAGGTGCGGCGTTCCCCCGGCAGCGGCGGTGCATCGCGCAGCGCCGCCAGCATGCCCTGCCAGGCCTTCAGCGGCATGATCCCGCGCCGCTCGATGCCGCGCGCCGCGGTTTCCAGCCGGATCCGTTCGCCGACCTCCAGTTCCTCGGCCTCGTCATCCTCCAGCCGGGCCTGCAGGCGGGAGACCAGCATGGCCAGCGGGTCTTCCACCCGCTTCAGCGCGCGTTCCAGCGCGGCCCCGGTCTCCGCCAGCTCGGGCTGCACCGGGTGCAGGTCGCACTCCACATCATAGAGGCCGCCATCCTCGGCGGTGCGCGCCAGCACCTGGCGGCGGGCCACGCGCAGGAAGACCTCGGTCGGGTTGGCCAGGCGGTCCTCAGCCTCGGGGCTGGCGGGCTCGCGCGGCTCCTCGGCCAAGCGGGTTGGCCAGCCTGGCCCTGGCAGCGCGCGGGCGGCCGTCAGCGCGGCTTCCATCGGCGCCAGCAGGTCCGGGATATCGCCGGCCAGGTCCTCGATCCGTCGGCGCAGCCCCTTGGCGCGGCTGCGGCCCCCCTCGGCGCCCAGCAGCCAGCGGCGCAGCTCCGCGGTCTCGCTGCCGGTCAGCACCGCGCTGAAGGCGGCGTCGGCGGCGTCGAACAGGTGGTGCCCCTCGTCGAAGACGTAGCGCAGCGGCTTGCCGTCCTCGCCGCCGCCCAGCGCGGCCTGGATCATCACCAGCGCATGGTTGGCCACCACCAGGGTCGCTGTCTTGGCGCGGCGGATGGAATGCTCGACGAAGCATTGCTTGTAGTGCGGGCAGGCGCTGCGGATGCACTCGCCACGCCGGTCGGCCAGCGGCGAGATGGTCAGCGGCCCGTACAACTCGCCCAGCCAGCCCGGAAAATCACCGCCGAGCAGGTCGCCATCCCGCGTCGCCTGCGCCCAGCGCGAGACCAGCGCCAACGGCAGGGCAAAGGCCGGATGCCCCGCCTGCCCCAGCATCTCCTCCAGGTTCAGCAAACACAGATAATTCTCCCGCCCCTTGCGCACCACCACGCGGCGGCGGCGCTCCTCGGGGTCCGGGTAGAGCCGGCTGAGTTCCTGGTCGATCTGCCGTTGCAGGTTGCGGGTGTAGGTGGAGAGCCAGACCGGCGCGCCGTTCTTCTCGGCCCACAGGCTGGCTGGGGCGATGTAGCCCAGCGTCTTGCCGGTGCCGGTCCCGGCCTCGGCCAGCACCAGGCGCGGCTCGCCCGGAATGTCGCGGGGGACGAAGGCAATGCTGGCGGCCGAGGCGTAGTCGGCCTGCTGCGGCCGCTGCTCGCTGCTCTCGCCCAGCATCTCCGCCAGGCGACGGCGGGCCTCGGCGGGTTCCACGCCATGGCTGTTGGGCGGCGGCGGCGGGCCGTCATCCTCCCATTCCGGCAGCCGCCGCCAGACCTTGTAGGGGTCGATGCTGGCGCGCACGCCGCCGGCGCCCAGGGCCGCCAGCACCGGCTCGGCCCAGGGCCATTGCACCGCCTCCTGCAACTTGGCGGCGAGCATGCCGGCGTCGCGGTTCAGCTGCGTCGCCCGGCGCTGGGACAGGTGGCGCAGCAGGTGCTCCGCCATGTCCATCAGCTGCGCGCAGGCGGCGGCGTCATCGGCCGGCACCGGCAGGTCCAGCGCCATGGCCAGGCCGCGCGGCGTCGGCGCCGCCAGCGTCGCCGGCATGGCGAAGGCGAAGAGCTCCAGCAGGTCGAAGGCGGCATCGAATCGCGGCAGGTCCAGCCGCCGCGCCGTGGCCGGCGCATGCACCAGCAGCGGCGGCGGCATGTCGCGCAGCGCCCGGACGAGTTCTCCGGTGGAGAGCGTCAGCAACTCGCCATCCGGCGTCAGCAGCGTGCCGCGGCCATGCCCGGCCACCAGCGCCGGCCCGTGGGGCAGCACCAGGCGAGGCGGGGCGAAGGGCGATTCGGGGCGCGGCGTGCGGGCGGACATCGGCGGCACCTTAAAGGCCGCCAATGCCGGGGGGAACAGATGTTCTGGTCAGACCCCCATGCGCCCTGCCGGGCACATGGGGCTCAAGGGCTTGTTGAACCTACAGCATCCGCTCCGCGATCTGCACCGCGTTCAGCGCCGCGCCCTTCAGCAGCTGGTCGCCGCACAGGAAGAAGTCCAACCCGTGCTCGCCGAACACGTCATTGGCGCGGATGCGGCCGACTTCCACATCGTACTGGCCGGTCGCGGTCAGCGGCATCGGGTAGACGGCGTTGGCCACGTCATCCACCACCTTCACGCCCGCCGCCTTGGCCAGCACGGCACGGGCGGCCTCGGCCGTCACCGGCCGCTCGGTCTCGATCGTCACGGCCTCGGCATGCACCCGCAGCGTGGGGATGCGCACCGCGGTGCAGGAGATCGGCAGGCCCGGCACGCCCATGATCTTCCGGCTTTCCCACACCACCTTCATCTCCTCCCGCGTGTACGCGTTGGGCTGGAAGGTATCGATGTGCGGGATGACGTTGAACGGCAGCGGGTGGCGGAACTTGCGCGCCTGCGCCTGGCCGCCTTCCAGCAGCACGCGACGGGTCTCGCTCACCAGCTCCTCCATGGCCTCGGCGCCGGCGCCGGACGCCGCCTGGTAGGTGCTGACGATCACCCGCTTCAGCCCGAAGGCCGCATGCAGCGGCGCCAGCGCCACCACCAGAATGGCCGTGGTGCAGTTGGGGTTGGCGATCAGCCGCGAGGTCCCGATGGCCGCGGCATTCACCTCCGGCACCACCACCGGCACGTCATTCTCCAGCCGGAAGGCCGACGAATTGTCGATGACGATGCCACCCTGCGCCGCCAGGTTCTTGGCATGGGCGCGGGAGAAATCGCCGCTGACCGACAACAAACAAAAATCCAGGCCGCGGCCGGCATCGGGGTGGAAGGCCTCCACCGTCCGCTCACCCAGCGGCGTTTTCAGCGTGGTGCCGGCGGAGCGGGGGGACGAGTACAGCTTCAGCTCGGTGAGGGGGAACTTGCGGTCCCCCAGCACCTGGATGATTTCGTGTCCGACGGCGCCGGTCGCGCCGAAAACCCCAACCCGCATGGCTCCATGTCCTTCAGGAGTGTCAAGAAACGCCCGCAAATCCGTCTGCCGGGCGCAGGAAACAATAGTCGGCGCAATACGCCAGCAGCGCCACAAAGGCCAGTGCAAAGGGCGCGGAGGACCCATGCGTCGGCTGCCACGGCAGTCCATTTCACCCACCCGCGCTGCCGCGCGTTGACCATCGGCCCCACCGCTGCCATGTCGGCGGGCATGACAGCCGATCCATCTCTCCGCACCGTCAAGGCCTGGCCCTTCGAGGAAGCCGCCAAGGTGGCGGACCGCATGGCCAAAACCGGCAAGCGGGAGGCGCTGTTCGAAACCGGCTACGGTCCTTCCGGCCTGCCGCATATCGGCACCTTCGGCGAAGTGGCGCGCACCAGCTGGGTGCGCCGCGCCTTCGAGCGGTTGACCGGCCTGCCGAGCAAGCTGATCGCCTTCAGCGACGACATGGACGGCCTGCGCAAGGTGCCGGACAACCTGCCGAACCGGGAGTTGCTACTGCCGCACCTGGGCAAGTCGCTGACCGCCATCCCGGACCCCTTCGGCACCCATTCCAGCTTCGGCGCCCACAACAACGCCCGGCTGCGCGCCTTCCTCGACCAGTTCGGCTTCGAGTACGAATTCGCCTCCAGCACGGACTACTACAAGGGCGGCCGGTTCGACGCCGCCCTGCTGCGCATGGCCGAACGCCACGACGCCGTGCGCGACGTGATCCTGCCGACGCTGGGGCCGGACCGCCGCGCTACCTACTCCCCCTTCCTGCCCATCCACCCCGAAACCGGCGTGGTCATGCAGGTGCCGATGGAGGAAGTCCGCCCGGCCGACGACCTGCTGGTCTGGACCGACCCGGATACCGGCAAGCGCCACGGCACGCGGATCACCGGCGGTGGCTGCAAGGCGCAGTGGAAGGCCGACTGGGCGCTGCGCTGGTACGCCCTGGGCGTGGACTACGAGATGTCCGGCAAGGACCTGATCGACAGCGTCAAGCTCTCCGGCGCCATCTGCCGCGTCATGGGCGCGGAACCGCCGGCCGCCTTCACCTACGAACTGTTCCTGGACGAACACGGTCAAAAAATCAGCAAGTCCAAGGGCAATGGCCTGACGATAGACGAATGGCTGCGCTACGCCCCGCCCGAGAGCCTCAGCCAGTTCATGTACAACCAGCCCGGCCGGGCCAAGCGGCTGTTCTTCGACGTCATCCCCAAGGCGGTCGATGAATACCTGGCCAACCTGGAAAAGCTGAAGGCCACGCCGGAGCCCAGCAACCCCGCCTGGCACATCCACAACGGCAGCAGCAACATGCCGGGCAGCCCCATCAGCTTCGCCATGCTGATGAACCTGGCCAGCGTGGTGAATGCCGACGAACCCGAGATCCTCTGGGGCTTCATCCGCCGCTACGCCCCCGGCGCCACGCCGGAGAGCGAGCCGATGCTGGCCAGCCTGGTCGGCTGCGCCATCAGCTACTACCGGGACCGCGTCGCACCCACGAAAACCTATCGCCAGCCCAGCGAGCTGGAACGCGCGGCGCTGGAAGACCTGCTGGCCGTGCTGCGCGACCTGCCGGAGGACAGCACCGCCGAAGCCATCCAGAACCAGCTGTTCGAGATCGGCAAGCGCCACGCCTTCGCCAACCTGCGCGACTGGTTCGGCTGCCTGTACCAGGTGCTGCTGGGCCAGCAGGAAGGCCCGCGCTTTGGCGGCTTCGTCGCGCTGTACGGCATTCCCGGCAGCATCGGCCTGGTCGAAGCCGCCCTGGCCCGCCAGGCTTCCGCCGCCCTGCCGGCCGAGGCCGCCAGCGCGTGAACCCCAAGCTCGCCTGGCTGCGCCGGCACGGCCCGGCTGTGTTCGGCGTCATGCTGATGGTCGGCGCGCTCTACGTCGTGCAGCGGGAATTCCGCTCGCTCAAGGTGGAGGATATCGGCACCGCCATGGCCGCCATTCCGCACCGGGCGCTGTGGCTTTCCGGCGGCTGCACCGTGCTGGCCTACCTGGTGCTGGCGGTCTACGACAAGCTCGGCTCCTTCTACGCTGGCCACCCGGTGTCCTGGCTGCGCAGCTTCATCGCCAGCTTCTGCGGCTATTCGCTGGCGCATAACCTGGGCTTTCCCGCCGTCTCCGGCGCTGCGGTGCGCTACCGGCTCTATTCGGCCTGGGGGCTGAGCACGTTGGAGATCGCCAAGGTCGTCGGCTTCACCAGCCTGACCTATGGGCTGGGCGCCATGGTGCTGGGCGGCGCCGTGCTGGTGCTGGAACCCGAGGTGGTGCCCTGGGTCGGCCAGCATTGGCCGCGCTGGACCCTGCAGCTCTTCGCCATTCCGCTCTGGGGGCTGGTTGCCGCCTACGTCACGCTCAGCCTGTTCATGCAGCGCGTGCGCATCTTCAAGCACGAGATCGACCTGCCCGGTCCGCGCATGGCCTTTGCACAGACGTCGCTGGCCGCGGTGGATGTCGCGATCACCACCGCCATCTTCTACACCCTTCTGCCGGAAGCCGAGGGCCTGACCTTCCTGCGCTTCGTCGGCATCTACCTGGCAGCCTATTCCGCCGGGCTGCTGGCGCATGTGCCGGGCGGGCTCGGCGTATTCGACGGCGCCATCCTGATCGGCCTGCAACCCTACATGCCCGCGCCCGAGGTGATCGGCGCGCTGCTGGTGTTCCGGCTGTACTACTACATCGTGCCGCTGTTCCTCTCCGGCGCCCTGTTCGCCGGCTTCGAGCTCAGCCAGCGCCGCGGTGTGCTGAAGAAGCTGGGCCAGGCCGCGGAAGGCACCCAGGCGCTGGAGGTGCCCGCCGCCGCCTCCCTGGTGGCGCTGGCCGGGGCGCTGCTGCTGTTCCTCGGCGCCCTGCCGGTGCGCGGCTTGGTGATGGAGACCTGGCTGGGCCATTCCGTCGCGCTCGTCTCGCAATTCGCCGCCTCCATCGTCGGCTCGCTGCTGCTGGTCATGGCCTTCGGCCTGCTGCGCCGCCTGACCATCGCGTGGTGGTGCAGCCTGCTGCTGCTGTTGAACGGCGCCCTGATCGCCTGGGCGCGGGGCGAGGCCTGGTGGCTCTGGGCCGGCTTCCTGGTGCTGGCCGGCCTGCTGGCCGCCCTGCGCGGCGCCTTCTACCGGGATGCCAGGCTCACCCGGGAACCGCTCTCGGTGGAGGCCCTGCTGCCGCTGATCTCGGTCGCCGTCTGTGGCGTCACGCTCGCGCTGCTGGCCTACGACAACCGGCTGGCCGATGAGAGCTGGTGGCAGGTGATGTTCTCGAGCAAGGCACCGGATTCGCTGCGCTTCACCGTGGGCCTGACCGGCGTGCTGCTGCTGGTCGGCGCCGCCCGCCTGCTGCGCCCTGCCCGGCTGGCGGCGCTGCCCTGGAGCCCCGCCCTGCACGACCGCCTGGCTGCGCTGGGCGCCGCGCCGCCCAGCCAGGCCGATGGCGCCGTCTTCGGCGAACGCGACCAGGCCGGCCTGGCCTATATCAGCCGCCCCGGCGTCTGGCTGGCCCTGGGCGACCCGGTGGGCGACCGCCGCGACGCCATCTCGGCGATCTGGCGCTTCCGCGACCTGTGCGAGCGCAACCATGTCGACCCCGCCTTCTGGCGCGTCGGCGCCGACTACCTCAGGATCTATGCCGATATCGGCCTGACCGCGGTGCCGTTGCCGGACGAAGCCGGGCAGTCGCGCTTCCTGCTGCTGCGCGCCGAACGCGACCTGGAACGGCTGGACAGCCTGTTGCCGCCGGAACTGCGCCGCCCGGCCCCCCCGCCGGCCCGGCGCTGAACCCCGGCCGCCCGGCTATTCCGGCCCCGGCGCGGGCGTGCTAAAGCGATATGCGTTCAGATGAATTCTTCCCACCACATTTCCTGCTTTGGAATCAATGACTTCTGGAGCACGACCTGGGTCCGGGCGGACGCAGCGTGCTCCAGGGCGCAGCCAGGATGACCGCGCGCCGATGCTCCAACGCCTGATTCGCCACCCCCGCACCCAGGCGCTGTTCGCGCGGTTGCTGGCCGGCTATCTCGGCCTGGTCTATCGGACCACGCGCTGGACCCTGCTGGGCGAGGAGCATCTGCCGCAGATCGTGCGCGGTGCCGAAGGCCGCGGCGGCGGCAGCATCGTCACCTTCTGGCATGAACGGCTGACGATGATGCCGATGCTCTGGGTGCTGGCGCAGCGCCGTCCCGACATCGACCTGGCCGGGCGCGAGATCTTCGTGCTGATCTCCGGCCACCGCGACGGCCGGCTGATCTCCAGCGTCGTCGCCCGGCTGGGGTTGCAGACCGTGGTCGGCTCCACCCGTGAAGGCGCCAGGGCCGGGGCGCTCGGGCTGCTGCGCCGGCTGCGGCAGGGGCATTTCATCGCCATCACGCCGGATGGCCCGCGCGGCCCGCGCCGCCGCGCCGCCCCGGGCGTGGCGGAGCTTGCCGCCATGGGCGGCGTCCCGGTTTGCCCGATGGGCGCCAGCACCAGCCGCGCGCGCCTGTTCCGCAGCTGGGACCGCGCCATGCTGCCGCTGCCCTTCGGCCGCGGCGTGCTGGTGCTGGGCGCCCCCATCATGGTGGAGCGCGACGGCGCCGGCGCCGCCCTGCCGCTGATCGAGGCCGCGCTGACCGCGGCCTGCGAGACCGCCGATGCCTGGACCAAGGCCGGGCCCAAGGGCCGCGCCGCCGGCCGGGCCGTGGCATGAGCCTGCTCGGCCCGACCTGGCATGTCGGCGCCACGCTGCTGGCGCCGGCGCTGCGTCTGCACCTGCGGCGCAGGGTCAGCCAGGGCAAGGAGATCGCCGGCCGGCTGCCGGAGCGCCTGGGCCATGGCGCGGCACGCCCGCAGGGCCGCCTGTTCTGGCTGCACGCCGCCAGTGTCGGCGAAACCCTCTCCCTGCTGCCGGTGCTGGAAGCCATGGCCGCCGCCGCGCCGGACCTGCACCTGCTGCTGACCACCGGCACGGTCACCAGCGCCAGGCTGCTGGCCAGCCGCCTGCCGGAGGCGCTGCGCCCGCGGGTGCAGCACCGCTTCCTGCCGCTGGACGTGCCGCATTGGTGCACCCGCTTCCTGCGGGGCTGGCGGCCGGACGCCGCCGCCTTCGTGGAATCGGAGTTGTGGCCCAACCTGCTGCGCGCCACCGCGCGGCAGGGCGTGCCGATGGCGCTGGTGAATGCGCGGATGTCCGCCACCTCCGCCCGGCGCTGGGGCTGGGCGCCGGGGCTGGGGCGCCAGGTGCTCGGCGGCTTCCGCCTGATCCTGGCGCAGACCCAGGCGGATGCCGCCCGGCTGACCGGCCTTGGCGCCCCGCGGGTCCAGTGCCTCGGCAACCTGAAGGACGCCGCGCCGCCCCTGCCGGCCGACCCCGCGGCGCTGGCCGCCCTGCGCCAGGCGGTCGGCAGCCGCCCGCTGTGGCTGGCCGCCAGCACCCACCCCGGCGAGGAAGCCCAGGTGCTGGCCGCCCATGCCGCCATGGCGCCGCGGCTGCCGGGGCTGCTGACCATCATCGTGCCGCGCCACCCCGAACGCGGCGCCGCCGTGGCCGCCGAGGCCAGCGCCGCCGGCCTGGTCGCGGCGCAGCGCTCCGGCGGCCACCTGCCGGAGCCGGAGACCGCGGTCTATGTAGCGGATACGCTGGGCGAGCTTGGCCTGTTCTACCGCCTGGCCAGGCTCGCCTTCATCGGCGGCTCGCTGGTGCCGCATGGCGGGCAGAACCCGCTGGAGCCGGCCCGGCTCGGCTGCGCCGTCATGCTCGGCCCGCACACCTGGAACTTCGCCGACCCGGTCAGCCGGCTGCTGGCCGCCGAGGCAGCCCTGCCGGTGGCCGATACGGCGGCCCTGGCAGCGACGGCGCTGGATGTGCTAACCAATCCGCGTCGTGGCGAAAATGTGGCGAAAGCCGCCGCCGCGTTGGTGTCTGCCTCGGTCGATCCGACGGACACCGCCGCGCCCACGCCACGGGATGCCTTGCCGGGCCAGGTGGCGCAGGCCTTGTTGGAGTTGCTGGGGCCGGTTGCGGCCGAGACTGCCCAGGGGCGACAGCCCCGCTGAGACTACCAGGTGGCGACAGCCCCGCTGAGACTACCAGGTGGCGCCCACCCCGCTGAGACGACCTGCTGAAACGATCTTGGGGCCAGGCCCCGCAGCTGATTGGCTGAAAAGGACATGGTTGTAGCCTGATGCGAGCGCCCGGATTCTGGGGCGGGGAAGGGGGAGGCCTGTGGCCCGCCCTGCTGAGCCCCGCCGCCGCCATCTACGCCGCCGCCACCGCCCGCCGGCTGGCGCGGCCGGGCTGGCGCGCGCCGGTGCCCGTGGTGTGCTGCGGCAACGCCACGGCCGGCGGCGCCGGCAAGACCACCGTCGCGCTGGATATCGGCAAGCGCCTGGCACGGCGCAGCGTCAACGCGCATTTCCTGCTGCGCGGCTATGGCGGCCGCCTGAAGGGCCCGCTGCTGGTCGACCCCGAACGCCACGACAGCCAGGCCGTGGGCGATGAAGCCCTGTTGCTGGCGGCCGAGCGGCCGGCCTGGATCAGCGCCGACCGTGGCGCCGGTGGCCAGGCCGCGGTGGCCGGCGGGGCACAGTGCATCGTCATGGATGACGGCCTGCAGAATCCCGGCCTGGTGCAGGACCTGGCACTGCTGGTGGTGGATGGCACCTATGGCTTCGGCAATGGGCGCATCATTCCCTCCGGCCCGCTGCGCGAACCCGTGGCCAATGCCGCCGCCCGCTGCCGCGCGGCGGTACTGATCGGCGACGACGAGACCAATGTGCTGGCGCAGCTGCCGCCGCGCCTGCCGGTGCTGCGCGCCCGGCTGAAGCCGGGGCCGGAGGCGGCGCTGCTGGCGGGCCAGCCGGTCTATGCCTTCTGCGGCATTGCCAACCCGCGCAAGTTCTTCGCCACCCTGCAGGAGGCCGGCGCGGTCCTGGCCGGCCGCATGGCCTTCGCCGACCACTACCCCTTCGACGACGGCGACATGAAGGACCTGCTGGCCGAGGCGGAATCGCTGCGCGCGCTGCCGGTGACCACCCGCAAGGACTTCGTGCGCATCCCGCCGGCCTATCGCAGCCGGGTCACCGTGGTCTCGGTGACGCTGGAATGGGAAGACACCGCGGCGATCGAGGCCCTGCTCGACCCGCTGGCCGCCCAGGTGCCGATCCCCGCCTGACCCTTGCCCGCGGAGACTGGGTCAGGCCTCACGCCGCAACGCGATGACCGCCGCCGCCAGGCCGCTGAGCATGGAGCCCAGGCCAAAGGCAGGGGCGGCCAACAGGCCCGGCATCGCAAACAGCCCCAGTCCGAGCGACAACGCCACAACCCCCAGCCCGGCGAGGGCGAGACCGACGGCGAGGACGCAAAAGGCGGACATGTCGGGCACCTCCGATGAAGGCGTGAATATGGCGCTCCGCCATGTTCCTGCCATCATTGGCCATGCCATCAGCCGGTCACGTCACCGCGACACGGCAATCTGCGCGCGCCAGGGGGCGCCGCGGTTCACGTTTTCGGGGAATGCATGGCAGCGGCGGGAAGCCCGCCGGCCTCAGTTGACGCTCTGCACCGCGCTCAGCAGCCAGCTGCCGCCGCGCAGCCGGGTGAAGGTCCAGACTTCCGTCACCTGGATCCGCTTCACCGGGTCACCGGTCATCACCTTGTTGCTGGTCGCGTCGCGGGTGCAATCGACCAGCGAGAAGCGCATCGCCACGCTGGCGTAGTCGCGCTCGCCCTCGCGCCAGGCCTCGGCCAGGTCACCCTGCTCCAGCACCACGTCGCTGGTGCGGTTGCGCAGCCCGCGGCTGGCCAGCCGGGCCAGGTCATCGGCGAAGTACTGCACCATCTCGGCCGTGCACATGCCCTGCATGCCGCAGATATCCTGCCGCGACCACGCCGCGTTGATCTCCTTCAAGGCCCGCTCGAAGGCCAGGAAGTCGGCGCTGTTCAGCACCGGCGCCACCGGCCCCGGCGCGGCCGAACCACCCGAGCCGCGGGGGGCGAAGCGCGGCCCCAGCCGGTCCGAGAAACCCGGCGCGCCGGCAGCGAAACCATGCACCAGCGGGCCATGGATCCCCGGCAGAGCGATGCGCGGCAGGCGGCGCAGGAACTGGAAGGCCAGCAGGCTGAGCACCAGCGCCAGCATCAGTTGCAGCGAAAGGCCAAGGAAGCCGGCGAAGCTGCCGTCAAGCCCGTGCAGCGGCGAATTCCCCGCCGCCACCGCGGCCAGCCCCGCAACGGAAAGCCCGGCGATCATCCCGGTCAGGAAGCTCGGCCCGCCAGCGGCCGCCGGGGCGGCGACCGGCGGCACGAAGGCGCGCGGCTGGGCCATGGCATAGACATCGCGGCCCGAGGAAGCACCCGGCGCGGCCGGCGCCGTGGCCGGACGGTTGATCGCCGCGGCAACGCCCGGCCGGGCAAGGGCACCGGTTGCTGGCAGCAAGCCGCCCGCCAGGGCGCAGACCCAGATGGCGAGGCGGAGGACGCAGATGGCGCGCGAGGGCAGCGTCATGGAGAGCGTATCCAGCAGAACTTACTGGAGTCTTAACATGTCCTCACGCTGAGTTACACGGTATTTTGATGTCCTAAATTACAGTTTCGGTGAACCATTACGCATAAATAGACATCACGCCCCGGCCAGGGTCATGTCATCTATCCGGATCGTCGGCGCATCGGTTCCGCGTTTGAATTCAAGGTCGTCTGCTACCTGAAGTCGCAGAAACATCTCCTTCAGATTACCGGCGATGGTGACTTCACTGACCGGCTCGGCCAGCGCGCCGTCGCGGATCATGAAGCCGGCGGCACCGCGCGAGTAGTCGCCGGTCACCCCGTTCACCCCCATGCCGATCATCTCGGTTACATAAAGCCCCTCGCGGATATCGGCCATCAGCGCCTTGGGCGTCACCTTGCCCGGTGCCAGCCACAGGTTGGTGGTGGCAGGCGACGGCGCGCTGGAGGTGCCGCGGCTGGCATGGCCGGTGGACCCCGCCAGCCCCAGCTGCCGGGCGCTGCGCCAGTCCAGCACCCAGGTGGTCAGCACGCCGTCTTCCACAATGGCCCGGCGCTGCCCCGCCATGCCCTCGCCATCGAAGGGGCGGGACCGCAGGCCGCGCCGCCGCGTCGGGTCGTCATACACCGTCATGCCCGCGGGCAGGATGCGCTGGCCCAGCTTGTCGCGCAGGAAGCTGGTGCCACGCGCCACCGCGGCGCCGTTGATGGCGCCCGAGAGATGCCCAAGCAGCGAGCCAGCGACCCGCGGGTCGAACACCACCGAAAGCTTGGCGGTCTTGGCCCGCACCGGGTTCAGCCGGGCCACGGCACGTTCCCCGGCGCGGCGGCCCATGGCGGCGGCGTCGTCCAGGTCGGCCAGGTGGACCACGCTGGAATAGTCGTAGTCGCGCTCCATGCCGGTGCCGCTGCCGGCCAGGGCGGTGGCGGAAAGCGAATGGCCACTGCGGCGGTAATGCCCGGCAAAGCCGTTGCTGGCCACCAGCGCGATATCGGTGGCGGACCAGCCGGCCTCGGCGCCCTCGCTGTTGGTCACCCCGCGCACCGCCAGCGCGGCTTCCTCGGCCAGGGCGGCGCGGGCGATCAGGTCCTCGGCGGTCGGCTCGGTCGGGTCGAACAGGTCGAAGTCAGCGGCCACCAGCCCATCCGGCGCCGCCGGCAACCCGGCGAAGCTGTCCTCCGGCACAACCCGCGCCATCGCCACCGCGCGTTCCGCCAGGGCGCGGAAGGCGCTCGGCGACGGGTCGCTGGTGGAAACGATGGCCTGGTGCTGCCCCAGGAACACCCGCAGCCCCATGTCGAAGCTCTCGGCGCGCTCCAGCTGCTCGATCTTGCCAAGCCGCCGGCCGACACTCAGCGCGGCGCTGCGCACCAGCAGCGCGTCGGCGCTCTCGGCCCCGGCGGCGCGGGCGGCGGCCACCAGCGCGTGCAGCGTCTCCAGCGGGCTCATGCTGCCAGCCCGGCGGCAATGGCGGCCAGCCCCGGCACCTTGTCGGCCGGCCCCAGCGCCGCCAGCGTCGGCGCGCCGGCAAAGGCCAGCACGGCGGCTTCCTGCACCTGCTCGATGGTGACGGCGGCGATCTTCTGCTTGGTCTCCTCGGTCGGGATCACCCGGCCATGCACTTGCAACTGCCGCGCCAGTTGCTCCGTGCGGCTGCCGGTGCTCTCCAGGCTCATCAGCAGGCTGGCGCGCAGCTGCGCCTTGGCGCGGTCCAGCTCGTCCTGCGTGACGTCCTTCTGCACCTTCTTCAACTCGTCCAGGCACACCGGCACCAGCTCGCCGGCCTCCTTCTCCCCGGTGCCGGCATACAGCGCCAGCAGCCCGCCATCCTTGAACGGGTTGGCGAAGGAATAGATCGAATAGACCAGGCCGCGCTTTTCCCGGATTTCCTGGAACAGCCGGGACGACATGCCGCCACCCAGCACCGTGCTCAGCAGCATGGTCGGGAAGTGCAGCCGGTGGGTGTAGTCCACGCTGGGGAAGCCCAGCACGATATGCACCTGGTCCAGGTCGCGGTCCTCGCGGAACTCGCCGCCGGCGTAGCGCGCCAGCTCCGGCTCGGGCGGGGCCACGTTGGGCAGGTCCTCGAAGTGGCGCTGCACCAGGTCCAGCAGCGCCTCGTGCTCCAGCGCGCCGGCGGCGGCCACCACCATGCGGGACGGCCCGTAGTGGTTGCGCATGTAGCTGGTCAGCGTCTCCCGCTTCATCTCGCGGATGATGTCCTCGGTGCCCAGCGTCGGCCGGCCCATCGGCTGGTCGGGGAAGGCGGTGTGCTGGAAGTGGTCGAAGACGATGTCATCCGGCGTGTCGTTGGCCTGGCCGATCTCCTGCAAAATAACGCCGCGCTCGCGCTCCAGCTCCTCGGGGATGAAGGTGCTGTGGGTCAGGATATCGCCGATGATATCGACCGAAAGCGCCAAATCCTCCTTCAGCGTCTTGCAGTAGTAGGCGGTCTGCTCGCGCGCCGTGTAGGCGTTCAGGTGGCCGCCGACATTCTCGATCTCGCGCGCAATGGCCGCGGCGTCGCGCTTGCTGGTGCCCTTGAAGGCCATGTGCTCCAGGAAGTGGGAGACGCCGTTCTCCGCCGCCGTCTCGTTGCGCGTGCCGGCATGGACGTAGGCACCGAAGGAGACGGTCTCCACCCGCGGCATGGTCTCGGAGACCACGGTCAGGCCATTGGGCAGGCGGGTCAGGCGGATGGCGTCGGGTCCGGACAAGGGCAGGTTCCTGGCATGAAGGTCGGTGTGCGTCCCTTCTATGTAGGCGATCGCGCCAGGTTTCGCACCGCCCCCGCCACGCCTTGCTTGACCAGGCCCGCGGCATGGCGTTCGGATGCCGCATGCATCGTCGTTCCCTCCTGCTGGCCGCGCTGCCGGCCCTGCTGCCAGCGGCCGCGCAGGCGGCGCCGAAGCGCCTTGTGGTGCTGGCGGCCGGCAGCCCGGACCAGTCCTTCAGCCGGGAAACCCTGGCCCTGATGCGCCAGGGCCTGGCCAGCCAGGGCCTGCACGAGGGCACCGACCTGGCGCTGGAGATGCGCTGGGCCGCCGGCGACTATGGCAGCTTCGCCAGCGCAGCGCGGGAGATGGCGCGCAGCCGGCCGGACGTGGTGGTGGTGCAGACCATCACCGCCGCCGCGGCGATGCGCGACCTGGCGCCGGCGGTGCCCACGGTGATGCTGCACATCAACGACCCCGTGGCGGTGGGGCTGGTGCCCAGCCTGGCCCGGCCGGGCGGCAACCTGACGGGCACCGCCACCCACACCGCCGATATCCTGGACAAGACCCTGGACCTGCTGGCCCGGCTGCGCCCTGGGCTGGCCGAGGTGGCGGTGGTGTTCAACCCGGACAACCCCAGCAACCAGCGCATGGTGGCGCAGGCGGAGGCACCGCTGCGCGCCCTGGGTATCGGGCTGCGGCCATGGCCCTGGCAGGCCGGCGGCGTGGCCGCCCTGCACGCGGCGCTGCGCGCCACCCCGCCCGGCGCGCTGCTGGTGATCCCGGATGCGGCGCTGCTGGACCACGCCCCCGCCCTGGCGGCGCTGGGGCCGGAACTGGGGCTGCCCGTGGCCTCGATGATCCGTGTCTTCCCGGAGAATGGTGCGCTGTTCAGCTACGGCTTCCCGCGGGCGCCGATGGTGCTGCGGACCATGTACTTCGTCCGCCGCGTGCTGGAAGGCGCCCGCCCGGCCGACCTGCCGATAGAGCAGCCGACCGGCTACGAGCTGGTGCTGAACGCCCGGGTGGCACGCCAACTGGGCATCACCCTGCCGCTGGACCTGCTGGCCCAGGCCGAAGCGGTGATCGAGTAGCCCGCCTCAGCCGTTGCGCCGGGCATGCGCCCGCACGAAGCCTTCTACTTGTCCCAGGTCGGCCGGCAGCACGCTGTAGCGTTCCTCCCGCTGGTACAAATCCGCCATGCGCGCCGGCAGCGGCGGGCGGTGGCCGGTGGCCTGCTCCACCGCATCCGGGAATTTCGCCGGGTGGGCGGTGGCGGCCACCACCACCGGGATGCCCTTGTCCTCGGGCATGAAGGCGCGGGCGGCGGCGGTGCCCACAGCGGTGTGCGGGTCCGCGAGATACCCGGTGCTGGTCCACAAATGGCGGATTTCGCCCAGCGTGCCCTCGTCATCCAGCGTGAAGCCGCGGAACAGCCTGGTCGCCTCCCGCCACGCCGCATCCGGCACCGGCATCCGCCCCTCGGCGCGGAAGCGCTCCATCGTCACCCGTGTCGCCGCGCCATCCCGCCCCAGCAGCTCGAACAGCAGCCTCTCGAAGTTGGAGGACACCTGGATATCCATGCTGGGGGAGAGGGAGGGCTCCACCGGCCGCGCCGTCATGTCGTTGGCGGTGATGAAGCGCGCCAGGATGTCGTTGCGGTTGGCGCCGACGATCAGCCGCTCCACCGGCAGGCCCATCCGCTGCACCGCCCAGGCCGCCAGCACATTGCCAAAATTGCCGGTGGGCACGGAAAACGCCACCGGCCGGTCCGGCGCGCCCAGGCTCAGCGCGGCATAGGCGTAGTACGGGATCTGCGCCGCAACGCGCGCCCAGTTGATGGAATTCACCGCCGCCAGCTTCATCTCGGTCCGGAACGGCGCGTCGTTGAACATGGCCTTCACCAGGTCCTGGCAGCCATCGAAATCGCCCTGCACCGCCAGGTTGGCCACATTGTCGCTCAGCACCGTGGTCATCTGCCGGCGCTGCACCTCTGACGTCCGCCCTTCCGGGTGCAGGATCACGATGCTGATGGCGCTGCGGTCGCGGCAGGCCTCGATGGCGGCGGAACCGGTGTCGCCACTGGTCGCGCCGACGATGGTGATCCGCTCACCCCGCTTGGTCAGCACATGGTCGAACAGCCGCCCCAGCAGCTGCATCGCCATGTCCTTGAACGCCAGCGTAGGCCCGTGGAACAGCTCCAGCGCGAAGGTCCGCTCCTCCAGCTGCACCAACGGCGCCACCGCGGGGTGGCCGAAGCCGGCATAGGCCGCCGCGGTCATGGCGCTGAGTTCGGCCGGCGTCAGGCAATCGCCGACGAAGGGCGTCAGCAGCCGTGCCGCCAGCTGGTGGTAGGGCAGGCCGCGCAGCCCGCGCCATTCGGCCGGCGACAGCGTCGGCCAGCTCTCGGGCAGGAACAGGCCGCCATCCTCGGCGAGGCCCGCCAGCAGGACGCCTTCGAAATCCCGGGGTGCGGCCTGGCCGCGCGTGGAAAGATACCGCATGGCGCGGGTATAACCCGCGACCGCCCCAGGGGCCACCGCCCGCCGAGCAACCCGGCTCAGCGCCCGCTTTTTCAGCGTCCGGGGCAGAGCGTCCCGGTCGGCTCCCAGGTCACCTCGGCCAGGGGTTCGCCCTGCTGGCAATAGCTGAAGCGGCCGGCGCGGGTGCCGGTGATCCGGATGCCCCGCCCATTCAACGGCGGCCGCTGCCGCGCCCCGGCCAGGTCGTAGACCTTGCCATCCGCCGCCCGCAGCACCAGGCAACCGGATTCGGTGCCCGGCATCGGGCAGCCGGCGGCGACGATGCGTTCCTGCGCCACGGCGCCAAGGGGGGCGGCGGCGGTGAGCATCACAGCAAGGGCAAGGGCGATACGCATGCCCATACTAGGCGCCTCGCCGGCGGCAAGCTCAACCGGAACGTGCCGTCGACGACATCACTCGACAAAGCGGGCAAAGTCGCGCGCCAGCGCCGCATAGATGTCGCGCTTGAATGCCACCGCCAGCGCCGGCAGTTCTGCCAGTTCCGCCCAGCGCCAGGCATCGAATTCCGGGTGCGGGTCCAGGTCCAGCCGGATTTCGCGGTCCTGCCCCAGGAAGCGCAGCGCGAACCACTTCTGCCGCTGGCCCCGATACTTGCCGCCCAGCGCGTGGCCCCACAGCTCCCGCGGCAGGTCGTAGTGCAGCCAATCCGGATGCTCACCCAGGATCGCGGCGTTGCGGGTGCCGATCTCCTCCTCCATTTCGCGGAAGACCGCGACGGCGGGGTCCTCATCCTCGTCAATGCCGCCCTGCGGCAGTTGCCAGCCGCCCGGCGCGCCCTCGGCATTCGGGAAGTCGGCGCGGCGGGCCACCAGCACCTGGCCTGCGGCGTTGAACAGCACGGCGCCGACATTGGGGCGATAGGGCAGGTCCATCGGGGTCGTCTCCTTCAGCGACCACGTCATGCCCGGTCTCGGCGCTGCCATCCAGCCCCGGCGACGGCGCTGGCGCTGGCGGGGGATCGTCGCAGGCGGAACCGGCAGGCCCTATAGCACTATGCGCCCTGTCGGGCGCATTTCGTGCTCTATAACATACTGAAAATAGAGCAAGAAATCCGTTCTGATGATTCCATCAGAACGGATATTGCTCTACAGCACGATCCGCTCACGCTGAATCAGCGTGAGTGGAGTTCGTGCTGTAGCTTCAATAGGTTGCAGAGCAAGAAATCTGTTCTGATGATTCCATCAGAACGGATATTGCTCTACCGGCGGTCCGCCGTCGCATCCGGCCGGCGGATCAGCGCGCTGACCGGCACCAGCACGCTGCCGCGGCTCTCCAGGCTGCCGGCCCAGGCGGCCAGGCGGTCCAGCAGCACCGGCGTTGCTTCCCCGGCATAGCCCAGGGCGCTGCCGCGCTCCCGCGCAATGCCCTCCAGCGCGCCCAGCTTCTGGTCTATCCGCTGCCGATTGGGCGGGTCGTCCACCACCACATCCACCGTGGCGCCCCAGGCGCGCGCCGGCGTGGTCGCGCCCGGCCGCGGGTCCACATACAGCAGCCCGCGCCGCTGCAGTGTCTCCTGCAGGCTGCCCAGCCGGTCGCCCAGGGCGGCATAGCGCTCGCCACGCATCGGCCCCAGCGCGCCGACCGCCCCGACATAGCCGGTGAAGCGCGACAGCGCCCAGTCCAGCCGGTCGCCGTTCTCGGCGGCGGAAATACCGGTCAACAGAGCCCGGTCGCCAGGCGAGTTCAGCGGGTAGCCGGTCGGCTCCAGCGGCAGCGCCACCAGCAGTTCCATGCCGCGCCCGCGCGCCCGGTCCAGCAGCAGCGCCACCTGGGTGGCATAGGGGGAAAAGGCCAGCGTCACCGTCGGCGGCAGGCGGCGGATCGCCTCATCGGTCAGCGCCGCGTTCATCCCCAGCCCGCCCAGCACCAGGCCAACCCTGGGCCGCAGGTCGGTGCGGTCGGCCGGCCGGGCATAGACCCGCATGGGCGTCCGGCCATCGGCGCCGATCCGCGGCAGCGGGCCATAGGCGCCCGCCTCCAGCATGGCCGGTTCGGCGCGTGGAATCGCCCGTTCGGTATTGGCTGCGGGCAGCACCGGCGCCGCCGTGCCGGGGCCTGCCGCTACCGCAGCCGGGCCGGCCGCGGCGGGTGCCGGCAGGACCGTGGTGAGGGTGGCCTCCGCGGCGCCGCCAGCCGCTGGGGCTGCCGCCACCGCAGGCGCTGGAGTCGCGGAAGGCGATGCCGCCATCCCCGGTGCCACCGCTGGTGCGCCAGAACCCGTCGCTGCCTGTTCAGCCGGAACCGGCGCCCCCATCGGCGCATCCGGCGCGGGTATCGCGGCCTGGGTCGCCCCGGTGCCCGGCGCCAGCTTCACCGGCGGCCCCAGAATCCCGAGCGCCGCGCCGCCGCCGCCAAAGGCCAGCAGCACCACCACCCAGAACCACTTCAGCGCCTTCAGCGAAGGCGGCCGCCAAGCAGAACCCGCACCCGTCAGCGCCGGCAACCGCGCCATGCCGGGCCGGGTCTCGGGTTACTGCGCCGCGGCGCGGCGCTGCGCCGCCGGCACCGCCGCCAGGTTGCGCAGCAGGGTTGCCGCCTGCTGCAACTGGAAATCCGTCTCCGGCTTGGCCGGGTCGAAGGCCGCGGCGCCTTCGGCGGGCATCCGCACCACCTTCTCGGCAATGCCGGCCGGCAGGTTCAGCGGCGGAATCTGCACCTGCGCCGGCGGCACCCCACCCTCGTTGCGCAGCGCGCGGCGCAGGTCGGCCTCGCGCTCCCGCAGGCTGGTCGCAGCGGCCTGGTCGTCGCGGGAAGCCAGCACCTCGATGTCAGGCGCAATGCCGGTGCCCTGGATGCTGCGGCCGGACGGCGTGTAGTAGCGCGCCGTGGTCAGCCGAATGGCGCCGTTGCCGGGAATGGGCATCACGGTCTGCACGCTGCCCTTGCCGAAGCTCTTGGTGCCCAGCACGATCGCGCGCCGATGGTCCTGCAGGGCGCCGGCGACGATCTCGCTGGCGCTGGCGCTGCCGCCATTGACCAGCACAACAATCGGCAGCCCCTGGGCGATGTCGCCGGCCCGCGCATTCCAGCGCTGCGCATCCTCGCTGCGGCGGGCGCGGGTGGAGACGATCTCGCCCTGCTCCAGGAAGTCGTCCGAGACCTGCACCGCCTGGTCCAGCAACCCGCCGGGGTTGTTGCGCAGGTCCAGCACAATGCCCTTCAGGTTGGCACCGGCCTGCTGGCGCAGCGCCGTCATCGCCCGGCGCATCGCCGTGTCGGTCTGCTCATTGAAGCTGGTCAGCCGGACATAGCCGATGTCGTTGCCTTCCATGCGGAAGCGCACCACCTGCGGGCGGATGACGTCGCGCGTCAGGGTCAGCTCCAGCGGGCGCTCGGTGCCTTCCCGGCGGATGGTCAGCTTGATGCTGGTACCGCGTTCGCCGCGCATCTTCTCGACCGCTTCCTGCAGGGTCAGCCCCTGCACCGAACCGCCGTCGATATTGGTGATCAGGTCGCCCGGCTTCACCCCGGCGCGCGCTGCCGGCGTCTCATCGATGGGGCTGATGACCTTGATCCAGCCGCCCTCCTGCGTCACCTCGATGCCCAGGCCGCCGAACTCGCCGCGCGTGGTCACCTGCATGTCGCGATAGCTGCGCTGGTTCAGGTAGCTGCTGTGCGGGTCCAGGCCGGTCAGCATGCCGTTGATGGCATTCTCCACCGCTTCCCGGTCGTTGATCGGTTCCACGTATTCGGCGCGCACCCGCTCGAACACGTCGCCGAACAGGTTGAGCAGCCGGTAGGTCTCGGCACGGCCGCCTTCCTGCGCCCAGGCGGCAACCATCGGGCCCACCACCAGGCCGGCCGCGAATGCCGCCGTCACCGCCGCTACCGTCCGAACCTTCGCCATCATTCGGCCAACCTTGTTCCTGCGGACCACCCTGCGGGGCGGTCCATGAAAAAACCCTTGTCGCTGGCCCTGGCAGGGTACCAGCGCTGCTTCAGCCCCGCGCCGCGAACCAGGGCCGCGAATCCACCGGCTGACCATGGTGGCGCAGTTCCAGGTAGAGTGTCGCGCGGCTCCGTCCCTCGGCCGCCGCCAGCACGCCCACCGGTTCCCCGGCCAGAACGCGCTGCCCTGCCGCTACATCAAGCCTGTCCAGCCCCGCCAGGACAAAATGGTAGGCGTCGCCGCAATCCACAATCAATAAATTGCCGTAGGATCGGAACGCGCCCGCAAAGGAGACGCGGCCGCCACAGGGGCTGACCACCCGCGCCCCGGCCGGGGCCTGGAAGGTGGTGCCCTTGGCCGGCCCACCCTCCCCTGGCGCACCGAATTCCCGCATCGCCTGGCCCGCCACCGGCAGCGCCTTGCCGCCGCGCGGCAGCGCCGGCAGCGGTGGCGCCTCCAGCCGCCGGGTCATGGCTTCCTGCTGCGCCCGCCGGGCCGCGGCCACGCGCTCGCGCTCCAGCTGCGCCAGCGCCGCTTCCAGCGTGCCGGCCCGCGCCGCGGCTTCCTGGCCGCGACGCCCGGCCTCGATCTCCGCCGCATTGGCGCCGCTGGCCAGCTGCCGCGCCTCGACCATCTCGTCTTCCAGCTGCTGGGCCAGGCGCTGCGCTGCGCCTTGGGCTGCCGCCAGCTCCTGCGCCTGCTGGGCAGCGGCGGCGCCCTGGCGCTCGGCGTTCATCTCGGCCAGGCGCAGCGCCATGATGTCCTCGGCCACCTTGCGCGACAGCGCCTGCAGCAGTTGCAGCCCGCGCACCGCATCCTCGGCGCTGGTCGGCACCGCCAGCAGCGATTCGGCAGGCCAGAGCGAGAGCCGGCGCATCACCGGCACCAGCGGCGCCAGCGCCACCGCGCGTTGGTTCACCTGGTTGCGCGCATACAGCGCCGCCAGGTTGGCGGTGCGGGCCTGGTCATCCACCTCGGCCAGCCGAGCCTCGGCCTGCTGCACCCGGCGGGCAATCGCCACCCGGCGCTCGGCCAGGCGGCGCTCCTCCAGCGCCAGGGCGCGGGCGCGCATGGCGGCGGCCTCGGCCGCCTCGCGCTCCGCCGCCGCCCGCGCCTGCGCCTCTCGCAGTTGCTGCGGCATCGGCGCCTGGGCCAGCCCGGGAGCCGCCAGCAACCCCAGCGCCAGGACCAGCATCAGGCGGGCCACGGCCTGGCTCATCCGCCGCGCAGCAGGGACTTGCCCGTCATCGCCGCCGGCTGCGGCAGGCCCATCAGCGCCAGCAGGGTCGGCGCCACATCGGCCAGCCGGCCATCGCCGATGCCCACTGGCCCCTTGGCGCCGGCCGGCCCGCCCACCAGAATCAGCGGCACCGGATTGGTGGTGTGGGAGGTATGCGGCCCGCCGGTCACGGGGTCGCGCATCATTTCGCAATTGCCGTGGTCGGCGGTGATCAGCATGGCGCCGCCCTGGCGCTGCACCGCCGCCACGATCCGCCCGAGGCCCGCATCCACCGTCTGCACCGCCGTGATCGCGGCCGAGAGCACGCCGGTATGGCCGACCATGTCCGGGTTGGCGAAGTTCAGCACGATCAGGTCATAGGCCGCGCTGTCGATCGCATCCACCGCCTTCTGCGCCAGCTCCGGCGCCGACATCTCCGGCTGCAGGTCGTAGGTCGCGACCTTGGGGCTGGGCACCATGATCCGGTCCTCGCCCGGCAGCACCGCCTCCTCGCCGCCGTTCAGGAAGTAGGTCACGTGCGGGTATTTTTCCGTCTCGGCCATCCGCAACTGCTTCAGCCCGGCGCGGGAGACGACCTCGCCCAGCTTGTCCGCCATGGATTGCGGCGGGAACAGCGTGGTCATGAAGCCATCGAGGAAGGTGGAATACTGCGTCATGCCCGCGGCCGCGGCGAACTTCACCACCTTCTTCCGCGCGAAGCCGGTGAAGGCCGGGTCCAGCATGGCGCCCAGGATTTCGCGCACCCGGTCGGCGCGGAAGTTGAAGCACAGCACGCCATCGCCATCCGCCATGCCGGCGTCGCGCCCCTGCGCGCGCGGAAGATCATAGCCGCCGATGGCGCAGGCCGGGATGAACTCATCGGTCTTGCCGGCCGCATGCGCCGCGGCAATGGCGGCCTGCGGGTCGGCAGCCTTCTCGCCTTCGCCCAGCACCATGGCGTTATAGGCCTGGGAAACCCGTTCCCACCGGTTGTCGCGATCCATCGCGAAGTAGCGGCCGATGACGGTGGCGATCCGCACCCCCGGCGTGGCGCCGAGGTCTTCCTGGAAGGCGCGCATGAACGCCGGCGCGGCCTGCGGCGCGGTGTCGCGGCCATCGGTCAGGCAATGGATCGCCACGGGCACGCCGGCCGCCGCCACCGCCTTGGCCAGCGCCGCCGCATGCTTCTGGTGGGAATGCACCCCACCTGGGGAGAGCAGCCCGATCAGGTGGCAGGTGCCGCCGCTGGCCTTCAGCTTGCCGATGAACTGGACCAGCGCGGGAATGCGGGCGATGGAGCCATCCGCCACCGTGGCATCGATCCGCGGCAGGTCCTGCATCACCACCCGGCCCGCGCCCAGGTTCAGGTGGCCAACCTCCGAATTGCCCATCTGCCCGTCCGGCAGGCCGACATCATGGCCGGAGGTATGCAGGAAGGCATGCGGCCCGCCGCCCCACAGCGCATCGAAGGTGGGCGTATGCGCCTGGCGCACGGCGTTGTCGGCCACTTCCTCGCGCCAGCCCCAGCCATCCAGCACGACAAGCATGACGGGTTTGGGTGCGGGCATGCGATTCGATCCTCGGCAACGGTCTGGGCGAAGCTGCCCAGGGGCTTAACGCCGCCGGGGCGCTTCCGTCCAGGGCTGCCCGCGGCCTACCCCTCCGCTGCCGCCCGGATCAGCCCCCGCTGCCGCTTGGCAGGGCCGCGATCGCCGTCGCCCCGGCATCCACCGGCACAATGGCGCCGGTCATCCAGCGGCTGTTGCCGCCGCACAGGAACGTAACGGCCGCACCGACATCCCAGCCGCTGCCCTCCACCTGCAGGATGCTGCGCTTGCGCCGCAACTCGCGCTTTTCCGGCGTCATGCTGTTGGCCTGCACCATCGGCGTATAGACCATGCCCGGGCAGACGCAGTTCACCCTTATCTTGTCCGGCGCATGATGCACCGCCATGGCGCGGGTCATATTCACCACCGCGCCCTTGCTGGTGGGGTACAGCAGGCTGGGATGCCCGCCCTTCAGCCCCGCCACGCTGGCGATGTTGACGATGGCGCCGCCACCGCTCGCCCGCATGGCCGGCACCGCGTATTTGGCCATCAGCATCATGCTGGTCACGTTCACCAGCAGGCCGTGGTTCCATTCCACCAGGTCCACCGTCTCCGCCGTGCCCTTGGCACCGGAAATGCCGACATTGTTCACCAGTACGTCCAGCCGGCCCCAGCTGTCGGTGGCGGCGGCGACAATCGCCTCGCACTCCGCCGGCTGGGTCACGTCCGCCTTCACCACCACGGCCTGGCCGCCCTCGGCCTCGATCATCCGGCGGGTGTCTTCCGCCCAGTCGCGGATCGCATCCGCCAGCACCAGCCGGGCGCCGGCGCGGGCCAGCAGAATGGCGGCGGCGCGGCCATTGCCCACGCCCTCGCCCGGGCGGGACCCCGCACCGGTGACAATGGCGACCTTGTCCTTCAGGTCTTCCGCAATGCTGGTGATGGCCATGGCCGTTTCCCCTCTGCTGTTGCCGCCACGGTGCAGCCCCTGGCCTGCCCCGGCAAGCACCGCCTGCGGGCGGCGCTAACCCGCCCTTCACCGCTGCCGGTGTTTGCTGGCGCCGCCATGCGGCACCCGAAGGCATCTTCCCGGCAATGAAGGCCACGCTCCTCGCCCTGCTGGAGCGGGTGCCGGGCCTGCGCCTGCTCTGGCGGCAATGGCGCCGGCGCCTCGGCTTCGCCGCCCCGCCCGAGCCGCCACCGCGGCTGGAGCCGGTGGCCGCCGCCCCGCCGCCGCCGCCCGCGCCCCGCGCCAGGCTGGAACCGCCCGACCCGGAAGAAGTGGCCCTGCTGGCCGATGAGCTTTGGGGCGAAGGCTTCCAACTGCCGGGCGGCGCGGCCGAGGCCAATCGCCTGGCCAACCTGCTGCCGCTTTCCCCGGCCACCACCCTGCTTCTGGTTGGCGCCGATGCCGGTGGCGCCGCCGGTGCCATTGCCACCACCCGCGGCGCCTGGGTGGCGGCACAGCAGGACAACCTGCTGCTGGCCGAACGCATGGCGCTGAAGCTGCGCCCGCTGGGCAAGCGCACCACGGTCGCCACCTGGGACGCCAGCGAACCCTTCTTCCGCCACCGCTACCACCACCACGCCCTGGTGTTGGAGGCGCTGCGCCGCTGCCCCGCCGGCCGGCTGCTGCCCGCGGTCTCGGCGGCGCTGAAACCCGGCGGCCAGCTGGTGATGCTGGAACTGGTGGGTGCCGAGGCCGCCGGCCGCAACGGCGCCCTGCTGAAGCGCTGGACCGAGCTGGAAGGCCGCGCCGCCCCGCCGGAGCCGGCGGCGGTGATGGAAGCGGCGCTGGCGGCGGCCGGCTTCACCCTGAACGTGCGCGAGGATGTCGGCGCGCGCCACTGCGCCGCTGTCATGGCCGGCTGGATGCGCCGGGTGGAGACGCTGCGCCAGGGCAATGGCCTGCCGCGGGGCAGGAAGGCGCTGGCCCTGGTGACGGAAGCCGAACGCTGGCTGCTGCGCCAGCGGCTGATGCAGGCCGGAACACTGCGCCTGATGCGCTGGCACTGCACCCTGGGGCCGGAGCGCGGCGGCGGGCTGTAGCCGCGCCGGCGTGCTCTACACCACCTGGACGATCCGGTAGCCATACTCCACGCCATCCGGCTCCTGGATGGTCATGTATTCCCCCGGCCGCAGGAAGGGCGTGGTCAGCAGCCGGCAATGCAGGGAAGGGTCGCCCTCCATCTCCGGCCGGCGGTCGAAGTGCAGGGACCAGCCGGTTTCCTCATCGTGCTGCACGGTGCCGGGGCGCGGTGGCTCACCCGGCCAGCAGCGCAGCACCGGCCAGGGCGCGGGGTCGGCGTACCAGAGCTCGGCATTCAGCCGGCTCGCGGGGTCCAGCCGCAGCGCCAGTTCATAGCGATGGTCAGCACTGCCCAGCGGAAACCCCGGGCCAGAGGCCAGCACCAATGAAACCTTCCGCATGTCAGCCCTTTCCGGTGGCAGCTTTAGCCTACCCCGTCAGATCGCCACCCGCACGCCCAGTTCCACCACCCGGTCGGACGGGATTCGGAAGAACTCGGTCGCCGGCACGGCGTTCCGGCTCATCAGCGTGAACAGCCACTGCCGCCAGCGCGACATCTTCGGCACCACGGCGGCTACCACCGTCTCGCGGCCCAGGAAGTAGCTGGCCTGCATCTGCTCGAACTCGATGCCGGCCTCACGCAGGCTTTCCAGCTCGCGCGGGATGTGCGGGCTCTCATGGAAGCCGTAGCGCAGGATGACGCGGTGGATGCCGGGCGCCAATTCGCTCACCTCGCGCCGGCGGTCGGGCGACACCTCCGGGATATCCTCGGTCAGCACGGTCACGAACAGCACGCGCTCATGCAGCACCTTGTTGTGCTTCAGGTTGTGCAGCAGCGCGCCAGGCACGTAGTCGGCCTGGCCGGTCATGAACACGGCGATGCCCGGCACCCGGATGGTGCGGGACTGCGGCAACCTGGCCAGGAAGGATTTCAACGGCAGGCTGTCCTGGCGGAAGCGGGCGAACAGCAGGGAACGGCCGCGGTTCCAGGTGGTCATCAGCCCGAACAGCGCGGCCCCCAGCACCAGCGGCACCCAGCCGCCTTCCGGAATCTTCAGCAGGTTTGAGGCAAAGAAGGCGAGGTCCAGCGCGAACAGCGGCACGAACACCCCCAGCACCCGCGGCAGCGACCAGCGGAACTGCACCCGGAACACCAGCATGGCCAGCATGGTGGTGCAGACAAAGGTGCCGGTGACGGCGATGCCATAGGCCGCAGCCAGCGCATCCGAGGTGTGGAAGGCAAGCACCAGCACCAGCACGCCGGCCAGCAGGGCGAAGTTGATCTGCGGCAGGTAGATCTGGCCCTCCTCCTCGGCGCTGGTGTGCTTGACCACCAGGCGCGGCAGGAAGCCCAGTTGCACGCATTGCCGGGCGATGGAATAGGCGCCGGAGATCATCGACTGGCTGGCGATGACGGTGGCGGCCGTGGCCAGCACCACCAGCGGCAGCCGCAGCCAGTCCGGCGCCAGCAGGAAGAACGGGTTTTCCATTGCCGCCGGATTGCTCAACAGCAGCGCGCCCTGCCCCAGGTAATTCAGCGCCAGGGCCGGCAGCACGAAGCACAGCCAGGCCAGCTCGATCGGGCGACGACCGAAATGCCCCATGTCGGCATACAATGCCTCGGCACCCGTCACCGCCAGCACGACCGATCCGAAGGCGATGAAGGCGGCCATCCGGTACTCGATGCAGAAGGCCACGGCATGGTGCGGCGAGATCGCCACCAGCACCTCCGGCTCGCGGATCACCTCGATCAAGCCCAGCACACCCAGGCTGGCGAACCACAGCGTCATGATGGGGCCGAAGATCGCCCCCATGCTGCCGGTGCCGCGGTACTGCATCACGAACAGCCCAACCAGGACCAGAACGGCGCCGGGGATGATCACCGCCTCGAATTGCGGCGAAATGATCTTCAGGCCTTCCATGGCCGAAAGCACCGAAATGGCGGGGGTGATGGTGCCGTCGGCGAAGAACAGGCAGGCGCCGACAATGCCGATCAGCGCCACGATCCAGCGCCCACGGTCGGTGCCGACGCAGCGCTGCGCCAGGGCCATCAGCGCCAGGATGCCGCCTTCGCCACGGTTGTCGGCCCGCAGCACGAAGAAGACGTACTTCACCGTCACGGTCAGGATCAGCGACCAGACGATGAGCGAGAGGATGCCGAGGATTTCCCAGCGCTCGACGCCATCGGCCGAGAAGTGCAGCAGGGCCGCGCGCAACGCGTAGAGCGGGCTGGTGCCGATATCCCCGTAGACTACGCCCAACACGCCCAGCATCGCGGTCGTGGTCAGCGGACGGACCTTGCCATGCGGCAGGTCGGCTTCAGGTTTGCTCAAGATTGGCTCCGGACGGCAGCCCTGGGGCCGGAGCGGGAGGCTCCGGGCCGGCGGGTCCCTGTGCGGCGCGGAGGCATAGTCCCGCCGCATTTTGGACGCAAGCGCGACATGATTGCGCCCGGCCGGCCCCCGCCGGGCTCAATGCCCCCGCAGGATCTGGCTGAGGAACAGCTTCAGCCGGTCGGTACGCGGATTCTCGAAGATGTCGCCCGGCGGCCCCTGCTCGACGATCTCGCCGCGGTCCATGAACACCACCCGGTCCGCCACCTGGCGGGCGAAGCCCATTTCATGCGTCACGCAGACCATGGTCATGCCGGTTTCCGCCAGGCCGACCATGGTTTCCAGCACTTCCTTGATCATTTCCGGGTCCAGCGCGCTGGTCGGTTCGTCGAACAGCATGATCTTCGGCTTCATGCACAGCGCCCGCGCAATGGCGACGCGCTGCTGCTGCCCGCCCGAGAGCTGGCCGGGATACTTCTTCGCCTGCTCCGGGATTTTTACCCGTTCCAGATACTCCATGGCCAGCGCCTCGGCTTCCGCCTTGGGCATGTGCCGCACCCAGATCGGCGCCAGGGTGCAGTTCTCCAGGATCGTCAGATGCGGGAATAAGTTAAAGCTCTGGAACACCATGCCGACCTCGCGGCGGATCGCATCCAGCGCGCGCAGGTCGTCCGACAGCTCGATGCCATCGACCTTGATGGTGCCTTCCTGGTGCGTCTCCAGCCGGTTGATGCAGCGGATCAGCGTGGACTTGCCGGACCCCGAGGGGCCGCAGACCACCAGGCGCTCACCCAGCGCCACGTTCAGCGTGACGTCGCGCAGCACATGCAGCGCGCCGTACCACTTGTTGACCTTGTCCAGCATGATCGCGGGCGGGGCATCGGCGCGGGCGGCGGAGGCGACGGCTTCCATGGATGTGCTCATCACTCTTCTCCTAGCGCACGCGGTGTTGGTTGAGTTCGGCTTCAAGGTTCTGGCTGTAGCGCGACATCGCGAAGCAGAAGCAGAAGTAGATGAAGCCGACGGTCAGATAGACCTCGATGCCGAAGCCCTGCCAGGCCGGTTCGATGATCGCGGTCTTGCCCGCGGTCAGCAGGTCGAAGATGCCGATGATCAGCACCAGCGAGGTGTCCTTGAAGAAGCCGATGAAGGTGTTGACCAGCGGCGGGATCACCAGGCGCAGCGCCTGCGGCAGGATGATCAGCCCGGTCTTGGCCCAGTAGCTCAGCCCCAGCGCATCGGCGGCCTCATACTGGCCTCGCGGCAGGGTCTGCAGCCCGCCACGGACAACCTCCGCGAGATACGCGCCGGCAAAAAGGATGATGGCGATCTGGGCGCGCAGCAGCTTGTCGATGTTCATGCCCTCCGGCAGGAACAGCGGAAACATCACGCTGGCCATGAACAGCAGGGAGATCAGCGGCACGCCGCGGATCAACTCCACATACAGCACGCACAGCGCCTTGATCGCCGGCAGCTTGGAGCGCCGGCCGAGTGCCACCAGGATGGAGAGCGGGAAGGCGAAGGCCAGGCCGAAGGTCGCCAGGATCAGGGTGATGACCAGCCCGCCCCAGCGTTCCTGCGGCACGTAATTCAGGCCCAGCACGCCGCCCCACATCAGCACGCCGATGGCGGTCAGCGCGCCGATCCAGATCAGGCCGAGCTCCTTGCGCCAGAACCTTCGCATGGCCGAGACGATGAACAGCCCGATGAAGATCAGGATGCTGATGAAGGCGCGCCACTGTTCCTCATAAGGGTAGGTGCCGAACAGGATGAAGCGGTGCTTTTCCGTGATCACCGCCCAGCAGGCGCCGGTCCCTTTCAGGTCGCGGCAGGCCTGGGTCTGGTTGTTCGGCACCGACCAGACGGCGTTGATGACGCCCCATTCGATGAAGCCGAGCGCCCACTTCACGATGAGGAACAGCAGCAGCATCGAGACCAGGCCGGAGAACCAGCCGGAGAACAGATTGTTCCGCACCCAGGCGATGGGCCCGACCATGGTGATGGGCGCGCTGCGGGCGGCGGTGGGGATGGCGGCGTCACTCATGGCTCAGCGCTCCACCAAGGCAATTTTGGCCGCGTAGCTGGCCCTGGGGCCAGCGAAGCCAAAAAACAAAGACAAGGCGCGCATCGGGCTTACCTCTCCACCAGCGCGATGCGCGCATTGTACCAGTTCATGAAGCCGCTGATCGACAGGCTGATGGTCAGGTAGACCAGCATGATGATGGCGATGCCCTCGATCGCCTGGCCGGTCTGGTTCAGCGTGGTATTGGCGATGCTGACGATGTCCTGGTAGCCGATGGCCACCGCCAGCGAGCTGTTCTTGGTGATGTTGAGGTACTGGCTGGTCATCGGCGGCACGATGACGCGCAGCGCCTGGGGCAGCACCACCAGCCGCAGCACCGCGCCGGGCCTGAGCCCCAGCGCCTGCGCCGCTTCACGCTGGCCATTCGGTACCGCCTGGATGCCGGCGCGCACGATCTCGGCGATGAAGCCGGCGGTGTACATCACCAGCCCCGCCAGCAGCGCGAAATACTCCGGCGACAGCGTCAGCCCGCCCTGGAAGTTGAAGCCGCGCAGCGCGGGAATATCCGGCGTGAAAGGCGCGCCCAGCGCGGCCCAGGCCGCCAGCGGCAGCGCCACCAGGGAAACCAGCGCCATCGGCCAGGTGCGGCGCGGCACGCCATCGGCAATCTGCTTGGCCACGGCCTGGCGGCGGTACATGAAGGTCGCGATCAGGCCCAGCACGAAGGTCAACAGCGCCAGGGAATGCGCGCCCTCCCATTCAATCCACGGCAGCTTCAGCCCGCGGTTGGACAGGAACACGCCCTCGGCCGGGTGAATCGCCTGGCGCGGCCCGGGCAGCCCCTGCAAAATCGCGTACCAGAACAGCAGCTGCAGCAGCAGCGGCAGGTCGCGGATCACCTCCACATACGTGGCCGACAGCGTCCGCAGCACCCAGTTCTTGGAGAGGCGCGCAATGCCGATCAGCGTGCCGAACACGGTCGCCAGGATGATCCCGACCACCGCCACCTTCAGCGTGTTCAGCAGGCCCACCACCAGCGCCCGCAGGTAGGAATTGGTCGGGTTGTAGTCGATGATGCTCTCGGCGATCGGCAGGCCTGCTTCCCGCCCGAGGAAGCCGAAGCCGGTGGCGATGCGCCGGACTTCCAGGTTGTGCACCGTGTTGGACCACAGCCACCAGACGATGCTGACGACGATGCCGACAACGACCACCTGCCAGAAGATGCCGCGCACCCGTTCGTCCGACCAGCTGAGCCTGATCGGTCGCTTCGGCGGCGCCCGCAGGCTGCGGGGGTCTATGCTGGTCTGGGACATGCCCGGGTAACCCCTGTTCTGGCGGCCGGCGGCCCGGGCCACCGGCCCGGGCCACCTCTCAAAAACTCAGCGGAAGGGCGGCGCGTATTGCAGGCCGCCCTGGGTGTACATGGCGTTCGGGCTGCGCGCGCGTTGCAGGCCAATCGGCGCCAGGTGGCGGGCAAAGACCTCGCCATAATTGCCCACCGCCTTGATGACATGCAGCGCCCAGGCATTGTCCAGCCCCAGCATCTTGCCGAGGTCGCCGGTCTTGCCCAGCAGCCGCAGCGCTTCCGGCCGCTGGTCGCTGGCCAGCACCTGGTCGGCATTGGCGGCGGTGATGTTCAGCTCCTCCGCCACCAGCATGGCGTAGTGGCTCCAGCGGACGATATCGGCAAAGCGCGCATCGCCCTGGCGCACTGCCGGGCCAAGCGGTTCCTTGCTGATGACTTCCGGCAAAATCACGTGGTCGGCCGGCGTCGGCTGCGCGCTGCGGGTGGCGGCCAGGCCAGAAGCGTCCGTGGTATAGGCGTCGCAGCGGCCGGCAACATAGGCCGCGACCACTTCCTCCAGCCGCTCGATCACCACGGGGGTGAACTGGATGCGGTTGGCCCGCGCCCAGTCGGTCAGGTTCTGTTCGGTGGTGGTGCCGGGCTGCACGCAGATGGTGGCGCCGTTCAGCTGGCTGGCACTGGTCACGCCGGCGGTCCGCTTCACCATGAAGCCCTGGCCGTCGTAGAAATTCACCGCCGGGAAATCCAGGCCCAGCGAGGTATCGCGGCTCAGCGTCCAGGTGGTGTTGCGGTACAGCACGTCCACTTCGCCGGATTGCAGCGCGGTGAAGCGGCTCTGCGCCGTGGTCGGCACATAGCGCACCTTGCTGGCGTCGCCGAAGATCGCGGCGGCGATGCTGCGGCAATAATCGATGTCGAAGCCGCGCCAGACGCCCTGGCTGTCGGGCTGGGCAAAGCCGGCCAGGCCGGTGTTGACGCCGCAGATCAGCGCGCCACGGGCGCGGATAGCGTCCAGCGTATTCGCCGGCGCCTGCTGCGCCTGCGCCTGGCCGGGCAGCGTTGCGGCGCCCAGCAATGCCACGGCGCCGAGCGCATGGCGGATCATACGGCCAAAGGCCAGCATCTACGCGTCTCCCTCTTATGCGCCGCAGGGCAAAGACCCGACGGCTTCGACCCGGTATAGGTTGCCCAGGGTGCTATGAGCAATTGGTGCGCCAGCCATGTCCCCAACGCAATGCGCGAATTACCGGGGCAGTGCGGCCTGGTTGCCACGAAAGGATGCAGCTGGATGCAAATGATCGAGGCAGCGGAACTCCGGCAGCGGCTGCCCTGGCCAAGCCTGGTCGCCGCCCTGGCCGCCATGTTCCGCCGCGGCTGCGCGGCACCGCTGCGCCACCGCCACCCCGTGGGCGCCGACAACACGCTGCTGCTGATGCCGGCCTGGCAGGATGCCTGCTATACCGGGGTCAAGATCGTCCATGTCGCCCCCGGCAACGCCGCGCATGGGCTGAAGGCGGTCCACGCCGCCTACCTGCTCTCGGCGGCCGAGACCGGCGTGCCGCTGGCCCTGCTGGAAGGCGGCGAGTTGACCGACCGGCGCACCGCCGCCGCCAGCCTGCTGGCCGCGCAATACCTGGCCCGGCCGGACAGCCGCCGCCTGCTGGTGCTGGGCGCCGGCAAGGTCGCCGCCGCCCTGGCCGAAGCCCATGCCAGCCACTTCCCGCTGACCGAGATCGCGATCTGGGCGCGCCGCCCGGAGCAAGCCGCCGCCCTGGCCGCACGGCTGGCCGCGCATGGCCTGCCCGCCCGCGCCGCCACCAGCGCCGACCCGGCGGGCTACGACATCGTCAGCGCCGCAACCCTGGCGCAGGACCCGCTGGTCCTGGGCGCCCAGCTCTCGCCCGGCACCCATGTGGACCTGGTGGGCGCCTTCCGCCCGACCATGCGCGAAGCCGATGCCGCCCTGCTCGCCCGCGCCCGCCTGGTGGTGGATACCCGCCCCGGCTGCCTGGCGGAGGCCGGCGACATCGTCCAGGCCATGGCCGAGGGCGCCTTCGGACCCGACCACATCGCCGCCGACCTGGCCGAGCTGTGCCGCGGCGAGGCGCCCGGCCGGACCGACCCGGCGCAGGTGACGGCGTTCAAGAGCGTCGGCTGGGCCGGCGAGGACCTGGCCGCCGCGATCCTGGCCTATGAGGCCGCCGGCGCCGCCTGACCTTCGGGCGCAGCCTTTGGCGCCCCGCGGCGTTGCCAGGGGCAGCCGAGCCTTCCCGCCCCCCCGTGCGGCGCCCGGCGCGGCCAGCAATGGCCCAGCCCCAAAGGACGCCCCATGCCCCACCTGCCGCCCTGGCTCACCACCGCGCTGATCCTGCTGGCGGCACCGATGCTGGCGGTGGCGGCGCTGCTGGTGGTCCAGGCCCTGCTGGACCGCGTGCTGCGCGCCGAATTCGCGCCCGTGCTGCGCCGCGTGGCCCTGGGCGCCCGCACGCCGCTGCGGGCCGTGGTCGTGCTGCTGGCCATCCTGGCCGTGCTGCCGGAATCCGGGCTGACCAACCCTGCCAGCGGCGCCCTCTCCCGCCTGCTCGGCCTGGCCCTGGCCGGCGCCCTGGGCTGGACCATCACCCGCATGCTGGCCGCGGTGTTCGACGCCTACCTGGACCGCGCCCGCGCCACCGGAGAGGATGAATTCCACGCCCGCCGCCGCACCACCCAGCTCACGGTGTTCCGCCGCGTCACCATCGCCGCCGGTATCGCGCTGACCGCCGGCTTCGTGCTCACCGCCATTCCCGCGGTCCGCACCGTGGGCCTCTCGCTGTTCGCCTCGGCCGGGGTCGCCGGCATCGTCGCCGGCCTGGCCGCCCGCCCGGCCGTCTCCAGCCTGCTGGCGGGGCTGCAGATCGCCGTCACCCAGCCGGTCCGCATCGGCGATGCCGTGGTGGTGGAAGGCGTCTTCGGCCATGTCGAGGAGATCACCTCCACCTATGTCACCATCGCCACCTGGGACCAGCGCAGCCTGATCCTGCCGCTCAGCTACCTGCTGGAACGCCCCTTCGTGAACTGGAGCCGGCATTCCCCGCAGCTGCTGGATTCGGTCATGCTGTACCTGGACTACAGCGTGCCCCTGGCCGACCTGCGGGCGGAGCTGAACCGGATACTGGCCAGCATGCCGCTATGGGACCATCGTGTGGGCAAGGTGCAGGTGACGGACATGAAGGAGAACTGCATGGAGGTCCGGGTGCTGCTCAGCGCCGCCAATGCGCCGGGCATGTTCGACCTGCGCTGCCAGGTGCGGGAAAGGCTGATCGACTGGCTGGCCGACCACCATCCGGATTCGCTGCCGCGGGTCCGCACCGACACGCCGCTGAAGGCCGCCGCGGTGGCCGCCAACGACCAGCGCGGCGCCGCCGCATGAGCGCGACAGGACCCCGCCCGGCATGAGCGACCCAAAGGCCCGCGCCGCATGAGCGACCCGAAAGCCCGCGCCGCATGAGCGACCCGAAAGCCCGCGCCGCATGAGCGCCCCAAAGGCCCGCATCGCATGAGCGATGACCCCGAAGCCGGCACGCTGCACGCCCGCCCCGGCCCGCTGCCGCCGGCAACACCCTGGCCGCTGCCCCCCGGCCTGCACCCGCTCGGCCTGGGGGAGCCGCGCGACGGCCGCCTGCGCGTGCCGCCGGGCGCCGGCCATGGCCCGCTGCCGCTGGTGGTCATGCTGCATGGCGCTACCGGCAGCTGGGAACGCGCGCTGAAGCGCCTCGGCCCCATCGCCGACCAGGCGCTGGTGGTGCTGCCGGACAGCCTGGGCACCAGCTGGGACGTGCTGGAAGGCGGCTACGGCCCGGACATCCGCCGCATCGACGCCGCCCTGGCCCGCGTCTTCGCCGCCTGGCCCCTGGACCCCACGCGCTGCGCCGTCGCCGGGTTTTCCGATGGTGCTTCCTACGCGTTGTCGCTCGCCCTGATGAACGGCACGCTGTTCACCCATTGCCTGGCCTTCTCGCCCGGCTTCGCCGCACCGCTGAAGGTGGAGGGCCGCCCGGCCTTCTTCGTCAGCCACGGCACCCAGGACGAGATCCTGCCGATCGACACCTGCTCGCGCCGGCTGATGCCCAAGCTGGAACGCGCCGGCTACTTCGGCCAATACATGGAATTCCCCGGGAAACACGAGGTCACGCCGGAGGTGCACGCCGCCGCGCTGGCCTTCCTGCTGACCGGGCCCCAGGCTGGGGCCGGATAGCCTACGCCGGCGGCAGCGCCTCGCGTTCCACCCCGCTGGGGGCCGGCGCCGGCATGCCGGATGCGCCCGGCGCCGTCTCCACCAGCCAGGCCCGCAGGTTGCGCTTCACCTGGAATTCGAATTCCACGTTCAGCCGGTCCAGCGCCTGGCGCAGCATCGCCTCCCCGGCGCGCTGCCGGGTGGCCGGCGCCACGCTGGAAGGCAGGGTAATGTTGGCCCGCGCCGACGCCTCGATGAAGCCCTGCCGGCCGCCCTCGGCCGCCACAATGTCCAGCCGGCAGGCCAGCGCGCAGACCACGCCGGAGTTATCCCGCAGCAGCAGCGCCTGGGTCACGCCGAACACCGCCTGCCCGGTGGTGCCCACGGCAAACAGCCGTTCCTCCGCCATCTGCCGCATGGCACGGGCCGGCGGCACCGCCAGGCTGGCGCCGAAATCGCCCGGCGCCGGCGGCGGCGCGGCCTCCGTCACCACCACCTCGGCCACGTTCAGCCGCATCGGCAGCAGGAAGCGGAAGCCGATCGGCGTGCCGGGCACGGCAATCTCGGGGTCGCGGCCGGCGCAGGCGGGCAGCAGGAAGGGCAGCAGCAGGGCAAGGCGCCTGGACGGCATGGGTGGAACCCTCTCGGTCGTCTTGGTGGTCATCGAAGCATCCGCCGTCCGCGTGGCAATACCGGGGCAAGGCCGGGCGCGGGCGGGCCTGCAGGGTAGGCGTGGTCGCGCGGGCTTGACCGGACCCATGCCGGCTAGCGCTCAGGCCGGCCCGCAGGGGGCAACCCTTCCCCCCGCCGGCGTTCCCGCCGGCACGGAGCAGGTCCTACCCCGCGCCCTGCACTTCCGCCCGGTTGAAGCGGAAGCCGATGTTGCAGAACTCGCAGGTCATGGTGATGCAGCCATCCTCGGCCATGTGGTCCAGGTCATCGGCGCCGAAGCCGCCGAGCACCCCGGCCAGCTTGGCGCGCGAACACCGGCAGCCATAGGCCAGGGCGCGGGCCTGGCCCTGCTGCAGCCCCTCCAGCGCAAACAGCCGGTGCAGCAGCTGGGCCGAGGATAGCCCGTCATCCAGCATTTCCGCCGTGGTCAAGGTGCCGGCCAGCGCCAGCGCGGTGCGCCAGCTCTCCTCATCCGCCTCGGCATCGGGCATCTGGTAATGCTCGCCGCGCCCCTCCGGCGCCAAGCCGCCTTCGCCCGCCACCTTCTCCAGGATCAACGCGCTGGCCCGCCAGCCCTGCGGCGTCTCGGCGCAGGCCAGCTGCACCTGCGCCTTCAACTGCTCGGAGGCGCGGAAGTAGCTCGCGGTCATCTGCGCCAGGGTAATGCCCTCGATCGCCACGATCCCCTGGTAGCGCTCCATCTCCGGCCCCTGGTCGCAGGTGAAGGCCAGGTAGCCCTTGCCCAGCAGCGCGGCCGCCGAAGGGTCGGGGTCATAGGGCAGCAGTTTTGTGAGTTCCGCCTCATCCACCCGGGCATAGCCGCGCAGCGCGCCGTCATCGGTGCAGTCCACCAGCAGCATGGAAACGATGCCGTCCCCCTTGGCCTGCATGGAAAAGCTGCCGCGATACTTCAGCGCCGCGGCCAGCCCGGCGGTCAGCGCCAGCGCCTCGCCCAGCAGCCGCTTGACGCAGGGGTGCAACGCCGGCCGGCGGCCGATGATCGCCTCCGCCAGCGGCCCCAGCCGCACCAGGCGGCCGCGCACCGGCTGGTTTTCCAGGTAGAACGGCAGCACGCCGCGCGGCACGACAATGTCGGGCACCGGTGGCCGGTCATGCTGCAGGAAGGCCGGGGTGGCGGAAGGCTGGGTGGGGTCGGGCAAGCGGACAACCTCGATGCTGCTCGCCAAGATAGGCATCCGCCCGCCAAACGGAAACCATCCGCCCGGCAAATGCCCGATATCCACCATCCCAGTTGGTCATGGCGCCGCCGCGGACCGATGTTGGGCGGCAAGAGAGCGCGGCACCCGCCGCCGCGCCGGAGACCTGCCATGACCCGCCTGAACCGCGCCATCGAGGCGCTGCACCTGAAGACGGCGCTGCTCTATGCCGCCGTCACCACCTACTTCGCCGGCTTCTTCGCCGCCGTGGAATACGCCCTGGCCAGCCTGGTGGTGGGCTGACCCGCTGAGCTGGCCCCACTGGGCTGCCCGCGGGGCCGCCGAAACTTGCGCTGAACCTTCACGTCTCTCGGCGGTTCCGGCTGCAACACCACGAAGGACCCTGCCCCAATGCCCGATGCAAGCCTGTTCCAACCTTATGCGCTCGGCCCGCTGACCCTGGCCAACCGCGTCGTCATGGCGCCGCTGACCCGCAGCCGCGCCGCCGCCGGCGACGTGCCGCAGGCGCTGAACGCCACCTACTACGCCCAGCGCGCCACCGCCGGGCTGATCATCTCGGAAGCCACGCAGATCAGCCAGCAGGGCAAGGGCTATGCCTTCACCCCCGGCATCTACACGCCCCAGCAGGTGGCCGGCTGGCGCCTGGTGACTGATGCCGTCCACGCCGCCCATGGCCGCATCTTCGCCCAGCTCTGGCATGTCGGCCGCATCAGCCACCCGGATTTGCAACCCGAGGGCGGCCTGCCGGTGGCGCCAAGCGCCATACAGCCCGAAGGCCAGGCCTTCACCGAGGCCGGCTTCAAGCCCTTCGTCACCCCGCGCGCCCTGGCCGAGGCCGAGATCCCCGGCATCATCGCCGACTACCGCCACGCCGCCGCATGCGCGTTGCAGGCCGGCTTCGATGGCGTGGAAATCCACGCCGCCAACGGCTACCTGCTGGACCAATTCCTGCGCGACAAGACCAACCAGCGGACCGACAGCTACGGCGGCAGCCTGGAGAACCGCACCCGCTTCCTGCTGGAAGTGACCGAGGCGGTGACCGCCGTCTGGGGCGACAACCGCGTCGGCCTGCGCATTTCCCCCACCAGCCCGGCCAACGACATCGCCGACAGCAACCCGCAGCGGCTGTTCGGCCATGTGGTAAAGGCGCTGGACCGCTTCGGCCTGGCCTATCTGCACGTGGTGGAAGGCGCCACCGGCGGCCCGCGCGAGGCGGTGCCGGGCTTCGACTGGCTGGCGCTGCGCCGGGGTTTCCGTGGCGCCTACATGGCCAATAACGGCTACGACCTGGCGCTGGCCCAGGCCGCGCTGAAAGAGGGCCGCGCCGACCTGATCGCCTTCGGCCGCCCGTTCATCGCCAACCCGGACCTGGTGCAGCGGCTGCGCCACGGGTCGCCGCTGGCCAAGCTGGACCAGGCCACGCTGTATGGCGGCGACGCGCATGGCTACACCGACTACCCGCCGATGGTGCAGGCCGCCGCGGCACAGTAGAGCCTGCTGCAGGTCGCGGGATTCAGCGTTTTCGGCGATCCCGCCTCAACGCATCCCGCTCCAGGCGCCGGCGCTACCGCTGGCGTCAATCGAGCAACACGTCGGCCGCGGCCAGCAACGGGGTGGGAATCTCCAGGCCAATCGCCCGGGCGGTCCCCAGGTTGATCGCCAGTTCAAACCGGGTCGGCGCCTGCACCGGCAGGTCGCCCGGCCTGGCCCCGGCCAGGATGCGGGCACCATAGCCGGCCACGTCGCGAAACTGCTCCGCCAGGTTGACGCCATAGGAAAGCAGCCCGCCGACTTCGACGAAGCTTATCTGCGCATAGACCGCCGGCAGCCGCGCCTCCCGCGCCAGCCGGGTGATCAGGCCGCGCCGCGTGGTGGCGACGCTGCTGGGCACCACCATCAACCCGGCATCACCAGCCTGGCCGATGCTGCGGAAGGCGCGCTCCACATCGGCGTCATCGGCGATCGGCAGGGCAATGGTGGCCAGCCCCGGCAGGCCGCCGGTCGGAAATATCCGCGCCGAGGGATTATCCGCCACCAACAGGCAGACCCGGCGCATCTCCGGCCGCAATTGACGCAGCAGGTCCAGCCATTTGTAGGGCATGCCCGGGGCATAGCTGGTGAAGCCGGTGACATTGCCACCAGGCCGCGCCAGCTGCGGGACAATCCCGGCCGCCACGGGGTCCGAGGTATATTGGAACACGACCGGTATGCTGCGGGTCTGCCGCAGGATCGCGGCGATGGCGGTGCCACCATTGACGATGATCAGGTCCGGGCGGGCCGCCACCACCTCGGCGGCAATGCCCTGCACGCGGTCCGGGCCGCCACCGGTCCAGCGGACGCCGAGGCTGACATCATCGCCCTCGGGCAGCCCGGCGCGAATGGCGGCCAGGCGGGGCGCCGCCTCGGGGTCGTGTTCGGCCAGGGACAGCACCGCGATGACCAGGCGCCCACGCCGCTGCGCCAAGGCCGGCCTTGCCAGCGGCGCCGTCAGCACGGCGCGGCGCGGCCAATGGCGCGCTGACATGCCGGCGCCCCGCCTTGCCGCGGGTTAGCGCTTCGCCTCGATCACGTCCCAGATCGCCTCTTCCAGCTTCACGCCGTCGAAGCGGGCAATCTCCTGCAATCCGGTCGGGCTGGTGACGTTGATCTCGGTCAGGTAGTCGCCGATCACGTCGATACCCACGAAGATCAGCCCGCGCTCGCGCAGCGCCGGGCCGATGGTGGCGCAGATATGCCGCTCGCGCTCGGTCAGCTTCGTCTGCTCCGGCCGGCCGCCGACATGCATGTTGCTGCGCGCCTCGCCGGCTGCCGGCACGCGGTTGATGGCGCCCATCGGCACGCCGTCCACCAGGATGATGCGCTTGTCGCCCAGCCGCACTTCCGGCACGTATTTCTGCACCATCAGCGGCTCGCGGCTCCGCTCGGTGAACATCTCGATCAGGCTGTTCAGGTTGGAATCGCCGGGCTTGATGTGGAACACGCCGGCGCCGCCATTGCCGAACAGCGGCTTGACGATGATGTCCTGGTGCTTGTCGCGGAAGCGCCGGATTTCCCGCGCATCCGCGGTCACCAGCGTCTCCGGCATCAACTCCGGAAACTTCAGCACGAACAGCTTTTCCGGCGCGTTGCGCACGCTGGCGGGGTCGTTCACCACCAGGGTCTTCGGGTGGATGTGTTCCAGCAGATGCGTCGTGGTGATGTAGGCCATGTCGAAGGGCGGGTCCTGCCGAAGCAGCACCACGTCCATCGTCGCCAGGTCCAGCGACTCGTCCGGGCCGAACTTCCAGTGCGCGCCATGCTTGCGCTCCACCGTCACCGGCTGGGCATGGGCCACGACCTTGCCACCGGTCAGCGCCAGGTCCTTCGGGTGGTAGTGCCAAAGGGCGTGGCCGCGGCCTTGGGCCTCCAGCATCAGCGCAAAGGTGCTGTCGGCGTCGATGTTCACGCCCTGGATCGGGTCCATCTGGACCGCCACCTTCAATGCCTTCGCCATGCCACTGCTCCCGCTTTCTCCCCCCGGAATTGGCACCGGCCGGAAGGAAATGCCAGAGGGGGGCCGCGGGTGGGGGGTGCAACTCGGCCGGGCGGCGCTATGTTCGCCCGGTTCAGGCAAAGGTCCAGCCCATGCGTACCCAGGTCGGCATCATCGGTTGCGGCCCCGCCGGCCTGCTGGCGGCGCATCTGCTGCACCGCGCGGGCATCCACAGCGTCATCCTGGAAAGCCGCAGCCGCACGGAGGTGGAGGAGACCATCCGCGCCGGCATGCTGGAGCAATGGGTGGTGGACCTGCTGAACCGCCTGGGCCTGGGCGAACGCATGATGCGGGAAGCCCAGTTCCATGAGGGCATCACCCTGCAATGGGACGACCAGCGCCTGCACCTGCCGCTGACCGAACTCACCAACGGCAAGCGCGTGACCATCTATGCCCAGCATGAGGTACTGAAGGACCTGATCGCCGCCCGGCTGGCCGATGGCGGGGAGATCCTGTTCAACGTGGCCGACACCGCGCTGCATGGGGTGGAGAGCGAGACGCCCAGCATCAGCTTCCGCCGCGACAAGCTGGGCGACCCCGAGACGCTGCACTGCGACTATATCCTCGGCGCCGATGGCTTCCACGGCCCCTCCCGCCAGGCCATCCCGCACCGCGTGGAGTATGAGAAGGTTTATCCGTTTGGCTGGCTCGGCATCCTCTGCCACGCGCCGCTTTCCCACCACGAACTGATCTACGCCAACAATCCCCGCGGCTTTTCCCTGCTGACCACGCGCACCCCGGCGATCCAGCGCATGTACATCCAGGTGGATGCCACGGACCGGATCGCCAATTGGTCCGACGACCGGATCTGGAGCGAGTTGCAGGCCCGACTGGCCCACCCCGGGTGGACGCTGCATCAGGGCGAGATCTTCCAAAAATCCATCATCCCGCTGCGCAGTTTCGTCTGTGGCACCATGCAGCATGGCCGGCTGTTCCTGGCCGGGGACAGCGCGCATATCGTGCCGCCCACTGGCGCCAAGGGGCTGAACCTGGCCGCCGCCGACGTGGTGGTGCTGTGCCGCGCGCTGGCAGCCAAGTACAAGCACAACAACGACGAGGGCCTGGCCCGCTACAGCGAAACCGTGCTGCGCCGGGTGTGGAAGGGCGAGCGCTTCAGCTGGTACATGACCACCATGCTGCACAACAACGACCACGAAAGCAGCTTCGAGCGCCAAGTCCACGTGGCCGAGCTGGACTACGTGCGTACCAGCCGCGCCGCCGCCACCGCCCTGGCCGAGAACTATGTCGGGCTGGACTTCGACGCCTGATCGTCCGCGGCACGCGGCTCAGCCTCGGGCCGAGCGCCCGAAGGGGCGCAACAGCCAAGGGCGGCTTCAACCCGGCGATTGAGGGCCATGAGCCGGCCGCAGCAGCGCCACCCCCACCACCAGCGCCGGCACGCCGCAGCAGATGAAGCCGATGCCGTGGCTCCCCGTCAGCGCCAGGATGCCGGCGTAGAATACCGGCATCAGCAGCGCCCCGGTCTGCCCGAAAGACAGCACGCCGCCGGTGGCCCCGCCCCGATTCCCTTCCGGCGCCAGCCGCGCCGTCTCCGCCAGCAGCACGCCGTGCCAGGACAGCGCCGTGGCGCTGAGGATGCTGGCGACCAGGCCGACCAGCGCCAGCGGCCAATGCGCCCCGCTCAGCCCCACCAGCACCGTGCCCGCCGCCATGCCCACCGCCAGCATGCCCAGCATCGGCCCCGGCGCCGCCCGCGTGCTGCCGACCCAGCCCCACAATATGCGGCACGGCACGGCGACAAAGGTGGCCACCGAAAACACCAGCCCCGCCTCCGCCAGGCTGTGGCCCATATCCGTCAGGAAGACCACGAAGTAGGCGGTGAACACCGTCTGCAAGCCGTTGAAGGCGAAGCAGGCCGCCGAGAGATGCCGCAATTCGCGCGTGCGCAGCACCACCTTCAGCGTGGTGCCGAAATCCGACATGCGGAAACGCTTGCTGGGAATACGGTCGCTGTCGAATTCGCGGCGCAGCGGTTGCAGCATGACCGCGAAGACCAGGCAGCCCAGCGCCGCCATCACCAGCGAGAATTGCCAGCCGCCCCAGCCGGTGAACAGCGGCCCCAGCAGCCCCAGCAGCAGCAGCCCCGCCGGCACCGCCGTCTGCTTCAGGGAAAACACCAGCGGCGCATAGCGCGGCGGCGAATACCGGCCCAGCAGATGCGAACTGGCCGGCGTTGAGGCCGCCGAGCCGCCGCCGCCGATGATGGCCGACAGCGCGAACATCCACAGCGACCCCGTCGCCGCCGCGGCCAGGCCCGCAGCCAGCAGCACCAGCGCCACCTGGCTCATCCGCAGGGCGCCATAGCGCAGGATGAAGCTGCCGCAGCCCAGCTGCACCGCCAACGCGGAAGCGGCGCCCAGCCCGACATAGATCCCGACCCAGGCGGCGTCGAAGTGCAGGTCCTCGATGATCGCCGGTGCGATCACCGGCGGCATGTAGCGCCCGATCGAGGCGAAGGTCTGCTGCAGGAACATGGCGCCCAGGGCCAGCAGCAACAGGTTCAGCGGGCGGCCGAGCCGCATTCTGGGAACGCCCCGAAGATTGTTGCCCCGAGGATAGTCCGCCCAAGCGCCAACGCAATCGCCACCGGCGCGATCCAGCATCCCGCACCACCCGCAGGACGGGAACAACCCAGGCGCCTCTCGCGCAATGCAACGCATTCGGCCTGGCATGGCGGATGCCATGACCGGGTCAGGTCACGTCGGTGCCGCCAGGCGGTGGCAACGGGGCCGCAACCAGCAAGGACGACAATGATGAGCGCGACGCAGATGAACGGCCGGATCACCCGGCAGACCGCTTCCGAGGTGCGTGCCGGCGCGGTGGCGCTGGTGGTGCTGCGCCTGACGCTTGGGGCCGTGGCCCTGGCCCTGGTCGGCACGGTGGCACATGTGGTCCTGAAGGTGATCCAGGCCTGAGCCAGGGTCCTGATCCCCGAAGGCCTTCGCTATCCGGCCACCGGCGCTTGTTTTCAACGGCCTGCCGGTCCGCTGCGCCCGTGGGCAAACCCACGGAGCCAGCAGGCAGGACACCAGCTACCCCTTCGGCTTCTCGAAGGTATAGGGCGCCGCACCCGTCACCATCGGGTCCAGCGCCAATCGATGCTCCAGCGGCGGGAAGGCGCGGCTGCGGCAATCCACCCGGTCGCACAACCGGCAGCTCAGCCCGATGCCGACGGCGGCGCGCTCCAGGTCCAGCCCGTCGGCATAGATCACTTCCGGCGCGCGGGTGATGTCGCAGCCCATGGCCACGACATGCACCGGCGCCGGTTCCCCCCACACCGCCGCGCGGCCCTGCACCGCGCGGGCGAAGCACAGGAAGCTGCCGCCATCCGGCAGCTGCGCCAGTTGCACCCGTACCTGCCCCGGCGAGGCGAAGGCGTGGTGCACGATCCATTTCGGGCAACTGCCGCCGAACCGCGCGAAGGGAAACCCCGCCGCGGAAAACCGCTTGTCGACATTGCCCGCGGGGTCGACGCGCAGGAAGAAGAACGGCACCCCGCGCGCCCCTTCCCGCTGCAAGGTGGCCAGCCGGTGGCAGGCCTGCTCGAAGCTGGTGCCGAAGCGGCTGGCCAGCGCATCGGCGTCGTGCCGCAGCTCCCGCGCCGCCGCCAGGAAGGGCGCGTAGGGCATCAGCAGCGCCCCGGCGGCGTAGTTCAGCAGGCCAATCCGCACCAGCGCGCCAGCTTCGGCCGAGGAAGGCTCGAAGCCGCCCATCGCCTCGGCCACCGCCTCGCCCGCCTCCAGCAGCATCAGCTGGAAGGCCAGGTGGAAGCCGCGACTTTCCCGCGGCAGGCTATCGCTGAGGTCCAGCCGCCGGTTAACCGCGTCATAGCGCCTCAGCGCCCCCTGCATCGGCACCACCTGCACCACCAGGCCATGGCCATCACGCAGCCGCTGCGCCACCGCGAGGTTCATCTCATCCGGGCCGACGCCGAGTTCGGCGCCCAGCCGCTCCGCCGCGGCCTCCAGCGGCGGGAAGTGGTTGGCGCGGTCGTGGAAGAAGTCGCGCGCCTCCTCGGTGGGCAGCAATATGCGGCGGCCGGTCGGCAGCGCGATGCCGCCGCTGTCCTCCCGCGCCACGCGCCAGGCGCGGTACAGCGCCAGCACCGCGCGGGCCACGTTCGGCGCGCCGCCGGCCAGCTGCGCCACCTCCGCTTCCGGCATCACGTCCAGCCCCAGGAGGGGATCGCGCAGCACTTCCTGCAACCCGGTCTGCAGCGCCTTCTCCCGCACGCCGGAAAGCGCCGCCAGGTCCACCTGCAACACTTCGGTCAGCTTGACCAGCAGGCTGGCGGTCACGGCGCGCTGGTCGTGCTCGATCAGGTTCAGGTAGCTGGCGGAAATACCCAGGCGCGCCGCCAGCCCCTGCTGCGCCATGCCCTTTTCCAGCCGCAGCCGCCGCACCGTCCGGCCGATCAATGCCCGCGCCATCTTTACTGCCTTTACTGAATCGACCCATCTCCCGGGACATAACTGACCCTTTTGCTGCGGTGCAACAGGAATTCTGCGCCAGTTTCCACGCGGCATGGTGCATTTTTCACAACTGCGCGCCCCCCGGCGCCCGGCGCCCGCAGGCGAGGCCCGCCCGCCCGGCGCCTATCTGAGCAGCCCGGAGACCAGGTTCACCGCGGCCGCCAGGATCACCGCGTTGAACAGGAAGCTGACCACCGCATGCACCAGCACCAGGCGCCGCATCGGCGGCGTCTGCGTGCAGGCATCGGAAACCTGGAAGGTCATGCCGATGGTGAAGCCGAAGTAGAGGAACTCCAGGAAGTCCGGCCTGTCGTTGCCGGGAAACGCGATCCCCTTGCCGCTGAGCCAATGCTCATGCGCGTAATGCGCCGCGAACAGCACATGCACGAAAATCCAGGACAGCAGGATGGTGCCGAAGGCCAGCGCCAGCGTGCCCGGCGGCACCGGCGTCGGCGCCGCGGCAATCTCCCACATCACCGCCGCCAGGGAGGCCAGCGCCGCCCCCAGCGTGGCCACCAGCATCGCCCAACGCCCCTCATCCAGCCGCGCCGCGCGCATTTCCATCACGCTGGGCGAGGCGCCGGCCATGCTCGCGGTGGTCAGCCCCAGCCACATCAGCACCGCCAGGTTCCACCCCAGCAGCACCGCCTGCGAAGGCCGCAGCCCCAGCGCCGCGCAGGCCAGGCCCGCCAGCAGCCCACCCCCGGCCGAGACCAGCAGCAGGGGCCGATGCCGCAGGCCAAGCTTCACCGCGCCACGCCGCGGCTCACGCCGCAAGCGCCCGGGCAAATACCGCGGGGTCCACATTGCCGCCGCTCAGCACCACGCCCACGGTGCGGCCGCGCACCGGCAGCTTGCCGGCCAGCACGGCCGCCAGCGCCACTGCGCCGCCGGGTTCCACCACCACCTTCAACTGCTGGAAGGCGAAGCGCATGGCAGCGAAGACTTCGGCGGGCGTCACCGCCACGCCCCCGGCCAGGCGCGGATGGTTGATGGCGAAGGTGATCTCGCCGGGCTGCTTGCTCAGCAGCGCGTCGCACAGGTTGTCGCCGCGGCCGTCATTGGCAATGCGGTGTCCGGCGCGCAGCGACTGGCCGTAGTCGTCCCAGCCCTCCGGCTCCACCGCCCAAACTTCGGCCTGTGGCGCCAGGGCTTCCATCGCCAGCGCGCAACCGCCGATCAGCCCGCCACCGCCGGTGCACACCGCCAGCCCATCCAGCGTCAGCCCGGCCGCACGCGCATCCTCCACCAGTTCCAGCGCCACGGTGCCCTGGCCGGCGATGACGTCGGCGTGGTCGAAGGGCGGTACCACCGTCGCGCCGCGCTTCGCGGCCAGCTCGGCCGCCAGCGCGTCGCGGTCGGTGTTGTGCCGGTCGAAGAAGTGGATCTCCGCGCCCCAGCGCCTGGTGCTCTCCACCTTGATCGCCGGCGCATCCGAGGGCATCGCGATCAGCGCGGGCATGCCCAGCATCGCCGCCGCGCAGGCCACGCCCTGGCCATGATTGCCGGATGAATGCGTCACGATCCCGCCGCGCCGCGCCGCGGCCTCCAGCAGCAGCGCCGCATTGGTGGCGCCGCGCAGCTTGAAGCTGCCGGTCCGCTGCAACGGCTCCGGCTTGACCAGCACGGTGCCGCCGGTCAGCTCGTCCAGCAGCGCGTGCCGCAGCATCGGCGTATGCACCACCTTGCCCCGCAGGCGAGCGGCGGCGGCCTGCACAGCCGCGAAATCAGGGATCATCGTTGGAACCTCATGGGGTCGGTCAGCGGCACGGCGCGCACCAGCTCCTCGCCGGGATGCGTGCCGTTCACCAGCGCCGTCACCAAGGCGCCGGCCGCCGGCGCGGTCTGGATGCCATACCCGCCCTGGCCGCACAGCCAGTGGAAGCCGGGCACCTCGCACGGCCCTATCACCAGGCCGCGATCCCGCGAGAAGGTGCGCAACCCCGCCCAGCTGTGCTCGATCCGCCGGACCGGAATATCCAGCGCCTGCTGCATCCGGTCGATCGCAATCGCCACGTCCAGCTCGTCCGGCTGCACGTCATGCGCGGTGTCGTCGGTCTCATCGGCGGGGGAGACCATCAGCTTGCTGCGCGCCTCCGGCCGCACGTACCAGGTGTGGTCCACGTCGCCCAGCATCGGCCAGTCGGCGCACTCCATCCCGGGGTCGATGATGCAGGCGGTGCGGCGCTTGGGCTGCAACCCCACCGGCTTCACCCCGGCCAGCCCGGCCACCTCATCGCCCCAGGCGCCGGCGGCGTTCACCACCACCGGCGCGGCGAAGACCTCGCCGCCCGCCGTCTCCACCCGCCATTCGCCGCCGACGCGCTCAAGGCGCCCGGCGCGATGCCGCAGCGCCAGCACGCCGCCCAGCAGGCGCAGCTGCCGCAGATAGCCCTGGTGCAGCGCGGCCACATCCATGTCGAAGGCATCGGCCTCGATCCCGCCGGCCACGGCGTAGCCGGGCTTCAGCGCCGGCACCATGGCCTGCACCGCCGCGGGCGCAATCGGCACCATGCCCTCGCCGGTCGCGATCATCTGCGCAAGGTGGTCCTGCTGTTCCGGCGGGGCGATGAACACCACGGCGCGCTTGTGGGCCAACGTCGCCTCGGTGAAGCCGGGCGGCGGCGCCTCGAAGAAGGCGCGCGACGCCCCGGTGAGAATGCGCGCATCGGCGCTGCCGTAGTTCAGGATCCAGATGGCCGCGGACCGGCCGGTGGTGTGGTAGCCGGCGCTGTCCTCGGCTTCCAACAGCGCGGTCCGCCGGCCGCTGAGCGCAAGCTGCGCCGCGGCCGTGGCGCCCGCCATGCCGGCGCCGATGACGATGGTCTCGAAGCGTTGGATGTCCATGCCCATATGCTCCCCGCCGCCGGCCGAAAGGGCAAGGCCCGCGAGGCGCGGAACCGCCATGCGCAGCCGGCGTCTGCCTGTTTGTTCACAGGGAATTGCCCCGATGTCAGCCACTGCCCGGCCGAGCTACACCGCAGGGGAACGCGCGGCCGATGCGGCCGTGCATGTCCTGGGCGGCAGCGCCGCGCTTTGCGGCTGCGTCGTACTGGCCTTGCAGGCGGAGGGCCGGCGGGCGGCCCTGGCGCTCGGCCTCTACGGTTTCGGCCTGCTGGCGATGTACACCTGTTCCGCGCTGTACAACCTGTGGCCGCCCGGCAGGCCACGCGGCCTGCTGCGCCGGCTGGACCATGCCGCCATCTTCATCATGATCGCCGGCACCTATACCCCGGTGGTGCTGCTCGGCTTCCCCGGGGACCCGCTGGGCCACCTGCTGCTGGCGCTGGTCTGGACCGGCGCGTTGGGCGGCGCGGCGCTGAAGCTTGCGGCACCGGGCCGGTTCGAACGGGTTTCGCTGGCGGCCTACCTGCTGCTGGGCTGGCTTGGCGTGGCCGGCCTGCCGCGCCTGGCGGCAACGCTGCCGGGGCAGGACCTGGCGCTGCTGCTGGCCGGTGGTCTGGTTTTCAGCCTGGGCGTGCCGCTGCATCTGGCGCGCGGCATGCGCTACCACAACGCGCTCTGGCATGGCTGCGTGCTGATCGCCAGTGCCTGCCACTTCGTGCTGGTGCTGCACCTGGCCGGCGGCTGAAACCGCCGGTCGATACTTCGGATGGCGTAGCTGCGCCCATCACCCCAACGGCGTGCCGGCGCCATCAGCCCAATGGCGTGCCTGCGCCATCAGCCCAATGGCGTGCCTGCGCCACGACGCAACTGGCTTTCCCGCACCACCCGCTCATGCCCGTCCCGGGTATTCTTCACCCGGTATTCGCGGTCCTGCCCGTCATTCGGCAGTTGTCGCACCACGGTATAGGCGCCGCTGGGTGCGGCACCGTCGTAGCGGCCAGGCACGAACTCGATCTTCTGCCCGATGGCAAAGCGATGGGAGACGACGGTCATGGATGCTCCTTCGGCCCTGTGGCCGCTTCAGTCTTCGGCGCGGGAAGGCCCGGCCTTCTTCGGCGGCGTCGGCGGTCTGCTGAACGGCGAGGCCGCGATCGGCGCCGCCTTCTTGTCCGCCTTCGGCTTCTTCAATTCGCGGGTGCTGCGTTTCTGGCCCTTGGCCATGGCGACCTCCATTGGGTGCCGTGCCCCAGGGCCGCGCCGCCGCTACCGCCGAACAGTGTCGGCGGCGCCGACAATTGACGCAGCGGATATTTTGACCAGGGCGCGAACCAGCAATAGATAGGCTTGCGGCCCAGCAATTGCACCTTTGTTCTTCCAGAAGCCGATAAATAAAATTGGCGGCCGATTCTGCCGGCTTCTACCAGAACAACTCGCCGTGCAGGAAGGCGGCGGCTTCCTCGGTGCGCGGCCCAGCGAAAAAGGCTTCCGCCTCGGCCCGTTCCACCACCCGGCCATGATGCAGGAACAGTACCTCGCCGCCCAATCGCCGCGCCTGCGCCAGGTCGTGCGTCGTCATCACCACCTTGGTGCCGCTGGCGGCTATCGCGGCCACAATCGCCTCCACGCTGCGGGTCGCCGCCGGGTCCAGCGCCGCGGTGGGTTCGTCCAGGAACAGCACTTCCGGCGCCAGCGCCCAGGCCCGCGCCAGCGCCAGGCGCTGCTGCTCCCCGCCGGAAAGCCGCCGCGCCGGCCGGTGCAGCAACCGCCCCAGGCCCACCCGCTCCAGCGCCGCCTCGGCCCGCAGGCGTGATTCGGCGCGGCCATGGCCCAGCAGCCGCAGCGGATAGGTCGCATTCCCCAGCACGGAACGCCGCAGCAGCACCGGCCGCTGGAACACCATGGTATCGCGCGGGCCACGGCCAGGCGGCCGCGCCTCCGGCCTGGCCCATTCCACCGTGCCGCCGGTGGGCGCCAGCAGCCCGTGCAGCAGCCGCAGCAGCACGGACTTGCCGGCGCCATTCGGCCCCACCAGCAGGCTCGGCGCGCCCTCATGCACCTCCAGCGTGATCCCGCGGATGATCTCCACGCTGCCGACCGCAAAGCGCAGGCCGTTCAGGCGCAGGGGCAGGGCATAGGCCATCAGCGTGGCCGCCCCTGAATGGGGGGCGCAGGGCGGGGCGAGCTCATCAGCGCCCCTGCTGCGCCGCGCCGCGCAGCACCTGCGCCAGGCCATTGACCAGCAGCACCACCACCAGCAGCACACCGCCCAGCGCCAGGGCCAGCGGCAGGTCGCCCTTGCTGGTTTCCAGCGCAATCGCGGTGGTCATGGTGCGGGTATAGCCCTCGATGTTGCCGCCCACGATCATCACCGCGCCAACTTCCGCCGCCGCCCGGCCGAACCCGGCCAGCAGCACGGTCAGCAGGCTGAAGCGGCCTTCCCACAACATGGTCCGCACCGCCCGGCCCGGCCCGGCGCCGAAGCTGCGCAGCTGTTCCTCATATTCCTCCCACAGCGCCTCCAGCGCCTGGCGGGACAGCGCCACCAGGATCGGCGCCACCAGCACCGCCTGCGCCAGCACCAGCGCCCCCGGCGTGAACAGCAGCCCCAGCGACCCCAGCGGCCCCGAGCGCGACAGCAGCAGGTACAGCACCAGCCCCGCCACGACAGGCGGCAGGCCCATCATGGCATTGGCCACCGCCACCACCACGCCCCGCCCGGCAAACCGATGCACCGCCAGCCAGGCGCCCAGCGGCAGGCCCGGAATGGCCGCCAGCACCACCGCCAGCAGGCTGGTCTGCAGCGACAGCCCCACGATCCCCGCCAGGGCGGGGTCCGGCCCCGCCAGCAGGCGCCAGGCGGCATCGAAGGCGTCTCCAAGGTCGGTCATGCCGGCGCATAAGTGGCGGCAGGGCGCGGCCGGGTCAAACGGCTTCGGCGGCCAAAGCGGCTTTCGCCACCCTGGGGCCGACCCGACGCAGCCTTGCTGCACCTCACCGCGATGCGCGGTTGCTTTGAGCCGGCCGGAATGGATACCCTGCCCGCATAAGCAGGGCCGGAATCAACCCGGCCCGCGGTGGGCATACCCGCCGCCTACAGGAGGACGGACTGGAATGACGACCAACGGGACAACCCGCCGCAATGTACTGCGCTCCGGCGCTGGCGTTGTGGCCACCGGCACCCTGGCGGCGCCGATGGTGCATGCGCAGGGCACTGCCGGTTCGCTGCGCTTCGCCTTCTGGGACCACTGGGTGCCCGGCGGCAACGACGCGCTGAAGACCCTGGCCGCCCGGTTCAGCGAGCAGAAGCGCGTCAACGTCTCGCTGGACTTCATCAACACCACCGGCAACCAGTTGCAGTTGACCGCCGCCGCCCAGGCGCAGTCCAGCAGCGGGCATGACGGCATTTCGCTCACGCCCTGGGATGTCGGCGCCTATTCCGACAAGCTGGAGCCGGTGGACGACGTGATCGGCCGGCTGGTCGCCAAATACGGCCCGATCAGCCCGGTCGCGGAATTCCTCGGCAAGCATGGCGGCAAGTGGCGTGGCGTGCCGGCCACCTCGGGCAGCCAGAACAAGCCGGCCTGCGTGCGCTTCGACCTGTTGCAGGAACACGCCGGCATCGACATCCGCGCCATGTGGCCCGCCGCCAACCGTGCCGGCCCCACGGCGAATACCTGGACCTGGGACACCTTCCTGAGGGCGGCGGAGAAATGCCACGCCGCCGGCGTGCCCTTCGGCCTGCCGATGGGCCAGTTCAGCGACGCGGTGGACTGGGTCGGCGCGCTGTTCCTCAGCTATGGCGCGCATATCACCGACAATACCGGCAAGCCGACCATTCGCGGCAACGCCAAGCTGAAGACCGCCATTGAATACGCGGTAAAGCTGGCGAAATTCCTGCCGAACGATGTCTGGGCCTGGGACGATGCCAGCAACAACCGGGCGCTGATCGGCGGCAAGTCCGCCCTGGTGTTCAACCCGCCCAGCGCCTGGGCCGTGGCCAAGCGGGACGCGCCGCAGGTGGCCGAGAAGTGCTGGACCGTGCCGATGCCGGCCGGCCCGGAAGGCCGCTTCCTGGCCTGCATTCCCTTCACCACCGGCATCTGGGCCTTTGGTCGCAACAAGACCGCGGCCAAGGAATTCCTGGAGTTCATCACCCAGCGCGACGCCGCCGAGGCCACCACCGACAAATCGGGCGGCTATGACATTCCGCCGTTTGCCAGCATGACCGACTTCAAGGTGTGGGAGACCACCAGCCCGCCGGTCGGCACCATCTTCAACTACCCGCTGAAGGCGCACCACCAGGCGACACTTTCCATCGCCTTCAGCCCGGCCCCGGCGGAACTGGCCAGCCAGATGTACATCCAGGCGCTGAACACCAAGGTCATCGCCCGCGTCGCCCAGGGCGGCGAGACGGTGGACCAGGCCATGGGCTGGCTGGAGCGCGAGATCAACAACATGCGTCGCGGCTGACCTCAGCGCGACCAGTGACCGGGGCGGGTGGCGCAGGCTGCCCGCCCCGCTTTTTCCGTACCAGCCAGAGGAACTCCGCATGGCCCCGGACAGCAGTGCTGCCGTGCTTGCCGCCAGGCCAGCCGCCGCGCCCGCGCGCGGCAGCGCGATGAAGCGCTTCGCCCGCCGGCGCTCCACCATCGCCTTCCTGATGACCTTGCCACTGATCACCGTGATCGGCGGCCTGGTCGCCTGGCCGGCCGGCTACGCGATCTACCTGGCCACGCTGAACCGGCGGCAGACCGCCTTCATCGGGCTCGAGAACTTCGACATCCTGCTGGAAAGCGAGACCTTCCGCTCGGTCATCTGGCAGTCCTGCTTCTTCGCCATCACCGCCGTGCTGCTGAAGGCGCTGGTCGGCTTCTGGCTGGCGCACATGCTGCACCACATTCCCGCCAAGGGGCAGAAGATCTGGCGCGGCATGCTGCTGGTGCCCTGGGTCATCCCGCCGGCGCTGTCCACGCTGGGCTGGTGGTGGATGTTCGACCCCAGCTATTCCTCGATCAACTACCTGATCAACGCCATCGGCTTCCCCTCGGTCCCCTGGCTGGGCGAGCCATGGTGGGCGCGGATTTCCGTCATCATCGTCAATGTCTGGTACGGCGCGCCGTTCTTCATGATCATGTACCTGGCGGCGCTGAAATCGGTGCCGGACCAGTTGTACGAGGCTGCGGCCATCGACGGCGCCACCGGCTGGCAGGGCCTGCGCCACATCACGCTGCCGATGATGCAGAACATCATCAGCATCACCGTGCTGTTCAGCCTGATCGTCACCTTCGCCAACTACGACATCGTCCGCGTGCTGACCAATGGCGGCCCGCGCGACCTGACCCAGGTGTTTGCCAGCTACGCCTTCCAGGTCGGCGTGCTCAGCGGCAACATCCCGCGCGGCGCGGCGGTGTCGCTGTTCATGTTCCCGCTGCTGGCCATCATCGCCTACTTCGTCCTCCGGGGCGTCAACAAGCGCAACCAGGAGATGGCGTGATGTCCGCTACAGCACGTCCGTCGGAGATGGTGCCCGGCCTTGGCCGGCGCATCGGCAGCCTGCGCAGTGAACGGCGCTGGGCGCTTTGGACCGCCTATATCTCCCTGATCATCGCCGCCGTGGTGATGCTGGCGCCGCCGCTCTACATGCTGCTGACCAGCATCAAGACCAGCGCCGAGATCGCCGACCCCAGCGGCAACCCCTGGTTGGTGCTCAACCCGACCTGGGAGAACTACGCCGGCATCATCGGCAACCCGATGTTCCGCGGCTTCTTCTACAACAGCATCATCCTGACGGTCTGCGTCGTGGTCATCACCATGGTGATCTCGGTGCTCGCCGCCTTCGCCCTGGCCCGGATGAAGTTTTTTGGGAGTCAGGTGCTCGCCACGGGCGTGTTCCTGACCTACCTGGTGCCGGACACGCTGCTGTTCATCCCGCTCTATCAGATCGTCGGCGGGCTCGGCCTGCTGAACTCCATCTGGGGCCTGGTGCTGGTCTATCCCACGCTGACCGTGCCGTTCTGCACCTGGATCATGATCGGCTACTTCGCCAGCATCCCGAAGGAGCTGGACGAGGCCGCGCTGATCGACGGCGCCAACTGGATGCAGATGCTGACCAAGATCTTCATCCCCGTGGCGCTGCCGGGGATCATCGCGGCCACCATCTTCGCCTTCACCGTCAGCTGGGCGGCCTTCGTCTACCCCACCGCCTTCATCACCAGGCCGGACGAAATGCCACTCACCATCGGCGTGGTCTCCCAGCTCATCCGTGGCGACACCTTCGCCTGGGGCCAGCTGATGGCCGGCGCGCTGATCGCGGCGCTGCCGCCGGTGGTCGTCTACGCCTTCCTCATGGATTATTACATCGCCGGCCTGACCGCCGGTGCGACCAAGGGCTGAGCGCACATGGCACAGGTATCCCTCCGAAAGATCGTCAAGGAATACGAAGGCGGCGTGCAGGCGGTGAAGGGCATCGACCTGGAGATCGCCGACCACGAATTCGTCGTGCTCGTCGGCCCCTCCGGCTGCGGCAAATCCACCACGCTGCGGATGATCGCGGGGCTGGAGGAGATCAGCGCCGGCGAGATCGACATCGGCGGCGCCGTGGTCAACGACGTGCCGCCGCGCGACCGCGACATTGCCATGGTGTTCCAGAACTACGCGCTCTACCCGCATATGAGCGTGCGGGAGAACATGGCCTTCGGCCTGATGCTGCGGAAATTCCCCAAGGCCGAGATCGACCGCCGGGTGAACGAGGCAGCCCGTATCCTCGACATCGGCATGCTGCTGGACCGCAAGCCCAAGGCGCTCTCGGGCGGCCAGCGCCAGCGCGTCGCCATGGGCCGCGCCATCGTCCGCGACCCCAAGGTTTTTCTGTTTGATGAACCGCTCTCCAACCTGGACGCCAAGCTGCGCGTGCAGATGCGGACGGAAATCAAAAAGGTCCACCAGACCGTCCGCACCACCACCATCTACGTCACCCATGACCAGGTGGAGGCGATGACGCTGGCCGACCGCGTGGTGGTGATGAACCACGGCGTCATCGAACAGGTCGGCCCGCCGCAGGAGCTGTACCACCACCCACGCACGCGCTTCGTCGCCGGCTTCATCGGCAGCCCGGCGATGAACTTCATCCCGGCCAAGGTGGTGGAGCGCGGCAATGGCCTGGTGCTGCACCTGCCGCTGGGCACCGAACTGGCGGTGCCGGAGCACCGCGTGGCCCGCTACAAGGCCTATGCCGGCAAGACCGTCACCTTCGGCATCCGGCCGGAGCACCTGACGGACACCCAGAACGTCAACAAGCCGCACGTCGCCATCTTCAACGCCACGCCGGAGGTATTGGAGCCGATGGGCATGGAGACGCTGGCGCATATAAAGCTTGGAGGCGCCGAGATCTGCGCCCGGCTGGACCCGCTGGTGGCCGCCTCCCCCGGCGTGCCGCTGCCGCTGGCGGCCGACATGAACAACATGCACCTGATCGACGACGCGACGGGGTTGGTCATCTAGCCCCCCCGCCCCGCTCCCCCACCACCCCTGCGCCGGCCGGTGATTTCACCCGGCCGGCGTTTGCGTTAGAAGGCCCGCCATGGACAAGCAAGACACGGTGCTGATCGGCGCCGAAACCCTGGAAAACCTGGTCCGCGACATCTTCGTGGCCAATGGCTGCGACGCCGCCGAGGGCTATCGCATCAGCCACCACCTGATGGGCGCCAACCTGGCCGGGCATGACAGCCACGGCGTGGCCCGCGTGCCCCGCTACGTGGAATGGCAGTCCGCCGGCCATGTGCTGGCCGCGCAGCACTGCGACGTGGTGATGGATGGCGGCGCCTTCGCCCTGCTGGACGGCAAGTTCGGCTTCGGCCAGACCGTCGCGCCCCAGGCCACGGACTTCGGCATCCAGCGCGCCAAGCAGCACGGCGTGGCCGTGGTGGCGCTGAAGAACGCCGGCCATATCGGCCGCACCGGCGCCTATGCCGAACAGGCGCTGCGCGAAGGCCTGATCTCCATCCACTTCGTCAACGTCGCCGGCTCGGTCCTGGTGGCCCCCTTCGGTGGCACGGAACGCCGCTTCTCCACCGCGCCCATCGCCATCGGCGTGCCGACCAACCCGCCCGTGGTGCTGGACTTCGCTACCTCCCTGGTGGCGGAAGGAAAAGTTCTCGTCGCCTCCAATGGCGGCAAGAAGCTGCCGAAGGACGCGCTGATCGAACCCGATGGCCAGCTCTCCGGCGACCCGCACACGCTGTATGGCGAATACGACCGCGTCGGCCCGCGCAGCGTGGACAAGGGGCTCGGCGCCATCCGCGCCTTCGGCGAACACAAGGGCAGCGGCCTGGCCTTCATGTGCGAACTGCTGGCCGGCGCCTTCACCGGTGGCGGCACCTCCGGCCCCATCACCGCCCGCGGCCGCATCGCCAATGGCATGCTGAGCATCTACATCTCGCCCAGTCACTTCGGCACTGAAGCCGAGTTCATCCAGACCGCGCAGGACTACGTCGCCTGGGTGAAGTCCTGCCGCCCGGCCGAGGAAGGTGGCGAGGTACTGGCCCCCGGGGAGACCGAGGCGCGGCTGCGGGCGGACCGCCTGGCCAATGGCGTGCCGCTGCAACGCGACACCTGGGACAGCATCGTGGCCACCGCCCGCAAGCTTGGCGTCACGGTGCCGAATTGAGCGACCAGGACGCCGCCCAGCGCTACGCCGACTACGCCGAGGCCCGCGGCGTACTGCTCAACGCCGCCGCCCGCCGCATCCCCAACGTCTCGCTGGCCGCCCAGGCCCGCGCGCTGCACCTGTGGCGCCACAACCAGGTGGAACCGGGCAGCGAGGCGCAGCTGGCCTGCGTGATGGACCTCGGCGTGTTCTCCCCGGTCGGCGGCCACAAGCCGGCGCTGGAACGCATCCTCGCCGCCGCCATTCCGCCACCGCCCGGCAGCGCCGACGCCGCCATGCTGGACGCCTTCACCCGCGCCCGCTTCGGCCTGTGGCGCATGGGGGAGCGTGACCCGCGCGGTGGCATCACGCTGCACGACCTCTGCGGTGGCGATGACGCCTGGGTGATGGACGCCCACCTGGAGGCCAATGCCGTGCCCGGCATGCTGGTGGCCGCCCGCCTGGCCTGGCCGGAAGCCTTCGCGCTGACCTGCGGCGTGCTCTGCCCGATGGATGTGCGCGTGCTGCTGCACCTGATCGAGAACCGGCCGCCGCGCAACGGGCCCGTCGGCCAGTTCATCCAGCCGCAACCCTTCGAGCCGCTGGTGGACCAGTTGCTCGGGGAAGACGCCGTCCCGGCCCGCATGGCCGAGTTGGCGAGCGACCCGCTGCTGGCCGCCAACACCTATCGCATTGCGCTGGACCTTGGCCTGCACGGCCCGGTTCCCGGGAGATGAGCATGCATCGCCGCAGCCTTTTCGCCCTGGGTTCCGCCACCCTGGGCGCCGCCACCCTGGCCACCCCCGCCTTGGCCTTCCCGGACAAGGCCATCACCCTGGCCACCGGCTACGCGCCGGGTGGCTCCACCGACATCGCCGCCCGGCTGCTGGCCGAGCGGCTTTCGGCCCATCTGGGCAGCGGCGCCCGGGTGGTGGTGGAAAACCGCGCCGGTGCCGCCGGCATCGTCGCCAGCGAATGGCTGAAGCGCCAGGCGCCGGATGGCCACACCATCATGCTGGTGGAAAGCTCATCCCACGCCATCGCGCCCGCGGCGCTGGTGGGTGGCACGCGCTACCACCCCATCACGGATTTCTCGCATCTCGGCGTCATCGGCACCGCGCCGCTGATCCTGGTGCTGAACAACAGCTTCCCGGCGCAGACCGCGGCCGAGGTGGTGCAGAAGCTGCGCAGCGCGCCGCCGGACACCTACACCTATGCCACCAGCGGCGTCGGCACCATTCCCCACCTGGCGACGGAGCTGCTGGCCAAGGACCTCGGCACCAGCTTCGTCCATGTGCCCTATCGCAGCGGCGGGCAGATGCTGACGGCCATCTTCACCAATGAGGCGCAGTTCGGCATCGCGGTGCTGGCCTCGGCCGCCAACCAGGTGCGCGGTGGCTTGGCGCGCGGCATCGCGCTGACCGGCGAGCAGCGCTTCCCCAGCTTCCCGGAGACGCCGACGCTGGCCGAGGCCGGCGTGCCTGGCTACGACCTGGAGACCTGGAACATCCTGCTTGGCCCGCCCGGCATGCCCACCGAGGTGCAGGCGGCGCTGAACCAGGCGCTGCGCGCCGCGCTGGCCGAGCCGGAGACGCGCGACAAGCTGCTGACCGCCGGCGTGCGCGCCTGGCAGCAGCCCAATGGCCCCACCGAGGCCCGCGGCTTCCTGGAACGCGAGGTCGCCAAGTTCCGCGCCGTGGTGGACCGCACCGGCATCAAGCTGGAAGGCTGAACCCGGGTTCCAAGGGCCTCTCGGCCCTTGGCAGGGGAGCTTGAGGGGACGGCGTCCCCTCAATGGTGCATCAGTCGACCCTGGCGCCGGGCGACGAGGGTCAGTCGACCCTCGCGCCGGAAGCCCTGATCAGCGGCGCGAAGGCGGCCTCGTTCCGGCGCCTGAAGGCGGCCAATTCCTCCGGCCCCAGCGGCCAGATGGTGGCGCCGTTCTCGGCGTATTTGCGCTTCACGTCCTCGGCTTCCAGTGCCTGGCGGCTCAGCGCGGCCATCCGCTGCACCATCGCCGGCGGCAGCCCGGCGGGGGCGGAAACGCCGCCCCAGCTGTCGATCTCGAAGCCCGGCAGGAACTCCGCCATGGCCGGGTATTCCGGCGCCAATGCGCTGCGCTGCGCGCTGGTCACGGCCAATGCCCGCACCTTGCCCTCGCGCGCGCTTTGCAGGCCCTGGGGGATGTTGTCGAAGATCATCTGCACCCGGCCGGCCAGCAGGTCGATATGCGCCGGCGCGCCGCCGCGATAGGGCACGTGCACCATGTCCAGCCCGGCCAGCACCTTGAACATCTCGCCGGAGAGATGAACGGTGGTGCCGCTGCCGGAACTGGCGAAGCTGAACTTGCCCGGGTTGGCCTTGATCAGCGCGATCAGCTCCGGGACGGTGCGGGCCGGCACGTCGTTGTTGATGATCAGCAGGTTCGGCAACTGCCACAGCCCGGCGATGAAGGTGAAGTCGCGTTCGGGGTCGAAGGGCAGGCGGCTGTACAGCGTGGGCGAGATGGCCAGGGCGGCGACGCTGGCCAGGCCGATGGTGGTGCCATCCGGCCGGGCGCGGGCGATGGCTTCGGTGCCGACATTGCCGCCGGCGCCGGCGCGGTTCTCGACGATGAACTGTTGGCCGGTGATCTCGGCCATCTTCATGCACCAGATCCGGCTGAGGATGTCGGTGCCGCCACCTGGCGGGAAGATGCCGATGAAGCGGATGGACTGGTTGGGCCAGTCGGCGCCTTGCGCCCGTGCGGTGGCGGGCAGGGCCAGGAAGGGCGCGGCCAGCAGGCTGCGGCGCGGCAGGGTCGTCATGGGGTTCTCGGCGGTTCCGTTGTTGCAGCGTTAATTGGCGCAAACCGGCGCGGCTTCAATGCCGCACGCGGCCGATCAATCCACCCGCGCGCCGGGCGACGCGCGTCAATCGACGCGCGCGCCGGAAGCCCTGATCACCGGCGCCAGCTTGGCCTGCTCGGCATCCCGGAACGCCGCCAGCGCCGCCGGCGTGGTCCACCACGGCGTGGCGCCCAGGTCCAGGTAGGCGCCGGACAGTTCCGGCGTCGCCAGCGCCTGGCGGCTGAGCGCGGATATCCGCTCCACCACCGCGGCCGGAATGCCCGCCGGCCCGCAGGCCCCGGCCCAGGCGGTGATGTCATAGCCCGGCAGGAAGCGGCCGATCGGCGGCACCTCCGGCGCCACCGGGCTCGGCGCGGCGCTGGTCACGCCCAGCGGCCGCACCGTGCCCTGGCGCGCTTGGGCGATGGCGCCGGGGATATTGTCGAAGATCAGCTGCAACCGCCCGGCCACCACGTCCAGCATGGCCGGCCCGCTGCCGCGATAGGGCACATGCACCATCTGCACCCCGGTCATCGCGGCGAACAACTCACCCGACAGATGCGGCGAAGTGCCGGAGCCGCCACTGCCGAAACTGTACTTGCCGGGGTTGGCGCGCAGCAGCCGCACCAGTTCCGGGATGTTCTCCACCGGCACGTCCTTGTTGACCACCAGCATGTTCGGCATCTGCCACAGCCCGCCGAAGAAGCTGAAGTCGCGGGCGGCGTCGTAGGGCAGGCTGGCGTAGAGCGTCGGCGCGATGGCATGCGGGGCGATATTGGCCATGCCCATGGTGTAGCCATCCGGCCGGGACTTCGCGACCGCATCCGTGCCCACATTGCCGCCGGCGCCGGCGCGGTTCTCCACCACGAATTGCTGCCCGGTCAGCTCGGCCATCTTGGCGCACCACAGGCGGGAGAGCACGTCGGTCGGCCCGCCCGGGGCATAGCAGACGATGAAGCGCACGGGACGGTTGGGCCAGGCTTCCTCGGCCCGCGTGCCGCGCGCCAGCAGGGGCAGCGCCAGGCCGCCGAGCAGCGCCCGGCGCGGGGTATGGGTGAAGCTTGCCATTGGTGCCTCCCGCTCATGCCGCAGCCTGGTGCCGCGTTTGGACGAGAGGTTAGAGCAATATCCTTTCTGATGGAATCATCAGAACGGATTTCTTGCTCGGCAACCTATTGAAGCTACAGCACCATCCGCTCCCACTGATTCAGTGTGAGCGGATGGTGCTGTAGGGCAAGTTGCCCAGCACTTGGAACCGTCGCGTGCGCCTCAGCGCGTCGGCACCGCCAGCGGCACGCTCGGCACCACCGGCCCGGGGGCGCTGGTCGGCGCGGTGTCCTTCGGCGGGGCCGGGTAGGCGCGGGGGAAGATGATCTCATTGGCCGGCCCCGGCGGCCGCGGCGGCCCAACGCGCCCGCAGCCCGCCAGGAAAGCCAGCGCCAGCAGCGCCAGGGTTGCCCGCATCACGCCAGCCTTTCCCGCCATTCCGCCGCCATGCGCGCCACATTGGCCGGCGCAGTGCCGCCATAGCTGGTGCGGCTGCGCACGCTGGCGGCCACGCTGAGCACGCCGAACACCGCATCCGTGATCCGCGGCTCCACCGCCTGCATCTCTGTGAGTGTCAGCGCCGCCAGCTCGGTGCCCATGCTCTCGGCCTTTGCCACCAGGCGGCCGGTCACGTGATGGGCGTCGCGGAACGGCATCTTCAGCTCCCGCACCAGCCAATCCGCCAGGTCGGTGGCGGTGGAGAAGCCGGCACCCGCCGCTTCGGCCAGCCGCGCCACATTGGGCTGCAAATCCTTCACCATGCCGGCGACGGCGGCCAGCGAGAGGGTCAGGGTCTCGGCACTGTCGAAAATGCCTTCCTTGTCCTCCTGCATGTCCTTGAAATAGGTCAGCGCCAGGCCCTTCATCACCGTCAGCATGCCGACCAGCGCGCCGAACATGCGCCCGGTCTTGCCGCGCACCAGCTCGGCGGCATCCGGGTTGCGCTTTTGGGGCATGATGCTGCTGCCGGTGGTGAAGGCATCGCTGAGCTTGACGAACCCGAAATACGGGTTGGTCCAGATCACCACTTCTTCCGCAAAGCGCGAAAGATGCGTCGCACACATGGCGCAGACAAACAAAAACTCGGCGGCGAAGTCGCGGGACGCCACGCTGTCCAGGCTGTTGCGCGTCGGGCCGTCGAAGCCCAGCGCCGCCGCGGTCATGTGCCGGTCGATCGGGAAGCCGGTGCCGCACAGCGCCGCGGCGCCCAGCGGGCTCTCGTTCAGCCGGCGCCGGCAGTCGGCCAGGCGGGAGAGATCGCGCGAGAGCATTTCCACATAGGCCAACAGGTGGTGGCCGAAGGTGGTCGGCTGCGCCGGCTGCAAGTGCGTGAAGCCGGGCATGACCGTGCCGGCATGTTCCTCCGCCCGCGCGACCATGGCGCGCATGACGTCGCGGACCTGCTCGCTCAGCCCATCAATGGCGTCCCGCACCCACAGCCGCACATCCAGCGCCACCTGGTCGTTGCGGCTGCGCCCGGTGTGCAGGCGCTTGCCGGCCTCGCCGATGGCGTCGGTCAGCCGCGCCTCGATGTTCATGTGGACGTCTTCCAGCGCCTCCGACCATTCGAAGTCGCCGGCCTCGATCTGCCCGGCGATCTTCTCCAGCCCCGCGCGGATCGCCACCTCGTCGGCGGCGCCGATGATCCCCACATGCGCCAGCATGGCGGCATGGGCCAGGCTGCCGCGGATATCCTGCCGCCACATCTTGCGGTCGAAGCCGACCGAGGCATTGATGGCCTGCATGATGGCCGAAGGGCCCTGGGCGAAGCGACCGCCCCACTGCACGTTTGACGCGTTGGACACGAAGGGGATGTTCCCGTGATGCGAGACGTTGGCCGCCGAAGCGTGGCCCTGGCGGGCGCCGCGACCCTATACGCCGGGCTTGGCGCCGGGCAAGGGCGCGCCGCCGCGCTGGGCCAGTTGCAGGAGTTTGCCCCCCGCCCGCTGCCGGACCTGGCCTTCGTGGATGCCGAGGGCGCCAGCCGCAAGCTGGCGGATTTCCCCGGGCGCGGCCTGCTGGTCAACCTCTGGGCCACCTGGTGCGTGCCCTGCGTGGCCGAGATGCCGGCGCTGGACCGCGCCCAGGCCGCCCTGGCGGCGGATGGCGTGCAGGTGCTGGCGCTGTCGTCGGACCGCGGCGGCCGGCCGGTGGTGGAGAAATTCTACGGGGAGCGCGGGATCAAGGCGCTGGGCATCTGGCTGGACCCGCGCGGCGCCGCCGGCCGCGCGCTGACGGTGCGCGGCCTGCCCACCTCCGTGCTGGTCAACCGCGCCGGGCTGGAAGTGGCGCGGCTGGAAGGCGCCGCCGAATGGGACACGCCGGAGATGCTGGCGCGGCTGCGGGCGCTGCTGGGGTAGCGCCTGCTGCGCGGCGCTGGCCCGAGGCCTACTCCATCTTGATCCCGGTTTCCCGGACAATGGCCTGCCAGTTCTTCAGGTCCTCCATCCAGTACCGGTAAAAATCCTCCGGCGTGCCGGCCAGGCTGGTATGGGCGCCCTCGGCCATGCGCTTGAGGATCGGCTCGCTGGCCAGCCAGCGATTGCTCTCGGCGTTGATCTTCTCGACCATCGGCCGCGGCAGCCCGGCCGGGCCCCAGACACCGAACCAGACATCCTCGACAAAGCCGGGGAAGCCGACTTCGGACAGCAGCGGCAGGTCGGCCATCTGGCGCTGCCTGGCCCGCCCGGTGAAGGACAGGAAGCGCAGCTTGCCCTCCCGCGCGAACATGCCGGAATTGCCGATATTGTCGAAGATGTAGTCGCTCTCGCCCTGCGCCACCGCCAAAATCGCGGAAGGCCCGCCCCGATAGGGGATGTGCACGCGGTTGAAGCCGGCGGCCAGGTGGAAGCGCTCCGCCATCATGTGGCCGACGCTGCCGATGCCGACACTGGCCATGTTCACCCCCTCCGGCCGCGCCTTGGCCCAGGCGACGAACTCGGCGGTGGTGCGCACGGGAATGCTGGGCGTGACGATCAGCGCCATGGGGTAGTGGTACAGCCCGGCGATACCGACAAAATCCTTCACGGGGTCATAGGGCACGGACCGCAGCACCAGCGGCGCGGCCACGTGCGAGGTGTTGGAGGTGAACAACAACGTCCAGCCATCCGGCGCGCTGCGCGCCACTTCCGCGGTACCGATGCTGCCGGTGCCGCCGACGCGATTCTCCACCACGAAGGTGCCGCCGAAGACGCGGCCGAAGTGGTCGGCGAACATGCGGGCATAGACATCGGCGGGGCTGCCGGCCTGGCTCGGCTGGATGATCCGCACCGGGCGGTTGCCCGGCCACTCGCCCTGCGCCTGCACGATGGCGGGCGCCGCGAGCGTCAGCCCGGCGCCGGCGATGAACGCCCTACGCTGCATTGATTTCCTCCAAGCGGATTTGGAGGAAACCTATGCGGCGAAAGGCTAGGCGACAAGCACCTCCGCCAGCACGCGGGCAATCACCAGCGTCGCCTTGTGCAGGTCTTCAAGCACAAGATTCTCATCCGGCGCATGGGCATTGGCTTCCAGGATGCTGCGCGGCCCGGCGCCATACAGCACGGTGGGGATGCCGGCCTCGGCGTAGTGCCGCGCATCCGTGTACAGCGGCACGCCCACCTGCTTCACCTCGGTGGCGAAGACCTCGGACGCCACGCGGCAAATCCGCGCCGCCAGCGCGCGGGAGGCATCGGTAGGCACAAGCGGCCCGGCCAGCACGATGCGGTTGATGGTGACGCTGCTGCCGGGCACGCGGCGGCACGCGGCCTCGATCAGGGCGCGCAGCCCGGCTTCCACCTCGGCCGGGTTCTCCTCCGGGATGATCCGCCGGTCCAGCCTGAGCGCGATGCGGTCCGGCACCACATTGGTGTTCACCCCGCCGCTGATCCGGCCGACCGTCACCGCGGGGCAGCCGATGCCCTGCACGCCCGACATCAGCCCCGAGAGCCTGGCGCGTTCGCCATACAGGCTGCGCAGCGCCTCGGTCGCGGCTTCCAGCGCATCCACGCCGGTATGCGGCATGGCGGCATGGGCCTGCTTGCCGTGGAAGATCGCCTCCAGGTGCAGCACGCCGTTATGGCCGGTGGTGACGGCGTAGGAGAAGCCGGCGCAGATGCACAGGTCGGGCTTGCTGAGGCCGCGCTTCAGCAGCCATTGCGGGCCGATCTCGCCGCCGGTCTCCTCATCATAGGTCAAATGCAGCTCGACCGTGCCGTTCAGCGCCAGGCCGCTCGCCTCCAGCGCCCGCAGGGCGAAGGCATAGGTGGCGAAGTCGGACTTCGAGACGGCGACGCCGCGGCCATACATCCGGCCGTCCTTTACCGCCGCGCCGTAGGGGTCCTGGGTCCAGCCCTCGCCCGGCGGCACCACGTCGCCATGCGCGTTCAGCGCAATGGTCGGGCCACCGCTGCCGAAGGTCCGGCGCACGATCAGGTTGGTCGCGCTGGTCATGCCCACGGCGGCGCATTCGGCTGGCGGTACCGGGTGGCGTTCCACGGTGAAGCCCATGGCTTCCAGCAGCGGCGCGGTGGCTTCAGCATGGGCAGCGCAATCGCCCGAGGGATTGTCGGACGGCACCCGCACCATGGCGGCGAGGAAGGCTTCGGCCTCGGCCCGCAGCGGGGCCAAAGCCGCAGCCAAGGGGGCAGCGATGAGTGCGGTGTTCGGGTCTGCCATGCGGGCCTCCTGCTTCAGGCCGGCTTACCGCAGAACGCCGCCGGCCGGAACCGCTTCGGCACCGCGTTGTCTGGCCTAGCCCGCTGGCTTTGCCCGCCGGTTCGGGCGGCCAAGGCCAGGTCAGCCGGCCTTGACGCTACCTGCCGGAAAGCCAGGCCAGCAGCACCCGGCGCTCCGCCACCTCCATGCGCGTGATGTTGTTCGGCGGCATGGCGGCCGAAAGCACGGATTGCAGCGCGATCTGCGGCGCCAGCCTGTGGATGCTCTCAGGCCCCGCGAAGACCACGCCGCGCGGCGCCACCGCAATGCCGGGCCAGACCGGCTCGGCCGCATGGCACATGGAACAGCGCGCCATGACGATATCCACCACCTCCTCGGTGGGCGGCGGCGCGCGCCACGCCAGGCCCAGCGCCTCCCGCCCCAGCGGCGAGGAGGTCATGCTGACGGCGGCGGCGGCGGCCAGGCAGGCGGCGGCCACCGCCCAGCACCACCACTGCATGCCGCGGCCCTGGTGCATCAGGTTGTAGAACACCCGGATCATGGCGCCCGCCACCAGCACCAGGCCGACGATGACGAAGGCATAGGGCGTCGACCACACCATGGGGTAGTGGTTGGCCAGCATCAGGAACAGCACCGGCAGCGTCAGGTAGTTGTTGTGCGTGCTGCGGATTTTCCCGGCCTTGCCCAGCGCCGGGTCCGGCGCCTCGCCGGCCAGCAGGGAAGCGATGACCTTCTTCTGGTTCGGGATGATGATCAGAAAGACGTTGCCGGTCATCCAGGTGGCCATCAGCGCGCCGGTATGCACCATGGCGCCGCGGCCGCTGAAGATCTGCTGGAAGCCCCAGGCCACCAGCACGACAAAGCCGAAGCCCACCGCCGCCAACAGCCGGTCGTCCTTCGCCAGCGGCGATTTGCACAGCCCGTCATAGACGAACCAGCCCAGCGCCAGCGTGCCGATGCCGATCACCCAGGCCATGCCGGCCGACATTTCCATGACCGTCGGGTCGATCAGGAACAGGTCGCTGCTGCCATAATAAACCCAGCACAGCAGCGCGAAGCCGGACAGCCAGGTCGAGTAGCTCTCCCACTTGTGCCAGATCAGCTGCGGCGGCAGCGAGGACGGCGCCACCAGCCACTTCCGCACCTGGTAGAAGCCGCCGCCATGTACCTCCCAGGCCTCACCGCCCTTGCCGGGGGGAATGTCCGGCGCCGGCTTCAGCGCGGCGTCGACATGCATGAAGTAGAAGCTGCTGCCGATCCAGGCCATGCCGGCCAGCACGTGCAGCCAGCGCAGCAGAAGCCCGCCCCATTCGACCAGCAGCGCTTCCATGTCAGTGCGCTTCCGACTTGGCGGCGGCGGCCTGTACCTCGGCCGCGGCTTCCTCGGCCGACTTCACGCCGTTGAAGAACAGGTTCAGCAGCACGGCCGAAAACGCCGTCAGCAGAATGCCCGAATGCAGGATCGGGCTCAGCGACTTCGGCAGTTCCTTGAAGAAGTCCGGCGCCACCAGCGGGATCATGCCGAAGCCGACCGAGATGGCGACGATGAACAGGTTGTTGCGGTTGGTCTTGTAGTCCACCCCGGCCAGGATGCGGATGCCGGTAGCGGCGACCATGCCGAACATGACGATCCCCGCGCCGCCCAGCACGAAGACCGGCACCGATTCCATCAGCGCCCCCAGCTTGGGCACCAGGCCCATCGCCAGCAGCATGGCGCCGCCGGCCACGGTGACCCAGCGGCTGCGCACCCCGGTCACGCCCACCAGGCCGACATTCTGGCTGAAGCTGGTATAGGGGAAGGTGTTGAAGATGCCGCCGACCAGCGTGCCGATGCCATCTGTCCGCAGGCCGCGCGTCATGTCGTCGCGGGTGATCTTCTTGCCGGTCATGTCGCCCAGCGCCAGGAACATGCCGGCGCTCTCGATCATCACCACGATCATCACGACGCTCATGGTGACGATGGCGACGAAATCGAATTTCGGCATGCCGAACTGGAATGGCATGATCAGCCCGAACCAGGGGGCCGATTCAACCTTGGCGAAGCCCATCTTCCCCAGCGCATAGGCCAGGCCGCAGCCGGCCACGATGCCGATCAGCACCGCGATATTGGCGAAAAAGCCCGACGCATATTTGGTGATGACCAGGATCAGCACCAGCACCGCCGCGGCAACGCCCAGGTTCAGCGGCGCGCCATAGCCGGGAATGGAGGAGACCGGCGCCCCGGCCGCCCAGTTCACCCCCACGCGCATCAAGGAAATGCCGATCATCAGGATGACAGCGCCGGTGACGATGGGCGGAAACAGCGGCAACAGGCGAGAGACGAAGGGCGCCACCAATATGGTGAAGATGCCGGCGCCGATGCACGACCCGAAAATGCCCAGCAGCCCCAGTTCCGGGTTGCCGGCCATGGCCAGCATCGGCCCCACCGCGGCGAAGGTCACGCCCATCATGACAGGCAGGCGAATGCCGAAGGGCCCGATGCCCAGCGACTGGATCAGCGTGGCGATGCCACACGCAAACAAATCAGCATTGACCAGCAGCGCCACCTGTTCCGGCGGCAGGCGCAGCGCCCGGCCGATGATCAGCGGCACCGCGACGGCGCCGGCATACATCACCAGCACGTGTTGCAGGCCCAGGGCCAACAGCTTGGGGGCCGGCGGAACCTGGTCCACCGGCGCAACGGCATCCGACATCAAAAGCCCCCTTCAGTTCCAGCCTTTGGCCGGCGCTCGTCCCTTGCATGCATCTTCACTCTTATTCGGAGCGGCATGCAACAAGGCTCGCGAAACCGAGAGGGTCTTGGCGCCTCAGGCCGGCGTGGCCAGGGGCTTGCCCTTCTCCACCACGAAGGTGGCGAAGATCTTCTGCGGCCGCGGGCCGTTCTTCGCGCTGTGCACCACGCCGGCCGGCACCAGGAAGCTGTCGCCCGGCTTCACCGCCCGCGGCGGCTGCCCGGCCACCATCAGCATGCCCTCGCCTTCCACGATGTAGCTGGCCTCATGCCCCGGGTGGGTATGCGGCGCGGCCTCGCCATGCGCCGGGATCTCCACCAGCATCTGGATGGTCTCGAAATTGGTGCCCACCACATCCTCGCGCCGCACCAGCGTGCGGACCAGGCCGCCTGGCGCCGGCTGGGCATGGGCCGCGGTGGCGGTCAGGCCAAGGGCGCTGCCGAGCGCGCCACACAGGGCGCAGCCGCTGAACAGGCGACGAGAGAGCATGGGGTTTTCCTCCGGTTGTGCTTGGTCGTGCATCAAGGCTACCGGTGGCGCCCCAAGCCGCGCTAGCCTTTTCCCAAAGCGGCCGGCACCAGACCCGGCTGCGCAAGGGAAACGCCAGATGCCTGCATCGCTCCGCCGCCGCGCCCTGCTTGCCGCGCCCCTGTTGCTGCCCGGCCTGGCCCAGGCCCAGGGGGGCGCCGACTGGCCCAACCGCCCGGTGCGCTACATCAACCCCTACCCGCCCGGCGGCCCGACCGACACGCTGAGCCGGCTCTACTGCCAGAAGATGAGCGAGCTGACCGGCCAGCAATTCGTGGTGGAAAACCGCGCCGGCGCCGGCGGCAATGTCGGCAGCGAAGTGCTCGCCCGCAGCCAGCCGGATGGCTACACCATTGGCCTCGGCGGCATCGCCACTCACGCCATTGCGCCGACGCTGTACCCCAGCCTGCCCTTTGACGTGGAAAAGGACTTCACGCTGATCGCCGGCATCTGGCAGTTGCCCAACCTGCTGGCGGTCCACCCCTCCATCGCCGCCACCAGCACGGCGGAGCTGATCGCGCTGCTGAAGGCCAATCCGGGCAAGTACAGCTTCGGCTCCGCCGGCTCCGGCACCACGCTCCATCTGGCCGGGGAGATGTTCAAGCACCTGGCCGGGGTGGACATGCAGCACATCCCCTACCGTGGCAGCGCCCCGGCCCAGGTGGATTTGATGGCCGGCCGGGTGGCGATGATGTTCGACAACATGCCGGGCACGCTGGCGCTTTCCCGCGAAGGCAAGGTCCGGCCCATCGCCGTGACCAGCCTGGCGCGCAGCCCGGTGGCGCCGGAAATCCCCGCCATCAGCGAAACCCTGCCCGGCTTCGATGTCATCAGCTGGACCTGCGTGACCGGCCCGGCCGGGCTGCCGCGCGCCATGGTGGAACGCCTGGCGGCCTTGACCAAACGGGCAGTGCAGAGCGCCGACCTGGTGCAGGCCTATTTCAACCAGGGCGCGCGCGCCTGGGATATCGGGCAGGAGGAGATCAACGCCTATGCCCATGCCCAGCGCGCCCGGCTGGCGCCGCTGATCCGCGCTAGCGGGGCGCGCGTGGACTAACGCTTGTCTGCGGCGCGGCCACGCCCACACTATGGGGGCATGGCCACTCCCGCTCCCGCCTTGTTCGCCGAGGCCGATCCCTCCTTCACCGACCTGCTCGCCGCCCGCCCGGCGCTCACGCTGCATGCCCATGACGGGCTGCTGCTGGAAGGCGTCGCCCTGGCCCGCATCGCCGAGGCGGTGGGCAGCCCGACCTGGGTCTATTCCGCGGGCACGCTGCGCCGCCGCTACCGCGCCCTGGCCGCGGCCCTCAAGGGCGCCGGGCTGGAGGCGGAAATCCACTACGCGGTGAAGGCCAATACCAACCGCGCCGTGCTGGCCGTGCTGGGTGCCGAGGGTGCCGGCGCCGACATCGTGAGCGAAGGCGAGCTTCGCGCGGCGCGCCAGGCCGGCATTTCGGCCAGCCACATCGTCTTCTCCGGCGTCGGCAAGTCCGAACGCGAATTGCGCCTGGCACTCGCAGAGGACATCCATCAGATCAACGCCGAGAGCGCCGAGGAGATCGCCATGATCTCCGCCCTGGCCAGCAGCCTCGGCCGCACCGCCCGGGTCGCCATCCGGGTCAACCCGGATGTCGATGCCGGCACGCATGCAAAAATCACCACCGGCAAGAGCGACAACAAGTTCGGTGTGGCCTTCGACGACGCGCTCGCCCTCTATGCCCATATGGCCAGCCTGCCGGGCATCCAGCCGGTCGGCATTGCCACCCATATCGGCAGCCAGATCACCAATGGCATGGCCGCCTATCGCGCCGCCTATGCCCGGCTGGCCGAGCTGGTCCACGGCATCCGCGCCCGCGGCCTGCCGATCCAGCGCATCGACTGCGGCGGCGGCCTGGGCATTCCCTACCGGGATGAGCCCGCGCCCAGTCCGGAAGCCCTGGCCGGCGCCATCAAGGCCACGCTGGGCGGGCTTGGCCTGCCGGTGATGCTGGAACCCGGCCGCTGGCTGGTCGGCCCGGCTGGCGTGCTGCTTGCTAGCATCGTCATCCAGAAGCAGGGCGCCAGCCGGCGCTTCCTGGTCACGGATGCCGCGATGAACGACCTGGTCCGCCCCGCCATGTACGAAGCCTGGCACGGCATTCTGCCGGTCTCGCCCCGCGCCTTCGCCGCCGAGGCGACCCCGGCCGACGTGGTCGGCCCGGTATGTGAGAGCGGCGACACCTTTGCGAGAGGCCGCGCCTTGCCGCTGCTGAAGCCGGGCGAACTCGTCGCCTTCCTGGACGCAGGGGCCTATGGCGCGGTGATGTCCTCCACCTACAACCTGCGCCCGCTGGCCGCCGAGGTGATGGTCGAGGGCGACCGCTTCGCCGTGGTGCGCGACCGCCAGAGCTACGACGCCATGCTCGGCGCCGGCCGCCTGCCAAGTTGGATGGAGAACGCCCCCTGACCCCGAACCTGCCGCTGCGTCGCCTGCTCGCCCGGCTGGCGCTGGGGTGGGAGGCGCTGTGGCCACGGCTTTTCCCGGTGCTGGCTGTGCTCGGCGCCGGCCTGGTGCTGGCGCTGCTGGACCTGCCGGCGGCGCTGCCCGCCTGGCTGCACCTGGTGCTGCTGGCACTCTGGCTCGGCGCCCTCGGCTGGGTCGGCTGGCGCCAGGCGCGCGGCCTGCGCTGGCCGGATGCCGCCGCCGCCGACCGCCGGCTGGAAGCCGATTCCGGCCTGCGCCACCGCCCGCTGGAAGCCCTGGCCGACCAACCCAGCGGCACCGACCCGATGGCCCTGGCGCTCTGGCAGGTGCACCAGCGCCGCGCCGCCGCCGCCATTGCCAAACTCAGGCTCCGCGCGCCCTCACCCGGCCTGCCCGCCCGCGACCCCCGCGCGCTGCGTGCCGTCCTGGTCCTCTCCCTGGTCGCCGCCTTCACCATCAGTGGCGCCGACACCACCGCCCGCCTGCGCCGCGCAGCCTGGCCCGCCTTCGGCACCGGCGCTCCCGCCCCGGCGCTGCGCATCGAAGCCTGGGTCACGCCCCCCGCCTATACCGGCGCCGCGCCGATCTTCCTGGACCCCGCCGGCGGCACCGCCCGGGTGCCGGTCGGCAGCAAGCTGCAACTGGCGCTCTCCGGCGGCGGCGGCGCGGTGCCGGACCTGCTGCTGGGCGAGGCCGCCACCCCCTTCCAGCGGCTGGATGCCGGCAGCTTCTCGGCCGAGGCCACGCTGGAAGCCGATACCTCCCTGGCGGTACGCCGCAACGGCCAGCCACTGGCGCGCTGGACCCTCACCACCCAGGCCGATGCGCCCCCCACCGCCGAGTTCACCGAAGCCCCCGGCCGCGCCCAGCGCGGCTTGAACCTGCGCCTGCCTTGGCAGGCGGCGGATGACTGGGGCCTGGCCTCCGCCCAGGTGGAACTGCGGCTGAAGGCCCGGCCGGACGCCCCGCCGCTGACGCTGGACCTCTCGCTGCCCGGCGGCCGGCCGAAGCAGGCCCGCGGCGCGGCACAGCCGGACCTTTCGGCCCACCCCTGGGCTGGGCTGGAGGTGGTGCTGCAACTGGTCGTCAAGGACGCCGCCGGCCAACAGGGCGTCTCCGCCCCGGCCGAACTCACCCTGCCGGAGCGCAGCTTCAACCACCCGGTCGCCAAGCAGCTCATCGCCATCCGCCGCGGCCTCTCGCTGGACCCCAGCGCCCGGCGCCCGGCCCGCACCGCGCTGGACGCGGTGGCCAGCCGGCCCGAGGCCTTCGAGCACGACACCACCACCTACCTGGCCATCCGCTCCGCCCGCGCCCGGCTGAGCGTGGACCGCCGCCCCGCCGCGGTGGAGGAGGTGCAGGCCCTGCTGTGGGACACTGCCGTGGCGCTGGAGGAAGGCCGCGACGCCCGCACCCAGCGCAACCTGGCCCAGGCCGAAGAGGCCCTGAAGCAGGCGATTGCGGAAGCCGAGCGCAACCCGCAGGACGCCCAGGCGCGCGAGGAAATGCAGCGCCGCATCCAGGAACTGCGCGAGGCCATCCGCCAGCACCTGGAAGCCCTGGCCGAGCGCCTGCAACGCGAGAACGCGGAGGCGCTGCCCTACGACCCGCAGCAGCGCCTGATGGACCAGCGCCAGATCGACCGCCGCACCCAGCGCATGGAACGCGCCGCGCGCGAAGGCCGCACCGAGGACACCAAGAAGGAACTGGCCGAGCTGGAAGAAATGCTGAAGGCCTTGCAGGAAGGCCGCCAGCCCCAGCAGAACCAGGCCGAACGCCAGCAGCGCCGCGAACGCGGCCAGCAGCAGATGGGCGTGGTGCAGGACATGGTGCAGCGCGAATCGCAGATGCTGGACCGCAGCCACCAGCGTGCCGAGGGCGAGGAGCGCGCCCGCGCCGAGCAGCGCCGCCAACAGCAGCGCGACCGCCTGCGCCAGCAGCAGGGCCAGCGCTGGCCGCAGGAGCCGCCGCAGCCCGGCCAGGGCACCCCCCCGGGCGCCGAGCCGCCAGCGGACCAGCAAGCCCAGCAGGACCGCGCCCAGGATGGCCGGCGCCAGCGCGCCCTGCGCCGCGCGCTCGGCGAGTTGATGCAGCAATTCGGCGACCTCACCGGCCAGGTGCCGGAAGCCCTGGGCCGCGCCGACCAGGCGATGCGCGACGCCCAGGAAGCCCTGGGCGAAGGCCGCGACGCCCGCGATGCCCAACAGCGCGCCATGCGGGCCTTGCAGGAAGGCGGCCGCCAGATGGCGCAGCAGATGCAGCGCCAGTTCGGCCAAAGCCAGCCCGGCGAGGAAGACGGCGAGGGCGAGGACATGGCCGGCGACCAGCCCGGCGGCGGCGAGGGCCAGGACAGCGCCCAGCAGCAGGGCGAGGGCCGCGACCCCCTCGGCCGCCGCACCCGTGACGTCAACGGCACCGCGGACAATGGCGCCGATACCCGCGTGCCGGACGAGGCGGAGTTGCTGCGCACCCGCCGCATCCAGGACGAGCTGCGCCGGCGCGAGGCCGAGAAGCAGCGCCCGGCGGAGGAACTGGACTATATCGACCGGCTGCTGAAGCGGTTCTGAGCGACCCGGCGCGCCGCAGCGGCGGCGCTACAACACCATCCGCCCACCCTGCATCGGTGTGGGCGGATGTCGTGCGGCAGCTTCAACAGGTTGCAGAGCAGGAAATCCGTTCTGATGATCCCATCAGAGCGGATTTGGCGCTACGCCAGCAACCCGTACAGCCGCTGGATCGGCGGCCAGGCCACCGCAAGCTCGGCCCGGAACAGCCACAGCCCCACCACCGCCAGCAGCACGGCGCCCACCGAAGCCAGCCAGGCCAGCCAAAGCCCCAGGCCCCCCACCGGCGCCCGGCTACCCGCCGCCGGCGGTCGCGGTGCCAGGCGCTGGGGCGCGAGTTCGCCCGCCTCGGCGGCCGGCAGCGCCGGGCCAGGCGCGGCATCGGGCTCGGGCGCCACCGGTGCCGGCGTGGTCGGCCGCACCATCCAGTCATGGTCGCAGCGGGCGCAGCGCAGCCGCCTCCCGCTGCCGATCAGGCGGTCGGGAACATCGTATTGGGCATCGCAGGCAGGGCAGAGGACACGCATGGGGGGCGAAGATGCGCACGCTGCCGCCCGGCCGCAAGCTTCGCTATGTCGGCGCCAGAGCATGATCGCTTCTGACTGAAGCGCTCACGCTCTAGCCTTGTTGTTTGAGAGACTGATTCTCGGCTTACGGCGATTCCGCCTAAGCCGATCAGGCGCTAACCCCCGCTTAAGCCCTGCCGCCACCACGGGCAGCGGCAATCCCCCATGGCGCCCGACGCTGCCGGCTTGTATGTCGGCCGCATGGTGCGATTCACCTCCGTTGGCCTGCGCTACGCGCCCCCGGCCGGGTCCAGCGACCCGGGCATGGGGCAGGACGTCCTGTCCGACCTCAATTTCGACCTGCCCACCGGCAGCTACCATTGGCTGCTCGGGCCGTCCGGCGCCGGCAAATCCTCCCTGCTCAAGCTGATGCAGCTGGCGCAGCGGCCGACGCGCGGCGAGATGGAGGTGCTGGGCGTCATCACCAGCCGCGCCCGCCGCAGCGAGCTGCCGGCGCTGCGCCGCCGCATCGGCGTGGTGTTCCAGGATTTCCGCCTGCTGCCGCACCTCTCGGCCTTCGACAACATCGCCCTGCCGTTGCGCATCGCCGGCCGGGCGGAACTGGCGCTGCGCGCGGACGTGACGGAAATGCTGCGCTGGGTCGGCCTCGAACCAAAAGCCGATTCGCTGCCGCCGGAGCTTTCGGGCGGCGAACAGCAGCGCATCGCCATTGCCCGCGCCGTGGTCATGCGCCCGGCCCTGCTGCTGGCGGACGAGCCCACCGGCAACCTGGATGCGGTGCAGTCCCGCCGCGTGCTCTCCCTGCTGCAGGAAATGCACCGCATGGGCACCACCGTGGTGGTGGCGACGCACAGCGAAACCCTGGTCAACGCCTATCCCGGCCCGGCGCTGCGCCTGGCCGATGGCCGGCTGGAGCGCTAGGGCCATGCCGGGCACACCCAAGTTCACCGTCTCCCGCTGGGCCAGCCGCCGGCCGGTGCTGCGGCGCGGCCGCGGCCGGGACCCGCTGGGCCTGCGCCAGGCGCTGCCGGGCGCGCTGCTGCCGGCGGTGGCGCTGGCCATGACCCTGCTGGCGGCGCTGGCGCTGGGCGGTGCCTTCGGCGCCCGCGCCCTGGCGCAACGCTGGCAGGAAGGCGCCGCCGCGGCGGTGACGGTGCAACTGCCGGACATGGACCCGGCCCGCGTCGCCCGCACCCTGGCGGCCCTGCGGGAGCTGCCGGACCTGGTGGAGGCCCGGCCGATGGACCAGGCCCGGCTGGCGGCGCTGCTGCGCCCCTGGCTGGGCGAGATCCCGCCGCTGCCGCTGCCCGCCATACTGGAACTCCGCTTCGACCCGTTGCCGGAGAACCCGGAGGGGCTGGCGCTACGCATCATCTCGGTGGTGCCGGGCGCCACCGTGGAAACCCAGGGCGTCTGGGTGGCCCGCATGGTGGCGCTGGCCACCCGGGTGCAGCAGACCGCTCTCGGCGCCGTGCTGCTGGTGCTGCTGCTGGCGGTGGCGGTGGTCGCGGTCGGCATCCGCGCCGGGCTCTCGGCCCGGCAGGATGTCATCGCCATCCTGCACGACCTCGGCGCCACCGATGGCGATATCGCCCACCGCTTCGCCCGCCGGGTGGCGCTGCTCTGCGCGCTGGGCGCGCTGGCCGGGCTGGCGCTGGCGCTGCCGCCGCTGCTCGCCTTCACCGGCCTGGCCGGGTCCCTGGTCGGCCGCATGCCGGTTGGCCGGATGGCCGAGATGCCCTGGCAATCGCTGCCCTGGCCCTTCCTGGCGGGGCTGCCGCTCGCCATTGCCGCCCTGGGCTGGATCACCGCCCAGGTCACCGTGCGGGGCTGGCTGAAGCGACTGCCGTGAGCAGGGAACGCCCCCGCCCGGACCACCGCGGCTGAACCGGCGATGCGGCTGCTCCGCCCGCTGCTGCTGTTTGGCTGCCTGCTGGCCCTGGCGCTGGGCCTCGGCTTCGTCGGCTTCCTCCACGTGGCCGCGGCCGCGCCGGAGGCACCAGGCCGGCGCACGGATGGCATCGCGGTGCTGACCGGCGGCGCCGAGCGGGTCGCCACCGGCCTGCGCCTGCTGCGCGAGGACCAGGGCCAGTGGATGCTGATCTCCGGCGTCCACCGCGACACCATGCTGGAAGACCTGGCCACCGGCCCCGAGCTTGGCCCGCTGGCGCAGCGGGTCGAACTCGGTCGCGCCGCCACCACCACCCGCGGCAATGCCGCAGAGGTGGCCGAATGGGCGCGCGCCTACAAGCTGCGCAGCATCCGCGTGGTCACCGCCGGCTACCACATGCCGCGCGCCATGCTGGAACTGCGCCGCGCGCTGCCGGGGGTGGAACTGCTGGCCTGGCCGGTGGTACCGCCGCGGCTGCGCCAGGCCGGAGCGCTGGGAGAGGTGCGGACCTGGTCGCTGCTGGTCGGCGAATACGCCAAGCTGCTGCTGGCCTGGTCCGGCCTGCCGGCCCTGCTGGACCCTTTGCCCAACGGACCCAATCCGGGGACTGCCTGATGCTGGTGATGCTGCGCTCCTGGCTGTTCAGCCTGACCTTCTTCCTGATGACCACGACGATGATGCTTCTGCTGATCGGGCCGGTGCTGCTGCTGCCGCGCAGTGCCATGGTGCCGATCCTCCGGCTTTATGCCGGCATGGTCATCGGCCTGCTGCGGCTGTGCTGCGGCATCCGGCTGCGGGTGACGGGCCGGGAATACCTGCCCATGTCAGGCGCCGCGCTGATCGCCGCCAAGCACCAATCCGCCTTCGACACGCTGGTCTGGCTGCACCTGCTGCCAGACGCCTGCTACGTGCTGAAGAGCGAGCTGCTGAAGGTGCCGCTATGGGGCGTGCTGGCGCGCAAGTCCAAGATGATCGCGGTGGACCGCCAGGCCGGCGGCAAGGCGATGCGCCAGATGCTGGCGGAGGCCAAGCAGGCCGCCGCCGAGGGCCGCCAGGTGGTGATCTTCCCCGAGGGCACCCGCACCCTGCCGGGCCAGCGCGTGCCCTACCAGCCCGGCGTCATCGGCCTGGCCGCGGTCATGCGGGTGCCGGTCATTCCGGTGGCAACCGACAGCGGGCGCTGCTGGCCGCGCCACGGCTTCCGCAAGCCGCCGGGTGTCATCACGGTGGCGCTGCTGCCGCCGCTGCCGCCGGAGTTGCCGCGGGACGCGCTGATGCCGGCGCTGGAAGCCGCGGTGGAGGCCGAGACGGCGCGGCTCTGCGGCCTGCCCCCGCCGGTGCAGAACCCTGTGCATAAGTTGGTGGATTGATGCTCAACCGCGCCGCTCTCCGGCGCCTTCCGGCACGCCGCAGCAGGCAGGAATTCCTGCTGAACGGTTCGTGGGCGGGCTGTTTACGTTAACCAGACATTTCTGCGGCCGACGCTTAACCCATTGAATTTAGTAATTTTAACGAATTCTTATGGCTTCGAACCTTTTATGGTCACTCTTTTGCAACGTATCCCGTTACTCGCAACGACATCCCATGGGATGCGGCAGATGCCGTTGTGGATGGCGTACATCTACTTAGTTCCCGCCCCGCTTGCCGTGGCCTCCGGCAGCAGCGCCGCAATCCGGTTCAGCCCGGAATCTGTCACGCCCAGCGCCTTCAGATGGGCCACGGTGTTGAGCAGATAGTCCCGGTTCGGCCCGGTCGTGCCGACCCCGCTGGCGATCGCCCGGGCCGCTTCCTCCGCGGGGGGGCGGCAATAGGCCTGATGCGCCCGGTTGGCAATATAGGTAACCGCCTGAACCACCCGGCCGCTGTCCAGCAACCGCACCGGCAGGAAGCGGCGGTGATAGACCGCCTCACCGTTCGGGTTCTCCCGCTCATCCAGATAGGCCAGCACCTCGGCGGCCTGGCCCGCTGCCACCCGGAAGGCAAGGCCGCGGCAGGCGCCGCCACGGTCCAGCCCCAGCACCAGGCCGGGCGCTTCCGGCGTGCCGCGATACAGCCGGCTCCACAGGCAGAACCGCCGATGAAACCCCCGCAGCAGCGCCGGATGCGCCTGCTCATGCGTGAAGCCGGTGCGCCAGATCAGCGAGCCATAGCCGAACACATAGAGGGGGCCATCGATCTCGGGGGGCAGGCCGGCAGTGGTCATCGGCGGCGCGTCGGGTCCGGGGTTGTTGCAACTCGCGCCAGGGCGGGCGGCGGCGTATATCCCGCGCCAGCATGTCCAGCAACCTGAACGCCGCACCTTACCCCATCATCCGCCAGCCCGCGCCCAGGCTGCGGCGCTGGCTGCTGGCCGGCCTGGCCGGGCTGGTGCTGCTGGGCGCCGGCCATGCGCTGCTCTGGGCCTGGCTGGCGGGGCGGATGGAGACGGAACTGGCCGGCTGGGTGGCCGAACGTCGCGCCCAGGGCTGGCAGGTGCAGCACGGCACGCCGCAGCGCGGCGGCTGGCCCTGGGCGGTGCGGCTGACCATGCCCGCCGTGCAACTGGCCGAACCCGGCGGGCTGGGCTGGCAGGGCGAGACCCTGGCGCTGAGCCTGGCGCTGCCCCTGCCGCGCCACCTGGCCCTTGCGGCCAGCGGCAGCCAGGCCCTGGTCGCCGGGCCCGCCCGCCTGCCCTTCCGCGCCACCAGCCTGACCGGCAGCGTGCCCCTGGCCGGCCACCCGGTGCGGCTGCAGGCCGAAGCCGTGCGCGCCGAGGTCGTCGGTGGCCCCCTGCTGTTGCGCCGCGCCGCCCTGGTGCTGCCGCAGGAAGGCGCCTTCGACCTGGCGCTGGAGGGCCTTGCCCCGCCGGGCCTGCCGCCGGCCGCGCTGGCCCTGGGGCCGGAGGTCCAGTTCATGGGCATCCAGGGCATGCTGACCGCGCCGCTGCCCACCGGCGCCACGCCGGCCATGCAGGCGGCGGCCTGGCGCAATGCGGGGGGCCGGCTGGACCTGCGGGCGCTGGACCTGACCTGGGGCCCGGTGCAGGCCGGCGCCCAAGGCGAATTGGCGCTGGACGCCGCGCTGCAACCCACCGGGCGACTGACCCTGACCCTGGCCGGCCTGCGCGAGGGGCTGGCCGCCCTCTCCGCCGCCGGCGTGATCGAACCGGGCAATGCCCGCACCCTGCTCGCGCTCGGTTCCATGCTGCAACGCACCCCGCCGGAAGGCGGCCCACCCAGCCTGCGCTTGCCGCTGGTGCTCCGGGACCGCACCCTGGCGGTGGCCGGCTTCACGCTGATGAAGCTGGCCCCGGTGGTCTGGCCTGCACAATAGGCATGACGCCCGGGTCGGCACCGCGCTATCCTCGGCCCATGCAGCGACTCTCCGCCCTCACCGCGCGAATTACCGGCCCGGCCGCCTGAGCCTGGTCGCGCATCCGTGCGGCCATGTGCCGCGCGGCCGGGGAAGCCCCACTCCTCCCCTCGCGCCACCGGAGCCTGCCATGACCCAGACCCAGAACGTCCGCTACCTCGTATTGGCCGAAGCCTCGCCCGGGCTGTTGCCCCGCCTGCTGCAACCCTTTGCCAAGCGGGACCTGACCCTGGACGAGATGCAGGCCCGCCGCGACGGCGACATGCTGCGGGTGGAGCTGCGGCTGCACGCCGCGCCGGCGGAGATGGTCGCCCTCGTCGCCGGCAATCTCGGCCAGGTCGTCGGCGTGGTGGAGGTTGCGCTGCATCGGGACCAGGCGCGCATCGCCGCCTGAAGGCGCCGCGGGACCGCGCCGGCAGGACGAAACCAGCGCGCCAATTGCCCGTTGTGGCCGCATGCGTGGGGCAACCAGCCCTGCGCCAACCACACGGGAAACACGTCATGAACCGCATTCTGCTCGGCCTGGCGCTGGGCACGGCTGCCATGCTGCCGGCCTTCGCCCAGACCACCACCACCACGCCTGCGACCAACCCGCCCGCCGTCACCGCCCCCGGCACGATGCGCGACACCACCACCGGCACCAACAGTTCCACGCCGGCGGTGCAAACCGACAACAGCCGCCGCAATGCCAGCGCGCCCGTCGCCGGCGCCAATAGCTTCACCGAAGGCCAGGCGCGCAGCCGCATGGAGGAAGCCGGCTTCTCCAACCTGACGGGCCTGCACAAGGACGACCAGGGCATCTGGCGCGGCCGCGGCATGCATGCCGGCCAGTCGGTCGGCGTCTCGCTGGACTACCAGGGCAACGTCACCGGCCACTGAGCCACCTGCCGCGCGCCGGGGCGACGGTGCGTGAGCACCGCCCCGGCGCTGCTCCCCCAAAACCCGCACGGAGACATCGCCATGGCCACCCGTACCATCGCCAGGCTGTTCGACAGCTACAACGACGCCTCGGCCGCCGTCGCCGAGCTTGAGGCCGCCGGCTTCATGCGCGACGACATCAGCCTGATCGCCAATCGCGGCAACACCGCCAGCGACACGACCACCACCGATGACGAGACCGGCACGGGTGCCGGCACCGGCGCCACCGTCGGTGCGGTGCTCGGCGGTGGCGCCGGCCTGCTCGCCGGCCTCGGCGCCCTCGCCATTCCCGGCATCGGCCCGGTCGTCGCCGCCGGCTGGCTGGTCGCGGCGCTGGCGGGTGCCGGCGTCGGGGCCGCCAGCGGTGGCCTGCTCGGCTCGCTGGTCGGCTCCGGCGTTTCCGAGGAACACGCCCATGTCTACGCCGAGGGCGTGCGCCGCGGTGGCAACCTGCTGACGCTGCGGACCGAGGATGGCCGCGTGGCCCAGGCCGAGACCATCATGGCCAGGCATCACCCGGTCGACGCGACCCAGCGCGGCACGGAATACCGCTCGGCCGGCTGGAACAGCTATGATGAGAAGGCCGGTCCCTGGACCGGTGGCAGCACGACCGGCGCCGGCCAGCCGGATGGCACCCCGGGCAACCCGCCGGGCACCGCCGCATCCCGCGCCGTCGACCGGACCATCGGCACCAACCTCAGCGGCGCCTTTCCCGGCCAGTCCGACGGCACCCCGGCCAACCCGGCGGGCACCGCCGCCGGTCGGGCCACGGGCGTGACGCCGCCGCGCGGCCGCGACCCGGTCTGAGGCCGGTCCGCCACCCGGCCCGGTCACCAGCCAGGTGGAATTGAGAAGGCCCTCTCCGTTGTGGCGGAGAGGGCCTTTTTCATGTCCGGGAGACGCCTCGGCCTATTCGCGGCCGTAGCGCAGCGTGATCAGGGCCGGGGTGGAGGAAATCCGCCGCGGGCTCAGGCTCGGCTCGGCGCCGGGCTGCGCCGCCATCCAGGCGCCCAGCAGCCCCTCGACCACGGCGGCGATCCAGCCGCCGGAGGGGTCCGCCGCCGTGGCGATGGTCGGCGGTGCCGCATGGGTCACCATCAGCACCCGCTCGTTCGGGTCCAGCGAGATCTCGACATAACCCCAGTCGATCTGCGCCAGCACATCGTTCATCCGCGCTTCCAGCTCCGCCAGGCTGGAACAGCCGGGCAGCGGGGAAAGCCCGGCAATGCGGGCACCGACGGCGCGCAGCAGGCTGTCGCGGGAGGCGGCGTCCAGGTGGCTGTCCAGGGTCTCGACCAGGGCGCGCAGGAAGGTGCGCCACTGGCCGGAAACGCCCCGGCGGGCCAGGTAGGACAGGGTGGTCGGGTCAGCGGCAGTCATGGCAGCGGCCACTCCTCAGCGGTCCAACCGATACCGCGCGAACACCAGGCCACGGGCCTCGTTCCAGTTCGCGGTACGGTCGTAGCGCAGCAACGCGCCAATGCGCAGATTAGACGTCAGCGAATACTCGATATCGCCACGGACGCCACCGATAATTCCGGCTTCCGACCGGGCGGGCTGGATCGAGCGCGCCGTGGCGTCGCCGGTCAGCAGGCTCTCCAGCTGGGTCTGGGCAGCGGCATCCGTCGGGAAGTACTTGGCAGCGTTTTCCCGATAGGACTGGTAGCCGATGGTGCCGCCCAGGTGGTAGGCCCAGTCGCCACTGCGGGCGCGCCAGTCCACCGGGACATTCGCCGCGAAGTAGCTCTGCGGGCTGAAGTAGCCACCATTGCCGAAGGTGAAGAGCCGCTCGTTCTTGTCATAGCGGAAGTAGACAAGGTCCAGGCCGATCAGCAGTTCCTCGTCCGGCCGGCGCCAGACGGTGTACTGCGTGCCAACGCCGGCTTCGGCCCGAGCGTTGTGCGCCACGTTGCGGCCATTGATGACCGAGTAGCCGCCGCCGAAATACACGCCCACCGGGCCATTCACGTATTCCAGCTGGGCCCGGCCACCACTGCGGACCACGCCGCCCCAGGTATTGCCGGTACGCGGGTCGCGCACGCCGGACCAGGACAGCACGCTGTCGGTCACCGAACGTTGTTCGCCGGTGATACGCAGCCGCAGCGCGTTGGTCAGCGCCGGCGCCACTTCGATGCCGCCGATCACGTTCTGGCGGCGGAAGCCAACCGGCGAGGTGCCGAGGTCGCCGGTGAAGGCGCCACGCTGGTAGCCGAGGCCGAGGCCATAGCCGACCAGGCTGGTGTCGCGCGGTGCGAGGCGGTCGCGCAGGGTCTGGCTGACCTGCTGCGACTGGCCGTTCTGCTGGGTGTAAAGCGACTGCACCAGCGCGTTGCTGCCATAGCCGCGCAGCGTGGAGGCACTGGTGCTGTCCAGCTGGCCGCTGTTGATCGAGATCGGCGTCGCATTGGCGATCAGCCGGCCACCCAGGAAGTTCGGGGAGATCGAGGCGCTGAGCGGGGCGGAGTATTCCTCCAACCGGTCAAGCCCGTTGCTGCCCGAACGCGAGCGGAAGCCCATGCCGCCCTGCAACCGCGCCGCCGTCTCCTCGCGCACGGAGGCGAGTTCGCGGGCGATCTCGTTGCTCAGCGGGTCGTTCGGCAGCGCCACCGGCCCACCGGTTGCCCCGGCGCGGGAAAGCCGCGCGAAGGGATTGTCAAAGCTGTCGACCTGCGTGTTGACGCCGCGCACCAGCGGGTCGGTGCTGGTCGCCGCCTCCGCCCGGCGCTGTTCCGCGGCCAATTCCAGCGCGCGCAGGGCGCGGCCGGTATTGCCGTTGGCGCGGGCGATGCGGGCTTCCAGCAGCGGCACCCGCGGGTCGTTCGGGTTCAGCGCGCGGGCTTCCACCATCATGGCTTCGGCGCGGCCGAATTCGCGGCCGGAGATCGCTGCTTCCACCGCGGCGAAGCGCGCATCCAGGCTCCGGGGATCGCGCGCCAGCACGGCCTCGGCAATCTGGCTCGCCTCACGCGGCTGCTGGGCGCCCTGGTACAGGCGGGCCAGGGCCAGGTTGGCGGCCGGGTTGGACGGGTCGCGCTGCAGCGCCGGCGCCAGCGCCTCATAGGCGGCGGCCTGGTTGCCACGCTCGTTCAACCGGTCGGAGACGCGGATGGCGACGCCGGTGTTCAGCGCCGCGGCCTGGCGCCGCTCCTCACCGGTCAGGTTCGGGCTGGCTTCCAGCGCACGGGCCATCGCCGTCGCTTCCTGGTCGGCCCCGGCGCCCAGCAGCGCGCCGGCCAGCGCCAGCCGGGCGGCGCCGGGGGCGTTGGGGTTGGCGGCCAGGGCGCTGCGGCCGGCTTCCGCCGCCGAGGCCGGGTCGTTCAGCACCCCGAAGGCACGCACCGCCAGCGTGGCGGAGTTGCCGGTCGGGTCAGGCCGCGCGGCCAGGGCGAACAGCGCCGCGCGGGCATCCGCTCGGCGTCCGCTGCGCCACAGCGACATGGCCCGCTCGACTTCCTCGGACACGCGGGTGCGGCTGAGCAGGCGGTTCATGTCGGCGGTGCGCAGCCGCGCCGGGATGGCATTGATGTAGCGCGCCGAATCCGCCGGACGGCTGTCCTCGTCGGCAAACAGCGCGGCGGCGTAGAGCGTCTCCGGCGACCCACCGGCAGCCGCAGGCCCCTCGGCCAATTGCCGCCCTTCGGCGCCACGGCCCTGGCGCATCAGCAGGCGGGCCAGGTCCAGGCGGATCCAGGGGTTGTTCGGGTCGATCTGCAACGCGGTGCGCAGCGTGCCGATGGCCGTGGTCGGGTCGGTCGCGCGCTGGGCTTCGGCGCGCAGCGCATAGGCCCGGGCCGAGCTGGGGTCGGCGCCGCCGCCGAAGACGGCAGTGCCCAGCCGGCGCTGCAATTCCTCGGCTTCGGCGAAGCGGCCCTGCTGCTGCAAAACTTCATACAGGCCGGAAGCCGCGCCAGCCAGGTTGGGCCGCCGGGCCAGGGCGGCGCGATAGCGCGCCTCCGCGCCCGCCAGGTCGCCACGGCGCAACGCCAGGTCGCCCAGCAGCGCCTCGGCATCGGCGCGGTCGGCGCTTTCACGCTGGATCGCGCTGCGCAGCGTGCGCTCCGCCAGGTCCAGGTTGCCGGCCTGCAAGGCGCGGCGGGCTTCGGTCAACTCACCGGCATAGGCGGCGCCGTCAAGCGCCCGCTGCCACTGTGCGCGGCCTTCCGGATTCAGCCGGATCGCCGATTCCAGCAGGGTGCGCGCCTCGCCGAAGCGGCCTTCGCGCAGCTTCACCAGGCCCAGGCCGCCGGTCGCGTCGGAGTCATTGGCGTTGAAGCGAACGGCCGCCTGGAACTCACGTTCAGCGTCACGCAACCGGTTTGCCTGCAACGCCTCGAAGCCACGCTGGCGGGCCGTCGAGCCTTCGTCGGCCGCACCGGCCGGCGGGTTGCGGCTCTCCTCCAGCTTGGAGGCCACGGCGGTATCATTCGGGAAGCGCACCAGGAAGGCTTCCAGCTCCGGCACCGCGGCGCGGGTGGAACCTTGCCACAGCAGCGCCTGGCGCCAGCCGGCGATGGCGGTATTGGCCACTTCCGGAATCTCGGCCAGCCGGCGCAGGCGGGCGATGCCATCGCCGCGGGTGCCGTCGCGATAGGTCAGCGTCTGCGCATAGGCCAGCTGCACGCGGTAGTCGTTCGGCGCCCGCTGGGAAAGCCGCGCCAGGCCATCGCGCGCTTCGGTATAGCCAGGCTCGGTGCCGGCCAGGGTCTGGTAGAATTCCAGCGCGAATTGGTCCGGCGGCTGGGCGCCGCGGAAGATTTCACGGTAGCGCTGCGCCGCCTCGGCCGCCCGCCCCGACTGGGCCAACCGCCGCGCCTCGCCCAACGCACCCTGGTCCACCGTGCTGGTGCGCACGGTGATGTCGGTTTCGGTCAGCCGCGGGTCGTTCGGCGCCACCTGGCGCAACCGCGCGAGATAGCCCTCGGCGCCCGAGCGGTTGCCGAGCTGCGCCTGCGCCTGGGCGGCGCCAGCCAGCGCGTCCAGGTTGCGCGGGTCCACCACCAGCACGCGTTCCAGCGTGCGCAGCACCAGCTCCGGCCGATTCTGCAGGCGCCAGTAGTTGGCCTGCTCCAGCAGCGCGGCCACCGCGCCGTCCTGCCCCGGCGCGGCGCTGGGCGCCGCGACTGGGGCCGGGCCCTGGGCCAGGGCAGGCTGCAACGGCAGGGCGATGATCGCCGCCGCCGCGAGCAGGCGGGTGCGGTTGGTCATCAGTGCGTCCTCTCACGCAGGCGCAGCGCGGCACGGCGGCGCAGCACCCAGTAGAGCGGGGCGGCGACCAGGATGATGGCGATGATCAGCACGCCCAGTACCAGCATGGGCTGGTTGGCCAGCCAGTATTGCGGCCAC
>CAILMF010000046.1 GCA_903835235.1 uncultured Rhodospirillales bacterium
ATATATGCCTCACAGGCTTCGCGCTGGGCGTCCAACGAGTTGAACTCCATGTCGAGCCCTTCTTCGCTCGACTTCCGGGTGTAGACCGCGCAGCGCAGCTTGCGCGTGGTCGCCGGCATGATGCCGTCCGGCTTGGCGTCGCGCTTCATGCGGCGCTCCGGCTCGGGCGCAACCCGAAGAACACTCGCCCATTCCAGCGCGTGCCAGTGATGGCGCGGGCAATGGCCGACAGCGACTGGTAGGGCTGGCCCCGGTAGTCGTAGCCGGCGCGCGTCACCGTCACCACATGCTCGACGCCCTGGTATTCGCGGATCAGTTGCGTGCCGGCGATCGGCTTGTCCTCGCCGCGCATCCGGCGCACCGCCACCTTGCCGCCGTCGAGCTGCTCGCCCAGCGCTTCCAGCCTGGCCAGCGTCTCCGGCTTCAGGCCGCCATAGGCCAGTTCCTGCACGCGGTAAGCGAGGCGGCTTTCCAGGAAGCGCCGGTTGTAGGGCGGCGGTTCGGCGCCAAACAACTCCCGCCATTGCGCGCGCAGCGCCGGCGTGGCGGTGGTCTTCAGGGCGGCCAGCCGGCCGAGCACATCGGCAGGCGGGATGGCGGGGACGGTGAATGCCGCAGGCGCTGGCGTGGGCGTGGGCTTGGTGGTGCGTGTCATGCGTCTCTCCGGTTGGTCCGGGTTGCATGACGACGCTGGGGGGCCGGGAAGTGTAGCAACCGCTCTCCCTGGTCCGCGGCGTCGCGGGCGGCTTCCGCGGCAGCGCGGCTGCGCAGCCGCAGCAGGCCGCGCGCGAGCAGGTCGCAGACCTCGTGGAGGTCGGGCGGGAGGTAGGGGTTGGGCAGGGTGGAGGAGGATATCGGCACGCCCCGGTGATGACAGAATCAGCGCGCGGACCGCAATGCACTAGTTGCAGCTCCCATTCGACTGTCCTGGTCCTCACGCCGAACCAGGCGAATGCCCGCTTCAGCAATCCGATCGGGTGTCATCCTGGACCGATTCACGTGGTTCACGCGCTTCGTCTCCTCCGGAGTGAGTAGTACCAACCGGTAGGCGCTGCGCACGAAAGCGATCAGCTCGGCATCCGTCGCGCTACGATCAATTTCCGCAATGACGGCCTGAGCGAATGCTCTCTGGGGCATCACGTGCTCGATATCGACTTTCTGTCCAGCGAGCCTCGCGGCACAGGCCGCCTCACTGATCTCTGCTCCCACGTCTCGCTTGATTGAGTTGATATGGTGCAGATGTGGATAACAGAGCCGCAGGCCGAGAATATCGACGATTCGCTCGACCGAATGGATGGCGCCGCCATTGTCTGTGAATCCCGCGGCGAGCGCTTCGTTCCGAGCGCGCGCGAATAGCCGCAACGGGGGCAGAAGGCTTTGAGGGGTATACTTCCCCGCCATCGCCTACGCCCCCAAATGCCGCCCAAGCCACAACACCCGTCCGATCACCGCCACCTCCTCCGGCGCCAGATCAGCATAGGCCGGGTAATGATCCTTATTGTCTGAGATGATGGTGATCCGGCCGGTCACTGGGTGCGCAGCCACCCGCTTCACCTGCAGGCCGCCATCGGTCCGGATCACGTAAATCCCGTCCTTCTGCTGCGGACGCTGCTGGCCCATGTCGACCAGCACCGAGTCACCCTGGCGTAGCGTCGGCTCCATCGAATCGCCATCGACCGTGAGGACCACCAGCTCGCCAATGCTGCCGCGGGTAATCTGCCGCAGCCAGTCGGTCCTGAACGCGATGCGAGTGACTGGCGCGCCATCCTCAGCCTCGCGGCCGGGGCCGGCGGAAACCGCGGTCTCATACACCGGCAGCATGGCGAAGCGGTCGCCACCGATCTGCACGATCTCCGGCATGGCGGTGCGACTCCGCCCGTGGCCGGTACCGCCCTCCGCTTCGAGGTAGGCCAGGATCATCGGTATCTCGTGGGTCCGGAGTTGCCGGCGCCCCGCCAACAGGCGGCTGATCTGGCTGTTGTCGACGCCAAGCGCCGCGGCGAGGCCCTTCTGCGACTTGCCTGGTTGGCTCAGGCCCTCGCGGATTTGCTCGATGCTCAGCATGGCTCAGCAGGAGGCAACTAGGGCGGGCAGAAAGAGTCGGCGATCCAGCACAGCAGCAATCCTTAGTCCGTCAAGTCACAGCTTCTGTGGATAACTCAGAAAGCTGTGGATGGCGTTGCGTAACACGCAATGCGGATTTGTCCAACTCGATTTCACGCAAAAGATGCATTGCGAGTCGCCGCGGCGGTCGCCTACCCATCAACCCATGCTTGATCCCGCTCGCACCGTCCTCGCCCGCTTTGGTGGCGCCGGCCCCCTCTCCCGCCTCCTGGGTCTCGACCGCAGCGCCGTCCATCGCTGGGCCCTGCCCAAGGCGCGTGGCGGCACCGGCGGCCTGCTCCCCGCCAAACACCATCAGCGCCTCCTGGCCCTGGCCATCGCCGAGGGCGTCGTCCTCAGCGCCGCCGACCTGATCGGCGTCCCGGACGCAGAGAAGGGTCAGGCGGGTCACGGGGCTGACGACGGATAGCCCGTCGCCTCGCTGCTTCTCCTGCCTTCCCGTCCGCCACCTTTGATCCGGAGCATCACCGCATGCTGTCCGCCTGCTCATCTATTCCCGAAGTGCAACTGGCCGCTGCCGTCATTCAGCGCGCCCTGGAGGATGCCATGACGCCGGATGACCGGCTGGCCCGCCCCCGCGCCATCAGCACCAAGGCCGGCAAGCACCAGACCTTCACCGCCGGCCTCAAGCCGCGAGATCGGGACGAAGCCGTGCGCTTCCTGATTGACCCGGCCCCGGGCTGGGCCGAATCGCGCGAAGCCTGGTGTGACCACGCTGGCGTCGATCCCTCCATCATCCGCCGCTACGCCCTGCGCCATATCCCGGCCAGCGCCTTCCCGCGGGACCTGCTCCGCCTGCGGCCGATGACCGTCATCACCGGAGGCCAGACCGCCGCGCCGCCGGCGCCATCCGTCCCCAACACGGAGGCGGCGTGATGGACCCGCGACAGAGCAACCAGCCGAAGATCGAACAGCTTCGTCACCTGCCGATCGGCGAGCTGATCCAATTGCCTGCCGAACATCTGGCGCTGCTCCAGGACGAAGCCCGCACCGGCCTCGACCTGGCCAAGCGAGCCCTGGACTGGATCGAAGGGGCCATTGCGCTGCGCTATCAGCAACAGGCCATCGCTGCCCGCGCCGCCGCTGGCAAGGACACCGGCACGGTCCGCTTTCAGGACGGCGCAGTCGAGGTCGTCGCCGACCTGACCAAGAAGGTGGATTGGGATCAGCGCCGGCTCGCTGAACTGGTCGACCGCATCCGCGCCGGTGGCGAAGACCCGGGCGAGTATGTCGAGGTCAGCTTCAAAGTGTCGGAGCGCGCCTATGCCGCTTGGCCCGAGCGCATACGCGCCGCGTTTGAGCCAGCGCGCACGGTGCGGACGGCCAGGCCGACCTATCGCCTCACCATCATGTCGGAAACGGCGATGCGCGACAGCCCGCATGCCGCCGACATCATCCCGATGCGGGGAGGCCGCTGATGACCCTGCGCATCATCACCGCGGATGAACGGCTGGCCGAACAGCGCATGCTCAAACTGGCTATCTTTGGCGGCAGCGGCCAGGGCAAAACCAGCCTGCTCTGGACTCTTCTGGCCAGCACCACGCTCTTCATGGACCTGGAGGCGGGTGATCTCGCCATCGAGGGATGGGCCGGCGATACGATCCGCCCGCGTACCTGGCAGGAATGTCGCGACTTTGCGGCCTTCATCGGCGGGCCCAACCCAGCCCTGCGCGCCGATCAGCCTTATTCCCAGGCCCATTACGACATGGTCTGCCAGCAGTTCGGCGACCCAGCACTGCTCCATCGATACCAATCTGTCTTCGTTGACAGCATCACGGTCGCTGGCCGGCTCTGCTTGCAATGGTGCCGCGGTCAGCCGGAGGCGCATTCCGAGAAGACCGGCAAGCCCGATATCCGCGGCGCTTACGGGCTGCATGGCCGTGAGATGATCGCTTGGCTCACGCACCTGCAGCACACGCGCGGCAAGAACATCATCTTCGTGGGAATCCTCGACGAGAAGCTCGACGACTTCAACCGCAAGGTTTTCGTGCCGCAGATCGATGGCAGCAAAACCGGCCTCGAGCTGCCTGGCATCGTCGATGAAGTGCTGACGCTGGCGGCCATCAAAGATGAGGCCGGTCAGTTCCGCCGTGCGCTCATCTGCCAGACGCTCAATCCCTGGGGCTATCCCGCGAAGGATCGCAGCGGCCGGCTCGACGTCGTCGAGGAGCCGCATCTGGGCCGCCTGTTCGAAAAAATTCGAGGCCCTGCGCGCCCCGTCGCCGAACGTCTAGCACTGCCGCCGCCGGCGCTGCCCGCCTCATCCACCAACCCCAACACCTGACCAGAGGATAAGCGTCATGGCTTCCTGGAACGACTACAACGACGCTCAGTCGAACCCCAACCTGATCCCCAAGGGCACGATCGTGCGGGTGCGCCTGACCATCCGCCCCGGTGGCTTTGACGACGCCAGCCAGGGCTGGACGGGCGGCTTTGCCACGCGCGGCAGCACTGGGGCTGTCTACCTCAATGGCGAGTTCACCGTGCTGGAGGGCCCCTACGCCAAGCGGAAGATCTTCACCCTGATCGGCCTCTACAGTCCGAAGGGCCCCGATTGGGCGGGGATGGGCCGCAGCTTCCTTCGCGGGATGCTGAACTCCGCGCGCGGCATCTCCGACAAGGATGTCTCGCCCCAGGCGCAGGCGGCCCGCCGCATCGGCGGCTTCGCTGACCTCGAGGGGTTGGAGTTCCTGGCGAAGGTCGATCACGGCACCGATGCTGGCGGCGAGGCCAAGAACGAAATCCGCATGGCCGTGACGCCGGATCACCGGGATTACGCGCAGGCGATGGGGCGCAACGCTACGCCGGCGGGGTATGCACCGCCCCCGCAGCCTGCCTATGCCCCACCGACGCCGGCCTACGCACCACCCGCCGCCCAGGCCATGCAGCAGGGCGCATTCCCGGTCCCCACGCCGCAGCCCGGTCCTGGCAACGATCCTCGCCCCGCCTGGGCGCGCTGAGGGGGGGGCCGCACCAGCATGATGCTCCGCCCCCGCCAGAAGGTCTTCGTCGAGCGCAGCCTCCGTGCGCTCCGCGAGCACGGCAATACGCTGGGCGTCGCCCCGACCGGCTGCCATGCCTCGGGCACACCCATCCTGATGTTTGACGGTACTATCCTGCCGGTCGAGGACGTCCGCATCGGTGATCGGCTTATGGGCCCGGACAGCTCGCCCCGCACAGTGCTGGAACTGCACGCGGGCGAGGACGAGATGGTCGAAGTGCGCCCCATCAAGGGCGATCCGTTCATTGTCAACGCGGGCCACATCCTCACGCTCGTCAAGGTCAGCGAAGGCTCCTGCGGTTCGCACGCGACAGCGGCCCCGGGTGGGACGATCCTGGACATCGGCGTGGACGAGTACCGTCAACGCAGCGCCTACTTCCGTCATCTCCACAAGCTGTTCCGAGTGGGCGCCGACTTTCCCGCACGCGAACCGCCTATGCTGGATCCCTACTTCCTCGGACTTCTGCTTGGAGACGGCAGCCTCAAGCACGGGGCCCTGGCGATCACGACGCCCGATGTCGAAATCGTCGAGATCTGCTTCGCCATGGCCGAGCAACTTGGGCTGACCATCCGCACGGAGCAGCTGGGCAACAACGAAGCGAATTCCTACCATTTCTCGGGTCGGCAGGGCGGCACCAATACACTCCGCAAGGTGCTGCGGGATCTCGGTGTACTGGGCGTCGGAGCATCTGAGAAGTTCGTGCCCGATGCTTACCGTCTCGGATCGCGCACTGTGCGCCAGGCGATCCTTGCGGGCCTGCTCGATACGGACGGCCATTTGACACGTGGCTGCTTCGAGATCGTCTCCGCCTCGCGCCGCATGGCCGACGATATTGCCTTTATGGCGCGAAGCCTTGGGTTGCGTGCATTCATCGCGCAGCGAGAGGTCAACGGCACAACGTACTGGCGGTTGTGCATCTCGGGCGACACCACCTGCCTGCCGCTCCGCGTCGCGCGAAAAATCCCCCAGCCGAGGCGGCAGAAAAAGGATGTGCTGCGGACCGGCTTCACTCTGCACGATGTTGGCAAGGGGACGTATTACGGCTTCACCGTCGACGCCGATCATCGCTACCTACTGGGCGACTTCACCGTCACGCACAACAGCGGCAAGACGATCATGTTGTCTGCGGCAGTGGGCGAGCATATCGGTGGCGGCTCCAGAAAGGCCGCCGTCCTCGCGCACCGGGATGAGCTGACGGCGCAAAACCTGGCGAAGTTCCGTCGCGTGAACCCGGGCATCACCACCTCTGTCGTGGATGCAGACCAAAAGTCGTGGGCCGGCCAGGTCACCTTCGCCATGGTGCCAACGCTGACGCGCCAGGCCAACCTCGGTGCCATGCCGGCGCTGGATCTGCTGGTGATCGACGAGGCGCATCACGCCGTCGCCGATAGCTATCGCCGCATCATCGATCGCGCCCGCGATCGCAACCCGGACTGCCGCATCTATGGTGTCACGGCCACACCGAACCGCGGTGACAAGATCGGGCTGCGCCAGGTCTTCTCCAACGTCGCGGACCAGATCCGCCTCAGCGAACTGATTGCCTCCGGCCACCTGGTGCTGCCCCGCACCTTTATCATCGATGTCGGCGTGCAGGACGAACTTCGCGCTGTCCGCCGAAGTGGTGACGACTTCGACATGGGCGAGGTCGCCCGTGTCATGGACACGGTGCCGGTCACCGACGCGGTCGTGAAGCACTGGCAGGAGAAGGCGGGCGACCGCCAGACCGTGGCCTTCTGCTCCACCGTCGCCCATGCCGAGCATGTCGCTGCCGCCTTCAACGCGACCGGTGTGCCCACGGTGATGGTCATCGGCGACATGCCCGAAGGTGAGCGCCGCTCTGCCCTGGCAGCCTATGCCAGGGGCGAGGCGCGCATCGTCGTGAATGTCGCGGTGCTGACCGAGGGCTGGGACCACCCGCCGACATCCTGCGTCGTCTTGCTCCGGCCGAGTTCTTTCAAGTGCACCATGATCCAGATGGTCGGCCGCGGCCTGCGCACTGTGGATCCGGCTGAGCATCCCGGCATCGTCAAGCGCGATTGCATCGTGCTGGACTTCGGCACCTCCTCGCAGGTCCATGGCTGCCTGGAGCAGGACGTCGATCTCGACAGCCAGCCCGGCGAGGGTGAGCCGCCCACTAAAACCTGCCCCTCCTGCGAGGCCGAGGTGCCGATCGCAGTGATGGAATGCCCCATCTGCGGTCACGTCTTCGAGCCCCGCGGGCGCGAGGCGGCGCCGCTGACCGACTTCATCATGACGGAGATCGATCTCCTTCGCCGCTCGGCCTTCCAGTGGTGCGACCTGTTCGGCGATGACGCAGCACTGCTGGCCAATGGGTTCAACGGCTGGGCCGGCATCTTCTTTCTGAACGGGGCATGGCACGCGGTCGGCGGCGCCAAGGAGGAGCGCCCCCGCCTGCTGTCCATCGGGGAGCGGCTGGTGGCGCTGGCCGCCGCGGACGACTGGCTGAACGCCTCCGAAACCGACGAGAGCGCCCACAAGAGCCGGCGCTGGCTGCGCGAGCCGCCGACGGAACGCCAGCTGATCCACCTGCCACCAGAGGCGCGCGCTGACCTCGGCATGACCCGCTACCAGGCCTCGGCGCTGCTGACCTTCAAGTTCAACAAGCAGGTGATCCGCAGCCTGGTGCGCAACGCCCAGCCCGCGACGCTGGGCCAGGCCGCATGACCCACCTTGCGCAATCCCGTCCCGCCCTGCGCCATCTGCCGCCGCTCCACGCGCGGCTTTGGCTGGTTCGATCCAACGCGGCGGCGGCCACCACGCCCCTCCGCTTCCTTCTGCAGCATGGCCTGCCAGGCGCTGTGGACCACCCTTGCCGCGAGGAGCGCGCCCGCCGTGGTTGATCTCACTGAACAGGAACAGGCCGCCATCCGCGCCACCATGCGCCCGCTCGGCGAATGCCTGGGGGAGATCGGTTGGCAGACCAGGTTGATCGATCTGACCGAACCGCAGGTGCTGACGCTGATTGAGGTCGCCGTGGGCGGCTTCCAGGAGGCGATGCAGGCCACGGCCCAGCGGGCGCATGTCCCGCATCGCCCGCTCACCTTCGCGGATGCGCCCTACTGATGCTGGATCTCAACAGCCGCAGCCAGACGTCGGAGCACGTCAACGCCGCCATCGATGCCGCATTGGTCGCTGGCAACGCGGCCTCCCCGCCACGCAGCTACCTGGGCGGCTCCCGCCTCGGCCATGCGTGCGAGCGGGCGCTGCAATTCGAGTTCGTGAAGGCACCGAAGGATGACGGTGCTGACTTCGACGGCCGGCTGCTCCGCATCTTCGGGATTGGGCACGCGCTTGAGGATGTGGCCGTCGCCTGGCTGCGCGCCGCCGGCTTCGATCTCTACACCCGCCGTGGGGGTGGTGACGATGGCCAGCAGTTCGGCTTTGCCGTCGCCGGCGGTCGCATCCGCGGGCATGTCGATGGCGTGCTGGCCGGCGGCCCGGCTATCCCCGGCATGGCGTTCCCCGCGCTGTGGGAATGCAAGACCATGAACGCGAAGTCCTGGCGCGATACGTCCAGCAAGGGCGTGGCGGCCAGTAAGCCGATCTACGCAGCGCAGATTGCGGTCTACCAGGCGTACATGGATGCCAGCGTCCACGGGGTGGCGGACAATCCGGCGCTGTTCACCGCCATCAACAAGGACACCGCCGAGCTGCACCACGAGCTGGTGCCATTCAACGCGGAGCTGGCGCAGCGCATGTCGGACCGCGGTGTCCGCATCCTGGCCGCCACCGATGCGGGCGAACTACTCCCGCGGATCGCCGCCCAATCCGATCATTTCGAGTGCCGCTTCTGCCCCTGGGCCAAGCGTTGCTGGGCGCTGCCTGCATGAACGCATGGGGCGATTTCAACGACGCGGCGCCGCTGGTGGACGACGCCGCGACCGATGTTCCCGCCGGCGGGAAGATCGAGATGGATCGACTTCCCGGCGTCGGGCAGTCGGTCCCGGCGGCCGCAGGGCAGCGCTCGATTGATCCCGCGGCCATCGCCACCTTCCTGGAGGTGGTCTTCGGCTACTGCGAGGGCTTCATCCCAGTCCGCGGCTTCATTGACCAGGGCCAGGGGCTCAGCAGCAAGCCGCACAACGCCTGGATTGCCGCCGACCGGCACGCCGGCGAATCCCTCGCCACCTTCGCCGCCTGGGCGGCGCGCGACGGCACCGCGGCCTATGTCATCCCCGGCACCGTCGCCGAGCATGGCCAGGCACGCGCCGAACACGTGCTGCAAATGCAGACCGTGCTGGTCGATCTAGACACCGGCGACATCGCCGCCAAGCTGAAGCACCTGGTCCAGCACCTCGGCGAACCCACGCTGCTGGTGGAGAGCGGTGGCCGCACCACCGAAGGCCAGGCCAAGCTGCATGTCTGGTGGCGGCTGAGCGAGCCAGCCGAGGGCAAGGACCTGCAGCGCCTCTGCCAGCTGCGCGGCGACATCGCTGCCAAGGTTGGTGGCGACCCGCATTTCCGCTCCGCCCACCAGCCGATCCGCGTCCCCGGCAGCATCTACCGCAAGGGCGGGGTGGAGCGCCTGGTCACCATTCGCCGCCATCAGCCGCAGCACGAGGTCGACCTCAGCGACTTCGGCGAGGCGGTGGCAGCCATGCCGGCCATGCCCGGCCAGGAAGCCGCCCTGCCGGCCGCACAGGCGGCTACGGCCAGCCTCGACGCCATCCTGACCACCCCGGTGCGGGAGGGCGCCCAGGACGCCTGGACGCGCTTCCAGGGTGCGAGCGCGGCCATCGGCCACTTCGTCCGCCAGGTGCATGAGGGCCGGATCACCCCTGACCAGGGTTGGGAGGCCATCTGCGGCTACAACGCAGCCTGCCTGCGCCCGGCCTGGCCGCTGGATCGGCTCAAGGCTGAGGCCGATGCCCTCTGGGCGCTGCACCTGGACCGCTACGGCCCGCCGCTGCTGCGCGCCGCCACGTTGCCTCCCAGCGGCGTCCCTGCCCATACGCTCGGCGCACTGCTCGACGACAGCTCGCCGATGCCGGAGGACCTCATCGGCCCGCGCCTGCTGACGCCGGGTGGGCTGCTGGTGCTCGGCGGCGCGCCCAAGGTCGGCAAATCCGACTTCCTGATTAGCCTGCTGGTGCACGCGGCTGCCGGCGCGCCGTTCCTTCGCTTCACCGCGCCACGACCGCTGCGAGTGTTCTATCTCCAGGCCGAGATCCAGTACCACTACCTGCGCGAGCGCCTGCAGCAGCTGCGGCTCGATCCAGGAGTGGTAGCACAGGCGCGTGATACCCTCGTTGTCACGCCCAAACTGCGCATGCTGCTCGATGACCAGGGCGTGCCCCTCGTCGCTGCCGCCATTCGCACCGCATTCCCGGACACACCGCCCGACATCATCTGCATCGACCCGATCCGCAACCTGTTCGACGGCGGTCCGGAGGGTGAGGGCGAGAACGACAACGCGGCGATGATGTTCTTCCTGCAGAGCCGGGTTGAGGCACTGCGTGACCAGGTGGCGCCCGAGGCCGGCATCATCCTGGCCCACCACACGAAGAAGCTCAGCAAGCAGCAGGTGAAGGACGATCCCTTCCTGTCGCTTTCCGGCGCCAGCGCACTGCGCGGCTACTACACCTCGGGCGCCATTCTGTTCCGGCCGGATGAGGAGCAGACCCCACGCGAGTTGCATGTCGAGCTGCGCAACGGGCCCGGCATCGATCCGATGCTGGTCGACAAGCGCGGTGGCGCCTGGGTCGAGCTCGATCGAACCGGCGAGCGCCTGGTGCGGAAGGACATCGGCGGCAAGCTCGATGCCGAGCGCAGCCGCCGCCACGACGTCATTCTGCAGATCATCGCCAACGAGGCCCGCGAGGGGAAGGTCTTCACCGGCAGCGCCTTCGCCGCACAGTTCGAGAACACGCACGGGCTGGGCGGTGACGACACCATCGCCCGTCGCATCAACGTCCTCGCCAACAAGGGCTACATCAAGTTCATGCGCGACGCGCCCGAGCTCGGCATTCCGGTCAGCAAATCCACCAAGGGCTACCTCCTGGTGCAGGACATGCTGTTCGGGACGGAGCGCGAGACGGTCGATCCCGAGACCGGCGAGGTCGCCCGGCTCCTCGTCCCACTGCTGCCGACGCACTTCCAATCGGAGACCAACAACGCGGTTCTGCCCGTCGAGAATCCGGAAATCTGGGTGCTAAACGACCCAGAGGCCCAGGCATGAAGCGCCCCCTCGATGCGACATCGTACTGTGCGGAACTTGCTGCGGAACTTCCAAGTTCCGCAAGTTCCGCAACCCTGCGGAACTTGCCTGCGGAACTTGAATTGCCCCGCAATCTCAATGGGTTGACCAAGTTCCGCAAGTTCCGCAGCGAGGCTTTGCGGAACTTGCTTGCGGAACTTCAAAATATCTCGCGGATTCAATGGGTTAGGGAAGTTCCGCAAGTTCCGCAAAATCCTACCCCCCTACGGGGGGTGTGCGTGCGCGTCCCAAAGACGCGCGCACACCACACCCGGGGGCGCCTGGTCCGGGTTCGTGGACCACCCGCCACCAGGGTCAATCCACCCAAGCCGGGCAGCGACGGCGAGCTCCGCCAAGAACCGCGCCGTCGCCGCCCTCACCAGGATCATCCCCTCTCGGAGACCAACCATGGATTTAGCGACTCTCACCACGCCCGCCTCACATGCAAGCACCACCTTGCCCGATCCCGATCTGTACCGGCCGCGTAAGCCCGGCATCCTCGCCCTCGATCTGGGCACCACCACCGGTTGGGCCCTGCGCTTCGGCGACGGCGGCACGACCTCCGGCACCATGACCTTCAAGCCCGGCCGCTTCGAGGGTGGCGGTATGCGCTATCTCCGCTTCACCGACTGGCTCGTCGAAATCGCCATGCACGCGCACGGCCTCCAACGCGTGGTGTTCGAGGAGGTACGCCGGCATGCCGGTACCGACGCCAGCCACGTTTATGGCGGCTTTCTCGGCACGCTCACAGCCTGGTGCGAGGAGCACGAGGTGCCCTACGAGGGCGTCCCGGTCGGTACGATCAAGCGCTACGCGACCGGCAAGGGAAATGCCGACAAGGCCGCGATGATCGAGGCCATCCGGGCCCGCGGCTATCTGCCGGCCGATGACAACGAGGCCGATGCCATTGCGCTCCTGCTCTGGGCCACCGACACGGTGGGAAAGCGCGCATGACGATGCACGGCGCCCCGCAGCCGCCCCGCTCGTGCCTCAACCGCGGCACGCGCAGCCCCACGACCACGCCCGAACTGGATGCCATGCGTCGGCGCGTCTGGCGCGACCAGGGCGTGGTCTCCATCGCCATCGACGACATCCCCGATCCCTGGCTGCGCCAGGCCCTCGTGAACGAGGCCAGGCGACGCTGGGGACCACGCAGCACCAGCATCGGAGGAAACACCCATGGCCGTTAACCCGAAGCGTCGCGGCAAGCCAACGGGCGAGCGCGAAGACCTGTCCAAGCCCAGCAAGTGGCGCTTGCAACATGGCGGCTTCAGCGAGGCTGTGCGTGGCGTAGACCCGGACACCGGCTGCCCTGTCGCCCATCGCCGCGCAGTCGACACCCTGGGTCTGCTGTTGGCCAATGGCAGCATCACGCCACAGATGCACGACGCCGGCGTGATGTTCAGGGCGCTGTTCCAACGCGCGGCGCATGATCGCGTCCGCACCATGCCGCTGCTGCGCGTCGGCGGCACGTCACTCGATGCACTGACCGAGAGCCAGTCCGTGGCCAGGGAGAAGCTGGCGCAGGTGCTGCAACTCCTCGGCGGCATCAGCAGTCCAGCCGGGAGCATCGTCTGGCACGTCATCGGCCTGGAGAACTCGATCCGCGACTGGGCCTTGCGGCAGGGATGGTCGGGACGCCACATGCATCCGGCGCAAGCCCAAGGGCTGCTGGTCGGTGCCCTTGGAATGTTGGTGGCGCAATTCCGGCTGCTGCCACGTCAGCACGCTGCATGAAGCGCAACGCCACGCCGGTTAAATCGGCGCGGCAGAAAAAATCTTCGGCACGCCGAGATAATGCATTGCGACGTAGATTCTTGGCGTGCCACTTTCTCATCACTGGCGAGACATGCGCCGGGGCGATCGGGTGGCTCCCAAGCCACTCGAACGCGCGCAAGTAAAACATCAGTACAGACCAAGTAGAGACGAAGTACTAATCCAGGGTCCTTCCTGCCAATACTGTATGCGGGGAGCGGAAGCGCGCAACTTCGCTAGCGCCAGGCCGGAAAGCAGGTTCGCAGTTCGCATCCCGGCCGCTTGAAATGGCGGCCCTCCGCCGAGTTTCCGCCGCGGCCCCGCCGTTCTCGGTTCGCACCTGCCCCCTGCGAACCATGCAGTTCGCACCCTCATCACCGGATCATGCCGATGCCCCTCCCCTGGATGGCAGCGAAGATCGCGCTGCGCCCGGTTGCCGAGCTGCGCCCGCATGCCGGCAACGCCCGCGTGCACAGCGCCGCGCAGCTGGAGCAGATCAAGGCCAGCATGCTGGCCTTTGGCTTCACCAACCCGCTGCTGGTGGACGAGGCCAATACCCTGATCGCCGGCCACGGCCGGCTTGAGGCAGCCCTGGCGCTCGGCATCGACAAGGTGCCGGTCATCGTCCTGCGGCACCTGTCTGCGCCGCATAAGGAAGCGCTGCGGCTGGCCGACAACCGCATTGCCGAGAACGCCACCTGGGATCAGGCGCTGCTGCGCGATGCGCTGGCTGGGCTGCGCGAGGCCGAGATGGACCTCGGCGCGCTGGGCTTCTCGGCCGATGAGTTGAACGCGATCCTGGCTGCGGCGGACGAGGCCGTCATCGATGGCGACCCGCCGCAGGACCAGGACGCGCCCACGGGCGCTGTGGGCGCCGCCCGTGGCGCCGGCGCCGACGCGGAGGAAACGCCCGACGACCCGGCCGATGCCGCCCCTGTGGCGCCCCGTGCCGCAGTGGCGCGGCCTGGCGATATCTGGTGCCTGGGCGACCACCGCCTGGCCTGTGGCGACAGCACTGACGCGGCCACCGTCGTCCGGTTGATGGGCGCCGACCGCGCCACGCTGCTCTTCACCTCGCCGCCCTATGGCAACCAGCGCGACTACACCACCGGCGGTGTCTCGGATTGGGATGCGCTGATGCAGGGCGTGTTCGGCGCCCTGGACCACGCCGTGACGCGGGACGCGCAGTTGCTGGTGAACCTCGGGCTGATCCACCGCGACGGCGAATGGCTGCCCTACTGGTCAGGCTGGCTGGACTGGATGCGGGCGCAGGGCTGGCGTCGCTTTGGCCTCTACGCCTGGGACCAGGGGCCGGGCCTGCCGGGTGACTGGAATGGCCGGCTGTCGCCCGCCTTTGAGCTGGTGTTCCACTTCAACCGCGAGGCGCGGCGGCCGAACAAGATCATCCCCTGCCGCTGGGCCGGGCACGTCAACTCCGAAAAGGGCGGCCTGCGGGCCAAGGATGGCACCGTGGGCGAATGGCAGCATGCCGGCCAGGGGGTGCAGGAGACGCGCATCCCCGACAGCGTGCTGCGTATCACCCGGCACAAG
>CAILMF010000047.1 GCA_903835235.1 uncultured Rhodospirillales bacterium
CTGCCACAACGCGCTGACGCAGGTCGAGGGAATAGGGTGCACCCATCGATGCTGGCCTCCTACCCAGCCAGCATCTTGAATCAGATCGCCCGCCGCGTCGGGAAGCAAATTCGATTCAGCCTGATCGCATCCCGCTCTAATAGCTCTTGGCCAACCCCAGCACGCGCTCGGCGATGTGGGACAGGATGAGTTCGCGGGAGACCGGCGCGATGCGCGGGATCAGGCTTTCCCGCAGGTAGCGCTCCACGTGGTATTCCTGCGCGTAGCCCATGCCGCCATGGGTCATGACAGCGGTCTCGGCGGCGGTGAAGCCGGCCTCCCCGGCCAGGTACTTCGCCGCATTGGCCTCGGCGCCGCACTCCTGCCCCTGGTCGTAAAGTTCGGCGGCCTTGAAGGTCATGAGGTCAGCGGCTTCCAGATGCGCCCAGCAGCGCGCCAGCGGATGCTGGATGCCCTGGTTCTGCCCGATCGGCCGGCCGAAGACGATGCGCTCCTTGGCGTAGTTGCTGGCCTTGGCCAGCGCGGCGCGGCCGATGCCCACCGCCTCGGCCGCGATCAGGATGCGCTCGGGATTCATGCCGTGCAGGATGTAGCGGAAGCCCTTGCCTTCCTCGCCGATGCGATCCTCTTCCGGGATTTCCAGCCCGTCGAAGAACAGCATGTTCGAATCCACGGCATGGCGGCCCATCTTCTCGATCAGCCGTATCTCCACCTTGCTGCGGTCCAGCGTGGTGTAGAACAGCGACAGGCCGTCGGTCTTCTTCCGCACCTGATCCAGCGGCGTGGTGCGGGCCAGCAGCAGGATTTTCGTGGCGACCTGCGCGGTGGAAATCCACATCTTCTGACCATTGACCACGTAGCGGTCGCCGACGCGTTCGGCCCGCGTCTTCAACTCCGTGGTGTTCAGGCCGACATTGGGTTCGGTGACGCCGAAGCAGGCCTTGTCGGCGCCGGCGATCAGCGGCGGCAGCATGCGGCGCTTCTGCGCCTCGGTGCCGAAGACCACCACCGGGTTGAGGCCGAAGATGTTCATGTGGATGGCCGAGGCGCCGGACATGCAGGCGCCTGACTCAGCCACCGCCTGCATCATCACGGAGGCTTCGGTGATACCAAGCCCGGCGCCGCCATATTCCTGCGGCATCGCCACGCCAAGCCAGCCGCCATCCGCCATGGCGCGGAAGAACTCCTCGGGGAAGGTGCCCTCGCGGTCCTTCCGCAGCCAGTAGTCGTCGCCGAAATCCGCACAGATGCGCAGCGTCTGCTCGCGGATTTCCTGCTGTTCGGCGGTGCGGCTGAAGCCCACGTGGCGTCTCCCCTGGCGTCTGATCGGCCGAGGCGGCATCGCCGGAGGCCGTGAATCAGCCGCTCGAACCAATATGCCAGGAAGATAGCCCCTCAGGCCGCCTGCGCCAGCCCCTGGTGGGCCTCGGCCAAAATCTCGTAGCTGCGGCGGCGCAGGGCGTGGTCGTGGATGCCGCCGGTCACCATCAGCTCATCCGCACCGGTTTCCGCAATGAAGGCAGCCAGGCCATCGCGCACCGTGGCGGGGCTGCCGACCACGGCACAGGAAAGGGTCTGCGCCAGCACCATCCGCGCCCGCGGGTCCAGCCGCTCGGCAAAGCCTTCCTGCGGCTTCGGCAGCTTGCCGGGCCGCCCGGTGCGCAGGTTGATGAAGCTCTGCTGCTGCGAGGTGAACAGGTACTGTGCCTCGGCATCCGTCGGCGCCGCGATGACGCTGACGCCCAGCATGACATGCGGCGTGGCCTGCTGCGCCGAGGGCCGGAAATTCGCGCGATAGAGCTGGATGGCCTGCATCATCATCTGCGGCGCGAAGTGGCTGGCGAAGGCATAGGGCAGCCCCAGCATGGCCGCCAGCTGCGCGCCATAGGTGCTGCTGCCGAGAATCCAGACGGGGATGTTGCTGCCCTCGCCGGGCACCGCGCGCAGCGACTGGCCGGGTTCGGAAGGCTGGAAGTAGCGCATCAGCTCCAGCACATCCTGCGGGAAGTCGTCGCCACCGCCCGCCAGGTTGCGCCGCATGGCGCGCGCGGCGACCTGGTCACTGCCCGGCGCGCGGCCCAACCCCAGGTCGACGCGGCCGGGATACAGCGCCGCCAACGTGCCGAACTGCTCCGCCACCATGTAGGGCGAATGGTTCGGCAGCATCACGCCGCCGGCGCCGAAGCGGATGCGCCTGGTGCCCTGCGCCACATGCGCCAGCGCCACCGCCGTGGCGGCGCTGGCGATGCCGGGCATATTGTGATGCTCGGCCATCCAGTAGCGGTTGTAGCCCAGCGTATCCGCCAGCCTGGCCAGGTCGGCGGAGTTGCGCAGCGCGTCGCCGGGCTCCAGGCCTTCGGGGACGGGGGAGAGGTCAAGGACGGAAAGCGGGATCATGCCGGTCATGTGGGGCCTTCAGGCAAAAATGTCACCCAGGCGGCGGATGCTGGCCAGCACCTTGTCCTGCTCCAGCCCCGGCCATTGCACCCGCATGATGAAGTGGTCCACGCCCAGCTCCTCGCGGTAGCGGGCGACTTCCTCCTTCACGCTGACCTTGTCGCCGATGATGAAGCGGTCGCGCACGAATTCCTCGAAGGGCATGCCGAACATCTCCAGGTCGCTGGACTGCTTGGTCAGCCCCCAGCTGGCATAGGCGGCGTATTTGTAGTGCAGCGCCTTCCGGCATTCCTCGAACGCGGTGGCGTGGGAGGAGCCGACATAGCATTCCCGCGCGATCGGGTATTCCAGCGGCGTCCGCCCGGCCTCGGTGCAGGCGGCGCGGTACACCGTCATCTGGTCGCGGATGGTGGCGATGTCGGCGGAGTTCACGATCAACCAGGCATCGCCGATGCGGGCCGCGCGCTTCACTGCCGCCTCCACCATGGCCGCGACATAGATCGGCGGGCCGCCCGGCGTGACCGGCGGGCAGGACAGGCTGACATTGTCCAGCGTATAGTGCTTCCCCTGGTGTGAGACCGACTTTTCGGTGAACAAACGCCGGATCAGCGGAATGCTCTCGGCGAAGCGGCTGGCGCGTTCACTGATCGGCACGTTGAAGGCGGTGAATTCTTCCTTGCGGTAGCCGAGGCCGACGCCCAGCACGTATTTGCCGCCGGAAAGCAGGTCCAGCGTGGCCGCTTCCTCCGCCACCAGCGCCGGTGCCAGCAGTGGCAATATCCGGATGTTGGGGCCGATCACCATGCCTTCGGCTTCCCGCAGCAACCAGGTGGCCAGCAGCATCGGCTGCGGCATCTGGATCGGGCCGATCAAATAGTGGTCGGGGAACCAGAGCGAGGCGAAGCCGGCATCGCGCGCCGTGCGGACCTGTTCCTGCATCAGTGGCAGGCGGTCGCGCAGGCTGTCGCCTTCGGGGAATTGCGTGTTGATGAACAGCCCGACCTTCATGCCGGGAACTCCCAGCCGATCCAGTCGCAGACGGCGCGGCCCATCACCAGCTCAAGGTCGTTCCCGCGCAGCCAGGGCAGTTCCTCGGTGAACATCGTCACGCATTGCTTCCAGCTGCAGGGCATGCGGGTAATGTCGGTGCCCCAGAAGAACCGATGCGGGCCGAAGGCGTCGAAGATGCGATGCAGGCCTTCATGCAGGTTGCGGTACGGGTAGCCCTGCGTCGAATAGCCCGGCGCGCCGGTGGCCTTGACCGCCACATTCGGCAGCCTGGCCAGCGCACAAAGTTCCTCAAGCCGGGCGAAGGCGGCGCTGTCCTGCGCTTCCCGCACCAGGCCGCAATGGTCGATGATCAGCTTCAGGCCCGGGTGGCGGCGGGCGATCTCGCCGAACTCGGTCAGGAAGCGCCCGGCCATGGTGGCCACGGGCAGGCCAAGGCGCTCGGCCTCAGGCCACAGCCAGTCCATGGTGCCGTCCTTGTACCAGTCGCGCTGGTCGGCGCGCACCAGCGGGAAGCGCAGCCCCTTCTGCCCCGGGCGGCCGCGCCAATGGGCCAGCAGCGCGCGGCTTGGTTCCGGCGTCAGCAAATCCACCTGGCCCAGTACGGCGAAGCGCTGCGGGTAGCGCCAGGCGGCGTGTTCCGCGATGGCGTTGGCGCCGGGGTCCCAGCTCTGCGGTGGGTGGATCAGCGCGCCGTCGATGCCGGCGGCGTCCATCTCCGCCAGCAGCTCCTCCACGCTGAACACGGGCACCTGGCGGTGATGGCCGCTGGGCGTGCCGCTGCCCCAGATATGCACCTGGGCGTCTATGATCTTCATTGGTCGTTCCCCGTTACGCACGCGCCGGAGCGTGACCGCTCCGGCCTTGTCGCTTGCCGAGCCTGATCCGCGCAGGCTCTCTCAAACAAAGCCTAGCGGCGGTAGTTGAAGCCCTTGCGGTCCACCTGGCGCACCAGGCCGTCCCATTCCATGCGGCCGTAGTCGTCGGTCAGCCGCATCTTCTTCATGCGGCTCGACGCGCGCTCGATGATGTAGTCCTCGATCATCACCGGCGGCTCGCCCAGCTGGCGGGCGATGATCTCCACCTCGCAGGCGCGTTCCAGCATGTACAGCCGCATCAGCGCGCCATGCACGGTGTGGCCCAGCGTCAGCAGCCCATGGTTCAGCAGCACCACGCAGCTGCCGGTGGCGCAGGAACGGCCGAGTTCCTCGCATTCCTCCTTGGAGGCCGGCACGCCATAGTCGTGGTAGATCACGTCATCCAGCACATGCAGCGCGTCCTGGCTGATCGGGCGCAGGCCACCGCGAATGGTGGAGAGCCCGGCGCCGGCGCGGGTATGCGTGTGCATGACGCAGTTGGCGTCCGGCCGCGCCTTGTAGATGCCGCTGTGGATGGTGAAGCCGGCGGCGTTGAACTTGCCCTGGTCGCCGATGACATTGCCTTCCAGGTCCATCTTCACCAGAGAGGAGGCGGTGATCTCGTCGAACATCTCGCCATACAGGTTGATGAGGAAATGCTCGGGCTCGCCGGGCACCCGCACAGACATGTGGGTGTTGATCAGGTCGGTCCAGCCGAGATGCTGGGTGACGTGATACAGCGCGGCCAGGTCGCAACGCGCCTGCCATTCGGCATCGGTCATGCTGGGCTTCAGAACTGCGGACATCTTCTCTCTCCTTCTGGTTCAGGTTTTGACGCGGCGGAACTTTTGCAGGCTTCGCACGCCCGGTGGCGTTGGCTTGCCTTCGTGGTAGCGCGGCCAGGCGGTGAAGCTGACCTCCCCCACATAGATGTCGCCATGGCTGTCCACCGCCAGGCCGTGCGGCGAGTAGAACTGCCCCTCGCCCTCGCCCAGTTCGCCGAAGCGGGACAGCAGCTTGCCATCCATGTCCAGCACGCTGACGCGCGGGCCGATGTTGGGCGCCTTGATGTTGACCGGCAGCGCCGGCCCGAGTTCGCCCACGTAGCAGCAGGCACACTTGCCCTGGCCGAGGAACAACGAGCAGGGCCGGTGCAGGTTGTTCCATTGCCGCAGGTAGGTGCCGTCGCCGTCGAAGATCTGCACGCGGTGGCTCTCGCGGTCGGCGACATAGACCAGGCCGGCGCTGTCGCAGACGATGTTATGGGGGAGGTTGAACTGCCCGGGATCAGTGCCCGAGCCGCCCCAGCTGAACAAATGCTTCCCTTGCGCATTGTACTTGTGGACCTGGGCGTTGCCGTAGCCGTCCGAGACATAGATATCGCCCTGCGGCGACAGCGCGGTGTGGGTGCAGCGGTTGAAGGGCTTGCCGCTCATGTACGGCGCCGCCGTGCCGGGCAGGCCCAGCGTCATCAGCACGCGGCCGTCCAGCGTACAGCGGCGCACGCTGTGGTCGCCGTCATCGGTGCACCACAGCGTTTCGTCGGGCGCCATGTGCAGGCCGTGGGCGCGCTTGAACACGCCCTCGCCCCAGGACTTCAGGAAGTTGCCGTCGCGGTCGAAGACGATAACCGGATGCTCACCGCGGCTGAAGGCATAGACGCGGTCCTGGCTGTCGATCGCAACCGCGGCGACCTCCTTGAAGTCCCAGCCCTCCGGCAGCCGGCCCCAGCCGGGCACCGCCTCGTATTTGTAGTCACCGAAGCCGAGCAATTCGCTCATTATTGTCGTTCCCTCAAGAGTCAGGCGGCGGCAACCTCCACCGCCACGTCGTTGAAGCAGGCGCCGTCACACAGATCGGCCCGGTCGTCGGCCGAAACCAGCGCGCTGATGGTCTGCCCGGTCGGGCTCGTCGCCAGCCAGGCGCCCTTCTCGCTGCTCACCACTCCACGCGGCACCGCATCCGTCACCACCAGTGGCAGCACCACGGCGCCGAGCGTGTTGAACACCCGCACCTGTGCCGCGCCTTCCAGCCCGCGCGCGGCGGCATCCGCCGGGTGCATCAGCAGCGCCGGAGCCTCCGCCGCCGTGCCGCCAAAGCCGAGCAGCGTGGAGGTGATGCGCTTGTCGGAAGCCGGCGAGATCAGCGCCAGGCCGGGGCGGTGCGGACGGTAGCCGGGCAGCAGCTGCGCCGCGCCCCATTTGGTCGCCAGGCTCTCGCTTGCCAGTTCCACCTTGCCGCTGGGCGTCGCCGGCCGCACGTTGTGGAACAGCGCCAGCGCGGCGCCATCCGGTGCGCTCATCCGCAGCGCGGCCTCGGTCGGCAGCGTGCTGGGCCGCACGCCGCGCAGCTTCGGGTCGGCGGCATCCACCGCGGCGTCCATCAGCGCGGCGTCGTCGTCCTGGAAGCAGGGCTCGGTGAAGCCGAAGCGTGCGGCCAAGCGGCGGAACACCTCGGTATTCGGCACCGCTTCACCCTGCGGCGGCAGCACTGCTTCGGCGCGTTGCAGCCAGTGCTGGCCATAGGCGGCGTAGAGGTCGTCGCACTCAAAACTCGTCGCCGCCGGCAGCAGCACGTCGCAGTATTTCATGCTCTCGGTCATCGCGATCTCGATGCCAACCGTGAACACCTCCTCCCGCTCCAGCCCGCGGCGCATGCGGTTCTGGTCGGGATGCACCACCAGCGGGTTGTGGTTGTAGATGAAGACTGCGCGCAGCGGCGGCGCACCGCTGTCCTCGGCCAGCATCTTGCCGACATCCAGAATGTTCAGCGTGCGCGTGCCCGGCGGCAGCAGATCCGGCCTGGTCAGCTTCGCCATGGTCTTCGGGAAGGCATTGCCGGCGCCCAGCACGATGCCGCTCTCGGCATCCATCCGCCCCAGCAGCGCCGGCAGCGCGATGACGGCCCGGATGCCGCTGCCGCCATTGCGGCCACGCTCCAGCCCATTGCCCGGCGAGAGCACCAGCGGCTTGGCGGCGGCCATCCAGGCGGCCATCGTGCGGATATCCTCGGCGGCCACCCCGCTGGCCTCGGCGGCGCGCGCCACCGGCCATTCCCGCGCGCGGGCCATGAAGGCGTCGTAGCCGAGGACATTCGCGGCGATGAAGGCGTGGTCATGCGCGCCCAGCCGCTCCAGCTCCGTGGCCAGGGCGAAACCCAGCAGCACATCGGTGCCCGGCAGCGGCGCCAGGTGCAGGTCGGCCTGCTCGGCGATTTTCGTGCGCAGCGGGTCCACCACCACCAGCTTGCCGCCGCGGCGGCGTGCCTGGGCGATCTGCCGCACCAGGTGCAGGTTGGTCACGGTGGCGTTGTTGCCCCAGACCAGGTTCAGCGCCGCGCCGCCCGCCGCTTCCGGCCCGATGCCCGGCACCGCGCCGTAGGTGCCGACCCAGGCTTCCCGCCGCACGCCACCGCACATGGCGCCGCGGAACAGCTGGCTGGCCCCCAGCTTGTGGAAGAAGCGCAGCGACATGCTGTCGCCGGCGAGCATGCCATGCGGACCCGCATAGTTCAGCGGCGCCACCGCCTGTGGGCCGTGCTGCGCGATGACGGCGCTGGTGCGGGCGTGGATTTCGTCCAGCGCCTCGGCCCAGGAAATGCGGGTGAATTGCCCACTGCCGCGCGGGCCGCTGCGACGCATGGGGTAGAGCAGCCGGCCGCCGCCATGCACCCATTCCGCCGTGTGATGCGCCACCTTGTTGCAGATCACGCCGCCGGTGTAGGGCAGCGCGTGGGAGCCGCGGACCTTGGTGATCCGCTGGTCCTCGACCGTCACCGTCAGGCTGCAGGTATCGGGGCAATCCAGCGTGCAGACGCTGGCATGTTCGGTGCTGGCCATGGGTTCTCCCCCCGGGTCGGTCGGGGATGCTAGCACGCGCCCGCGATTGTCAAAGCGCCCCGCTGTGGCAGCATGGGCGGCAAATCTGGGAGAGAGACACCATGCGCGCATCCATCGTCCTGCCCGTGGCGGAGTGGCGCCAATGCGGCCCGGCCGCCGCCGCCGCCGAAGCCGCCGGTTTCGACAGCGTCCAGGCCAATGAAATCGCGCATGAGCCCTTCACCCCGCTGGCCTTCGCCGCCCTGGCGACCGAGCGGGTGCAGCTGATCACCTCGGTCGCCATCGCCTTTCCGCGCAGCCCGATGATCGTGGCCAACCATAGCTGGGACCTGGCCAAGCACAGCGGCGGGCGCTTCGTGCTGGGCTTGGGCACCCAGGTGCGGGCACATAACGAACGCCGCTTCAGCACCCCCTGGGTCGCCCCGGCCGAGCGCATGGGCGAATACGTGGAAAGCCTGCGCGCGATCTTCCGCTGCTGGGAAACCGGGGAAAAGCTGGCCTATGAGGGCAAGCACTACCGCTTCAGCCTGATGAACAAGGAGTTCTCCCCCGGCGCCAACCACATGCCGTTGCCGCCCATCACCATCGCGGCTGTCGGCCCGCTGATGCTGCGCAATGCCGCCCGGCTGTGCGACGGCGTGCGGCTGCATGGCTTTGCGACGCGCGCCTATATCGAACAGCAGGTCCAGCCGGTGCTGGACAAGCACCTGGCGGAGGTCGGCCGCGCCCGGGCCAATTACGAGGTCAGCGGCGGCGGCTTCATCGCCACCGGCGGCACGCCGGAGGAAGTGCGCGAGGCGGCCGAGAAAATCCGCTATCGCGTTGCCTGGTACGCCTCCACCCCCGCCTACCGCACGGTGCTGGAGCCGCATGGCCTGGTGCCCCTCGGCGTTCAGTTGTCGGAGCTGGCGCGCAAGGGCGAGTTCGAAGGCATCGCCAAGCTGATCCCGGACGAGGTGCTGAACCTCTTCGCCGCCATCGGGAATTACGACCAGATCGGCGAGCGCATCGCCGCCCGCTTCGGCGGGCTGGTGGATACCGTGACCATCCCTTTCCCGGCCGGTGCGCCGGCGGGCGCCATGGCCCAGGTGGTGCGCGACGTGCAGTCGATTACCAGCGCCTTCACCGGCTTCGCCACCGAAAGCTTCGGCTGACATGCCGGACCTGCTGCTGGAACGCGCGCCGGAAGGCTATGCGGTCCTGACGCTGAACCGCCCGGCGGCGATGAACGCGCTGTCGCTCAGCCTGCGGCGCGAGTTGGCCGAGGCGGTGGACGCGCTGGCCGCCGACCCCGGCGTGCGGGTGCTGGTGCTGACCGGCGCCGGCCGCGCCTTCTGCGCCGGGCTGGACCTGAAGGAGCTGGCCGGCGGCGGCGCCACGGCGGTGCCGTTCAACCGTGCCGACCCGGTCGCGGCGCTGGGGCGCTTCGCCGGCCCCATCATCGCAGCGGTCAACGGCGCCGCCATCACCGGCGGCTTCGAACTCGCCCTGGCCGCCGACCTGATGCTGGCCGGCGAGAGCGCGCGCTTCGCCGATACGCATGCGCGCGTGGGCATCCTGCCGGGCTGGGGGCTCTCTCAAAAGCTGCCCCGGATCATCGGCATGGGCCGGGCGAAGGAGCTTTCGCTGACCGGCAACTTCCTCTCCGCCACGCAGGCGGAACGCTGGGGCCTGGTCAACCGCGTGCTGCCGGATGCGGAGCTGCTGCCCGCCGCCCGGGCGCTGGCCCGCGACATGCTGAGCGCGCTGCCCAGCATGCTGCCAGCGGTGAAGCAGGTGATGGATGACGGCTACGCCCTGCCCTTCGGCGCGGCGATGGCGCTGGAGCGGGCACGCAGCGAAGCGCATCGCGCCGGGCTGACTGGCGCCGCGGTTGGTGCCACCCTGGGCGCCCTGTTCGCGCGCGGACAGCAACAGAAGAATGGCTGAGATGCTCGACAGGACCACGCCGCAGCTCGCCAGGATGCTGGCGAAGCGAGAGATTTCCGCGGTTGAATTGATGCGCGCCAGCCTGGCCCGCATCGCCTTGCTGAACCCGCGCCATAACGCGCTGGTCAACCTGCGCGACGAGGCCGTGCTGTTGGCCGAGGCCCGCGCCAGCGATCGCCGGCTGCGCGCCGGCAGGGCGCGTGGGCTTCTGGAGGGGTTGCCGACGGCGTTGAAGGACACGGCGCCAGCCAAGGGGCTGACCAGCACCTTCGGCTCGCCGCTGTTCCGCGACTTCGTGCCGGATTTCGACGCGCTTTCGGTCGGCCGCATCCGCGCCGCCGGCGCCATCGTGGTCGGGCGCAGCAATGTGCCGGAATTCGGCTTCGGCTCGCACAGCTACAATCAGGTGTTCGGCACCACGCGCAATGCCTGGGACCCCGCGCTTTCGGCCGGCGGGTCATCCGGCGGCGCGGCTGTCGCGGTGGCGCTCCGCATGGTGCCGCTGGCGGATGGCTCGGACGTGCTGGGTTCGCTGCGGAACCCGGCGGCGTGGAACAACCTGTTCGGCTTCCGGCCCTCGGCTGGGCGGGTGCCGGTGGTGCCGCATGTCGATGGCTTCTGGGGCCAGTTCTACACCGAAGGGCCGATGGGCCGCACCGTGGAGGAGCTGCGCTTCCTGTTGGCGGTGCAGGCCGGGCCGGATGCGCGGGCGCCGCTGGCGCGGCCGGCCGATGCCGCGCTGGGCAAGGCATCGCTGAAGGTCTCGGTGGCGGGGCGGCGCATCCTCTGGCTCGGCGACCTCGGCGGGCATTTGCCGTTCGATGCCGGCATCCTGCCACTGTGCGAGAAGGCGCTGGCGGCCTTCCGCGCCCAGGGCTGCAAGGTGGCGGCCGGCGCCCCGGTGGTGGATTGGGAGGCGACCTGGCAGGCCTTCACCGCGCTGCGCCACTATGAGATTGGCCTGCGATACGAGGCGATCCATGCCGACCCAGCCAAGCGAGCGCAGATGAAGCCGGAGGCGCAGTGGGAGGTGGAGGGCTTCCTGCGGCTCACCGGCGCGCAGCTTGCCGCCGCCGCCAAGCAGCGCCACGCCCTGTTCCAGGCCTTCGCAACGGTGTTCGAGACCTATGACGCCGTGGCGATGCCGACCGCGCAGTGCTTCGCCTTCCCGGCCGAATGGGACTGGCCGAAGCAGGTCGGCGGCCGGGCGATGGACAGCTACCATCGCTGGATGGAAGTGACGGCGTTGGCGACCATGCTGGGCTGCCCGGCGGCGAATGTGCCGGTCGGGTTCGATGCTGGCCGCCCGATGGGCATGCAGCTGATCGGCCGGCCCGGCGCCGACCTGGCCACGCTGCAACTGGCCCGCGCCTACCAGGAAGCCACGCCCTGGGCGGGCATGAGGCCACCCGCATGACCTGGCTCGCCGCCTTCATCAAGAACGGGGAGAACCCGAACTACCAGGCCTTCCTGCATGGCGTGGATCGCGTCTGTGCCGAGGCCGGTGCGCGCAGCACACGGCACTTCCCCGCCACGCCCGATGACCCGGTGGAGCAGACGGTGCTGCTGCACGAGGTGGTGGCGCAGCGGCCCAGCGCCATCCTGTTCGCCCCCGCGGATGACCAGGCCATGGCCGGCCCGGTGGCGGCCGCGAATGCGGCGGGCATTCCGCTGGTCGGCTTCGTCAACCGCATGGCAGGCGACTTCGTCAGCTTCGTCGGCGCCGATGACGAGGCGATGGCCTTCGCCGAAGTCAGCTTCCTGATCGATGCGCTGCACGGCCAGGGCAAGGTGGTGCTGGTGGAAGGCCCGGAGACGGCGCCGACCAGCCGCGACCGGGGGCGGGGGTTTCGTCGCGCCCTGGCGGCGGCGCCGGGCATCCAGGTGCTCGGCACCCTGCCCGGGCTGTACCAGCAGGAGGCCGGGCGGCTGGCCATGGTGCAGCACCTGGCGGCGCATCCCGCCATAGACGGCGTGATCTGCACCAATGACAGCATGGCGCTGGGCGCCATCCAGGCGTTGCAGGCCGCCGGCCGCACCGCGCTGGTGGTGGGCAACAACGGCACCATCCCCGCGGCCCAGGCCATCGGTGCCGGCACGCTGCTGGCGACGATGGATTACTGCGGCTTCCGCATGGGCGCGCTGGCCGCCATGGCGGCGCTGCGGCACCTGGCCGGCAAGCCGGTGCCGCGCGAGATCATCCTGCCGGCGCAGGTCATCCACGCCGGCAACCACGGGGCCTGGCTGGTGCCGGTGCAGCAGCGCCCGCTGCCGGCCTGGCCCTTCGACTGACAGCGCCCTACGCGTAGAGGATATCCGCGCCCGCGAGCGACCAGACATTGGCCAGGAACACGCTGTCCCCCGCCGTGCCGTAATGCACGTCGGTGCCGCTGGTGCCGAAATAGGTCACCATCGCCGTGCTGACCGTGCCGGGGGCGATGCCCTTCAGCACCAGGTGGTCCTGGCCCCGGGTAAAATCGTTCAGCCAGTCATGGCCATCGCCCTGGGCAAAGACGAAGTTGTCCTTGCCGGCGCCACCGGTCAGCCCGTCATTGCCCAGGCCACCGGCCAGCATGTCGTTGCCCGCGGTGCCCGCCAGCTGGTCGGCGCCGCTGCCGCCCTGGCGCACCTGGCCATTCCCGCCGGCGGGCAGGCCATAGGCGTTGCCGGCAAGGAAATACGCCGTACCGTTCGACATCATGTTGGCCGAGGCCCCGCTGGCGGTGCCGCCATAGGACATGCCCTCCACATACAGGTTGCGGTCGGCGCCGGCGCCGGCACCCCAGGCGTCGTTGAGGAAGCTCACCGCCACCACATGGCTGCCGGCGCCCCAGCTGCCATGCAGGCTGACGCTGTCGGTGCCGCTGCCATGCAGCGCCGTCGCGGTCAGCGTGCCGCCGACCTGAACGCCATCAACGGTGACGGCGTACTGCGCGCTGCCGTGCCAGGCGTCCTGGCTGATGCGCAGCAGCAGCGTATCGGCGCCGGTACCCACGGCGTAGCTGGCCGGCGTGGGCGCGCCGCCTGCCACGTTCACCGTCACCGTACCGGTGCTCATCAGGTCGGCGCTGCCATTCGCCTGCACCACGCCGTCGTAGCTGACGCCCGAAAGGTGCAGGTTGCGGTCCTGGCCCGCGGCATTGCCCCAGGCGTCGTTCAGGAAGCTCAGCGCCACCTGGTGCTGCCCGCCGCCCCAGTTGCCCAGCAGCGTCACCGTGTCATGCGCGCCGGCGGTGGCATGCGCGGTCAGCGTGCCGCCCACCTGCACGCCATCAACGCTGACGGTGTAGAGCGCGTTGCCCTGCCAGGCGTCCTGGCTGATGAACAGCACCAGCCGATCCGCCCCGCTGCCCACCGTGCTGTCCACCGCGGCAATGGCGCCGCCGGCCACCGCGACATTCAGCGACCCGTTGCCCAGCAGGGCGCCACCGGCCACCCAGTTGCCGTCATACTGCACGCCGGCGATGTAGAGGTTGCGGTCCTGCGCCGGGGTGCCGCCATAGGCGTCGTTCAGGAAGGTCAGGGTGACCATGTGGCCGCCGCCGCCCCAGCTGCCATGCACCGTCACCTTGTCGGCGCCCATGCCGGCGCCGTCCCAGGCAATGGCGGTCTGGATGCCGCCGACCTGCACGCCATCCACCTTGATGGTGTACTGCGCGTTGCCGTTATAGGCGTTCTCGGTGGTCCAGATGATCAGCGTGTCCGGCCCGCTGCCGAATTCCACGCTGGCCGGGGCTGGCGCCACCGGCGGGGCAGGCACGGCGACGCCCAGGTTCAACTGGCTGTAGCTGATGTTGTACAGCTTCAGGCTGACGCTCTGGCTGGCGGGGGCGCTGCCGGCATTGGTGACCTGGGCGGCGAAGACCTCGTTCACGCCGCCATGGGCGTAGTCCAGCGGCACGTGGCTGGTGGTAGTGTAGGCCAGCTGGCCGTCGATGTAGTAGGTCAGCCGGCCTGGTTCCCAGTCCAGCGCATAGGTGTGGATGCGGGTAAGGTCGGTGGCCAGGGTGTAGCTGTCATAGGCGTCGCCGCCATTGGCCGCCCTGGAATGGATGGCGGAATAGCCGGAGGCACGGCTGGCGTCGAAGCTCTCCAGCATGTCCAACTCGGCGCCAGGCCAGACATTGTCGGCCGGCCACAGGCCGAAGCAGGCGCCAATGCCCTCGCCGCCATTCAGCGCCGCGGTGACGCTGTACAGCCCATAGCCCTGGCCACCCGCCGCCCCGGTGGGGGACTGGATGAAGCCGGCATTGGCCCAGCCTTCCGCAGCACGGGAGGTGATGGTCAGCACGCCATTGCCGGCGACGATGTCGCCCGCATTGCCCCAGGTGATGGGGAACAGGCCGCGGTCCAGGCCGCTGCTGTCGGTGAAGTTGTCGCGCCAGACCAGGGTGTAGCTGGTCGGGTCCAGGGTGCCGAAGGTCGCCATACAGCTGGTTCCTCGCGCCTGGCGAGTGCGGGGGTGCACTCGCCTGTGGCGGGAGACAACCTTCGGTATTCAACCCCAGGTTTCAATCAATTTATTGTCTTCAATCTATGACGTAATGTATACTTTTCAGCTTCAGCTGCCTGCTCAGGTGAGCATTTTGCTGCATCCTGTTGGGCAGCCGACTTTTCCTCAGATGAACCAGTGGCCGGTGGCGGCGAAGTTGGCTTGGGCCTGCGCCGCCAGGGCGGACCAATCCACCGCCGCGGCGGTGCTGGCCGGCGCCGCGGCAGCCGGCGCCACGGCGGCACCGAAGGCGAAGTCATGCGTCCCGGTGGACAGCAGATCGGCGCTGCCGCCGCTGACCGCAGCGCCATTCCACAGAATGCCATCGACATGCAGGTTGCGATCGGTGGCGGCGGTGCCGCCATAGGCATCGTTCAGGAAGGTCACGGCCACGTCGTGCGCGCCGGCGCCCCAGCTGCCGTGCAGCGTCAGCACGTCGTCCTGGCCGGCGGCGTGCAGCGCACTGGCAGCAAGCGTGCCGCCCAGCTGCTGGCCATCGACCTTGACGCTGTACTGCGCGTCGGCCAGCCAGGCGTCCTGGCTGAGCTTCAGCACCAGCGCATCGCTGCCGGTGCCCAGGCTGAGCGCCTTCGGCACGCCGCTGCCGGGCACCGAGATGGCGTGCGGCCCCTGCGACAGCAGCGCGGCCGCGGCATTCGGCACCGCGGCGCCGTCATAGCTCACGCTGTCCACGTACAGGTTGCGGTCGGTCGCGGGTGTGCCGCCCCAGGCGTCGTTGAGGAAGGTGACCTGCAGCGCGTGGGTGCCGCTGCCCCAGGTACCGTTGAAGGTGAACACCTCGGAAGCGCCGGCGGCGTGGCTGGCATGGGCGGTGAAGCTGCCGCCCTGCTGCACGCCGTCGAGGCTGACGGTGAACTGGGCGTCGCCCTGCCAGGCACTCTCCGACAGGCGCAGCACCATCACATCGGTGCCGTTGGCCGGGGCGGCAGCGGTGCTGTCCAGCGCCGGGATCACCTGGGCCGGCGCGCCGATCTGCACGCCGGTGGCCACGGTCCACAGCGGCATGCCGTGCTCGTCATAGATGCCATGACCCACACCGGTGCCATCCACCGGGGACCAGACCTTGCCGTAGCCATAGCCGTAGAACACCAGGCCATTGGCCGGCAGCGCGTTGGTGAAGGTCAGCTTCAGGTGGCTGCCGTCCACCAGCTCCGCCGCCGTGGCCCATTGCCCGCCATTGCCGGCGGAGACACTGGCATTGGCGAACCAATTGGCGCCAGTGGCGGCGATGCTGTCCAGCGCCTGCAACCCCGTGGCGTGGTCGAAGCCCACGGTCAGCAGCACCTGGTTGGCATGGCCGGCCACCGCCTGGGCCTGGATCACCTGCGGCCCGTTGCTGTCCAGCTGGCCATGCGCCAGCGCCACCGGAGAGCCGGGGGCGGCGTATTGCGCGAATTCCTCGGCGATGCTCTGCGCCAGCCGATAGGCCAGCTCGGGCGTATCCTCCACGCCCAGATGCGGGCCGCCCATGGCGGAGCCCCAGGCGTCCATGTTGGCGTCCTGGAATTGGGCGGCGACCAGGCCGTTGAAGCTGGCGTCGTTGGCCAGGTTCTGCATGCCGATCTTGATCTGCTGGTTGCTGTCCCAGTTGGCGGAGGAATAGGGGATGGCATTGACGAAGAAGTAGGGCGTGGTGGCGGCGCCCTGGCCCAGCGCGGCGCGCACCAGGCCGGCGTCGAACTGCACCGCGCTCTGCCATTCAGCGGCGGTCAGGTTGACCTGCTGACTGTCGTATTCGTTGTGCAGCCAGACCACGGCGGTGGGGCTGGCCTTCACCGCGGCGGACTGGCCGGCGATGTCGGTCAGCAGGCCCTGTTCCAACGTGTTGACCTGCCAGCCCTGGTGCCAGTCGCCGTTCTTCGGCGTCAGCCACTCCGACAGGAAGGCGGTGCCGGAGTTCATGGTGTTGACGCCCGACGCATTGCCGAAATCGGCGACCAGGCTGACGGTACTCGCCTTGCCGTCGAAGCCGAGCAGGTTCTGCACCTGGGTCTGCAGGGAGGCGAGGCCCCCGAAGGCGTCGAACAGCACGGAATTGGATTGCCCGCGGAGCAGGATGTTGAGGTTCACGGCAGCCTCTCTGGGTCGGGGTGATCTGCCGCCGGGCTCACCGGATTGTGAGATCGTAGACAGTACGCACCTTATGGTTGATCACGGCCGCGCGATCAATCGTAGATTGAATACTGTTTGAGGAATTCGTCTCCTTCGGCCGCAAGCCCAAAGCCAACCTGTTGTTTTTGCGCGGTTCCTCGCTTGCCTGCCGCGTCGCTCCCCTGGCATCCGCGGCCTGCCGCGGCAGCGCGACCCAGGCAACGCGCCCGATGGATCACACGCCAAGGTGATGCCCGGCGGCGCCCGGAGCTGGCGCCTTGCCGCTGGCCAGGCGGGCTGGCAGCCTGGACCTCAGCCAGCCAAGGAGGCCCGCGATGCAGCATCTGCCGACCGAGTTGTGGAAGTGGGACGCGGTGGACCTGGCCCAGGGCATCCGCACCGGCGCCATCGGCGCGCGGGAGGCGACGGAGGCTTGCCTGTCCCGGCTGGAGGCGGTGAACCCCGCGATCAACGCCATGGCGCAGGTGACCGCGGAGACCGCCCGGGCCGAGGCCGATGCCGCCGATGCCGCGGTGCGCCGGGGCGAGGCGCTGGGCCTGCTGCACGGCGTGCCCGTGACCACCAAGATCAATGTCGACTTCGCCGGCCTGCCCAACACCAATGGCTGCGTACCGCTGGCGCACAACCTGGCGGCGGCGGACAGCCCCGTGGTGGCCAATCTGCGCCGCGCCGGCGCGGTCTTCCTCGGCCGCACCAATACGCCGGCGCTGTCCATGCGCTGGTTCACCGAGAATGCACTGCACGGCCGCACCCTGAACCCCTGGAGCGCCGGGCATACCCCGGGCGGCTCCTCCGGCGGGGCGGCGGCGGCGCTGGCGGCGGGCATCGGCCCCATTGCGCATGGCAATGACCTCGGCGGCTCGGTGCGCTACCCCGCCTATGCCTGTGGCGTCGCCGGCATTCGCCCCAGCTTCGGCCGGGTGCCGGCCTTCAACCCCTCGGCCATGGCGGAACGGCCGCTCTCCGGCCAGCTGATGTCCACGCAAGGCCCGCTGGCGCGGCGGGTGGGCGACCTGCGCCTGGCCCTGGCCGCCATGGCCCAGCCGGATGCGCGCGACCCCTGGCACATGCCGGTGCCGCTGGAAGGCCCGGCCCTGGCGGGCCCGCTGAAGGTGGCGTTCTGTGTCGACCCCATGGGCACCGGCGTGCATCCGGCGGTGCGGGCCGCGGTGATCCAGGCCGCCGCCTGGCTGGAACGGGCCGGCTACCAGGTGGAGGAAGCCGCGCCGCCGGATTTCGCCGCCGTGGCGAAGGACTGGGACGCCTTTGCCCATGGCGAGGCGCAGCTCTTCATGGCCGAGAGCTTCGAGCGCCTGGCCGATGAGGGCGCCCGCGCGACCTTTGGCTACATTGTCCGGCACACCCCGCCGACCGAGCTGCGCGACCACCTGCTGCTGACGGCGCGGCGCACCACGCATCAGCGCGCCTGGGCGCTGTTCATGCAGGACTACCCGCTGGTGCTCTGCCCGGTTTCCAACGAACCGCCCTTCCCGCAGGGTCTGGACGTGGCGGGGCAGCAGGGCTTCGACCGGGTCTATGCCGCGCAGCAGCCGCTGCTGGCCACACCGCTGCTGGGCCTGCCCAGCGTCAGCGTGCCCACCGGGCTGACCGAGGACGGCCTGCCGATGGGCGTGCAGATCATCGCGCCGCGCTGGCGGGAGGACCTGTGCCTGGCCGCCGCCGAGGTGGTCGAGGCGCGTGCGCCAATGGCGACGCCGATCGACCCGCGCGGCTGACGCCGATTGGCCCGCGCGGCTGACGCCGACGACGGCGTTTTCCGCCACCGCCCGGGAAACTTTCGGCTGCCGATAGCGTCACGGTGAACGGCGGCGCGCGGCCGGAACGCATCCGGTCGCTTGCCGAGGGGATCGATCCGGATCGGCACGGGGCCACTGTCCCGCGCGCGGTCGCGGATCACGGCGTCGTCATCACCGGGAGCCGGGAACGCAAGCAACCCAGCCGCCCCGCTACCGCTGCACTTCCACGCCGTTGCATTGGGGCCGCGGCGTGGAGGAAGCGCGCCCGTGGGCACCTACACCAATACCGATACGACCTACGTCAACAGCAACGGCTGGGTACCGACCTTCTTCGATGGCTTCGACGGGGCCTATCTGGACCGCGCTGCCTGGCCGATCGTGCAGTACAATGTCGGTTCGAACGGCGCCTTCACCTACTCGCCCAACAACGTCTTCGGCTATGATGGCGAGATCAACGTCGCCAACATTGCCGATGGCAATGGTTGGACCAGCGGCGCCTTCCAGCAGGGCTGGAACGGCCAGATGTACGGCCGTTGGTCGATCAGCGCGAAGTTCGACGCCGGCCAGGGCGTGACCGCCGCCATTCTGCTGTGGCCGGAAAGCGGCGACAGCCGGTACGAGATCGACCTGGTGGAGCCGCGCACGGCCGACAAGACCACGCTGAACAACACCACCATCCATGGCCCGAACGACGCGATCACCATCCCCTTCGACTACGACGCGACCCAGTGGCACACCTATACGGTGGACTGGAAGCCGGGCCTGATCGACATCTACCTGGACGGCACCAAGATCCTGGAAACCAATGAGCGCGTGCCGGATGAGCCGATGTCGCTCGGCTTCCTCGGCTATGTCGCCAATGGCGGGGACAGCTGGTTCGGCGGCCAGCCGAATGCGCAGACCCCGGCGGTGACGGCGCTGCATATCGACTGGGTGCGCGCATGGACGCTGGCCGACCAATACGCCGGCAACCTGCCGGCCGCGCTCTACGGCACCAGCACCGCCGACCTGCACCCGACATCCAATACCTATACCGGGCTATGGACCGCGGGCTTCCTGGCCGATGCCAGCGGCAATCGCGAATACGCCCTGACCGGTCAGCGCACCCTGGGCGGCACCACCAACTACGCCGCCACCTGGAATGCCTCGGCCTGGAACGACCAGGTGACACTGGTGACGGCTGCGCCGGCGACCTGGGATGCCGGCAATGGCCACAACCTGCTCTTCGCCAACTTCGTCGATGTGGAGCTGGACTTCCGCGCCGCCGGTACCACGGCGCTGAACCTGGTGGCCGAGGGCGCGCAGCATGGCAACATCGTGCTGGGCGACGGCAACAACAGCGTCACCTGGGTCGAGCATTCCAACGCCTATGCCGGCGGCAACAACGTCATGACCATCGTGACCGGCGCCGGCAATGACAGCGTCCACCTGACCGCCGCGGCCTTCTCCCAGGCCGACGAGCCCTTCGCCTGGGGCAGCGACTGGAACAAGGACTATGACGGCCACGCCTCGGTCGCGCGGATCAGCACCGGCGCGGGCAACGACACCATCACCATCGATGCCGGCCAGGCGATCATCGACGCCGGCGCCGGCGACGACACGGTGGCCTGGAACAACCCGATGAGCCGCTTCAGCATCGATGTCGCCGCCAATGGCGCGACGCGGGTGGTGGACAGGCAGGGCGTGCTGGGCACCGCGCTGTTGCATGGCGTGGAGCATCTGGCGTTCAGCGACCAGGCCATCGCGGCACCGGGCCATGCGGGGCTGGCGGTGCCGATCACGGTCAACCCCATCGGCACCACGCCGAGCACCGGGTTGCCCGCTGCCGGCACGGATACCGGGGCCAGCGCAGCACCCCCGCCCAGCGCCGGCGCCACCGCGCCCGTGGCCACGCCGGCATCGGTGCCGTCGGTGACCGACTGGAACGCGATCGGCGCGGCGATGAACGAGTACCACGCCGCCACCGGCCAGTGGTGGGGCGCCGACTATACCGCACTGCTGACCTGGGACGCGGCGCACAACGCGGCGGTTGCCGCTGGCACCGCGCAGGCGCCGACCCCCGCCCCAGTGACGGACTGGAACGCCATGGCCGCCCAGGCCGAGGCCAACTTCGCCGCCACCGGGCACTGGTACCTGTAGCCGCCCAGGCCCCGGGCCGGCGCCAGAGCATGGTCACCGCTTACGTTCGCGGTGATCATGCCCCAGCCAATTGCGAAAGGCTGATGCTCGGCCTGCGGCGATTCCGCCTTGGCCGATCAGGCTCTATTCCAGCGAAATGCGCGCGGTGGCGATGACCGCGCGCCATTTCTCGCTTTCGCTGGCGATGAAGGCGGCGGTCGCCGCCCGGCTGATCGGCCAGGGCACGAAGCCGGTGGCGCCCATCCGCTGCACCAGCGCCTGGTCCTGCATGGCCGGCAGGATCGCGGCATGCAGCCGGTCCAGGATCGGCTCCGGCGTGCCGGCCGGCGCGGCCAGGCCGAAGAAAGTGGTCAGGCCGACATCGGGGTAGCCGGCCTCGGCCGTGGTCGGCACCATGGGCAGCGCCGCCCAGCGCGCGGCATCGGCCACCGCCACGCCGCGCGCCTGGCCGGAGGTGACGATGGTGAAGGCGTCGAACATGAAGTCCACCCGCCCCGCCACCAGGTCCAGGTTGGATTGGCTGGACCCGGCGTAGGGAATGTGGACCAGCGGCACGCCCGCCCGCAGCGCCAGCAGTTCCGAGAGCAGGTGGTTCGGCGTGCCCGGGCCGTTGCTGGCGTAGCTGAGGCCGCCCGGCTTCGTCCGCGCCAGTGCCACCAGGTCCGCCAGGGTGTGGATCGGCGACCCCGGCGCCACCGCCAGCACCATGGCGCTGCGGCTGAGCATGCCGGCATGGGTGAAGGCCGCGGGGTCGTAGTCCAGCTGCCGGCGCAGCCAGCGGTTCACCACATTGCTGGCGAAGTTGCTGATCAACAGGGTGTGGCCATCCGGCGCCGCCTTGGCCGCCAGCGCGGCGCCCAGGCTGGTGCCGCCGCCGGCGCGGTTTTCCACCACGAAGGGCTGGCCAAGGCGACGGCCAAGTTGCTCGGCGAACAGCCTTGCCGTGGTGTCCGTGGCGCCACCGGTGGTGTAGGGCACGATGATCCGCACCGGTCTGTCCGGGTAGGCCTGCGCCCAGGCGCCGGGGGCGGCCAGGCCCAGCGCCAGCGCAAGCCCCAGCGCCAGCCAGACACGGACGGTGAAATGCCGCATGGATGGTTGCCTCCCCCGGTTTCTTTGCGCCAAGGCTGGCAGGCCCGGTGGCCGAAGCGCAAGCCCGGTGCTAAGCGCCGCCCATGCAGTCCCGGCAGCAGAACAGCCCCACCCTTCCCAACCTGGCCCAGGCGAAGCGTGTGGTGGTCAAGATCGGCTCCGCCCTGGTGGTGGATGAGCGCACCGCCGCGCCGCGCGCGGCCTGGCTGGCCGGCGTTGCCGCCGATGTCGCGGCCATGCGCGCCCGCGGCACCGAGGTGGTGCTGGTCTCCAGCGGCGCCATCGCGCTGGCCCGGCGCAGCCTGGGGCTGACCCGCAAGAAGCTGCGGCTGGAGGAGAAGCAGGCCGCCGCTGCCGTCGGGCAGATCCGCCTGGCCGGCGCCTGGGACAAGGCGCTTTCCGCCGAGGGGCTGACCGCCGCCCAGTTGCTGCTGACGCTGGAGGACAGCGAGGATCGCCGCCGCTACCTGAACGCGCGGGAAACCCTGGGCACGCTGCTGGGCCTGGGCTGCATTCCCGTGATCAACGAGAACGACACGGTGGCCACCGCGGAAATCCGCTTCGGCGACAATGACCGGCTGGCGGCGCGCGTGGCCGAGATGATCCAGGCCGATGCGCTGGTGCTGCTGAGCGATATCGACGGCCTGTACACCGCCGACCCCCGCAGCAACCCCGACGCCGCGCACCTGCCGGTGGTGGAGCGGCTTTCGGATGAGATCATGGCCATGGGGGGCGAGCCGCCGCCGGGCTATTCCTCCGGTGGCATGCGGACCAAGCTGATTGCCGCGAAGATCGCGACCGGCGCCGGCTGCGCCATGGCGATTGCGCTGGGCAAGCAGGACCGGCCGTTGCAGGCGCTGGAACAGGGCGCGCGCTGCACCTGGTTCCTGCCCTCGCCGGAAGGCCGCACCTCCCGCAAGCGGTGGATTGCCGGTTCCCTGCAACCGCTGGGCTGGCTGGTGGTGGATGAGGGCGCCGCCCGGGCGCTGGCGCGCGGCTCCTCCCTGCTGCCGGCCGGGGTGCGCCGGGTGGAAGGCAGCTTCGGCCGCGGCGACCCGGTGAGCGTGAAGGATCTGGACGGCCACGAGTTGGCGCGTGGCTTGTGCGCGTACGACGCCGAGGCGGTTCGGCTGATCGCCGGGCGCAAGTCGGCGGAGATCGAGGCGATTCTGGGTTGGCGCGGGCGGGATGAGGTGGTGCACCGCGACGACCTGGTGGTGCTGTAGCTACTTGATCGCCACGCTCAGCCGGAAGGTGGTGCCGCCGCGGATGCTGCCGGCCACGATCAGGTAGCGACCATTCGCCGGCAGCACGCCGGCAAAACGCATCGCATCGGTGCCCGGCTCCACCCCCGGCAGCGGCTTGCCGTCCGGCCCCTCGCCGGGCTTGTCGGTCCAGCCTGGCGCGTAGATCTGGAACACGCCGTTGTTCTCGATGCTGGAGATCGTGACCTCCATGCGCTGCCCGGCGCGCGCCGTCAGCGTGTAGCAGCTGATCTCGCCGCGCGGCGCGCCGCCTTCCACCGTGGCGGCGTTGGTGCCTGGGGCAAACTGGATCGGCGTGGGCCGGCCACAGCCGGCCTGGGCAAAGGCCGGAGCGCTGCCCAGCAGCAGCAGGGCGCCAACAGCAAAACGCAGCATCGGGTCTCTCCTCAATTGGCCTGGGTCAGCCCGCCCAGCCCGGCACCGACGAAGCCGCCGAGAACGAAGCCGACCAGGGATTGCAGTGCGAAGAACGCCACCTGCCAGCCGGCCAGGCGCTCGCGCTGGGGGTCGTCGAAGAAGGGGGCGAATTCCGGGGACAGGGTGGCGAAGGGGATCAGCTGGTCCAGGCTGGCGCCGAAGCACCACAGCAGCCCCTTGGCGCGCGCGGCCGGCGCACACAACAGCACCAGGGTGCCCACCAGGCAGAAGCCCAGCACCCACCACAGCACGCGGAAGAATTTGTAGCCCAACCCATAGCCAATGGTGACGCGCAGCGCCGCCAGCCCGGCCGCGTCCCACCACTCGCCGGCTTCCCAGCCCAGCAGCTCCTCGCGGTAGCGGGCAGCAAACAGAATATCGGTGGCGCGGTTGGGGTCGCCGGCGGCGGTGAAGACGCTGGCCAGCTGCTGATAGGGCTGGCGGGTAAAACTGCGGTCGCGCGCCAGCCAGCCGACCAGTTCCGCGGTCGGCCGCGCCATCATCGGGTCGACAGCGTCCATGCTGCCGCCGCCCAGCCGGTCGTAGACGAAGCCCTGCAATTCCAGCACCGCAGGCCAGGCATGGCGGTTCGGCTCCAGCCCGCCCTGCACCGCGCCGGCATGGGCGTTGCGCAGGCTCAGCTGGGCATCGGGCGCCCAGCGCGGCGGCGGGCGCTGGTCGGTGGAAAGCTGCAGGTCGCCACCGATGACCGCATTGGCCAGCGATACCTGCTGCAACCCGGCGTTGGTCAGGTCCAGGTCGCCATCGATCCGCGCATTGGCCAGGTTGACCCGGGTGCCCGCCGCGTGCGCCAGCGTGGTGTCGCGCAATTGCAGGTGGTTGCGCACCTTGATGCTGTTGGCCTGCAGGTTGCCGCGCAGCGTGGCGCCGGTGATGCCCAGCTGGCCCTCGATGGTGGCATTGCGCAGCACCAGCGCATCACAGGTCTGGCTCGCTTCCGCCGGCGTGCAGCCCAGCTCCGCGCCGCGGTCCAGGAACATGCCCCGCGCCACGCGCAGCCCGGCGCCGACCAGCCCGCCCTCGATCTTCGCGCCCGAGAGGATGAAGCTGCCATTCACCGTCAGGTCGTCCGCCGCCAGGCCGGTGGCGATGGTGGCGCCATCCAGCCTGAGGTCACCGGCGACGGTGGCGGCGTTCAGCACCATCCAGCCGCAATCGGCATCGGCTTCCGCCAGGCAGCCGACATGCGCCGTGCCGGTGAGCTGGAGGTTGCCGCCCACCTGCAGCTGGTCGGCGGAGAAGCCGCCCTCCAGCCGCGAATTGTCGAAGGTCAGCGTCTTGTCGAACCGCGCGCCGGTCAGGATCACGGCGTCGGTGAAGCGGGACAGGTCCAGCCACACATCGGCGCCCACCTGCAGGCCCGAAAGGTCCAGCGTGCCGCGCACCAGCATGTTCTGCAGCCGGAGGCCGCGGCGCGGCAACTGGCCGCGCCAGGGGTCCTGGCTCAGGATGGTCTCGATGAAGGCCGCCGAGACCTCACGGCAGGGGTCGGCCCAGCCGGGGTCTTCCGGGTTGGTCGGGTCGGCCGCCTGGCCCTCGCAGTTATCCGCCAGGGTTACCGCGAATTCGGGCCGGCTCAGCGGCCCCCGCAGCCGCTCCCACAACCAGCGCTCGGCCGGCGAGGTGCCAGGGTTCGGATTGGGGTTTGGTGGCGGCGTCTGCGCCATGGCCGGCACCGCCAGCGCAAGCAGCAGCATCGCCTGGATGATCCATCCGCGCATCGCACCGCCCCCGGCCCGTTCCGCTCGCGAGCATAGGCGCTGGGCACGGGTGGCGAAAGCGGTGGCGGCGCGCTACCTGTTCCCGCCAGGAGCCCGACCGATGAACGCCATTGCGCAAGACGCCGCCAGCCAACTCGAAGCCGCCGCCCGCGCTGCCCGCGCCGCCGCCGGCCAGGTTGCCCGCGCGCCGCGACCGGTGAAGGACCTGGCGCTGCGCACCGCCGCCGCCGCGCTGCGCGCCCGGCAGGATGCGCTGCTGGCCGCCAATGCCGCCGACCTGGCCGCCGCCACCGGCCTGACCGCCGCCTATACCGACAGGCTGACGCTGACCCCCGCGCGGGTGGAAGCCATGGCCCAGGGGCTGGAGGAGGTGGCGGCGCTGGAAGACCCGGTCGGCCGCGTGCTGGCGGAATGGCAGCGCCCGAATGGCCTGGTGATGCGTCGCGTGGCCCAGCCGCTCGGCGTCATCGGCATGATCTTCGAGAGCCGGCCGAATGTGACGGCCGATGCCGCGGCGCTGTGCCTTAAATCCGGCAATGCCGTCATTCTGCGGGGCGGGCGGGAGAGCCTGCACAGCGCCGGCGCCATCCATGCCTGCATCGCCGAGGGGCTGCGCGCCGCCGGCCTGCCGGAAGCCGCCGTGCAGGTGGCGCAGACGGCGGACCGCGCCTTTGTCGGCGCCATGCTGAAGGCCGCCGGCCTGATCGACCTGATCATCCCGCGCGGCGGCAAGGGCCTGGTGACCCGGGTGCAGGAGGAAAGCCGCGTGCCGGTGCTGGCCCATGCCGAGGGGCTCTGCCACACCTACGTCCACACCGCGGCAGACCCGGCGATGGCCCGCAGCGTGCTGGCGAATGCAAAAATGCGCCGCACCGGCGTCTGCGGCGCCACCGAGACGCTGCTGATCGACGCCGCCTGCGCGCCCACCCTGCTGCCGCTGCTGGTGGCCGACCTGGCCGCGCTGGGCTGCGGCTTCCGCGCCGATGCCCGCGCCCGCGCCATCTGCCCGGAGCTGCCCGCCGCCGCCGAGGCCGACTTTGCCACCGAATGGCTGGACAGCATGCTGAGCGTGGCCGTGGTGGACGGCGTGGACAGCGCGCTGGACCACATCCGCCGCTTCGGCAGCGAGCATACCGAGGCGATCATCACCGAGGACGCCACGGCCGCCGCCGCCTTCCTCAACGGTTTGGACAGCGCGGTGGGCATGTGGAACGCCTCCACGCAGTTCTGCGATGGCGGGGAGTTCGGCTTCGGCGCCGAGATCGGCATCGCCACCGGCCGGCTGCATGCGCGCGGGCCGGTAGGCTTGGAGCAGCTGTGTACTTATCGCTACCATGTGCTGGGGACCGGCCAAACCCGCCCCTGAGCCAGCAAGCCCCGCGCACAATAAGATAGGGACGTCGCATGCGCCGCATCCTGTTCCACGGCGTCACCCGGCAGGGGCTGGTCGCCCGCGGCGGCGCCAGGTGCCGGCGCTGAGGATGGCGGCCTGACGTCCTTGCCCCACAGCAGCATCGCCGCACCGGGAACCTGGGGGGATCGTCGCCGCGGCCGGATCGGCCTGCTGGGTGGCAGCTTCAACCCGGCCCATGCCGGGCATCGGCACGTGGCGGACCAGGCGCTGCGGGCGCTGCGGCTGGACGCGGTCTGGCTCATGGTCTCCCCGGGCAACCCGCTGAAGCCTGCCCGCGGCATGGCGCCGATGGCGCAGCGCCTGGCCAGCGCCCGCGGGATCGCCGGCGGCCGGCTGCTGGCAACGGATATCGAGGCTCGGTTGGGCACGCGCTTCACCGTGGACACCCTCGCGCTGCTGCGCCGGCGTTTCCCGCTGGCGCGCTTCGTGCTGCTGGTGGGCGCCGACATTCCCACGCAGTTGCCGCGCTGGAAGCGCTGGCGGCAATTGGTGCGGCAGACCCCCCTGGCGGTGCTGCCCCGCCCCGGCGAGACCCGCCGCGCCCTGGCGGGACAGGCGGTGCACAGACTGTCTGCTTGGCGCCGGCGCCCAGCGGGGCTATTGGCGGGGCCAGAGATGCCGCATGCGCGCTGGTGCCTGATCCCGGCGCGGGAGCATCCTGCTTCCGCCACCGCGATCCGCGCGGCGTTGGAACGGCAGAACAGCATGCCCAGGAGGCAGCCATAGCCCGCACCCCCAAGACCTCGACCCCCGAGGCCGCCGCCCCCAAGCGCCGCAGCACCGCTGCCGCGACCAAGCCAGCCGCCAGCAAGGCAGCCGCCGGGGAGACGCCGGCGGAAGCGCCGCCGAAGCCAAAGCGCGCGGCGGCGAAGCCCGCCGTGAAGGCCGCGCCGAAGGCGGCGGCCAAGCCGACCACGAAGGCCGCCGCAAAGCCGGCCTCCAAGCCCGCGCCGAAGGCCGCGAAAGCCGCGCCCGAGTTGAAGGCCAAGCCGACCACGAAGGCCGCCGCAAAGCCGGCCTCCAAGCCCGCGCCGAAGGCCGCGAAAGCCGCGCCCGAGTTGAAGGCCAAGCCGAC
>CAILMF010000048.1 GCA_903835235.1 uncultured Rhodospirillales bacterium
CGCCGCGGCGCTGCGCCGGGCCTCCGTCGCCTCGGCCCGCGCCGCGTCGGCCTGTTGCCGCGCCTCGCGGGTCTCGGCCTCGCGCGTCGTCGCTTCGCGCCGGATCCGCGCCAGCTCCTGTTGCAGGCTGCGGATCTGGCGCTCCACCGCCTCCATCCGCGCGGCTTCCTGGGCCGCGGCGGGCAAGCCGCCCACCAGAACCAGGCCGCCGGCCAGCGCCGCGCCGATCTTCCCGAACCGCCAATGCTGCATGTCGTCCTACCCCGTTGACCGGGGCGACTAACGGCATACTGGATGCTGGCGCTCTCGCCCGATTATGCGTCAATCCCGTGACGACCGCAGATTTCCCTTTGATGTGAATAACATACGGGTGATCTGTTGCCCCCGGGTGGAATCAACCGTGGCCCTCTGCGCGCGATTGGCGAAACGCGGCCACACACGCGCGGCAGCGCCGGCCCGTCTCCGGCGGCTGTTTCAGCGGCTGAGCCACGCTGCCGATGCCACCACCAGCCGAGGCTAGACCTTCTCGGGGTACAGCGCCGCCAGCCCCGCCTCGGTGGCGTCGCACCGCCCGCGTTCGGTGATCAACCCCGTCACCAGCCGGGCCGGGGTCACGTCGAAGGCCGGATTCGCCGCCGCGCTGCCGGGGGAGACCACGCGGATCGTCTCCATCCGGCCATCCGCGGTGCGGCCGGTCAGGTCGGTCACCTCGGCGGCGCTGCGCTCCTCGATCGGGATTTCCTGCACGCCGTCGCGCACCCGCATGTCCAGCGTGGAATGCGGCAGCGCCACCCAGAACGGCACGCCATTGTCGCGCGCCGCCAGCGCCTTCAGGTAGGTGCCGATCTTGTTGGCCACGTCGCCGGTGCGGGTCACGCGGTCGGTGCCGACGATGCAGATATCCACCTGGCCATGCTGCATCAGATGCCCGCCGGCATTGTCCGCCACCACGGTATGCGGCACGCCGTGCTTGCCGAGCTCGAACGCCGTCAGCGCCGCGCCTTGGTTGCGCGGCCGGGTCTCGTCCACCCAGACATGCACCGGCAGGCCGGCGTCATGCGCCTGGTAGATCGGGCTCAGCGCCGTGCCGTAGTCCACGGTGGCCAGCCAGCCGGCATTGCAATGGGTCAGCACGTTCACCGTCTCGCCCGGCTTGCGCGCGGCAATCTCGGCCAGCAGCGGCAGCCCGTTCTGGCCGATCATGCGGCAGGTCTCGGCGTCGTCATCGGCAATCGCCAGCGCCTCGGCATAGGCCGCCGCCACGCGATCCCCCGCCGGCAGGTTGTGCAACTTGGCGAGCATGCGGTCCAAGGCCCAGCGCAGGTTGATCGCGGTGGGCCTGGTCGCGTTCAGCCGCGCCACGGTGGCTTCCAGCGCCGCGGTGCTGGCATCCGCCCGCAGGGCCAGCGCCACGCCATGGGCCGCGACGGCGCCGATCAACGGCGCGCCGCGCGTCTGCATGGACTTGATCGCATGCGCCACGCCGGCTTCGTCCACCAGGCGCAGGATTTCCACCTCCCAGGGCAGCCTGGTCTGGTCGAGGATGCGCACCGACCAGCCATCGGCCTGGTCGACCCAGACGCTGCGAAAAGGGGTGCCGTCGATCTTCATGGGGTGCGTCCTCTGCCTCGCGGCGGGCGCTGTAGCACAACCCGCTCAGCCGACGAACCGCACCGCCCCACCATATCGCGCCAGCACTGCATCGGCGGTCAGCAGCACCGCGCCCTCGGTCTCGGCCTGTGCCAGCAGCATCCGGTCGAACGGGTCCTTATGCAGCGCTGGCAGCCGCGCCATCGCCAGCGCGTGCTCCGCGGTCACCGCCATTTCGGCATAGCCGGCTTCCAGCAACCCGCGCCGCAGCCGCCGCGCATCCACGCGAAAGTCGTCCCGCCCCAGCCCGGCCTTGATCACCACTTCCCAAATGGAAGCCGCGCTGAAGGCCAGCCGGTTCGCCGCATCCTCAAGCAGCCCGCGCGCTTCGGCCGAAAGCCGTTCCGGCAGCCCCGCCGCCCACAGCAGCAACTGCGTGTCCAGCAGCAGCAGGCTCACCCCTCGAACAGCCCGGCCACGTCCATCCGGTCGAAATCCTCGGGCACCGCGATCTCCCCGGCCAGGAACCCCAGCCGCCGCACCGGCCCGGCATCGCCGGCATCCAGCGGCACCACTTTCACCAGGGGCTTGCCAGCGCGGGCGATCACGAACCCCCCACCCTTGGAGGCTTCCTCCACCAGGCGCGACAGGTTGGTCTTGGCCTCATGCAGGTTCACGCTGCGCATCGCGGCGGCTCCACGGACTTAGTCCACTGAAGCTAGTCCATCAGCCCTCGTATCACCCACCTAAATCCGCTGATGCAGCGCACAGACCAGGGTAAACAGCCGCCGCGCCGTCTCGAAGTCCAGCGTCACCCGGCCATCCAGCCGCGCCACCAGCAGCTCCGCACCCTCGTTGTGCAAACCGCGGCGGCCCATGTCTATCGCCTGGATCCGCGCCTCGTGCCCGCCCTCGGCCACCACCTGTTCATGGCTGGCCACCACCATGTGGTAGTCCTTGATCAGCCGGCGGAACGGCCCCAGCGCCAGCACCAGCGCATGCAGCGGCGCGTCCTCGGCGTCGCGGATATCGAACAGCAGCCGCCCGTCCCGCACCGCCAGGTGCAGCCCATACGGCCCCGCCGGCAGCCCCACCGGCGCGAAGACGTTGTCCGCCAGCAAATCCGCCACCGCCTGCCGCCGATCCGCCTCGGCATAGGCGCTCAGCAGGGGCGAGGCGTCCGGCAGCTCCAGCCGCACCAGCCGCGCGGTCGCGGCCGGTGGCGCCACCCGCAGGGCGGCGGCGCTAGGCATCGGTCGGCCTGGCCGGCATGGCCGCGGGCAGGGGAACCTCGGCCTCGCTCTCGAAGCCCAGCGCGCACATCCAACCCACCACGGTACCCTTGATTGGCCGCAGCAGCAGAATGCAGGCAATGGTGAACAGCGGCAGCCACAGCGCCATGTGCACCCACATCGCCGGCTCATAGGCGCGCTCGACCATGAAGATCAGCGGCACCAGCAGATGCCCGGCCAGCAGGATGGTGAAGTAGGGCGGCGCGTCATCGGCCCGCAGCTCGCCCAGCGGCGCCCGGCAATGCTCGCACTTGTCCACCACCTTCAGCCAGTTGCGCAGCCCCGGCTTGAACACCGTGCCCTGGCCGCAGCAGGGGCAATGATTGGCCAGCCCGCGGCTCAGCCCCACCCCGTAGGAGGGGGCGGCCCAGGGCAGCGGGGCAACGTCACGGTTCGGTTCCCAGCGCACGAAACAATACTCCGTCAGGGCCTGGAGGCCGCCGGAAAGGGCGTGCGGCGCGGGCGTCATGCTGCAACGCAATATGGCGCAGATGGTGGCATAGCTTCAAGCCCTGCGACCAACTATTGCGCAGATCGGTGCCCCGGCAGTCCGGGACTTGCGCCAAACGCCGCTTCCGCGCAAGGCTTGGCCCCATGAGCAACCGCATCCTCGTCATCAACCCCAACAGCTCCGCCAGCTGCACCCGTGGCATGGCCGCGGCCATGGCTCCCTTCAACGCGCCGCACCTGGCCCCGTTCGAGGTCGTCTCGCTGCCCGGCGGCCCGCCGGCCATCGCCACCTGGCGCCACTGGTACAGCGTGGCCGAACCCCTGGCGCAGATGGTCGAACGCGAGGCCGCCGCCTGCTACGTCATCGGCTGCGTCAGCGACCCCGGGCTGGAGGCGGTGCGCATGGCCACCAGCAAGCCGGTGCTGGGCATGCTGCGCTGCGCCGTGGCGGCGGCGCTGACCCGGGGCGAACGCTTCGGCATGATCGGCTTCATGGAAACCAGCCGCCCGCGCCAGCGCCGGGTGTTGCAGGCCATGGGCCTGGAAGCCCGCCTGGCCGGCTTCATCCCGCTGAACCTGCCGATGGAAACCCTGACCGACCCGCACGCCCCGCGCGCCCGGATCATGGAAGCCGCGCGCCAACTGGCCGCCGAGGGCGCCGAGAGCATCGTGCTGGGCTGCACCGGCCTGGCCAGCCACGCCGCGGCGGCCGAGGACGCCGCTGGCATACCTGTCATAGAACCCTGCCAGGCTGCCGGGCTTGCGGCATTGCTGGCGGTGGCCGGCAACCGCCCCGCCTTGCAGGAAGTCGCCTGACCATGTCGCACCACGCCCACCTGCCCACCGCGCTCGGCCTGCTGGCCCATACCGGCAAGCCGCGCGGCAGCGTGCCCAGCCGCGACCACGCGCCCGTGGCCTTCGAGGAATCCGCCCGGCTGATGGAAGCCGCGCTGTCCCGCGCGGTGCGGGACCCCGCGATGCTCGGCCATATCGGCGCCGCGCTGGGCCGCATGGGCCGCGACGCCGGCGGCTGAGCCGGCAGGCGGCACCGGCTACCGCTGCGGGTTCATCCCCCCGCCCAGCGCGCCGCGCTCGCCGCCCGGCTCCAGCCGGCCCAGCGTCTCGGGCCGGCCGACATCCGGCCCCAGGGAGCGCCGGTCATCCTCCATCAACCGCGTGCTGGAAGGCCCTTCCGGGATCGTCCCGCGCAGGTCCCGCGCCCGGTCTCGCTGGCGGTCCTGCTCCAGCGCGCGGTTCAGCCGGTTCTCGGCGCCAACAGCGGCACCGGGGGTAGGGGCCTGCGCCCCGGCGGGCGCGGCGCCCAGCAGCAACAGCACGGCAACGGCATAACGCATCGCGGCATCCTCCATGGGCGCCAAGCCTGCGCCCCCGGAAACTGCAACGCCTTGCGCCGGCGCAAGTCGCCTATCCCTTCGGCACCCATTCCTCCGGCGCCACGCTGCCGGTCTGCTCGACAATCCGGGTGTAGTGCTCCACCCGCCGATGCCGGGCAAAATCAAAAATCGTCCGCCGCCCCAGCTCGCACATGTCCAGGTCGCAATCGGCGATGATCAGCTCGTCATCCCAGCTGGTCGCCTGGGCCATGATCTCGCCCTGCGGGTTGACGATGATGGAATGGCCGAACAACTCGTGCCCATCCTCGGTCCCCGCCTTGGCCACGCCGGCGGCGAAGCAGGAATTCTGGTAGCACCCGGCCTGAATGGCCAGGTGGCTATGCGCCACCCTCAGGTGATGCGCCTCGAAGCCGCGATTCTCCGCGTTCAGGCTGGGCGTGTTGTAGCCGCACATCACCAACTCCACCTGCTGCAACCCCAGCACACGCCAGGCCTCCGGCCAGCGCCGGTCATTGCAGATGAGAATGCCGAGGTTGACCGGCCCGGCCGACCCAACCGGCGCCCGCACCACCGGAAAGCCCAGGTCGCCCGGCTCGAAATACCGCTTCTCCAGGTGTTGTACTTTTCGCACCGGGTCGTATTCGCTGTGCCCGGGCAGATGCACCTTGCGATACTTCAGCACCGTCTCGCCATTGGGGTGCACGTACACGGCGGTGTTGTAGCGGTGCCCGTCCGGCGTCTTCTCGGCATAGCCCAGGTGGAAGCCGATGCCGTGCTTCCGCGCGGCGTCCCACAGCGGCGCCGTCTCGTTGGAGGGCAGCGCGTGCTCATACCAATGGTCGGCGCGGGTCAGGTCTTCCTCATACCAGCGCGGAAAGAAGGTGGTCAGCGCCAGCTCCGGGAAGACCACCACCTCGGCGCCCCGACGCGCGGCGGTTTCCATCAGCCTGATCATGCGGGCCACGGCCACGTCGCGCCCCTCGGCCTGCTGGATCGGGCCGAGCTGCGCGGCGGCAAGGACGAGGCGACGGGACATGCGGCACTACCTGGCTATGGGAGGGAGGCCGCCAGCATGCACCCGGCGCCGCCGCAATCAAGCGCTGCCGCGCGGCCGGCCCGGGCCACCGGCGCGCGCCCCGATATGCCCGGCCCGCGCAGGCCAGGTCGCGGCAACGGATGACAAGCGTGCGGGGTTGCGGCACATCCCTGTCAAACGGAGGACCACGCCATGCCCCGCCTCTCCCGCCGCGCCGCGCTGCTGCTGCCGCTCGCCACCCCCGGCCTGGCCGCGCCGGCGCTGGCCCAGGGGGCCTTCCCCAGCCGCCCGCTGCGCATGGTCATACCGTTCCCGCCCGGTGGCGGCAGCGACGTTCTGGGCCGCCTGCTGGCGCAGCGCATCGGCGAGGCCCTGGGCCAGACCGTGGTGCCGGAAAACCGCAGCGGGGCCGGCGGCAACATCGGCACCGACGCCGTCGCCAAGGCGGCACCGGATGGCTACACCCTGGTCACGGTGTTCAACACCATCGTGGTCAACCAGTTCGTCTTCCGCACCATGCCCTTCGACCTGAAGCGGGACCTGGCGCCGGTGGCCAAGGTGGCGCTGGCGCCCACCGTCATCGCTGCCGGCCCCAAGCTGCGCGAACGCACCCTGGCCGAGGTCATCGCCACCACCAGGCGCGAGCCCGGCAAGCTGAACCACGGCACGCCCGGCCTCGGCACCATCACCCATGTCAGCGCGGAGCTGATGGACCGCATGTCCGGCGGCCGGCTGACCCATGTCCACTACCGCGGCACCGGCCCGGCCGTGACGGCCTGCGTCTCCGGCGAAGTGGAGCTGGTCTCCGCGCCGCTTTCGGCCGTGGAAGGGCTGTTGCAGGGCGGCCAGCTGCGCGCGCTGGGCAACCTGGCGGCGCAGCCCAGCGCGCTGCTGCCCAACGTGCCCACGGTGGCGGAAGCCGGCCCGCTGCCCGGCTATGCCGTGGACAATTGGGGCGCGGTGCTGGCCCCCGCCGGCGTGCCGCCGGCCATCCTGGCCCGGCTGGAAGCCGCCTGCCGCGAGGCGGTGGCCTCCCCCGCCGGCCGCGCCGCGCTGGAATCCCGCGGCATCGAGAGCAGCTTCGCCACCGGCGCCGAGCTGGCCGGGATCATCCGCGCCGACGAACGCCGCTGGGAGCCGGTGGTGCGCGCGGCGAACATCCAGCTGGAGTGAGCGCGGCGCCGCTCAGCGCGCTGGCGCGGTGGGTGCCGGGGGTGCGGGGGCAGCCGGCGGCGTCGGCCAGGCCGGCAGGTTCAGCGTGATGCCGGGCGGCGGCGGAGGTGCGCTGCTGCTGGCGATGCGCTGGTCCTGAAGGTAGGCGAGCACGCTGACAAATATGGCGATGACCGCGAAGGCAATGCCGGCGCCAACGCCCAGCGCATTCCAGGCGGCATTCTCGGCGCGCTTCACGTCTTCTTTGGTGGCCAGGTGCGTCAGCGTCTCGGCGATGCGGTCAAGCTTGTCCTCGACCCGACCCATGCGCTGGTCGGCCTGGTCGGCGCGCTGCTTCAGAAGAGCGACCTCGGTTTCCATGCCAGGAGGATGGCCATCGCCGCCACCGCCTGCAAGGTCGTTGGCGGCTGCAGAGCGCTTCGCTCGGCTTTCATTCCAGTGCTTGTTGACGCTCTCCTCAAGCCTCATCGCTAAGACCCTCCAAGGCGTCTCCTATAACTTGATTACCCTTGTTAACGTGCTCGCTGGCCGTTTTGAGATGGGTATTCCGGTTTATTACTCCACTGCCCATAGTTGCAGCGATGATGACTTCCTCCAGCGCCGCCAGCGCCGAGATAGCCGCTTTAACGGCGACGTTGGCGACCTCCCGCGTCTCCGCCAACTCCCGCCGCAGCGCCGCAATCTCGTCCTCGCGCTCGCTCACTTCGGCGGCACCGCCCCAACCTGCTCGACAATCGGCCCATACCATTGCGGCCGGCGATGCTGGGCAAAGTTGAACATCTTCTCCTTGCCCTGAAGACACGCATCGAAGTCCACATCGGCCAGGATCAGCTCATCCCCCAGCGTCTTGGCCTGCGCCACCACGATCCCGTTGGGGTCCACGATGCAGCTCCCGCCGATCAGCCCGGCGCCGTCCTCCACGCCGGCCTTGGCCACGGCAATGGCCCAGGTGGCGTTCATGTAGGCATTGGCCTGCGCCGCCAGCACGGAATGGAAGGTCCGCCGCTCCAGATTCTCGTTCGGCCCGCCATTGGGGTCGTAGCTGGCGGAGTTGTACCCCACCATGACAAGCTCCACGCCCTGCAACCCCAGCACGCGCCAACCTTCCGGCCAGCGCCGGTCATTGCAGACCAGCATGCCCAGCACCGGGCTGTTCCACACGGAAGGCCCGCGGAAGGCCGGGAAGCCCATGTCGCCGTATTCGAAGTAGCGCTTCTCCAGCTGCTGGAACTCCTGGGCCGGGCGGAAGTCCTTGCTGCCGGGCAGGTGGATTTTTCGATATTTCCCCAGCACCTGGCCATCCGGCCCCACCGTGATGGCGGTGTTGAAGCGGTGCCCGTCCGGCGTCAGCTCGGCATAGCCCAGGTAGAACCCCACCCCCAGCGCCTTCGCCCTATCGAAAAGCTTCTGGCAGTTCGGGTTGGGCATGGATTTTTCAAAGCAGCCCAGCAGCTCCGCATCGCCATCCGGCATGTACCAGCGCGGAAAGAACGTCGTCAGCGCCAGCTCCGGAAACACTACCAGCTCGGCGCCGTCCTTGGCGGCGGCTTCCAGCAGCGCGATCAGCCGCTCCAGCGTGGCGGCGCGGCTATCGGCGCGCTGGATCGGCCCCAATTGGGCACCGGCGAGGCGAATCTGACGAGGCATGGCAAACACCTTGGCTGAGCGTACCCCCGGAAGCTGCGTCGGCGCCGCGGCCCGGTCAATGCACCCGCCTCAGCGCGGCCCCACATACACATCCTTGCCCTGCCGCGGCACGAACCGCCCGGTGCCCGGCTTGGCCAGCACCGCGCTGCCATCCCAGATGCAGCTGCCGCGCAGGAAGGTCGCGACCACCCTCGCCTGCACCTTGCGCCCATCATACGGCGACCAGCGATTCTCCTCGCGGTCCTGGATATCCTTGGCGCTGAACACGAAGTCGCCTTCCTCCATCACGCAGAGGTCCGCATCGGCGCCCACGCGAATGGCGCCCTTCTTCGGCGCCAGGCCGTGGAACTTCGCCGGCTCCTCGGCGCAATACTTCGCCATCAGGGAAAGCGGCAGCCCGCGTTCCCGCAACAAGGAAAACATCACGGGCGCGAAGCTCTGCATCCCCGTCAACCCGGCGCCGGGGGCGAAGATATCGCCCTTGTAGAGCTTCCGCTCATAGGGCCAGGGCGCATGGTCGGTGGAGATGTAGCTGACCTTGCCCGCCACCAGCGCCGCCCACATGCGCTCCACCTCCTCCGCGGTGCGGAAGGGCGGGTTGCACTTGCCGAAGCCTTCCAGCCGGACGATGTCCTCCTCGGTCATGCACAGGTATTGCAGGCAGGCCTCGCCACTGGCCTTGCCGCCCATGGCGCGGAACATTTCTGCTTGCTCAAACCCGCGGGCGATGGAGCTGTGCGCGATATGCACATGCGCCCCCGTCTCCAGCCCAATCTCGAAAATCTCCAGGTTGGCCATGCTCTCCGCCAGCGGCGGCCTGGTGCGGCAATGCATGATCGGGTCGGTCCGCCCGGCGGCCTTGGCCTGCGCGGTCAGCTTGACCACCAGCTCCTGGTCCTCGTTGTGGATCGCCACCATCAGCCCGGTCTTGGCGATCTCATGGAAGGCCGCGACCATGGTCGGGTGGTCGATCCGCGGGAAGCGCACCGCGTCATATTCATAGGTGGACAGCTTGAAGGAGCACACGCCGGCCTCGGCCAGCCCGGCGATGGCATCCACGCCGCCTTCCTTCAGAATGGTCCCGTACAGCGCCATGTCCACATGGCTGGTGGCGTTCACCACCTGGATCTTCTCGGCCAGAATGCCGGCATCCGTCACCGGGCGGGGAATGTCGTAGGGCATGTCCACGCAGGTGGTCACGCCGCCCGCCGCCGCCGTCCTGCTGGCGCCCTCAATCCCCGGCCAGCCAAGGGCGGAGGAGGTGTGCATGTGCCCGTCCACCAGGCCCGGCAGCACGAAGCGGCCGGAGAAATCCAGCGTGCCCTTGGCCGGCGGCGGCACGCCCTGGCCAATGGCGGCGATCACCTCGCCCCTGATGGCCACATAGCCGTCCCACAGCACGCCGTCCGGCAGCACCAGGTCGCCGCGGATCACCCGGTCATAATGCAGGGCTGTCATCACTCAACTCCCAGTAGTGCACCGCCCGCAGCATCGCCGTGGAACAGGCGCTGCGCAACCACCACCGCGGCCCGGGCCGCATCCGTCTCGCGTTCGGCGTTCCACACCAGCGCAACGGGCACTGACCCCACCGGGTCCGCCAGCGGGCGGAAGGTCACGCCCGTGGGCCGCAGCCGCGCCATGCCGGTGGAAACCAGCGCCACGCCCAGCCCCGCCGCCACGAAGGCCAGCTGCGCCATGGCGCTGCCCACCTCCCGCACCGTGTTCGGCTCGAACCCCGCGGCCCGACAGGCCGTGATCAACCGGTCGAAATAGGCCGGGCTGATGCTGCGCGGCAGCGCCATCAGCGTCTCCTCCGCCAGCGCCCGCAGCGGCAGCGGCCCGTCCTGCTGCGCCAGCGGATGCGCCTCCGGCAGCGCCGCCACCATCAGCTCGTCGCCCAGCGGCAGCACCCGCAGCGGCGGCCGGTCCGCATCCAGCCTGGCCAGGGCGAAATCCACCTCGCCGCGCCTGAGCGCCTCCACCGCATCCGCCGTGTCCATCTCCTGCACGCTCATCGCCGCATCCGGCAGCTCGCTGCGCAGGGCGCGCACCAGCGGCGGCAGAAAGTCGAACAGCGCCGAGGTCACGCAGGCCAGCGCCATCGGCGCATGCCGCCCGGCCCGCAGCTCCCGCGCCAGCGACTCCACCTGGCGGGCATCCTCGGCCAACCTTCTGACAATGGGCAGCAGCGCCTCGCCCTCGCGCGTCGGGCGGGCGCCCTTGCGGGTGCGCTCCAGCAGCTGCACGCCCAACTCGGCCTCCAGCGCCTGGATCTGCGCGGTCAGCGGCGGCTGGCTGATGCCGAGCCGCGCCGCCGCCCGGCCAAAATGCCCTTCCTCCGCCACCGCGAGGAAATGCCCGAGCCGCCTGACGATGCGAAAGTCCACCCGATCCTGCTCCCTCGCGCCCTGGCTGAGAACCACGGCCCGCAGGGCCGCAAGGCCGAACGGCCGTCACGCCCCCGGCGTGCCTTCGGCCCGACGCGGCTTATGCCGCGTAAGCCAAGCCGACGGATGACGGCGCGTCACGCCGCAGGCGTGCCTCCCAGCCGTCTGAGGGCGCAGCAATACAGAAAACCTATCGTGAGCGGCCGTCAATCGGAATGCCAAAGGGACTAGCAAAGCCTTGCCAGCGGCGACACAAAGCGCAATCGCGTCACTGGCCTCAAAGGGAACGCCGCACCATGCAAACGCATGACATCAAGGTCCATCCGTCCAAGGCGCTGCTGAAGCGCGAAGACCAGCTTGCCTGGAAGATCGCCGGCGTCGCCGCCGACAAGGTCGCCGTCCAGAAGGACGTGCAGGAGATGATCATCAACCGGATCATCGACAACGCCAGCGTCGCCGTCGCCGCCATCAACCGCCGCCCCGTCACCTCCGCCCGCGACATGGCGCTCGGCCACGCGAAAAAGGGCGGCGCCACGGTGTTCGGCATGAAGAACACGGTCCGCGTCAGCCCGGAATGGGCCGCCTGGGCCAATGGCACCGCGGTGCGTGAACTCGATTTCCACGACACCTTCCTGGCCGCCGACTACTCCCACCCCGGCGACAACATCCCCCCCGTCCTCGCGGTCGCGCAGACCATGGAAAAGTCGGGCAAGGACCTCATCCGCGGCCTGGCCACCGGCTATGAGATCCAGATCGACCTGGTCCGCGCCATCTGCCTGCATGAACACCGCGTCGACCACATCGCCCATCTCTGCCCCTCGGCCGCGGCCGGCGTCGGCACGCTGCTGGGGCTGAAGCAGGACGTGATCTTCCAGGCGGTGCAGCAGGCGCTGCACACCTCCATCAGCTTCCGCCAGTCCCGCAAGGGCGAGATCAGCAGCTGGAAGGCCTTCGCTCCCGCCCACGCCGGCAAGCTGGCCATCGAGGCCGTGGACCGCGCCATGCGCGGCGAGGGCGCGCCGAACCCGATCTATGAAGGCGAGGACAGCGTCATCGCCTGGGTGCTGAACGGCCGCACCCAGGCCGACAGCAAGGGTCGCAAGACCGTCTACGACCCCACCTACTACCACGTGCCGCTGCCCGGCGCCGGCGAAGCCAAGCGCGCCATCATGGACAGCTACACCAAGGAACACAGCGCCGAGTACCAGTCCCAGGCGCTGATCGACCTGGCCTTCAAGATGAAGGCGGACATCGCCGAGAGCGGCCGCAAGCTGGAGGACATCGCCAAGATCGTCATCCACACCAGCCACCACACCCACTACGTGATCGGCACTGGCGCGCAGGACCCGCAGAAGATGGACCCCAAGGCCAGCCGCGAAACGCTGGACCATTCCATAATGTACATCTTCACCGTCGCCCTGCAGGACGGCAGCTGGCACCACGTGGACAGCTACGCCCCCAAGCGCGCGGGCCGGAAGGACACCGTGGCGCTGTGGCACAAGATCGAGACCATCGAGGACCCCGAGTGGACCCGCAAGTACCACTCCAAGGACCCCAACGAGCTGTCCTTCGGCGGCAAGGTGGAGATCTTCTTCCAGGACGGCAGCAAGCTGGTGGATGAGCTGGGCGTCGCCAACGCCCACCCGAACGGCGCCCGCCCCTTCGCCCGCGCCGAATACATCCACAAGTTCCGCACCCTGACGGACGGCATCCTGACGGCGCGGGAGATCAACCGCTTCCTGGCGGATGTGCAGGACCTGGCCAAGATTCCCGCGGGCGAGCTGCACGTGCTGAACGTGACGCTGCCGGCTGGCACCCTGGCCGAAGGCAAGCCCGGCATCTTCTGAACCCGCCGCCTCTCTCCCTCCCCCGTCCGCGGGGGAGGGTCGGGGAGGGGGACCATCGCCACCACACCCAACGGGAGCAACCCATGAGCGGTTCCAACGAACCCACCATCTACAAGGGCCTGGTCGGCGTCTATGCCGACGTATCAGCGGTCTCCAAGGTGATGCCGGAGACCAACAGCCTGACCTATCGCGGCTACGCGGTGCAGGACCTCTGCGAGCTCTGCTGCTTCGAGGAAGTCGCCTACCTCCTCTGGAACGGCGAACTCCCCAACGCCCAGCAGCTGGCCGACTTCCGCGCCGCCGAGGCCGCGGAGCGCGAGATCAGCCCCTCGCTGCACGCGGTCATCAAGGCGTTCCCGAAGGACGCCCACCCGATGGACGCCATTCGTACCTGCGTCAGCTTCATGGGCCTTGAGGACCCCGAGGCCGGCGACACGTCGGACGCCGCCCAGCGCCGCAAGGCCATGCGCCTACTCGCAAAGATCCCCACCTGCATCGCCGCGGCGACGCGCGCCTCCAAGGGGCTGCTGCCGGTCGCGCCGAACCCCAGCCACACCTTCGCCGAGAACTTCTTCAACCTGGTTTTTGATAGCGTCCCCGCGGCCGAGGTGCTGAAGAGCTTCGATGTCTCGCTGATCCTGTACGCCGAGCACACCTTCAACGCCTCCACCTTCACCGCCCGCACGGTGACGAGCACGATGGCGGACATCCACGGCGCCATCACCGCCGGGATCGCCGCGCTGAAGGGCCCGCTGCACGGTGGCGCCAACGAAGCCGTGATGCACATGCTGAAGGAAGTCGGCGGCCCGGATAAGGCGGAGGAGTGGCTCTCCACCCGCTTCGACCACAAGGCGCTGGTGATGGGCTTCGGCCACCGCGTCTACAAGAGCGGCGACAGCCGCGTGCCGACGATGACCAAGTACGCCGAGAAGATGGCCGAGGTGGTGGGCGACCGCCGCTGGATGGAAACCAGCCGCGTGCTGGCCGCGATGATGCTGCGTGAGAAGAAGATCCACCCGAACCTCGATTTCCCGGCCGGCCCCGCCTACTACCTGATGGGCTTCGACATCCCCCTGTTCACGCCGATCTTCGTGGCGTCGCGCATCACCGGCTGGGCGGCGCATGTGTTCGAACAGGGCGCCGACAACCGGCTGATCCGCCCGCTGAGCTACTACACCGGGCTGGAGCAGCGCGTCGTGCCGCCCATGGCGGCGCGCTGAAGACAGCATCGCCGCCGATGGCGGCGCGCTGAAGCCAGCAACGCCGCCCATGGCGGCGCGCTGAAGACAGCATCGCCGCCCATGGCGGCGCGCTGAAGCGGAAAAGGCGCGCCTTTGGCGCGACGCCGCCCATGGCGGCACGCTGGGGTCGGGACAGCGCGCCTTTGGCGCGACGCCGCCACGCGGCATGGGCAGCACGCCCGTCGCCGCGCCACTGCCAGCAACGGCCGCCGGTTCACGCCGGCGGCCGTTCGCGTTCCTGGCCCATCGCCGCGCCGCGAAGATGGAGAAGCGGTAAGCTTTGCCGCTCGCGCTTGGCGCATCGCACACGCGCAGCGCGCCGCGGCATGAAGCGGGCAGCACCATCAGCGCGGGTTGCCTCGCCCGAACACCGCATCGCGCATCGCGTCGCCACCCTGCGCATCGCGCATCGCGCATCGCCGCATCGGCGCATCGCCGCATCGCCGCATCGCCGCATCGGCGCATCGCCGCATCGGCGCACCGGCGCACCGGCGCATCGCGCGTCGGCGCATCGCCGCATCACCGCATCACCGCATCGCCGCATCGCCGCATCGGCGCAGCGCGCATCACCGCGTCGCGCGCGTCGCATCATCGTCGCCACGTCGCTGCCGCATTTGCACGTGCTACCGCATCGCGCACGCATATCGCGCGCGCTTGCACCGCGTTGCGCAGAAAAATAGCGCGTGCTGATGCGGATTTTGTTGACAGTGGATACGTGCGTGCAGATAGCGTGATTCGCGCGCACATGCTTGCCGACGCGATTCGCCGGAGTGGGAATTCGCTGAAGCTGTCAACCAGTGCCGCAGCAGGGAAGGACGGTCCATGGACCGCAAACGCGCAGGGAGTGCGGCCTCGCTTTCGCCGAAACACCCTCGCCGCAGTTCGGCATCCGCTTGATGCATGGCTGCGGGAAAGCTGGGGTTGTGCAGCAGCGACGCGTCGTCGCGATGCTGGCGCCATCGCTTTCCGTTCGCAAGGCCTGGGCAGCGATCAGTGCGGCACCGCGTGCTTCGGGATCCGCGCCGTGTCGCCTTCGCACGACCAACCCCGCTGAGCTTATACCGCTTCAAGCCCAAGGAGATTCCGCATGACCGACGACACGATCGAAACCCCAGAAGCCCCGCGCGCCCAGGCGATGGCCATGGCCACCACCCGCCGCACCGCGAAGAAGCCGGCCACCGCCCGCGCGCGCGTTGCCGCCAAGAAGCCCGCCGCCAAGGCCGCGCCGAAGAAGGCTGCGCCGAAGAAGGCTGCGCCGAAGAAGGCCGCCGCCAAGACCGCCGTGAAGAAGCCGGCGGCGAAGAAGCCGGCGGCGAAGAAGGCCGCGCCGAAGAAGGCCGCTGCCAAGACCGCCGCGAAGAAGCCGGCCGCCAAGAAGGCCGCGCCGAAGAAGGCCGCCGCCAAGACCGCGACCAGGAAGCCGGCCGCGAAGAAGGCCGTCGCCAAGAAGCCGGCTGCCAAGAAGGCCGCGCCGAAGAAGGCCGCTGCCAAGACCGCGACCAAGAAGCCGGTTGCGCGCCGCGCCGCCGTCGCCAAGAAGCCGGTCGCCGCGAAGAAGGCCGCGCCCAAGGCTGCCGCCAAGGCTGCGCCGAAGAAGGCCGCCACCACCAAGGCCGCCGCGACCAAGGCTGCGCCCTCCGCTCGCTCGGAAGCCGCCAAGAAGGCCGCTGCCACCCGCGCTGCCAAGAAGGCCGCTGCCGCCGCCGCCGCTGCCGCCGCCCCGGCGCCGGAAGCGACCGAGACCACCGAGAGCTGATCGCCGCCTGATCCCGGCGAACAGGGGGCGCCACCCGCAGGGGTGGCGCCCTTTTCGTTTGCCCGGCGCCTGCGCCGGCCATGCCGGCAAGCACCACACCCCCCGCCGGCTACGCCGGCAAGCGCCACGCCGCGCCGGCTATGCCGGCACTCATTACTCCCCCGCCGGCTACGCCGGCACTGGCCCCCCATGCGGCCCGCCGGCCAGCCACTGCGCGCCGCGCTGGTACAGCGCCGCTACAATGTCGCCCTTCAAGCCGGGCATGTCGGTCTTCACCTCGTAGCCGATCTGCGTCTGCGCATAGGCCAGGTGCCGATACCCCTCGGGGAACTTCTCCAGCAGCGCTGCGTCCAGCTCCAGCCTGGCGGAAGGGCTCACCGGGTCCATCCGATCCTTCTCATAGATCGGCTGGCGCAGCACCACGCCCCACTTGCCACCGCGCTTCTCCAGGAAGTCGTAGAACCGCCCGGTGCAGACCACGTCCACCAGCACGCCGTGCACGGGTGCGCGTTGGCTGATCGTCATCTTGGTCTGGCTGATCGCGCGCGTGCCGTTCACATCCGCGCTGTGCCCGCCCAGGAAGTGCAGGATCGAGACGCCCTTGTCCCACCCCGCCACGGAAGCGGCGATGAAGTCGCGCCACGGCGCCTGGCACCAGGTGGCCATCATGAAGCCGTCCTCGTGCCAGCAGGTGGCGAAGCGGTCCCAATGGCCGGCGTCGCGCCACACCGCCCAGTTTTCCACCAGCGCGCGGATCGCCGCGCGGTCGGCGCTCTCGGCCTCCATCAGCCCTGCCACCCGCCGAAGAAGGCAAATTCCTCCACCTTGCGGCGCACGCGCGGCCCGGTCTCGCGCTGCTTCAGCGCCTCGGGCAGGGCCTCGGCCGGGCCGGGGTGGCCGACGGTCAGCGCACAGACGGGGTCGAACCCCTCGGGGATGTTGAACGCCTCGCGCGCCTTCGCGGCATCGAAGCCGGCCATGGAATGCACCTGCAAGCCCAGCGGGCCCGCCTGCGCCGCCAGGTTGGCAATCGCGGCACCGGTATCGTACCAGGCATAGGGGTTGGGCGTGCCATCGGCCGGCTTGGTCGTGCGCGCCACCGCCAGCATCAGCACCGGGGCCTTGCCGGCCCAGCCCTGGTTGTTGACCGAAAGGCAGCCGAACAGCTTCTCATGCGCCGCGGCGTGTTCGTCCTTGCGCAGCACAATGAAGTTCCACGGCTGCAGGTTGAAGCAGCTGGCGCTCCAGCGCGCCGCTTCCAGCAGGCTGTTCAGCGCGCTCGCGCTCACCGGCGTCTCGGCATAGCTGCGCGGGCTCCAGCGCCGGCGGAAATTCGCTTCAATCGGGTGGTCGGCCGGGGCTTCGCGGTCCGGCGGGGTGGCAAGCTGCATGGGTCGCTCCAGTCTGAAGGCGGCTATTGTTGCGGGATATTGGCCGAGATCACCAGCCGCCGCGCCCGCTCGATCTCATCGCGCAGCAGGCTGGCGGCCGCGGCCGGCGTGCTGCCTATCGGCGTCATCCCCAGGGCGGCCAGGCGCTGGCGCAGCGCGGGCTTCTCCAGCGCACGCACCACCTCGGCCTGCACCCGCCACAGAATCGCGGCATCCGTCCCGGCGGGAAAGCCTATGGCGTACCAGGTGGCCTGCAAAAACCCCTCCAGCCCCGCCACCTCCTGCACCGCCGGCACCTCCGGCAGCGCGTCGAAGCGGCGCGCCGTGGTCACCGCCAGCGCCCGCGCCTCGCCGGCCTGCACCTGCGGCAGCACCGCCGCGGCGGTCTCCATCACCGCCTGCACCTGGCCATTGCGCAGCGCCACCAGCGCATCCGGCGTGCCCCTGTACGGCACATGGGTCAGCCTGGTGCCGCTGGCGGCCTGCAAGGCCTCGGCGGCGAAGTGCTGCGTGCTGCCCACGCCCACGGTGGCGATGTTCAGCTCGCCGGGCTGGCGCCGCGCCGCGGTGAGGAAACCTTCCAGCGTCCGCCACGGCGCCCCCGGCGCCACCAGCAGAACCAACGCCATGCTGGCCACCACGGTGGCCGGCACCACGTCCGCCAGCGGATCATAGGGCAGCCGCTTGAAGATCGCGGCGCTGGCGGCGAAGCCGTTGTTCAGCAGCATCATGGTCTGGCCATCCGGCCGCGCATGCGCCAGCGCCTCGGCCGCGATGGTGCCCCCGGCGCCCGGCTTGTTCTCCACCACCACCGGCTGGCCCAGGGCGGCGGCCAGTTCCGGCGCCAGCAGCCGGGCCAGGATGTCCGTGGTGCCGCCGGGCGCGAAGCCCTGGATGAAGCGCACCGGCCGGTCCGGCCACACCTGCGCCCGCGCCGAAAAGGGCAGGGCGGCCCCGGCCGCCAGCAGCACGCGGCGCTTCACCCGAAGGTCCCCAGCAGGTCGTCGATTTCTGCCGGCGTCAGCAGCCGCGCGGGTTGGCCGCGCAGCATCAGCGCCAGCTTGGCCGCCTCCTCCAGCTCCTCGGCGGCATAGACGGCGTCGTCCAGCGTCTTGCCAGAGACAACCGGCCCATGATTGGCCAGCAGCACCGCCCGCGCATCGCGCGCCGCCTCGGCAATCGCCGGCTCCATCGCGGCATCGCCGGGCCGGTAGTACCGCACCACCGGCAGCCGCCGGCCGACGCGCATGACGAAATAGGGCGTCAGCGGCGGGATCGGCGCGTCCTCGCCGGGCGCGGCCAGGCACGCAATGGCGGTGGCCTGGGTGGAATGCAGGTGCACCACCGCGCCCGCTTCCGGCCTGGTGTCCAGGAAGGCGCGATGCATGAACACCTCCTTGGAAGGCTTGTCGCCGCCGATATGCCGGTACTGCCTGTCGAGCTTGGAAATCCGCGCGGGGTCCAGCCGCCCGAGGCAGGAGTTGGTCGGCGTCATCAAAAACCCGTCCTCCAGCCGAACCGAGATATTGCCGGCGGACCCCACGGAATACCCACGCGCGAACAGCGAAGCGCCATGCTCCGCCAGCCGCTCCCGCAACTGGCTCTCGTTCATGCCTCGAACGCCTTCAGGAAGAAGTCCCGCGTGCCGAAATTGCCGCTCTTCAGCGCCAAATGCAGCCCGGCCGGCTCGGCGTAGGTCCAGGGCACCCCCGGGTCGATCTCCCGCCCAATGCGCAGCGACGTCACCCCCAACCGAGACACCACACTCCCAGAAGTCTCGCCGCCGGCCACCACCAGCCGCTTGACGCCCTGGCGCACCATGTATTCCGCCACCTCGGCCAGCGCTTGTTCCACCAGCGCGCCGGCGGCATCGCGCCCCAGCCTGGCCTGCAACGCCGCCACCTTGTCCGGCGGCGCACTGGCCGCCACCAGCACCGGCGAGGCCCCCAGCTTCCCCTCCAGCCACGCCATCGCCTGCGCCGCCAGCGCGCCGGCATCCGGCGTCGCCAGCGCATCCAGCTCCAGCGTCGGGATATGGTCCCGCGCAAAGCCGATCTGCCCCAGCGTCGCCCGCGAACACGACCCCGCCAGCACCGCCGCATGCCCGACCATGGGCGGCAACTCGGCCGCGCTGTCGCCACGTTCCGGCAGCAGCCCCTTGGCGCGGAAATTCGCCGGCAGCCCCATGGCAATGCCGGACCCACCCGTGATCAGCGCATGTTCGCTCGCGGCCTCGCCAATCGCCACCAGATGCGCATCCGTCACCGCATCCACAATGGCGTAGCGCCGCCCGCTCTCCTTCAGCACGGTCAGCGCCTTCCGAATGGCCTGCGCGCCCTGCTCCACGGTCACGAAGGGCACCAGCCCCACCGTCCCATCCGTCTGGCGGCTCAGCACCCGCACCAGGTTGGCGTCCTTCATCGGCGTCAGCGGATGGTTCTCCATCCCGCTCTCGTTCAGCAGCATGCCGCCGACGAACAGATGCCCCTGGTACACGGTGCGCCCATTGGTCGGAAACGCCGGGTTGGCCAGCGCGAAGCCGCAGCCGAGACGCTGGATCAGCGCATCCGCCACCGGCCCGATATTCCCCGCCTCGGTGCTATCGAAGGTGGAGCAGTATTTGAAGAACAACTGCCGCGCACCCGCCTTCAGCAGCGCCTCGGCCGCCGCCAGGCTTTCGCCCACCGCCACGCCCACCGGCGCGGTGCGGCTCTTCAGCGCCACGATGACCACATCCGCTTCGGGTAAAGGCCCAGTGGGCACGCCGATGACCTGCACCGCGGTCATGCCGCCCTTGACCAGCGTATTCGCCAGGTCGGTCGCGCCCGTGAAATCATCGGCTATGCAGCCCAACAGCACCGGCATCACTCTCTCCCTCATTCCCGCGCAGGCAGTCGCAACGCGCGGCGGCTACAGCGGCGAGCCATCCTTGCGGCTGTAGCGGTATTTGCCATCCGCGCCCATCACCACCGCCAGGTCGTCATCCGGATAGCTCGCGCCGTCGCCCGGCTGCCGGTCGCCCACCTCCAGCACCAGCACATCCTGCGCGCTGCGGTTCACCAGGCAATGCGCATCCCCGCTGCCGCCCTTGAACCCCGCGCACATCCCAGGGCCCAGCAGCGTCTCCCCGGCATCCGTCACCAGCGTGGGCGTACCTTGCAGCACATAGACGAACTCATCCTGCACCGTATGCGCGTGGCGCAGGCTGCTCTGCGCCCCCGGCTTCAGCGTGGTCAGGTTCACGCCGAAGCTGCCCAGCCCGAAGCGATCCCCCAGCGCCCGCTTCAGCCGGCCGCGCACCTTGTCCTGCAGATCCGGCGGGTAGCCGCTGGCCTCCCGCGCCGGCACCTCGGCGGCCACAATGGCAATGGGCTTTTCGGTCATGGCATCTGCTCCTACCCTGCACAGCGAAGCACAGGGGCGCATCCATGGAAAAGCAGGTCATCCAGGCCGGGGTTCCCGAAACCGCCGGTCCCTTCAACCTCTGCGTCCGCCATGGCGACATGGTGTACGTCTCCGGCCTGCCGCCCTTCGAGGAAGACTACTGCGCCGCCCTCCGCGCCGCCCGCGCCAAGGGCGAGCCGCCGCCGCCCTTCCCGGACGTGCCGTTCGAGCATCAGGTCCGCGTGGTGATGAACCACCTGAAGCGCCTGGTGGAGGCCGCCGGCAGCAATATGGACTGCCTGCTGAAGGTCATCGTCTGGCTGAAGGACCAGAAGCAGCAGGAAGCCTTCGACCGTATCTATCGGAGTTACTTCAGCAGCCAGGAAACCCTGCCCGCCCGCACCCGCATGCAGGCCGGCGCCACGCCCATGGGCTGCGCGCTGGAGGTCGAGGCCATCGCGTACGTCCCCCGCGCGCCCTGAGGGCGCGACGTGCCGAAGTCGCCCTGAGGCGCGACCTGCCCAAGGGCTGAGGGCGGGGCAGGGCGCGCAAAGGGCGCCTGGCACCACCTCACCTCCGTCATGCCCGGGCTTGTCCCGGGCACCCACGCCACTGCATCCGCATCAGCGGCTGATGAACTGCGCCGCCTACAGCGCCTTCCGAAAGTACAACCTTTCCCCCACCGGCGGCAGCGCAATCCGGCCGAACTCCTCATACCCCAGCTTCCGGTAGAAGCCCGGCGCCTGGAAGCTGAAGGTATCCAGCCAGGCCGAATGGCAGCCGCGCCGCCGCGCCACATCCTCGGCCAGCGCCATCACCTGGCGCCCCAGCCCGGTCCGCCGGGCGGCCTCGGGCATCACCAGGTAGCGGATGAACAGCCAGCCGCCATAGGTCTCGCCATACAGCCCGCCCAGCACGGTGCCGGCGGCGTCGCGCACGAAGACCGCCACTTCCTGCCAGGGCTGATGCCCCGGCCACATCCGCTCGTTGAACGCCTCCAGCAGGTCGGGCAGCGCCTCGCGATCCGCTTCGCTGGGCTTCTCCTCCACCGTCAGCCTCAGCCCCTCCGGCAGCTTCATCCCGCGCCTCCCTGCATCAGCGCCACGCGCATCGCGCCACGCCGCCTCATCCTGTCATGCCCAGGCGTTTCCGGGGCAGCCACGCCACCGCGGCTGCCGGGGCTTCAGCGCCGCCTGCGCGGCAGCGCGGCCGGCATCCGGGCCGCCACGGGCGCCGGCTCGTCCCAGCCTGCCTCGGGCGGCAGCGCCAGCACGTCCCGGTGCCCCACCCGCGCCTGCAACCGCCCCAGGCTGCTCTGCTGCAACCGCTTTTCCCGCCAGGCGGAAATCTGCCCCCGCCCGCGGAAATCCTGCGCCATCGCCGCCTCGGCATGGCCGAACACCAACTCGCTCAGCAGCGCCGTCGCCGAGCCACCGCGCAGCACCCAGTCGCTCGCCGCGCTCTGCACCTCGAAGCCCTGCGCCCCGAACACGCGGGTGATCTCCGCCACCGCCTTCGACCCCAGGGCGCGCCCGCCGAACCCCTTGTCCCGCCCCTGGTCGCGGGCAAAGCCGCGCGCCACCAGCGCGTCGCCCGGCACCGGCGGCAAAAACCGGTCGCGCCCATCCACGTTCAAACAGGCATAAAACGGCACGCGGATCGCCGCCGCCATCCGCTCCACCCAGCCCGCCGAAACCAGGTCGCACAGCGCGGAGCACACCACCGCATCCACATTCCCAACCGGCAGGTTGCCCGGCGCATGCGCCAGGTCGGCAATCAGCGCCTCCACCCGCCAGGCCCCGCCCGGCGCGTGCACCAGCAGCGTGCGCCGGTTGGGGAAGGTCACCTTCAGCCCCACCGTCTCGGCCCGGTCGGCGATGGTATCGAAGGCCGCCTCGGTCATTTCCTTGTTCTGGTCCACCAGGGTCCAGGCCTGCGCCCGGCCGATGCGCGGCGCCAGCCAGCGGAACAGGCTGCCCGTGCCGGCGCCCAGGTCCATCAGCCGCGGCCGCGCCGGCAACCTGGCGATCAGCGCCTCCGCCAGCGCCTCGCTCCGCGCCGCCGCGTCATGCGGCTCCCGAAGGTCCAGCCAGTCGAGTTCGAATTCCTCGCTCACGCCACGCGCTCCAGCTCGGCCGCGAACAGCGCGGCGCGGTCTTCCCAGCGCGGCAGCTTCTGCCCCGCCTCCCAGGCCGCATCCGCCATGGCCGCGCGCAGCTCGGTGTCGAACAGCACCCGCCGCAGCCCCTTGGTGAAGCTGACCACATCCCCGGGCGGCGAGACCACGCCCGCCTCCAGCGGCACCACCTCGGCAATCGCCCCGCCGGCGGTCACCGCCACCGGCAGCCCGCGCGCCAAGGCCTCGGCCGCGGCCATGCCATAGCCTTCCCAATGCGTCGCCAGCGCGAACAGGTCCGCGCGGGCGTACAGCGCCTCCAGCTCGGCCGCCGAAACCTCCCCGGCAAAGCTCACCCGCTGCGCCACGCCCAGCTGTTCGGCCAGCGCCCGCAGCCCATGCGCGTGCACCTGGTCGCGCTCGGCGCCGGCGATGGTCAGCGTCCACGCCACATCCGCCACCCCGGCCAGGGAGCGCAGCAGAACGTCATGCCCCTTGCGCGGCACCACCGCGCCCACCGAAAGCACCGCCACGCCCGGCCCGCCCGATCCAACCGCGCGCACCGCCGCATCCGTCCCCGGCTCCACCGCGGCGACGCGCCCGGCCGCCACGCCGAATTGCTGCACCAGTCGCTCCGCGGTGAAGCGATGCGTCGCCACCAGCCGCGCCAGCGCGCCGAACAGCAGCGTCTCCGTGCTGCGCAGCCGCGCCTGGTCCTCCGCCGAGAAGCCCGGCTCCAGCGCCGTCGGGTGATGGATCAGCCCCACCGCGCGCCGCACCACCAGCTCCCGCGCCAGCCCGGCAAAGGCCGGCAGCCCGAGGCCATCGATCACCACCCGCGTCGTCATCGGCAGCCGCGCCAGCGCGGCGCGCGCACTGGCCTCGGCGGCCTCGTCGGCCAGCGGGTGCCGCCCGGCCAGTTCCACCACGTCCACCTGATGCCCCAGCGCCCGCAGCCCCTGCACCAGCCGCCGGTCGTAGATATACCCGCCGGAGACAGCGTCGAACGGCCCGGGTACGACCAGAGCAATGTGCATGATCAGACGTCGCCCTCGAAGCTCGCCCAGGCATTCGGGCTCTCGCGCAGCGTCACCTTCAACCCCGTCACGCCCACGCCCTGGGTGCCCAGCTTGCCCGCCTTCACGCTGGCCGCCAGCGCCTGGTGGATGAACCGGCACAGATACTCCGTGGTGGTGTTCTTCCCGGCATGCTCTGGCATGGCGTCCAGGTTCTGGTAGTTCAGCGCCCCCAGCACCACGCCCAGTTCCTGCTTCGCCAGGCCGATATCCACCAGCAGCCCCAGCCCATCGATATCCACGGCGCGGAACTCCGCCTCCACCACGAAGGTGGCGCCGTGCAGCTTCTGCGCCGGGCCGAATTCCTCCCCGCGGAAGCTGTGCGCGATCATGATGTGGTCGCTGACGGTCAGGCTGAACATGCAGATCTCACCTTATCGATAGGAAACAACGGGACACAGCATCAGTAGGCAACCACCGGGCATAGCCCGGGCGCACCAGGCGCCAGCAGTGCGGGCAGGGCGGCGGGCAGCGCGTCGAACGCCACCTCCGGCCCCAGCAGCGCATCCAGCCGCGCATCATCCAACAGCCCGAGGGCAAGACCAAGGCGCTCCCCATGCGTGCGCCGGCCGCGCATCACGCTGGCCACGGCGCCGACCTGAGAGGAGACCAGCTTCAGCCGCTTGGCATGAAAGCCCTCGCCCAGCGGCAGCGCCACCTCGGCATCGCCGTACCAACTGGCCTCGACAATCCGCGCCTCGAACCCGCAACTCCGCAGCGCCAGCCGCAACCCGGCCTGGGAGGCGCTGGCATGCACCACCAAATCCCGCTCGACCGGCGCGTCCTGCGGCAGCACGAAGCGTGCGCCAAAGCTCTCCACCAAGGCGGCCCGGCCGGCGTCGACATCGCACACCGCCACCTCCACCCCCGGCAGCCGCGCCAGCAGGTAGGCGCTGAGCAACCCGACCACGCCGGCGCCCACCACCAGCACGCGTTCCCCCACCAGGGGCGCCGCGTCCCACAGAATATTGACCGCGGTTTCCATATTCGCCGCCAGCACCGCGCGGCGGGAAGGCACATGGTCCGGCACCGCCACGCACATGGCTTCCGGCGCCACGAACACGTCCTGATGCGGGTGCAGGCAGAACACCCGGCTGCCATCCTCGCGCGCCCCGACCACGGCGTAGCCGTACTTCACCGGGAAGGGGAATTCGCCGGCCATCAGCGGCGCCCGCATCACCGGCCATTGGCTCTCCGGCACCCGGCCCGCCAGCACCAGCCGCTCGGTCCCGCGCGAGATGCCGCTGTACAGCGCCCGCACCAGGCACTCGCCGGGGCCGGGCACGCGCGGCGCCTCGGCCCGCAGCTCCGCCACGCCGGCCGCGACATACCAAAGTGCTCTCATCGCACCCCTCCGGCGAGACGCGCCTTCACGCGCAAACCCCCGGCCTGGCGCGGTCCAGCGCAATGTCCAGCAGCACGTCCGGGCTTATCTCATGCACCGCCCAGGAAAACCGCAGCCCATCGGCAATCCGCGCCGCTTCCGGCAGCGTGAAGGCGGGGATGCCGCTGCCCAGCAGCACCGGCGCGACCGTCACATGCAGCCGGTCCAGACACCCCGCCGCCAGAAACCTGGAAACCGTCACCCCGCCACCTTCCACGAAGACCCGCCGCAACCCGCGCCCCGCCAACATGGCCAGCACCGCCGAAAGGTCCAGCCCATCGCCCGCGCGCGGCACCCGCACCACCTCGGCGCAGCCGTGGCGCTCGCGCGAGGCGCCGTCCCGCTCGCCGCCGCCCGGCACCATCGCCGCATCCCGCGCGGCGTGCGGCCCGGCCGCGCCCGCCGCCACCACCAGCAAGGTCGGCGGCCCTTCCCGAAAAATCCCGTATTCCGCCGAAAGCCGCCGCGCCGGGTCCAGCACCACCCGCACCGGGTTCGGCCCGCTGCATTCCCGCGTGGTCAGCCGCGGGTTGTCCGCCCGCACCGTCCCGGCGCCCACCAGCACCGCGTCGCACAGCGCCCGCAGCCGATGCGTGTGCAGGATGTCGCCCGGCCCGCCGATCCACTGGCTGCTGCCGGAAACCGTGGCGATCCGCCCATCCAGCGTCTGCGCCAGGCGGCCCACCACCACGCAGCCATCCGCCCCACGCGGCGGCGCGAACAACGGCCCGAACAACCGCCCCAACTCGCCCGCCGGCACCGGCCCGCCATCCCGCATGGCCAGCGCCGCGTCCCAGTCGTTCCCCTGGGTCATCAACGCATCCCCGCCAGCAGATGCGGGAACAGCGGCAGCAGCGCCTCCGCGATCAACCCCGCCAGCAGCGGCAGCGCCAGCGATGACACCGTCCGCACAATGGCGAACCGCGCCCCCAGCACCGGAATCTCCCACATCACCACCCGATGAAACGCCAGCACCGCCCACCCCGTGATCAGCGCCACCATCTGCGCCGGCCCCGCCCCCGCCTTCAGGAAGGTCAGCACCAGCGGAAAGCTGGCATAGGGCCCGCCCGGGATCAGCCCACCGGCAAAGCTCGCCACCAGCAGGCCGGTCAGCCCGCTCTCCGGCCCCAGCCAGCCGCTGGCCACGTCCTCCGGCACCAGCTCCGCCAGAAAGGTCGCCATCGGCATGGCCACCAGCATCATCGGCAAGATGCGCACCAGGTTGTCGCGCGTCTCCCGCAGCGCCCGCATGCCCGCGGGCCGGCCCTTGCGCCAGGCCAGCCAGAAGCACAGCAGCGCCATCGCGGCGAGGATCAGCCGCCCGGTCATCGCGGCAGGCTCTCCGGCGGCGCCCAGCGCAGCGGCACCCGGCGCGAAATCCACCCGGCGATGAACCCCATCGGTAGGCCCGAGAGGAACCGCAGCAAGGCAAAGTCCGGCCCCAGCAACGGCACTTCCCACACCAATATGCGGTTGAACCCGTTCAGCCCCCAGCTGACGATGAAGGCAATGACGCAGCCGATATCAGCCCCGGCGCCGCTCAGCACCAGCACCATGGGGAAGGCCGCCATCGGCCCGCCCGGCGTGGCAATGCCCACCACCGAGGCAATGACCAGCCCGCGCCACCCGCTCTCCGCCCCCATCCATTTGGCCAGCGCCCCGGTGGGCACCAACTGCCGGAGCGAGCCCGCCATCAACATGCCCATCAGCATGGAAGGCAGGATGCCGATGATGAGATCGACCGACCCACCCCAGGCATGCGCCACGGCCGCCGGGCCTTTCAGCACGCGCACCAGCACCACCGCGAGAAGGGTGATGGCGGAGAGCGCGAGCAAGGTGGAATGGCGACGGGCGAGGGCGAGCATGCGGCGCGAACCTGCCTGCGGCGGGCGGGATGGGCAAGGGTCAGGGACGCTGGCTACCCTCTATTATACTCCTGATCAGCAGCACCTCTATCACTCAGTAACAGTGATTGACGGGTCTGTTCTCTAAAAATAATCGCGCGACGTCAGCTAAATAAAATGCCAAAATCACTAGATTTCGATATCAAGATATAGAAGAACTACCTTTGAGGAACTCCCATTCACGCTCAAACGCCGATCTAAATTGATGAACATTTCCGGCTACTAAGCCATCATTTATCCAAAGCCCGACTACATAGCCAATTACTGAAACGGTCTCATTTTGGAAGTCAGTCAAAATTCTATCAAATTCAGTATGCTTTTCGGAAACGTTTAGAATCGATGATTTCACCATAGAATACAGGAGGGCGGGTGCAACAATTGGTTTTACGCGAGTCGCTCCCGCTATAACCAGTTTGTGTACTTTTTTGCTCACATACAGCAAGACGAGCGCCATTATTTTTCTCTCTGGCGAAATTTCGGTGATTGCAAGGAAAAAATTGAGTTCTTCTTCAAGTTTTTGTATGTCTAATCTTTTAACGCTAGCCCCACAATTATCGAGTGCTACCGCGACATCATATACTTCATCCTCACGGTCATCACTGGTTGCGTTGACTGCGACGCCGAGATTGCCCGAAAGCCAACTGCCACCTTCATATGACAGCCCCTCAGGTTTGGTCGAGTTAAATAGAATGCACCGCTGATTGGAGATGGCTTCCGAAAATGAAATTGTAGAGGCAAAATAGAGTCGACGAGCAGTATCGATGCCGATCCTTTCGGCGGATATTGTCTCGACGCGATAACGTGCATAACGAATCACATTAGGCCAAATTCCTCCCGGCACAACTGGTAGGCTTGAGGCAGCAACTAGGTACATTAACTCATACGAATTGATAAGGCTTAACTCGGAAGAACTGAGGTCTTGGCTCAGTAATTTTTTCCAAGAAATGGGATCACTCGACGGGCTCAAAATCGTCTTTGTTGTATTCCAACTCAAGAGAAATTTCGTATTTTCTTCACTACCGGAACCTGCTGAATCCGTAGTTTCCGCGGTAAGGCGTTCGACAAAAACCTTTGCTGCTTGGCCTAGTGCTTTCGAGCGGTTCCAAATTTTGGCCGCGACATCTCGCGCTGAAGACGTAACAGACTTTACCATTTGCCGCGCCCCTTCAAAAAACCCTTTGGCACTTCTCAGTATCTGCTCCACGATTCTTAATAATGCGACTACATCAACCAGCTCGCCGGTGTCTATATTGCTTTTTGCAACGGCTATTTTTCGGGCAGTATTCTCAGCGAAATGAGAAAACATTCGCCACTGAATTTTTGTAGCAGTAACATCTTTTTTGGCTTCATCCATCACTGCGGTAGCCAATAGTTCATCGATAGAGTTAAGCCGTTCGTTTATTTCTATCAGACTGGTAGAGATGCCTCTGGACGAAACGTATTGTCCTAACACGCTTGAAAAATTTACATCTCTCGGCCGGACTCCGAATTTGGAAAGTATCAGAAGAAGAACGTCAAGGTTTGCGATAGCCAACCCAGACGCAGCTTTGATTTTTATCAACGAAGATGATACGCTATCCATCTCTCTGTCGTATTCGTCGACAATACTCAATGAGATTGCGGCTCTAATCGCGCTGATTTCATCTCCAATGGATTCGGAATCGAAATGTTCAGAGATAACTGATTTTTCTAGGATTTCTCTGATATGGCCGTGCAATGCAAGGAAGGAACCCGGGTCATTCAACTGCTCAATCTCGCTACTTAAATACTCAAGTGACGCTTTAGTCTTCTCGAGCTTGTCCGAGAGCGCAAAAGACAGAGGAGATTTCATCATAGGGATTTTCTCCATTTTTCATGAGCAGAAGACTTCAAGTTAAAATGCTGCTCAACTGAAAATTTCATTGATCTCAAGACTTCTGCCCAACCGCTGTTTCTAGGTTTCCATAAATCTACGGCCCGCAAATTCCCCCTCTTATCGTGCGGTATCGCTTGGAAGCCTCCAAACTCCCATTCCCAACAGCATTCGCGGGCAAGTATAGGAATATTTAAGTGCTTATTTACGTCGAATTTCGCAGATATGGCAGGGATCTCTGTTCCCATTATATATTCAGAGTCGAAGAATGCTGGACTCATTAAGTACACAAATATATCTGCTGACTTTATCGCGGATTCGATATCTCCGGACCATTCGCGACCTGCACTGATCCGTCTATCCCACCAAAATTTGATGTTATGTGCGCGTTCAATAGCAGAAAGATGCTCCCGCAGCGCAGAGCATAGGTCGTGGTCTCGATGTGAATAGGAAATAAAGCCCGAAGCCATTTCCGTAAGCCATGTTGTCAATGCAACGTATAGCCGATTTGGTTATCGTTGGCTAGCTGAAGCAGTAGACGAATGGTGGCCGCAGCTTATTCTGGACCCGCCCGAAGAGGCTGGCACGGCCATCGCCAGCCACGCGGGCGCCATGGCGGATCGACTGCTCAAGCCGCAGTTCGACGGCGAAATCTAGGTCGACTCACGAGTGAGTGGAACTGCCATCGATATATTCTCTAACCGCTTTGGGGCAAAGTCGACCCTAAGCCGAATGGCCTCCCGAAAATGGACTACAGTTCCAGATCATGTCCCATCCGGGTTGGCGGCTCTCTTGGACCTGCCGCGTAGGAACATCTTTTATAGCTGACGTAAATTCTGCCCCCCTACCTTCTCCTCAACCGCGACACATCCCGCACCGCCCCATACGCAGCGCTCTTCGCCATCGCGCCATAGGCCTGCAGCGCCGTGCTCACCACCCGCGTCCGCTTCTCCGTCGGCAACCAGGCCGCCTCGCCCTTCGCCTCCATCGCCGCCCGCCGCGCCGCGATCACGTCTTCCGCCACCCGCAGGTTGATCGTCCGGTTCGGAATATCGATGTCGATCACATCGCCATCCTCCACCAGCCCAATCAGCCCGCCCTCCGCCGCTTCCGGCGACAGATGCCCGATCGACAAGCCCGAAGACCCGCCCGAGAACCGCCCATCCGTCACCAGCGCGCAGGCCTTCCCCAGCCCCACGCTCTTCAGATAGCTGGTCGGATACAGCATCTCCTGCATGCCCGGCCCGCCGCTCGGCCCCTCATACCGCACCACCACAATGTCCCCGGCCACGATCTTCTTGCCCAGAATCGCCGCCACCGAGCTGTCCTGGCTCTCGAACACCCGCGCCGGGCCGCTGAACTTCAGGATGCTCTCATCCACCCCCGCGGTCTTCACGATGCACCCCTCCAGCGCCAGGTTGCCGAACAGCACGGCCAGCCCGCCATCCTGGCTGAACGCCTTGTCCTTGCGCCGGATCACGCCCTTCTCGCGGTCCGTATCCAGCTCCTCGAACCGGCTCGCCTGGCTGAACGCCACCTGCGTCGGCACCCCACCAGGCGCCGCGCTGTAGAAGTGCCGCACCGCCTCACCGGCCCCGCGCATCAGGTCCCACTCGGCCAGGGCCGCGCCCAGCGTCGGCGCATCCACCCGGCTGGTAGAAGTGTCCAGCAGCCCCGCCCGATCCAGCTCCCCCAGGATCCCCATGATCCCGCCGGCGCGATGCACATCCTCGCAATGCACATTGATGACGCTCGGCGCCACCTTGCACAGCACCGGCACCCGGCGCGAAAGCCGGTCGATATCCGCCATGGTGAAGTCCACGCCCCCCTCCTGCGCCGCCGCCAGCAAATGCAGCACGGTGTTGGTGGACCCACCCATGGAGATATCCAGCGTCATCGCATTCTCAAACGCCTTCACATTGGCAATGGAGCGCGGCAGCACGGAAGCATCCTCGCCCTCATAATACGCCTTGGTGATGGCCACGATCCGCCGCCCCGCGGCCTCGAACAGCCCCTTCCGGTCCGCATGCGTCGCCACGATGGTGCCATTGCCCGGCAGCGCCAGGCCCAGCGCCTCGGTCAGGCAGTTCATGCTGTTGGCGGTGAACATGCCGGAGCAAGACCCGCAGGTCGGGCAGGAGGACCGCTCCACCGTCTCAACCTCGGCATCCGTCATGTTGGGGTCGGCGGCCATGATCATGGCGTCGATCAGATCGACCTTCCGCTTCACCCCCTTGAGGTCAACGGTCCCGGCCTCCATCGGCCCGCCGCTGACGAAGATGGTCGGGATGTTCAGCCGCATCGCCGCCATCAGCATGCCCGGCGTGATCTTGTCGCAATTGCTGATGCAGACCATGGCATCCGCGCAATGCGCGTTGACCATGTACTCCACGCTGTCGGCAATCAGCTCCCGAGAGGGCAGGCTGTACAGCATGCCGTCATGGCCCATGGCGATGCCGTCATCCACCGCAATGGTGTTGAACTCCTTCGCCACGCCGCCGGCGGCCTCGATCTGCCGGGCGACCAGCTGGCCCAGGTCCTTCAGGTGCACATGCCCGGGCACGAACTGCGTAAAACTGTTGGCCACCGCGATGATCGGCTTGCCGAAATCCCCATCCTTCATGCCGGTGGCGCGCCACAACCCGCGGGCGCCGGCCATGTTGCGGCCATGGGTGGTGGTGCGAGAGCGGTATGCGGGCATTTTTGGTGGCTTCCTCGTGACGATGTCACGAGGATTTAGCTCGGGTCGGCAGCGGAGGGTAGGGGCGGGCTACTTCCGCGGCTGCTTGGGTGGATGGGCCTGTCCAGCGTCGCCTTTTTGGGCGACCGAGCCAGTTAGCGTCTCGCCCGCGTCGGCCTTCGCCGGCACCGCGGTGGATTTGGGCATCGGTGTCCGCAGCGGGAACGCCGGGAAAAGGATGCCTGCCCCGGGCGCGAGGTAACCGCCGACGTGCGGGATATTCTGAAGCGCGGCCGCAACTCCCCGGGCCGCAAATAACGGGAGACTTGGTTTAGTCGCCATCGTCGCTACTTCCCCTGGTTAGCGGTACCGCTTTTCGCGGTTCCGGCGGAAGGGTTCGGGGTCACCACCACGGTCGGCGGTACCGCGGTCCCGGCTGGCATGGGCACATTCACCTTGAAGGGCGGAAAAATGCTCCGCACGTTGCTCGACCCTTCGTTGGTTACAGAATGCTTGGTCTGGTCAGACTTCCTCATCACCGCTCGCCTCACCGTAGGTCTGTGCCATGTATAATTGCGTTTCCGCCACCGCCATTTCAAGCAACTTCGGAGGCGGCTCGAACCCCTCTGGGAAGTGCTTGCGCTCCGCGTCAAGGCGCAGTTTCTGAAGTTTTCGCCGGGCCGACATGATCGCCTTGTCGGAAAGCTGGCCAGTATAAATCTCTTCCCACTCATATTGTGTGTCGATGAACAGCAGTTCCAGCGCCACAGTTAGGTCGCTGGCTGCCTTGTGCTGCTTGGCGAAGGGAAACACGTGCTTGATGGCATCCAGCAATTGCGCAGCCGCGATGATGCCGGACCACAGGAAAGGATAGTCCTTGAATACCACCCACCCGGCGATGCCGCCGCAGGAGGCGATGGCCTTCACCAGGTCCACCGCCTGGACCTGCTTGGCCAGTTGGTTCCGGCACAGGCGAATGCAGACCGAAGCCGCCTTCAACTGTTCCATTTCGCGCCAATAGAGGTCCGGCTGGCGCCGAGGGTCCTGCGTGGTCGACATCTGCCCCGTGCGGTTGTATCGGCAAAGCGTGACCGTTTCAGTCCGATGCGTCAACGGTCGCCGGGCGCACCTGTCAGCCGAGGTCCCCTGCCAGGATGGCCTCGGCTAGCGCGTCCGGCGCCTCCTCGGTGCGGAACACCTGGCGGTCCCGCCGCTTCAGCCGCTCGTATTCCTCTACCGAGATCATCACCACGCGCGGCCGGCCGTTGCGGGTTACCGCCACGGGCTGGGTCAGCGCCTTGTCCTGGTACAAGCCGAAATTCCGCTGCGCCTCGGCCGCCGGGACCTTGAGCATGGGCTCGGTCATCGGGTGTGGGTCCTGTGGAGTGCGGGAGTTATGTAGGCGATGTGGAGTGCGGATTCCATGTGGTTGGTGGCGGAGGTGTTCGCGGGTCGCCTGACGTCGCTTGCTGAAATTCCCGTCCTTCACGCTGGTGGCGCACAACGGAGGGGCGGGAAAGGAGAGGGTGGTGAACGGCCCATGCTCTCTATGGATGGGCTATGCATTGAACTCGTTCCGGCACAACGTTGCGCGACGCGCAGGATCGGTCTAGCATCGAAAAACAGTCGCAGCGATGGAAGTTCACAGTTGCCCGCAACTATAAGTGTTAGAGCCTATCTGATCAGCCTTCATCGCGAGGGCAACCGTAAGGCTGTACCTTTTTCCGATGCGGCGGCAAATCATCCCGGCCAATTCGTCCAAAAATTCGTCGATGGCCATAAAATCCCCGTGGACAACGCTGAAGCAGAACGGACTTGGTATTTCGATTTAAAAGATAACATAGTTAATGAAGAAATGTCTGGGATTATTAACTATGGTACTTATGGATTTTCGAGCACGCTTAAAGACGGTGTCACAAAGAAGCAAGTGTTCAAAAGAAAAGCTAATGATATTGAGGAGGTTCCTCTTTTCTTCAAATTTTGGTTTCCGCAAAACTCAGACAAGGGTTTTGTTATTTTTCAGTCATTTCAAGGAAGGTCATGTATATCTCTTATTATGACGCAGATACGCGATCAGTACGCGGCGATATCGGGCGATCTTCGGATTGGCTTTTCTAAACTGGTGCCGAGCATGTCGGCTCGCTCGGCTTTTGGTCGATCTACCGTAAAGCGAGTAACCTTCGTCAAGAAAAGTGCTCCAAGTGATAGGGCAGATAGCTATCTTGGTCCAACAGCTGCGGATAAAGTCAACTACGTACTAAGTTTCTCGACACCGCGACGGGCAGGCTTGGGGCCGTTTTCAGGCATATATGATAAAATTCATGGGGCCCAAACCGGGGTATATGTTGTCCATGGGCTAGAGTTCGATCAAGCGACTGCGGAAGTCATGGTTGGCGAAGCCAAGAGGAGAGTTGGTATCTTCGGTGACAGCGCCGATGCCGGACTTATAGAGGTTACAGATCAAATTAAGCGGGGCGCCGATGGCCACCCTACCTATAAATCTATTAAGGGGGAGTGTGATCAGATACTCGAAGATTTTTATAATCAGGTTCATGGAATCGATATATGAAGATCGATTTTAGAATCATCGTATCGAAGCACCTGCGAACGTTAGCCGATGCCCAAACTGGAAAGTTGAGCGTCTGGGACATGATTGTTTTTTTTGCCTTTCCTCTGGCTGCCGGAACGTATGTATATTTAGAGCAATTGAAGGTCTCTAAAGAAGTTCATAATTTGTCTGTCACATTTTTCGGAATATTTGTTGCTTTGTTGCTGAATATCCAGGTTGCAATATTTGGAGTTTACGCGCGAAATCCGCGGAGCCCTGCTGACGGCCTCAACAAGGCGGTATTTGATAAGAAAATTGAAGATCGGCGGAAAATATTGAGGGAGCTCAACACGAATATTTCTTATCTTACGCTAATAGGATGTTTGGCTCTTTTTGTAATGATATTCTTGTTTGGACGAGAGCTTGAGAGTCCTTTGCCAAGCGCGATTTCGGTTGCTGTTTTTATTCATTTTCTATTGACATTGCTTATGGTGACTAAGCGCGCATTTATCCTCTTTGACGTAGAGTATAGCCAGATGAATGGTTGAATTCAGAATAAATTCCTACTATCCTACGCGCCCTCCATCCCCCAGGCGCCCCCCTCCCATGCTCTCCCGCCCCGGCTACTCCTCCAACTACGCCATCACCCGCCCCTGGGACCACCTCACCCCCAGCGAGTTCGCCGTCCTCCGCCCCTTTTTCGAAACCCGCCCCGGCCAGCGCGGCCCGGGCCGCCCGATCTTCGACCTGCGTGCCCGGCTGGATGCCATCTTCTGGGTAGCCTGCCACAACGGCCCCTGGCGCAACCTGCCGCCGGAGATGGGGCCGGCCGACACCGCCTCCCGCCAGTTCCGCCGCTGGGCGCATGCCGGGGTCTGGACCCGCCTGCTGGAGGCGATGGCCCACCCCGACTGCCCGCTGATGCTCCGCCGCATGCACCACTGGGTGTGCCGCTGCTACCGCCGCGCGCTCCGCATCCTCAAGCTGCCCGGCCTGGTCCTGGCCCAGAGGCTAGGACAGCTTTCCGCCCTGCCGGGCCCGTGGTGGCTGCTGCCCAAGCCGGATTTGTCCAAAAAGTGGCTTCCCGTCATGCGCCACCTGTTCATCCGGGCGCTGGAGGAGCCGAAGAAGCGCCTCCGCACCACCCTGCGGGAGCTGAAATGGATGCACCGCTTCATCGGCGGCCGCGTGAACATCCCAAAACACCTGGCCCCACCATGAAAACCCGGGGTCCAGGCGCCCGGCGCCTGGTGGGGGTCAGGGGGCAACGCCCCCAGCCTTCAAGCCCGCCTTGCCAAGGCCAGCGCCGGTGCCTGCTTCGGCACGGTGCGTTGCCCATACGCGCCGTAGCCGCCGGGCACGCTCTTCGGAATGGCCGCCCCGGCGATGGTCTCGATGACCCGGCTTTGGATGCCGATGGCGCGTTCCAGCAGCCGCCGGTTCTCGGCCCCCAGGCTCTCCAGCCGGTTGGTCAGCTCGGCGGTGGTCTTGCGGGCCGGGCCTTCGGCCTTGGCGCCCACCTTCACCGCGGCCGCAAACGCCGCCGCGAAGGCGTCGCTGGCCTGGATCTTGTGGTCCGCCAGGCTGGCGGCGCGGCCCAGGTCCAGCGTGGCCAGGGCTTCGTTTTCGGCACGAAGCGCCTCGGCCAGGCGCAGGCCGGCGGCGATCAGGCTGTCCATCATCATGGCTGTGCTTCCCTGTTGGCTTGCATGCGGATCATTTCGCGCAGCACCGGCTGCGCCAGGCCGAGGCCACCGGCCGCGGCGATACGTTTGGCCATGGCGTCCACCAGCATCGGCTGCCAGGTGCTCTCCCCGGCGCCGCCGCCCATGAAGGTCTTGCTGGTGTCCACGGTGGCGAAGATCGGCCCCAGCAGCTGCGCCAGCGCCTGCGCCTCGAAGGCCTGGGCCGCCTGGCGCATCTTCGGCGTGGCGCGGGCCAGCAGCGGGTCGTGGGCGGGCAACATCACCGGCTTCATCAGCGCAGCTCCATGTCCGCTTGCAGCGCGCCGGCCGCCTTTATGGTCTGCAATATCGAGATCAGGTCGCGCGGCCCCACCCCCAGCGCGTTCAGCCCGCGCACCAGTTCCTGCAACGTCACGCCGGGCTGCAACACGCCCATGCGGCGCTCGTTCTGGTCGTCGATCTGGATATTCGTCCGCGGCACGGTCGTGGTGGTGCCGTTGGAAAGCGGCCCGGGCTGGGAAACCTGCGGCGTCTCGGTCACCCGAATGGTCAGGTTACCCTGGGCAATCGCCACGGTGGAAACCCGCACATCCGCGCCCATCACAATGGTGCCGGACGCTTCCTCAATCACCACGCGGGCGGCCATGTCCGGCTGCACCCGCAGCTGTTCTATGTCGGTCAGGAAGCCCACGGGGTCCCGCCCCACCAGGTTCAGCGAAACGGTGCGCGGGTCCGTTGCCCGGGCCACATCGGCGCGGACGGCAGTGTTGATCGCCGCCGCCATGCGCCGGGCCGTGGTCAGGTCCGGGTTGCGCAGGGAAATCCGCAGCGTGGTCCGCCCGGCCAGGGAGAAGGGCAGGTCGCGCTCCACCACCGCGCCATTGGCGATGCGCGCCGCGGTGGGCACGCCGCGCTGCACGCTGGCGCCTGCACCTCGGGCCGCAATGGCGCCGGTGGCAACCGCGCCCTGGGCCACGGCATATACCTCGCCATCGGCGCCCAGCAGCGGCGTCACCAGCAGGGTGCCGCCTTGCAGGTTGGTGGCATCGCCCAGGGCGGAGACAGCCACGTCCACCCGGCTGCCATTGTGGGAGAAGGCCGGCAGGTTGGCGGTCACCATCACGGCGGCGACATTGCGCGTATCCAACTGCGCCGCGTTGTCCCGGGTGTTGACGCCCAGCCGCTCCAGCATGCCGATGAGCGTCTGCCGCGTGAACACGCTGGTGCGCAGCTTGTCGCCGGTGCCGGCCAGGCCGACCACCAGGCCGTACCCCACCAGCTGGTTGTCGCGCACCCCCTCGAAGTCCGCGATGTCCTTGATGCGGACCGGCTGGGCGCCGGCCGCGCCCAGGCCAAGCGCCAGGAACAACGTGGCGAAGGCCATCTTAGCCCTGAAGCAATATCTGCGCGCCACGTTGTGCCTCCGACCATCCTGGTTGGCAGGGGGCAAGGGCAAGCGGTGTGCCAGCCTTTTCCGGCCCAGGATGGCGGTTTCAGGCGGCAGGCTTTGCCGGGTGGCGGTGGTTCATGCCGGGCCACGGCAGAAAAGGGACGCGGGACATGCAGGGCATCGGCAGGGTTGGCGGCCCAGGGGCGGCGGCACCGGCGGGGAAGGTCCGGGCGGGGAAGGGCGGCTTCAGCCTGGGCGGCGCCGGCGCCGCGGGCGCAGCGGCCGAGGCGCAGCACAGCGCGGCGGTGGCGGCGCCCGGCCTTGGCCTGCTGGCGCTGCAATCCGGCCAGGGGGACCGCGAGCGTGACGGTGAAGCCCGTCGCCGCGCCGATTCGCTGCTGGAGGACCTGGCCGGCCTGCAACGGGAGATGCTGGGCGGCACCCCGGACCCCGCTCGGCTGGCCCGCCTGGCGGCGCTGGCCCAGGGGGAAGCCGGCGCCGACCCGGCGCTGCGCGAGGTGGTGGAGGCAATTGCGTTGCGGGCGGCCGTGGAGCTGGCGCGTCGCGGCGGTTGAACATGGCGATGCCGTGAAAGCAGGGGCGCCGCGCGGAATTGGAGGCATCCCCCCTATTGGCGGATGCACCGCTTGTGTTAATGGTCCGCCCGCTTCGGGGGACGGCAGGTTCGGGAGCCGCCCCACCGTTCAAGGGGTCGTCCAACATGCTGAGCACCTTGCCGCCGGATTACCGCCCCTCGGACGCCGAGGAGTTCATGAACCCGACGCAGCTGGAATACTTCCGCCAGAAGCTGCTGAAGTGGCGCCAGGACCTGGTGCGCGAGGCCGGCGACACGCTGGCCAGCCTTTCCACCAGCGGCGGCATCTCCGAAAGCGACCTGACCGACCGCGCGAGTGTCGAGACCGACCGCGCCCTGGAACTGCGCACCCGCGACCGCGCCCGCAAGCTGATCGGCAAGATAGACCAGGCGCTGGAGCGCGTGGCGGATGGCAGCTACGGCTACTGCCAGGAAACCGGCGAGCCGATTGGCCTGCGCCGGCTGGAAGCGCGGCCGATCGCAACCATGAGCATCGAGGCGCAGGAGCGCCACGAGAAGATGGAGCGTGTTCACCGCGACGATTGAGGGCGGCGCTTCCGCTTCGGCTTCCAGCGCGCCGCTTCGGGCGCGGGCATCTGCGGGCCATCGGGCATGGTTACGGTGCAGTGCTTCAGCCCGGCCAGCGGGGTGAAGTCGATCACCCGCGTGCCCCTGAGCCTGAGGATTTGCAGGTTAGTGAGGGCCTGGAGCGGGGCGAGGTCGGCGACCTGGGTGTAGCTGAGGTAGAGCGATTGCAGGTTGGTGAGGGCCTGGAGCGGGGCGAGGTCGGCGACCTGGGTGCTGTTGAGCCAGAGCTCTTGCAGGTTGGTGAGGGCCTGGAGCGGTGCGAGGTCGGCGACCTGGGTGTAGCTGAGCCAGAGCCTTTGCAGGTTGGTGAGGGCCTGGAGCGGGGCGAGGTCGGCGACCTGGGTGTTGTCGAGGGTGAGCGTTTGCAGGTTGGTAAGGGCCTGGAGCGGGGCGAGGTCGGCGACCTGGGTGTTGCTGAGGCGGAGCGATTGCAGGTTGGTGAGGGCCTGGAGCGGGGCGAGGTCGGCGACCTGGGTGTTGTCGAGCCTGAGCCATTGCAGGTTGGTGAGTGCCTGGAGCGGGACGAGGTCGGCGATCTGGGTGCCGCTGAGGTCGAGCGAATGCAGGTTGGTGAGTGCCTGGAGCGGGGCGAGGTCGGCGACCTGGGTGCTGTCGAGCGCGAGCGAATGCAGGTTGGTGAGTGCCTGGAGCGGGGCGAGGTCGCGCAGCGCGGCGTAGGCCAGTTCCGGGCGGGGGAAGTCTTTCTTGGCGAGATCGGAACGAGATCTTTCCTCGCTGCGCAAATCCAGCCCGGTGATCCGCGGCGCCCAGGCGGCCGGCGGCGCCTGCCCGCGCAGGATCATGCGGTAGACCTCGTCCAGGTCGAAGGGCTGGGCAGGGTCGGGGTCCATCGCGGCGCCGGTGGTGATGGCCAGGTGCCAGTTGCGCACGCGGTCGCGCTTGATGCCGCGCAGGTCGGCGTTGGAGAAGTCCCACTTCTCAACGTCGGCGGTGCCGAGGTCCACGTTGCGCAGGTCGCAGCGGCGCAGGTCGCGCGTCGGGTCCAGCTTGGCCAGGTGCAGCAGGGCTTCGAACTCGGTCGTGTCGGCGCGCAGCAATGCCAGCATGGCGCGCAACTCGTCGTCGGTGAAGGTCATGTGGGCTCGGTTGGCTTCAGCCTGGCGCGCGCACGGGCCAGCAGAATGCGGCCCTGCTCGTCGCGGCCGAGCTTCTTGGCGATCAGTGCTTCCAGCACCGCCTGCTTGTCCACGCTAGGCTCGTCTGGGCAACGCATCTCCGCGGCCTGGCTGTCGGCGATCTCCACGATGAAGGCGCGGGTGCCGGCGGCCAGGGTCAGTTGCACCTCGACATCGGCGCCACCGCCATCCACCAGCACGGCGACATGCTCGCCGCCGAGGATATCGCCCCGCAGCTTGCCGGTCTGCGGCTCGCGCGGGCCGGTGATGAGCACGCCGTTGGTCGGCTTGGGGGTGATGTGGTCGTGCGGTATGCGCTCGCCGATGAAACTGCCCTGCACCGCCGGCATGCTGGCCGGCGACAGGCCCAGGAAGGCTTCGCGCAGCGAGATCAGCAGGGTTTGCCCCTCGTACTCGTATTCCGCCTCGTCCACCCGCAGCGTGGCGTCCAGATAATGGGTCCCCGGCAAGTTCGCGGGGCGCAGCGGGTGCAGGCGCAGGTCGGTCAGGCCGGCGGTGTTCTCGGGCGGAGTGATGAGCCAGGCGGAGTCGGCCGGCGGCGGCGTCACTGCCGGCGCGACCGGCCCACGCTCCTGCTGCCACAGCCGCAGCTTCGCCTGCTGCTCGGCAAGGGCCTCGGTCCCTCTGGGCTTGGGCAGCAACACGTCCAATATAGCACGCACCTGTTCTTCCTTGGCCACGCGCTTGCCGTTGAACCAGCCGCGCACGGTATCTATCGAGACTTGCAAGTCAGCCTTGCCCAACGCGTCGTGGAACGTGCTGTGCGTCCAGCGCAGCGCCGTCTTGTGGGTCGGCTTGTGCCTGCCCTTTCCATCACGCAGGGCCTGAACCAGCCACTGGGAAAAAGCCGAAGAAACCGAATTCGCCTCGTTCATCGCCTGATTCCTCGCCGCCGCGTCTGCCCGGAATTCGCGGTCTTCCCAGACGTCACGAAGCGGCCTGCCCGCCATCCTGAGCGTATCGAAACGCTCCCGATGGAGGCAATGATGAAGCTCCCGCTCCCGCAGATTCCCGCCGGTCCCGGCCACACGCTGGCTGGCTGCGCTCACCTGGCCATGGCGGCCGAAACGCTGCTGACCACGGGCAACCTGGTCACCGCGGCGCTGGAAGCCTGCGTCGCCGGCATCTACCTCTGCCTGGCGGCCGACAAACCACCGGGGGCGACGTGATGGCCCCCAGCCTGCCGCTACGCACTCAGCGTCGGCGGCCCGCCATCATCCAGCCCCGCCGGCACCACCGCCAGCGGGTCGCGCGCCAGCAGCCCCGCGTCGTTCTCGGCAACCTTGCCCACGCGCGGCCCCACCGGCCACACCCGCAGGCCGGCGCCATCGAACGGCCGCAGCAGTGCCAGCACCGCCTCCGGCTCGGCGTGTTCCTCGGCCAGCCAGGCGCTCCAGGCTTCCTGCGGCAGAATCACCGGCATGCGTTCATGCAGCGGCGCCAGGCGTGGCGTCGCCACCGTGGTGATGATGGTGAAGCTGCGCAGCACGGTGCCGTCCGGCCCGCGCCAGCCCTCCCACAGCGCGGCGAGCGGCATCGGCGCGCCGCTGGCCATGGCCACCGCGAAGGGCTGCTTGGACTTGCCGTTCACCTGCCACTCATAAAAACCGTCGGCGGTGGCGATGCAGCGGCGCTTCCAGATCGCGTCGCGGAAGGCCGGGCGCTCGGTGATGCCCTCGCTGCGGGCGTTGATCATGCGGGCGCCGCCGGTTGCGTCCTTGCTCCAGCGCGGCACCAGGCCCCAGCGCAGCGGGTCCAGGTGGCGGGCGCCGGTTTCGGGGTGGCGGCGCAGCACCAGGCCGTCCTGCGTCGGCGCGCGGTTGTAGCTGGGCGCGGTGTTGGCCAGCGGGTTGCCGGCCTGGAAGTAGGCGGCAATGGCGGCCGGCGCGCGGTACTGGAAATAGCGTCCACACATGCGGCCAGCCTGCCCCGGACGGCGCCGCCGCGCCAGGGTGCTGCATCGGCAACAAGCCGCGTGCTAGCCTGCCCGCACCAAGCAAGGGAGGGCCAGATGGCCGAGCTGGAAATCATTGGCGTACCGTTCAGCAACTTCGTCTGGGCGGTGCGCGCGTGCTGCGCCTTCAAGGGCGTGGACTACACCCTGAACCCGGCGCGCCCGCACAGCGCGGAAGTGCTGGCGATCCACCCCTTCGGCAAGATCCCCGCCATGCGCCACGGCGCGGTGCGGCTGTTCGAGACGAGGGCGATCATCGGCTATATCGACGCCGTCTTCCCCGGGCCGAAGCTGCTGCCGCAGGAGCCGGTGGCCATGGCCAAGGCTGAGGAATGGCTGAGCCTGATCAACACCACCATCGACCAGGTGATGATGCGCCAGTTCATCGTGCCGCTGGTCTTCGCCAAGGCGGAGCGCCACACGGTGGCGCCGGCGGTGAAGGCGTTGCAGGCCCAGGTGGCCTGGCTGGAGGAAGCGCTGGCCGGCGACTTCGCGCTGCCGATGGGGTTCTCGGCCGTCGATGCCGACCTGGTGCCGATCCTGAACTACATCAAGACGCAGCAGGAAGGCGCGGACGCCATTGCCGCGGCGCCGAAGGTGGCGGCCTATCTGAAGCGGCTGCTGGCGCACCCCGCCATGGTGGCCAGCGCGCCGCCGCCGCGGGCTTAGTTGATGCGGGCGTAGTTGACGCCGGGCGCCGCGGCGCGCCAGCCTTCCACCAGCGCCGGGCCTCGACGCCCCGCGCCGGCACAACCAACGGAGGCACCGCCCATGTTCGACCTGCATTACTGGCCGACGCCGAATGGCAAGAAGGTCACGATCCTGCTGGAGGAGCTGGGGGTGCCGTACCGGGTGGTGCCGGTCAACATCGGCCGCGGCGACCAGTTCACGCCGGAGTTCCTGGCGCTGAACCCGAACCACCGCATGCCCGTGCTGGTGGACCATGCGCCGACCGATGGCGGGGCGCCGATCAGCGTGTTCGAGAGCGGCGCCATCATGCTGTACGTGGCCAGCAAGCTCGGCCGCTTCCTGCCGCAGGCGGCGCGGAAGAAGGCGGAGGTGCAGGAATGGCTGATCTGGCAGATGGCCAACCAGGGGCCGAAGCTGGGCGAGTGCGGCCATTTCCGCCGCCTGGGCGACACCAAGGGCGACCAGAGCTACGCCGTGAAGCGCTTCACCGATGAAGCCAACCGGCTGTACGGCGTGCTGAACAACCGGCTGTACGACCGCCGCTATTTGGCCGGGGATGAGTACAGCGTGGCCGACATGTGCTGCTTCCCCTGGACGGTGAACTGGAAGCTGCAGGGCCAGGACATCGAGGAGTTCCCCTACTTCAAGCGCTGGCACCAGGAACTGGCGGCGCGGCCGGCGGTGCAGCGTGGCCTGGCGGTGGGGGCGGAGCTTTCCGAGGACGTCACCAAGCTGAGCCAGGAGGAGCGCGATCGGCGCGCGGCCATCATGTACAACCAGCGCGCCCGGCCGGCACCGGCGGGCGGGCTGCTGTAGGCAAGGCAGAGCCAGGCGCGGCCTGGTTCGGGCCGCCACGCCGCGGACCACCGGGACAAGCCCGGTGGTGACGGGTGTGGGGGGCGGCGACGGTTGCGAGGCCGCCGCTTCAAGTTGGGGCGCCGTGCTGGCGCCCCGCGCGCCTCACCGCACCAGCGGGCAGCCGCCATCGGCCAGCGGGCGGAAGGCATCGGCCGGCGCGATGGTGGCGATGCGCTGGTAGTAGTCGTACGGGCCGCGGCTTTCGGCCGGGGTCTTCACCCGGAAGACGTACATCTCGTGCACCGCGCGGCCGTCCGGGCGCACCGTGACGTCGCCGAACAGCGGGTCGTGGATCACGCCCTGGCGCATTTGCTCCACCACGCGGGCACCCTCGATGCTGCCGCTGGCCTTCACCGCCGCCAGCCAGGCCATGGTGGCGGAATACACGCCGGCCTGGTTGAAGGTGGGGCGGCGGTCCTGCATGCGGGCGCCCCAGCGGGCGGACCAGGCGCGGGTGGTTTCGTTCAGGTCCCAGTAGAAGGGCTCGGCCAGCAGCAGGCCCTGGGCGACGGGCAGGCCCAGTGCATGGACATCCGAGATCTGCAGGAAGGTGGCGGCGATGCGCATGCGGTTGCCGCGCAGCAGGCCGAACTCGCTGGCCTGCTTGATGGCGTTGATCGCATCCGTGCCGGTATTGGCCAGGGCGACGACGTTGGCGCCCGACGACTGCGCCCGCACCAGCAGGGAGGACATGTCGCCGGTGTTCAGCGGGTGCCGCGCGCTGCCGACGTTGCGGCCACCCAGGCGGGTCACGGCGGCCGAGGTATCGGCTTCCAGCGAATGGCCCAGCGCGTAGTCCACGGTCAGGTAGTACCAGGCGTTGCCGCCCTGGGCCATCACGGCGCGGGCCACGGCATTGCCCTGCGCCCAGGTGTCGCTGGTCCACTGCACCGTGGTGGGCGCGCAGGCGGCGCCCGTCACCGCGCTGCTGGCGGTGGAGGAGGCCAGCGCGGTGCGGTTGCGCTCCTTCATCACCTGGATGACGGCCAGGCCGACGCCGGAATTGGGCAGGTCGACGATGGCGTGGACCCCCTCGGTATCCACCCAGCGGCGGGCGATGCCGCTGCCGACATCCGGCCGGTTCTGATGGTCGGCGGAGACGATCTGCACGCGGAAGCCGGGGTTGGTGGCGGCGAAGTCCTCGGCCGCCATCTGCGCGGCCACGACGCTGCCCTGGCCGACCTGGTCGGCGAAGGGGCCGGACATGTCGCTGAGCACGCCAATGCGCACGACCTCCGGCAGTTGGGCGCGCGCGGCGGGCGCGGCGGCCAGCAGCGCGAGGACGGACAGGATCAGGCGCATGGGTGGCTCCTTCAGAACAGGTCGAAGTATTCGCGCTGCTCCCATTCCGAGACCTCCAGGTTGAACCTGGCGACCTCGGCGCGCTTGATGCGCAGGAAGTAGTCGATGAAGGCGTCGCCGAAGCCGGCGCGCAGCGTGGCGCTGGCATCAAGCGCGGCCAGCGCGTGGTCCAGCGTGGCGGGCAGCGGCGCGGCTTTGGTTTCGTAGGGCGTATCCGCCGAGGGGCCGGGGCTGAGCCGCGCGGCCAGGCCGGCGCGACCGGCGACCACCTGGCTGGCCAAATAGAGGTACGGGTTGGCCGCGGGTTCGCCGACGCGGTTCTCCACATGGGTGGAGGCCTCGCCGGGCTGGCCGAGGACGCGCAGCATCACGCCGCGGTTGTCGCGGCCCCACACCGCGCGGTCCGGCGCCAGGGAATAGGGGCGGAAGCGCTTGTAGCCGTTGATGGTCGGCGTGGTGAAGGCGGCGCTGCCTTGGGCTTCCGCCAGCAGGCCGCCCATCCAGTGCAGCGCGGTGTCGGACAGCATCTCGCCCCCGCTGCCGATGAAGGCGTTGGCGCCGCCGCGCAGCAGGGATTGGTGCAGGTGCCAGCCGCTGCTCATCACGTTGGGCAGGCGCGGGCGGCACATGAAGCTGGCGTGGTAGCCGTGGCGGCGGGCCACCTGCTTCACCGCTGATCGAAACAGCACCATCTCGTCGGCGGGTTGCAGCCCCTCGGCGGGGCGGAAGGTGAACTCCACCTGGCTGGGGCCGTACTCCACCTCGATGCTGCGCAGGCCGAGGTTCAGCGCCTGGAGGTTGCGGCGGAGGACTTCGAGGATCGGCTCCATCTGGTCCAGGCGAAGCTCGGTCAGGTACTGGTAGCCCTGGGTCAGCAGCGCGACATCGGGCGGCGTGCCGGGTTGGCCGGCATCCTCCGGGCTGAGTTTGGGGTCGAGCAGTTTGGTCAGGTGGAACTCCACCTCCAGCCCGCTGAACATCGCGTAGCCATCGGCGGCCAGGTCGGCCAGGGCGCGGCGGGCCAGGCTGCGGGTGCAGAACGGCATCGGCGCGCCGTTGGGGTAGACCACGTCGCAGAGCAGCCAGCCGGTATCCGGCAGCCACGGCAGCACGCGGAAGCTGAGCGGGTCCGGCACCATCAGCACGTCGGCGGCGCCTTCCAGCGCCTTCAGCCCCATGCCGGCGCCGGCTGAGAAGACCGGCACCACGGTGCGGTGGGAGGTATCCTTCAGCAGCAGGGTGGAGGTCAGCGAGACGCCGTTGCGGAAGATCGCGGGCAGTTCTTCCGCCACCACCGCCTTGCCGCGGAGCATGCCGTGCTGGTCGGCGAAGGCCAGGCGGACCAGCTGGATGCCGTCCTTCGCCACGCGGTCCAGCACCTGGCGCGCGGCGTCCTGTTGCTCCCGGCTGTAGAGGCCGGCGCGTTCGATGACGCTCATGCTATTCGGCGGCCAGGCGAGACCAGGGCGCACCCGCGCGGCGGCGGCGATCCACTTCCGGCCAGTACTGCTGCCATCCTTCGGTCGGTCCCATGCCATCCATCGTGGCGGGGCCATGCAACTGGCGGGCCGCGGCTTCGTCCACGGCCAAGGGCGGGCGCTCGCCGGCCTCCACCGCCTTCATCGCCGCGAACATCATGCGGCGGTAGGCGATGATGGCCTTGTCCGTGGTGCCCAGGTGCTCGCGCCGGCGGTCCTGGATGGCGCCCTGGCTTTCCACCGCCCATTGGTCGTGCACGTTGATGTCCTGGCCCATGCCCGTATAGGTGCCGGACCGCTGCTCGGCGGCGTTGAAGCCGTAGTCGTTGTGCTTGCCGAATTTCGGGATGTAGTCGGGCAGGCTGTAGGTCTCCAGCCGCTGGCGACGCATTTCCGCCTTGTCCACCGGCGCGGCGAAGCTGGTGAAGATCGCGTACCAGTAGCAACTGACGTCATCCACCGGCACATGCCATTGGGTGATGGTCATCTCGCCGCTGAGCGGGATGTGGAAGGCCTGCGGGAAGACCAGGCCGGTGACGCGGACATGGGTCTTCTGCTCGTTGATCTTCCGTAGCGCGGTCAGGCGCAGGCCGTGGTCGGCGGCTTCCACCTCGATGACGGGGCGCGGGTATTCGCGCAGCACGGTGGTCATCGGCAGGTCGCTGTCGGCGGATGTCGCGCGGAATTGGCGCCCGTAGTTGGCGGCGGCGTCGGCATCCTCGAAGAAGCGGTGCAGGAAGCTGGCATGGGCCGGGTCGATGCCGACTTCCAGCGCCTGGACCCAGTTGCAACTGATCAGGCCCTTGAAGGCGAAGACGTGGGTATCAGGCGCGGTGAAGCAGTCGAAGGCGGGGAAGGCCGGCGGCTGCCCCTTGCCGAGATAGGCCCAGATGATGCCGCTGCGCTCCACCACGGGGTAGCTGGCCTGCTTGATGCCGCGGCAGAGCATGCTGCCTTCCGGCTCGGCCGGGGTTTCCAGACAGTTTCCTTGCGCGTCGAACAGCCAGCCATGGAAGGGGCAGCGCAGCCCGCCATGCTCCAGCCGGCCGAAGGCCAGGTCCGCGTTGCGGTGCGGGCAGTCGCGGTCCAGCAGGCCGAGGCGCCCGGCTTCATCGCGGAACAGCACCAGGTCCTGGCCCAGCAGCTTCACCGGGCGCAGTGGGCGCTCGCCGGCCAGCTCGTCGGTGAGCGCGATGGGCTGCCAGTAGCAGCGCAGCAGCGCGCCGCCGGCGGTGCCGGGGCCGGATTCGGTCAGCAGGCGGTTCTGTTCGGCGCTCATCATGGCGGCGGGCTCCACGGGCAGGGCGGCGTGGAGGGTAACGCAAAATCCGCGCCGTAGAAGCCTGGCGCCGCCGCGTGCCGCTACAGCGGCTTCTGGGCGCGTTCCAGCAGGCGCTTGAAGAAGCCGGGCGGCTTGGCCGGGGCGGCTTCCGCCTTGGCGGCCTCGACGGCCTTGGCGGCGGCGGCGGCTTCCTCGCGCTTCTCGCGTTCCCGCAGGTTCAGCCACTTGTCCAGGCTCATGCCGGCCTTGGCGGCGCGGCGTTCCTCATAGGCCTTCTGGCCCTTGCTCATCTTCTGCTGGTCCATGGCGGGCCTCCCGAAATCGCGCCCTTCAAATGGACGAGGCGGCGGCGGGCCGCAAGCCAGGCAGGGGCGGATTCAGCCGCCCATGGCGATGGCGACAGCCTGCCGCTGCGCCGGGGAGAGGTGCAGGCCGAGCTTGCTGCGGCGCCAGAGCACGTCCTCGGCGGTGCGGGCCCATTCCTCGCGGCGCAGCCAGTGCAATTCGCGGTCGGTCAGGCCGGCGCCGTGGTCCTGGCCCAGCGCGGCCATGTCGCGCGCGTCGCCCAGCAGGGCGGAGGTCTCGGTGCCATAGGCGCGGGCCAGGCGGTGGCGCAGCGCGGCGGGCAGCCAGGGGTGGCGCTGGCTGAGGCTGGCTTCCAGTGCCGGCAGGCCGCCCTGGAAGTCGCCGCCGGGCAGCGGGGCACCGGCGGTCCAGGGCCTGGCCGGCGCGTCCAGCAGCGCCAAGGCTTCCTCGGCCAGGCGGCGATAGGTGGTGATCTTGCCGCCGAACACGCTGAGCAGCGGGGCGCCGTCGCGGTCCAGCTTCAGCACGTAGTCGCGGGTGATGGCGCTGGGGTTGTCGGCGCCGTCATCATACAGCGGCCGCACGCCGGAATAGCGCCAGACCACGTCCTGCGGCTGCGGCGCCACGCGGAACTGGCCGGCGACGGCGGCGCAGAGATACGCGACCTCGTCATCCGTGCAGACTGGCGTGGCGGTGGTTTCCTGCACCACGTCGGTGGTGCCGACCAGGCTGAAGCGGCCCTCATACGGAATCACGAAGACCACCCGGCCATCGTCGTTCTGCAGGATGAAGGCGTGGTCGCCGGGGTAGAGCGCCGGCAGCACGATATGGCTGCCGCGCACCAGGCGGATGCGGCCGGGCGGTGCGGCATGGGCGGTGGCCAGGGTCTGCATCACCCAGGGGCCGGCGGCGTTGACCAGCGCCTTCGCGCGGATCGTCGCGCCATCCGAAAGGCGCGCGGTCCAGCCCTCCGCATCGCGCGTGGCGCCGAGGAATTCGCAGCCGACGCGGATCTCGGCGCCGCGGCGGGCGGCGTCCTTCGCGTTCAGCACCACCAGGCGGCTGTCTTCGACCCAGCAGTCGGAATAGGCGAAGGCGCTGGTGATCTCCGGCCGCAGCGGGCCGCCGGCCGTGTCCCAGGCGCTGGCGCCGGGCAGGGAGACGCGGCGCGCCAGGTGGTCGTACAGGAACAGCCCGGCGCGGATCATCCAGCGCGGCCGCATGCTGGGCCGGTGCGGCAGCACGAAGCGCAGCGGCCAGACGATGTGCGGCGCGATGCGGAGCATGACCTCGCGTTCCGCCAGGGCTTCGCGCACCAGGCGGAACTCGTACTGCTCCAGGTAGCGCAGGCCGCCATGGATCAGCTTGCTGCTGGCGGAAGACGTGGCGCCGGCGAGGTCGCCGCGTTCCACCAGCGTGACGGCCATGCCGCGCCCGGCGGCGTCGCGGGCAATGCCGCAGCCATTCACCCCGCCGCCGATGACCAGCAGGTCACGCATGCAGCAGGAAGTCGAGCATCAGGCGCTGCACCTCGGCATACATCTCGGTGCCCGTGCTGGTCGGGCAGCCACGGGCGCGGGCGGCGGCGATCAGCGGCGACACGGCGGGCGCGGTGATGACGCAGCCGACGAAGGTGGCGGGGTCCAGCGCCTCCGGCGGCACCGGCAGCGGGTCTTCCGCGCGCATGCCCATGGGGGAGGCGTTGAGCACCAGGCCGTACCCCGCGGGGTCGGCGCTGCCGGCGGTGACTCGGCCGGGATGGACCGCGGCCAGGCGGGCAATCAGCGCGTCCCGCCTGGCCGTGTCCGGGTCGTGGATGGCCAGCTGCGCGGCGCCGGCTTCCAGCACCGCCAGGCCGATGGCGGAACCCGCGCCGCCGGCGCCCACCAGCAGCGCGCGGCGCCCGGCCGGGTCGCCACCACGGGCGCGGGCGGCACGCACAAAACCCTCGCCGTCGAACATGTCGCCATGCCAGGTGCCGTTGACGTTGCGGCGCATGGTGTTGACGGCGCCGAGCAGGCTGGCCCGCGCGCTGACGCTGTCGCAGAGGTCGTGGCAGGCGAATTTGTGCGGGATGGTCGCGATGATGCCATCCAGGTTGTGCATGCGGCTGACGGCGGCGACGAAGTCGGCCAGGTCCTCGTCCACCACATGCGCCGGCACCACCATGGCGTTGTGGCCGGCGGCGTGGAAGGCCGCGGTCATGCCGGCGGGGGACTTCACCTGGGCAATGGGGTCGCCGACGATCAGGGTCAGCCTGGTGGCGCCGTCCAGCTGCATCGGGGAGTCTCCGCTGTTCCGGCGCCAGGGTGGCATGGTTTGGCCGGGCTGGGCATTCGGGCTGGCGCTGATCTGGGGTAACCATGCCGCATGTCCAGCCCCGATGCCGCGCCGCCCCGCCGCGGCCGCCCCCGCCAGGCCGCCGAACCCGCCGAGCAGAAGGTGGAGGCGGTGGAGCGCGCGCTGGGCATCCTGGAAGCCTTCGCCGATGGCACGCCACGGCTGACCCTGGCCGAGCTGGCGGCGCGCACCGGCTTCTACCCCAGCACCATCCTGCGCCTGGCCGGGTCGTTGGAACGCTTCGGCTATCTGGGGCGAGAGGCGGATGGCCGGTTCCGGCTGGGGCCGACGCCGCTGCGCCTGGGCGTGCTGTACCAGGAAAGCTTCGACCTGGCGGCGCTGGTGCGGCCGGCGCTGGCCCGGCTGGTGGCCACCACCGGGGAGACCGCGGCCTTCTACGTGCGGGAGGGCGAGCGGCGGATCTGCCTGTATCGCCAGCACTCGCCCCGGCTGCTGCGGCACCATGTGGAGGAGGGCGGCGCCCTGCCGCTGGACCGCGGCGCCAGCGGCCATGTGCTGCGCGCCTTCAGCGCGGGCGGGGCGGGCGGCGAGGGGCCCTGGGTTTCGCTTGGGGAGCGTGACCCGGAGCTGGCGGCGCTGGCGGTGCCGGTGTTCGGCCGCGGCCGGCGCTTCCTGGGCGCGCTGGGGCTGAGCGGGCCGATGGGGCGGTTCCAGCCGGCGGAGCGGGCGCGGATGGCGGCGGCGCTGGCCGAGGAAGCGGCGGGGCTGGCGCGCAGCCTGGGTGGGTAGGGCGAGCGCCGCGCTTTCATACCATGCACACGAAGTTCCGACCTGCGGCCCGCGGTTTGCGGGCCGAGCCGCCGAATGGCGGCCGCGGCTTATGCCGCGTCACGCGTCAGCGTGCCTTCGCACGACGCCAAGGGCCGCGGAGGCGGCCCGCGTCACGCCTCAGGCGTGCTGATCGCACGACGCGACTGAGGGGCACAAAGGTTTATCCTTCGTGCGCTTGATATCAGCCCGGCTTCATCCCGGCCAGGCGGGCGGCCTCGCGGTACTTGGCCAGTTCCTCGCGCAGGTAGCTGGCCAGCCCGGCCGGGGAGGCTTCCTCCGGCGTGGCGGGGTTGCAGCCCAGGCCGATGAGGCGCTGCGTCACGCTGGGCATGGCCAGGCCGGCCAGCAGGGCCAGGCGCAGGCTGGCGATGACCTCGGCCGGCACGCCCTTCGGCGCCAGCAGCGCGGTGAAGCTGGTGCTGGTGAAGCCAGGGACGCCGCCTTCGATGAAGGTCGGGATGGTCGGCAGCTGGGTCACCCGCTGTTCCGAGGCCACGGCCAGGATGCGCGCCTTGCCTTCCTGGTGCAGCGGCAGGGCGGTGGTCAGCTCCAGCAGGGCGCCGTCGAAATTGCCGGCCAGCAGGTCCGTGATCATGGAGCCGCCGCCGCGATAGGGCACATGGGTCAGCCGGGCGCCGACCTGGTGGTTCAGCATCTCCAGCCCGAAATGCGCCGTGGTGCCGATGGCCGGGGTGGCAACATTGAGCTGGCCCGCGCTGGCCTTGGCCATGGTGAGGAAATCCGGCCAGCCGCGGGCGGCGAAGCCGGGCGCCACCACCAGCACGATCGGCACGCGGGAGACCAGGCCGATGGGAGCGAAGTCGCGTTCGGTGTCGTAGGGCAGGTTGGATTGCAGCACCGGGTTGGCGGTCAACGATCCACCGGAGCCGGCCAGCAGCGTGTGGCCATCCGGCACCGCGCGGGCGGCCATCTCGGCGCCCAGGCTGCCGGCGCCGCCGGCGCGGTTCTCGATGACGAAGGGCTTGCCGATGGTCTCCTGCATCGCCTGGGCGATGGTGCGGGTGACGACATCCGTATTGCCGCCGGCGGCGAAGGGCACGATCACGCGGATCGGCCGCTCCGGCCAGGCGGCGCGGGCGGCGCGCGGCAGGGCAAGGGCGGGCAGGGCGGCGAGGCCCGCAAGCAGGGCGCGGCGCGTGGTCATGGACGTTGTCTCCCGATTGCCGCGAGTAGAGCGCCGCGGCCGGGGCAAATCAACGGCGCCGGGTTGGCGTCAACCCAATGGGCTCAGCCCAGCGGCTTGAGGTCGCGGGCGAAGCGCTGCCAGTTGCGGACATAGCCGTCCGACGACTTCTGCTGTGCGGCGGCGGTCTCGGGCGGCAATTCCCGCACCACCTTGGCCGGGCTGCCGACGATCAGCGAATAATCCGGGAAGACCTTGCCTTCCGTCACCAGCGCATTGGCGCCGACGATGCAGTGGCGGCCGATGACGGCGCCGTTCAGCACCGTGGCGCCCATGCCGATGAGCGTGGCGTCGCCGATGGTGCAGCCATGCAGGGTGACGCTGTGGCCGATGGTGCAGCCCTCCCCGATGGTCAGCGGCTTGCCGTGGTCGGTGTGCAGCACGCTGTTTTCCTGGATGTTGCTGCGGGCGCCCACGGTGATCGGGTCGTTGTCGCCGCGCAGCACGGCGCCGAACCAGATGCCGACATCCTGGCCCAGCCGGACATCACCGATGACCTGGGCATTGGGAGCGACCCAGAAGCGGTCGGGCTCGGGCAGGGTGGGGGTGCGGTCGCCCAGGGCGTAGATCGGCATCAGGTCACAAGCCTTTTTCAAAGTTCGCTTTGCGAACGAGCTTCTCGGTCACTATCCTCATCTCTTCCTGTAGAGAAGTCACTCTATGGCTCCTCGTTAGAGGATCAACCCATATAAATTGCTCCACCTTATTTGAGTCAAAATGCCTTAGGTACCGCTCGGTCGAGTTACTCACCCATATTGCCGCCGCGTGTAAATCGAATATCCTCACTACGATACAGATTCCATCTTTGTGGAAAGAAGAGAAGGCGAAATGCGAGTTTCTGTTGTCCGACCATAGATCAAGTGGCTGGCCGCAAGGGTCTTCGATGAAGTGAATTGGAAGGCGGGAAGTGGCATTGGAATCTTCGCTCAATAATGCATTCCGGATGTGAGCGGCAAGATCATCATAAATATACTCTTCTCCCAGCCAAATAAAAGCGAGTTCATATGCAATTTTTAAAAGTCCATGCCGAACATATGTAAAATCATGGGAAATTTCATATATGAGTCTCGGATTTTCGATGTTGCTTTCTATAAGTTGCGTGTTTCTGGCTGCCTCTAGCAAGTCATCCTCATTCAAAGGCATCAATCCAATTCGCTTGCGCTCCCTAGCAATAATTTGAGGAATTTTCGACGAGTCGCGTGGGTCAATTTGATAAGAAAGATTTACGATTCCGTCTTCGGAGATTGTGGAATTGGGCTCAGATATAACTTGAAGGTCAATTTTATTGAGTCTTCTGTCTAGAGAGACTCGAACGCGAATGTTAGGGTTGCTGGCTAGGCGCGCAACTCCTTCTATCAACTCGTATTTTCCTGGGGATTTTCCGCTGTTCCCAGCTAAATTCAGTTCAGATCGTCTAATCCGGACGAGAAAATTGTCGGATATGGCAGGATCAGCTTTTGCGCCCAATTTAGAATTGCAACTTTTGCAAAGGCGATTTATTTTTAAATTTCCGCCGATGGCACGCGGAAAGACGTGTTCAACTGTCCCTGGCTTGTCTTCAAGGCAAAAAATACACTTCATAACATGTTCTGTCTCTTTCCCTTGGGAGGGTGGCGCCAGCCTAGCCTTCCTCGCCGGCTTCGTCTCCCGGCCGCAGCATCAGGTTCTCGCCCACCGACATGGCGCAGATGCGCGACAGCTGGGCGCGGGGCAGGCCGGTTTCCGCCGCCCAGGCGTTGAACTGCGCCTGAATCGCCTTCAGGTCGCGCTGGCTGGTGGGGTTCTCGGCCAACTCCACGCCGCTGTCGCGCAGGCAGGCGATGACGTCGCGGGAGAGAATGAACCCGTCCCAGCCGAGGAAGCGCAGCAGGTATTGCCCGGTATTGCCGCCCAGGCGCGCGCCGCGCTTGGCCAGCAGCGCCAGCAGGCCCACCTGGTCGTCCGCCGGCCAGGCCGCCAGGAAGGCGCCGAAGCTGCCATGCTCCTGCGCGATGTCGGCGATGAAGCGGGCATTGTCGCGCACCGCGCCGATCTTCTGGCCATGGCGGACGATGCGCTTGTCATTCGTCAGCCGCTCCCAGAACTCCGGCGGCTGGAACAGCAGCGGCGCGATCTGGAAGCCTTCGAAGGCGGCCTCGAAGCCGTCCCATTTCTGGTCGATGACGCGCCAGACGAAGCCGGCGCAGAAGATGCGCCTGGTCATCTCCGCCAGCACGCGGTCGTCCGGCAGCCCGGCCAGGGCGGCGAGCGGGCGAGGTTCGGGCAGCAGCGCGGCCAGCTGGGCACGGCCGCCCTTGCGCTTGCTGGCGCGGGCCAGGATGGGGGCGAACTTCCCCACCGGCTACAGCCGGCTCGCGGGGGCGCTGGTATCCGGCAGCGGGGCGTGGCGCAGCAGCTCCAGGCAGGCGGGCACGTCGGCGGCCACCTGGAACAGCCGGCGACCGCTTTCCCCCACGAAGCCCTGGGTGATCATCGCCTCCACCAGGGCGACGAAGGGCTGCGCCCAGCCGGCGATGTCCAGCGCCAGCACCGGCTTGTCGTGCAGCCCCAGCTGCCGCCAGGTGAGGATCTCTACGAGTTCATCCAGCGTGCCGAGGCCGCCCGAGAGGGCGATGAAGCCGTCCGACAGTTCGAACATGCGGGTTTTGCGGACGTGCATGCTGGGCACCACCTCCATCGCGGTCAGGCCGCCGGGCGGCGGGCGTTCGGCGCTGAGCAGGAAGTCCGGGATGATGCCATGCACCTCACCGCCCGCGGCCAGGGCGGCATTGGCCACCTCGCCCATCAGGCCGACTCCGCCGCCGCCATAGACCAGCTTCACGCCCTGCCGCGCCAGGCCGGTGCCCAGCGCCCGGGCGGCCTGGGCATGCGCCGGGTCGGCCCCGAAGCGCGAGCCGCAGAAGACGGCGACGGAGCGGAGCGGATGCGGCATGGAAACTCCTGCGGGCATATCTTACCATGTAGGTAACGTGGCGCGGCGGGCGGGCGAACAGACCTGCGGTGGCATGATTGCATCAATCGGTCGAGGGGGACTTCTGATGAAGAAAATATGGCTCGCTGGCTTTGCCGTGCTGGCGATGGGGGCCGCCTCGGTGGCCTGGGCGCAGGGCGACGTGATCGCCGCGCGCCGCGCCGGGTTCAAGCGCATCGGCGAGCAGATGACCGCGATGAAGGCGGTGGCGGATGCCCGCGGCCCCGGCACCCCGTTCGTCGGCGGCATCGAGGAGATGATCGCCTTCTTCCAGGGCGTGCCCGGGCGCTTCCCGCCGGGCAGCGAGACCGGCGGCGAGACCAAGGCGCTGCCGACCATCTGGTCCGACCCGGTCGGCTTCAGCGGCGCGGCGGCCGAAACGGTCAGCAAGCTGCAGGCGCTGCGCGTGGCGGCGGCGGGCGGCGATGGCGCCGCCTTCCAGGCCGCCTGGCAGGCGGTGGGGCCGACCTGCGGCGCCTGCCACCGGACGTATCGCGCGCGCTGAGCAAGCGCCTCAGCGCAGGACTGGCGCCGGCCGGGGGCAGCCCCCTCGGCCGGCGCTGTTCGTTTCAGCCCCCCGGGTCCACCGCCCTGGTCAGCCCCCCTGGGTGCTGAGCCACCAGGCCAGGCCAAGGCCCAGCGCCAGCAGCGCCACCGCCAGCAGCGGGTGGCCCAGGCGCGGCGCGGGAATGCTGGCGGGCAGTTGCTTGAAGCCGGTGACCATGGGCCGCACCAGGTCGTGCCGCTTCAGCACGGCATAGGCCAGCACCGCCGCCACATGCAGGCCGATCGCGACCAGCAGCAGGTTGAAGCCCAGCTCATGCAGCTCGGTCAGCCCGGCGCTCAGCGCATCGCCCACCTGCAGCGCGAAGGGGCCGTGCGCGGCGTAGCTCTCGCCGGGTTCCTCATTGGCGAACAGCCCGGTGGCCACCTGGGCCAGCAGCAGCGCCAGCAGCCCCAGCACCATCCAGCCGCCGGCGGCGTTGTGGCCCACCTCGGTATCCGGCTCCCGCCTGGTCAGGTGCTTCAGGTGCGCCAGGGCCTCCAGCGGGGATTTCAGGAAGCGGGCGAACCGCGCGGTGTCGCTGCCCACCAGCCCCCAGCCCAGCCGGAATACCAGCAGCGCCAGCACCAGGTAGCCGCAGCGGAAGTGCCATGCCATCAGGCTGAGTTCCGCCGTGACGTATTGCGCGATGACCAGCAGCACGATGGACCAGTGGAACAGCCGGACCCAGCCGTCCCAGACCTTCACCTTGAGCCACGCTTCGTTCATGCCCTTGCCCCCTTGAGCCGCTGTGGGCGCAGGGCCCGCAGGAATGATACCACCGGCACGCCGCCTTGACCCGTGCCGAGCCGCCGGATGACGCCTGACGCCGCTGGCGTGGCTTCGGCCCGACGCGCCTGATGGCAAACCCGGGGGCAAAAATCATTCCAGCGGGCCTGGAACCCGGCCGCCGGCAGGATGCCGCGGCGCCGCCCGCTGTTGCGTGCTTGAATATACCATCAATAAGCTGAAAGTGATGCAGTGGCGTGGCCGAGGTCGCGCCCCGAGTCCCTGGGGGAGGCGGAAGCGTGCGGGCCATCGTGCTCATCGGGTTGATCCTGCTTGCCGCCATCGGCTCGGCCTGGCTGCTGCTGCCCGAGGCCTTCCCGGACCTGCGGCCGCGCGCCACCGCGCCGGCCACGCCGCCGCGGGCCTCGCCCACCGGTACGCCCGCCGGTACGCCCGTTGGCACGCCCACCGGTACGTCCCCTGGCACGCCCGCCGGCACGCCCGTTGGCGCCACCGCCAGTGCCCCGCCGGCCGCCAGCCCCGCGCCGGCCGCCACCTCGGCCCCGGCCCAGCCCGCCGCGCCCGCGGTCCGGCCGCCGCGCTTCGACGTGGCGCGGATCGGTGCCCGCGGCACGCTGGTAACCGCCGGCCGCGCCGAGCCTGGCGCCGAGGTGACGCTGACCGAGGGTGGCCGCGAGCTGGGCCGGGCCCGCGCCGATGCGCGCGGCGAATGGGTGATCCTGCCCGGCGACCCGCTGGCGCCCGGCCTGCGCGAATTGGCGCTGACCGCCCGGCTGCCCGGGCAGGACCCGGTGCCGGGGGCCGAGACGGTGGTGCTGCTGGTGCCGGAACGCCCGGTGCAGGCCCCCGACCCCGCGACCGTGCCGAACCAGCCGCCGGTGGCCACGCCGCCCGGCCCGATGGCCATGCTGCTGCCGCCCGCCGCGGCCGATTCGACGCCCCGGCTGCTGCAGGCCCCGGTGGCGCCGGCGGACCAGGGCCGGCTTTCGGTGGATGTGGTGGATTACGACGACGCCGGGGCAATGCGCTTTGCCGGCAGCGCCACGCCGGGCAGCACGGTGCGGCTGTATGTCGGGGAAGCGCTGCTGGGCGATGCGCGGGCGGATTCGATCGGCCGCTGGCACCTGACCCCGGCGACCCAGCCCGGGCCCGGGCGGCACCTGTTGCGGGCCGACCAGCTGGCCCCCACCGGCGCGGTGCTGGCGCGGGTGGAGGTGCCGTTCCAGCGCGACGTGATCCCGCAGGACCAGCTGCGCGATGGCCGCGTGGTGGTGCAGCCGGGGCACAGCCTGTGGCGGCTGTCTCGCCTGGCCTATGGCCGGGGCGTTCGGTACACCGTGATCTACGAGGCCAACCGCGACCAAATCCGCGACCCCGCGCGGATCTACCCCGGCCAGGTCTTCGCGCTGCCGGCGGCGCGGTAGGGCAATATCCGGCCCGCTGGCTGCATCGGCGCGGTTGGGCCCCGTCTGCCTGGCGCCCGCTACCTGACCCCGGCTTCCTCCAGCCGGTCCAGGTAGGGGTCCAGGGCCAGGGCGAAGCGCACCATGGCCGCGATCAGGCTGGTGGCGGTGGGCGGCGTTGTCAGCGTTGCCTCCGATTGCAGCTGCACCCGGTGGTCCGGCAGCAGCTTCACCGTCCAGCCGCGCGGCAGCAGCGCCGGCAGACCCGCCAATTCGGCAAAGGCGCGGCTGCGGTCCGCCCCGGGTTCGGCCGAGGAGGGGATGCGCGCGGCGGCCGAGGCCAGGCGCAGCCGTCCGCCATCCAGTTCGGCATCGCAGGCGCGGCCGCGCCAGGCGAAATGCAGCGCCGGCGGCGCCCCCGGGTGCAGGGGGCGCAGGATGCCATCGGGGTCGACGGCGAAGGGACCGAGGGTCAGGGCGTTCATGATGGAGGCCAGGGTTGTCCCTCCATGGTGAAAGGACCATAAACTACGGCACAATGTCTCTCATCCGTAGCCTTGCCATGGTGATGGCGCCGCCCCACCCGGCGGGCAAACCCTTCCTGATCGGTGGCGGCGTGGCCGCGCTGGTGGGCGTGCTGTTCCTGGGCAACTGGCTGTTCTGGCTGGGCTTGGCCTTCGTGGCCTTCTGCCTGTATTTCTTCCGGGACCCGGAACGGGTGGCGCCGGCCCGGCACGGGCTGGTGCTGGCCCCCGCCGATGGCCGGGTGGTGCATGTGCAGGCCGCCGTGCCGCCGGAGGAGCTGGGCCTGGGGCCCGAGCCGCGGACGCGGATCGCCATATTCCTTTCCGTGCTGGACGTGCACGTCAACCGCAGCCCGGTGGATGGCGTGGTCACGCGCATCGCCTACCACGCCGGTGCCTTCCTGAACGCCAGCCTGGACAAGGCGAGCGAGCTGAACGAGCGCAACGCCCTGGCGATCCGCCTGCCGGATGGCCGCGACGTGGCGGTGGTGCAGATCGCCGGGCTGATCGCGCGGCGGATTCTGTGCGACGCCCGCCAGGGCGACATGCTGCGCGCCGGCGACCGCTTCGGCATCATCCGCTTTGGCAGCCGCACCGACGTGTACCTGCCCCATGGCGTGAAGCCGCTGGTGCTGGAGGGGCAGACCATGATCGGTGGCGAAACGGTGCTGGCGGACCTGCGCGCGTGAGCGGCGGCGGGCGGCAGGCTGGTTTTCCCGCGGGCAAGCCCGGCTTCCGCGGCCGGCTGCGGCGGTTCCGGCCGCGCACCAGGCCGCGCTACAAGGGGCCCAGCTTCAACCGGCTGATCCCCAACCTGATGACGCTGCTGGGCCTATGTGCCGGGCTGACCGCGATTCGCGTGGCGCTGGACGGGCTGTGGCACCAGGCGGCGGCGCTGATCGTGGTGGCCGCCGTGATCGACGGGCTGGATGGCCGGCTGGCACGGCTGCTGAAGGCGACCAGCCGGTTCGGCGCCGAATTCGACAGCCTGTCGGATTTTCTGTGTTTTGGCGTGGCGCCGGCGCTGATCCTGTACATGTGGACCCTGCACGACATGCACGGCCTGGGCTTCGCGCCTTGCCTGATGTTTGCGGTGTGCAGCGCGCTGCGGCTGGCCAGGTTCAATGCCAGCATTGCCGATGGCCCGCTGACGCTGGGCGCGGCGCCGCCGAAGCCGGCCTACTCGCAGAACTTCTTCACCGGGGTGCCGGCGCCGGCCGGGGCCGGGCTGGTGCTGTTTCCGCTCTTCGCCTCGCTGGCGCTGCGGGAATGGGATTTGCCGGTGCTGGCCGAACTGGTGCGGCACAAATCCGTGGTGGTGGTGTTCCTGGTCGCGGTCGGCGCGCTGATGGTCAGCACGCTGCCGACCTGGAGCTTCAAGAACTTCAAGGTGCCGGCGGATTACGTGCTGCCGCTGCTGCTGGGCGTCGCGGCCTATATTGCGCTGCTGGTCAGCGAACCCTGGATGGCGCTGGCCGCCGGCGGGCTGATCTATGGCGCCATGGTGCCGCTGGCCATGCGCAGCTACCTGAAGCTGAAGCGCGAGGCCGAGGCGCTGCTGGAACCCGTGGTGGTCGCGGAGCGCGACAGCGCCTGAGGCGGAGCCGGTGCTTGGCGCCTGAGGCGGAGCCGGTGCTTGGCGCCTGAGGCGGAGCCGGTGCTTGGCGCCTGAGGCGGAGCCGGTGCTTGGCGCCTGAGGCGGAGCCGGTGCTTGGCGCCTGAGGC
>CAILMF010000049.1 GCA_903835235.1 uncultured Rhodospirillales bacterium
CCAGCATCGGCGATAGGCCCGGGCCATTGCGCAACTCGACATGCAACTCGCGCGGGGTCTGCTCCTCATCCGGCCGGAACAGGATGGCGCCCGAGGTGTAGTAGCCGCGCAGTGCGCTGGCGCCGGAGAGCGACAGGAAGGGGTCATCCTTGACCTGTTGCTTGCTGAGCTTCTTGGTGTGGTGCGCCAAGATGATGCCGGCCTCGGGGGCGACCTGGTCACGCAGTGCCTCAACCCGGCTCTGCAGGAAGAACATCATCGCCGCGTTGTCGTTCTCGCCCTCGCCTGCAGGGCCGCCGTCGAACAGGTTGCGGATCGGGTCGATGCAGATGATATCGGGCGGTGCGTCGGGGAATGCCGCGCGAATGGCGGCAGCGACGAGTGGCACGCCCTGCTCGTCGAGCAGCATGCGCAGCTTGGGCGTGACGACGAGGGTATCGCGCGCTCGCGCCACCACTGCCGCATTCAGCCTCAGCTGCTGCAAGCGCTCGCGCAGGTAGTGGTACTGGATCTCGGCCTGGAGATAGAACACCCGCAGCGGCCTTGACGCGGTGAAGCGCAGGAACGGCGTGCCGGCCGCGGCATGTACCAGCAGGCTGATCAGGAAATCAGACTTGCCCACCTTGGGCGCGCCGCCGAGGACCAGCATGCCGCCGGGTGTGAGCAGCCGCGGCCCAATGAGGTCTTCCGGCATCGGCGATGTGTCGTCGAGCAACTCGCCCAGGCTGTGAGCCGGCACGCTGGTGGGAATGATGTTCTGCCGCAGCAGCGGCGGGCCATAGCGGTCCAGGTGCAGCGCCCAGAGCGCGTCGGCCTCAGCCTTGAGCCGATCCAGCGGCCAGGCCGGGCGCAGGCAGGCTGCATTGTAGCCGCAGATGGCTTCCCAGCCCTGGTCCGGCGTGATGCGGCCTTCATGCACTTGGCGGACGAAGTGGCCGATGGCGGCGCTCGCCCCCTGGAAGCGCGTCCAGGCGTCCTGGGCGCCCTCGCGCACCGGGGTGGTGAGGATGGCGTCGAGCCTGGCGGCAGGCGCCTGGGCAGCCGGCTGGGTGGCTTCCTGGCCAGGCATGGCCGGCATGGCTGCCACCGCCTCGGCGAAGTCGCTGAGGTCGACCTCGTGCTGCGGCTGATGGCGCCGGATGGTGACCAGCCGCTCCGCCCCGCCCTTGCGGTAGATGCTGCCGGGCACGCGGATGGGCTGGTGGGCCGAGCGGAAATGCGGGTCGCCGCCTACCTTGGCGGCGATGTCGCTACGCAGTTGGCAGAGGCGCTGGAGGTCCTGGCCCTCGGCCGGCTCGGTCAGCCGCCACCAGACATGCAACTTGGCCTGGCCCTCGGCGGTGCGGCCGCCGCTTTCCACCAGTAGGGTCGGGTCGCCGAGGTGCTGGATCAGGTGCGCCAGCTTGGCCTCGACATCACCGGTGTCGAGATCGACCAGCACGGTCTGCATCTGCAGCACATGCTCGGCGCGGGCTTGGCCATGCTCGGCGACGGTGCCGGGGATGACATAGACGGCGGTGCCGTCGCGCGCCGCCCAGGCGGCGAAGGTGGCTAGGGATTCGGTGGCGTGCCGGTCAGCCGCAATCCAGGCGTTGTGCGGCTTGCTGCTGAGCCCCTGGCCTTGGTCAATGAAGCCACGGACCGGGATGAAGCCCTCGCAGTAGCCGAAGACCACCTCGAGAAAGATCGCCAGCGCGCCATGGTCGAGGCTGACGTTGTCGGGCTCCTCCCAGGGCAGGCCGGGGGCGTCGTTGAAGTCAGTCCAGGCGCTCAAGCCGGCAGGCTCCAGCAGCGCTCGGCCCAGGGGCAGAAGCGGCACTCGTGGAAATCGGGCGCGGTGGCCAGCCGGGGCAGCAACTCGCCGGCATCGGTCGCTCGCAGCACCCGCACCGCCCGATCCGACATGCGCTGCGCCAGATCCGCGTCGAAGGGCACCAGCTCGTGGTGCAGCTCGGCGGTGTCCTTGTTGATGGCGGTGAACAGCGCCGGGTTGTCGGCGACGCCGGGCACCGCCGCGTCCATGTAGGCCTGGTAAACCGCGACCTGGGCAGCATAGATCGGCTTGGCGATGGCGACGCCCTTGTTGGACGTCTCCCGCCAGGCCTTGGCGTTCATGGTCTTGCATTCCCAGAGCGCCGGGAAGGCCATGCCGGGAATGGTGGGGCCGCCGGCAAAGATGCCATCGACATGGCCACGGATGCGGCCACCGGCGACGGCAAAGCCGAACTGCTCGCCGTCTGGCCGGTTACCCTTGCGGGTGTAGAGATCGAAGCCCGCGCCGCGCAGCCAGCCGACCGCCACATCCTCCAGGGCGTGGCCGATGCCGAAGATGCGCAGCAGGCGGCCATCAAAGCCGGCCCCCTCGTCCTTCGGCGTGGCGGTGAACTCGAATTGCAGCGCCCGCTCGCAGGGATGGCCCAGGCGGGAGCCGCCGAGGTAGCTGCGCGGTGGCGTCGCCGCGTTGCCGGCCACCAGCGCCGTGTCGATGGCGGCGTTGACGTGCAGGCTGGTCTGGCTGCGACTGTTGAAGTCCAGCATCAGAACGGCGCCTCCATGCTGGCGCCGGCCTTGGCCAGCTGGTGCATGGCGTCCTGGAAGCCACCGACGATGACCTCGATCAGGGTCAGCACCTGCGCCTCGGTCAGATCCTGGAAGCGCTTGTCCCAGCCGATCTCGCCCAGGCATTCGCCCATGGGGCGCATGGCGGCGCGCATCGCCGCCTGCTCCTGCTCGGTGAGGTCAACCACGGCCAAGGAGCGCCGCGCCAAGCTGGTCCAGAAGCCCTGGCAGGCCATGGAGCAGAACCAGACCGAGGGTCGCGGCTTCTTCTGCGGCCGTGGGTCGAACCAGCCAAAACCACGCGCCGGGCGCCGGCAGACGGCACAGGGTGGGGTGCAAAAGGCCATGCCGGGTCATGCCGCCTCCGCCAGCGTGCCGGCCCCTGCTGACATCACCAGATGCCGGATGCGCTGGCGGTTGAACTGGAAGGTCAGCAGCGCTGAGGCCTGGTAGCGGGTCAGCGACAGGTCGGCGCGTACCTCGGGCGGCAGCAGCTGCAACTGCCGATCGGTCGGTGCCTGGCGCAGCCACGTCTTGCTCTTGTGGGCGCTCTCGTCGCTCTCCTGGGTGTTCAGCCAGTCATCGGCGGCAGCCAAGCAGATCATGCGCTCGCCGATAGCCAGCAGGCGCGGCCGCTTTCCCTTGGCGCCACCTACCGCGTGCCAACGCCCCTCCAGGAAGAAGATGCCGCCCCAACCGTGGAAGCCATTGGCGACCAGCGCTGCGTCGTCGCCGAACAGGTCGCACCACTGGAAGCTGGAGCGTTTGAGCAGGTCGATCTCGGTCATCGCGAAATCGCTGAGCGCTTCCACCACCTTGCCGGCGGCAGCGAAGACATGGCCACAGAGCGGGCATTCCATCACAGAGATTGGCAGCACTGCCTCGCAGCTGGGGCAGGTCTTGGTCGGCGCCTCACCGGTGCCGGGCTGCTGGTCCAGGTTGATATCCTGCTCCAGCGAGCCGTGCTGCAGCGAGGCGGTGCCGAAGTCGAGGATGATGCAGTCGGTCTTGACGATGCCGGGATGTTCGACCGGATCGACCGTGCGCAGGCCGCGGCCGACCATCTGAATCATGGTCGATTTGTAGGAACTGGGCCGCAGCAGCACGACGCAGGAGGTTGGCGGATGGTCCCAGCCCTCGGTAAGCACCGCCACATTCACCACCACCTGCGCCTCGCCGCTGGCGAAGGCCGCCAGGGCGCGGCGGCGCTCGCCATCAGGCATATCGCCGGTGATCAGCACGGCGGCGGCACCGGCACGGTTGAAGGCGCTGGCGACATTCTCGGCATGCGCCACGGTGGAGCAGAACACCACGGTCTGCCGGTCGCCGGCCTTCTCGCGCCAGTGCTGGATGACAGCATCGGTGACCGGCACGGTGTCCATAACCTGCGCCACCGCGGCCATGTCGAAGTCCTCGCCGGCGCGGGGGATGTGGCGCAGCTCTTCCTGCACCCCGACATCGATGACGAAGGTCCGCGGGGTCACCAGGTGGCCGGAGGCGACCAACTCGCCAAGCCGGATCTGGTCGGCGACATTGGAGAAGACCTTGCGCAGCCCCTTCCTGTCGCCGCGGCCGGGCGTGGCGGTGACACCATAGATGCGACACATCGGGTTGCGCTGCAGCGCCCGGTCAATGATTCGCTGGTAGCTGTCGGCGATGGCGTGGTGCGTCTCGTCGATCACCAGCAGGTCGAGCGCCGGCATGGCCGCAAGATTCGCCGGCCGGGTCAGCGTCGGCACCATGGCAAAGGTGACCTGGCCCTCCCAGTTCTTGCTGCTGGCATCGACCACCGAGGTGGTGATGGCCGGATTGACCCGGGCGAACTTGCTGCGGTTCTGTTCGGTCAGTTCGTCGCGGTGGGCGAGGACGGCGGCCTTGGCCGCGCTCCCCTTGAGCCTCTCCCCCACCGTGGCCGACAGCATGATCGTCTTGCCGGCGCCGGTGGGGGCGACGCCCAGGGTGTTGCCGTGCTCGTCGAGCGCACGAAGGCTGCGCTCGACGAACAGCTTCTGGCGGGGGCGGAGGAGCATGCTGCGGCCGGCCTCCCTCAGCGCGCCCAGGCCGGGCGCGGATCGGTGTTGCCCGCGGGCGGGTTGGCCGGCGCATGGGCGGGCGGCATGGCGGGGAAGGCGCCCTGCTGCATCGGGGGCGCGTAGCTCGACGGCGCCATCTGCCGCTGGCCCATGGCCTGGGCGTAGTCGCGGTGGTCCGGCGTCACCGCGCTGCGGATTTCGTTCTTGGTCTCGCCGCCGGCATCGGTGCCGTGCTCGATCTTGGCCACGAACTCCAGCCCATCGAGATC
>CAILMF010000050.1 GCA_903835235.1 uncultured Rhodospirillales bacterium
GCTGCAGGCCGATGACGTGCTGCAGGCGCTGGCCGACCTGTTCGTCGAGCGCGGGCCGCCGGACAACATCCGCTCCGATAACGGGCCGGGGTTCGCGGCGAAGGCAGTGCGCGGCTGGCTCGGCCAGGTGAGGGTGAAGACGCTGTTCATCGAGCCCGGTAGCCCTTGGGAGAACGGCTACAACGAAAGCTTCAACGGCAAGCTGCGCGACGAACTGCTGGCGGGCGAGATCTTCTGTTCGCTGCGCGAGGCCGAGGTGCTGATCGAGCGCTGGCGGCGGCACTACGGCACCATCCCGCCGCACAGCAGCCTGGGCTACCGCCCGCCGGCCCCAGAGGTGGTGTTGCAACGCCCAGCCGGGCGCGCCACGGGTCGGCTCTCTCATAATCCGTGGATCCGCTTTCCGGGGCAGGTCAACCTATCTGGCTCAACCAGTGATTCCTGGGCCTAGTTCTGGGCGCGGTCTGTTGGAGCGGCGCAAGCTGGACCTTGGTTAGACTAACGTAAAGTAAAGGTCAGGGTGAGCCTGTACGTCAGCCAAGGTGAGCCCCTGCAAATTAATAGTGGTCTGCCCGAGCGACACAACTACCCCATTCCAACTTCCAGAAATGTGTTGACCCAAGTCGGCCAGACTATTGATCGAAAGGCCATTGATGCCGATCTGAATGCAAATTGTATCCTGGCCTAAGGTGAAATCCGTAATGACCTCGTAGCCGCTCCCACTACCGAAGTGAAATTCGTCTCTGCCGGCGCCGCCACCCATCGTTGCAGCGCCTCCGCCAGCCCAAAGCGTGTCACTACCGCTGCCACCCTGCAGAAAATTACTACCACCGCCATAAATCAGGTCGTTTCCGTCGCCACCCGAGAGAGTATACTGGCCAACGCCGCCGAACATAATGTCGTTTCCATTGCCACCGTCCAGCAGACCCTGGCCAGAGCCTACCTGCAGCACGTCGTTGCCGTCACCGCCCAGCAGTGTCGCGCCGCCATTGCCAGCGGTGAGCGTGTCGTTGCCGCTGCCACCATCCAGCCAGGACTGGCCATTGCCGGACGCCACCTTGTCGTCGCCGATGCCGGCGTTCACCGTGCCGCCGCCGTCGCCGAGGCTGACGCTGTCGTTGCCAGCGCCGCTGTCCACGCTGTGTTGGCCATTGCCTGCATTCACAATATCGGAGCCCGCGCCGGACTGAACCGTAGCGCCGCCGTCGCCCAGCCAGGCCTGGTTATCGCCGTCTCCAAGCAGCAGAACCGCCTGGCCCGAACCGGCATGTACTATGTCGTTGCCACTACCGGCGGTAATGCTGGCGCTGCCGCTACCCAACCAAGCCTGGTTATCGCCGTCTCCGAGTTGTAGCGTCGCTAGGCCGGAGCCGGCACGCACAACGTCGTTGCCGCTGCCGGTGATAATGGTGGAGTTGCCACTCCCCACGGTGACGCTGTTATTACCACTGCCAGCATCCACGTAAGATTGCCCGGAGCCAATGCTGACCGTGTCATTGCCAGTGGTGGCCGTGATACGGGCGTTGCCACTGCCGACTACGACATTGTTGTTGCCACTTCCGGCATCCACGTAGGCTTGGCCGGAGCCGACCTCAATCACGTCGCTACCTGTGCCTCCGGTCACCGAGGCAGAACCGCTACCGACAAAAACTGTGTCATTAAGGTTTCCGAGGATCACCTGATGCTGCCCATCTCCCACAACGACATAATGTGAGTTGAATGGATCGAGTGTGCTGGCATCAATCGTACCGCTGCCTGACCCACCGGTGATGGTCGCCATAAGACTCAACCCTGAAAAGTGTTGCCCTATGTATCGCACAACCTGGGGTTATAAGGTAGTAAGTGCGAACACTTAGATTTCGCCCTAACAGTCTAATTCTTCGCTATAATTTGCATAATAATCTTATATTTGATATTCTTTATAAGAATACCGCGGCCTCCTCACCTGTTCATGACGCGAGCCGTCGCGCTTGACCAATGGGCACGGGGGAGTCGCCCAGGCTGCCGTCGTCGGTAGGCTGTTAAAGCGGCCGCCAGCGCCGACCGGCATCCAGGTGCAGCGGCCCGATGATCTTCTCCGGCGTCACACCCTTCCTCGCCATCTCCAGCCTCCTTCTCAGGGGCCAACTCTCTCATTTCAGGCGGACCGAATTCAGGGGGGGAAGGTCAGGGCGACGAAGCCAAGGTTCTGGCGCCATTGGTGCCAGCGCAGGCGCAGGCCAGGCGTCCGCTCCAGCGAGGCGAGGATGGTGGCCGTCATTCCCGGTGAGGTGCCGTTGGGTGCCGCATAGCAGGCGCAAGATACACCGTCAGCGGTGAACGGCGGGTTAACGGCCCGCCAGTCCGGTTGCAATCAGGTGCGGGCGGCGCCTGGCAGCGCCGCCCGCCTGTTGCTTCAGAACCTGAAGCGGGCGCCAATGCTGGCGGTTTGCCTAGTGTAGTTGCTGCGAAGTTCCGCACCGTAGTTGGGATAGACCGCCAGGCACGAGCTCAGCGGCAGGCTGAGCCCACTGCCGACCAGGGCGGCGTCGCGGCCGGTCTTGGCGCTGACCACGCGGAAGGCCGGGGTGGCACCGGTGAAGGCGGCCTCGGTCTGCGTTGTCGCATCGGCCATCTCATGCGCGTAGCCCAGGCGGGCCTGGGCCGTCAGCGACATTCCGGAGGCCTGAGACGCCGGCTCAGACCGCCACCTTCTGCCTCTCGCCGACCCATTCGTCCAAGGCCGCCGCCAACCGGACGGTGAAATGCGCACCACCGTCAAGGTTTGCGGCGGATATGCTCCCGCTCATTTCTGTAACCAGGCCATAGCTGATCGAAAGGCCGAGCCCCGTGCCCTTTCCGACCATTTTCGTCGTGAAGAAGGGATCGAAAATCCGCGGCATGACATCCTCGGGAATCCCACCCGCGTGGTCGCTGACGGTGATGCAAACCCGCCCCTCGGCGAAGGAGGCACCGATGCGGATGACGCGCTCATTCGCCGCAATTGCATCGCTCGCGTCAAGATAGGCGTCGCAGGCATTGCCAATGAGGTTCACCAGCACCTGCTCAAGCGCAAGCGTCCTGGCCATGAAGGGAGGCAAATCCTCCGGCACGTCCAGGACCAGCCGCGCCGCGCTGCCACGAAGCTTGGCCATGGTCAGATCCGGGATAGCTTTCAACAGCAAGGACAGGTGCAGGGGCTCCAGAGGAACACTGCCGGTGCGCCCGAAGACGCGCATATGATCAATGATGGCCGCCGCACGGAGCGCCTGCTCCGTGATCACCGAGAGTTTCTGCACCAGCCGCGGACTGATGTCGGGGAGGCGGGAGATGAAACGGGCCAGATTCTCTGCCGCCATGCTGATGATCGCCAGTGGCTGATTGAGCTCATGCGCCATGCCAGTCGCAACCGCGCCCAACGAGGCTAGCTTCGCGGCCTCGGCCAACTGGCCAGCAAAGGCCCGCTCTCGTGTCACGTCGGTCCAGACAATGATTACGTCATCATTTCCCTGCGGCGTCTTGATTGGGCGCATGGTGCCGCTGACGCGCCTTGTGCCGCCAGCGGCGTGCTCGAAGCCGATCTCCATCTGTCCCGTGCCATGCGCCAGGGCCTGGTCAATTTGCTGGTGCAACTGCGCCACTTCATCAGCGGAAAGGCGGCTCTGCAGCCAGCCGGGCCTGCTCGCGACAGCAAGGGGAAAGCCGAAAACAGCCTCGATCGAAGCCGCGGTGTAGCAACTGTCCCACAGGCCGTCCGGTCCGCGGCGAAAGCGCATCAGCACGGCGGGCATGCTGGCGTTGAGCAGTTCCAACTCGGCCGCGGCAGCGAGGGTCTGCCCTTCAGCCCGGACCTGCGCGGCCCTGGCCTCGGCGAGCATGCTCTGCTGCCGGAAATGACGCCAAAGCATCACCGCGATGACGACCAGCATGGCTTCGATGAAAAGCACTGCGGCGAGGAGCACTACTACAAGTTGCCACCAGTCGGAAAGTGCCGTCTCTACTGTTTGCGACGTGGTCACGACCATCGGAAGCCGCGCCAGCCGCTGTGCGGCAATCAGCCGGTCTTGGCCATCCACCTGGCTGACCTGGCGCACCAGCAAACGCCCCTGAGCGGCCTCCAGCCTACGGAAAACATCGCTCGCGGAATAGTTCTGTCCGCGTGTGCGGGCAACATCAGGGTAGCGCGCCAACAACGTGCCGTCCGTCCGGAACAGCGCGATGGTGCGACCGGCCCCCTGCACAAGCGACGCGTAAAGGTTCTGGAAGTAGGTCATCTCGACGGCGCCCAGGATGAGGCCAAGGAATTCGCCATTCGGCCCGGAGACCCGGCGAGCCATATAGATGGTCAATGTGCCCGTTCCGCGATTGGGCACCGGCTTGCTGATGAAGCGAGACAGGTTCGGATCACTTCGCAGGGCCTGGAAATAGTCGCGATCGGCGACATTGACCGGCGGAATGGGCCAATAGCGCGAGAAATTTATCAGGGTCCCGTCCTCGGCGATCGCGGTGATGGCGTCGAGCTGCGGGAGGGCGCTGATCCGGGCACGCAGGATCTCATGGACATCCCGGCCAGCCATCTCTTGGCGGAATTCCGACGGGGTTCTGACGCCGGCGGCTTCCAGGCGCTCGATCATGGCGGTCTGCATGACTTCGACTGCCTCGAAGGAACGCTCGGCCTGGTCGGCCAAAATCAGCGCAGAGTTTTGCAGCGTGCGGCCTACAACCTCCAACGCGCGTCCGCGAAGATCAACCAGAAGCAGTCCTGTCCCGGCCGCGATGACGACTGCCAGGGCCGCCATGAGAAGCAGCATAAGCCGCGGCGCCCGGGGCGGGGTTTCCCTGGAGAGAGACTGACCAGCAGTGCTCATTGTCAGCATCTGGACCTCTTGGGCCTTCGTCTCTGACCCTAACCCCCTAATGGCAGGAAAAAAAAGCGCAAACCGGTTGTGCATCACACAGTGCAGTCGCCGAGCAACGCCGCTTGCACCAGCTCAACCACGTCACTTTTTTTGCCAGAACGAACCGTGAGCGTGAATCCGTGAGAATACCTACAAATGATGTGTAGCTTGTGGACCGGGGCTGCAGGCCATGCTCGCGCATCAGGCGGCGCAGCTTCTTGCCGTTCATGACCACGCCTTGCTGACGCAGCGCGGCACCAAAGCGGCGGTAGTCATAGCATTCGAACTCATCGAAGATCGCGCCTATCCGGACGAGGATGTCGTCTGGCGCCGCCACGGCGGGCGGCGGTTGGTAGAAGGTCGACCGAGGCAAGCCCATAAACTCGCCCCCCGGCTTACGGTGATGCATCGGGGCCGGTGACGACGGAGCTACTCGCGCTTTTCGGCAGGCGTACTTGCTGTCGAGTTCCCTTTTGAAACTCGAGTTCCAAGGCTTGGCGGCCGACCGGCCGCTCAAGGGCAGCGATCCGAGCCTCATATTCCTGGATCAGATTTGCGGCCTGCGCGTCGTCATCCAGGGCACCCGCCTCGAGCTTGCCAACCCAGATCCGGATCAGCTGACGTGAGATATCGTGGCGTTTCGACCATGCGTGCAGCGTCTCGCCGGCGACGAACTCCTCGGCGACCTGGCGCTTGCAGGCGGCGCTGTGTGATCGATGCTTCGTCATGGCTTCCATCCCCCGGAAACCCAGCAAAGACGGTCAATCCCAATCGCTCAATCTGTCCACCCCCAGGGGCGCACTCCAATAGGGGGTCCCTTTTGCTTACCGATTGACAACTGGGTGCCATCCTTGTGGCGGCTCGGCTGGACCGGATCACCCGCCGCGCCCACACGCTGTCACAACTTCTGGAGGACAGGTTCTCGATCTGCACTGCCGACATGCCTGGCGCCGATGATCTGATGATGAGGATCTACGCCGCCATGGCTCAGAAGGAGCGCGAGTTGATCAGCGAGCGCACCCGGGCCGCCCTGGCGGCCGCCAAGGCGCGTGACCTCATCATCACCAGCCCGGCCTTCATCGTGGTCACCTATTCGGCACAGCAGGTGGTGTTGCAGGAGATCGATTTGGCCGAGCGGTCTGCACGTGAGCGCCTGGGTCGGATCGAGGTGGCGATCGCTGACCCCATGCCAGGTTGGCGCCACGGCCGGTCGTTCAGTTCTCGCCGAGCAGCCGCTGCGCCATTTCCCCGTCGACACTGCCCTCGCGCAGCAGCAGCCCACTCAGCCGCTCGAC
>CAILMF010000051.1 GCA_903835235.1 uncultured Rhodospirillales bacterium
CCCCTATGCCTGCCGCATCGTCGATCTCTGGACTGGCAACGCCGTCGGCGCTGGCATCACCACCCGCTGGCCGGACGCTGCCCACACCACGGCCTGGCGCCGCTGGTCCGACAGCACCGCCTGCGATGCCGAGGGCCGGCTCGACCTCTACGGCTTGCAGGCGCTGGCCATGCGCGCCGTGGTCGAAAGCGGTGAGTGCTTCATCCGGCTGCTGCCGGCCGAGGTGACGCCCGCCAACCCAGTCGGCCTGCGGCTCCAGGTGCTGGAGAGCGACCATCTCGATACCAGCCGCATTGGCGTGGTCGAGGGCCTGGCGACGCTGAACGGCATCGCCCTCGACGAGGCCGGGGCACCGGTCGCCTATTGGCTGTTCCGCCGCCATCCCGGCGCCTGGTGGCCAGGGCTGCCCGGCCCCTGGGCCAGCGAGGCGATCCCGGCGCGGGACGTGCTGCACCTCTACCGCAAGCGCCGGCCCGGCCAGCTGCGCGACGTCTCCTGGCTGGCGCCGGTACTGACCCGGTTGCGCGACCTCGGCGATTACGAGGCCGCCCTGCTGATGAAGGCCAAGATCGAGGCCTGCCTCGCCGCCGTCGTCACCGAGGAGGGCGACGAGGCGCTAACCGGCACCGTCGCCAACCTGCTGCGCGACGCCCAGGGCCGCGCGGTGGAAGCCTTCGAGCCGGGCATGATCCTGTACCGCCGCGGCGGTGGTTCAGTGGACGTGGTGAACCCCTCCGGCGGTGGCAGCCACGCCGCCTTTGCCCGCCGCGCGTTGGAGGCCGCCGCGGTGGGTGCCGGGCTGACCTATGACCAGGTCTCCGGCGACCTGACCCAGGCCAATTATTCCAGCCTGCGCGCTGGCAAGATCGAATTCCGCCGGCTCTGCGAACAGGTGCAGTACGGCATGCTGATCCCGATGCTGGTGCGGCCGATCGCCGACCGCTTTCACGCCCAGGGCGCGCTGCTCGGCCTCTGGGGCGCCGAGATGCCGGATGGCGTCAGCCACGTGCCGCCGGCGCATGAGATGATCGACCCGCTCAAGGACACCACGGCGCTGATCGCTCAGGTCCGCGCCGGGTTCGTGCCGCAGCCCGAGGCGGTGGGCGCCTTTGGCTACGACTTCGCCTCGGTGGTCGAGATGATCCGCGAGGCCAATGCCAAGCTGGATGATGCCGGCCTGGCGTTGGATAGCGACCCGCGCCGCGTCGCCAAATCCGGCTCGGCCCAGGATGCCGCCCAGCTGGCCGCCATCGAGATCGCCGCCACCGGTGCCGCGTCACCCCGCGCCGACATCAGCACAGGAGCCGCGCAATGATGGCTGGCTATGACCCGATCGAGGACATGCTCAAGGTCAAGAGCGTGCAGAAGAAGTGGCGCGACAGCTTCGGCGGCACCGCGCTCGACCCGAACAAATGGACCAGCCAAGTCGCCGCCGGCGGCAGCATCGGCGTCAGCGGCGGTGTCCTGACCCTGGCCAGCGGCGCCAATGCCAATGACGAAAGCTGGGTACTGAGCACCGAGACCTTCACCATCCCGTTTCGGGTCTCGGTCGGGCTGACCCTGTCGCAGCGCATCATCAACCAGGCCTTCTATGTCGAGGCGGTCAGCATCAACCGGGACAGCGGGTTGCCTGACGGCCTGCACATGCTCGGGCTGCTGTTCGATGGCGCCACCGCCACCCAGGCGAAATACGAGGTGCAGACTGGCGGCCTGGCCCGGCTGACCTCAGCTGCCTCGACCTTCCCGACCACCGCCAGTGCCGGCGTCTATGAGGTCGAGGCCTTTACCGACGAGGCCTGGTTTCATGGCGGCGCGCTGGATGCCACCACGGGCCGGGCCAATTCCTACCGCCGCCACCAGCAGATCCCGGATCCGAACGGGCTCTACAAGCTGCGGCTGCGCTGGCTGAACGGCGGCACCGCCCCGGCCAGCAGCACCAGCGCGGCGGTGCAGTTCATTGCGGTGCAGGACTACGCCGAGCTAACCGCCGAGATCACCGCCGGGCGCGGCCAGGGCGTCGCCGGCCAGGCGATTGCGGTGCAGGTCACCGGCGGCGTGTCGGGCAACGCCGCCTTGTTCGTCCAGGGCGCGACGGCGCGGAATGCCGTGGCGCAGAATCCGGTGGTGGTCGCTGGCGTTGGTGCGACGGCCAATCCGACGGTCGTGGTCACCGGCCGCGGCGTCGAATTCCTGACCACGCTGGTGGGTGCCCAGATCGTCAAGCCGTTCTCGATCCCGGAGCTGGACTGGAACTACGCCGGCCCGATCGCCGGCCTGACCACGGCGGCGGATACCGCGGCCAAGGCGGCGGCCGGCGCCAGTGTCCGCAACTACGTTACCGCGCTGCAGGTGCAGAATACGTCGGCCACCGCCAGCGAGTTCCAGATCAAGGATGGCGCCGCGACGGTGCTGTGGCGCTGCCTGCTGCCGGCGAACAGCAGCTTCCTCGACATCACCTTCCCCAGCCCGCTCAAGGGCACGGCCAATACCGCGCTGAACATCCAGGCGGTGACCGCCGGCAGCGTCGTCGTCGCCAACCTCCAGGGCTACGCCGCCCCCTAATCGGGAACTTCCAACATGACCGAACCTGCCGAAGCTGGCGCGGATGATCCCGTGCCGGTCATCGCCGCGCGCGCCTTGGCCGCGCCTGCTACTGTCGATCGCACCGCTCGCACCGTGGAGGTGGTCTGGTCGACCGGCGCCAGGGCGCGGAACTTCGTGCCGCCGCTTGGCCCGATCCTGGAAGAACTCGACATGGCACCCGCCGCGGTCCGGATGGACGGGCTGCGCAGCGGCAGGGCGCCGGTGCTGGACAGCCACCGCCGTGGCGGTGCGCGCGACGTGCTGGGCCGGGTGCTCGGCGCCAGGCTGGAGGCTGGCCGCGGCTACGCCACCTTGCAGTTCTCCGCCGCTGCCGACGTCGAGCCGGTCTGGCAGCGCATCGCCGATGGCACGCTGCAGAGCATCAGCGTCGGCTACCGCGTGCATCGCTACGACCAAGTCACCGATCCCAGCACCGGCCAGACCGTGCATCGCGCGGTGGATTGGGAGCCCTACGAGATCTCCGTCGTGCCGGTCCCCATCGACAGCATGGCCATCATCCGCGGGGAGGACAGCCAGGGCAGTCCCACCCCCGCCCTCGAACCCGCCCTGACCCAGGAACCCAGCATGACCGATACCCCCGCCGCTCCGGTGGCCGCCCCGGTGGCCGAGCCGCCGGCAACGCCGCCCGCCACCCCTGATCCCACGCCCAGCACCGAGGCCGCCCGCGCCATGCCGCAGACCCCGCCCGCCGCCCCTGTGGTGGCGCCCAGCCCCGACCCGGCAGCCGAGGCCATCCGTGCCGAGCGCGACCGCATCGCCACCCTGGGGCCTGTCCTGGCCGCCAGCCGTGGCCTGGTGCCGGCCGCCACTGGCGATGCTCTGCAGCAGCGCGCCATTGCCGAGGGCTGGTCCGCCGACGCCCTGCGCGGTGCCCTCTGGGACGCCATGGTCCAGGGCGCCAAGCCGCCGGCGATCCCGGCCTCCCAGGCCAATACCGCCCCGGCCCAGGGCGATCCGGCCGCGCTGCGCGAGGCGATGGCCGAGGCGCTCGCCGTCCGCACCATGCCCGGCTACCAGGCCCAGGATGGCGGGCGCCATAGCGAGTTCCTCGGCTGGCGCCCTTCCGAGATGGTTGCCGAACTGATGCGCGCCCGCGGCGAACGCAACGTGCCGCGCGAGACCGCGAAACTCGCCGAACGCGCCTTCCACACCACCAGCGACTTCCCGCTGCTGCTCTCGGCCGCGGCCAACAAGATGCTGCTGGCGGCCTA
>CAILMF010000052.1 GCA_903835235.1 uncultured Rhodospirillales bacterium
AGCCGAGGCGGCGCTGGCGAACGCGAGTTAGCCGAGGCGGCGCTGGCGAACGCGAGTTAGCCGAGGCGGCGCTGGCGAAAGCGAGTTGGGCGGAAGCCGCCTGGCTCTCCCGTCATGCGCGGGCTTGTCCCGCGCATCCACGCCGGCGCGGGTGGCCGGGCGTGGATGGCCGGGGCCAGCCCGGCCATGACGACAGATGGGCGGCGCCACATCGCCGCCCCAGAGGTCTCGCCCCCCCGAGGCGTCCGCGGCCGGAAATGGCCGGCGCCACATCGCTGCGCCCACAAGGTCTCGCCCCCCCGAGGCGTCCGCGGCCGGGCCGGCAGAACGCCGCCCGGCCGCCCCGGCGCCGGCCCCGGCCGTCACGCCGCCTGCCAGCGCCCCACCCAGGCGTCGTCGAAGCCCAGCACCAGGTCATCGGCGCAGCCGCGCTTCACCAGGTGGTCGTGCAGGAAGTCCAGCAGCGTCGCGGGCGTGATCCGCAGCGGCGGCGCTGCCCCGCGCAGCGCATGCGCCACCGGGAAGCGCGCCAGCCAGTCCTCCAGCACCGCGCGCGGGTTGGCGCGGCGATTGGCCTGCAACACCCAGGCATTGAACTCCAGGAACACCGTCGGCCGGTCCTTCGCCAGCGTGGCGGCGGCGCCGTCCAGCACCTCGGTCTCGTGGCCCTCGACATCGATCTTGATGAAGTCGACGCGCCCCAGCCCGTGCCGCGCCACCAGCGCGTCCAGCGTCTCCACCGGCACGGTCACGGTCGGCAGCGCCTCGCCGCCCAAGGTCTCCGCGCTCAACAGATGGCTGCCGGCCGAATGGTCGGACTCATGGAAGGCCAGCTCCCCCGCCGCGGCGCCCAGGGCCACGGGCGCAACCGTCACCCGCGCCTCCAGCCCATTGGCCGCCACGGTGGCGCGCAGCGCGGCGGCGGTGCGGGGGGAGGCCTCCACCGCCAGCAGCCGCGCCGCCAGCGGCGCCAGCGCCAGCACTGAAAGCCCCAGATTGGCGCCGACATCCACCACCACGCCCTCGCGCCCCGGCAGCACCGCCCGCGCCACGGCGCCCAGTTCGGCCATGCCCTTCATGTGATGGCCGGCATGGCGGAAGAAGCTGTCCGCCTGCCACCCCGCCAGCCGCCAGCTCTGGCCCGCCAGGGTCACCCGCCGCAGTCGCATCTTGCTCATGGTCGCCTCGCCGGGTTGCGCGCGGCAGGGTAGCATCCCCGGGGAAAACCAGGGGAGGAACCGCCATGACCACGCAACACATCCGCCGCATCGGCGTCATCGGCGCCGGCACCATCGGTGCCAGCTGGACCGCCTACTTCCTCAGCCGAGGCCTGGAGGTGGTCTGCTCCGACCCATCGCCGGGGGCGCCCGACCTGATCCGCCGCATGGTGGAGAATGCCTGGCCGGTGCTGGCCCAGCTCGGCGCCACCGCGGATGCCGACCCGACGCGCTGGAGCTTCGAGCCCGACCCGGTGAAGGCGGTCCACGGCGTCGACTTCGTGCAGGAGAGCGCGCCGGAACGCTATGAGGTGAAGCTGCCGCTGTTGCGCGCCATCTCGGCGGCGCTGCCGGCCAGCGTCATCATCAGCTCCTCCACCTCCGGCCTGCTGGTGTCGCGCCTCAGCGAAGGCAGCACCCACCCGGAGCGCATCGTCATCGGCCACCCCTTCAACCCGCCGCATCTGATTCCGCTGGTGGAAGTGGTCGGCGGCAGCACGGCCAGCGACGCGGCGGTGGAGGGCGCCATCGCCTTCTACCGCGCCATCGGCAAGCACCCGATCAAGGTGATGAAGGAGGTCCCCGGCCATATCAGCAACCGCCTGCAGGCGGCGCTGTGGCGGGAGGCGGTGCACCTGGTGGCGGAGGGCGTCGGCACGGTGGCCGATGTGGACGCCGCCATCAGCGAGGGCCCCGGGCTGCGCTGGGCGCTGATGGGGCCGCACGCCACCTTCCACCTGGCGGGCGGGGAAGGCGGCTACCCCGCCTTCATGCACCACCTGATGCCCGCGGTGACCAGCTGGTGGCCCGACCTGGGCACCCCCACCGTCACGCCGGAATTGCAGGCGCAGCTGATCGCCGGCGTGGCCGAGGAAGTCGGCGGCAAGACCACGCGCGAACTGGCTGCCGAACGCGACGCCAAGCTGACCGCGCTGCTGGTGGCGCGGCACAAGGCGGGCGCCTGATCGTCGCCGGCGGCAGCGCCGGCGCCGCTACACCCGGCCCATCAACGCCATGACAACCAGCACCACGGCCAGCACGCCCACGATGCCGCTGGGGAAGTAGCCCCAGCCATTGCTGTAGGGCCAGGTCGGCAGCACGCCCAGCAGCAGCACGACCAGGATGATCAGGACCATTGGCGAGCCCATGGCGGCGTTTCCCTCAGCAAGCTTCGCTGCGGGAACGTCGCCTGGCTGCCATGGTTGCGTGTGGCGCAACGGCATTGTGGCGCGCGCGCGCCCCGAACAGGCGGCCAGGCAGCCCTGGCGGCCGGCACGGTTCAGGCCAGCGGCAGCCGCTGCGGCCGGCGCCCGCGCAGCACGCCCAGCGCATTGGCCAGCGCCGCCCCCACCCCGGGCACCCCGGCCTCGCCGATGCCCAGCGGCGGCTGGGTGCTCTCCATCAGCGCCACCTGCACCTGCGGGGCCTGGTCCAGCTTCAGCACCTGGTAGCTGTCGAAATTCGTCTGCTCCACCGCGCCGTCCTTCACCGTGATCGCCTCGGCCAGCGCGTTGGAGAGCCCGAACAGGATGCCGCCCTGCATCTGCGAGAGCGCGCCATCCGGATGCACCACCCGGCCGCAATCCACCGCCGCCCAGACCTGGTGCACCACCGGCGGCTGGCCGGCGGGGGCGGAGGCCTCCACCACCTGGGCGCAGAAGGCGCCGTCGATCTCATGCACCGCCACGCCGCGCGCCCGGCCAGCGGGCACGGCGCCGCCCCAGCCGCTCATCGCCGCCACCTTGTCCAGCACCGCCTGGGCGCGCGGGCTGCCGGCCAGCAGCCGGCGCCGATACGCGAGCGGGTCCTGCCGCGCATGCTGCGCCAGCCGGTCGACGAAGCCCTCCATGGCGAAGACGCAGGGCCCGTAGCTGACCGAGCGCATGAAGCCCATCGGCCGCGGCGCCGGCGCATGCACGAATTCCACCCGCAGCCCGCCGAACGAATAGGGCGTGTGCCGCAGCCCATAGACCGAGGTGGTGTCGCGCCCCTCCTTGAAATGGTCCGGGAAGGCGCGCGCCAGCAGGGAGGCACTGCACAGCCGCGCCAGCAGGCCCAGCGGCATGCCATCCGGCCCCAGCCGCGCCCGCAGCCGAATAGCCGCCGCCGGGCGGTAATAGCCTTGGGCGAAATCCTCCTCCCGCGACCACAGCACCTGCACCGGCGCGCCCACGGCCTTGGCCAGCGTCACCGCCTGCACCACCTCGTCGCGTTCATAGCGCCGGCCGAAGCCGCCGCCGGCCAGCACGGTGTGCAGCGTCACCTTGTCCAGCGGCAGGCCCGCCACCTCGGCGGCCAGCGCCCGCGACAGGGTTGGCTCCTGCGTGCCGGACCAGACCTCCAGCCTGCCATCGGCCAGGCGTGCCGTGCAGTTGGGCGGCTCCATGCAGGCGTGGTGCAGCAGCGGCGCGTAGTAGTCGGCCTCGATCGCCTCGGCGCCCAGATGCAGCCCCTGGTCGCCGCGCTGCTCCATCACGGTGCCTTCGCGTGCCAGGCCGTCGCGCAGGCGCTGTTCCATCCCGGCATGGGTGAAGCTGGCGCCGCCTTCCCAGTGGATCTCCAGCCCGGCCAGCACCTGCCTGGCGCGCCAATGGCTCTCCGCCACCACGGCCAGGCCGCCCGGCACCGGCAGAATGGCGCGCACCCCCGGCGGCAGCGGGTTGGGCGGGTTGCGCAGATGCGCCACCGCGCCATGCGCCGGGCCGCGCTTGACCGCTGCGGCCAACTGCCCCGGCAGCTTCAGGTCTATCCCGTAGCTGGCGCTGCCATTCACCTTGGCCGGCACGTCCAGCCGCTTCACCGCCTGGCCGATCAGCCGGAAGCCGGCCTCCGGCTTCAGCGGCGGGTTGGCGGGCGGGGTCAGCCGGGCGGCCTCCGCGGCCAGGGCGCCATAGCCCAGCTTGCGGCCGCTGGCGGCGTGCACCACCTGGCCCGGCTGGGTGGAGCAGCTGGCCACCGGCACCTTCCAGCGCGTGGCGGCGGCCTGCACCAGCATGGCGCGGGCGGCGGCGCCGGCCTGGCGCAGCGGCAGGAAGCGTTCCTTCACCGTCACGGCCGCGCCGGTCATCTGGCGCTGGCCGTCATGCCGCAGAAAGGCATCCGCGGCCGGCGCAAGCGCAAAGCGCACCAGGCGCCAATCGGCGTCCAGCTCCTCGGCCAGCAGCATGGGCATGGCGGTGGAGGTGCCCTGGCCCATCTCCAGGCTGGGCACCTGCAGGGTAACCAGCCCTTGCGAATCGATGGCGATGAAGGCGCCCAGCAGCCCCGGCCCGGCGCCTTGCCCCGGCCCCTGGGCCTGCCCCTGGACCTGCCCCTGGGCGGCGGCCTCCCCGGCCCAGCCGAAGCCCAGGGTGAAGGCGCTGGCGCCGCCGCCCAGCATGGTCAGGAAGGGACGGCGGCCAAGGCCTTGCCTGGTCGTCATCGGCGGCGTCTCCCGGTGTCATTGCGTCACCGAGAGTGGCGGCGCCGCCCGCCCCTGGTCAAGCGGTACGGCCGGCGGCGCAACCGCCCGCCGGCCGCGCCCGTCTCAGCCCAGGTGCTTGGCGAAGAAGGCCAGGGTGCGCTCATCCGCCAGCTTGGCGTCTTCCGGCTTGTAGCTGCCGCGATCCTCACAGCCGAAGCCGTGGCCGGCGCCCTGGTAGACGAACACCGCCACGCCAGGCTGCGCCGCCTTGATCTCCTCCACCGCCGGCATCGGGATGCTGGCGTCGGTCTCGCCGAAATGCATCTCCACCGGGCAGTTCGGCACTTCGGTCTTGGTGGCCGCGATGCCGCCGCCATACCAGGCGTTGGCGGCGTCGAAGGCCTTGGTGCGCGTGGCGCCGTGCCAGGCCAGCGTGCCGCCCCAGCAATAGCCCACGATCCCGCGCTTGGCGCCGGCCGGCAGCGCCGCGGCGCTGGCCAGCACGTCCAGCATCACCTTGCCCTCGTCGATCTTCGCGCGCAGCGCCAGGCCGTTCTGCACGTCGGCCTGCTCGTAGTTCAGTTCCACGTTGCGCTCGGCGCGGTCGAACAGCGCCGGGCAGACCACGCGGTAGCCATGCGCGGCGAAGTCGTCGCACACCCGGCGCATGTGCTTGTTCACGCCGAAGATCTCCTGGATCACCACCAGGGACTTCGTCGCGTTCTCGGGCCCCACCACATAGGCGGAGAAGGTATGGCCATCGGCCGCGGTCAGAGTGACGTTCATGGCGTTTCCCATCGGTTGGAAGACGCCTAATCTCGCCGGATGGACAAGGTCGTCAACCTGAACCGTGTGAAGAAGGCCCGGGCGAAGGCGGAAGCCGCCGTGCAGGCCGCCGCCAACCGGGCCAAGCACGGCCGCACCGGGGCCGAAAAGGCCAATGACCGCCGCCACGAAGCGCGCCGCGCCGCCCTGCTGGATGGCGCCCGCCAGGAGGATTTGGAGAAGCCATGACCCACCTTTCCACCCTGACCGCCATGCTGGGCCTGACCCTGGCGCTGGCGGCCTGCAACAGCGAACCCCCTCGGCCGCAGATCGCCGCCAGCGGCGCGCCGGTGGTGCAGGGCGCGCCAGCGGCGCGGGTGACGAAATACGACGGCACCTATGCCGGCACGATCTCGCCCACCAGCGGCGCCTACAGCTGCCCGAACGCGGTGCGCGGCAACCGCAGCATGACCATCAATTACGGCCGCGCGCTGCTGGACATGAACCCCGGCCGCAGCTCCCCGTTGCAGGGCCTGGTGCAGGAGGACGGGTCGCTGCGCGCCACCGACCAGATCGACCGCGCCAATTCGGTCACCGGCACCACCACGGGCGAGCAATTCGTCGGCACCTGGATCCAGGGCCGCTGCATCTACACGCTGACCTTCCGCCGCACCGGCTGAAGCCAGGCCGCCGCGTGCCGTTCAAGCCTGCGTGGCGTCACGGCAGCGGCGGCAGTGCCTGCCAGGCGGCCTGCAACGCGTCGAACTCGACCGGCTTGGTCAGCACATGGCGCGGCACCAGGCCGGGCGGCAGCGCCGGGTCGCCGAAGCCGGTGCAGATGATGTAGGGCACGCCCCGGGCCTGCAGCCGCCAGGCCACCGGCAGCGCGCTGTCATGGCCCAGCTGCAGGTCCAGCATCGCCGCATCGGGCGGTTCGGCGTCGATGGCCAGCAGGGCCTCCTCGACGGTGCTGACGCAGCGCAGCACCACGCCACCGGCTTCCTCGATGGCATCCTCCAGCATCATCGCGATGATCGCCTCATCCTCGATGATCAGGAAACGGCGGCCCGACAGGGTCATGGGACTGTTCCAGGGAAGACAATTGGTACGGCATGCGCAACAGGCGCACGCGATCCTCGCATGAAGCCACGGGTCGCACCGGAACCGAAAGAAAAAACCCCCGCCGGTTGTGCAACCGGCGGGGGTTTCGTTCAACGAACCCGATTGGTCGGAGCGAGAGGATTCGAACCTCCGGCCCCTGCGTCCCGAACACAGTGCTCTACCAGGCTGAGCTACGCTCCGTCGTCGGGGTCCGTCGCGGAGGCGGCGATATAGCCCCCGGGGGCCAACCCCGCAAGCCGGCTAGCCAAAGAATTCCCGCACCGCCGCCTTGATGAAGGCCGCATCCTCCGGCTGCACCCCGGGATTGCCCGCCCGATGCCCCCAGATGCTGGGGATGGGCTTGAGTTCGCCCTGCTTCAGGTGCGGCAATTCGGCGGCGTTGTCGGCCACGCGGAAATACAGGTCGGTCTCCCCGGGCATCAGCAGCACGCGGGCGCGAATCGCCGCCAGCGCCGCCGGGAGGTCGCCGCCATCGGCAATGTCGCCGGCGTCCCAGGTCTTCAGCTGGCACAGCAGGTCGCCGGCATAGCGGCGGCCGAAGCGCTCCTCCCAATCCGTCCGCAGGAAGGTCTCCAGGTCCGGCGCGCCCAGGGCGGTCAGGTGCAGGTTGGCGCGGTAGAAATCCTGGGAAAGCGCCATGGTGGCGTAGATGCGGCTGAAGGCCTTCATCGCCTTGGCCGGCTTGGCGCTGAACTGGCCATGGCCCAGGTATTCCGGCGCCCCCTCCAGCACCGCCATCAGGCTGCGCAGGAAGATCTGGTTGTGCACGGCGGTGCGCGCGCTGCCGCAGTTGATCACCACGCGGGAAACCGCCTCCGGGTAGGCCGCGGCCCAGTGGTAGGCCTGCTGCGCGCCCATGGACCAGCCATAGACGGCATGCAGCCGCTCCACGCCGAACATTTCTGCGAGCAGCCGCTTCTGCGCCGCCACATTGTCCCAGCTGGTCACCAGCTCCGGCCAATCGGCGGTGTTGCTGGGGGAGGTCGACACGCCATTGCCGAACATGTCCGGCTGGACGATGAACCAGCGGCTCGAATCGAGAATGCCATCCGGCCCGATCAGCCAGGTCAGCTCGGACGAATGCGCGCCGTAGCTGGTGGGGTACAGCACCACATTGTCGCGCGCCGCGTTCAGCGTGCCGTGGCAGCGCCAGCCCAGCTTGGCGTCGCGCAGCACGCCGCCCTTGCGCAGCGCCAGGTCACCCAGCGCGAAAACACCTTCGGTGGTCATGCAGCTTTCCTCATCACGGACCGCAGGAAGCCCCATTGCCAGCGCGCATAGCCCGGCTGCACGGCTTCCAGCTGGCCGCGCAGCACGCCATGCGCCGCCGGCAGCTGGTGGAAGGGGATGAAGGGGTAGAGGTGATGCTCGGCGTGGTAGGGCATGTTCCACATCAGCAGGCGCATCAGCCAGGTGGTCAGCGTGGTCCGGGTATTGGCCAGCCCGTCCCGGCTGTGCGGCAGGCCCGTATGCTCGGTCAGCAGGTACATGCGCAGCCACACTTGGCCGACCAGCTGCGGCAGCACCCAAAACAGCAGCAGCGCCCACCAGCCGAAGCCCAGCACGACCGCCGCCCCCAGCGCCAGCGTCACCGCCAGTTGCACCCGCAGCGCGCGGATCATGCGGTACTGCTGCCCATCCGGCACGTATTTGTACGCCGAGAGATCGCCGCGCAGCGCGTCCCGGTACCACTCGAACCGGCCCTTCCAGAAGGTCCAGCCGGCAATCCGCAGCAGGTATTGCGGCAAGCTGGAGGGATCGGGCACGCCCAGCTCGGGGTCGCGCTGGGGGTCCTGGGTGTAGAGGTGATGCGCCCGGTGATAGGCCTGGTACATCGGCCAGTTGTGCGTGCTGGGAATGGCCACCAGCCAGCCCACCACGGCATTGACCCGGCGGCTGGCGAAGGCGGTGTAGTGGCTGGTTTCATGGAATGGCGCGAACAGCGCCGCCTGCACCGCGCCGAACACCGCCACCGCCGGCAGCAGCCACCAGCCCTCGGCAAACGCCACCGCCGCCCCGCTGGCCAGCAGCAGCAGCAGGTGAATGCCGAAGCGCAGGGCGCCCTTCAGGTCGTCCCGGCGGGAAAGATGCATCATCGTATTCGGGGCTGGTGCTGGCATGGCGCCCTCCGTGGCTGGCGCGCAGCTTGAAGCAATCCGCGTGCCCCCGGAAGCGCCCGGTGAAACCAAGGCTTGCGCTCCCCGCCCGCGGCCTGTTTTGCTGGGCGCCGCCGGCCACGGCCCATTCCGAACGCGAAGGGCCTTCTGCATGATCCACCGTCGCACCCTGTTGGGCGCCGGCGCCGCGACGCTTGCGGCCCCCGCCTTTGCCCAACCCGCCGGCAGCCGCGTGCTGCGCTACATCCCCCAGGCGGATGTCACGGTGTTGGACCCCGTGGTCACCACCGCCTACATCACCCGCCACCACGCGCTGATGGTGTGGGACCAGCTCTATGGCCTGGACAGCCAGCTGCGCCCGCAGCCGCAGATGGTCGCCGGCCATACGGTGGAGGACGGCAACAGGCTGTGGACCTTCACGCTGCGCGACGGCCTGCGCTTCCATGACGGCGAGCCGGTGCGCGGCCGCGATTGCGTGGCGTCGATAAAACGCTGGGCGCAGCGCGACCCGCTGGGCCAGGCGCTGATGGCCCGCACCGCCGAGATGACGGCGCCAACGGATAAAACCTTCAGCATCCGCCTGCACCGCCCCTACGGCGCCATGCTGGATGCACTGGCAAAGGTCGGCCCGCCCGCCCTGGTGGTGATGCCCGAGCGCCTGGCCATGACCGACCCGGCCCGCCAGGTGCCGGAGATGATCGGCAGCGGCCCGTTCCGCTTCAAGGCGGATGAGCGCGTCGCCGGCGCCCGCGTGGTCTATGAGCGCTTTGACGGCTACGTCCCGCGCGGGGATGGCGAGGTCAGCTGGACCAGCGGCCCCAAGCGCGTCCACTTCGACCGGGTGGAATGGACGGTGATGCCGGATGGCGGCACCTCGCTCGCCGCGCTGCGCAATGGCGAGATGGACTGGTGGGAGAACCCGCCCAACGACTTCCTCACCCCGCTGCGGCGCGACCGCAACCTGGCCGTCACCAGGCTGGCGCCGCTGGGGGGCCTGGGCACCGGGGTGTTCAACCACCTGCACCCGCCGTTCAACAACCCGGCCATCCGCCGCGTGGTGCTGGAGGCGATGAGCCAGCAGGACTTCATGATCGCCGCCGCCGGCGTAGACCCCGCGGGCTGGCACACGCCGGTCGGCATCTTCGCCCCCGGCACGCCCATGGCCAACGACGCCGGGCTGGAGGCGCTGACCAAACCCCGCGACCTGGAGGCCAGCAAGCGCGCCCTGATCGCCGCCGGCTACAAGGGCGAGAAGGTGGTGCTGCTGGCGCCGACCGACCAGCCCGTGCTGGTGGCGCTCTCGGAAGTCGCGCGCGACCTGATGGTGAAGATCGGCCTGAACGTGGACCCCGCGGTCAGCGACTGGGGCACCGTGGTGCAGCGCCGCGCCAGCCAGGAGCCGGTCGAGAAGGGCGGCTGGAGCATGTACCAGACCACCTGGAACGGCGTGGACATGGTCAACCCCATCGGCACCCAGGTGATCCGCGCCAACGGCACCCGCGCCTTCTTCGGCTGGCCCACGGTGCCGGCGCTGGAGGCGTTGCGCGACCAATGGCTGGACGCCACCACCCTGGCGGAACAGCAGCGCCTGGCCGCCGAAATCCAGCGTGTGGCGCTGCAGGAGGCAGTCTTCATGCCAACCGGCCAGTATTTCGGCATGTCGGCGCATCGCCGCAACATCGTCGATCTGGTCAGCGGCGTGATAGTGTTCTGGAATGTCCGCCGAGCCTGAAGGAACCACCATGTCCGCCATCGACAAGATCCGCGAAAGCCACGCGGAACTCACCAGCATCCGCCGCACCATCCACGCCAACCCCGAGATCGGCATGGAGGAATGGCAGACCGCCGAGCTGGTCGCGCAGAAGCTGGAAAGCTGGGGCATCGAGGTGCATCGCGGCGTCGGCCGCACCGGCGTGGTCGGCGTGCTGCGCAACGGCAATGGCGCGCGCAGCATCGGCCTGCGGGCGGACATGGACGCGCTGCCGATGCAGGAAGCCAGCGGCGCGCCCTATGCCAGCAGCAAGCCCGGCATGATGCACGCCTGCGGCCATGACGGGCACACCACCATGCTGCTCGGCGCCGCCAAGTACCTGGCCGAGACGCGCAACTTCACCGGCACCGTCAACTTCATCTTCCAGCCCGGCGAGGAAGGCATGGGCGGCGCGCTGGCCATGCTGAAGGACGGCCTGTTCGAGCGCTTTCCGTGCAACGCCATCTACGGCATGCACAACCGGCCGAACCTGGAGCTCGGCGCCTTCGCCATCCGCCCCGGTGCCACGGCAGCCGGCGGCGCCTTCTTCGACATCACCGTGGAAGGCAAGGGCGCGCATGGTGCGCGGCCGGAAGCCAGCATCGACCCGGTGCTGGCCGCCTGCCACATCGGCACGGCGTTGCAGAGCATCGTCGCCCGCAACATCAGCCCGCGCGACACGGCGGTGCTGAGCATCACCAAGATCCAGGGCGGCGACGCCTTCAACATCATCCCGCAGAAGGCCACGCTCTCCGGCACCGCCCGCTTCTTCCGCCGCGAAGTGGCGCAGCAGATCGAGGAGAACATGCGCCGCATCGCCGAGGGCGTCGCCGCCGGCTTCGGCGCCACGGCGGAGCTGGATTGGCGCCTGATCTTCGCGCCGACGATCAACGCGGAAGAGCAGACCGACATGGTCGTCAGCGTCGCGCAATCCATCAGCGGCGCCGACAAGGTGGACGTGAACAAGCCCGCGGGCATGGGCAGCGAGGATTTTTCATTTATGATGGAGCAGGTGCCCGGCGCCTACATTCAGCTGGGCATCGGCGAGAACGCCGAGCTGCACAACCAGCTCTACAACTTCAACGACGAAGCGATTCCGTATGGCTCGGCGCTGTATGCCGGGCTGGTGGAGAAGGAAATGCCGAAGGGCGTCTGAGCCGGGATGGGCGCCCGCTGCGAAGCGGGCGCCACCATCACCTCCCGTCGACCGTCATAGCCGCGCGAATACCGTCACGGCCGCGCCGACCGGGACCAACGCGGCAACACCGTCACCACCGGGCTTGTCCCGGTGGTCCACGCCCAGCCGCAAGGGCCGCCCTGGCTGAAGCGCGTTACCGGGCGCGCTCTACCGCGCCCCGCGCACCAACCGCCCCGGCAGCGCACCCGTCGCAACACCCTCGCGGTACACCACCTCGCCATTCAGCACCGTCGCGACATACCCCCGCGCGCCCTGCACCAGGCGCTTGCCGCCGGCCGGCAGGTCGTACCGCATGCTCGGCACATCCATGCTGAGCCGCGCATAGTCGATCACGTTCAAATCCGCCTTCATGCCCGGCGCCACCAACCCGCGGTCCGTCAGCCCAATCGCCGCGGCATTGTCCCGCGTAATCCGCTTCACCGCGAACGCCAGCGGTAGCTTCGGCCCGCGCGAGCGGTCGCGCGTCCAGTGCGCCAGCATATGCGTCATGCAGGACGCATCGCAGATGTAGCCGACATGCGCGCCGCCATCGCCCAGCCCTACCAGCGTCATCGGGTGTTCCAGCATGGCGCGCACCGCTTCCAGGTCGCCATCGGCGTAGTTGATCAGCGGCCGGTTCAGAATGGCGCGCCCGTCCTGCTCCATCATCCAGTCATAGGCCAGCCCCGCGGGGTCCGCGCCCATCCGCGCGGCCACGGCGCCGACACTGGTGCTCGGGTCCGGCTCATATTCCGGCGGAGACCCCAGCTTGAACAGCCGGTCCCAATTGTTCAGCCGCGCCGCCAGCGCGGGGTCGGCGGTCTCCTCGGCAATGATGCGCGCGCGCAGTGCCGGGTCGCGCAGCGCGGCAATCCGCTCGGCCATCGGCAACCCGGCCACGGCGACATAGGAAGGCCGCGCCAGGAACGGATGCTGCGAGAGTTCCCAGCCGAACATCAGGCCCACGGGCCGGCCCATCACCTGGCCCATCATGGTCACGCCCTCGGCCCGCGCGCGCTCCACATGGTCCAGCATGGCCTTCCACAGCCAGGGCCGACTTTCCCGCTGCAACAGGCTGAAGGTCAGCGGCGTTTTTGCCTGTGTCGCCACCCGTTGCAGCATGGCGAACTCGCTGTCGGGGTCGTCAAAATCAGAAATCACCTGCAACCAGGCCGCCCCCGCCGCGCCAACCGCCGCGCCAATTTCTGCTAGTTCGGCCTCCGGCGCGCCATAGGTCGGCGTATGCACGCCGGCCAAGGTCCGGTGGAACATCGCCCGCGACGTGGAAAACCCAATCGCCCCGGCCCGCACGCCCTCCGCCGCCAGCCGCGCCATCTCCGCACGGTCGGCCGGCGTGCTGTCGGCATGCGCCACCGCGCGGTCGCCCATCACATGCAGCCGCAGGGAGGCATGCGTCACCTGGGTCACGATGTCGCAGTCGTAGTGCCGCGCCGCCAGCGCATCCAGGTAGCTCGGAAAGCTCTCCCAGTTCCACGGCAACCCCTCGGTCAGCACCACCTCGGGCAGGTCCTCCACGCCCTCCATCAGCTCCACCAGCTTGTCCCGATTGGCCGGGGTGCAGGGCGCGAAGCCCACGCCGCAATTCCCCACCAGCACCGTGGTCACGCCATTCAGCGTGGAACTGTCGATCCGGCTGCTCCAGGTCGCCTGCGCGTCGTAATGGGTGTGCACATCCACGAAGCCCGGCGTCACCAGCAGGCCGCGCGCGTCGATCTCCTCGGCGCCCGGGGGCAGGTTGGGCCCCACGGCCAGAATGCGCCCGCCGGCCACCGCCACATCGGCCAGGAAGGGCGCGCCGCCGCTGCCATCCACCACCGTGCCGCCCCGGATCACCAGGCTTGCTGCCGCCATCTGCCGTTCCTCCAACCCACTGCGCCGCACTATCGCCTTGGCCAGCCGGGATGGAAAGGTTGACGCCGGGCCGCGCCACCCCACAATATTAGTCACCTGACCAAATCAGCGAGGAAACCACCATGGACGCCCAGGTCCAGCCGCCCCTGACCCTCAGCCCGCCCGACCGCGCCCGCCTGCTGCGCCCGCTGCTGGACGAACACGGCGCCGAGATCGACCGCCGGCGCGAGCTGACGCCCGAGGTGGTGGAGGGCCTGTTCGCGCAGGACCTGCTGCGCGTGCTGCTGCCGGCCAGCATCGGCGGGCAGGAGGCGCACCTGCTGGACCATTGCCGCACCGCCGAGGCGCTGGGCTACGCCGATGCCTCCACCGGCTGGTTCTACAACCAGTCCAACGTCTCCGCCGCCACCGCCGCCGCCGCCATGCCGCGGGAGGCCGCCGCCGCCATCTTCGACGGCCCGCGCACCGGCCTGGCCTGGGGCGCCAAGCACAGCAAGAGCCGCGCCATCCGCGTCCCCGGCGGCTACCGGCTGACCGGCGAATGGGGCTATGGCAGCGGCAGCCGCCACACCACCTGGATTGGCGCCCACAGCATGGTGCAGAACCCGGACGGCACGCCGCATATCCGCTACGGCAAGCCGGACGACCGCAGCTTCCTGTTCCTGAAGTCCAAGGCCAAGATCACCGACGACTGGCAGGTGCTGGGCCTGCGCGGCACCGGCAGCGACACCTACAGCGTGGAGGACCTGTTCATCCCCGATGAACACGCCCCCGCCCGCGATGCCATGGAGGAGCGCCGCGAGAAGGGGCCGCTCTACGTCATCATCTCCAACCTGCTCTACGCCAGCGGCTTCTGTGGTGTGGCCCTGGGCGTCGGCCGCCGCATGCTGGAGACGTACACGGAACTCGCCCGCGGCAAGACCTCTCGTGCCGCCATCAACAGCATGGCCAACAACAACGCGGTGCAGTTGGAAATCGGCCTGCTGGAAGCGAAGATCTCCTCCGCCCGCGCCTTCGTCCACGAAGCCATCTGCCAGGCCTACGAAGCCGCGCAGCAGGACCGGCTGGACGTGGACCTGCGCATGCGCCTGCGCCTGGCCACCACCTACGCCATGCAGCAGGCCGCCGACGTGGCCTACACCAGCTACCGCTCGGCCGGCACCACCGCCATCCTCAACTCAGCGCCCTTCGAGCGCCGCTTCCGCGACGCGATGAGCGTGAGCCAGCACCTGCAGGGCATGAACGCCCATGTGGAGATGGTCGGGCGGCACCTGATCGGCAGTGAAAACGTGGTGCAGTGGGTGTAGCCTGCGCGGCATGGAAGAAACCGCACGCCTGGCGCTGGAAGCCTATTCACGCGGCACGATGACCGCGCTGGAACTGCGCCGGCGCCTGGGTGGCGCCAGCTACGGCGACGTGCTGCGCCTGCTCAGCGACGCCGGCCTGCCGCTGCCGCACGCGCCGGTGGCGGGTCGGGAAGCCGAGTTGGCGCGGGCACGGGACTGGCTGTTCCCGAAGCATGCCGCGTGACCTCAAGCTTTTCGTCGTCGATACCGGCCCGCTGATCACGCTGGCGGTGGCGCAGTCGCTGGACTACCTGCTTTTCGTCAACGCCGACCTCATCATCCCCGATGCCGTGCTGCACGAGGCCACGCGTGACGCTTCGCGCCTCGGCGCCCAGGACATCATCGACTGGGTCAAGGCGCATCGCGACCGGGTGGAGATCGCGCCGACCCGCGCCTACCAGGTGTTCGACGCCGCCCGCAGCGTGATGCCGAACCTGCGTGAACCGGACCTGGGCGAACGCGCCGCGGTGGAGGTGATCGAGGAGCCTGACCGCCTGCAAGGCGCCGAGCGCGGCGTGCTGCTGTGCGAGGAAACCGCCGTGCTCCGCCGCGTGGTGGTGCGGGACCGCGGTCGTATCGTGGAACTCAGCACCCTCGACTTCCTGCGCATCCTGGAAGCCGAGCAGCGCATTCAGTCAGCCGAGCAGGTCTTCGCGCTCGCGGCGGAAGCCGGGCGCCAGGCCTCCCGCGCCGAAAAGCTGGCGGCGGCGGATGCCGGCACCCGAGAGGCGATCCAGGCGCTGGTGCGACCTACCCCGCCTTGAACGCCTCGCACTCCACCTCAACCTTCCACTGCGGCGCCGCCAGCGCGGCCACCACCAGCAGCGTGCTGGCCGGCGACGCGCCCTGCATCGCCGCGCCGCGCTTCTCGCGCAGCACCGGAATCAGCGCCGGGTCGGTCAGGAACACCGTCATCTTCACGATGTCCTGCGGCCCCATGCCGTTGCCGGCCAGGTGCGCCATCACATTGGCGAAGGCTTGCTCGATCTGCGCGCCGCCATCCTCGGGCGTGCTGCCATCCGGCTTCACGCCGATCTGGCCGGACATCACCAGGCGGCGGCCCGGGCCGGTCACCAGCGCGACATGGTGGTAGGAAGGGGCGGGGGCGTGAACACCGGGGGTGTTCGAGAAGGTCAGGGTCATCCAGGCATCCTGCCGCGCCATCGCGCCCGCCGCAACAACGGCGGGCAGGCCGGGTATCCAGCGCCGCTTCCCGCGGGCTAACCTCCTCGCAAAGTCGAGGAACTCCGAAAATGCCGCGCTGGCTCATCGCCCTCGCCCTGCTCTTCGCGCTACCCGCCCATGCCGAATACCCGGAACGCCCCATCACCATGATCGTCGGCTTCGCCGCCGGCGGCGGCACCGATATCGCCGCCCGCACCGTCGGCCGCTTCATGGAACGCCGGCTCGGCCAGCCGGTCATCATCGTCAACCGGCCAGGTGCCGCCGGCGGCATCGGCTATGCCGCCACGGCCCGCGCGGCGCCGGATGGCTACACCATCGGCACCATCAACACCCCCAACATCGTCTCGCTCCCCATCGAGCGCAGCATCGGCTACCGGTTCGAGGAGCTGCAGGCCGTCGCCAACATCGTCGACGACCCGGGCGCGCTGTGGGTCCGCGCCGAAAGCCCCATCCGCAGCGTCGCCGACCTCATCACCCTGGCCCGCTCCCGCCCGCCGGAATCGCTCGGCTGGGGCAGCACCGGCCGCGGCACCTACACCGACTTCACTCGCCTGGCGCTGGAGAAGGCAACCGGCACGCAGTTCACCCTCATCGCCTATGGCGGCACCCAGCCGATCATCGCGGGACTGCTCGCGCAGGACCTGGCCGTCGGCGTCTTTTCCCTCTCGGAAGGCTCCGGCGCGCAATCCCAGGGCCTGGTCCGCCCCATCGGCCTGATGGCCGAAACCCGCGCCGAGACCGCCCCCAACGTCCCCACCTTCCGCGAACAGGGTTTTGATGTGGTCGGCGGCTCCATGCGCGGCATCGCCGCCCCGGCCGGCGTGCCCCGCGCCATCGTGGAAAAGCTGGCCACCACCATCCGCGACGTGATGGCGGACCCGGAATTCCAGGCCGCCGCCCGCCAGCAATACCTGCCGCTGCGCTTCATCGGCCCGGACGAGCACCAGGCCCTTTTGCTGCGCATGCAGGACGAGTATCGTCGGGTCTGGGCGGAACGCCCGTGGCGGGAGTGACCATCATGCAAGTGATCCCAACCGGCGCCGTGCTGGGTGCCGAAATCGCCGGCATCGACCTGCGGGAGGTCACGCCCGCCCAGTTCGACGCCATCCACCAGGCCTGGCTGGACCATTCGGTGTTGCTGTTCCGCGGCCAGCAGCTGGTGCCGGAAGCGCTGATCGGCTTCAGTCGCCACTTCGGCGAACTGGACCTGGCGCCGATCCAGGAAACCGGCCGCCGCTTCGTCGACGGCATCCCGGAGCTCTACGTCGTCTCCAACGTCATCGGCGCGGATGGCGAGCCCATCGGCAGCCTCGGCGCCGGCGAGGCGGTCTGGCACACCGACATGAGCTACCTGCCGAAGCCGCCCAAGGCCTCCATGCTCTATGCGCTGGAAATCCCGCCCAGCGGCGGCGTGACCTATTTCAGCAGCATGTACGCGGCGTACGACCGCCTGCCGCCCGCCCTGAAGGCCCGCGCCCAGGGCCTGCGGGTGAAGCACGACGGCACGTATAACAGTGGCGGCTATGTCCGCGCCGGCGTCACGCCGACCGACGACCCGCGCGAGGCCCCCGGCACCATGCACCCCCTCGTGGTTCGTCACCCCGAAACCGGCCGCCAGGGCCTCTACCTCGGCCGCCGCCGCATGGCCTGGGTGGAGGGCATGGAGCTGGCCGAGAGCGAGGCGCTGCTGGACGAGATCTGGGCGCATGCCGAGGACCCCGCGATCAGCTGGGGCAACAACTGGCGCATCGGCGACCTGGTGCTGTGGGATAACCGCTGCACCATGCACCGCCGCGACCCCTTCCCGGCGGAAAGCCGGCGGGTGATGCACGCACGCAAGTGAAGGGCGCGGCGCCGCCGATGGGCTGACGGGCAGCGCCACCCCGGCCGGCGTTGCCACCCTGGGGCAATGGCCGTGCTGATCGACTCATCAGGCGCATTGCTTGCCCTGGTTTCAACAGGTCACGGAGCACGAACCGCGCCTGGCCCGGTGCATGGTGCGTAGCTGTCTGTTGATTGTCACGAAGACGGCACCGAAATTGCTGGAAAGTTCCGTGGAATTTCCGCAAATATGCGGCCCGCGCTGTGTTATTCCGCCAGCGCTGGAGACCCCCGCATGCATCGGCGCCGTCTGCTTGCCACCCTGCTCGCCGCGCCCGCCCTGGCGCATGCTCAGGCACAGGCCCAAGCCCCCTGGCCCAACCGCCCGATCCGCCTGCTGGTGCCCGTGGCCCCCGGCGGCAGCGTGGACGCGCTCGCCCGGCTCTTCGCCCGCCACCTGACGCCGCTGATCGGCCAGAACTTCGCCATCGAGGACAACGGCGCCGCCGGCGGCAACCTGGCCTTCGAGGCCGCGGCCCGCGCCGCGCCGGATGGCCACACGCTGCTGGCCGGCTGGGACAGCCTGGCGATCAACCCCGCCGTCTATCGCCAGGTGCCCTATCACCCCATCCGGGACTTCGCGCCCATCATCCACAGCGTCAGCGGCGCCCAGGTGCTGGTGGTGAAGCCGGACCTGCCCGCCCGCACCCTGGCCGAGTTCACCGCGCTGGCGAAGACCCGCGGCCTGACCATCGGCAGCCCCGGCAATGGCAGCATCGGCCACCTGACCGGGGAGATGCTGAAGGCCCGCACCGGCATCACCTGGACCCATGTGCCCTATCGCGGCGGCGGCCCGGCCACCACGGACCTGCTGGCCGGCCATCTGGACGGCGTCATGCTCACCCTGGCCGCCGTGGTGCAGCACATCCGCGCCGGGCGACTGCACGCCATCGGCGTTTCCACCGCCGGCCGCGTCGCCGCGCTGCCGGAAGCGCCGAGCTTCGCCGAACAGGGCGTCGCCGGCTTCGATGTCGTCTCCTGGCAGGGCTGGCTGGCCCCGGCCGGCACGCCGGCGCCCATCATCGCCCGGCTGAACCAAGGGCTGAACCAGGTGCTGGCGCTGCCGGAGGTGGCGACCTGGCTGGCCAGCCAGGCATTTACCAGTGTGGGCGGCCCGCCGGAGACCCTGGCCCGGCTGCTGGCCGCCGATGTTGCCCGCTGGCCGGCACTGGTCCAGGCTGCCGGCGCCAGGATCGACTGAAGCGGGCGGACTGAACCGCCCGCACCCACGGGAGGAACCCCCATGCCCCGCCTGCTCGCGCTTGCCTGCGCGCTGCTGCTTGCCGCCTGCGCCGCGCAGGACCCAACCGCTGGCCCGCTGACCCTGCAAAGCCAGGGCAGCTACTTCGTCGGTGGCCGCGCGGTGCAGAGCGAGACGCTCTCCACCCTGCCGGCCTATGACGCCGCCGGCACCATCACGGTGGGCCAGATGTATGCCCGCTACATGGCCCCGCCCAACGCCGCGCCGGTCAAGCTGGTGCTGGTGCATGGCTGCTGCCTGACCGGCAAGACCTGGGAAACCACGCCGGATGGCCGCATGGGCTGGGACGAATACTTCGTCCGTCGCGGCTTCGAGACCCATGTGGTGGACCAGACCTGGCGCGGCCGCAGCGCCGGCAGCATCGAGGCGATCAACGCGGTGAAGTCCGGCCGCGCCCCCGTGGCGCAACTGCCCACGGTGTTCCAGGCCAGCCATGAGGGCGCCTGGGCGATCTTCCGCTTCGGCAACCGCTTCCCGGAGGTGCATCCCGGCCTGCGCTTCCCGATCAGTGCGCAGAACGGGCTGTGGCAGCAGATGGTGCCGGACTGGCTGAACGCGCAGCCGACGCCGAACCCGACCGTGCCGCTGCTGGCCGACCTGGCGCAGCGCCTGGGCCGCACCGTGCTGATCAGCCATTCGCAGTCCGGCATCTATCCGTTCCAGGCGGTGCAGCATAACGCCACCGGCATTGCCGGCCTGGTCAGCGTGGAACCCGGCGCCTGCCCGAGCGCGACAGGCGACATCACGCCGTATCTGCGCACGCCGATGCTGGTGGTGTGGGGCGACTATGTGCCGCAGGCGCCACGCTGGGCGCCGCGCCTGGTCAATTGCAGCGCCTTCGTCGCCAAGGTGAACGCCGCCGGCGGCCGGGCCGAGCAATGGGTGCTGCCGGAGATGGGCATCCGCGGCAACAGCCACATGCTGATGCAGGACGACAACAGCCTGGAGATCGCCGGCATGGTCGCGGACTGGGTCGGCCGGCACGCGCGGTAGGCTGCGCCCAAGCGGCCCGCTTCGGCGGGCCGCGTGCTGCTTTGGTATGCCCGCGGCCGGCCCAGCGGGGTGCGGCCCGCCTACCGCTTCGGTATCCCCGCCGCCAGGGCCACCTGGCCCCAGCGCTCGGTCTCCGCCCGCACCAGCGTGGCGAAGTCCCGCTGGCCGCGGCCCTCCGGCTCCAGCCCCTGGGCGGCGAAGGCCTGGCGCAGCCCCGGCTCCCGCAGGGCGGCCTGGCTCGCCGCCTCCAGCCGATCCAGCACCGGCTGCGGCGTGCCCGCCGGCGCCGCCAACCCGGCCCAGATGCCCGCGCCGAAGCCGGGCAGGCCGGACTCGGTGAATGTCGGCACCTCCGGCACCAGGGCGGAACGCGCCGGCGCCGCCAGGGCCAGCGGTTGCAGCCGCCCGGCCGCCAACTGCCCGCCAGCGGCCGAGATCGTCGCCATCGAGCAATCCACCTGGCCCGCCACCACCGCCAGCATGGCCTCGGCCCCGCCACGGAAGGGCACGTGCAGCAGCCGGATGCCGGCCTGCTGCATGAAGGCCTCCATGCCGAAATGCGGGCTGCTGCCGGCGCCGCCGGTGCCGTAGCTCAGCCGTTCCGGCGCCGCCTTGGCCGCCGCCACCAGCTGCGCCAGCGTCGCCACCCCCAGCGCCGGCCTGGCCACCAGCAGGAAGGGCGCCGAGCCCCCCAGCACCACCGGCCGGAAGGCCTGGGCGTGGTCCCAGGGCAGGCTGGCCACGGTGTGCGGCAGCATGGTGTAGCTGTTGTCCAGCGCCAGCAGGGTGTGGCCATCCGGCGCGGCGCGGGCCGCCTCCCCCATGCCGATCACGCCGCCGCCGCCGGTGCGGTTCTCCACCAGGAAGGGCTGGCCCAGCGCCTCCGCCAGCCGCGCAGCCAACGCCCGCGCCACGATGTCTATGGCGCCGCCGGGCGCCCAGGGCACGATGACGCGGACCGGCCGGCTGGGCCACGCCGCCGGTTGGGCCTGGGCGACAAGGGCCGGACTGACCAGCGCGGCGATGAGGTGGCGGCGTTTCGGCACGGTGTTGCTCCCGCTTCAAGGCCGGCGAGCTTAGCGTGTGATCGTCGAAGTCGGAATCGCCGGAGACGTGAATCACACGACAAAACAAATCGCTAGAGCAATATCCGTTTTGATGGAATCATCAGAACGGATTTCTTGCTCTGCAACCTATTGAAGCTACAGCACGAAATCCGTTCACGCTGATTCAGCGTGAGCGGATAGTGCCGTAGGGTCTGTCAGCCGCGGACAGAAGCGCCTGCGGGACCCCAGCGGTCGTCCGGGCGGCCGGGTGACGCCGCCGACGACCACCACACCCTAACCGGCCACCGCGCCACCCCGGGCCGCCAGCCGTGGAAAGGCCAGCACCGCCAGCAGCGCCATCAGCGCGCAGGCCGCTGCCACATAGACCGGCGCGGCCGGGTTGCCGCTGGCATCGCGCGCCCAGCCGGCCAGCGGCGGCGCCAGCGTCATGGCGCTGTAGAACACCACGTAGAAGGCGCCCATGCCCAAGGCCCGCGCCGCCGGCGGCAGCACCCGCGGCGCCAGCGCGAAGATCGCGGTGCCCGCCAGCCCGCCCACCAGCCCCAGCAGGCCCAGCAGCCCGGCCGCCGCCAGCCCCGGCGGCAGCCAGGCCAGCGGCAGCGGCAGCAGCGCCATGCCCGCCAGCCCCAGCGCCGCCTGCAGCACTGGCCGCCCGGTGCGGCTGGCCAGCCAGCCGGCCAGCGGCAGCATCGGCACGCTGAGCCAGCTGTACAGGCTGGTCAGCCCACCCGCCTGCGCCAGGCTGGCGCCCTGCGCCACCAGCAGCGCGGGCGTGAAGCTGAGCATGACGATGAAGCTGGTATTGTACCCGGCCCAGCCCAGCGCGGCGGCCAGCAGCGCCGGCCAGTTCGGCGGCCGCGCGCTTTCGGCCTGCGCCACCCGCGGTGGCGGCCCGCCGGCGCCCATCCAGGGCACCAGCAGCAGCAGCAGCGCCAGCAGCGCCGCCACCCCGGCCAGTGCCAGGCGCCAGCCCAACGCCTCCGCCAGTGGCGCCAGCCCCAGCAGGCTCAGGGCGATGCCGGTGGGCCAGCCGGTCAGTGCGCAGCCCAGCGCAAAGCTCAGCCTCGGGCCGGTGAAGCGGTCGATCACCAGCTTCATCACCACCAGGTTGGTCACCACGCCGCCGCAGCCGGAGATCACCCGCGCCGCCAGCCCCCATTCCAGCCCCCAGGCACCCTCGGGGGCCAGTGCGAGCAGGCCGCCGCCCAGCGCCATCAGCCCCAGCGCCAGGCGCAGCGCCAGCCGGTCCCCCAGCCAGGCGGCCAGCGCCCCGCCCGGCAGCGCCACCAGCGCCCCCGGCAGCAGGTAGGCGCCCACCAGGCTGCCCAGCGCGATGAAATCCGCCACCAGCGGCCCGACCAGCAGCGGCCCCAGCGCGCCGACGGATTGCGCCTGCATGCCGAACATCGCCCGGGTGGCAACCAGCAGCGCAAGGATCAGGGCATCTCGGGTCGACATGACGGCAGGGTAGGGGCGCGGCCGTGGCCCCGGCAATGAAGGTTGCGCGGCGCCCACCATCGCGGCCACTCTCAGCCGCCCGAGAGCAATATCCGTTCTGATGGAATCATCAGAACGGATTTCTTGCTCTGGTTTCGACAAGTTGCAGAGCACGACATGCGCCCGACAGGGCGCATGGTGCTCCAGGGAGACCCAGCATGTTCGACCAGCAGCAATTCATCGAGGACTGCCGCGCCGCGCTGGCGGGCGGTGGCCAGCGCCAGGTGAAGGAGGTGGTGGCCCGCGCCGTCGCCGACCCCGCGGCGCTGATGGCCACGCTGGGCACCCCGACCGAGGGCGGCCTGAAGCCGCTCTACCGCTCGGCCGACCTGACCATCGTCAACGTCATCTGGCAGCCGAAGATGGTCATCCAGCCGCACAACCACGAGCTATGGGCGGTGATCGGCGTCTATTCGGGGCGGGAGGACAACATCCTCTGGCGCCGCCTGCCGGCCGAGGCCGAGGGCCGCATCGAGGGCGCCGGCGCCAAGACGCTGTCCACCGGGGATACGCTGGCGCTGGGCGCCGACGTGATCCATTCGGTGATCAACCCCATCCCGCGGCTGACCGGCGCCATCCATGTGTATGGCGGCGACTTCTTCGCCCAGCCGCGCAGCGAATGGGACCCGGAATCGCTGACCGAGAAGCCCTACGACATGGAGAAGGTGCTGCGGATGTTCGCGGGCAAGGAATAGGCGCGCCGGCCGCAGGCCGGGTCGGGGCTGCGGCCTGAGGCAGCGCCTGGAGCATGCGGCGCCCATCCGGCCGCGGTTCGTGCCCTGGAAGTCATTGGCTCCAGGGCAGGAAGCGCATTCGAACGCATATGGCACCAGGGCGCGGGGCGCGCACCCCAAGTCGGCGAATGCCGGCGCCCCACAGCCAGTGAAACCCGATGGAAGCGGCCAGCAGGCCGCATCCGTCACGCTATGTCGTGCGCCGCGCCCTGCGGCATGCGGGCGGCGCCGGCCTGCATCGCCAAGTTGGCGGTCAGGCGGCGGGCCAGGCCATAGGCGCCGACCACCGCGAACACGGCCAGGATGCCACTCAGCGCCGGAAGGAAGAAATGCATGGCGATCTCCTATCGGGGCTCCCGCGGCGCCCTTGCGCCCCGGGTCTGGCCCCGTCATCTCGCACTTGCGAAAGGTAGGTCAGGACCAATGCCCTTTTCAACCAGCAAATCCGTGGCTTCTCATGCGTTCATGCCGATGCTGCATTGCAAAAAAGCAGGGCTTCACTTCATCAGCCGGTAACCTGTGCAGCCCCCGCGTGACACCAGGGCTGCGCATCCCCATCTTGGTGACGCGCAGCCTGGAGACATCAGCATGAGCACGCATGAGACCGCGCCGGCCACGGCGACCGAAACCGCGACCTTGGGGGGCGGCTGCTTCTGGTGCCTGGACGCGGTCTACCGCGACCTCGCCGGCGTCGCCTCGGTGCATTCCGGCTATGCCGGTGGCCACCTGGAAAACCCCAGCTACGAAGCGGTCTGCGGCAAGCGGACCGGCCATGCCGAGGTGGTGCAGATCCAGTTCGACCCCGCGGTGGTCAGCTTCGCCGACCTGCTGCGGGTGTTCTTCACCATCCACGACCCGACCACGCCCAACCAGCAGGGCAACGACATCGGCCCGCAATACCGCAGCATCATCCTGGCGCATTCGCCGGAACAGGACGCCACCGCCCGCCAGGTCATGGCCGAGGTGACCGAGCAGAAGCTGTGGCCCCGCCCGCTGGTGACCGAGCTGGTCCCCTTCACCCGCTACTGGCCGGGCGAGCCGGAGCACCAGGACTATTTCCGCCGCACCCCCTGGAGCGGCTATTGCCAGGCCATCATCGCCCCCAAGGTGGCCAAGTTCCGCAAGCTCTACCTCTCGCGCCTGAAGCCCGCCGCGGCTTGATCAGCGTGTGATCGCCGCAGGCCCCGATCAGATCTTTCCGAAGGAACCCCCGATGTTCAGCAAGAAGACCCACGAGCCCGAAACCTTCCCGGTGCAGAAGACCGCGGCCGAATGGCAGGCCCAGCTCGGCCCCGCCGCCTACAAGGTGCTGCGCGAACACGGCACCGAACGCGCCGGCACCAGCCCGCTGAACGCGGAAAAGCGCGCGGGCACCTTCATCTGCGCCGGCTGCGCCAAGCCGCTGTTCGACGCCGCCACCAAGTTCGAGTCGGGCACCGGCTGGCCCAGCTTCTTCGCTCCGCTGCCCGACTCGGTGGCGACCACGACGGATCGCAGCTTCTTCATGACCCGCACCGAGGTGCACTGCGCCGATTGCGGCGGCCATCTGGGCCATGTGTTTCCCGATGGGCCGCAGCCGACCGGGCTGCGTTACTGCATGAATGGCGTCTCCATGGCGTTCACACCTGCGAAACAGCCGTGACGCGCGGGCAACAGCGGCGGGCCATTGCCAGGGGATAATGGCTGGCCGACCGCGGTTTTCCGCCAATTGGTGAAAATTTCGGCAGGCCCCCGCACGGATTCCTGCCTTGCCTTCGGACGCCAGGGGTGGTGACTCTGCCCGGGTGAACCCCCCCGGTCCCCTCATGCGGCGCATCCGCCTTGTCCTGCCGGTCGTCGCTGCGTTGCTCGCCCTACCCCAGGGCCCGGCCGCGGCAGACCTGATCTATGTCCTGAACTCGGGCGAGGCCTACGTCACCGTCATCGACAGCGTGACCCGCACCGAGTTCCGCCGCATCCCGGTGCTGCGCGAACCGCACCACCTGCTGATGACGCCGGACAATCGGGAGCTGATGATCGCCGACAGCGCGGCGAACGAGATGCTCTACATCAACCCGGACACCGCCGAGGTGATCCGGCGCGAGCGCATCTCCAACCCCTACCACCTGGGCTTCAGCCCGGATGGCAAGTACTTCGTCATCAACAGCCTGCGCCGCGGCCAGGTGGATATCTACGACGCCGCCAGCATGGCGCTGCTGGCCCGGCTGACCACGCCGACCCAGCCCAGCCACATGGCCTTCTCGCCGGACAGCAAGCGCGTCTTCGTCACGCTGCAGGGCACCCGCGGCCTGCTGGCGATAGACCTGGATGAGCGCCGGGCGCTGTGGCAGGTGGATGTCGGGCCGCAGCCGGCCGGCGTGATCTGGCACAACAACCGCCTGCTGGTCGGCGTGATGGGCGGCGACTACGTCACCGTGGTGGACCCCGCCGAGGCCCGGGTGGAACGCCAGATCACCACCGCCCGCGGCAGCCACACCGTCTGGCCGGCGCCGGATGGCAAGACCATCTACGCCACCAGCCGGGTCGACAGCGCCATCACCCTGCTGGATGGCGAGACGCTGGAGGTGAAGGGCCGCTGGGACATGCCGGGCGGGCCGGACGACATGTCCGTGGCGCCGGACGGCAAGCTCTGGGTCACGCTGCGCTGGACCGCGCGCATCGCCATCATCGACCCCGCCACCGGCCGGTATGAGGTCATGCGCGTCGGTCGCTCGCCGCACGGGGTGCTGGTGCACCCGACCCCGCCGGCGCAGCCGGTGGCCAATGCGGACCCGGCCCAGCCCGGCGCCCGCCCGGCCGCGCCGGCCCGTGGCGATGCCCCGGCCGCCCCCGCGCCG
>CAILMF010000053.1 GCA_903835235.1 uncultured Rhodospirillales bacterium
CCCGCCGCGTCCCCCAGGGCACCGTCGTGCTTCGGCCCCACCCGGCCCTGCCCCGGCCCGCCCCCCAGCGTGCCCCCGCCGCGCCCGTCGCCAACGGGCAGTCGGGGCCGGCGCCGGGGCCGGCGCCGGGGCAGCCGCCGCCGGCGCCGTCAGGTTGGCATTGGTCCGCGGCTCAATCCCGCGCGCCCGCAGCTGGGCGATCAGCGGGTCGCCGCCGCCCGTCGCATCCTTGCAGCGGGTGCGGATGGCTTCCTCCAGCACCGGGCCGGGCGAGACCTTCACCTCGGTGATGCCGCCGGGCTGGCCATTCACCAGCGCGGTGCGCAGCGAAAGCTCCATCAGCGGCGCCGTCGGCTCCCGCGGCAGGAACAGCAGCGTACGGGTCAGCCGGTCCAGCGCCACCTTGCCCGGGCTGTCCAGGCCGGGGACGCTCCAGCACGCCACATAGGCGGCCTTGCCGGCCAGCCAATCGGCCACCAGGCTTTCCCGCTGCACCGCCTGGTCGCTGGTCAGGAAGGTGCCGGGCTGGCCCAGGCCGCCGGGGCCGTCCAGCACCGCCACCTGCGGCGCCAGCCGCGCCGTCAACGCCGCCGACTGGCCGCCGCGGCCCAGCAGGATGCGGCTGAGATTCGGCATGTCGTCGCCGTCGCCGAAGATGTTGGCGCCCTGGAAATTGGCGCCGGCGCCCAGCAGCCGGTCCACCGGGTATTCCATGGTGCGCCAGCGCGCCACGGCTTCGGTGACGCATTTGGTGTCGCGCAGGCCGGGCGGCAGGTAGTTGGTGAACTCCAGCGCTTCCCAGCGCAGCCGGAAGGCATCGGCCTCGGACAGGCCCATCTCCGCCATGCTGAAGGCATGGGCGTCCTGGCAGGCATCCTGGAAGCTGCCGGCCTCCGGCGGGTTGCGGCGGGCCTGGCGGATCAGCTGGCGATAGGCCGGGAAGACGTCGCTCTCCCACACCGTCTTCAGCGGGTAGGTCACCGGCGAGGTGGCGCCGGCCGGGCTGGGCACCACCACCGGCATGCCCGAAAGGCCCGCGGGGGCGTGGCGGTTCTCGGCGCCCGGCGGCGGCAGGGTGCGGCTGGGCTGGGCATCCGCCAGGCTGCGCGCCATGGTCAGGTCTATCCGCAGCTCCGCCAGGTCGGTGCCGTCCGAGCCCTTGATGCGATAGACGTCGCGGCGGAGGAAGCGGTTCGGTGCGCTGGCGGTGCGGCCGGGGCCGAGCGTGGCGGCGCGGGAGACGGTGGGCGCCGAGGAATAGGTCTGCGACAGCGCGTCATCCACGATCTTCATCGCGGTGTTGACGACGCTGGAGCCGAGCGCGCCCAGGATGGCGGAGCCGCCGCCGGTGATGGGCGTGGTCACCGCGCTGACGAAGCCGACCGCCTGGCTCAACCGGTCCGCCAGGTGGAAGGTCTGCTCCGTGCTGGCGCGGGCGGTCACGTCGTAGGAAATGGTCTCGCCGCCGCGCAGCCGCACCCAGGAGGTCGCGACGTTGCTCTGCAATTGGGAAAGCGAGCTGATCGGCTTGGTCGCGGAGCCTTCCTCATTATGGACCAGGCTCAGCAGCACCAGCTCATGCGCCGGCAGGCCGCGGAACTGCGGCTTCACGGTCAGCGTGTAGCTGCGGTTGGTGGTGCTGAGGAAGCGGCCGAAGGTGGCGGCCAGGTCGCCCTCGGTCATCGGCACTTCGCGGGCGATGCCGGCGACAACCGGCACCAGGGTCAATTCCAGCCGGCCATAGATATCGATGTTGTCGCGGCCTTCGATGGCGGCGACAGCCTCCGGCAACGGTGCCTGCTCCAGCAGGCCGGGCTGGGCCTGGGGCCCGCCACCGCCGGCGGCGCAGCCGGCCAGCAGCAGGGCCGCACCGGCGAGAACAGCTTTCCCTGTCAATTGCCTGTGCATGCTTTCAACCCCCAGCTGCCTTGCTCGCGGAATGTTCACCGGCAAGGTGGGGCAAGGCAAGCGAAGCTTTGGGCGCGGTGGCGCAATGGCAACGGGTGGCGTTGCATCCCGGCCACAGGTGGGGCGGTCAGACCGGGATGTCGCCCGGCGGCTTCAGCGCCTGCAACACGAAGGAGGAGCGGGTTTCCTTCACCCCGGGCATGCGCAGCAGCGCCTTCAGCGCGAAGTCGGCATAGGCGTCGAAATCGGCGGCCAGGATGTGCAGCAGGTAGTCCATCTCGCCGCTCATGGCGTAGGCGGCCAGCACTTCCGGCCGGGCGGCCAGGGCCTTGTGGAAGCCCTCGACCACGTCCTCGGCATGGGAAGCCAGTGCCACCGAGACGAAGGCCTGCAACGGCAGGCCCAGCTGCACCGGGTCCAGCACCGCGGCGTAGCGGGCGATGACGCCGCTGTCCTCCAGCCGTTTCAGCCGGCGCTGACAGGGCGTGGCGGAGAGGCCGATCTCCTCGGCCAGGGCGACAACCGGCAACCGGCCATCGCGCTGGAGGGTGCGCAGCATGCGGCGGTCGATGGCATCCAATGCAACCTGGGGTTTTGTCATGGCTCGGAAGACCGGAGGATTTTGTGTAAAATCATATCTAAAATACCAAAAATCAATACAAATTCATGGCCGAAGGGACGGTTTGGCCCCGCTGGCGTAGCGGGGCTGATCCGTCGATGCCGGTGATTGTAGTGGAATTCACTACATTTACTCTCTCTAATAGGGAATGTCGGCGAATTTTGCATGCCAAACCCAGGTTTTCGCTGATTTCGCCTAGGCCCCCTGGGGTAGCATGGCGAATAAGCGTCGTCCGGAGGCGGAAGTGGAGGGATTTGGCCCAAGCGCACCGCCGGCCCCGGCCGCATGGCTGCCGCACCGCTGCCACCCCGGGGCACCCTGCCCTGGACTGACGGCGCCAGCCTGCCGACCGATCACCCCAGCAAAGGACACCACGCATGGATATTCCGCCCGACCGCACCGCGCTGGCCGGCCAGGTCAGCCCGGCCAACCCCATGGGCACCGACGGCTTCGAGTTCGTCGAGTTCACCGGCCCGGACATTCCCGCGCTGGAGGCGCTGTTCACCCGGCTCGGCTTCAGCGCGGTGGCGCGGCATCGCAGCAAGGCCGTCACGCTGTGGCGGCAGGGGGAAGTAAACTTCATCCTGAACGCCGAGCCGGCCAGCTTCGCCCAGGCCTTTCAGCGGGTGCACGGGCCCTGCGCCTGCGCCATGGCCTTCCGCGTGGCCGATGCCGCCGCCGCGTATGACCGAGCGGTGGCACTGGGCGCGAAGCCCGTGACGGGCAAGGTCGGCCCGATGGAGCTGAACATCCCGGCCGTCGAGGGCATCGGCGGCAGCCTGCTCTACTTCGTCGACCGCTACGGCCCGGCCGGCAGCATCTATGACGTCGACTTCCGCTGGCTGGGCGAGCGCGAGGCGCAGCCCCGCGGCCAGGGCCTGACCATGATCGACCACCTGACCCACAACGTGCATCGCGGCCGGATGGACGTGTGGTGGCAGTTTTATGAGTCACTCTTCAACTTCCGGGAGATCAGGTACTTCGACATCGAGGGCAAGCTGACCGGATTGAAGTCGCGGGCGCTGACCTCCCCCTGCGGGCTGATCCGCATCCCGATCAATGAAAGCAGCGACGACAAGTCGCAGATCGAGGAATACCTGCGCGCCTATGGCGGCGAGGGCATCCAACACATTGCGCTCGGCACCCATGACATCCACGCCAGCGTGGAGGGCATGCGCGGCGCCGGGGTGCGCTTCCTCGACACGCCCGACACCTATTATGAGCTGCTGCCCGGGCGCATGCCGGACCTGGCGCCGGCGGTGGTGGCGCGGCTGGCGGCCAACCGCGTGCTGATGGATGGCGCGCCGACGCCGGAAGGCGGCCGGCTGCTGCAAATCTTCACCGAGACGGTGATCGGGCCGATCTTCTTCGAGCTGATCCAGCGCCAGGGCGACCAGGGCTTCGGCGAGGGCAATTTCCGCGCGCTGTTCGAGAGCATCGAGCTGGACCAGGTGCGGCGCGGGGTGCTGTAGCGCGCGGCGGGATCGTCATTCGGCGATGCCGGGGACGGCTCAGCGCCGGCTGCCGAACTCATCCAGCAGGGCCTGCTGCTTGCGGCGCAGTTTCAGCGCGACCAGGGCGGCCTGTTGCTCGCGCAGCAACTCCACCTGGCGTTCGGCGGTGCGCTGCAAGGCCAGCGCGTCGCGCGCCATCTGCGCCAGGCCGGCACTGTGCTGCGCGGCGCGGGCGGCGCGTTCGCGCGCGGCCAGGCCCAGCGGCAGCCAGGCGGCGTAGTCGGCGGGGTGGGCAGCTGCCGCCTCCTGGCCCGGGGCGGCGCAGGCGGCGTCGTGCCGGGCCTCGGCGGCGGCCAGGGCGGCGTTGCGCTCGGCCAGTTGCTTGCGCGCCTGGGCCACTTCCAGCCGGCGCAGCCGGGCCAGGGTGGCCAAGGGATCAGCCATCGGGGTCAGCCATCTTCCATCGCCTCGGCCAGGGCGGCGAAGGCGCTGTCCACCGTGCCGCGTTCATCCTTGCGCTGGGCCAGGAAGGCCTCGATCCCAGGCGCCAGGCGCAATGCCTCGTCCACCGCGGCGTCCGTGCCGGCGCGATAGGCGCCCAGCCGCACCAGGTCGGCCATCTCGGCCTGCAACGCCAGGATCGCGCGGGCGCGGCGCATCAACGCGGCTTCCTCGGGCTGGAGGCAACCCGGCACGGTGCGGGAGAGGCTGCGCAGCACGTCGATGGCCGGATAGCGGCCGCGTTCGCCGATATGGCGGTCCAGCACGACATGGCCATCCAATATGCCGCGCACGGCGTCGGCGACGGGTTCGTCATGGTCGTCACCTTCCACCAATACGGTGAACAGGCCGGTAATGGCGCCGGGATTGCCTTCCTCCCGCGGTCCCGCGCGTTCCAGCAGGCGGGGCAGTTCGGCGAAGACGCTGGGGGTATAGCCGCGCGTCGCCGGCGGCTCCCCGGCGGCCAGGCCGATTTCGCGCAGCGCCATGGCGAAGCGGGTGACGGTGTCCATCAGCAGCAGCACGTGCTTGCCCTGGCTGGCGAAATACTCGGCCACGGTCAGCGCGGCATAGGCGGCCTCCCGCCGCATCAGGGGGGTACTGTCCGAAGTGGCGCAGACCACCACGCTGCGGGCCATGCCCTCGGCGCCCAGGTCGTCCTCGATGAACTCGCGCAGCTCCCGCCCGCGTTCGCCGACCAGGGCGAGGACGCAGACATCGCATTCCGCGCCCTTCGCCAGCATGGAGAGCAGGGTGGACTTGCCGACGCCGGAGGCCGCGAACAGGCCAAGCCGCTGGCCGCGCCGGCAGGTGGCGAAGGCGTCCAGCGCGCGGACGCCAAGGTCCAGCCGCGGGCCGAGCCGGGCGCGGGTGCCGGCATTGGGTGGCGGGGCGCGCACCGGCAGCACCAGGCCGCCGGGCGGCAGCGGGCCGAGGCCGTCCATCGGCTGGCCCAGCGGGTCCACCACCCGGCCCAGCCAGCCGGGGCCGACCGCCAGGCCTTCCGTCGCCATCAGGGTGGCCATGGTGCCGGGGCCGACGCCCTCCAGCGGGCCGAAGGCCATCGCCTCCGCCAGGCCGGCGCTGAAGGATACAACCTCTGCGCGAATTGGGCCGCGTGCACTGGCGAGGGTGACGCGGCTGCCAACCTGCAACCAGGGCGCGAGTCCCTCAATTCGCAACAATAATCCCGAAACTTCCTTGACCTGTCCGCGCAGGGCCACAGGGCGCAGCGTTTCAAGGGTTGCCGCGGCGGCAGAAAGCCTTTGTGAACCAATGCGTTGCGGGCGGTCCATCGCATGGGCTGGCAACAATGCACTCATTCCGCGACTCCTGGGCAATTTTGATACGAATCCAAGGTGAATTTCCTCTTCCCAGCACACGTAAAAGTGGTATCTATATACCCGCTTGGCGTGTAGGAGACACCCAGATGCGTGTACTACTGGTTGAAGACGATCTCACCGCTTCCCGTGGCATTGTCGCGATGCTGAAGGCATCCGCCATGGTCGTGGACGCGGTGGACAGTGGGGAGGAGGCACTCGAACTCGCCCGGCTGTACGATTACGACATCGTGATCCTGGACCTCATGCTTCCGGACATGGAAGGCTATGAGGTGGTGCGCCGGCTGCGGGCGGCCCGGGTGGAAACCCCCGTGCTGATCCTCTCCGGCCTGACCCGGCCGCAGGCGAAGGTGAAAGGCTTCGGCATGGGCGCCGACGACTTCATCACCAAACCCTTCGACAGCCAGGAGTTGCTGGCCCGAATCCACGCCGTGGTGCGGCGTGCGAAGGGCTTTTCCCAGCCCACCCTGTCGGTTGGCCCGCTGCTGCTGAACCTCGGCTCGCGTGAGGTTTCGGTGGAAGGGCGCCCGGTGCACCTGACCGGGAAGGAATACGGCATTCTTGAGCTGCTCACGCTGCGCAAGGGCGTGGTGCTGACCAAGGAAGCCTTCCTGAACCACCTGTATGGCGGGATGGATGAACCCGAGGTGAAGATCATCGACGTCTTCATCTGCAAGCTGCGCAAGAAGCTGGCCACAGCCGGCGCAGACAACCTGATCGGCACCGTTTGGGGGCGTGGCTATGTCATGCGCGACCCGAGCGGCGTTCCCGGCCGCATGCCTCTCGTTGCCATGGGCAGCGAGTTGGCCGACGCCGAGGCTGCCTGACACCACCTGTCTCCCCCTGAAAAGATCGCGGCAGCCCCAGGCCGCGGTTGTCTCCACGCCCCCAAACAAAGGCCGCCCCGGGCAACCGGTGCGGCCTTTGGTTTGTCTGGCGCCGCCTTGGCGCCGCGACGCCACGGCTGCAACGCGGCCACGCGCAGCATCGCCGTGGGCCACATCAGCGCGCGGCGATCCTGACTCCATCGGCTTGTTCAGCGCGGCGCCGGCCGCAGCAGCCACGCACCCTCAATCGGTGGGGGTGGATTTCCTGCCTTGGTTTCAACAGGTTGCAGGGCAGGAAATCCGTTCCGATCCTTCCATCAGAACGGATATTGCCCTACCCCGCCGCAGCCACCGCGCGCGGCAGCTCATACGCGCCGCGTTCGCCGGGCACCGGCACCAGGCGGTCGGTCAGGCCCAGCACCGTCTCGGCGCCGCCCAGGTACAGCACGCCATCCGGCGCCAGCTGCGCCGAAAGCGCGCCCAGCACCCGGGTCTTGGTCGGCGGGTCGAAGTAGATCAGCACGTTGCGGCAGAAGATCACGTCGAAGCGGCCCATGCTCCGCAGGTCGCCCAGCAGGTTGCAGCGGTCGAACCGCGTCATCGCCTTGAGTTCGGCGGAGACGCGCCAGCGGCCCTGTTCCTGGCTGAAATGGCGCACCAGCTGGCGCACCGGCAGGCCGCGCTGCACCTCGAACTGGGAGAAGACGCCGTCGCGGGCGCGGGCCAATACCTCCCCGGCAATGTCGGTGCCGATGATCTCGACGCGGCGGCCCTGCATCTCCGCGCCCAGCTCGGCCACGATCATCGCCACCGAATAGGCTTCCTGCCCGGTGGAGCACGCCGCCGACCAGACCCGGATGGTGCTGCCCGGCGGCCGCGCCGCCACCAGCTTGGGCAGCGCCCGCTTCAGGTGGTCGAACGGCTTGCCGTCGCGGAAGAAGCTGCTTTCGTTGGTGGTCAGCGCCTCGGTCACCGCCTCCGCCAGCGGGCCGGAACGCGGGTCGCGCAGGCGCAGCGCCAGCGCGTCCAGGTCGGCCAGCGCCTCGCGCTTCAGCAGCGTGGTCAGGCGCGACTCCAGCATGTAGCGCTTGTCCGGCGTCAGCAGCAGGCCGGAGCGGCCCTTCACCAGGCCGGCGATGAAATCGAAGCTTTCGGGAGTCATGCCGCCCTGCCCTTTTCAAGTCCCAATGCCTGGCGGATCTGCCCGGCCAGCGCGTCCGGCGGGCCCTGCCATTTCACCAGGCCCGCCTTGGCCACCGCGCCGGGCATGCCCCAGACCACGCTGCTCGCTTCATCCTGCGCCATCACCGTGCCGCCCGCCGCCGTCAGCGCGCGGCAGCCCTGCAGGCCGTCCTGCCCCATGCCGGTCAGCATCACCGCCAGCGCGCGGCCATCCGTCGCGGCGCTGAGGCTGCGCAGCATGGGGTCCACCGCGGGGCGGCAGAAATTCTCCGGCGCGGCGGTGGAAAGCACCGCCTTCAGCCCGCCGGCCTGGGCTTCCACCAGCAGATGGTTGTCGCCGGGCGCCACGTAGATGCGGCCGGGCAGCAGTGCCTCGCCGTCGCGGGCTTCCGACGCCGGTGGGCCGCCCAGCCGGTTCAAATGGTCCGCCAGCATGGTGGTGAAGCCTGCGGGCATGTGCTGGACGATGATGATGGGCACCGCCACGTTGCGCGGCAGGTTGCGCACCAGCAGCGCCAGCGCCTGCGGGCCACCGGTGGAACTGCCGATGCCGATGGCGCGCGGCGGCCGCGCCAGGTGCAGCGCGGTGTCGCGGGGTGGCGGGGCGGCGGCCGGGGCGGCGCTGCCCAGGCGACGCATCCGCGCCCAGCCGCGCAGCTTGGCCAGCAATTCGGTGCGGAAGGCCGGGTCGGCGATGCCGCCGCCGGCCGCGGTGGGCTTGGGCACGTAGTCCACCGCGCCGGCGCGCAGCGCGGCCATGGCGGCGGCGGCGCCGCGCTGGGTCAGCGCCGAGGCCACGATGACGGTGGGCGCCGGGCGCAGCCGCAGCAGGTGCGGCAGCGCGGTCATGCCATCCATCACCGGCATTTCCAGGTCCAGCAGCACCAGCTGCGGGCGCTGTTCCGGCGGCAGGGCCTGCAATGCGGCAATGGCCTGGGCGCCATCCCGCGCCGCGGCCACCACCTTGAAGTCCGGCTCGGCATCCAGCAGCCGCGTCATGATGCCGCGCACGGTGGCGCTGTCGTCGCACAGCATCACCCGGATGACGTTGCCTAAAGCAGCGGGGCCTGAAGCAGCGGGGCCCGAAGCAGCGGGCCCTGGCGCGGCGGCGGGCGCCAGGCTCACGCGGTGGCTTCCGGCAGCAGCCCCACCTGGGTGAACTTGTCGACCAGGATTTCCTCGTCGAACGGCTTCATCACGTATTCCTGGGCGCCGGCTTCCAGCGCGGCCAGGATGCGCGACAGCTCCGATTCCGTGGTGCAGAGCACGACCACCGGATGGTCCGGGCCGAATTCGGCGCGCGCGGCCTTCAGGAACTCCATGCCGTCCATGACCGGCATGTTCCAGTCCAGCAGCACGGCGCGCGGCATCTCGGCGCGGCAGGCCACCAGCGCCTCGGCGCCATCGGCGGCTTCCTTCACGGTGAAGCCGTTCTTTTCCAGCATGCGGCGCGCGGCCTTGCGCACCACGCGGCTGTCATCCACCACCAGGCAGGTACCTTGATCGACCATCGCCATCACCCGATCGCCAGGATGCGTTCGACATCCAGCAGGATCACCAGGCGTTCGCCCAGCCGATGCACGCCGGTGGAAACCTCCCGCCACAGCGGGTCAAGCGTGGGCGGGTTGGCGGCGCGCTGGTCCAGCGGCAGCGGCAGCACGTCGCCGACCGCATCGGCCAGCAGGCTGTAGAGCTCGCCGTCGCGCTCCACCACCACGCTCATCGCCTTCGCCTCCGCGCCGCGCGGCGGCAGGCCCAGGCGGCGGCGCAGGTCTATGGCGGTGACGATGCGCCCGCGCAGGTTCAGGCTGCCGGCCACTTCCGGCGGCGCCAGCGGAATGCGGGTGATGGCCTGGTAGCCCAGCACATCCCGCACCGCCAGCACCGGCACGCCGCAGAGCTGGTCCGCCACGGTCAGGGTCAGGTAGGTCTCGGCGGCTTCATCGGCCAGCGGCGGCGGGGCGGCGGTGCGGGCCGCGCGCCCGGCGGTTTCTGGTGTGGCTTGCTGCATGCTGCGTTCCTCGCCCTCAGGCCGCGACGGTCATGGCCAGGCACTGCTGCAGGCTGGCCAGCAGCGCCTCGCGGTCGAACTTCCCAACATAGTCGGTGAAGCCGGCGACACGGCCGGCCTCCACGTCGCGCGGCGTGCTGCGCCCGGTCAGCGCGATCAGCGGCAACTCGGCCCAGGCGCCGCCTTCCCGCAGCGCACGGGCCAGTGCCAGGCCGTCGATCTCCGGCATCTCGATGTCCGACACGATGATGTCGAACTTCGCGCCGGCGTCGCGCAGCCGCAGCGCTTCCTTGGCATGGGCCACGGCGGTCACGGCGTAGCCGGCGGCGGTCAGCGCCGGCACCACCAGGTTGCGGAAGAAGGCGCTGTCCTCCACCACCAGCACGCGCTGCGGCAGGGCGTTGCGCTTGCTCGCGCTGCCGCCGAACCAGTCCTCGCCGGCCTCACGCAGCCACCAGCTGGTGTCGATCACCTCGGTCACGCGCTGGTTGATGACCATGCTGCCGAGGAAGCCCGGGCGGGTGCCGGCGGGGTCGATGGCCAGGTGCTCCTCGACCACGTCCAGGATTTCGTCCACCACCACGCCCATGGCGCGGTCGCCGTCCGAGAAGACCAGCACCGGCTGGCGCTCCTTGGCCATCTCCACGCACCACATCGGGTCCAGCGGCACCAGCGGCATCAGCCGGCCGCGATACTGCACCAGCGGCTTGCCGCCGGCGCTCTCGATCCGCTCGCGCTCGACATCCTCCAGCCGAGAGACCAGGCCGAGCGGCACCGCCTTGGGCGTGCCATCCCCGGCGCGGAACAGCAGCAGGCTGGTCTTCTCCGGCCCGCCCAGGCCGTGGCGCGCCTCGGTCTCGTTGGCGGTCGCCGTCTCTCCGCCAACGCCGCTGGCGCGGGCGATGCCGTTGGGGTCCAGGATCATGATGACGCTGCCATCGCCGAGGATGGTGTTGCCGCTGAACATCGTCACGTGCCGCAGGATCGGCGCGACCGGCTTCACCACGATCTCCTCGGTGTCGAAGACGCGGTCCACGATGATGCCGAAGACATGCGCGCCGACCTGGGTGACCACGACGAAGCCGGTATCCTCGCGCGCCTCGGTATCCAGTTGCAGCAGGCGGCTCAGCGAGACCAGCGGCAGCAGCCGGTCGCGCAGCCGCATCACCGGCGCGTCCTTGATGCGTTCCAGCTGCGGCCCGCCCTCGCCACCGGCGCGGACCAGTTCCACCACGCCGATCTGCGGCACGGCGAAGCGCTCGCCGCCGCTCTCCACGATCAGCGCCGAGACGATGGCCAGCGTGAGGGGGATTTTGATGACGAAGGTGGTGCCGCGGCCCTCGGCGCTGCGCACCTCGATGGTGCCGCCGATCTTCTCGATGTTGGTCTTCACCACATCCATGCCGACGCCGCGGCCGGAGACGGCGGTGACGGCGGCAGCGGTGGAGAAGCCGGCGCGGAAGATGAAGCGGAGGATGTCGCGCTCGGCCATGCCGGCCAGCTCGGCCTCGGTCGCCATGCCCTGGGCCAGCGCCTTGGCGCGGATTTTCGCGACCGGCAGGCCCTTTCCGTCATCGGCGACCTCGATGATGATGTGGCCGCCTTCGTGGTAGGCGTTCAGCATCACCTTGCCGGTTTCCGGCTTGCCGGCGGCGCGGCGGTCGGCCGGGGTTTCCAGCCCATGGTCGCCGCTGTTGCGGACCATGTGGGTCAGCGGGTCCTTGATGAGCTCCAGCACCTGGCGGTCGAGTTCCGTCTCGGCGCCCTTCATCTGCAACTCGATCTTCTTGCCCAGTTCGTGGCTGAGGTCGCGCACCAGGCGCGGCAGCTTGGCCCAGGCATTGCCGATGGGCTGCATGCGGGTCTTCATGACCCCTTCCTGCAGGTCCGTCGTGATGTGGGACAGCCGCTGCAACGGCACGGCGAAGGCCTGGTTGTCCTCGCTGCGGGCGAGTTGCAGCAGCTGGTTGCGGGTCAGCACCAGCTCGCTGACCAGCATCATCAGCCCTTCCAGCACATCCACCGAAACGCGGATGGTCTGCGGCGCATTGGTCGGGCCGCTGCCCTCGGGGGCGGTCATCTCGGCCGGGCTGAAGGCCGGCGGCTCGCCGGGCGCCGGTTCCGGCGCCTCGGCGATGGCTAAGGGCGCCACGGCGACGGGTTCGGGCGCGGGGGTGGCGGCGGCCTTTGCCGCGCTGGGCTTGGGCGGCGCGGCGTCGCGGCCCTCGGCGGCGGCGTTCAGCGCGTTGATCAGCGGCATGTCGTCGCCACCGGGCTCGGCGCCCTTCTGCTCCAGGCTGGTGACGATGGCGCGGATGCGGTCGGTCGCGGCCAGGATCAGCGTGACGCCGGAGGCCGAGACCTTCAGCGCGCCGTCGCGGTAGCGGCCCAGCACGTTCTCGGCGGCATGCGCCACGGCTTCCAGCTGGCCCAGGCCAAGGAAGCCGCAGGTGCCCTTCACCGTGTGGACGATGCGGAACACCTCAGAGAGGGTGGCCTGGTCGTCCGGGTTGCGTTCCAGCCGGACCAGGGCGGAATCCAGGGCGACCAGCCCCTCGGAGGTCTCGGTAAGGAAGTCGGCCAGAAGGTCGTCCATCGCGCTCTCTCGGCTAGGCAGACCGGCAGAGTGGCGCGCGGCGGGCGAAGAAAGCGTAAAGCGTTCAGCGGATTCAGCGGCGGGTCAGCATCAGCGCCGGCAGCCCGGGGCCCATGCCCGGCATCAACGAGGCATCGAAGCCCAGCGCCGCCGCCTGGGCCAGCAGCAGCGGCCCGACGATGTGGCGCGGGCCAGCGGCCAGCGGGTCCGGGCTGCGGCCGGACAGCAGGGCCAGGGTTTCGGCCGGCCAGGTGGCGTTGCGGCCCTCCGGCAGGCAGATCAGGTCGCGCGGGCTGCCGGAGCAGGTGACCACGCCGCCGCGCGGCAGCGCCTCGGCCGCCAGCAGCGCGGCATTCAGCACCAGCGGCACCAGCGCGGCGTCGACCGCGGTCTCGAACAGCGGGCCGGCCAGGTCGAAGCGCACCCGCTGCGCCGCCGTCGACCCGCCGAGCAGCGCCAGCAGGCCATCGCGGTCGGCCGGCTCGCCGCCGCCGCCCCAGGCCGCGCGTTGCAGCGCCAGCCGGGTGCGCAGGTCGGTCGCGGCCTGCCGCGCCACCGCCAGCATCTCGGCATCGTCGCCGCCGGCCAGCATCTCCAGCATGCCCGCCAGGGTGCCGAGCGGGCTGCCCAGGTCATGCGCGATGCGGGCCGCCAGCACCTGGGCCAGGCGCAGCGACGGGGCTTGCGGTAGGGTGGGCTCGGACATGGATATCCCCCGGCAGGCTGGGCGTTGCAGGCTGGGCGCGATGGCCGCGGGCAGGCTTGCCGCGGTTGGGTGCCGTCGCCAATACGTACTGATCCCATGCGGACCTTAACGTGACATGAACCAATTGCAGCCCGGCCAACGCGTGCGCCACCCCGGCCAGCCGGATTGGGGGCTGGGCCAGGTGCAGTCGGTCATCGGCGACCGGGTGACGGTGAACTTCGAACATGCCGGCAAGCTGCTGATCAATGGGGCGGTGGTGACGCTGGAGGTGGTGGAGGACTGACGCCGCCGGCCCTTCCCCCCTTGCGCGCCGGGGGGATGGGGGACCAAATGGCCGCCTTAACCCATTGCCAAGGAAGCGCCCGGGCATGCTCGACCCCTTTGGTCGAACCGTCAGTTACCTCCGCGTATCGGTCACCGACCGCTGCGACCTGCGCTGCGTCTACTGCATGGCGGAGGACATGACCTTCCTGCCCAAGGCGGAAGTGCTGAGCCTGGAGGAGTTGGACCGGCTCTGCGGCACGTTCATCAGTCTGGGCGTGGAGAAGATCCGCCTGACCGGGGGCGAGCCGCTGGTGCGGCGCGACGTGATGCGCCTGGTGCGCAGCCTGGGCGAGCGGCTGGGGCCGGGCGGGCTGCGCGAGCTGACGCTGACCACCAACGGCACCCAGCTGGCCAAGCATGCGGAGGGGCTGTTCGCCGCCGGCGTGCGGCGGATCAATGTCTCCATCGACACGCTGGACCCCGCGAAGTTCCAGGCGATCACCCGCTGGGGCAAGCTGGAGCAGGTGCTGGACGGCGTCTTCGCCGCCAAGGCGGCGGGGCTGGCGGTGAAGATCAACGCCGTGGCGCTGAAGGACGTGAACGAGCACGAATACGACACCATGCTGGCCTGGTGCGGCGAGCATGGCTTCGACCTGACACTCATAGAAACGATGCCGATGGGCGAGATCGGCGAGGACCGCACCGACCAGTACCTGCCGCTCTCCCTGGTGCGGCAGCGGCTGGCGCGGAACTGGACCCTGACCGACACCGACTACGCCACCGGCGGGCCGGCGCGCTACATGCGGGTGGAGCAGACCGGCCAGCGCCTGGGCTTCATCACGCCCATGACGCACAACTTCTGTGAATCCTGCAACCGTGTACGGCTGACCTGCACCGGCACGCTGTACATGTGCCTGGGCCAGGACGACGCGGCCGATCTGCGCCGCCCGCTGCGCGACCCCTCGGTGGACGAGGACGGGCTGCGGCGCGCCGTGCTGGAAGCGATCGGCCGCAAGCCGAAGGGCCACGACTTCATCATCGACCGGGCAAGCCGGCCGGCGGTGGCGCGGCACATGAGCGTGACGGGGGGCTGACCCCCAGCGCGATTGGGGGTTGCCATGGAACAGGTGCAGGAGCTGGCCGCACGGCTGGTAATTCCGGGACTGCCGGCCTGGAGCGGGCTGGCGGTGCTGCTGGTGCTGGCGCTGTTCGCGCTGGCCTGGCTGTGCATGCCCTTCGCGGTGTTCGGCCTGAAGAGCCGGATGGAGATGCTGGAGGCGCAGCTGGAGGATATCCAGGGGGAAATCCGCGCCCTGGCGATGCGCCTGGCGGAGCGGCCAGGGCCGGCGCCAGGGGTTGCCGGCGACTACCTGGAGATCAAGCCGCCGCGGCGCGAGTTGCCGCCGGAGGTGGTGGCGACGCCAGCGCCCGGCCGGCCGGAGCCGCGGCTGGATTGGCCAGCGGCGGCGCGGCGGTAACCCCACGCGGCGACCGCTTGCGCAGCCTCGCCGCGGCTGGATTGGCCGACGGCGGCGCGGCGGTAACCCCACGCGGCGACCGCTTGCACAACCTGGCCGCGGCTGGACTGGCCGACGGCGGTAGCGGCCCACCACCCTCCTACCGCTCTCCCAACACCTCGAACACATCCCCTTCCCCGCGCCGGCCCTCGATGTGCCGGCGGTGCCACAGCGCGTAGAACAACAGGTGCCAGGCGGCGAAGCCGGCGCGCTTTTCATCGGCGCGGCGGAACAGCGGCAGCACCCGGTCCGGCTTGGCAAGCGCGGCCACGCCGGGCTGCGCCGCCACCAGCGGGGCCAGGCGGTCCGCCACCTGGGCGATCCAGGCGCCGACCGGCACGCTGACACCGGGGCGCGGGCGGAACGGCTCGGCGGCGGGGAAATTGTCGGCCAGCCAGTGCCGCAACAGCCACTTGCCGCTGTGGCGTTGCACCTTCAGCGCGTCCGGCAGGCGGAAGGCGGCGGCGGCGACGCCGCTGTCCAGCAGCGGGGTGCGGCCTTCCAGCCCATGCGCCATCAGGCAGCGGTCCAGCCGGACCAGCACGTCGTTGGGCAGCCAGTCCGCCATGTCCAGCGCCTGGGCGGCCTGCAGGCGGCTGCGACCATGCCCGGCCTCGGCCGCCTCGGCCGCCGCCACGCCGTCGCGCCAGCCGGTGGGCGGCGCGCGCAGCAGATCCAGCCGGTCGAAGGCGCCGCGGGCCCGCAGCGTCTTGCCGCCCAGCCACCAGGGGCGCCTGGCGGCACGATAGCGGCCATGGCCGGCGAACAACTCGTCGCCGCCCTCCCCCGAAAGCACCACCTTCACCTGCTCGCGGGCATGGCGGGCCAGGAACCAGGCGGGGATGATGCCGTAATCGGCCGCCGGGTCGTCCATGCAGCCGACAATCTCGGGCAGGTGGCGCCACAGCTCGGCCGCGGTCACCGTGATGCAGTCGTGCCGGGCGCCGGCCGCCTTGGCCAGCCGGGCTGCATGGGCCTGGGCCTCGGGCGCCTCGGCGCTGTCGAAGATGGCGGTGAAGGCCAGCACCGGAGCTTCGCTGTGCCGCGCCATCAGGGCCAGCACGGTGGCGCTGTCGATGCTGCCGGACAGGAAGGCGCCGCAAGGTGCCGCCATCCGCAGGTGCAGCGCGGCGCTTTCCGCCAGCGCCTGGTCCAGCCGCTCCAGCGCCTCGGCCTCGCCCACCGGCTCCGGCCCGCCTTCCGGCAGCGCGTCGCGCCGGCGGCGTTCGGTGATGGCGCCGTCCGAAAGCACCACCGTCTCCCCCGGCAGCACCCGGCTGATGCCCTGGAAGATGGTCTCGGCGCCGGTGGTGAATTGCAGTTGCAGCAGCTCGTGCAGCGCTTCCGGCCGCAGCCGCGGCGGCAGCAGCCCGGCGGCCAGCAGCGCCTGGGGTTCGCTGGCGAAGGCGACGCCGCCGGCAACCTCGGCCAGGTAGAGCGGCTTGATGCCGAAGGGGTCGCGCGCCAGCACCACGCGGCGGATCGCGCGGTCGTGGATGGCAATGGCGTACATGCCGCGGAGGTGCTCGGCGAAGCCCAGCCCTTCGCGCCGATAGAGGTGCAGCGCCGGTTCGCTGTCGCTGGCGGTGGCGCAGGGCAGCTGGTGTTGCGCCTGCAGCGCCTGATGGTTGTAAACCACGCCATCCGCCACCAGCGCGGCAGCGCCGGCGAAGATCGGCTGGCCGCCGCCGGTCGGGTCCATGCTGGCCAGGCGCCGATGCACCAGCGCGACGCTGCCCTGGACATGCTGGCCCTGGCCGTCCGGCCCGCGATGCGCCAGCGCCGCCGCCAGCGCCTGCACCGTGGCGGCGGCGGGGCTGCTGCCCTGGCGCAGCGCCAGGCCGGCGATGCCGCTCATCCGCCGGCGACCTGGAGCAGCAGGTCCTCCAGCGCGGCGGATTGGCGGCGGGCGTTCAGGCGCTGGGTGGCGAAGTCGCGGGCGGCCAGGCCGAGCGCGTGGCGGCGGGCGGGGTCGGCGTTCAGCGCCAGCATCGCCTCGGCCAGGGCGGCGCCATCGCCTTCCGGCACCACCAGGCCAGAGGTGCCGGGGACGAAGCCCTCGGTGACGGCGGGGTGGCTGCTGCCGATGACCGGGCAGCCCAGCGCCATGGCTTCCGGGATCACGCTGGGCAGGCCCTCGGTGTCGCCATCCCGCGCGGTGACGCTGGGCACCAGCAGGGACCAGGCGCCGGCCATGCGGGCGCGGACCTCGGCCGGGGGCAGCCAGCCGGTCAGCTCGACGCCACCGACTTCCGTGGCCAGGGCTTCCAGCAGCGGCCGCAGCGGGCCATCGCCGACGCAGACCAGCCGCGTATGGTCGCCGGCGGCGCGCAACCGGCGCAACGCCTCAGCCAGCACGGGCAGGCCCTTCTTTTCCACGAAGCGGCCGACGAACAGGTGGTAATCAGGCGCGCTGGGTGGCGGCGGCATGCTCTCGGCCAGTTCGCTGCCGATGGGCAGCACGGTCAGCCTGGCCTCCGGCACGCCCCGGGCGGCGGCGATGGCGGCGATGTGGCCGGAGACGCAGACGAAGCGCGCGGTGCCCGCGACCAGCTGCGGAAAGCGCATGGCCAGCAGGTTCAGCGCCCGGTGGCCGGTGCGCTTGCTGATGTCGCCGCCATGCAGCGTGACCACCAGCGGCACGCCCAGCCGCCGGGCCAGCGGCAGCGCCAGCACCCCGCCCCGGGCGAATTGCGCGTGCAGCACCCGCACCACAGGCGGGCGCCATTCCGGCGGCAGCGGCGGTACCAGGCCCAGCGCCTTGAACGCCACGCGCCGCAGCGGGCCGAGCGGGCCGGCGCCGCCCAGCTGGAAGACCTCGCCCGGCAGCTGCGCGGCGGCGGCGGTCAGCTTGCGGCCGACCCAGACCGGCTGCATGCGGCTGAAGCCCAGATATTGCCGGCGCAGGAAGCCGATTTCGGATTCCGGCACCATGTGGTCGCGGTAGATCGGCAGCAGCATCATGCGGCCAACGCCTCGAAGCCGGCGGCGACGGCATCCCAGCCCGGGCCGGGGCCGCGCGCCAGGGCGGCGCGGTGCTGGGCGGTCCAGGCGGCGTCGTCCCGCAGCAGGCGGATGGCGGCTGCGGCGAAAGCTGCGTCGTCCTGGGCGACCAACCCATCAGGCAGGCGTTCCGCCACGGCGCCCAGCGGGGTGACGACGCAGGGCAGGCCGCAGGCCTGGGCCTCCGCCAGCGCCAGGCAGAAGGTCTCGCCGGGGTCGCCGCGGTAGAGCATGCAGCGGGCAGCCAGCAGCCTCTCGCGCAGCGCGGCGCGGGGCAGCGGGGCCAGCAGGCGCACGCCGGGGGTGGCGCGGGCCTGCTCCAGCACGGGCGCGATGCGGACGGCCAGGCGGGCATCGCCGCCATAGGTGGCGGCGCCGGCGTAGAGATGCAGTTCGGCGCCCGGCACCGCCGGGGCGATGCGCGTGGCCCAGAGCCGCAGCAGCCAGTCCAGGCCGCGCTGCGGGTTGGAGGTGAAGACCGCGACCGGCGGCGGCGCGGCGCGCTCCGGCGCCGGCGTGTCGAAGGGCGGCGCCACCGCCAGGGGAATCTGCACGCGCCGGAAACCGAGCCCCTTGGCCAGCCACCAGGGCAGCGTGGCGGCGTGGCTGGGGCCCAGCGTGACCAGGATCGGCCGCGCCCGCAGCAGCGGCCAGGCGTGGCGCGGCTTGCGCAGGTACTGCGCCGGGTTGTGCAGCCACAGCACGCGGCGCCCCTGGCGCGGCAGGCCGGCGAACAGGCGCGGCACGCGGTTGGCGATGATGAGGTCGGCCGGGGCCACCTCCCCGCCCCTGGTCTGGCGCACGTTGTGGCCGCGCGTCTCGAAGGCCTGGGCCAGCAGGGCGAAGGCGGTCTCCACCCCGCCCAGCGGGCGCTCCGCCAGCGTCGCCGCCACATGCGGCGCGTGGTCGTCGGCCATGACGATGTTCACGCCGGGTGCTGCCCGGAGGGCGGCACCTCGGCCGCGGGATGGCGCCCAGGGGATTGCGCCTCGGGCGGCACCTCGGCCGGCGGCCGGTACTTCCCGGGCTCCAGCCGCGCCTTCAGATGCGCCAGCAGCGGGAAGGCGCCGGCACACAGCGCGATCAGCAGGCCGAGCGACCCCTCGCGCCAGCCACCACGGCCGACATAGCTCTTCACCGCACGAGAGACGGCGCGGCGCAGCGCATTGGCCAGGTTGCCCGGCCCCTTGCCGGCCAGCAGGTCGCTCGCCTTGGCATTGGAGTAGCTGTCCACCCGGCGCCACATGTCGGAGATATCGGCGTCCAGCGCGTGGTGGATGCCGGCTTCGGTGATCCGCTCGCCTTCCGTGCCGGTGTAGTCCACGCCGGGGTGGACCCGCTGGGCGCGCCAGTGCTTCACGCCGCGGCGGAACAGGATCGGCTTCAGCGTGGTGCCGATGCCGCCTTCCCAGCCATGCAGCACCAGGCGCGGGCCGACGAAGTTGTCGATGCGGACGCGGTGGAAGCCGTGCGGCGAGGTGGCGATGACGCGGCGGATGGCGGCCCAGAGTTCCGGCGGCACGGTTTCGTCGGCATCCACCTCCAGCACCCAGTCGGTGTCGCAGGCGGCGATGCCGGCGTTGCGGCGGGCGCCCTCCACCGGCCATTCGCCTTCCAGCACGCGGGCGCCGGCGGCGCGGGCGATCTCGGCGCTGGCATCGGTGGAGCGGTCCAGCACCACCACCAGGGCATCGGCCGGGGCCAGGGCGGCGAGGCAGCCGGGCAGGCGCGCGGCCTCGTTGCGGGCCACCACCAGGGCGGTGATGCTCATGCCGGCGCCTTCGCCCGCAGCAGGGCTTCGGCGCCGGCCAGCGCGGCGGCCACGGTCAGGCCGGGCATGGAATGCAGCGCCGGGGCGTCCGGCGCCTGCACATAGGCGGCGCGGCGGCCGGCCGGGGCGTATTCGCCGACGCGGGAGGGGCCGAACAGCCCGAGCGTCGGCGCGCCCGTCGCGGCGGCAAGGTGCATCAGCCCGCTGTCATTGCCGACGAAGATCGCCGCGCGCGCCATGACGGCGGCGACCTGCGGCAGGGCGAGGTTGCCGACGGCATCCACCGCGCGGTCGCCCAGCGCAGCCAGCACCGGGGCGGCCATGGCAGCCTCCTGCGCGCCGGGGCCGCCCAGCACCACGGCGCGGGCGCCTTCCAGCGCGCCTCCGGGGGCGGTCAGCGCCCAGTAGAGGCCGATGAAGCCTTCCGCCGGCCAGGTCTTCTTGTCCCAATTGCTGGTGGGGCCGAGCGCAATCCAGGGGCCGTCGCCCGGCATCAGCCGGGCGGCCACCGCCGCATCCTCCGCGTTGAACCAGGCCACCGGCAGCGGCGGCGGCTGCACGCCCAGCAGCGCCGCCAGGTGCTGCACGCGCGGCACCGGCTTGGGCGCGGTCTCGGCGGTCTCGCCTTCCTTCACCTCGGCCCGGCCGCCGCGCAGCACCAGCCGGCGGCCGGCGCGCAGCACATAGGCGGTGGCGGAGCCGCGCAAATCCACCACCAGGTCCCAGCGGCGCGGCACCACCAGGCGCAGCAAATCCCACCAGTGCAGGCTGTATTTGCGCTTGGCCAGCACGATCAGGCGTTCCAGCTGCGGCATGCGGGCAAACACGCCCTCCGCCACCGGGCCGCAGACGACCGTGACGCGCGCCGCCGGGTGCTGCCGCAGCAGGTGGGCGAGGATGCCGGTGGAGATCACCGCATCCCCCACCCGGGTGGAGGTGATGAACAGGATACGCACGGCGCCGGGTTTATCCGAACATCGCTTGCACCGCGAGGCTTTCGGGACCACTTCCCGCCAATGCCGATTGCGATGCTGCCAGACCGGGGCGTGGTGGAGCTGACGGGCGATGACGCCCCAGGGGACGCCCAAGCCTTCCTGCAGGGCCTGGTTTCCAACGACGTGACCGCGGCCGCGCCGGGCCATGCGGTCTGGGCCGCGCTGCTGACGCCGCAGGGCAAGTGGCAAGCGGACTTTTTTGTCTGTGCCGAGGCCGGGCGGCTGCTGCTGGACTGCGAGGCTGCGCAGGCGCCGGAGCTGGTGCGCCGGCTGACCCGCTTCCGCCTGCGCGCCAAGGTGGCGCTGCGCGATGCCAGTGCCGACTTCGCGGTGCTGGCCGGCTGGGACGTGGCCGCGCCGGCCGGCGCCGCGCCGGACCCGCGTTTGGCCGCGGCCGGCTGGCGCTGGCTGGCCCGGGCGGGCACCACGGGCGATGCCTCGGCCGAGGCGTACGACCTGCATCGGCTGGGCCTGGGCCTGCCGGATGGCAGCCGCGACATGGAGGCCGAGCAGAGCATCCTGCTGGAAGCCGGCTTCGACGAGCTGCACGGCGTGAGCTGGACCAAGGGCTGCTACATGGGCCAGGAGCTGACCGCGCGCACCCGGTATCGGGGCCTGGTGAAGCGCCGCCTGGTGCCGGTGGCGGTGGCCGGCCCGCTGCCGCCGCGCGGCACGCCGGTGCTGCTGAACGGCGCCGAGGTGGGCGAGATGCGCTCCGGCCGCGGGGCGCTCGGCATGGCGCTGCTGCGGCTGGGGGCGCTGCGGGCGCCGGCGCTGGATTGCGGGCAAGCGACGCTGGTGCCGCGCCCTGCCCCCTGGATGACCTTGCCCGATGCCGAATGACGATACCCCCGGCCTGCCGCTGCCCCCGCCCACCATCCTGCTCGCCGGGCTGGTGGCCGGCTTCTCGCTGGGCTGGCTGCTGCCCTGGCCGGTCGGCTTCGCCTCCTGGACGCTGGGTCTGGCGGCGGGGCTGGCCGGGCTGGGGCTGATCGGCGCCGCCTTCGCCCAACTGCACTGGGACCTGCTGCCCACCCGGCCCACCCAGGCACTGCGCACGGCCGGCGTGCTGGGCTTCACCCGCAACCCGATCTACCTCGGCTTCGTGCTGTTGGCCGCCGCCGCCGCGCTGGCAACCGGCAATGCCTGGCTGTGGCTGGCCACCCCGCTGGTGGCGCTGGCGCTGGACCGGGTCATCATCGCCCGCGAGGAACGCTACCTGGCGGCGCGCTTCCCGGTGGAATACCCGGCCTATCGCAGCCGGGTGCGGCGCTGGCTGTAGCGGCGTTGCACGAAGCCTTAACCCGCTTCCGTAACACTCGACGGCATGGAGAGCGACCGCATTACCCGGGCGGCTACCGCCACCGCGCCGGACAAGGGGCCGCGGCCCGCCAAGGCCAATGCCTTCAAGCAGGCGCTGGCGCGGGCCATGGAAGGCGCCGGGCCGGATGCGCCGCCGGCGCGGCCCCAGCGCACCGCCACCGCGCGTGCCCAGGGCCAGGCGGCCAGCACCGCCTCCGCCGCGCTGATGCTGCAAGCCGGGCGCGGCACCCCGGCGCGCCGGGCAGACCCCTTCCGTGACCGGATCGCCGCCGCCGAGGGCAGCCGCGAGCTGTATGGCGTGCGCAACCCGGTCTCCGGCGCGCTGGGGCGCTACCAGTTCGTGCCGCAGGCGCTGCAGGATTTGGGCTGGAAGGATTCCGGCGGCAACTGGACCGCGCTGGCGGCGACGCATGGCGTGACGACGGATGAGCAGTTCCTGGCCAACCCGGCGGCGCAGGAAGCGGCGATGACAACCTACCTGGCCCGCACCGAACAGCAGCTTTCCCGCAACGGCGCCCTGGCCCAGGCCGGCGGCAGCGTGCAGGGGCTGGATGGCGGCGCGGTGCCGCTGACCGAGGCCGGGCTGATGGCGGCGGCGCATCGGCGCGGCGCCGGCAGCGTGGCGCGCTACCTGGCGCATCGGGCAAATACGCCGGACGCCGCGCTGAGCCCGCAGCAGCGCCAGGCCTTTGCCAGTGTGGAACGCCGGCTGCGCGACTTTTCCGAGATGCCCTATGCGATGGCGAGCCGGCGGGGCGGTGGCACGCCGCAGGCGTGAGGGCGCGGGGCGCTACCCCTTCCGCATGAACAGCACCGGCATGGCGGCGCCGCCGAGCATCTCCATCTCGCCCGGCCGGTCCGCGACATAGCCCAACTTTTCGTAAAGCGGCACCGCGTCCAGATAGGCGCGCAGCATGAAGCGGGTGCAGCCGGCGGCGCGAGCGCGGTCCTCGGCCGCCAGCACCAGGCGGGTGCCCAGGCCCTGGCGCGCCGCGTCCGGATGGACGAACACTTTGCGAATTCGCCCCTGGCCCGGCTCGGCGGGAATCCAGCCCGCGCTGCCCAGCAGGCGGCCGTCACGCTCGGCCACCCAGACATCGCTGCGCAGCACATCCGCGGCGTAGTCGGCGGTGCGGACGAACGCCGCATGCGCTTCCTTTTGCGCGGCCGTATAGGCGGCGCCCAGCGCGCGGAAGGCGGCGTCGTGCAACGCCGCCACCGCGGGCAGGTCCGCCGGCGTGATCGGCCGCAGCATCAAGCGGTGCGGTCGCTCTTCTCGCCCGCCAGCGCCGCCTGCGCCGCCGCCAGCCGGGCCACCGGCACGCGGTAGGGCGAGCAGCTCACGTAATCCAGCCCGACGCTTTCGCAGAAGGCGATGCTGGCGGGGTCGCCGCCGTGCTCGCCGCAGATGCCCAGCTTCAGGTTGGCCTTCACCGCGCGGCCCTTCTCGGCGGCAATCTCCACCAACGCGCCAACACCCTCGACATCGATGCTGACGAAGGGGTCGCGCGGCATGATGCCCTTCTCGACATACAGCGGCAGGAACTTGCCGGCGTCGTCGCGCGACAGGCCGAAGGTGGTCTGCGTCAGGTCGTTGGTGCCGAAGCTGAAGAAGTCGGCCACCTCGGCGATCTTGTCCGCGGTCAGGCAGGCGCGCGGCAGCTCGATCATGGTGCCGACATAGTATTCCACATGGCTGCCGGTCTCGGCGAAGACCTGCTGCGCCACGGCGTCCACCTGGGCGCGGGTGATCTCCAGCTCGCGCCGGCTCGCCACGAGGGGAATCATGATCTCCGGCACCGGCGCGTTGCCCGCGGTCTTCGCCACCTCGACCGCGGCCTCGAAGATCGCGCGGGCCTGCATCTCGTAGATCTCGGGGTAGGAAATGCCCAGGCGGCAGCCGCGATGGCCGAGCATCGGGTTGGCTTCCGCCAGTTCCGCGCCGCGGCGCTGCATGGTCGCGAGGTCGCTGCCCAGCGCATCCGCCACTTCCTGCATCTCGGCATCCGCGTGCGGCAGGAATTCATGCAGCGGCGGGTCCAGCAGGCGGATCGTCACCGGCAGCCCCGCCATGATGGTGAACAGCTCCGAAAAATCCTTGCGCTGGAACGGCAGCAGCCGCGCCAGGGCGTCGCGCCGGCCGCCTTCGGTCTCGCTCATGATCATCTGGCGCACGGCCAGGATGCGCGCGGGGTCGAAGAACATGTGCTCGGTACGGCAGAGGCCGATGCCCTCGGCGCCGAATTTGCGGGCGGTGTCGGCGTCCAGCGGCGTCTCCGCATTGGCGCGCACCTTCAGCCGGCGGACGCCGTCGGCCCATTCCATCAAGGTCGCGAAATCGCCGCTGAGCTTGGGCTCGATCATCGCCACGCTGCCGATGAACACCTCGCCCGTCGCGCCGTCCAGCGTCAGCGTATCGCCGGCCTGCACCACCTGGCCGCCGGCCGAAAGCTGCTGGCTGGCGTAGTCGATGGTGATGCCGCCGGCGCCGGCCACGCAGGGCCGGCCCATGCCGCGCGCCACCACCGCGGCGTGGCTGGTCATGCCGCCGCGCGCGGTCAGGATGCCGCGGGCCGCGTGCATGCCGTGGATGTCCTCGGGCGACGTCTCGATGCGGACCAGGATCACCGCCTCGCCCTTGGCCGCGCGGGCCTCGGCCTCATCGGCGTTGAACACCACCGTGCCGCAGGCGGCGCCGGGGCTGGCCGGCAGGCCCTTGCTGAGCAGCTTGCGCGGCGCCTTGGGGTCCAGCATGGGGTGCAGCAGCTGGTCCAGCGCCTTGGGGTCCACGCGCTTGATCGCCTCGGTCCGGTCGATCAGCCCTTCCTGCGCCATGTCCACCGCCACCTTCAGGCTGGCGGCGGCGGTGCGCTTGCCGTTGCGGGTTTGCAGCATGTACAGCTTGTTCTGCTGCACCGTGAACTCGATGTCCTGCATGTCGCGGTAGTGCCGCTCCAGCGTCTCCCGCACCTTCACCAGTTCGGCATAGGCGGCGGGCATCGCCACTTCCATGCTCTTCTCGTGCGGCTTGGCCTTCAGCTGCGCCATGGGCTGCGGCGTGCGGATGCCCGCCACCACGTCCTCGCCCTGCGCGTTGATCAGGTATTCGCCGTAGAAGATGTTCTCGCCGGTGGAGGGGTCCCGCGTGAAGCAGACGCCGGTCGCGCAATCCTGCCCCATATTGCCGAACACCATGGCCTGCACGTTGACCGCGGTGCCCCAGTTGGCGGGGATTTCATGCAGGCGCCGATAGGTATTGGCGCGCGGGTTCATCCAGCTGCCGAACACCGCGCCGACGGCACCCCAGAGCTGCTCGTTCGGGTCCATCGGGAAGGGCTTGCCGGTGACCTCGGCGACCATCTCCTTGTAGCCGGCGACCACGCCGCGCCAGTCATCGGCGGTCAGGTCGGTATCCTCGATGACGTCGCGGTCCAGCTTCGCGGTCTCGATGATCTCCTCGAAGCGGTGATGGTCCACACCCAGCACCACCGAGCCATACATCTGGATGAAGCGGCGATAGCTGTCCCAGGCGAAGCGCGCATCGCCGGAGCCGGCGGCCAGGCCTTCCACCGTCACGTCGTTGAGGCCCAGGTTCAGCACCGTGTCCATCATGCCCGGCATGGAGACGCGGGCGCCGGAGCGGACGCTGACCAGCAGCGGCTTCACCGGGTCGCCGAAGCGGGTGCCGACCGCGGCCTCGATCCGCGCCAGGGCGCCGGAGACCTGGGCGCCGAGTTCGACCGGATATTTCCGGCCATTGTCGTAGTAGTGGGTGCAGACTTCGGTGGTGATGGTGAAGCCGGGCGGCACGGGCAGGCCGATGCTGGCCATCTCGGCCAGGTTGGCACCCTTGCCACCCAGCAGGTTGCGCATCTCGGCCGAGCCTTCGTTGTGGCCGGCGCCGAAGCTGTAAACCCACTGGGTCATTGGCGGTCATCCTCTTGCAGTTTGCGTCGCCGGCTGCGGCTGGGCCTGGCAGTTAGGCCCAACGCACGGCGTTTCCTTTGCGCTAAGGCAAAGGCAGTGCCAACAGCGTGTAAATCAACCTTCGAGTTTTGACAGATCCGCGACCGACTCCATCGCGGCCCTGAGCCGGGCGAGCAGGGCCAGACGATTGCGGCGGAACTGCGGTTCGTTGACCAGGACCTTGTCGAAGAAGGCGTCCAGCGGGGCGCGCAGCGTGGCCAGGGCGGCCATGGCTTCGGCGAAGTTTTCCGCGGCGAGCAGGCGCGCGGCTTCCGGCACGGCGCGGTCCAGCGCGGTGGCCAGGGCCTGTTCCTCCGGCAGGGTCAGCTCGGCCGGGTTGAGTTCGGCACCGGTGTAGCTGGCGGCGTCCTTCTTTTCCTCGATCCGGAGGATGTTGGCGGCGCGGCGATAGGCGGCGAGCAGGTTGGCGCCGTCTTCCGATTCCACCAGGGCGCGGAGGGCGTCGGCGCGGGCGAGGAGACGGGTGAGGTCGTCATCCGGCGAGGTGCCGAGGACGGCGGCGACCACGTCGTGCCGGGCGCCCTCGGCGCGGAGCTGGACGCGGAGGCGGTCGAAGAGGAAGTCGAGGAGATCACGAACAGTCGGACCAAAGAACTTCTCTACCACAAGCTCTTTCAGTTCGTCGTCACCAAGCATGTAGTCATGCGCAGCGTCGTGAGATAGCAACCCCTCACCGAACTCGGAATAAAACGGCTCGAAGAAGAGCGGCCGCAACCCCAAACGCAGCCCATTCTCCCGCACAATGCGGATCACGCCCAACGCCGCGCGCCGCAGCGCATACGGGTCGCCACTCCCGGTCGGCTTCTCGCCCACCGCGAAGAACCCCGCCAATTGGTCCAGCTTGTCTGCCAGCGCCACGCTGATCGCCACCGGGTCGCTCGGCACCGCGTCGCCGGCGCCCAGCGGACGGTAGTGCTCGGCCACGGCCTCGGCGACCGCCGGGGCTTCGCCCTGGCCCAGCGCATAGTAGCGGCCCATCACGCCCTGCAATTCCGGGAACTCGCCAACCATGCCGGTGGCCAGGTCCGCCTTGGCCAGGCCGGCGGCGCGCTCGGCCTGGGCGACATCGGCGCCCACCAGCGGCGCGATCACGCCGGCCAGCCGCACCAGCCGCCGCACCCGCTCCCCCTGCGTGCCCAGCTTGGCGTGGAACACCACCGTCTCCAGCTTGGGCAGGTAATCCTCAAGCTTCTGCTTGCGGTCCAAATCCCAGAAGAAGCGCGCATCGCTCAGCCGGGCGCGCAGCACGCGTTCATTGCCGGCCACCAGCGCCTTGCCGCCATCCGTCGCGGTGATGTTCGCGACCAGCGCAAACCGCGGCGCCGCGCGCCCGTCCGGCGTGCGCAGCGCGAAGTACTTCTGGTTGATCCGCATGGTCGTGCGCATCACTTCCGGCGGCAGGTCCATGAAGGCGGCGTCGATGCTGCCCAGCAGCGGCACCGGCCATTCCACCAGGCCGGAGACCTCGGCCAGCAGCCCGTCATCGGGCACCACCTCAAGCCCCTCGGCGGCGGCCAGGGCGGCGATGCCGTCGCGGATCAGCGTAGCGCGTTCGGCGGCGTCCAGCACCACCTTGCGTTCGCGCAGGCCGGCGACGTAGTCGGCAAAGCCGGTCACGCGGAAGGCGCCTGGGGCCAGCACGCGATGGCCCTCGGTCTCGTCGCCGCTGACCACGCCGTGTTCCACCGGGAAGCGCAGCACCTCGCCGCCGAGGATGCACACCACGCGCTGCAACGGGCGCACCCACAGGAAGGGCGAAGTGCCCCAGCGCATGGATTTCGGCCAGGGGAAACTGCGCAGCACGGCGGGCAGAGCGCGGGCCAGCAAGTCCGCGGCTTCCAGCACCTCGCCGGGCTTCTTCAGCACCCAGAACTGGCCTTCCTGCACCAGCGCCTCACGCGCCGCGCCGTGCTTGCGCAGGAAGCCGTCCAGCGCCGCATCGGGGGCACCCACACGGGGGCCGCGTTCCTCCTTCGGCGCGCTCTCGGCGCGGGCGGCCATCTCCCCCACCACCGCCAGTCGGCGCGGGCCGCTGTAGCCGCGCGGCGCGGCCGGCATCAGCGCGCCGAGTTCCTTGTGCAGCGCCTTGCACAGGTCTTCAGCGGCACGCGCCTGCATGCGCGCCGGGATTTCCTCGGAGAAGAGTTCGATCAGAAGCTCGGGCATCAGGCGACGCTCCCCGCCAGCCAGGCCTCGCAACAGCCCTTGGCCAGGTTGCGCACGCGGCCGATGTAGCTCGCACGCTCGGTCACGCTGATGGCGCCGCGGGCGTCCAGCAGGTTGAAGCGGTGGCTGGCCTTGATGCACTGGTCATATGCCGGCAGCGCCAGGCCGTGCTTCAGCAGCGCCTCGCATTCTTCTTCCGCGTCGCGGAAGTGGCGGAACAGCTTTTCGGTGTCGGCGTGTTCGAAGTTGTGGGCGCTGTACTCGACCTCGGCGCGCTTGAAGACCTCGCCGTAGCTCACGCCCTGGCCGTTGAAGTCCAGGTCGTACACGTTCTCCACGCCCTGCACGTACATCGCCAGGCGTTCCAGCCCGTAGGTCAGCTCGCAGCTCGGTACCTCGCAGGGGATGCCGCCGACCTGCTGGAAGTAGGTGAACTGCGTCACCTCCATGCCGTCGCACCAGACTTCCCAGCCCAGGCCCCAGGCGCCCAGCGTCGGGCTTTCCCAGTCGTCTTCCACGAAGCGCACGTCGTGCAGCGCCGGGTCGATGCCGATGGCGCGGTAGCTGCCCAGCAGCAGCGCCTGCGGGTCCGGCGGGCTCGGCTTCATGATGACCTGGTACTGGTAGTAGTGCTGCAGCCGGTTGGGGTTCTCGCCGTAGCGGCCATCCGCCGGGCGGCGGCTGGGCTGGACGTAGGCGGCCTTCCAGGGCTTCGGCCCCAGGGCGCGCAGCGTGGTGGCGGGGTGGAAGGTGCCGGCGCCCACTTCCATGTCGTAGGGCTGCAGGATCAGGCAGCCCTGCGCCGCCCAATAGGCGTGCAGGCGCAGGATGAGTTCCTGGAAGCTGGGCGGTTTTTGGCTGGCGTCTGGCATTTCAGTGATTTCTAAGCTGCGTTGCGGCGCAACATACGGGCGGGGGTGCCTCTACAGCAAGCCGCCCACCAGCCGCCCGCCGGTCAAGGGCGCGGCAACCCCCGTGGTGCCCGGGAAGGTCAGCGGCAACCGCCGCGCCACGCGGGCGGCCAGCACGCCGAAGGCCTGGGCCTCCAGCGCGTCACCATGCCAGCCCACCACCTCAACCGGCCGCACCGGGCATTCCAGCGCGCCGGACAGCGCCTTCATCACGGCCGGGTTGCGCCGGCCGCCGCCGCCCACCAGCCACAGCCCCGCCGGTTCCGGAAAGTGCCGGGCGCCGGCGGCCACGCAGACCGCGCAGAAGGCGACCAGCGTGGCCGCGCCATCCTCCGGCGAAAGCTCGGCCAGGCCGGCGTCGCGCAGCGCGCGGTCGAAGTCCAGCCGGTCCAGCGACTTGGGCGGAGGCAGCGCCAGATAGGGGTGGTGCATCAGGCGGGACAGCACGGCGCCATCCGGCTGGCCGGCCAGGGCCAGGCGGCCATCGGCGTCGAAGTCGCGGCCGGCGCGGCGGCGGGCCCAGTCATCCAGCGGGCCGTTGGCGGGGCCGGTGTCGAAGGCCAGCAGCGAGCCATCCGTGCCGATATAGGTCACGTTCGCCACGCCGCCCAGGTTCAGCACCGCCAGCGGCTTGGGCAGCCCGGCGGCCAGCGCGGCATGCACCACCGGCACCAGCGGCGCGCCCTGCCCGCCCGCCGCCACATCGGCGCTGCGGAAGTCGTAGGCCACGGAAAGCCCGGTGCGGCGGGCCAGCAGCGCGGCGTCGCCGACCTGCCAGGTGCGCGGGGACTTGTTGCCCAGCGGCATGCCCGGCCGCAGCGGCTGATGCAGAATGGTCTGGCCGTGGAAGCCCAGCAGGTCCACCTCCTCGCCCAGCGTCCGGCGGACCTGGTCCCGCAGGCGCTGCACGGCCTCCACATGCACCGCGGTCAGCCGGGCCACGCAGTCCAGCAGGAAGGGGTCGTATTCCCCGGTCACCGCGGCCACGTCCAGAAGCTGGCGCAGGTCGGCGCGCAGCCGGGGGTCGTAGGGCAGCGTCAGGCTGGGGCCGAGCCGGCCGATCCGCTCGCCATCCGTCTCCACCCAGGCGGCATCGACGCCATCCAGGCTGGTGCCGCTCATCAGGCCGATGGTTCTCAGCATTGCCCACCCTGTGGTAGGGGACCGCCCATGAGCAGCCCGAACAGCGACTTCATCCGTATCGCGCAGGAGCGCGGCTACGTCCACCAGATCACCGACGTGGCGGCGCTGGACGCGCGCATGGCCGCGGCACCGGTCTCGGGCTATATCGGCTTCGACTGCACGGCGGACAGCCTGCATGTCGGCAGCCTGATGCAGATCATGCTGCTGCGGCTGATGCAGCGCTGCGGCCAGCGCCCGGTGGTGCTGATGGGCGGCGGCACCACCAAGGTCGGCGACCCCTCCTTCCGCGACGAGGCCCGGCCGCTGCTGGACGACGCCGCGATCGAGCGGAACAAGGCGGGCATCCGCCGCGTGTTCGACAAGTTCCTGACCTTTGGCGAAGGCCCGACCGACGCGATCATGCTGGACAATGCCGAATGGCTGGACCAGCTGCACTACGTGCCCTTCCTGCGCGATGTCGGCCGCCATTTCAGCGTCAACCGCATGCTGACCATGGACAGCGTGAAGACCAGGCTGGACCGCGAGCAGAACCTCAGCTTCCTCGAATTCAACTACATGCTGCTGCAGTCGTACGACTTCGCCGCCATGCGCCGCGCCCATAACGTGACCCTGCAGATGGGCGGCAGCGACCAGTGGGGCAACATCATCATGGGCGTCGAACTCTGCCGCCGGATGGATGGCGCCGAGGCCTTCGGCCTGACCACGCCGCTGCTGACCACCGCTTCCGGCGCCAAGATGGGCAAGACCGCCGCCGGTGCGGTGTGGCTGAACGCCGAGCGCCTGAGCCCCTATGACTACTGGCAGTTCTGGCGCAACACCGAGGACGCGGATGTCCAGCGCTTCCTGGCGCTGTTCACCGAGTTGCCGATGGACGAGGTGCGGCGCCTGGGCGCGCTGGATGGCGCCGGCATCAACGAGGCGAAGAAGGTGCTGGCGACCGAGGCCTGCGCCCTGCTGCATGGCCGCGACGCCGCCGAGCAGGCCGCCGAGACCGCGCGCCGGGCGTTTGAGGAAGGCGCCGCGGCGGAGGATTTGCCGAGCATCACCCACACCCTGCCCGCTTCCCTGGCGGATTTGCTGGTGGCGGCGAAGCTCTGCGCCAGCAAGGGCGAGGCGCGCCGCCTGGTGGCGCAGAACGGCGTGCGGCTGAACGACGCGGCGGTGGCGGATGCCAATGCCAGCGTCACCGAGGCGGATTTGCGCGACGGCGCCGCCAAGCTGAGCCTGGGGCGGAAGCGGCACGTGCTGGTGCGGGTGGGGTAGCGCGATACCCGTGCCGATGTGCTCGTCGGAACGGGTCCCCTGCCCTGCAACATGCTGAACTGAGCCAGTACCAGCGGATGGCGCCATCGCGCCGCCGCCGGATCAGCCCGCCACTACCCCCCGGATCGCATTCGCCCGCGCGGTCCACGCCAGCCCGCCGCCCGGCAGCGCCGCCAGCCTGGCCCGCACGCCGGCCCGGAACCCCGCCAGCTTCTCGGCCGGGAACTTCGCCAGCGCCGCCTTCACGCTGCCGCTATTGGTGCCGCTTTCCCAATACGCCTCGAAGTCCGCGTAGTCCCGCCGCACCTCGAAGACCCGGCTCTCCACCTCGCGCAGCCCGCCGCCTTCCCACAGCGCGCGCAGCGCCGGCATGCGGCTGGCCTCGGCGCTGGGCGGCAGGGCCGGCGTGTAGCCATGGGCGCGGAGTTCGGCCAGCAGCGGCTCGAACGGAAAGCCGCCTTCCAGGATGTCCCAGACATAGGCGGCCACCAGCCCGCCCGGTTTCACCACGCGCACCATCTCGGCCACGCCGCGCACCGGGTCCGGCACGAAGAAGATCACCAGCGCCATGGTCGCGGCATCGAAGCGCGCGGCCGCGAAGGGCAGCGCCTGGGCGTCGCCCACCTGGAACACCGCCCCCGCCGCACCGGGGCGGGTGGCGGCGTAGCTGATCTGCCCGTCCGAGGGGTCCACCCCCTGCACCTCCGTGGGCGCGCAGCGCTGCACCAGCAGCTCGGTGAAGGCGCCGTTGCCGCAGCCCACATCCACCCAGGCCAGGCCCGCCGCCGGCTTCAGCCAGTCCAGGAACATCCCACCGCAGACGCGGCTCCAGCCGCCCATGCCGCGCTCATAGGCCGCGCCGTCGTCGAAGCTGATCTTGCCGCTCATGTTGGCTCTCCTCGGTTGGGCGGCATCCTGGCACCGCCGGCGGGCCGCGTCAGCGCCGCCCGCCCACCGGGCCTTCGACAATGCCGAACAGCCCGCGCAGAAAGCCCGGCGTCAGCGCCGCCAGCGGGTTCATCGTCACCTGCGCCTGGTCCACCGGCCCCTGCACCCGCCAGGTGGCGGCGAACAGCCCGCCGCCGGTCTCCGGGCTGAAGATGCGGCCCAGCACCGGGATATTCCCCAGCAGCGCGTTGAACATGTAGGCCGGCACGATGGTGCCCTCCAGTTCCAGCACGCTGCGCTGGCCGGGGCGTTCGCGCAGCACCCGGCCCTTCACCGTCAGCCCCAGGCTGGAGGAGAAGGCGCGCGCATCGGTCAGCTCCAGCGCCTCCGGCGTCAGCCGGAACGGCACCACGGCGCGGGCGAAGTTCAGCCCCGGCCCGCCCAGCGCATCCACCAGGCCGTACAGCGTCATCGCCTGCAAAATCTTGCCCACCGAGGGCGCGTCCCGCACCACGAAGCCGTCCATCTCCGCGGTGCCCACCAGGGCCGCGCCGGGGCGGAGTTCCTCATAGACGGCGTTGACCGTCAGCCTTCCGCCCTGCACCGGCTGCACCAGGTCCAGCGCGCGCAGCAGCGCGCCGCCATCGGCCGCCTGCAACCGCAGCACCCGCTGCTCGCCGCGGGGCTGCAAGGTGGCCTCGAAGCCCGCATTGGGGCCGGTGGCGCCGGTGATGCGGGCTTCGCGCAGCAACCCTTGGGCGTCGCTGCGGGCGCGCAGCGCCAGGTTGGCCAGGTCGCGATCCACGCCCATGGTCACCCGCTCGAACCGCAGGTCCAGCGCCAGCGGCGGGTTGGCGCCCTCCGGTTCAGCCGCGGGTTCGGCGCGGTTCGGCGCCGCGGCGCCGCCGGCGACATGGCCGCTGGGGCCGAAGATCGGGCGCAGGTCCAGCAACGGCCCGCGCAGCACCACCGACCACGGCGCGCCCGGCTGCACCGGCGGGCGGATATCGCCCGAGAGGCGGGAGCCGCCGAAGATGCTGTCGACCAGCTCCACCCGTTCCAGCCGGGCCTCCCGCCCGAAGCCGATACGGCCACGCAGCGCCAGTTCCAGCGCCTCCACCTTGAAGCTGTCCACCGCCTGCAACTGGTTGCCGTTCAGCCGCAGCACCACCTCCGCGCTGCCCGGCGTGCCCGCCGGCTTGGCCCAGCCGATCGGCGCCACCGCCAGCACCGCCTGGCGCAGGTCGGCGGCGATGTTGACGCTGCCCTGGCCGCCGCGGCGGCGTTCATACCGCACGTCCAGGCCAAGCGGCCCGGTCAGCAGCCGGCCGGGGTCCAGCCCCCATTGCACCAGCTCGCTGGCATCGGTGCGGGCGGTGACGCTGGCGCGCTCGATCACCTGGGTGGCCGGGCCGGCACGGAAATCCATGTCCAGCGCAAGTCGCACCGGGGTGCCTTCCAGCCGGGCCTCGCCGCTCAGCTTCAGGCTGTCGGTGTCCACCGCCAGGTCCAGCGTGCCGCGGTCCAGGTCCTTGTCCAGCACCACATCCTGCAACCGGCCATCGGTGATCCGGCCGGCGGCGCGCAGCCGCAGCTGCTCCATCGGCATGTCGTTCAGCAGCGGAATCGCCACGCTCAGCCGGGCCTCGGCCTGGCCGCCGCGCACGTTCAGCTCCAGCGGGCGCTTCTCGAACAGCTTGAGGCGCGGGTGGCGCAACAGGGCCACCACCTCGGTCAGCGGGCCGCCGAGTTGGCTGACCAGGTCCATGTAGCCCGGCTCCACATCCAGCCCGTGGAACCGCACCGTGGCGTCGCGCGCCACCAGGGCGCCGGGCCGGCCTTCCGCATTGGCCTGGCGGGCGCCCTGGGCGCGGACGATGATCTCGGCATTGTTGAACTCGATGGTGCCGCTGCCGCCGACCAGGGGCGGCACCGGCCGCAGCCAGTGCACCGTCACGTCCTGGGCCTCGGCGTTGCCGGTCAGGGCGGTCATCTCGAAGCCGTCCAGCCGGGCCGGCAGCCGGGCGGCCAGGGTCCAGCGGCCGTTGCGGGCCTGGCCGGCGGTGAGGTTCTCGGTCAGCCAGCGGCGCGGCTTGGGGGCGATGCCGGCCGGCCAGCGGCGCGGCAGGTCGGCCAGGTCCAACTGGTCCAGGGCGGCATGGCCCAGCACCTGCCAGCCGGTGGCGTCGCGCGTCGCCTCGGCATCGGCGGTGATGCTGGTGGGCTCGCCCAGGGTGGTGGCGGATGGCGCGCCGCCGCCGGGGCGCGGCAGGCCGGGCAGGCGGATGGCCAGGCGTTCCAGCCGCACCAGCGCCGGGGTCGCGACCACCGCCAGCTCCACGCTCTCGATCGGCGTGGCGTCGCCGGGCTCCAGCTGCACCGCGGGCTGGTCCAGCGCCAGCCGGGCCTCGGCCTGGCGCCAGTCCAGCGCGTCCAGGCTCTCCGGCAGGGTCAGCGCCAGGGTCACCGCGGCTTCCCGCAGCCGGCCGCCGAGCAGCCGGGGCAGCACTTCCGCCCGGATATCCGGCGCCGCCCAGTCCGGCCAGGCGCGGCGCAGCTCCGCCAGCGGCAGCGGCGCCAGGCTGGCCTGCACCCGGGCCTGCCAGCGGCCCTCCGCCAGCGCGGCCTGGCCGGTGGCCAGCAGCTCCGCGCCGGGGCGGTTGCCCTCGCCGGGCAGGCGCAGCCGGGCCTCGCGCAACTCCACCCGCTGGCCGTCGCCGGCGGCGGTCACGTCCAGCGCGGCAAAGGCCAGGCGGCGCCCCTGGCCCAGGTCAATCCGGCCGGCGCCGGCGGTCAGCCGGGCGCGGATGCCCGGCGGCGCGCCGCCGGCGTCGATATCGATGAAGGCGCCCAGGCTGATCGGCGCATCCAGCACCGAAAGCGGCGCCAGCTGCGGGATCGCCTGGGCCAGCTCCCGCGGGGAGAGCGCCGGCAGGGTCAGGCCGGCGGTCACCCGCATCGGGCTGCCCACCGCCTGGCCGGAAACCCGCACCGGCAGGTTCAGCTCGCCCAGCCGCAGCGTGGCCGCGCCATCCAGCACCAGGCCGCCGCTGGCCTCGCGGCGGATATCCAGGTTGGGGTCCAGCAGCGCCCAGGTGCGGCCCAGCCCCTGGTCCACCACCGTCACCTCGCCGCCCACCAGGCGGATGCGGCGCAGCGCCGAGACGCTGCTGCGCTCGCTGGCCGGCTGCATCAGCGCGGCGAGCATCTGCAACGCGCCTTCCGCGGGGTTGCCGCCTGGGCTGCCTTCGCCCGGTGCCGTCGGCCCGGCCGGGCCGGCGCCGAGGGTGCCGAGGTCCAGCCCAACCTGGCCATCGGCGCCGCGGAACACCAGCACCGAGGGCCGGCGCAGCTCCACCGTGGCCGGCACCACGCGGCCGAGCAGCAGCGGCGCCAGGGCCAGGGTGGCGGCGGCGTCCGGCAGTTCCGCCCGCACCGCACCGCCCGAATCGACCACGCGCACGCCGCGCAACCGGATATCCAGCGGCGTGCCGGAGCCGTTGCGCCAGCCTTCCCAGGCAATGGCGGCCTCGCGCACCGTCAGCCGGGTGCCGGCGCCGTCCTGGTTCACCGCGCGTTCAAGCTGCCGTGCCAACACCGGCACCGGCAGCGGCCCCTGGTCCAGCCGCCAGGCCAGCCAGGCACCGCCCAGCGCCAGCGCCACCGCCAGGGCCATGACCCCGCGCGCCAGCCACTGCGCCGCCACCCGCATCCAACCAAGTGCTTGACCCGGCAACCGCTTCACGCCTTCCCTCGTACACAATGCACAGCACCACCCCGTTGCCGGACCGCCTGCAACCCGCCTTCGACCCCGCAGCGGCCGAGCGCCTGCGGCAACGCTTCGCCGAGCGCGATGGTGCCGCGCGCAGCTTCGGCGCCAGCGCCGCGGGCTTGGCGCTGCTGAACACGCTGGGCGGCCACAGCCCCTACCTGGCCGACCTGGCGCTGCGCGAGGCGCCGACCCTGGCCCGGCTGGTGGAACGCGGCCCGGACGAGGCCCAGGCCCTGGCCATGGCGCCGCTGCGCCATGCCGACCCGGCGGCGGCACGCGACCAGGTGGCCGCACTGCTGCGCCAGGTGAAGCGGCAATCGGCGCTGATCATCGCCGTGGCCGATATCGCGGGCATCTGGGGGCTGGACCAGGTCACGGGGGCGCTTTCGGACCTGGCCGAGGCCAGCATCGACTTCGCCTGTACCCATCTGCTGCTGGCCGCGGCGGAGCGCGGTGAGCTGCGGCTGCCCAATGGGAGCAGGCGAGACCCGAAGCTGGCCGGCAAGGGCAGCGGGTTGATCGTGCTCGGCATGGGGAAGCTGGGGGGGCGGGAGCTGAACTACTCCTCGGATGTCGACCTCATGCTGCTCTATGACCCGGATGCCGCAGCCTATCATAGGGATGCCGCCGGCGCTGCCTATGTCCGCCTGGGTCGCGACCTGGTCAAGTTGATGGAGGAACGGACCGCCGACGGCTACGTCTTCCGCACCGATCTTCGCCTGCGGCCGGACCCGGCGGCCACCCCCCTGGCGGTGAACCTGGGGGCAGCGCTGCAATACTATGAGACACTGGGGCAGAACTGGGAACGCGCCGCCATGATCAAGGCCCGCCCGGTGGCCGGCGACCGCGCCCTGGGGGAGAGCTTCCTGCGGGAGGTCCGGCCCTTCGTCTGGCGTCGCCACCTGGACTTCGCGGCCATGGCGGATATCCACAGCATCAAGCGGCAGATCCATGTCCACAAGGGCGCCAAGGGCGCCGGCGCCACCATCGCCCTGGCCGGGCACGACGTGAAGCTGGGCCGTGGCGGTATCCGCGAGATCGAGTTCACCGCCCAGGTATTGCAGTTGATCTGGGGTGGGCGGGACCCTGCCCTGCGGGACCCGACCACGCTGGGCGCGCTTTCCCTGCTGGCCGCCGCCGGCAAGATGGACCGCCGCGCCGCCGCCGACCTGGCCGACGCCTATGTGTTCCTGCGCCAGCTGGAACATCGCATCCAGATGGTGGACGACCGCCAGACCCACCGGCTGCCGGAATCGGCGGAAGGCTTGCAGCGGATCGCCAGCTTCATGGGCTATGGCCTGGGCGCCGAGGGGCTGGCCGGCTTCACCAGCGCCTTCATGGGCCACCTGGCCCGGGTGGAACGGCACTACGCCCAGCAATTCGAGAGTGCGCCGGCGCTGAGCGGCCCGGCCGGCAAGGGCGGCGCCGATGGCAAGGGCAACCTGGTCTTCACCGGGGTGGAGGACGACCCGGAGACGCTGGCGACCCTGGCCGGCATGGGCTTCGCCGAGCCGGGCTCGGTGGCGGCGATGGTGCGCGGCTGGCACCACGGCCGCCCGCGCGCCACCCGCAGCGCCCGGGCGCGGGAGCTGCTGACAGCCGTGATGCCGATGCTGCTGGCCGCCTTCGGCCGCCAGGCCGAGCCGGGCAAGGCGCTGGCGCGGTTCGACGTGATGCTGGGCCGGCTGCCGGCGGGGGTGCAGGTGCTGAGCCTGCTGCATCGCCACCCCGCCATGCTGGACCGGATCGCCGGCATCCTGGGCGCCGCGCCGGCGCTGGCCGACCACCTGGCGCAGAATGCCGCGGCGCTGGACGGGCTGCTGGCCGGCAGCTTCGCGCCCACCGGGGCGGATGCCACGGGGGCGCAGATCGCCGCCCTGGTGAAGGAGGCGCGGCACCTGGAGGAAGCGCTGGAGGCGGCGCGGCGCCTGGCCTTCGAGCGGCGGTTCGAGATCGACGCGGCTTCCCTGGAAGGCCGGTTGGACGTGGCCACCGCCGGCGCGCTGCGCAGCGACCTGGCCGATGCCGCGCTGGCCGCGCTGCTGCCGCGCATCGGCGCCGACTTCGCCGAGCGCTACGGCCGCGTCGCCGGCGGGCAATTGGCGGTGGTGGCGCTGGGAAAACTGGGCGGGCGGGAGATGCTGCCGGGTTCCGACCTGGACCTGGTGCTGCTGTACGACCACGACCCCGAGGCCACCGAGAGCACCGGCGGCCCACGCAACCTGCCGGCCAGCCAGTATTTTATTCGTCTGGCGCAGCAATTCATCGGCGCCATCTCCTCGGCCGGGGCCGAGGGCCGGCTGTACGAGGTGGACATGCGGCTGCGGCCTTCTGGCAACAAGGGGCCGGTGGCGGTGCAGCTGGCGGGGTTCCAGGGCTATCATCAGGGCGAGTCCTGGACCTGGGAGCGCATGGCGCTGACCCGCGCCCGGGTGGTGGCGGGGCCGCCCGCCCTGCGCAAGCGCATTGCGGAGGTGCTGCGCGCCGCGTTGCTGCGCCCGGAAGCGCCCGGCAAGGTGCTGGCCGATGCCACCGCCATGCGCGCCCGGATGCTGAAGGACCTGCCGGCGGACGGCCCCTGGGACGTGAAGGCGATGCCCGGCGGCCTGGTGGAGGTGGAGTTCATCGCCCAGGCGCTGCAACTGGCGCATGCCCCGGCCAACCCCGGCGTGCTGGCCACCAATACCGCCGCCGCGCTGGAACGGCTGGGCGCCGCCGGGGTGCTGCCGCCCGAGGAAGCCGCGCTGCTGGTGCGGGCGGACCGGCTGTGGCTGGGCATCAGCGGCCTGGTCCGGCTGACCCAGGGCAAGCGCCGCGCCGAGACCCTGCCCGCCCCGGTGGCCGAGGCGCTGCTGCGCGGCGCCGCGCCGCTGCTGGGCGCGCCGGTGGCGGACCTGCCGGCGCTGCGGGCCCGGCTGGCCGAGGTGGCGGCCGAGGTGCGCGAGGTGTTCGAGCGCCGGGTCGGGGCGTTGCCGCCGCGGGGGTGAAGGGGCGGCCGTTTCGGCCGTTGCCGCCGCGGGGGTGGGCGGGCGCCGGCGGAGGCCACTGCCGCCACGTGTTCGAGCGCCGCCTGGGGCCACTGCCGCCACGAGGATGAGCAGGCGCCGGCTGCGACCACTGCCGCCGCGGCGCGGCCGTTTCGGCCGAGGCCCGCGCACGACATCCGCTCCGGCTTCACAACCGGCTGAGGCAGCGGCGCCCGGCCAGACGTGGGCGCCGCACTACGATACTGCGTAGCCGATGAGCCACCCTGAAGCCCCCGGCGCCCAACGCCTGGTGGAACTGGATGCGCTGCGTGGCCTGGCTGCGTTGTGCGTGCTGCTCTACCACGGCTGGTATTCCCAGCCGACGCAGCCCCTGGCGCTGTTCTGGCTGTTCCAGCACACGCCGCTGCATGTCATCACCTCCGGCCGCCAGCCGGTGGTGTTCTTCTTCGTGCTCAGCGGCTTCGTGCTGAGCCGTGCCATGCTGGCCGGCCGGCCGCCGGGCTGGGCCAATTACGCGCTTCAGCGCACGGTGCGGCTGGGGCTGCCGGTGGGCGCGGCGCTGGTCGCCTCCGTGGTGCTCTATGCCCTGGCCTGGCGCGCGCTGCCGCCGCCCTGGGCGGGCGGGATGTTCATGACCTCGGCAGTATGGACCGAGCCGCCCAGCGCCCTGGGGCTGCTGCGCCAGGCGCTGCTGCTGGGGCATGACGGCCAGGTCAGCCTGGACCCGGTGCTGTGGTCCCTCGTGCATGAATGGCGGGTTTCCCTGCTGCTGCCGGCGGTGCTGCTGTTCCGTGGCCGGCCGTGGCGGCTGCTGGCGGTGGGCCTGGGCGCCTGGGCACTGGCCACGGCGCTGGGCGCGCGGGACCAGGCCGTGGCCCTGGGGGCAGACCTGGCCGGGACCCTGCTGGCCACGCTGTACTTCCTGCTGCCCTTCTGCGCCGGCGGGGCGCTGGCGCTGGCCCGGCTGCCGGCGCTGCCGGGCTGGGCGCGGGTGGCGCTGGGCCTGGCGCTGGTGCCGCTGACCATGACCAACAACGACCTGGTGGGCGTGTTGGCCTCGGTGGTGCTGATCGTGCTGGCGCTGCGGCCGGGGCCGCTGCTGGCCTGGCTGCGCTGGCCGGCGGTGGCCTGGTTGGGCAAGGTCTCCTTCAGCCTGTACCTGATCCACCTGCCGCTGCTGGCCGCGCTGGTGCAGGCGCTGGGCGGGGTGGTTTCGCAGAGCGTGGCGGTGGCGCTGGGCATGGTGCTTTCGTTGCCCGCGGCGGCGCTGCTGCACCGTGGGGTGGAACGGCCGGCGCATCGGCTGGCCAAGCGGATCGCCGCCTGGCGCCAGCCGCGGCCGGTTTTGGATGCCGCCTGACCCCCTGGTTGACGCCGGCGCCGGGCTGCCAAGATGCTGCGGCAGCAACCAGGAGAGTTCGGGCGATGACCGAGATTGCGGAGGGCGCCGCGGCGCCGGCCTTCACCATGCCGGCCAGCGGCGGGCGCAGCGCCAGCAGCGCGGCGCTGCAGGGCAAGCCCTACCTGCTGTACTTCTACCCCAAGGCGGATACGCCCGGCTGCACCACCCAGGCCTGCGGCATCCAGGAAGCGCTGCCGCAGTTGGGCAAGCTGAAGCTGGAAGTGATCGGCGTTTCGCCCGACCCGGTGGCGAAGATAGAAAAATTCGCCGCCAAGTACGGCCTGACCTTTCCGCTGGCGGCCGACGAGGACCACGCGGTGGCCGAAGCCTACGGCGTGTGGGTGGAAAAGAGCATGTACGGCAAGAAGTACATGGGCATGGAGCGCAGCAGCTTCCTGGTCGGCGCCGACGGGAAGGTGGTGAAGGTGTGGCGCAAGGTGAAGCCGGCGGAACACGCAGCCCAGGTGATGGAAGCGGCGCAGGGATTGTGATCTCGGCTTTAAGGGCTGCTTAGCGAAAAAGAGTCAGCATCCCATTCCACGGCACACAGCACAGGGGGAGAGACAGCCTCTCCCCGGCCGCGGAAGAGGGACCGACCATGGAGACCAGCCGCGACTGGGCTGACGACCTGCCTGGGCAGGCGCACCTGGATGACGCCCCGGTACCGATGCACCTGCTGCACGCCCAGCAGTCCCGGGCGCAGCGGGACCGCATGCTGCTGCTGCTGCTGGCCTTCTTCGCCGTGGCGGTGGCGGCGAGCATGCTGTGAGAGCCTGATCCGCGAAGGCGGAATCGCCGTAGCGGTGAATCAGTCTCTCAGACAAGGCCTGCGCTTCCGTTTGACACGGGAGTCCCGCCCGCTGCATCTTGCGGATTCGGGGCGTTTTCCGGGGGTTAAGCACGGTGGGCACGGGGTTGGACCTGCCCCTCGACCAGGTTCTGGTCGGGGATTGCATCACGCTGATGCAGCGCCTGCCGCCGGCGTCGGTGCATGCCATCTTCGCGGACCCGCCGTACAACCTGCAATTGAAGGGCGACCTGCATCGGCCGGACCATTCGCTGGTGGATGCGGTGGACGACGCCTGGGACCAGTTCGAGAGCCTGGCCGCCTACGACACCTTCACCCGCGCCTGGCTAACCGAGGCGCGGCGGGTGCTCCGCAAGGACGGCACGATCTGGGTGATCGGCAGCTACCACAACGTGTTCCGGCTGGGCGGGGCGTTGCAGGACCTGGGCTTCTGGGTGCTGAACGACGTCATTTGGCGCAAGGCCAACCCGATGCCGAATTTTCGCGGCCGGCGCTTCACCAACGCGCATGAGACGCTGATCTGGGCGGCCCGCGGCGCCGAGAGCAAGTACAAGTTCAACTACGCCGCGATGAAGGCGCTGAACGACGACCAGCAGATGCGCAGCGACTGGTTCATCCCGCTGTGCACCGGCAATGAGCGTCTGCGCGACGCCAAGGGCGCCAAGCTGCACCCGACGCAGAAGCCGGAGGCCCTGCTGCACCGGGTCATCCTCAGCTGCACCGCGCCCGGCGAGGTGATCCTCGACCCCTTCCTCGGCACCGGCACCTCGGCCGCCGTGGCGCGGCGGCTGGGCCGGCGCTTCATCGGGCTGGAGCGGGATGAGGGCTACGCCGCCGCCGCCGCCGAACGCATCTTCGCGGTGCAGCCGCTGGCGGAAAGCGCCGCGCTTTCCCTGCCCAACAAGCGGGAACAGCCGCGCGTGGCCTTCGGCGTACTGGTGGAACGCGGCCTGGTGCCGCCGGGCAGCGTGCTGACCGACAGCCGCCGCCGCTGGCGCGCCACCGTGGGCGCGGATGCCACGCTGCGCTGCGGGGACGCGACCGGCAGCATCCACAAGGTGGGGTCGCTGGTGCAGGACGCGCCGAGCTGCAATGGCTGGGCGTTCTGGCACTTGGAGATGCCGGGCGGGAAGCTGCGGCTGCTGGATGACTTCCGGCAGGAGATCGTGGCGGGGGGTTAGGCCGCCACGCCGCTCATCCCCTTGGCCCCCCGCCTGACCACCCGCATCAACCCACCATCCGCCAGCCGCGCCCGCAGCCCCAGCAGCGCCACGCCCAGCGGCACCAGCACCAGGTGCAGCGCCATGGCGTGCTGCGGCACATCCCGCGCCAGGGTGTTCAGCCCCCACGCCAGGTACAGGCCGAAGCAGAATACCGGCAGGCTGTGCCGCCCGATCATCGCCAGCCATTCGCCAACGCGGCCATGCATCCAGCCGGCCTCACGCGGCACCAGCACCGCCACCAGATAGGCCAGGGAAAGCGCGTGGATCAGGCGCGCCGGGGCCAGCACTTCCTTGTGCTGCAACGCCGTCACCGCCAGGCCGGGGCCGGGGATGAAGCCGTGCTCCACCAGCCTTGCAGCGAAGCCCAGAACCGCCACCGCCACCGCGCCCCACAGCACCCAGCGCCCACGCGGCAGGCCCTGCCCCAGCAGGGAACGCCGGCCGAGCAACCCGCCCACCACGTACAGCAGTTGCCAGGCCAGCGGGTCAAACGCGATCCCCAGCGCGCCGAAGCCCGGGGTGGCGATCCAGCCCAGCTGCGTCGCGGCGTACACCGCCACCGAAGGCAGCAGCGCCCAGTTGCCCCAGCGCTCCACCAGCCACAGGAATGGCCCCAGCAGCAGCATGCCGAAGATGAAGCCGGGCAGGATGCCCATGTATTCCGGCTGGTACAGCATGGCGAAGGCCGCGGGTATCGCCACCCAGGGCTCATCGACCAGCAGGCACCAGCCGCCGGTGACCAGGTCCTCGGCGTCCTTCAGCAGCACGGCGGCGAAGACCACCATGACCGCGAAGCCGAAGAACAGCAGCATCTGCGTCCGGTACAGCTTCAGGGTGCGCTTCAGCAGGTCCTTCTGCGCGGCCAGGTGGCCATCCCGCGCCGCCTTCAGCGTGAAGACGGAACCCAGCGTCAGCCCGGACAGGAAGATGAACTGCTCGGAGCTGTCGCTCAGCCCCCAGGCGGCATGGATGCCCCAGGCGAAGACGCTGCCGACCACGTGGGAGATGAAGATCGAGATCTGCATCCAGCCGCGGACGATATCCAGCCTTGTGTCGCGCGCGGGGCGAACCAGTTGGCGCATGGGGGCGGTCCTTAGGGTCAGCGGTTGGCGGCGGCGGGGGCCAGGCGGGCCAGCACCTGGCGCGCCAGGTCCAGCAGCGGGGCGCGGTGCACCAGCACCACGATCGCCGCCATCACCCAGGTAAAGCACGCTTCCTTGAACAATTGGGCACCATCCTCGTAGGGGTCCACGCCCAAGGGCGTGAACAGGTGGAAGAAGATCGCCCCGGTCATGATGCCCAGGGCAAACAGCCCACCGAAGGGCCGGGTCCGCGGGATCAGCACCAGCACGGCCGCCACCATCTCCATGCTGGCGACGAACAGCCGGAACGGCTTCTCGGGAATGCCGGACCAGGCGGAGAGCTTGTCGAACACCAGGGTCGGCCCGGCCAGCTTGTACTGCTCGTACCAGAGGAACTCATAGCCGATCCACAAGGCGGCGGCCCAGGCCAACAGGGTCAGGATACGGGTTTGGGTCATGGCGCGGTCTCCTCGCGGGCTTCCCCGTAGCGTGTCCTGGCCGGGCCGGGCGTTACAGCCCGGCGATGATTTTCCCCCTTGGGCGTTACAGCCCGGCGACGATTTTGCCCCTTGGGCGTTACAGCCCGGCGACGATTTTCCCGCGCGGCCTTGCCCGCCATCGCCGGCCGGGCGAAGCATGCGGCGCAACCGGGGCGGAATCGGCGTGGCGCCGCAGGGCAGTTACCAGGCAGGGGCGGAGGAGGCGGCGACGCTGGCGCGGCTGCGCGCCGGCGACCAGGCGGCGTTCCGCACCTTGGTGCGGGAGCGGCATGGCCGGCTGCTGCGCCTGGCCGGCGCCTTCTGCCGCAACCGCGCCAGTGCCGAGGAAGTGGTGCAGGAGACCTGGCTGGCGGTCATCACCGGGCTGCACGGCTTCAGCGGGGAAGCGCCGCTGGCGGCCTGGATCAACGGCATCCTGGTCAACAAGGCCAAGACCCGCGCGGTACGGGATGGCCGCATGGTCAACTTCTCGGACCTGGCGCGGGATGAGGGCGAGGGCGACGCCTTCGAGCCCGAGCGCTTCCTGCCCGACGGCCATTGGGCCGAGCAGCACCGGCCCTGGGACGCGCTGACCCCGGAACGCGAGGCCGGCGACCGGCAGTTGCTGGCCGGCGTGGGCGAGGCACTGGAAAAGCTGCCGCCGGCCCAACGCGCCGTGGTGCTGCTGCGCGACGTGGAAGGGCTGGAAAGCCCGGCCATCTGCAAGGCGCTGGGCATCTCGGAGGCGAATCTGCGGGTGCTTCTGCACCGCGCCCGAGTCAAGCTGCGGGATGCGGCCGACAGGATGGTGCGCGGGTGATGCGCAAAAAATATGCTTACCGGGCTGTAACCCGGGGCGGCCACGGCATACTCCTGTTCGAGGAGAATGCCGCATGCTGACCTGCCATCAGGTTGCCGAGGGGGCGACCGAGTACATGGAAGGCGCCGCCCCGCCAATGCGCCGGCTGGGGGTTTGGGCGCATCTGCGGGTCTGCCGGAACTGCCGGGAATACCTGCGGCAATTGTCGCGCACCATCGGTCTGGCGCGGCGTGCCCTGGTGCCGCCGCCGGCGCCGGAGGTTGAGGACGGGTTGGCGGCGATCTTCGCGGCGCAAGGGCGCCCGGGCGCGGCGGAGTAGCGCACGGCGCGGCAACCCACGGCGGGTGGCGCAGGCCAGGACGGCGCAGCCATGGCCGCGGCAGCTCAGGGTTCCAGCCGCTGCACCGCTTCGGCCAGGCGCTGCACCAGGCCGGCATCCAGGATCGCGTCGATCTCGGCCTGGGCGGCTTCCCAGGCCGGCAGCGCCGCGGTCAGGCGGTGCGTGCCGGCCGCGGTCAGCCAGGCGGCGCGGCGGCGGCGGTCGCCGTCCATCGCCGCCATCTCCACCCAGCCGGCCTTCGCCAGCGCGTCCAGCCCGCGCGAGAGGCTGGACTGGTCCAGCCCGGCACGTTCCGCCATGGCGCCCAGGCTTTCGTCGCTGGCGGCGGCAACCAGGCCGAGCAGGCCGAATTGCGCGGTGGTCAGCCCGGTCGGGGCCAGGCGGTGTTCCAGGAACTGGGTCAGCCGGCGCCCGGCCAGGCGGGTGTTCCAGGTGGCGCAGCGCGCCATGGCGCCGGCGGCCTGGCGTTGCAGGCCAGGGGCAGCTTGAACAGGGGCAGCTTGAACGGGGGCGGCTTGAAGCGGTTTGCGCATGGTCCTATGTATCTACAATCTTTGCAGATACAAGGAAACCACCGCATGCTGCTGAAGCCCGACCAGCATTATGGCGTCGCCCGGCCGGAACAGGTTGCCGGGCTGACCGGGCGGCAGATGTTGCAGGCCATGCTGGACGGCGCGCTGCCGGCGCCGCCGATCTGCCGCACGCTGAACATCATCCTGGCCGAGATCGGCGACGGCTTCGCCGCCTTCGAGGGCGATCCTTCGGAGGCCGTGCTGAACCCGCTGGGCACGGTGCATGGCGGCTGGGCGCTGACCCTGGTGGACAGCGCCACCGGCTGCGCCGCGCAGACCACCCTGCCGGCGGGGGTGCTGTATACAACGGTGGAGACCAAGGCGAATTTCAGCCGGCCGATCTTCCCGCATACCGGGCGGGTCCGCTGCGAGGCGCGGGTGATCAATGCCGGGCGGCAGATCATCAGCTGCGACGCCACGCTGAAGGGGCCGGACGGCAAGCTGCTGGGGCATGGCACCTCCACGCTGATGGTGCTGCCCGGGCGGGGCTGAACCGCGCCAGAGTGTGATCGTCGCAGGCGGAAGCGCCGGAGACGTGAATCACACGACAAAACACGGCGCTGGAGGCTGAACAGCCTCTACGCCGCGCGCCGGCGGAACAGCCGGCCGTCGATGCAGGCCAGGCCCAGCGCGATCAGCCCCATGCCCGGCAGGTGGCGAGGCAGCAGCACCTCCCCCAGCACCAGCCAGCCCAGCAGAATCGCGCTGACGGGTATCAGGAAGGTAACCAGCAGCAGGTTGGTGGCGCCGGCCGCGGCCAGGATGCGGAAATACAGCAGGTAGCCGAACACGGTGGAGAACAGCGCCACCCCCGCCACCGCCGCCCAGGTGGCCAGGCCCGGCATCGGCAGGGTCCATGGCTGGTCCACCAGCAGCATCAGCGGCAGCAGCATCAGGCTGGAGGCGCAGACCTGGCCGGTGGCGGTGACCGGCGGCGCCAGCCCCAGCCGGCGGAAGCGGCGGCCGAAGACGCCGGCGAAGGCATAGGACAGCGCCGCGCCCAGGCAGGCCAGCTGGGCCAGCACGTCCTCGCCCAGGCCTTGCAGCGCCTGCGGCCCCAGCAGCACCGCGGCGCCGGCAAAGCCGATGCCGACGCCGAGGCCCTTCAGCGGGGTCAGCTTTTCGTCGCTGGTGCAGGCATGCGCCACCAGCACGGTGAACAGCGGCGTGGTGGCGTTGAGGATGGCGGCCAGCCCGCCGGCGATGCGGTGCTGGCCCCAGACCAGCAGCACGAAGGGCACCAGGTTGTTCAGCAGCCCCATGGCGAAGAAGGCGGCCCAGACCCGGCGGTCTCGCGGCAGCCGGAGGCCGAGCAGCGGCAGCAGCGCCAGCAGCATGGCGGCGGCCAGCGCCACGCGCAGCCAGACCAGGGTGAAGGAGGGAAGCTCCTTCACCGCCACGGCGACAAAGAAGAACGACCCGCCCCAGAGCAGCGACAGCAGCAGCAGCAGGCCCCAGAGCTTGGTCGTCATGGCGGGGGCGGCGGTGGGCGTGGGCGGCATGGGTGGTCCGTGGTCGGGCGGCGCAGCCTGTACCGCCCGCGGCGGCCCCGCCTGCCGCCGGTTGCGGTGCAATGCCCCTGCGGCGCGGCGGCGGCAAGATCGGGAAAGCCGGTTGCACTGGTCGCGGCGGGGCTGCGCCCTCTGTGGGGCGGCGGCGAGGCGTGGGAGCCGGTTGCGCGGTTCGCGGCGCACCAGGCGGGGCCTGGTTGGCTATGGGGCGGCGGTCGCGTCCCCTGCGGCTGGGTCGGCCCCGGCATGGCGGGCTTGCGGTTGGTCGTGCCCCCCTGCCGCCGACACCGGGAAGGACCCGCCTACCCCGCCAGCGCCAGCACCCGCCGCATCGCCGTCGGCAGCGCCGCGGCCAGCCCCTCCTGCGGCCGGGCCTCGAAGCCCTCCGGCGCCACCAGGCGGGGCACCGTGGCCAGGTAAAGCGCCATCTCCAGCCGGAAATGGGTGAAGCCATGCTCGGCCAGCCCCGGCAGCCGGCGCCAGGCCAGGCCCGCCACCGGCGCATGCGCCAGCGCCTCCGCCTCGGCCCAGGGCGTGTCGCGCCACGGCGTGCCCGGCACTTCCAGCATGCCGCCCAGCAGCCCCTTCGGCGGCCGGCGCCGCACCAGCACCAGCCCGGCGGCGTCCCGCAGCAGAAAGTGGCTGCCGTGGCGCAGCGGGCGGTCCTGCTTCGCCGCCTTGGCCGGCAACTCCGCCGCGAAGCCGCCCGCCTGCGCCGCACAGCCGCCGCGCCAGGGGCACAGCGCGCAGGCTGGCGTCCGCGGCGTGCAGATGGTGGCGCCCAGGTCGAACAGCGCCTGCACGAAATCCCCCGGCCGGGCGCGGGCGGCGGCATCGGCCATGCTGTCCTGCGCCAGCGCCGCCAGCCGCGGCTTGGCGCCGGGCAGCGCCTCCCGCACCGCATGCACCCGGGCCATCACCCGCTCCACATTGCCGTCCAACGGCACCACCGGCAGGTCGAAGGCGATGGCCCCCACCGCCGCCGCCGTATACGGCCCCACGCCGGGGATCTCCCGCAGCCCCTCCACCGAGCGCGGAAACCCGCCCCGCGCCACCACGGCGCGCGCCCCGGCCAGCAGGTTGCGGGCGCGGGCGTAGTAGCCAAGCCCGGCCCATTCCTCCATCACCTCGGCATCCTCGGCCGCCGCCAGGGCTGCCACGGTGGGGAACTTCGCCAGAAACCGCGAAAACCGCGGCCCTACCGTCGCCACCGTGGTCTGCTGCAGCATCACCTCGCTGAGCCAGACGTGGTAGGGGTCTCGGCCGCTGTCGCGCCAGGGCATTGCCCGGCGGTGGCGGTCGTACCAATTCAGCAGGGCATCGGGGTCAGGGCGCATCAATGGCCGAGGATAGCGGCGATCAGCGATTCTTCGGAGGGCCCCGTGCGCTGGGCGCCCTGCTGCCGAAGCTGACCAAGCCGGTCTTCCGCAAGAAGAGCCCGTCAGGCGCCCAGATCATGGCGGATTGGGCCGAGATCATCGGCCCGGCGCTCTCGGCCGTGACCGCCCCGCGCCGGCTTTCCGGCACCACCCTGACCATTGCCTGCGCCGGCCCGGTGGCGATGGAGCTGACCCACCTGGCGCCGCAGATCATCAGCCGGATCAATGGCGCGCTGGGCCGCCAGGCGGTGGCGCAGCTGAAATTCGTCCAGGAAGCCCTGGCCGGCGCCCGCCCGCCCGCCCCGCGCCGGCTGGCCCCGGCCGCCCCCCTGCCCGCCCCAGTGCTGGCCGGCATCGCCGCCGTGCCGGGCGAGGAATTGCGCGCGGCCCTGGCAAAGCTGGGCCAGGGCGTCTATCGAAAACCCCGCTGACCACTGCCATCCTCTCAGGAGTCCCCGATGGCCTTGTCCCTGCTGCCCCGCCGTAGCCTTCTCGCCCTGGCGCCCACGCTGCTTGCTGCGCCCGCGCTGGCCCAAGGGCCAGCCCCGGGGCCAGCACCCGCCGCCGACCCGCGGCTGGCGGACCGTGCCGCCGGCAAGGCGGAAGCCCCGGTGCGGGTGCTGGAGTTCTTCTCCCTCACCTGCTCGCACTGCGCCGCCTTCCACAAGGACGTCTACCCGCAGGTGAAGTCCGCGCTGGTCACCACCGGCCAGGTTCGCCTGGTCTGGCGCGACTTCCCGTTGGACCGGCTGGCGCTGGTGGCCGCCGCCGTGGCGCGCAGCCTGCCGGTGGAACGCTATGAGGGCTTCATCGGCGCGCTGCTGGCCAACCAGGACCGCTGGGCCTTCACCCGCGGCGACCCGAAGGAGGAACTGGCGAAGATGGCGGCGCTGGCCGGCATGAACCGCGCCACCTACGACCAGGTCATCGCCGACGAGGCCCTGCAGCGCGCCATCCTGGAAGGCCGCGCCCGCGCCGAGCAGGAATTCCAGGTGCAGTCCACGCCCAGCTTCAACTTCAGCAAGGGCAGCGGCGCCGGGCGCAACCAGTCCGGCAACATGCCGTTCGACACTTTCGCCGGCCTGGTGCAGGAGGCCGCGAAGGCTTGAGCGACGCCGCGCCGCTGCCGCCTTCCGAGGAGACGGCACAGGCTGCCGAGACCCCGGCGGCGGCCGAGCGCGTGCGCGTCAAGGCCACCCTGGCCCGGCTGCGGATCGCCGGCTTCAAGAGCTTCGCCGAGGCCACCAACGTGGAGGTGCTGCCGGGGCTGACCGGCATCGTCGGCCCGAATGGCTGCGGCAAGTCCAACGTGGTGGAGGCGCTGCGCTGGGCCATGGGCGAGACCTCCGCCCGCTCGCTCCGCGGCGGCGAGATGGAGGACGTGATCTTCGCCGGCACCGCCAACCGGCCGGGCCGCAACATCTGCGAAGTCACGCTGACGCTGGAGGATGCCACCGGCCTGGCGCCGCCACCCTTCAACGTGGCGGACGAGCTGGAGATCATCCGCCGGATCGAGCGCGGCTCCGGTTCCAGCTACCGGCTGAACGGCAAGGAACTGCGGGCGCGCGACATCCAGACGATGTTCGCCGATATCGGCTCCGGCGCCAGGGCTTCCGGCATGGTCAGCCAGGGCCGCGTGGCCACGCTGATCCAGGCGCGGCCGGAAGACCGGCGCAGCGTGCTGGAGGAAGCCGCTGGTATCGCCGGCCTGCGGGCGCGCAAGCATGAGGCCGAACTGAAGCTGCGCCAGGCCGAGCAGAACCTGCTGCGCGCCGAGGACCTGGTGGGCCAGCTGGATGTGCAGCGCCAGGCGTTGCAGAAGCAGGCGCGCCAGGCCAACCGCTACCGCAACCTCAGCGGCCTGGTGCGCCAGGCGGAGGCCGAATGGCTCTCCCTGTTGCGCGCCCGCGCCCAGGCGGCGCTGGCCCATGCCCGCGCCGGCCTGGCCAGCGCCGAGGCCGCCACCCGCGCCGCCGAGGCGCAGTCCGAGGCCGCCGCGCGGGCCAGCTTCGCCGCCGATACCTCGCTGCCCGGGCCGCGTGCCGCCGAGGCCGAGGCGCGCACGGCGCTGGAACGCCGGCGGGTGGAGAGCGAGGGGCTGGAGGCCGAGGAGAAGCGCGCCACCGAGGCGCTGGCCGCCGCCGAGGCGCGCCTCGCCCAGCTGGAGGCTGATCTGGGCCATGCCGAGCGCCAGGCCGCCGATGCCGAGGCCGCCGACCGCCGGCTGGCCACCGAGGACCGCCAGTTGGCGGCAGCGCTGGAAGCCCTGCCGGCGGATGTCGAGGCCGCGCAATCCCTGCTGATCGAGGCCGCCGACGCCGCCCGCCTGGCCGAGCAGGAAGCCAATATCGCCACCGAGGAAGCCGCCGTGCTGGCCGCCCGCGCCAACCAGGCGGCGCAGGAACTGGCCACCGCCGAGGCCCGCGCCAGGCGCGTCTCCGAGCAGCACGCGGCGCTGGCCGCCGAGCATGCCGGCGCGCTGGCCGCGCGCATCGACGAGGAACGCCTGGCCGAGGCCGGCGACGCCGTGGCCGTGGCGGAGAACTCGCTGGCCTGGGAACGCGCGGGGCTGGAGCGCGCCGAAGCCGCCCGCACCAAGGCGGCGGAGGCGCTGGCCGAGGCGCGGCGCGCCCTGGCGGAGGCGCAGGCCAGCCATGCCCGCGCCAGCCAGGCGCAGCAGGAGGCGGCGCAGCGCGTCCGGCGCATCACCGAACAGCACGCCCGGCTGGCGCAGGAAGTGGCCGCGGCCCGCGCCGCCCGCATTCCGCCGGAACGGCTGGCCGCCGCCGAGACGGCCGCCAGCGAGGCCGAAGCCGCCATCGCCACCGCCCGCACCGCGCTGGACGCCTCCGAGGCAACGCGCATCGCCGCGCAGACCACCCATGCCGAAGCCCGCCGCGCCCTGGGCGAGGCCGCCGCCAATCGCGACCGCGCGGTGGCGGAGCGCGACACCAATGCCCGCCGCGCCCGCCAGCTGGCCGAACAGCGCGCCAGCCTGGCCGCCGAGCGCGACCGCGCCGCCGCCGCGCAGGTGCCGCCCGAGCGGCTGGCGGCGGCGCAAACCGAAGCCGGCAGCGCCGAGACCGCGCTGAACGCCGCCCGCGACGCCGTGGCACAAGCAGAGATGGCCCGCGCCGCCGCCGCCACCGACCATGCCGAGGCTCGCGCCGTGGCCGCCGAAGCCGAAGCCGCGCTGGGCCGCGCCAGCGCCGAGGTGCAGGCCCTGGCGGAAACGCTGAGCACCGCCGCGGCCGGCGCCCGCCCGATCGTGGAGGCGCTGAGCCTGCCGGCCGGGCTGGAAGCCGCGCTGGGCGCCGCGCTGGGGGAGGCGCTGGAAAGCCCCGAGGACCTGCACGCCGCCCGGTTCTGGCGCGCCCTGCCGGGGTATGAGGCGGCGCCCGCCCTGCCGGAGGGGGCCACGCCATTGGCCTCCCTGATGCCGGCGCCGCCGGCGCTGGCCCGCGCCTTCAGCCAGGTTGGGCTGATCGACGATGCCGCCGATGGCGGGGCGATGCAGGCGCGGCTGTGGCCGGGCCAGGCGCTGGTGTCTCGCGCCGGGGCGCTGTGGCGGTGGGACGGCCATACCGCCCGCGCCGATGCGCCGAACCCGGAAGCGGCGCGGTTGCAGCAGCGCAACCGGCTGCGCACCGCCGAGGCCCGCGCCGCCCACGCCCAGACGCTTGCCGCCAGCGCCCGCACCGCGCTGGATGGCGCCGCGGCGGCGGAATCCGGCGCCAACGCCGCCGAGGCGATTGCCCGGACGGCGCGGCGCGAGGCCGAGGAACGCCTGGCCACTGCCCGCACCGCCGCCAGCCAATTGGCAGCCCGTGCCGCCGAGGTGAGCGGCCGGCTGGCCGCGGTGGAGCCGCAATTGGCCCGGCTGGCGCAGGAGGCCGAGGCCGCCGCCGCCGCCGCCGTGGTGGCCGAGCAGGCGGTGGCCGCCCTGCCCTCCCTGGCCGAGTTGCAGGCCGCCCGCAATGCCGCCGCCCAGGCCGAGGCCGATGCCAGCCGGGCGGAAACCGCGGCCCGCCAGGCCCGCGCTGGCGCCGAGCAGCGCCTGGCCACCGCCCGCAGCGAGGCGGCGCGCCAGGCCAGCGCCAGCGCACAAGCAGAGAGCCGGCTGGGCGCGCTGGAACCGCAACTCGCCCGCCTGGCCGCCGAACAGGCCGAGGCCGACAGCGCCCTGGCCGAGGCCCAGGCCCGGCTGGAAGCGCTGCCGCCGCCGGCCCAGGCGCGCGACGCCGCCGCCCAGGCCGAGACCCTGGCCGCCGCCACCCAGCGCGCCGAGGCGCTGGCGCGCGAGGGCCGCGCCCGCGCCGATGCCGAGCTGACCAGGGCGCGCGAAGCCGCCGCCCAGCTCACCGCCGCCGCCGCGCTGGCAGAAAACCGCATCCAGGCCCAGGCGCCGCAGCTGGAACGCCTGGCCGGCGAGTTGGCCGAGGCCGAGGCGGCGCTGACCCTGGCGCGCGACGCCCGCGCCGAGACGCCGGACCTGGCCGATATCCGCAACGGGGTGGAGCGCGCCCGCGCCCGGCTTTCGGCGGTGCGGACGCAGGAGGTGCAGGCGCGCGAGGCGCTCTCCACGCTGCAGGCCGAGCAGAACCGCATCACCACGCGGCGGGCAGCGCTGGCCGGGGAACGCGCGGATTGGGCCAGCCGCAGCGCCGAGGCCGGCGCCCGGCGGGACGAGATGCGCGCCCGCCGGGCCGAGGCCGCGAGCGCCCGGGACGGGCTGGCCGAGGCGCCGGAGGCCGCCGCGGCGCGGCTGCGCCAGGCCGGGGCGGTGCTGGCCGCGG
>CAILMF010000054.1 GCA_903835235.1 uncultured Rhodospirillales bacterium
CGCCTGATGGCCGGAGGCGCGTAGCGGCCGGAGGGCTGAATCAGGCGCCCAAAGGGTGCGCCTGATGGCCGGAGGCGCGTAGCGGCCGGAGGGCTGAATCAGGCGCCCAAAGGGTGCGCTTGATGGCCGCAGGCTGAACCAGGCGCCGGAAAAGGCGCCTGGTGCCGCAGTCCTATAGTGTCGCGCTCCAGCTGGCGGGGATGTAGCGCAGGCTGTTGCCGTCCCGCCCGATGAAGCCGGTGGCCGGGAAGGGGAAGTGGTAGCCGGCCACCTGAATACGGTCCGTCGCCACCTGGTCCAGCACGCGGCGGCGCGTCGCCGCGGCCATGGCGGCGTCGAATTCGAACAGGCTCTGGTAGTCCGGCCGACGGACGAACAGCTCCGGCCGATGCGTCGTATCCGCCATCACCAGCAATTGCTGGTCGCCATCGGCCACATGGAACAGCGTGTGCCCGGGGGTGTGGCCATAGGCAGCCAGGGCGCGGATGCCCGGCACGACCTCGGCGCCGGCGGCCAGGCGGCGGACGCGGCCGGCATAGGGGCCGAAGCGCCGCGCGGTATTGGCGAAGTGGGCGCGCTGGCCTTCGGGGGTGCGGGTCTCGTTGCCCGTATCGGTCCACCAGGCCCATTCCGCCTCGGGCACCACGACTTCCGCATGGGGGAAGACGGCGACATTCTGCGCCGTGGTCAGGCCGTTGATGTGGTCGGCGTGGAAATGGGTCTGCACCACATGGGTCACGTCCTCGGCCCGGATGCCGGCGGCGTGCATGTTGGCGGCCATCTGGCCGGCGGTGGCGGACATCTGCCCGCCGGTGCCGCAATCGAACGCCAACAGGTGGGCGCCGGCGCGGATGAAGGGCACGGTGTAGACGCCGTCGTAGTGGGTGGTGGGCAGGAAGCTTTCTGCCAGCACGGCGCGCACCTCCTCCACCGGGGCGTTGCGGACCAAGCCTTCCACCGGGCGGCGGGCATAGCCGTCATGCACCATGGTGACCAGGAAGCTGCCGACCTTGAAGCGGTAGACGCCGGGCACCTGGGCCGGTGCGGCGGCCGCGGGCTGCGGCTGCGCCGAGGCCGCCGACAGCAGGGCGGGCGCAGCCAGGGCAGACAGCAGGGTGGAACGACGGAACATTCGGCAACTCCCTCAACGGCGCCATCATAACCTGGGAGGCCGGCGCTGGACAGAAAGCGTTGTCGCGACCCATCATTACCGCCAGACACCAGGGGGTTGGCATGATGCAGCAGGCAGTTTCCCGACGCACCGCGTTGCAGGGCTTGGTCGCAAGCGCCTTGGGCGGGGCCGGCGCCGCGCAGGCCCAGGCCGCGGGCGGGGTGAACTTCATCGGCTGGTCGGCCGCGGTGGACCAGGTGAAGGCGCATATCACCGCCTTCGAGCGCGATACCGGCGTGCGGGTGAACTACGAGAACTTCCCCTGGGCGCAGTTCCGCACCGCGCTGGTGACGCGCCTGGTCGGCAATGCGCCCATCGATGTCAGCTGGATCTCGGACGCCTGGCTGCCGGAGTTCGCCGAGGCCGGTTGGCTGGCCGACATCGACGACATCGCCAGCCTGAAGCGCTACAACGCCGAGGCCGCGAACTACTGCACGCAGTCCATGACCTACAAGGGCAAGCAGTACGGGCTGAGCTACTACGGCGACCACATGAGCTTCATGGTCAACACCGAGGTGATGGCCAAGGCCGGCCTCACCGCGCCGCCGACCACCTGGGAAGAGGTGACCGAGCAGTGCCTGAAGATCAAGGCCGCGGGGATCATGGAATACCCGCTGCTGCTGAGCCTGGGCGCGGATACCTGGTTGATCGAGTTCGTCTCGGCGCTGACCTTCAGCTTCGGCGGCAGCTTCGTCGACGACAAGGGCGAGAGCATCATGGGCGCGGCCAATGGCGGTGCCGTGGCCGCCGCCCGCTGGCTGCATGACGCCATCCACAAGCACAGGATCCTGGCGCCCGGCGCGGTGGAGACGGTGGAGCTGAACGGGCTGCGCGCCTTCGGCAGCGGCGCGCATGCCTTCACCATCGAGCCGACCTATCGCATCCGCGCGCTGAACGACGCGGCGCAGGCCACCGCGCACGGCAAGATCCGCCCGGCAATGATGCCCAAGGGCGGCCCGCGCGGCACGCACGACACCTGCGGCTGGATCCGCTTCTACGGCATCACCCCGGCGGCCAAGGCCGACCGTGCGCGGCGCGAAAGGGCGGTGAAGTTCATCGAATACTTCGGTGGTCGCGACACCAAGGGCGAATACAGCTTCCAGAAGCTGCTGCTGCTGGATATGGGCCTGCCCAGCTGCGCCCTGCCGATTGCCCAGGATGCCGGCGTGCGCCAGTTCTGGGACCGCTGGGCCGGTGGCGGCGCCGTGGTGGCCGAACAGGCGCTGAAGGCACGCAAGAAGGACGTGGTCTCGCCCTGGTTCGGCGAATGGGTGGAGACCAGCAACCAGGCCTGGCAGAGCGTCTGCCTCAACCGCGCCACGCCGGAAGCGGCGCTGGGTGCGCTGGGCAACAAGTGGAACGAGCTGAAGCGCGCGTTCCGCTGAATGCGGCTGCGCCTGAGCTATGACGACCGCAGCGCCGCGATACTGGTCTTGCCGGTATTGGCGGTGCTGCTGGTGGTCGCCGCCTATCCCATTCTGTACAGCTTCTGGGTCAGCCTGCACGACATCGTGCTGACCCGGCCGCTGCGGCGGCCCTTCGTGTGGTTCGAGAATTACGAGCGCATGCTGGGCGATGCGCGCTTCCACACCGCGGTGCTGCGGACCACCCTCTATACCGTGGTGACGGTGACGGTGACGACCGTGCTGGCGGTGGGCGTCGCGCTGTTTTTGAACGAGAGTTTCCGCGGCAACCGGCTGCTGAACACGCTGCTGCTGCTGCCCTGGGCCACGCCTTCCATCGTCAACGGGCTGATGTGGAAGTGGATCTACGACCCGACCTATGGGCTGATGAACGCGCTGCTGGTCAAGCTGGGGCTGATCGACAGCTATCGCGCCTGGCTGGGCGACCCGGATCTGACGCTGCTGCTCATCAGCAATGCCGCGATCTGGAAGCAGATGCCGCTGGCGGCGCTGCTGCTGCTGGTGACGATGAAGGCGATACCGGACGACCTGTACCGCGCCGCCAAGGTGGATGGCGCGACGGTGTTCCAGCGCTTTGTCCACGTGACGCTGCCGGCGCTGCGGCCAGGGCTGATGCTGGTGCTGGTGTATGAGACGATGATCAGCATCCGCCATTTCGACCTGTTCCTGATCATGACCCAGGGCGGGCCGGGCGATGCCAGCTACACGCTGAGTTGGCTGATCTATGTCGAGACGTTTCGGTCCCTGCGCTTCGGCACCGGCGCGGCGCTGTCCTACCTGCTGGCGATGCTGACCTTCCTGCTGTCATGGCTGTTCATCCGCTTCCTGGGGGAGAGGAATTCGTGATGGCGCGCAGGCTGATGCTGGCGCTGTTCTCGGCGCTGTTCGTGCTGTACGTGGCCGGGCCGGTGCTGTGGCTGCTGTCCTCCTCCCTGCAGATGGAGAGCGAGATCACCGCGGTGCCGCCGAACTGGCTGCCGCCCCATCCCGGGATGCACAACTTCGTCGCCATCTTCAGCGCCGGGGACAGCGCGGCCTACACCAATCGCGGCATCGCCGGCTTCCTGCCCAGCGGCGCGGCCAACCTGCTGCCTTCGCTGTACAACAGCCTGCAGGTGGGGCTGTGGGTGGCGGCGCTGAACCTGCTGGTCTCCCTGACCGCGGCCTACGCCATTGCCGTCATCGACTTCAAGGGCCGGCGGGCCACGCTGTACACGGTGCTGGCCACGCGCGTCATTCCGGATATTGCGCTGGTGGTGCCGCTGTTCCTGGTCATCCGCAACCTCGGGCTGATCAACAGCATCGGTGCCCTGGTGGTGACCTACCTGGCGGTGACGGTGCCCTTCACCATCTTCATCCTGATCAGCTACTTCGAGGGCATTCCGCGCGACCTGTACCGGGCCTCGCGCATCGATGGTTGCGGCCATTGGGGCGCGCTGCGGCATGTTTACCTGCCGCTGTCCTTGCCGGCGCTGGTGGCGGCGCTGATGTTCGCCTTCCTGACCAGCTGGAACGAGTTTCTGTTCGCGCTGGTGCTGACGCAGAGCGCCGCCGCGCAGACCCTGCCGATCATTATCGCCGGCTTCGTCATGGACTTCACCACCAGCTTCAGCTTCGTCAATGCGGCCGGCGTCATCGCCATTCTGCCGCCGGTGCTGCTGGCCGTCATCTTCCAGCGCTACATCGTCTCCGGCCTCACGGCCGGGGCCGTGAAAGGCTAGGGCCGCCATGGCCGCCATTACCTTGCAGGGCGTCACCAAGCGGTACGGCAGCGTCACCGCGGTACAGGCGCTGGACCTGGCGATCCACGAGGGCGAGTTCATGGTGCTGCTGGGGCCATCCGGCTGCGGCAAGACCACCACGCTGAACATGATCGCGGGGCTGGAGGAGATCAGCGACGGCACGCTGCTGTTCGATGCGAATGACGTGACCCGCCTGCCGCCGCACCAGCGCGAAGTGGCGATGGTGTTCCAGAGCTACGCGCTGTATCCGAACAAGACGGTGGCGGAGAACATCGCCTTTCCGCTGAAGCTGCGCCGCGTGCCGAAGGCGGAGATCGAGCGCGCCGTGGCCGGCGTGGCCGAGCAGCTGGAGCTGACGCCGCTGTTGCAGCGCCGGCCGAACCAGCTTTCCGGCGGCCAGCGCCAGCGCGTGGCGTTGGGCCGCGCCATCGTGCGCAACCCCAGCGTCTTCCTGATGGATGAGCCGCTGTCCAACCTGGATGCGACGCTTCGGCTTTCCATGCGGTCGCTGATCAAACGGCTGCATCACCGGCTGAAGGCGACCTTCGTCTACGTCACCCATGACCAGGCCGAGGCGCTGACGCTGGCCGACCGCATCGCGGTGATGCAGGGCGGTGTGGTGCAGCAGCTGGACACGCCGGAGGGCATCTATGAGCGCCCGGCGAATACCTTCGTCGCCAGCTTCCTCGGCAGCCCGCAGATCAATCTGCTGCGTGAAGGCCTGCCGCGCCCGAGCTGGGTGGCCGAGGGGCGCGAGGTCATCATCGGGCTGCGGCCGGAGGATGTGGCGCGGCCGGCGGCGGGTCTGGTGACGCTGGGCGGGCGGGTGGAACTCGTCTCTCCGCTGGGCAGCGAGACGCAGTTGGAAGTGGCACTTGGCAGCGCCAGCGTGACGCTGCGGGTGCCGAAGGACTGGCGCGTCAACGAGGGCGAGACGCTGGAATTCGGCATCGATCCCGCCCGGTTGCACGTGTTCGACGCCACGACCGAGCGGCGCATCGCACCATGAGCGACCTGCCGATGCCGGGGCAGGACAGCCCGCTCGGCCGGCGGATGACGCGCAAGGAGGACAGGCGCCTGCTGCTGGGGCGCGGGCGCTTCACCGACGACCTGGCGGACCCGCCGGGCACGCTGCATGCGGTGTTCGTGCGCAGCCCGCACGCCCATGCGCGGCTGCTGAGCGTGCAGGCGCCGGCGCTGCCCGGCGTGGTGGTGCTGACCGGGGCCGAGCTGGCGCCGCTGGTGACGCCGCTGCGCCTGGCCCCGCCGATCGAGGGGCTGCTGCCGGTGGAAATGCCGGTGCTGCCGACCGACCATGTCCGCTTCGTCGGCGACCTGGTGGCGCTAGTGCTGGCGCCGACCCGGATTGCCGCCGAGGACGCCGCCGAGTTGGTGGAGGTGGACTACGACCCGCTGCCGGCCATCGCCAACCTGACGCAGGCCAAGGCCGCGGATGCGCCCTTGGTGGATGCCTCGCTGCCCAGCAACCGTGTCTCGCACCAGGCCTTCGCCACGCCGGGTTTGGCTGCCGCCTTTGCCGCGGCGGAGCGCGTGGTGGAGGCGCGCTTTGGCCAACACCGGCAGACCCATGCGCCGATGGAGCCGCGCGGCTGCCTGGCGTTGTGGGATGTCGGGCGCGAGCACTTGACCATGCGGATCGGCACCCAGGCGCCGCACCCGTATCGCAGCGCCATCGCCGGCCGGCTGCGGCTGGCGGAACACCAGGTGACCATCGACAGCCCGGAGATGGGCGGTGGCTTCGGCCAGAAGATCATCCCGCTGCGGGAAGACCTGTGCTGCGCGGCGGCGGCGCGGCTGCTGGATGCGCCGGTGCGTTGGCGCGAGACGCGCGGCGAGAACCTGATCGCGGCGTTGCAGGCGCGCGAGGATGTGGTGACGACCCGCGCCGTGGTTTCCGCCCAGGGCGACCTGCTGGCGCTGGACTGCCGGATCGAGGCGGATTTCGGCGCCTGGTGCTTCTTCCCCGCCAACTACATGGCGCGCGTGATCGCGCTGATCCTGCCCGGGCCCTACAGGCTGCGGGAATACGGCTACGACGTGCAGGTCTTCCTGACCCACAAATGCCCCTCTGGCCCGATGCGCGCGCCGATGGCGATCACGTCCTGGGTGATGGAAGGCACGATGGACGCGATTGCGCGCGACCTTGGCCTGGACCCGCTGGAGGTGCGGCGGCGCAACAGTATCGGCCTGGCGGACATGCCGTACACGACGGCCGTTGGCGAACGCTACGACGCACTGTCGCCGCGCGAGACGCTGGAGGCCGCCGCTACCGCCGTTGACTACGCCGCGCTGCGCGCCGCGCGGGGCGACCGGTTGCTGGGCGTTGGGCTATGTACGGTGGTGGAGAGCACCACCTATGGCAGCGCCTTCTACAAGGCCGCGGGCATCCCCGGCAGCGGGCATGAGACGGCGTCGCTGCGCGTGGAACCATCGGGTGCCGTCATCACCAGTTGCGGGCTGATGGGCAGCGGCCAGGGCTACGAGACCACCTTGGCGCAGGCGGCTGCGGGCGGGCTCGGCTGCCGGGTGGAGGATGTCGCGGTGCAACTCGGCAATAGCGACACCGCGCCGTATGGCATGGGCTCGCGCGGGGCACGTGGGGCCACGGCGGGTGGCGGCGCCACCTACACCGCGGGGCTGCGGCTGAAAGCGAAAGTGCTGGAGATTGCCGGCGCCATGCTCGGCCGCAACAACGCGGAGGGCCTGGACCTGCACGAAGGCCAGGTGCTGCTGCATGGCGCGCCGGCCGGGCTGGCGCTGGCCGATGTGGCGCGGCTGGCCTACCTGGACCCGCTGCGCCTGCCGCCTTGCCTGCAGCCAGGGCTGCACGAGGTCTTCGCCTACGACCCGCCGGCGATGACCTACAGCAACTCCACCCATGCCTGTGTGGTGGAGATCGACGCCGAGACCGGCACGCTGCGCATCCTGCGCTATGTGGTCGCCGAGGATAGCGGCACGCGGATCAACCCGCTGGTGGTGGAGGGCCAGACGCATGGCGCCACCGCCATGGGGCTTTCCGGCGCCATGCTGGAACACTGCGCCTATGGCGAGGATGGCCAGGCGCTGGCCGGCAGCTTCATGGACTACGCGCTGGCCCGTGCCGACGACCTGCCGGGCTTCGAGCTGCTGCACATGGACACACCCAGTCCGCGCACGCCGGCGGGCATCAAGGGCATGGCGGAAGGCGGCGTGATGGGCGCGATTGGCGCCGTGATGAACGCGGTCAACGACGCGCTGGCCCAACGTGGCGCGCGGCTGGACTCGCAGCCGGCCTCGGCGGCGCGGATATGGGCGGCGCTGCGGCCGGCGAAGCCGCTTGGCGGCTGACGCTTTCAAATGTAATCATCGGCGCCATGCATCAGCCTGAAGCCACGCCGCGCCACAGCATCTGGTACAATCACCGGGTCTTCCCGTTCCGTCGCCCGGCGGAGATGGACGGCGCCGCGGGCATGCAGCCGGTGGTGGTGGTGGGCGCGGGGCCGATCGGGCTGGTGACGGCGCTGAACCTGGCGCGCTTCGGCGTGCCGTCAGTGGTGCTGGAGGCGGAGCAGCAGGTCTCCCATGGCAGCCGCGCCATCGTGCTGACCAGGCGTTCCATGGAGATCATCCAGCAGGCCGGCGTCGCCGCGCCCTTCCTGGCCAAGGGGCTGCCCTGGAGCGACGGGCGCAGCTTCTATCGCGGCCAGGAAGTGTACCGCATGGTGCTGCCGCATGATGCGGATGACCGCTTCATGCCCGGGCTGAACCTGCAGCAGCAATACATCGAGCAATACCTGGTGGAGGCGGTGCAACGCAGCCCACTTATCGAACTGCGCTGGGGCTCCAAGGTTGTCGGCGTGGAGCAGCATGAGGAACACGCTGTCCTGCGCGTGGACACGCCGCAGGGCGAGTATGATTTGCAGGCCAGTTGGGTCGTGGCCGCCGATGGCGGGCGTTCGGCCATGCGGCGGCTGCTGGGCCTGCGCATGGAAGGCCGCGCCTATGCCGGCAACTTCGTCATCGCGGATATCCGCGCCGACCTGCCGATGCCGACGCAGCGGCTCTGCTACTTCGACCCCGAGTGGAACCCCGGCAACAACGTGCTGGTGCATCGCCAGCCCGAGGGCATCTGGCGGCTGGATTTCCGCCTGCCGGAAGGCGAGACTGCTGACCAGGCGCTGGAGCCGGCGCTGCTGGGCGAACGGATCGACAAGATCCTGGCCATGGTCGGCCACGTGGTGCCGTGGGAACTGGACTGGGCCACTGTGTATAGCGCCAGCACGCTGACGCTGGGTGACTTCGTGCACGGCCGCGTCTGTTTCACCGGGGATGCCGCGCATTTGCTGCCGATTTTTGGCGTGCGCGGCGCCAATACCGGCTTGCAGGATTGCGAGAACCTGGCGTGGAAGCTGGCCTTCGTGGTGCGCGGCCTGGCGCCGCCGACGCTGCTCAATACCTACTCCACCGAGCGTGTCGCCGCGGCCCGCGAAATCTGCGAGGAAGCCGGCAAGTCCACCCGCTTCATGACGCCGCCTTCCGCCGGCTTCCGGCTGATGCGCGATGCGGTGCTCTCGCTGTCGCTGGAGGAGCCCTTCGTGCGGGACCTGCTGCATTGGCGCACCAGCCGGCCGCACAGCTACCACCACAGCCGGCTGAACAGTTTTCTCGGCGACGACGCGCAATTCGGCGGTGGCCCGGCCTGTGGCGCCACCTTGCAGAACGTGAAGCTGGGCGAGGACGACTACCTGTTCGACCATTTGCGGAGTGGCTTCCACCTGCTCGCCTTCGCCGGGGCGACCATCTCGGCGGAGCAGGCGGCGATGCTGCGGGCGGTGCGCGAACAGAAGGCGCCGCTGGTGCGCGTGCTGGTGGCGCCGCAGCCCACGCCGGACATGCAGGCGCTGGCCGATGTGGTGGTGGCGGACCCCGGCGGTCGCGTTGCCGGGCGCTATGCGGCGCGGCCCGGCGCGGCCTATCTGGCGCGGCCGGACCTGCATGTCTGCGCGCGTTGGCTGGCGCCCACGGCCGCGCAGGTGAACCAGGCGCTGGCGACCGCCTGCGGGAGGGTCGCGGCATGATCGCGCGGAAGCTGGCCACGGCGGAGCTGGAGGCGGTCTACGACCTGCTGTCCGAAGCGATTGACGCGGTGCCGGAGGACCAGCGCGAGCTGTTCCTGGCCAAGCTGGCGCTGGTGCTGGCCAACCTGGTCGGCAGCCCCGGCCAGGTGGCTGCGGCGGTGAAGGCGGCGGCGGCCAATCTGGGGCCGCGCCCGGCGGATTGACCGTCCTGGCGCTGCATGCTGCGCTCCGCCGCATAAACGGAGGAACCGCCATGCCCATCGCCCCCAACCAGGCCAAGAAGCGCATCGCCGCCAACCAGCTGGCGCTGGGCTTCGGCGTGCATCACCTGCGCACCAGCGCCACCGGCATGCTGGCCGCGGCCGCCGGTTATGACTGGCTGTTCATCGACATGGAACATGGCGCGATGAGCGTGCACGAGGCGACGCAGATGTGCATCGCCGCGCTGAACCAGGGCATCACGCCGATGGTGCGGGTGTGCCGCGATGCGGTGTTCGAGGGCACCCGCGCGTTGGACAATGGCGCCATGGGCGTGGTGGTGCCGCATGTCGATACCGCCGCCGAGGCGGCCGAGGTCGCCAGCGCCTATCGCTTTCCGCCGGTCGGCACGCGCAGCTGGGGCGGCCCGCCCTTCGCCTATGGCATGAAGCCGCCGGCGGTGGCGGACGCCCAGGTGGAGCTGAACAAGGAAATCATGGTCACGGTGATGATCGAGACGCCGGAGGCGGTGAAGAACGCGGACGCCATCGCCGCCGTGCCGGGGATCGACGCGCTGATGATCGGCACCTCCGACCTGACGGCCAGCATGGGCATCGCCGGGCAGATCGGCCATGCCGATGTGCGTGCGGCCTATGCCGCCGTGGGCGCCGCCTGCAAGAGGCACGGCAAGACCATGGGCATGGGCGGCGTCTATGACGAGGTCTACGCGAAGGAATACATCGGCCTCGGCGCGCGGCTGCTGCTTTCCGGCAGCGACCACAACCTGCTGATGGCCGGCGCCACCGCGCGCAGCAAGTTCCTGCGCACGCTGGAACCGTAAGGCCAGAGCCTGATCACCGCTTACTGAATCGGTGATCAGGCTCTGGCCGTTTTCGAGAGGCTGATTCACGGCTTGCGGCGATTCCGCCTTGGCCGATCCGGCTCTACCCCTGGGTCAGGCCGGCCACCGCCTGTGCGAAGCGGGCGGGGTCGGCGATGACGCGCGGCACCTTGTGCTGGCCGCCCAGTTTTCCTTGTGCCCGCATCCATTCGTTGAAGCGGCCTGGCGGCAGGCGTGTGACGAGCGGCGGCAGCAGCTGGCCGCCTTCGCGGTGCGCGGCGTAGTCGGCGTTCAGCGCCGAGAGCTTCGCGTCCAGCGCGGCGGCGTCCAACTCGGTCTCGGTTTCCACCAGCCAATGGTGGTGGCCGCGGCTGCCGGCGAAGACCGGGCCGACCGTGTATTCCCGCACGCCCTGCGCCACTGAGAGCAGCGCGGCCTCGATCTCCTCGCCGTGCAGATGCTCGCCGAAGGTGGAGAGCATGTAGCTGGTGCGGCCGGTCACCAGCAGCCGCGGCGGCGCCGTGCTGACGAAGCGCACGGTATCCCCCAGCACATAGCTGAACAGCCCGGCGCAGGTGGTTAGCACCACCGCATAGTCCTGGCCGGTCTCGATGGTCTCGACCCAATGGCGGGTCGGGCGGTCGCGGCCCAGCTCCGCCACCGGCACGAACTCGAAGAAGATGCCGCGGTCCAGGTTCAGCCGCAGGCCCCCGCCGTCGGCGCCGTCGGCGGTGGCGATGAAGCCCTCGCTGGCGGGGTAGACTTCCCGCGTCTCGCAGCCGGGCGGCAGGAAGGGGGCGATGCGGTCGCGGTAGGGCGCCCAGGCGACGCCGCCATGCACCAGCAGCTCCAGCTTCGGCAGCGGTGGCAGTTGTTCCAGCAGCATCAGCAGCCAACTGGGCGTGCCGGTCAGCACGTGCACGCTGCTGGCGGGGGTTTGTCGGGCCAAGGCCGCCAGCTTGCGGTCCCAGTCGGCTTCCAGCGCCAGCTCGGCCGGCGGCCAGCTCCAGCGGCGGAGGCTGCGCGGAATCTCGGCGGCGGCGATGCCGGACAGGTCGCCCTGGCACACGCCAGGTGCCACCTGTTCCAGCGCGGTGCTGCCGCCGAGCATGAAGGCCAGGCCGGCAAAGATGTGACTGCTCGGGTGGTTGGCGAAGTGCCAGGCCAGCGTGTCGAAGCCGGCGCGGCGATTGGCCCGCACCATGGCCCGCGTGACCGGGATGTACTTGGTGCGACCGCTGGTGGTGCCCGACGACAGCGCGAAATACGGCACCATGCCCGGCCAGGAGGCATCGCGCAGCATGGGATAGTGCGGCTGCCACCATTCGCGCCAGAATGCTTCATAATCGCGCAGCGGCACGGCTGCCTGGTACTGCGCCACATCGCCCAGCCCGGAGAAGCCATGCGCCTGGCCGAAGCGCGTGCCAGCGGCGCGCTTCAGCAGGCGTTGCAGCACCCGCCGCTGCGCCGCCACCGGGTCCAGCCGGCGCAGCTGCGCCACCCGGGCCGTGGCCAACGCCCGCATGAAGGGGGTGGCATCGAAGGGCGGCGCCTTCAACGTGCGGGGTCCAGCCGGGTCACGGTGGGGAATTCGGCGGCCACGGTTTCCGGCCGCAGCGGCATGCGGATGCCCCGGCGCGCCTGCCACAGCGGCACCTGGTCGGCAAAGCCGGCGCTGCCCAGCCAGCCATCCTGCCCACCCCACAGGGTGAACCAATTGGCGTCCGGGTCGGCCATGTCGGAGACGTGGCGCGCCATGGAGCCGAAGCTGACCTCATGCGGGCCGGTGACCAGGCCATGGCCGCTTTTCATCGGCGTCTCGCGCGAGCCGCCGACCGGCGAACTGTCCAGCACGAAGCGGCGGCCGAGCACCGGCAGGTTCACCAGCCAATGCGCCGTGCGCAGCCGATGCAGGTCACCCCAGCTGCGGTATTGCGCGGCCAGTGGGGCGGCGCGGGTGGCGGCTTCGCGCAGCAGGGTGTCGCGGTTGGGCAGGCTGTCCAGGTCGCGCAGCAGAAAGGTGGTCAGCGCGCCCCAGCCGGTTTCCGGCCGCAGCCCCTTGGCCGCGGCCACGGCGGGCACCAGCTGGCCGAGCAGCAGCTCGAACACCAGGGGCGCCTCGGCCGCGGCGGCGTAGTCGCCGGTCCAGCCGCGCAGCCGGGCCAGCATGGCGGGCTCCGGCGGGCCGCCGGGCAGGGCGTCCAGCCGGGCCGTCAGGCCGGCAGCCAGCACCGCGGCCTTGGGCGCCATGGTGTCCACCTGCAACGCCGCCAGGTCCTCCGGCGAAATCCGCGGCCGCGACAGCAGCAGGGCGCGCAGCCGCGCCACGCGGTCGCCATCCGAGAAGACATAGCCCACCGGCGGGCTGTTGGCCGCCCAGCTGGCCGGACTTTCGTTGGCGCTGGCCAGCACGCCATCGGCCGGGTCGGTCACCTGCGGCAGGTCGCGCCAGTCCCACAGCCGGTCCCAGGCCGCGGCGGCGCTGGTCGGCAGCACCGGGTCACGCTCGGGGAAGCCCTGGCGGCGCGGCAATACGGTGGCGATGATCCGGCCGATATGCCCGCCCGTATCGGCCCAGAGGAAGTTCTGCGGCGAAACGCCGAAGCCATTGAAGGCAGCGCGGAATTCGGCGCCGTCGCGGGCCTTCGCGGCGCGCAGCAGGGCGGTGATCTCGTCGGTCGGCTGGTGCCCGACCCAGCGCAGCGCCAGCACGTCGCCGGGGCGGGTCTTCAGCAGCGGCACGTCGGAGACCACCGGGCCGAAGGGGCTGTCCCGCACCTGGCGCTCGGCGCTGAACCACAGGCGCTGGCGGATCACCTCGGTCCGCGTGGTCAGCTGCTCCGGCGGCAGGGCGCTGATGTCGAACACGTCCGACGCCGCCGAGCGCAGGTTGGTGCCGCCCCAGGCGATGTGGCGGTTGCGGCCGAAGCCCATCACCGGCAGCCCCGGCACCATCATGCCGACAATGTCGTAGGACGGGCTGCGCATGCCCACCGTCAGCCACAGGTTGGGCAGGTTCAACGACAGATGCGGGTCGCTGGCCAGCAGCGCGCCGCCGGTGGTGCTGTGCGCCGCATCCACCGCCACGGCATTGCTGCCGGCGCGGCTGTTGCCGGTGAGGATGGCGCCCAGCGCATCGCCGGGGGAGACACCGGCTCCGGCCTCGCGCAGCCGCCGCCAGCGTTCCTCGTAGGCGGGGGTGCCGCGTTCCGCCAGCAGGCTGAACAGCACCAGCCAGTTGATGTCGGTGCCGGCGACCCGGCCCACCGCCAGCATGTCCTGGGCGGTGATCGGCTCCCGCGAAAGCCCCAGCAGCCCGGCTTCCGGTGGGCGCGGCCCGTGCATCACCACCTGGTTCAGCCCGGCCAGGAAGGCGGTGACGAAGGCGCGCGTCTCGGCCGGCCAGGCGGCTTCCACGGCGGGGCCGGACTTGCCGAAGTCCAGGATGCGCAGGGCGTGGTCGATATCGGTGGCCAACGGCCCGGCCATCTCGGCCAGCCGGCCGCGGGCGATCTTGCGCATGATCTCTATCTGCGCGCCGCGCAGATGGCCGTGCACGATGCCCAGCGCATAGGCCAGGTCGGTGTCGCTCTCGGCCTCGATCCAGGGCACCAGATGCTGGTTCCAGCGGATCGTCACCGGCCGTTCCAGCCCCTGCACCTGGCGCGGCAGGGCGGCCAGCCGCTGGTCGGTGCCGACCTGGGGCGGGAACAGGGCGGCGCAGCCCGGCAGCATCGCTAGCAGCGCCAGCAACAGCGTGGCGTTGCGCTTCAGTCTTGTGGCCACCGGCGAATCCCGTCCTGCTCAGGCCCTTGTAGCAGGGCCGCCTTCAACTTGGTTCGGAAGGCTTCGGGACAAGAGGGGGCGGCCGATACGCGGCACGGTTCTTGATAGTCCTGTTGCAGGAGAACCAGACCCTGCGCGTCCTGCTTGTAGATGATGACCCGGAACGAGCCTCCGCCGTACAGGCGGGGTTGGAGGCGGCTGGCTGCCAGGTGGTGGCCACGGCGGCGGACGTGACTGATCTGGTCCGCCTGGTGCGCGAGAGTGGCGCCGAGGTGATCGTCTGCGACCTGGACGACCCGTCCCGCGATGCGCTGGAGGGCATGCGCGCGCTGCACCGGGATGAACCGCGCCCGGTGGTGCTGTTCGCCGAAAAGGGCGACGCGGACCAGATAGAGGCGGCGCTGGAAGCCGGCGTTGCCGCCTATGTGGTGGAAGGCCTGGCGCCGTCGCGGGTGCGGCCGGTGATCGAGGTGGCGATCCGCCGTTGGCGCGCGCACCAGACGCTGACCCGCGAATTGGCCGAGGCGCGGCAGACGTTGGCGGACAAGCTGGCAATCGACCAGGCCAAGCAGGCGCTGATGCAGCGGCACAAGCTGACGGAGCCGGAGGCGTACAAGCGGCTGCGGCGCATGGCCATGGACCAGGGCCGTAAGCTGGCCCAGGTGGCGGCCGAAGTTCTGCACGGAAAATCAGCAGACAGCGTCCCGTAGGGGCAGTTAACGAATGCCGCGCGAATTTTGCTTCTCAAGCGCGCAAATTCTGGCTTGATCCCGAAGGTCGGTTTCTGCTGCATTGCAATAGCGCCGCGATGCCCAACGAGGGGCCCCGCAACAAGGGCGCAGTTTCACCCGCGGTCCAAGGGCGGCCCGCAGCCCCGGTCTGATGACCGCAGGAGCCGCGCGTGAACGCCCATATCCAGGTGCCCACCCGCCCATCCGCGCGCCGCAGCGGCCCCGGGCTGCGCACGCTCCGCCTTGGCTTTGTCCCGCTGACCGACGCCGCGCCGCTGCTGGTGGCCGAGGCGATCGGGCTGTTTGACGGCGTGGGGCTGAAGGTCTCGCTTTCGGCCGAACATGGCTGGGCGGCGCTGCGCGACAAGCTGGCCTTCGGCGCGCTGGAGGCGGCGCACCTGCTGGGGCCGATGCCGATTGCGCTGGCCGCCGGGCTGGATGGCGTGCGCGCCGATGTGACGGTGGCCGCCGGCCTGGCCGCCAATGGCAACACCATCACCATCTCGCGGGAACTGGCCGACGAGATCGGCACCTTCCGCTTCCCGCTCTCGGCCACCGCCTTCGCCGCCGCGATCCGCCGCAGGCAGGGGCGTGGCGCGCCTGAAGTGAAGCTGGCGGTGGTGTTCCCGTATTCCTCGCACAACTACCTGCTGCGCTATTGGCTGGCCAAGGGCGGGCTGGACCCCGACCGCGACCTGCGCCTGCTGGTGGTGCCGCCGCCGATGGTGGCCAAGGCGCTGCAGGATGGCGTGATCGACGGTTTCTGCGCCGGCGAGCCCTGGGGCAGCCACGCCGCCGCGCTGGGCGCCGGCCGCATCGCGCTGGCCACCGGCGACATCTGGCCGAACCACCCGGAAAAGGTGCTGGCGCTGCGCAGCGACTATGTCGCGCGCGAACCCGAGCCCGCTGCGGCGGTGACCGCCGCCATCATCGCCGCCGCCCGCTGGCTGGACGACCCTGAGAACCACGCGGAGGCGGTGAAGATTTTGCGCCGCCGCGTCTTCCCGGGGCTGGCCGCTGACACCATCGCCGCCGCCTTCGAAGGCCGGGCGATGGATACCGAGTTGCGCAACCCGCTGCGCTTCCGCGGCGCCACGCTGCCGCGCCCGGAACAGGCCGCCTGGTGGCTGCGCCAGATGCGCCACTGGGGCCATGTGCCGCCCTTCGTCAGCGACGCCGCGGCGCTGGCGCCCTGGAGCCAGGATTTGTGGCGCGCTGCCGCCACCCGATTGCGGGAGGCCGAGCCGCCTGCCGCCCCACCACCCCCTGCCGACCTGCCGGAGAGTTTCACGCCATGACCATCACCCGCCGCAACGCCCTTGCCGCCACTGCCGCGGTCTTCGCCGCCGCCCGCGCCGCCACCCCGCGCGGTGCCTTCGCGCAAGGGTCCACCACGCCGGAAGTGAAGAAGGCGGTGCTGGGCTATATCGCCCTGACCGACGCGGCCGCGCTGATCATCGCCAAGGAGAAGGGCATCTTCGCCAAGTACGGCATGCCCGATGTTGAAGTCAGCAAGCAGGCCAGCTGGGGCGCCACGCGCGACAACCTGGTGCTGGGCGGCGGCTCCGGCGGCATCGACGGCGCGCATATCCTGACGCCGATGCCCTACCTGATCCACAATGGCCGCATCACCCAGAACAACCAGCCGGTGCCGATGGCCATTTTGGCGCGGCTGAACACCAACGGCCAGGCGATCAGCGTGGCCGAGAAGCACAAGGCGCTGGGCGCGAAGCTGGATGCCAGCCCGCTGAAGCGGGTGTTCACCCAGGAAAGCAAGGTCGCCATGACCTTCCGTGGCGGCACCCATGACCTGTGGATTCGCTACTGGTTGGCCGCCGGCGGCATCGACCCCGACAAGGACGTGCAGACCATCGTGGTGCCGCCGCCGCAGATGGTGGCGAACATGAAGGTCGGCACCATGGATGCCTTCTGCGTCGGCGAGCCGTGGAACGACCAGCTGGTCAACCAGCGCCTGGGCTATACCGCGCTGACCACGGGCGAGCTGTGGCGCGACCACCCGGAGAAGAGCCTGGGCATGCGTGGCGACTGGGTGGCGCAGCACCCGCACGCGGCCACCGCGCTGACGGCTGCGGTGATCGAGGCGCAGATCTGGTGCGACCAGGCCGCGAACAAGGAGGAGATGTGCGCGATCATCGGCCGCCGCGCCTGGTTCAACGTGCCGCCGGCCGACATCCTGCCGCGCAGCCGCGGCACCATCGACTACGGCGATGGCCGCAAGGTGGAGAACAGCCCGCTGCTGATGAAGTATTTCCGCGACCACGCCAGCTATCCGTTCCGCAGCCATGAGCTGTGGTTCCTGACCGAGGACATCCGCTGGGGCGTGCTGCCGCAGGATACCGACACGGCGAAGCTGATCGGCGAGGTCAACAAGGAAGCCATCTGGCGCGCCGCCGCCGAGCGCGCGGGCGTGAAGGCCAGCGACACGCCGACCGGCACCAGCCGTGGTACCGAGACCTTCTTCGACGGCAAGGTCTTCGACCCCGCCAACCCCGCGGCCTACCTGGCCTCGCTTTCCATCAAGAAGCTGGCGGGGGCCTGAACATGAACGCGGTCTCGACCAAGCCGGCGGCGGAGCCCGCCGTCGTCTCCCGCCCGGCGCTGGCGGCATTGCCAAAGCCGTCGCGCATCGTGCCCTTCATCGCCCAGGTGGTGCCGCCGCTGATGGTGCTGGCGCTGCTGGGCGTGGGCTGGGAATACCTGGCCAGCGGGCCGAACGCGACGCTGCCGCCGCCCAGCAAGGTGTGGGTGGATGCGCGCGACCTGATCGTCGACCCCTTCTTCGACCGTGGCGGGCTGGACAAGGGCCTGTTCTGGCACCTGCTGGCCTCCTTGCAGCGGGTGGCGCTGGGCTTCGCGCTCTCCGCCGTGGTTGGCGTGGGCTTGGGCATGCTGATCGGCTCCTCGCCCTTCTTCATGCGCGGGCTGGACCCGATCTTCCAGGTGCTGCGCACGGTGCCGCCGCTGGCCTGGCTGCCGCTCTCGCTGGCCGCCTTCCGGGAAGCGCAGCCGAGCGCGATCTTCGTGATCTTCATCACCGCGATCTGGCCGATCATCATCAACACCGCGGTCGGCGTGCTGAACGTGCCGCAGGATTATCGCAACGTCGCCGCCGTGATCCGACTGCGCGGCCTGGCCTTCTTCTGGAAGATCGTGCTGCCGGCGGCGGCGCCCTACATCTTCACCGGGTTGAAGATCGGCATCGGCCTCAGCTGGCTCGCCATCATCGCGGCCGAGATGCTGATCGGCGGCGTCGGCATCGGCTTCTTCATCTGGGACGCGTGGAACAGCTCCAACCTGTCCGACATCATCGTGGCGCTGATCTATGTCGGCCTGGTCGGCTTCATGCTGGACAAGGTCGTGGCCCTCGCCGGCCGCATCGCCACCCGTGGCACCCAGGCAAGCTGAGGGAATCCGCAGATGCACCCCTTCCTCGATATCACCAAGCTGTCCATCGCCTTCCCGAAGTCGCCGCTGCCGGTGCTGCGCGAGGTCGATCTCAAGATCGAGCGCGGTGAATACGTTGCCGTCATCGGCCATAGCGGCTGCGGCAAATCGACGCTGCTGAACGTGGTGGCCGGGCTGCTGCCCGCCACCGCCGGCGGCGTGCTGCTGGAAGGCCGCGAGATCAGCGGCCCCGGCCCGGACCGCGCCGTGGTGTTCCAGAACCACAGCCTGCTGCCCTGGCTGACCTGCTACGAAAACGTGGCCCTGGCGGTGGACCAGACCCTGAAGGGTGAGATGAGCAAGAAGCAGCGCCACGACTGGGTGCTGGAGAACCTGGCGCTGGTGCACATGACCGCGGCCAAGGACAAGCGGCCGAACGAGATCAGCGGCGGCATGAAGCAGCGCATCGGCATTGCCCGCGCGCTGGCGATGCGCCCCAAGGTGCTGCTGCTGGACGAGCCCTTCGGCGCGCTGGACGCACTGACCCGCGCGCATCTGCAGGACCAGGTGATGGAAATCCACGCCCGGTTGAAGACCACGGTCATCATGATCACGCATGACGTGGATGAGGCGGTGCTGCTGAGCGACCGCATCGTCATGCTGACCAATGGGCCGAATGCGACGGTGGGCGAGATTTTGACCGTCGATCTGGAACGCCCGCGCGACCGGTTGAAGCTGGCCGCCGACCCGCGCTTCGTCGCCGCGCGCACGGCGGTGCTGGAGTTCCTGCATTCCCGCCACGCCAACCCGGCGCTGCAGGCGGCCTGAGCATGAAGGTGCTGGTCGTGGGTGCCGGCCCGGCCGGCACGCGCTGCGCCGTGCGCGCGGCGCAGCGGGTGCCGCGCGCCGAGGTGACGCTGCTCAGCGCCGAACTGGCGCTGCCCTACGACCGCGTGGCGCTGTCAAAACTGCTGGCGGGGGAGGCGGAGGTCGCCGACCTCATCACCCACCCGGTGGCGGAATTGGCGACGCTGGGCGTGACCTTCCGCGCCGGCGTGGCGGTGGCGGCGCTGGACCGCGCCGCCCGGGTGGTGACGACGCAAAAGGGCGAATGCTTGCCCTACGACCGGCTGGTGCTGGCCACCGGTTCCTCCGCCGTGCGGTTGCCGCTGCCGGGCGCGGAGCTGCCGGGCGTGCTGGCCTATCGCGACCTGGGCGATGTGCGCGCCATGCTGCGCCTGGCGGCCCAGGGCGGCCATGCCGTGGTCATCGGCGGCGGGCTTCTGGGGCTTGAAGCCGCGACCGGCCTGGCGGCGCGCGGCATGAAGGTGACGGTGGTGCACGCCATGGGTTGGCCGATGGACCGCCAGCTGGACCCGGAGGCAGGCGGGCTGCTCAGCACAAGGCTCGGCCGGCGCGGCATCCGCTTCATCATGCCGGCGGCGACGGTGGCGCTGGAGGGCGAGCGCCATGTGCAGGGCGTGCGGCTGGATGATGGCCGCCTGCTGCCCGCCAGCCTGGTGGTGATGTCGGTCGGCATTCGCCCCAACGTGGCCCTGGCGCGCGATGCCGGGTTGGAAGTGGCACGCGGCGTGGTGGTGGACGACGCCATGCGCAGCAGCGACGCCGCCATCTACGCGGTCGGCGAATGCACCGAGCATCAGGGCCGGCTGATCGGCCTGGTGAAGCCGGCGCTGGAGCAAGCGGAAGTGGCCGCGGCGGCGCTGGCGGGCGAGGCGGCGTGCTGGCAGCCGGTCCCGGATTCAGCCGCGCTCAAGGTCTCCGGCACCGCGGTGTGGTCGGCTGGCGAGATCAGCGCAGAGACCGCCGAAGCCATCATCCTGCGCGACGAGGATGCCGAGGAATATCGCCGGCTGTTCCTGCGCGATGGCCGCCTGGTCGGCGCCGTGCTGTACGGCGATACCGCCGATGCCGGCTACTACATGCGTCTGATCGCCGAGCAGCGCGTTGTGGAGAGCCGCGCCGAGCTGGTGTTGGGCAGCAGCTTCATGGATGCCGCGGCGTGAGCAGCATGACGCGGAGCACCTGTCCCTACTGCGGTGTCGGCTGCGGCGTGCTGGTGGACGCCCGCGGCAATGTCGCCGGCGACCCCGCGCACCCCGCCAACCAGGGCCGCCTGTGCAGCAAGGGCACCGCGCTGGGCGAGACGCTGGACCAGCCGGGACGGCTGCTGCACCCGGAAGTGGACGGCAAGCGCGCCAGCTGGGACGCGGCGCTGGACGCGGTGGCCGAGGGTTTTCGGAGAGCGCTGGCCGAGGGTGGGCCGGACAGCACGGCGCTGTACGTCAGCGGGCAGTTGCTGACCGAGGACTACTTCGCCGCCAATAAATTCGCCAAGGCGGTGCTGGGCACGGCGAATATCGACAGCAACTCGCGCCTGTGCATGGCCAGCGCCGTCGCCGGCCACAAGCGCGCCTTCGGCGAGGACCTGGTGCCGGGCGTGTATGAGGACCTGGAGCAGGCTGACCTTGTCGTGCTGGTGGGCAGCAACCTGGCCTGGTGCCACCCCGTGCTGTTCCAGCGCCTGGTCGCCGCCAAGGCCGCGCGGCCGGGCATGCGCGTGGTGGTGGTGGACCCGCGCCGTACCGCCAGCTGCGACGCCGCGGACCTGCACCTGGCGGTGGCGCCGGGCGAGGATGTGGCGCTGTTCAATACGCTGCTGCGCCACCTGCACGCCGAAGGCTTGACCCAGCCGGCGCCGGGGCTGGAAGCCGCGCTGGCCGCTGCCAGCGGCACCCCTGCGCTGCCCGCCGCCGACCTCGCGCGTTTCTGCCGCTGGTGGGCGGCCACGCCGCGCGTGGTCACGCTGTTCAGCATGGGCGCCAACCAGTCCAGCGCCGGCACCGACAAGGCCAATGCCATCATCAACTGCCACGTCGCCACCGGCCGCATCGGGCTGCCGGGCGCCGGGCCGTTCAGCATCACCGGCCAGCCCAACGCCATGGGCGGGCGAGAGGTTGGCGCGCTGGCGAACATGCTGGCCGGCCACTTGGATTGGTCGGTGCCGGGCGAACATGCCGCGCTGGCGGAATTCTGGGGCGCGCCTGGGCTGGCGACGCAGCCGGGGCTGAAGGCGGTGGAACTGTTCCAGGCCGCCGGGGCCGGGCGCATCGGCGCGCTGTGGGTCATGGCGACCAACCCCGCGGTTTCCATGCCCGATGCCGGGGCGGTGCGGGCGGCGCTGGAGCGCATCCCCATGCTGGTGGCCAGCGACTGCACGCGCGAGAGCGATACCGTGGAACTCGCGCGCATCCGCCTGCCGGCGCTGGGCTGGGGCGAGAAGGACGGCACCGTCACCAACAGCGAGCGCGTCATCAGCCGCCAGCGCGGCTTTCGCCCCTGGCCGGGCGAGGCGCGGCCGGATTGGTGGGCCATTTCCCAGGTTGCGCAACGGCTGGGCTGGGATTTTGGCTGGGACGGCCCGGCGGCGATCTTCCGCGAGCATGCCGCCGTGACCACGCTGGCGCGACCCGCCGCCCGGGTCTTCGACCTGGCCGGCTTCACCGCACTGGATGATGCCGGTTATGCCGCGCTGGCGCCGACGCGCTGGCCGGTGCCAGCGCCTGGCGCGCAGGGCGGCCGCTTGCAGCCCACGGCGCGCTGCGTGCCGACGCCGCCGCGTCTGCCGGAAAACGCCACCAGCGCCGGCTTTCCACTGGCCCTGCTGACTGGCCGGCTGCGCGACCAATGGCACACCATGACGCGCACCGGCCTGGTCCCGCGCCTGATGGCGCATGTGCCGGAACCGCTGCTTTCCATGCACCCGGACGACGCCGGCAGCCTGGCCGAGGGCGCCCTGGCCCGCGTGGAAAGCGCCTGGGGCAGCGCCGTGCTGCGGCTGAAGCTGGACCCGGCCATGCCGCCCGGCAGCGTCTTCGCGCCGATGCACTGGACCGACCGCTTTGCGCCGGCCGCGCGGATCAACCCGGCGGTGAACCCTGCGGTGGACCCCATCAGCGGCCAGCCGGAGTTGAAGCACACCCCGGTGCGCGTGCTGCCGGTGCCGATGGCCTGGCATGGCTTCGTGCTGGCGCGCCGGCCGCTGCCGACCGACCTGGCTGAATGGTCCGCGCGCCTGCCGCTGGCGCATGGCGTCTGGCGGCATGAACTGGCTGGGCAGGACGCGCCGGCCGCCGCCTTCGCCCGGCTGCGCGCCATGGTGGCGGAGCCGGACGCCGCCTGGGTGACGCTGGATGATGCCGCCGCGGGCACGCATCGGGCCGCGCTGCTGCGGGATGGCCGGCTGCTGGCGGTTGTGTTCCTGGGCGCCACGCCCGCCCTGCCGGCGCGGGATTGGCTGGCCGGGCTGTTCGCCGAGGAGCGGATCGGCCTGGCGGCGCGCCGCGCGCTGCTGGCAGGGCGTCAGGCGGATGGTGCGGCGCCGTCGCCGACCATCTGCGTCTGCCATGGCGTCAGCGCCGGCCGAATAGCCGGCGCCATTGCCGGTGGCGCCTGCACGCTGGCGCAGGTTGGCGAAGCGACAGCGGCCGGCACCGGCTGTGGCAGTTGCCGCCCGGAGATCAACGCGCTGCTAGCCGCCGCCAGGGTGGCGGAGCCGGCCTGAAGGCCGGCCCGGCCGCGCCGCCTTATTCGGCGGCCTTGGCCTTCTTCGCCGCCCATTCCTCCGGGGTCATGCGCGGCATGTCGAAGCGGTCCGTCGTGCGGGCATACCAACCGCGCCCGTGCATGCGCCCGACCAGGCCCAGCTTCACCGTGTCCACGTAGTTCTTCTCGGCATCCATGACGCAGTCGTCGTGGATGTGCATGGCCAGCACCTTGCCCAGCACCATGGTGTGGGGGCCGATCTCGATCAGCTTGTAGGTCTCGCACTCCATCGCCACCGGGCTTTCGCCGATGCGTGGCGGCTTCACCTTGGTGGAGGGCAGGGCGGTCAGGCCGGCCTCGGCCACCTCGTCGACCTCGCTGTCGAAGTCCACCGCGGTGGCGTTCATCTGCTCGGCCGCCGTTTCCGGCACCATGCAGACCACGAACTGGCCCAGCGCCTTGATGTTGCGCAGCGTGTCCTTGCCGCCCGGCTTGCCCGGGCCGCAGCCGATGGCCAGCACCAGCGGGTCCTCGCTGAACACGTTGAAGAAGGAGTAGGGCGCGGCATTGACCATGCCTTCCAGGTCCTGGCTGACCACCCAGGCGATCGGCCGCGGCACCACGCAGGAAACCGCCAGCTTGTAGCGTTCGCGGGAAGGCAGCTTGTCGAAGTCGAAGAGCATCGGGGTGTCCTGTTGCTGGGGCCGGCAAGGTGGCGCGCGACCCGTCGGCTGTCGAGGGGCCGGCCCGGTGATGCATCACGGCCGATGGAATTTTGCCGCATGTTTGCCTGCGGTTAAGCCCGCCGCGTGCAGGTTGGGTCCGCGAGAGGGGTACACATGCGATTCTTCCAGAACCTGTCGGTGGGCCGCAAGCTTGCCGCAAGTGCCAGCCTGGCCATCCTGATGCTGACCTTGCTTGTCGTGCTGGTCAGCCGGGAGCTTGAAGGGGCCGCCGAGCAGCGCGACTCCGCCGACCATGCCGTGGCGGCCCAGCGCGGCGCCCTGGACACCAGCGTGATGGCGCTGAACGCCAACCTGCAGATGCGCGACGCCCTTGCGGCGCAGACGGCGGAGGCGTTGGGGACACTCGGCACCACCGCCGATGTCGGCACCAAGGCACTGCGAGAGCAGCTGACGGCGCTGCAGACCCAGCCAGGCGCGGCGATGGTACGGACCCAGCTCGAGGCTGCCGCCAGCGGTCTGGCCGAGATGACCGGCGCGATGCAGGAGGCGGTGGCGCTGCGGGCGCAGCTGCTGGAAGCGCGCGACCGGCGACTCTACCCGCTGATGGCGGATTACGACCAGGCCTTCGAGGCCGTGGGCGCCAACCTGGAATTCGACGTCACCGCCGACCAGCGGGAGGAAACCCGCCAGCGGCTGATGACCTTCCATGGCGCGGTCAACGATGTCCGCATCGCCACCCAGCGCTTCCTGGCCACCGGGGATGAAGCCCAGGCGCGGCGGGTACGGCGCGCGGCGGCGCAGCAGCGGGTGCACCTGCGTGCGCTGGTCTCGGCGGCGCGCGGCGGCATGGAACAGGATATGCGCCGGCTGCAGGTGGCCGCCGACGGGCTCTCCCAGGCCGCCGACGACGTGCTGAAGGCGGCCGAGCAACTGGCCACGCTACGGCAGGACAAGACGGACCCGGCGCGCGAGCGGCTGCTCTCGGCGCTGGGCGGCGCGGTGCAGGCGTTGGCCACCTCGGCCCAGCAGCAGCAGGTGGCGGCGGCAGCCGCGGCCAATGCGGTCGACAGCGCGGTGCAATGGATCGGCGCGGGTGTGGCGCTGGTGCTGGTGCTGTCCGGCTGGTTCACCGCGCGCGCCATCGGCACGCCGCTGCGGCGGCTGGCCGGTGCGGTCGGCGCCATTGCCGGCGGCCAGGCCCATGTGCCGGTGCCGGACCAGGGCCGGCGCGACGAGATCGGCCAGATCGCCGATGCGCTGGAGCGGCTGCGCGGCACGGTGCGCAACGCCTTCGCCCAGCAGCAGATGCTGGAACAGCTGCCGGTGGGCGTGATGACCGCCGACCCGCATGACGGCTTCCGGATCGGCTACCTGAACCAGGCCAACAAGGACGTGCTGGCGCGGATCGAGCACGCCTTGCCGGTGCCGGTCGACCAGGTCATCGGCCAGAGCATCGACATCTTCCACAAGGACCCCGAGCGGATCCGCACGCTGCTGGGCGACCCCGCCAACCTGCCGCACCATACCCGCATCGCGCTGGGCGGCGAGGTGATCGACCTGGCGATCTCCGCCATTCGCGACAGCGCCGGCACCTATGTGGCGCCGATGCTGGTGTGGAAGCTGGCCACCGCACAGGCCCGCATGGCCGATGCCTTCGAGGCCGATGTCGGCGGCGTGGTGGAAGCCGTGGCGGCGGCGGCCACCCAGGTGCAGCAGGCGGCGCGGGCGCTTTCCGGCGCTGCCGAAACGAGCGGCCGCGAGGCCGATGCCGTGGCCCAGGTGAGCCAGGCCGCCGGCGCCGACGTGCAGGCGGTGGCCGCCAGCGCCGAGGAACTGGCCAGCAGCGTCGCCGAGATCACCCGCCAGGCGGCCGAGGGCGCCGCGGTGGCGCGGGAAGCCGCCGAGGCCGCGCGGGCGACGGACGCCACGGTGCAGGGGTTGGCGCAGGCGGCATCGCGGATTGGCGATGTGGTGCGGATGATCGGCGATATCGCCGGCCAGACCAACCTGCTGGCGCTGAATGCCACCATCGAGGCGGCTCGCGCTGGCGAGGCCGGCAAGGGCTTCGCCGTGGTGGCCAGCGAGGTCAAGACCCTGGCCAACCAGACCGCCCGCGCCACCGAGGAGATCAGCCAGCAGATCGGCAGCGTGCAGACCACCACGGCCAAGGCGGTGGAGGCGCTGCGCAGCATCGGCGGCACGATCGAGCGGATGAACCAGGTGACCAACGCGATCGCCGCCGCGGTGGAACAGCAGGGCAGCGCCACGCGGGAGATTGCCCGCAGCGCGACCCAGGTGGCCGACGGTACCACCGCAGTGACCCGGCGGATCGAGGATGTGCGGCGCGCGGCCGGCGAAACCGGCGAGGCCAGCGGCTCGCTGCTCGGCGCCGCGACCGACCTGGCGGGCCATGCCGATAGCCTGCGCGGCCGGGCCGGAGAGTTCCTGGCGACCATTCGCCGGGCGTGATGCGGCGATGCGCGGGCGGCGGCTTGCCCATACCGGGTGACCGCCGCTGCCGCAGCATTCGCCCACACTGAATCAGCGTGAGCGAATAATGCTGTAGGTTCAGGATGTTGCGGAGCAGGAAATCGGCTCGGGTGTTTCCACCCGGGCCGATATTGCGTTAGGGTCCGCGCCAAGCAACACCCGAGGATGTTCATGACTGCCACTCGTCGCGCCCTGCTCGGCGCTGCGCTCGCCACACCTGCCCTTGGCGCGCGCGCCCAGGGGCGACCGGTGCGGATCATCGTGCCCTCCGTCACCGGCGGCTTCGACAACTACGCGCGGTTGATGACGCCGCGACTGTCGGAAATCTTCGGCGTGCCCGTCGTCATCGAGAACAAGCCGGGCGCCAACGGCAATATCGGCATGCAGGAAGTGCAGCGCGCCACGCCGGATGGCACGACGCTGCTGTTCGCCGCCGTCGGCTCGCTTTCCATCAACATCAGCGTCTATCGCGGCATGCCGCTGGACCCGGTGGACGACCTGGCCGCCGTGGCTTGCTGCGTCACTTCGCCGATGGTGTGGGTGGCGAACCCGGAGACTGGGCCGAAGACGCTGGCCGAGCTGGTGGCGCAGGCCAAGGCGCAGCCGGGCAAGCTGGACTATGCGTTGCCCAGCGCCGGCACCATCAACCACCTGATCGTGGAGGGCTTCAAGCTGCGGCATGGGCTGGATATTCCGGCGGTGCCCTATCGCGGCACGCCGCCGGCGCAGCTGGACGTGGTGGCCGGGCGCGTGCCGGTGATGGTGGACAGCCTTGGCGCCGGCTGGGGGCATATCAGCGGCGGCCGGCTACGGCCGCTGGCGCTGACGTCGCGCGCTCGTTCCCCGCGTGCGCCGGAAATTCCGACCGCGATCGAGCTAGGGCTGGACCAGACCGACTACGTCGCCTGGTACGCCTTCATGGCGCCGAAGGCGACGCCGCCCGAGATCATCCAGCGGCTGAATGCGGCGATCAATCGCGTGGCGCTGGAGGAGGAATACACCGGCCGCCTGCGCGAGAATGGCGCGGCGACGCAGGCGATGACGCCGGCGGCGCAACTGGCCTTCATGCAGGCCGAGCGGACCAAGTGGGGCGATATCGCGCGCGCGGCAAAGGTGGAGGTGGTTTAGCCGGCTCGGCGCGGATCAGTCGCCCGGCTGGGCTGCCGCTTCCCGCAGCGCCAGCACGCGCAACGCGCTGGCCAGCGGCAGGCTCGGGTCGGCGCGGTCGGCATCCACCTGCGCCACCAGCGCTGAGAGGCTGACCGCGCGGCGCTGGGCCAGGGCTTCCAGCGCCGCCCAGAAGGCCGGTTCAAGCGCCACGCTGGTGCGGTGCCCGCCCAGCGAGAAGCTGCGTTTCCGCAGGTGCTTCATTCGAGTGACGCGCCGGGGTGGACCATTTCGGCCGGGCGCACCCATTGGTCGAAATCCGCCGGCGCGACGTAGCCGAGCTGCGCCGCGGCATCCTTCAGCGTCAGGTTCTCGGCCAGCGCCTTCTTGCCGATCTGCACCGCCTTGTCGTAGCCGATGCGCGGGTTCAGCGCGGTCACCAGCATCAGCGATTTTGCGAGATTCTCGGCGATGCGATCCAGGTTGGGTTCCAGCTTGGCGACCATGTTGGTGGCGAAGCTCTCGGCGGCGTCGGCCAACAGCCCCGCGCTTTGCAGCACGGCCTGGATGATGACCGGCTTGAACACGTTCAGCTCCAGATGCCCCTGCGCGCCGGCAATGGTGACGGTGGTGTTGTTGCCCATCACCTGGGCGCAGACCATTGTCAGCGCTTCGCTCTGCGTCGGGTTGGTCTTGCCGGGCATGATGCTGGAGGACAGGCCATCCGCGGGGATCGTCAGCTCCGAAAAACCGCTGCGCGGGCCGCTGCCCAGCAGGCGGATGTCGTTGGCGATCTTGTTCAGGGAAACCGCCAGCACGTTGAACACGCCGTGCAGTTCCACGAAGGCGTCATGCGCGCCCATGCCCTCGAACTTGTTGGGGTTGGGCGTGAAGGCCAGGCCGGTGCGCTCACTGATGATGGCGCAGAACAGGGTGTCGAAATCCCGGTGGCGGTTCAGCCCGGTACCCGCCGCGGTGCCACCCTGGGGCACGCTGAGCAGGCGGGGCAGGGCGCCGTACAGGCGCTGCATGCCCAGTTCCACCTGGCGGGCATAGGCGCCGAATTCCTGGCCCAGCGTCACCGGCACCGCGTCCATCAGGTGCGTGCGGCCCAGCTTGACGATGTGCTGCCATTCGGCGGCGCGTGCCGCCAGCGCGACGTGCAGCGTGGCCAGCGCTGGCAGCAGCCGCTGCGTCACCGCCTCGGCGGCGGCGATGTGCATCATGGTCGGGAAGTTGTCGTTGGAGGACTGGCCGCGGTTGACGTGGTCGTTCGGGTGCACCGGGCGGCGGCCGCCGAGCGGCTCGCCCAGCAGCTCATTGGCGCGGTTGGCGATGACCTCGTTGGCGTTCATGTTGGTCTGGGTGCCGCTGCCGGTCTGCCAGACGGGCAGCGGGAAGTCGGCGTCGCGCAGGTTGTCGGCAATCTCCTGCGCGGCCTGCTGGATCGGCGCGGCCAGCCCCGGCGGCAACTCGCCCAGGCGTTGGTTGGCCTCGGCGCAGGCCCATTTGTGCAGGCCGACGGCGCGGATCAGCCCGGGCGGGAAGCGCTCCGTCCCGATGCGGAACAGCAGCCGGGCGCGTTCGGTCTGCGGGCCCCAGTAGCGGTCCGCGGGTATCTCGATGGTGCCGAGCGAGTCGGTTTCGGTGCGGGTCATCGGTGGTTCCTCCGGTGCCCGCAGCGCGGGCCTCAACCCGAGTAGGACGACACCTCGATGAGGTTGCCTTCGGGGTCGCGGGTGTAAACGCTGGTCATCTGGCCCAGTGCCCCGGTCTTTTCCACCGGGCCTTCCGCGATCTCCACGCCGCAGTCGCGGAAGTGGTGCACCACCTGGTCCGAGGTGACGGTGACCACGAAGCAGAGGTCCTGCGTGCCGGGCGAGCAGTCCCGCGCCGCGATCCAGTCTGCCGCCGGGAAGTCGAAGGGGCGCAGGTTGATCTTCTGGCCGCCGAACTTCAGCGCGGTGCGCTGCGCCGTGCCGAAGGTCTCGCGTTCCATGCCCAGCACGCGCTGGTACCAGCTGGCCATGGTTTCCACGTCGGTGCAGTTGATGACCAGGTGGTCGAGGCGATCCACGGCGAAGCGCATCTTGCTAGTTCCCCTTTGTCTGGCCGGCCGATTCAGACCCTTGCGCCCTGCGGCGCGGCGGTCATCGGGCGGCTGGCAGGCGTGCCGTCACTTCGATTTCGATCAGCATGGCTTCCGACTGCAACCCGGCGATCAGCAGGGTGGAAGCCGGGCGGGCCGTGCCGAAATAGCGCTTCACCACCGGCCAGCAGGGCTGCCAGTCCGCGCGGTTGGGCAGGATGAAGGTGGCGCGGACCACGTGGTCCAGGCTCGTGCCGGCCTGGGTCAGCGCGTCCGCGATGTTGCGGAAGCACTGGTCGGCCTGCGCCACCACGCCGTCGCGCAGCGTCATGGTCGTGTAGTCGTAGCCGGTGGTGCCGGAGACAAAGACCAGGTCGCCATCCACCACGGCGCGGGAATAGCCGATTTCTTCCTCGAACTTCGAGCCGGAGGAGATGAGACGCCGGGTCATACTTCCTCCGCGTCCACTTCGCCGGCGAAGCCGCTCTGTACCGGGAAATGCGCCACGGCCACCACCCGGTAGGTGGCGGTGAGGTCGGGGTAGTGGTCGGCGAAGTCGAGGATCTCGCCAACGCTGGGCAGCCGCGAGAGCGTCACCGTGCCGCATTCCCAATTCGGCAGGCTGTGGCCTGCCTTGTCGTAGAGCCAGACCTGGACCGGAACCATGCGCGTTACTCCAAGCCTTCGTAGAAGTCGTTGCCCTTATCGTCCATCACGATGAAGGCCGGGAAGTCCACTACCTCGATCCGCCAGATCGCTTCCATGCCAAGCTCGGGATATTCCAGCACTTCTACTTTTTTGATGCAGTCCTGCGCCAGGCGCGCCGCCGGGCCGCCGACGCTGCCCAGGTAGAACCCGCCATAGCTCTTGCAGGCGTTCAGCACGGCCTTGCTGCGGTTGCCCTTGGCCAGCATCACCATGCTGCCGCCGGCCTTCTGCAAGGCTTCCACATAGCTGTCCATGCGGCCGGCCGTGGTCGGGCCGAAGCTGCCGGTGGCCATGCCGTCGGGCGTCTTGGCCGGGCCGGCGTAATAGACCGGGTGGTTCTTCATGTAGTCGGGCAGGCCCTCGCCGCGGTCCAGGCGTTCCTGCAACTTGGCGTGGGCGATATCCCGCGCCACCACCATGGTGCCGGTCAGCGAAACGCGGGTCTTCACGGGGTAGCGCGCCAGCGTGCCGCGAATGGCGCTCATCGGCTGGTTCAGGTCGATATTGACCACGTCGCCACCCAGGATGTCGTCGGTCGCTTCCGGCAGGAAGCGGGCGGGGTCGTGCTCCAGGTCTTCCAGGAACACGCCTTCCGGCGTGATTTTTGCCTTTATCTGCCGGTCCGCGCTGCACGAGACGCCGATACCGATCGGCAGGCTGGCGCCATGCCGCGGCAGACGAACCACGCGGACGTCATGGCAGAAATACTTGCCGCCGAACTGCGCGCCGATGCCGAGGTTCTGCGTCAGCTTGTGGACGTCCGCTTCCAGTGCCGGGTCGCGGAAGGCGTGGCCGGACCTGTCGCCGCTGGTCGGCAGCGCGTCCAGCCACTTGGTGCTGGCCAGCTTCACCGCCTTCAGGTTGGTCTCGGCGGAGGTACCGCCGATGACGATGGCCAGGTGGTAGGGCGGGCAGGCGCTGGTGCCCAGCGTCTTCACCTTCTCCTCGATGAAGGCGAGCAGCTTCGGCTTGTTCAGCACCGCGCGGGTCTGCTGGTACAGGAAGGTCTTGTTGGCGCTGCCGCCGCCCTTCAGCACGAACATCAGGTGCAACTCGTCGGCGTGGTGCTCGCCGGGCTGCGCCATGATGGAGAAATCAACCGGCAGGTTGTTGCCGGTGTTCACTTCCTCGAACATCGAGAGCGGCGCCATCTGCGAATAGCGCAGGTTGGTCTCGGTATAGGTGCGGTGGACGCCGTAGCTCAGCGCCTCCTCCTCGTCGCCCTGCACCCAGACGCGCTGGCCCTTCTTGCCGAAGACGATGGCGGTGCCGGTGTCCTGGCACATCGGCAGCTTGCCGCCGGCGGCGATGCTGGCGTTCTTCAGCAGGTCCAGCGCGACGAAGCGGTCATTCGCGCTCGCTTCCGGGTCCTGGAGGATCTTCGCCAGCTGCTCCAGATGCGCCGGGCGCAGCAGGTGGGAAACGTCCTTGCAGGCTTGGAAGGCCAGCTCCTCCAGCGCCTTGGGCGAAACCTTCAGCACGGTCTCGCCATCCACCTGCGTGGTGGAGACGCCGGCGATATCCAGCTTGCGGTAGCGGGTGCCGTCCTCGCCCAGCGGAAACATCGGGCTGTAGAGGAAGCCTTCCGGGCGAGCCGGCGTGTTGTGGTCGGGCATGGGCGGGTCTCCGCTGGCGCCGTTCGGCGCGCTTAAGGCGGTGCCGGCTTACCCCAGCCGCGCGCGCAAGCCAATGCGGCCCGTGCGCCTGGTTTCAGTCCCGCTGGCTCAGTCCCGCTTGCGGCGGAAGGCGTCCAGGCTGACCACCTGCGGCCGCGCCGGGGCAGCGGCCTCCTCGGGGGGGGCTTCGGCCGGCGCCTCGGCGGCGGCCTCGGCCACCACGGGCGCATCCGGCCCGCCCTGGAAGCGCAGGCCGAACTTCACCTGCGGGTCGGCAAAGGCGGTCAGCGCCGCGAAGGGCACGCTGAGGATCGAGGGCACGCCGCCGAAGCTCAGCCCCACCGAGAAGTAGCCGGCGGCGCGGTCCACCTTCAGGTCCCAGAAGCGGTGCTGCAGGACGATGGTCATTTCCTGCGGGTAGCGCGCCTTCAGGTGCGCCGGAATCGCCACGCCGGGGAAGGTGGTGCGGAAGGTGATGTAGAAGTGGTGCTCACCGGGCAGGCCATGATGCGCGGCGTAGTCCAGCGCGTCGGCGACCACGACCCGCAGCGCTTCTTCGGTCCATTGGGCGTAGGGCAGCAGGCTCTCGGCCTGCGCGGAGTCATCAGTCATGCGGTCCCCCAAGGGCGGCAGGATAGCCAAAGCTGGTGAACGGCGAAAGTATGCGCGCCCGGCTAAACCAACGCGGCCATCAGGTCAGCGACGTCGCCGGCCTGCTCCAGCCCGCGGATCGCCTGCAACATGGCTTCCGCGCGCCCGGCGAAGCCGCCGATGCCGGCATTGTCGACGAACTTGGCATCCAACGCGGCGTCGCTCATCGGGTTGTCGATGCTGCCGACCGGCGCGCTGACCGTCAGCGTCGTCTGGCGGCCATCGGCCAGGCGGGCGGTCACGGTCGCGGCGCCGCGCGGCAGGGTTGCGTCCAGCCGGGCCGTCACCTTGGCGCGAAAGGCGGCCAGGGCTGGGTCCGCCACCGCCGGCATCTCGAAATCCGCGACGCCGGCGCGGGCGCGCACGAAGCCGAGCGCGGCGCTGTGGTGGATGGAGACGCGGGCGTCGCGTTCATTCCGCACCGCGCGGTCGCCGCGGTCCAGCAGCAGCTGGTCGCCGGCGACCTCCACGCTGGCGATGGCCTCCGGCGGCACGCCGAGCTGATCGCGCAGCGCCAGGCAGGCGTCGATCACGGCGTGGAAGACGATACCGGCCGGGTAGGGCTTGTAGGTGTTGCGGGCGATTTCCCAGCGGCTGCCCAACCCTTCGGTGATCTGCGTCACGTCGGGCGTGTCGCCCATGGCCCGCGCCCAGCCAAGCGGGCCTTCAATGGCCGCCAGCGCCGCCTGGTAGCCCTGTTCCGCCAGCAAGGCGGCCAGCATGCCGTTGCGCGCCGCGTTGCCCATGCCGACATTCTTGGCAGCACTTGGCAGGTTTTCCACCAGGCCGGCGGATTGGCTGGCGGCGATGCCGATGGCGTGCCAGGTCTGCGCCGCGCTCAGCCCCAGCAGCTTCGCGGTGGCCACCGCGCTGCCGAAGCCGCCGCAGGTGGAGGTGATGTGCCAGCCCCGCGCGTAATGCCCGGGCGAGACGGCGTTGCCGATACGGCACTCCACCTCCGCCCCCAGCAGGAAGGCGTGCAGCACCTGGGCGCCGCTGAACCCGCGCTGTTCTGCCAGAGCCAGGGCGGCGGGGGCGACGGGGGCGGTGGGGTGGATGACCGTTTGCAGGTGGGTGTCGTCGTAGTCCAGCAGATTGCCGGCGATGCAGTTGACGAAGGCGGCGCTCATCGTGTCCAGCTTCACGCCCTGGCCGAAGACGGTGCTGGTGGCCGGGCCGGCGGTCAGGCGCATCACCTTCAATGCCGTGGTGACAGCGGGGTCCCGCGCCACGCCCAGCGCGCAGCCGATATGGTTCAGGATGCTGCGCAGCCCTTCCTGCCGCAGCGCCGGGGAGATGTCCTGCCAGCGGGAGGCGGCGACGAACTCGCCCAGCACCTGGCCGACATACGGGGTGGTCATGATCCTGGCTCCGCGAATGGCCGGCGGCGGGTGCCAGCTGGCCAGGGATAAAGCCGGATGCGGGCGGGGTGGTAAAGTGGGGGGCTTCTGTTGCCCGGTGCCCCCCGAACCGCGCTTCTTACTGCTTACGCAGCAACAGCGAGTGCAACGTTGTCGTTCGCACTTAGGATGTAGCCCGATAACGGCGGTACAATGCCGGGCAAAAGCGTTCTCTTTACCACGCGTGTCGAGCCTGTTTCACCCCCACGGCCACCCTCGACAAAGGGTGGTTCGACCGCTTCGCGGAACCATTCCCCGGAGCCTCCGGAGGACTTATCCGCTGCGCGGCCAAGTGGTGGAGGTGCCGGGCACTGCCCCCGGGTCCACAACGATTATTCCAAAACGCGTTTATCACCATAGTCGGTCGGGGTTGCCCCCGGGCGACGGCTTCTAGATAGGCCCTGGCGGCGCGGAATGCCAGGGGTGTTGCCGGCACCGCGCCACCGGCTAAACCGGCAGGGCAAGCAGGGACCCCAACATGGCGCTCACCGAGTCGCAGCAGCAGGAAATCGCCGCCGCCCGCGCCACCGAGGCGCGGACGCTGCGGCCAACCGTGCCCGCACTGGAAGCCATGCTGTTCCAGGCCACCCCGGTGCTGGACCACGGTTTTGTGCGTGTCATCGACTACATGGGCGACGACGCCGCCGTGGTGCAGGCGGCCCGCGTCTCCTACGGCCGCGGCACCAAGGCGGTGTCCGAGGATCGCGGCCTGATCCGCTACCTGATGCGCCACCGGCATTCCACGCCGTTCGAGATGTGCGAGATCAAGTACCACGTGAAGCTGCCGATCTTCGTCGCGCGGCAGTGGATCCGCCACCGTACCGCGAACGTGAACGAGTACAGCGCGCGCTATTCCATCCTGGATCGCGAGTTCTACATCCCCGCGCCGGAACAACTGGCGGCGCAATCCGCCAGCAACCGCCAGGGCAGGGGAGACGTGTTGCAGGGCGCCGAAGCCGCCCATGTGCTGGACCTGCTGCGGGAAGACGCCACGCGCAACTACGACCACTACGTGGAGATGCTGAACGAGGGCGAGGACGGCCAGCCCGTCGACCCCGGCCGGCAGGGCCTGGCGCGGGAGCTGGCTCGCATGAACCTGACCCTGAATGCCTATACGCAATGGTACTGGAAGACGGACCTGCACAACCTCTTCCACTTCCTGTCGCTGAGGGCGGACGCACATGCGCAGTACGAAATCCGCGTCTATGCCGAAGCCATGCTGGCCAGCGTGGAAGCCTGGGTGCCGCATTGCGCCGAAGCCTTCCGCGACTTCCGCCTGGGCGCCGTCACGCTCTCGGCGGGCATGCTGGGCGTGGTGAAGCAGATGCTGGCCGGCGAGGCGCCCGCGCAGAAGGGCAGCGGCCTCAGCCCGCGCGAATGGCGGGAACTGATGGCCACGCTGGGGCGGGACGCGTGAGCACCACCACCAAGGCGCCGCCGCGGGTGCAGGCGGTGCCGGCGCCACGCAAGCCGCGCGCTGCCAGCGCGCCGCGCCCGGCCAAGCCCAAGGCGGCGCCGGCCGGCCAGCGCTTCGGCCGGCTGGGCAGCTGGGGCTGGGCGGCGGTGCTGGGCATCGGCGTGGTGGTGCTTTCCCCCGTCGTGCACGCCTTCTGGGGCGATGTGGGCGTGCTGGGGCTGGGCATCTTCGGGCTTGGCTTCCTGCTCGGGCGCTGGACCGCGGGCTGATGCACCCGGAGCGGCTGGAGCGAATCTACGGCTTCCTCGCCCTGGCGGACCGGCTGAAGCACGTGCCCCGGCGCGGCCAGACGGTACAGCCGGATGGAACCCTGCGCGCCGAGAACTCGGCCGAGCATTGCTGGAATGCCGCCCTGGTGGCGCTGCTGCTGCATGGCGAGGACGCCGAGGCGCCGGACCTGGCGACGGTACTTTCCATGATCCTGGCGCACGACCTGGTGGAGATCGAGGCCGGCGACACCTTTGCCTTCGACGAGGACGCCAAGCTGACCCAGGCCGAGCGCGAACTGGCCGCCGCCGATGTCGTCTTCGGCGCCCTGCCGGCGGACCTTGGCCAGCAGATGCGCGCGCTGTGGGAGGAGTTCGAGGCCGGCGAGACCCCGGCGGCGCGCTTCGCCATGGCCTGCGACCGGGCGCAGGGGTTCTTGCAGGGCGTGCTCTCCGGCGGGCATTGGTACCAGGTGGGCGTGACGGAGACGATCAGCCGCCGCCGCATGGACCCCGCCAGCGAGGTCGCGCCGCCGTTCCGCGCCATGATCGAGGATTTGTACCGGCGCGCCCGCGAGGGGTCTATGTTCGCGCCATGACGGTCTTGGTCTTCGGGTCGGTGGTTGCCGACATGGTCTTCCCGCTGCCGCATCTGCCGCGCCCCGGCGAGACCGTGCTGGGCGAGGCGATGCGCGTGCTGCCCGGCGGCAAGGGCGCCAACCAGGCGGTGGCGGCGGCGCGGGATGGCGCCACGGTGGCCTTCGCCGGCGCGGTCGGGCGCGACGCGCTGGCCGGGCAGGCGCTGGCCGGCATGCGCGCGGCGGGCGTGGACCTGGCGCGGGTGGCCGAAGTGGAGGCCGCGACCGGCTGCGCCGCCGTCTGCGTGGATGCCAAGGGGCAGAACCAGATCGCGGTGGCCGCCGGCGCCAATGGCTGGGCGCTGGCCGCGCAGGTGGAGGACGCGGCGCTGACCGCCGACACCACGCTGCTGCTGCAGATGGAAGTGCCTGCGATTGAGGTGGTGGAGATCATCCGCCGCGCCCGCAAGGCCGATGCGCTGATCATCCTGAACCTGGCGCCCGCCCTGCCGCTGCCGGTGGAGGTGCTGCGCCTGCTGGACGTGCTGGTGGTGAACGAGGCTGAGGCGACCTGGCTGATGGGGCATCTGGGCCTGGACCCCGCCCGCCGCAACTTCGACGAACCCGCCAGCGCCGACCTGGCGGAAGCCATCGGCGAGGGCGTTGCCGTGGTGGTCACCCGCGGCGAGCGGGGCCTTGATGCGGTGGACGCCGATGGCCAGCGCATCACCTACGGCACCGCCCCGGTGAAGGTGAAGGACACCACCGGCGCCGGCGACTGTTTTACCGGTGTGCTGGCGGCGGCACTGGATGACGGCGAGGAATTCCCCGCCGCCTTGTGGCGCGCCATGCTGGCGGCGACGCTGAGCTGCACCCGGGAAGGTGCCGCGGTCAGCTTTCCGGATGGCGAGGAAATCGACGTATTCGTCGAGGCGAGCGGGGAGTAGCGCCTGCCTGTGGGCAGCAGGCGCGAAGCAAGGCGGGGCCTTCACCGCCCGTCATGCGCGGGCTTGTCCCGCGTATCCACGTGCACTCCCGGGCATAAGCCGTGGACGGCCGGGACAAGCCCGGCCAGGACGGGGGGAAGTGCGTGAACGCCCGCGCAACCCCTGCCGGGACGATGAGGGCGGGGAGGCCCCCGCCCGCGCAGGCTACCGCTTCGCCAGCTGCTTCTCGACAATCGCCGCCAGGATTCCTGCGCCATAGGGAATGGCGGTGTCGTTGAAGTCGTATTTCGGGTTGTGCACCTCGCACCCGCCCATCTGCCCCTCGCCATTGCCGACGATGATGTAGGCGCCCGGCCGCTCCTGCAGCATGTAGGAGAAATCCTCGCTGCCCATCACCGGCGCCTTGTTGCGCTCCACATGCGCCTCGCCCACCAGCTCGGCCGCGGCATCGGCAATGGCCGTGGTCTGCTCCGGCGTGTTGATGACGGGGACGGTGATCTCGTTCCAGTGCAGCTCCGCCGTGGCACCGAAGCCGGCGGCAATGGCGGTGGCCAGCGCCTGCATGCGGTCGCGGACCAGCTGCATCGTCTCCACCTTGTAGGTGCGGACGGTGCCGCGCAGGTGCACGCGCTCCGGGATGACGTTGTAGGCCTGGCCGGCATCGAAGCCGGTGGTGCTGACCACGGCGGTATCAATCGGCGCCACGTTGCGGGCGACGATGCTCTGATAGGCGGTGACGATCTGCGCGCCGACCACCACCGGGTCGACAGTGCTTTCCGGCCGCGCGCCATGGCCGCCCTTGCCGTGGATGTCCAGGTCCCAGAACGCCGCGCCGGCCATCATGGCGCCGGGGCGAATGCCGTACTTGCCCACCGCCAGGCCGGGGCGGTTGTGCAGGCCGTAGATTTCGTCACACGGAAAACGCTGGAACAGCCCGTCATTCAGCATGGCCAGCGCGCCGCCGCGGCCTTCCTCGGCCGGCTGGAAGATCAGGTTGACGGTGCCATCGAAGTTCCTGGTCTCCGCCAGGTACTTGGCGGCGCCCAGCAGCATGGTGGTGTGGCCGTCATGGCCGCAGGCATGCATCATGTTCGGCACGGTGCTCTTGTGGCCGAAGCTGTTTTCCTCGGCCATCGGCAGCGCGTCCATGTCCGCCCGCAGGCCGATGGCGCGGTTGCCCTGGCCGTTGCGCAGCACGCCGACCACGCCGGTGACGCCGACGCCGCGATGCACCTCGTAGCCCATCGCCTCCAGCCGCTCCGCCACCAGGGCGGCGGTACGGGTCTCCTCCAGGCCGATCTCGGGGTGCATGTGGAAGTCCCGGCGCCAGGCGGTGAGTTCTTCCTGCCAGTCGCGAATGCGCTCAACGGGTGTGGTCACGGCTTGTCTCCTTGTGTCGCCAGGGCCAGGGCTTCCCGCAGGATGTCCATGTCGCCGATATGGTTGGCCAGCAGCAGCACCAGCCGGGCATCCAGCCGGCGCGAGCGCGCTTCGTCAAGCTCACGATGCGCCTGCATCAGCGCCTCGTACAGGGCATCCGGATCGGCCAGGCGCGGTTCGGTCTGCAACGGCATTATATGAGTCCCAGGGCGCGACGATGGGCGGCTGCGATCTCCGCCGCTTCAGGCGCGTGCAGCCGCGCGGCAAGGTGCTGGTCGGGGCGCAGCAGCAGCGCGTCGCCGGGCCGGGCCTGCCAGCGGCGGGCCACCAGGCCGGCATGGTCCCACAGCGCGCCGGGGCGGTCGTCATCCGTCACCAGCACGGAGGTGATGCCGCCCGGCACCTCGGCGGGCACGGCGCCGAAGCACAGCAGCGTGAAGCGCCCATCCGCGCCGATATGGCGCAGCAGCCAATCCGCCCGGCCGGCGACCAGCACCGGCGCATCCGGCGCCGGCGCGCCCAGCGGCAGGCCCTCGCCCCCCGGCGTGGCCAAGGGCGAGCCATGCAGCGTGGCCGGGCGCGAGAGCCGGCCGGAATTCACCATCTGCCGGGCGAAGCCATGGCCGCGCGCCAGTTGCAGCACGGCATCCCGGTAGGCATGCGCCGCGCCGTTCTTCGGCGTGATGAAATCCGTGCTGCGGGTGCTGTTCAATATGTTCTCGTCGGCGGCCAGGATGCGCTCGGCGTCATAGCTGTCCAGCAGGCTCTCCGCTGCCTCGCCGGCCAGCACGGCGGCCAGCTTCCAGCCGAGGTTGTCGACATCCTGCACGCCGCCATTGCCGCCGCGGGCGCCGAACGGGCTGACCTGGTGCGCGCTGTCACCGGCGAAGATCACTCGGCCATGGCGGAACCGCTCCAGCCGCCGGCAGCGGAAGGTATAGACGCTGACCCATTCCAGCTCGAATGGCGGCGCCGCCAGGCCGCTGGCGCCTTCCAGCATGGCGCGCACCCGCGCGACCACACGCTCCGGCTGCTTCTCCACTGCCGGGTCAGCGTCCCAGCCCAGCTGGAAGTCGATCCGCCAGACATCGTCCGGCTGCTTGTGCAGCAGCACGGATTGCCCGGGGTGGAAGGGCGGGTCGAACCAGAACCAGCGCTCGCTGGGGAAGTCCGCATGCATGACCACATCGGCGATCAGGAAACGGTCGCGGAACACCTGGCCAAGGAAGGGCAACGCCAATGCCTCCCGCACCGTGCTGCGGGCGCCATCGCAGGCCAGCAGCCAGTCCGCGTTCAGGGTGTAGTCGCCTTCCGGCGTGGTGAGGTGCAGCAGCGCGCCATGGGCATTGTGCTGCACGCCGGCCAGCCGCGTCTTCCAGCGCAGGTCGACCAGGCCGGTCGCCTCGCAGGCCTGCACTAGCCATTCCTCGGCGTAGTATTGCTGCAGGTTCACGAAGGCCGGGTATTCATGCCCCTGCTCCGGCAGCAGGTCGAAGCCATAGGCTTCCTGGTCTTGGAAGAAGACCCGCCCGCGGGACCAGGTGACGCCCTTTTCCAGGAAGCGCTTGCCCAGGCCGAGCCGACCGTAGATCTCCAGCGTGCGCTTGGCCCAGCATATGGCGCGGGAGCCGAAGGAGACGGTGTCGTCCTCATCCACCACCACGCTGGCCACGCCGCGCCGGGCCAGGTCCAGCGCCATGGTCAGCCCGACCACACCGGCGCCGGCAATGACCACCCGGGCGTGTTCCGGCATGGCGCTGCCCAACGCGGCGGGGCGCCGGAAGGCATAGCGGGGGTTCTGGTGGGTCGCGGTCATGGCCTCCTCACAACCCCAGCGCGGCGCCCTTGTCCAGGCCGTTTTGGCGGCAAGCCTGGCGGCACCCCGCGCGTGGCAAGCATACCCTTTCCGCGCGCCGCCGCGCTGCGGCACCGGCCGCTTGCGCCGAAGCATTGAGGCCGGATTTCGTGCTGTAGTTTCAATATGTTGTAGTGCCGGACATCGGCTTGGGTGTTTCCACCCAGGCCGATGTTGCTTTAGGCTGGCTCGGCCCTTGGCCTTGGAGGAAAGCTATGATTCGTCGCACGCTGCTGGCCCTGTTGCTCGCGGGGCTGGTCGCCCCTGGCCTTGCGCCGGGCGCCAAGGCGCAATCAACCGACCCATCATTCCGAATCTTTAACAACACCCGGCATGTGGTGAACGAGGTTTATGCCTCGGTGGCGAATGAGCGGAACTGGGGCAACGACCGGCTGGGCAACGAGATCATCAACCCCGGCGCCAACCACATTGTCCGGCTGCCGCAGGGCGAGTGCACCTATGACATTCGGATCGTCTACCAGGGCGGCCTGGCCGAGGAACGCCGGCGGATCAACACCTGCAACCTGACCGACCTGCAACTGCCGCTGGTGACGAATGCGCCGGTGCAGCAGGCCCAGCCACGCCAGGCGCCGCAGCCGCAGCAACCGCAGCAGCAGCCGCGCCAGGTTCAGCCGCAGGCGCCACAGGGCGGGCCGACCACCGGCAACCCCAGCTTCAACCTGTTGAACCAAAGCAGCCGGGTGATCGAGGAGTTCTACGCCTCCGCCGCCAGTGCGCGGGACTGGGGCCAGGACCGGCTGGGCGATGCCGTGGTGCAGCCGGGCGGCAGCTTCGCCGTGCAACTGCCGCAGGGCGAATGCGTCTACGACCTGCGCGCGGTGTTCCAGGGCGGCGGCAACCAGGAACGCCGCGGCGTCAACACCTGCGCGCTGGACAACTATATCGTCAGGTAGCGTGGCGGCGGCGTTGAGCCGCCCCCCACCCTGGCCCTCCCCCACGTCGTGGGGGAGGGTGCAATGCTACGCCGCCTTCGCGTTGATCGCCTTCCACACCACTTCCGGCGTGGCGGGCATGTCGATGTGGGTCACGCCATCCTCGCTCAGCGCGTCGACCAGCGCATTCATGACAGCGGGCGGCGAGCCCACGGCGCCGGCCTCGCCCGCCCCCTTCACCCCCATCGGGTTGGTCTCGCAGGGGATTTCCATCAGCTGCACGTCGATGTCCGGCAGGTCCGAGGCGCGCGGCAGCGCGTAGTCCTGGAAGCTGGCGCTGAGCAGCTGGCCACTTTCCTTGTCATAGCTGGTGCGTTCCAGCACCGCCTGGCCATAGCCCTGGGCCACGCCGCCATGCACCTGGCCGCGCACGATCATCGGGTTCAGCGCATGGCCGACATCGTCCACCACGGTGTACTTCACCACCGCCACATGGCCGGTCTCGGGGTCCACCTCCACCTCAGCGGCGTGGCAGCCGTTGGGGAAGGTGTGGCTCTTGATCTCCGCCACTTCCGCGGCGTCCAGCTGGGTGGCGCTGGTGTTGCCGGCGGCCAGGGCGGCGCGCTGGGCGGCGGCGAGATCGAGAATATTCACCGCCTTGTCGGTGCCGACGACGCTGAAGGTGCCCTTGGTGAACTCGATATCCACCGGTGCTGCTTCCAGATGCTCGCTGGCCGCCTGCTTGCCCTTCTCGATCACCGTCGCCGCGGTCAGCAAAATCGCCTGACCTTCCGAGTAAAGGCTGCGCGCGCCGCCGGTGCCACCACCGGTCGGGATCAGGTCCGAGTCGCCCTGCAGGATGCGGATTTTCTCGACGGGAATCCCCAGCTCGAAGCTGGTCATCATGGCGTAGGCGGTCTCGTGCCCCTGGCCGGTCGATTGCGTGCCGACCAGCACATCCACCATGCCATCGGCGGCGAAGCGGACTTCGGCGCGCTCGCTCGGCGCGCCGCCGGTAGCTTCCAGGTAGTAGGCCAGGCCGATGCCGCGGCGCTTGCCCTGCGCCTTGCTGGCGGCGCGGCGGGCGGGGAAGCCGGCCCAGTCCATCCGCTTCAGCGCGGTTTCGTACACCAGGGCGAAGTCGCCGCTGTCGTAACGCTGGTCCATGGCGGTGGTGAAGGGCATGGCGCTCTGCGGCACCATGTTGCGGCTGCGCAATTCCGCGCGGTCCACGCCCAGCTCGCCGGCGGCGGCGTCGATCAGCCGCTCCACCACGTAGTTGCTCTCAGGCCGCCCAGCGCCCCGGTACGCATCCACCGGCGTGGTGTTGGTCAGCACGCCGATGACGTTGGCGTGGATGGCCTGGAAGCCATAGACGCTGGCCAGCACCTTGGTGCCCGCCATGGTCGGGATGAACGGCCCGAAGGTGGAGAGATAGGCGCCCATCTCAGCGTAGTTCTTGGTCCGCAGCGCCAGGAACTTGTGGTTCGCATCCAGCGCGATGCTGCATTCCGTGATGTTGGCGCGGCCCTGCGTGTCCGTCAGGAAGGCTTCGGTGCGCTCAGACGTCCACTTCACCGGGCGGCCCAGGGCGCGCGAGGCGAACAGCGTCAGCACGTGTTCCGGGTACAGGAACAGCTTCATGCCGAAGCCGCCGCCGACATCCGGCGTCACCACGCGGAACTTGTCTTCCGGCAGCTTGAAGACCGCGTTGGCCAGCAGACCCTTCACCAACCAGGACCCCTGGGTGTTGGTCCACAGGCTGAACTTGCCCTCGCCGGCCTCGTAGCTGCCCAGCGCGGCGCGGGCTTCCATGGAAGCCACGACGACGCGGTTGTTCACCAGGCGGCGCGTGGTCACATGCGCGGCCCCGGCGAACAGCGCGTCGGTCTTCGCCTTGTCGCCCACTTCCCAGTCGAAGCAGAGGTTCTTGGTGCCGGCCCAGACTTCCGGCTGGCCGGCGTCCAGCGCCGAACCCAGATCGGTCGCGGAAGCCAGTTCCGCATAGCCGACCTCGATCGCCTCGGCGGCGTCGCGTGCCTGCTTGGACGTCTCGGCCACCACGAAGGCCACGGGGTCGCCGACATGGCGCACCTGGCCATTGGCCAGCGCCGGGCGCGGGGTATTGGCGCGGGGGCTGCCGTCGCGATTCTTCAGCGGCACGGCGCAGGGCAGGTCGCCCAGCTCGGCGATATCGGCGTGGGTGAAGACGCCCAGCACGCCCGGCATGGCGCGGGCCGCCGCGGTGTCGATGCCGGTGATCGTGGCGGCCGCATGGGGGCTGCGCAGCACATGGCCATAGCCCTGGCCCGGCAGGTCGATATCGTCGGTGTAGCGCCCGCCGCCCTTCAGCAACCGGGGGTCCTCGATGCGCCGTAGCGGTTGGCTGAGCCCGAACTTGGCCATGTCTCTGCTCCCGTGGTCTTCCTGCGCCCATCATCTAGCCCCAAGGGGGGCGATGGGAAGCCCCCCCCCGGGTTGAAGGCAACCTAATGCCCCGCAGGATGCACCGGCGGCGGCACGATGCCGAACCAGCCCTTGATGCGTTCCCGCAGCCATTGGAACACCACGTAGAGCATCGGGATCATGAAGATGCCGATGACCGCCGCCGCGATCATGCCGCCGAACACCGGGGTGCCGACGGCGCGCCGCGACAGCGCCGCCGCGCCGGTGGCATAGACCAGCGGCACCAGGCCCAGCACGAAGGCGATGGAGGTCATCATCACCGCGCGGAACCTGAGCCGCGCGCCCTCGATGGCTGCCTCCGCAATGCTGCGTCCACGCAGTTCGCGTGCCTCCTTCGAGAACTCGATGATCAGGATGCCGTTCTTCGCCGCCAGTGCGATCAGCACCACCAGGCCGATCTGCGCGTACACATCCAGTGACAGGCCGAAGAACCAGATGGCGGTGAAGCTGCCCAGGCCGCCCACCGCGACCGAAAGCAGTACCGGCACCGGGATGGTCCAGCTTTCATACAGCGCCACCAGGAACAGGTAGGCGAACAGGATCGCCAGCCCGATCAGGATGCCGGTCTGCCCCGCCGCCTGCTTTTCCTGGAAGGCGGTGCCGGTCCATTCGAAGCCATAGCCCTGCGGCAGGGAGCGGGCGGAGATTTCCTCCATCGCCTTCAACGCATCGCCGGAGGAGACGCCGGGGCGCCCGACACCATTCAGCAGCACACTGCGATAGTTGTTGTAGCGCTGGATGGTCTGCGGTCCGACCACGATCCGCGCATCGGCGAAGGCCCGCAGCGGCACCATCTGGCCCTGGCGGTTGCGCACGCGGATGCGCCAGATGTCCGGGATGTCGTTGCGGTCGCTGGCCTCGGCCTGGATGTTGACCTGCCAGGTGCGGCCGAACTGGTTGAAGTCGTTGACGTAGAAGCCGCCCAGCGTGGCCTGCAGGGCGTTGAACACGTCCGAGATCTGCACGCCCAGCGCCTGCGCCTTGTCGCGGTCGACATCCAGGTACAGCGACGGCGTGGTCGGGCTGAAGGTGGTGAAGACAGCGGCCAGCCGCGGGTCCTGCCGCGTCGCCGCCATCAGCCCATAGGCGACGCCGCCGAGTTCCGCGGGGTCGCGGCCCTGGAAGTCCTGCAACTGGTATTCGAAGCCCGCGCCGGTGCCGAGCCCGATGATCGGCGGAATGTTGAAGGCGAAGACGTTGGCGGTGCGAATGCCGGCGGTGGCACCAAAGGTGCGGCCGATGGCGGCGAAGACGCTGTCCTGCGCCGCGGTCCGGTCGGCAAACGGCTTCATCCGCGCCACCAGGAAGGCGGCGTTGGATTGCGCACCACCATCAATGAGCGAGAAGCCGACAATCGCCAGCACGTCCTGGATGGCGGTGTTCTGCTTCAATATCGCTTCCACCTGGGCGGTGGCTTCCCGCGTGCGGGAAACGCTGGCGCCCTGCGGCAACTGAAGCTGCATGAAGAAGGCGCCCTGGTCCTCCTGCGGCAGGAAGCCCTGCGGGGTCTTGCCGCCGACGAACCAGATGCCGGCGCCGAAGCCGGCGGTCAGCAGCAGCGCCAGCACCGCCACCCGCACCAGCCGGGTGACGATCCAGGCATAGCCGTCGCGCACCTTGTCGATACCGCGCAGCACGTACTTGATCGGGCCGCGCTTCGGCCCGGTATGGCGCAGCACCAGGCCGCACAACGCCGGGGAAAGCGTCAGCGCGTTGATGGCGGAGATCACCATGGCCACGCTGATGGTGACCGCGAACTGCCGGAACAGCACGCCTGACACGCCGGGGATGAAGGCGACGGGGACGAAGACCGAAAGCAGCACCAGGGTGATGGCGATGATCGGCGCGGTGATCTCGCCCATCGCCTTCTTCACCGCGTCCTTCGGCGACAGCTCCGGATGTTCCTCCAGCACGCGCTCGACGTTTTCCACCACCACGATGGCATCATCCACCACGATGCCGATGGCCAAGACCAGCGCGAGCAGCGAGATGGTGTTGGCGGAATAGCCGACGATCAGCAGGACCGCGAAGGTGCCGATGAGCGAGACCGGCACCGCGATGGTCGGGATGATGGTGGCCCGCGCACTGCCCAGGAACAGGTAGACGACGATGACGACGAGGATGAACGCCTCCAGCAGCGTCATCATCACCTCCTTGATCGTGTCGGTCACGAAGGTGCTGGTGTCGTACACCACATTGAATTTCATGCCCGGCGGGAAGCGGGTGGCCAGCTGGTCCAGCGCCTTGCGGTAGGCGGCGGCCACCTGCACCGCATTGGCGCCCGGCGCCAGGTAGATGCCCATGGAGACGTTGGGCCGGCCGTTCAGCCGCGCCTCCACGTCCATGCTGGCGGCACCCAGTTCGACGCGGGCGATGTCCTTGATCTTCAGCACCGAGCCATCGGGGTTGGCGCGCAGCACGATTTCCCCGAACTGCGCCGGGCTGGTGAGCCGCCCCAAGGTCTGGATGTTCAGCTGGAATTGCTGCGCGTCGTCGATCGGCCGGGCGCCGATGCGGCCGACCGCGGCCTGGATGTTCTGCGCCTGGATCGCGGTGATGATGTCCTGCGGCGTCAGGTTGACGTTGATCAGCCGGTCGACGTCGAACCACACCCGCATGGAGTAGTCCTGGTTGGCGAAGAGCTGCGCCTGGCCGACGCCGGGAATGCGCGCCACCGTGTCCAGGATGTTGATGGTGATGTAGTTGGACAGGAACAGCGGGTCCTGCTCGCCATTCTCGGAATAGAAGCTGGTGAAGGCCAGGATCGCGCTGGACTGCTTGCGCACCAGCACGCCGGAGCGCTGCACCTCCTGCGGCAATCGCGCGAGGACGGACTGCACCCGGTTGTTGACGTTGACGGTGTTGATGTCCGGGTTGGTGCCCAGCGCGAAGGTCACGGCCAGGGTATAGGTGCCGTCATTGGCGCTGTTGCTGCGCATGTACAGCATGCGGTCGGCGCCATTGACCGCGCTTTCGATCACCTGGCCGACGGTGGCTTCCACCACGGCTGCGGAGGCACCGGGATAGCGCGCGGTCACGCTGACCTGCGGCGGTACGATGTCCGGGAACTGGCTGACGGGAATGGCGAACATGGCCAGCGCGCCGGCCAGCGTCATCACGATCGCGATGACGATGGCCAGCCGTGGCCGGTCGACGAAGACGGAGCTGATCATGTCTCGCGCCTCAGCCGGGCCGACCGGCAGGGCCAGGGCGCCCGGCGGGTGGCGCGCCGGCGGGGGCCGGGTTCACCGGGCCGTTCGGCGTGACGCGCTGCATGCCCTCGGTGATGACCTGCTCGCCGCCATCCAGGCCGCGTTCGATCACGGCCTCGGCGGCGCTGCTGCGGCCCAGGGTCACGTTGCGGCGCTCCGCCTTGTTGCCCTCGCCGACCACGAACACGTAGGTGCCGCCCTGGTCCTGCAACACGGCGGCGCGCGGAATGACGATGGCCGGCACCTTCTCGGCCCCCTCCACCGCCACGGTGACGAACTGGCCGTCCACCAGCTCCCGGTCGCCGGCGCTGCCGGCGCGGGCCTGGCTGCGGATGGGGTTGGGGATCAGCGCGCGCACCAGCAGCGTGTCGGTGTTGCGGTCCACCTGGGTGTCGATGAACTCGATCCGGCCGTCATGCGGGTAATTGGTGCCGTCGGTCAGCTTGATGCGGACCACCACGGCGCTGACGCCGCCGCGCGCCTCATACCTGTTGCGCAGCTCCAGCGCCTGGCGCTGGCTGACGGTGAAGGAAACCCGCATCGGGTCCTGGCTGACGATGGTGGCCAGCACGTCGCTGCTGGGCGTGACCACGTTGCCGATGGCATAGGTGGCGCGGCCGATCTTGCCATCCACCGCCGCGATGACATTGGTATAGGCCAGGTTGATCTCGGCGATGCGGACCTGCGCCTGGGCGCCCAGCACCGTGGCGGCGGAGGTGCGTTCAGCCGCCAGGGCGGTATCCAGCGCGGCCTGGGTGCCGGCGCCGCTGCCGCGCAACTCCTGCGCCCGTTGCAGGCCAACCCGGGCATTCACCGCGGTGGCCTGGGCGCTGGCCAGCTGGGCGCGGGCCTGTTCCAGCTGGGCCTCGAAGGGCGGCCGTTCGATCCGGAACAGCACGTCGCCGGCCTTCACTTCCTGGCCCTCGGCGAACAGCCGTTCCTGCAGGAAGCCGGTGACGCGGCTGCGCAGGTCGACGCGGAACTGCGCCTCCACCCGGCCAACGAAGTCGGAGCTTTCGGTCACCGGCTTGCGCTCGGCCGTGATGGTGCCCACCGCCGGCGGCCCCTGCGGGCCGAACTGGGCCAGGGCAGGGCTGGCCAGGGTAGCGGCGAGCAGCAGGGCGGCAATCGGCGCGGCGTGGCGACGCATTGGCAGGTCTCCGGTAATGCCTTGCCATGTCGTGAATGCTGCACCGCAGTCAAGGACTGGCTTCGTTACCCCGCCGTATGGCTGATCCCGCTCGCGCCGGCTTGCACGGCGCTTGCCGCGCGGTGCAGGCCAGGCGACGCCGCCGCGGGGCGTAACCGCCCCTTGCGGCGCGCCGGGCGACGCCGCCGCGGGGCGTAACCACCCCTTGCGGCGCGCCGGGGGTGCGGGCAGCCTGGGTGCATGTGGCCTCCTCCTCCGCGCGAAATCCCCGTCCGCCTGTTCTCCCGTATGCCGGAGAAGGACCGCCGCCTGCGGCGCAGCCCCTGGGCGGATCACAACCGCGCGGGGCAACCGGTGGACAGCTTCCTGGAAGGCCCGGCCTTCGATGCGTCCGGGCAGTTCCATGTCGTCGACATCCCCAATGGCCGCGTCTTCCGCGTCGGCCCCACCCATTGGCATGTGGTGGCGGAATATGACGGCTGGCCGAACGGCATGAAGGCTGGCCCGGTGAACGGCGCCCATGCCGGGGAACTTCTGGTGGCGGACTACCGCCATGGCCTGCTCAGCCTGGACCCGCAGACCGGCGCCATGGCCCCGGTTCTGGAGACGGTGATGAGCGAAGGCTTCAAGGGCCTGAACGACCTGGTGCTGCACCAGGACGGCAGCATCCTGTTCACCGACCAGGGGCAGAGCGGCCTGCAGGACCCGTCAGGTAAGGTCTGGCGGCTATGGCCGGACGGGCGGATCGACAAGCTGATCAACAACGGCCCCAGCCCCAATGGCGTGGCACTGAACCGGGCGCAGACCCATTGCTACGTGGCCATGACCCGCAGCTGCGAGGTCTGGCGCTTCGCGCTCCGCCCGGATGCCATTGTGGGCAAGGCCAATTGCTTCTTCCGCGTGCCCGCCGGCACCAGCGGGCCGGACGGCATGGCGGTGGATGCGCATGACCGGCTGTTCATCGCCAACCCCGGCCATGGCCAGGTCTGGGGCGTGAATGCCCATGGCCACTGCGTGCTGCGGCTGGACTGCACCGGCTTCGGCACCCACCCGACCAATGTCGCCTTCGCGCCCGATGGCACCACGCTGCTGATCACCGAGAGCGGCACCGGCAGCGTGCTGGCGGCGGAGATTCCGGCGCCCTGAGGAGTTGGATTCTGCCGCGCCCTGGCGGAGGCCGACACTCCCGCGCCCTTGTCGGGGCGACGGGCTTTCCGATTGACCCGGCGCAAGCTCGGGGGCCATAAGCTTGCACGAAGAACAGAAATAAATTCTGTCAGACAGAAATAGGAGCCCGCGCCATGCACCGCCGCCACCTGCTCGCCGCGCCCTTGGCGCTGCCGGCGCTCGCCACCCCGGCCCGCGCCCCCCATGCCCAGGACGCCCCTTGGCCCAACCGCCCGGTAAAGGTGGTGATGCCCTATGCCGCGGGCGGCCCCACCGACGTGATCTGCCGCCTGCTCTGCGACCGCCTCTCCCAGCGGCTGCCCAACCGCTTCGTGGTGGAAACCCGCACCGGCGCCGGCGGCAATATCGGCGCCAGCGTGGTCGCCAAGGCCGTGGGGGATGGCTACAGCCTGCTGTTCAGCAATATCGGCCTGGCCGTGGTCCGCGCGCTTTATGCCAGCCTGGACTACGACCCCACGCGCGACCTGAAGCCGGTGACGATCCTGGCGGAAAGCCCGATGGTGCTGCTGGTGCCGCCCAATGCGCCGTGGCGCACGCTGGCCGAGTTCATCGCGGAAGCCCGGGCCAATCCCGGCAAGCTGAGCTACGTCTCGGCCGGTGGCGGCGGCGCGCTGCAACTGGTGACGCTGCTCTTCCTGAAGGCCGCGGGGGTGCGGATGGAGGAGATTGCCTATCGCGGCAGCGCGCCCGCCGTGCCGGACCTGGCGGCGGGCACCGTCAGCATGATGTACGACGCCGGCGCGACCGGGTTTTCGCTGGCCCGCAACGGCCAGGCCCGCGCGCTGGCGGTGTCCTCGCCGCAGCGCAGCCCGGTGATGCCGGAGGTACCGACCATGGCGGAATCCGGCCTGCCGGACGCCACCTTCTCGGTCTGGCAGGCCTTCTTCGCGCCCGCGTCCACGCCGGACGCGCTGGTGGCGCAGTTGCAGCGCGAGATCGCCGCCGTGCTGGCGGAACCCGCCGTGCGCGCCCGCCTGGTGGAGATGGGCGCCGAACGCATCATCGGCACTCCGCCGGCGGAGGCCCAGGCCTTCGTTGCCGCCGAGTTCACCCGTTGGGAAAACCTGCTGCGCGATGCCGGGATCAAGCCGCAATGAGTGCGCCGACGCCGCTCGCTGGCCTGAAAGTGGTCGAGTTCACCCACATGGTGATGGGCCCGACCACCGGCATGGTGCTGGCGGACCTCGGCGCCGAGGTGGTGAAGGTGGAACCGGCACCCAACGGCGACAGCACGCGCACGCTGACCGGCAGCGGCACCGGCTTCTATGCCGCCAGCCAGCGCAACCGGCAGAGCCTGTGCGTGGACATGAAGACGCCGGAAGGCATGGCGCTGGTGCAGAAGCTGGTCGCCGGCGCCGATATCCTCATCGAGAATTTCCGCCCCGGCGCCATGGCCAAGCTGGGCCTGGGGTGGGAGGCGCTGCATGCCGCCCACCCACGCCTGATCTACTGTTCCTGCAAGGGCTTCCTGCCCGGGCCGTACGAGTCGCGCGTGGCGCTGGACGAGGTGGTGCAGATGATGGGCGGCCTGGCCTACATGACCGGGCTGCCTGGCCGGCCCATGCGCGCGGGATCCTCGGTCATCGACATCATGGGCGGCATGGCCGCTTCCATCGCCATCCTGGCCGCGGTGACGGAGCGGACGACGACAGGGCAGGGCCGCTACGTCGAAGCCGGGCTGTTCGAGACCGTGGCCATGCTGATGAGCCAGCACATGGCGCAGGCCGCCATCACCGGGGTGGAACCCCCGCCAATGAGCACGCGCCTGCCGGCCTGGCCGGTCTACGACGTTTTTGATTGTGCCGATGGCGGCCAGCTTTTCGTCGGCGTGGTGACGGACACCCAATGGCCCGCCTTCTGCGACGCCTTCGGGCTGGCGGCGCTGAAGAACGACCCCAGCCTGGCCAACAAGAACCAGCGGGTGCAGCAGCGCGACCGCACCATCCCGGTGATATCAGCCGCGCTGGGCCGCTACACCAAGACCGAGCTGACCGCGAAGGTGGCCGCGCTGGGCCTGCCCTTCGCGCCGATCGGCCGCCCGGCCGAGCTGTTCGACGACCCGCATTTGAACGCCGGCGGCGGCCTGGTGCCGCTGACCCTGCCGGATGGCCGCCAGGTGAAGCTGCCGGCGCTGCCGATGGCCTTCGACGGCCAGCGGCCGGGGTTGCGGCGTGACCTGGCCAGGCCCGGCCAGGACAATGCCGGTATAGCCGCGGCGCTGGGCTACAGCGCGGCCGAGGTGGCGGCGCTGCGGCAGATGGGCGTGCTGGCGGGTTAGCCCCGCCCAGCCCCGGCGAAATCGCCCATCCGCAGCCGGCTGGCCACCTGCTTGCGCAGTTCGTCGCGCATCCCCAGCGCGAAGGCGGCTTCCGCCAGCAGGAAGATCGGCGAGACCACCGTCTGGAACAGGTTGTCCAGCAGGGCCGGGCGGTTGCCCTCGATGCGATGCCCCAGCAGCTGGATCGCCCAGCCGCCCAGGAAGGCCACGGCGAAGACCCCCCAGGTCACCAATGGCGCCGCCCCGGCCAGCGCATCCGCGCCCCACAGCAGCAGCAGCGCCGGCACCACCATGGCCAGGCCCAGCCGCAGGTCCAGCATCAGGTAGTAGAGGCCGCAGATCGCCACCAGGCCCATGGCCGGCGTCAGCCCCTGCCACCGCGGCACCGAAAGCGCCAGCAACACGGCGAAGATGATCAGCGGCACGCCGACATAATGCGTCGCCCGGTTGCGCGGGTCGCGGTGATAGGCGCCATAGCTGGCCATGTGGTCGGACAGGCTGCGCATCCAGGGTCTCCGTCGGGAGCGCCTATTCTACCGCTGCACGCGCGGTTGCAGCATCACGAAGCCGCCGGTGCAGACCAGCAGCGCCACCGCGAAGGTCAGCAACCCCGCCGCCGTGCCACCGAACCCCGCGGCCACGCCGCTCAGCGCCTGCAATATCGCCGCGCCGCCGAAGAAGGCGATGTTGTTGGCCGAAAGCGCGCGGCCGGTCTGCGCCTCCGGCACCGCGGCACGCACCAGGCTGAACACGATGATCTGGCTGCACAGCGCCAGGCCGAAGATGCTCAGCGTCAGCACGTCCCACCAAGGCGGCAGGTCCGCGCCGGCCACCATGGCAACCAGCATCAGTCCGGCGATGATGTGCCCGGCCGCCAGCAGGAAGATCCGGTGTGGCCAGACCCGCGCCAGCCAGCCATTCAGCATCGGCCCGACGATGACGGTGATGGTGTAGATCAGCAGCACATTGCCGGCGGAGACCCGGGACAGCCCCTTCTCCTCCATCAGCCACGGCCCGCCCCACAGCGCCCGCACGCCGAACTGGCCGGCGAAGCTGGCGAAGGCCAGCACCATCACCGGCCGCAGCGCCGGGCTGACCAGCAGGGCCAGCACCTGCCGCGCGTCCTGCCACAGCGTCGGTCGGGCCGCATTGCGGGCCGCGGGCAGCCGCGGCACGCCCAGCGCCACCAGCGCCGCCACCAGCAGCGCGAAGCCGGCACAGGCAACATAGCCGGCGCGCCAGCCCTGCCAGTCCACCAGCAGCGCCAGCGGACTGGCCGAAAGCAGCATGCCGGAATTGCCGATACCCTGGGTAATGCCGCTCCACAGCGCGAAGCGCGGCGCGTCCATGGTGCGGGAGGCGAAGGTCAGCGGGCACATCATCATGCCAGAGCAGGAGAACCCAAGCACCACCTGGCCCAGCAGCATCACGCCGGTGCCCGGCGCCACTGCCGCCAGCAGGCTGCCGAGCACGCCGAGCAGCAGAAGCACGAGTGAGGTCGGCCGCACGCCCCAGCGGTCCAGCCCCACCCCCACCGGCAGCATGGCCAGGGCGAAGGCGAAGGGGAACACGCCGGTCAGCTGCGCCAGGCCCTCCGGGCCAATGCCCAGGTCGCGTTGCAGCACATCGGCCGCCAGCGCCGGCAGCGTGCGGACCATGTTGGAGAACACATGGCCCATCGTCAGGATGACGAGGACCACCGCAATCGGCAGTTTCACAGGCGTCAGTTCCGGAACATCTTGCCCGGATTGAGGATGCCCTTTGGGTCCAGCGTCTGCTTGATGCTGCGCATCACCGCCAGCGCTTCCGGCCCGTGCTCCAGCTCCAGGAACTCGCGCTTGCCGATGCCGATGCCGTGCTCGCCGCTGCACGTGCCGCCCAGCTTCAGCGCGCGATGCACGATGGCCTTGTCCAACTCCCAGGCGCGTTCCAGCGCGGCGGGGTCCTTGTCGTCCACCAGGATCACGGTGTGGAAGTTGCCGTCGCCGACATGGCCGCAGATCGGCGCGGTCAGGCCGCTGGCGAGAATATCCTGCTTCGCCCCCAGCAGGGCTTCGTCGAGGCGAGAGATCGGCACGCAGACATCCGTGGCGATGCCGCGCTTGCCAGGCTCCAGCGCGATGGCGGCCCAATAGGCGTCGTGCCGCGCCTTCCACAGCTTGTTGCGGGTCTCGGCGTCGGTGGCCCAGGCGAAGCCTTTCCCGCCATTGTCGGCGGCGATGGCCTGGACCATTTCGGCCTGCTCCTTCACCCCGGCCTCGGTGCCGTGGAATTCCAGGAACAGGCAGGGCGTCGGGGCATAGCCCTCAAGCTTGGAATAGCTGATGCAGGCGGCCATCTGCACCTCGTCCACCAGTTCCATCCGCGCCACCGGCACGCCAACCTGAAGCGTCTGGATGACGGTATCCACCGCGCCCTTCAGCGTCTCGAACTGGCACACCGCGGCCGAGGTTGCCTCGGGGATGCCGTGCAGCCGCAGCCGGATCTTGGTGATGATGCCGAGCGTGCCCTCGCTGCCGATCATCAGCCGGGTCAGGTCATAGCCGTTGCTGGCCTTCCGCGCCCGCGACCCGGTGTTGATGACCCGCCCATCCGCGAGCACCACTTCAAGGGAAAGCACGTTTTCTTTGATGGTGCCGTAGCGCACCGCGTTGGTGCCACTGGCCCGCGTGGCGCACATGCCGCCGATGGTGCAGACGCTGCCGGGATCGACCGGGAAGAACATGCCCTGGTCGCGCAGGTATTCGTTCAGCTGCTGCCGGGTCACGCCCGGCTCGATCAGGCAGTCCAGGTCTTCGGCGGAGACGTCCAGCACGTTGTTCATGCGGGAAAGGTCGATGCTGAGGCCGCCGCGCACCGGGTTCACATGGCCTTCCAGGCTGGTGCCGGCGCCGAACGGCACCACCGGCACCCCGTGCTGCGCGCACAGCGTCACCAGCGCCGCCACTTCCTCGGTATTGGTGGGGAAGGCCACCGCGTCGGGCAGGGTGGGGGTGGTGGTGTCCTCGCCGCGGCTATGCTGCTCGCGCAGTGCGCTCGCGGTGGCCAGGCGGTCGCCCAGCAGGGCGCGGGCGGCGGCGATCACGGACTCGGCGGCGGTCGGCATGGCGGTCATGGCGGTTCCTTCCCTGGCTGGCCTATAACCCCTGCACCACAGAAGGGAAGCTCCCATGCGTCGTTGCCTGCCTGTCATGGTCCTGCGGGCATTGTTCGCCGCCACCGCCGCCTTCGTCACCCCCGCCCGGGCGCAGATGGACTACAGCGCCATGGAAGGCGCCTGGCGCCGCAGCTTCCCCAACCAGGACGGCAATGGCCGGCGGATCACCAGTGAGAACATCCTGGAGATTGTCCGCGTCACCGACGACACCGCCTATATCCGCATCAGGCTGCAATTCGCCAATGGCCACCAATGCAACAGCTGGGGCATCGCCCGGGCCGAGGAGGACCAGCTGGTCTATCGCCGCCCGGCGCAGCCCGGCCAACCCGGCTGCGTGCTGCAGGTGCGGATGCGCGCCGGCGGCATGACCCTGACCGACGTGGGCGGCCACTGCCAGGCCACCGACTGCGGCGCCCGCGGCAGCTATGACGGCGAGGCCTTCCCGCTGGAATCGCGCCGGCGCATCACCTACCTCGACCGCCTGCGCGCGGGGCAGGAATACCGCGACGCCCTGGCCGAATTCCCGCGCAGCCCGCGCCGCTGAGGCGCCAGTTTGCCCTGGGCGCGAACTGCTATAGCATCCCGCGCCACAACCGCATCCCAGGGGGAGAGAAACGATGGCGAACAAGGTCAAGGAAGCGTGGAAGGCCGGCAAGGCCGTGGTCAATGGCTGGCTCGCCATCCCCAACGGCTTCAGCGCGGAAATGTACAGCCAGTGCGGCTGGGACAGCGTGACCGTGGACATGCAGCACGGGGTGCAGGACTACCTGTCCTGCGTCGCCTGCTTCCAGGGCATCCAGCTGGCCAATGGCCCGACGCCGATGGTCCGCGTGCCGTGGAATGAGCCGGGCATCATCGGCAAGGTGCTGGACGCCGGCGCCTATGGCGTGATCTGCCCGATGATCAACACCGCCGCCGAGGCCGCCGCCTTGGTGCAGTACAGCAAGTACCCGCCACAGGGCACGCGCTCCAACGGCCCGATCCGCGCCGGCGTGTACGGTGAGGCCGGCGGCTACCAGAAGACCGCGAACGAGAACATCCTGGTCATTCCGATGATCGAGACCAAGACCGCGATCGAGAACATCCAGTCGATCCTGGACGTGCCGGGCATCGACGGCATCTACATCGGCCCGTCGGACCTGTCCTTCAGCTACGGCAAGACCCCGAAGCTGGATGTCGAGGACAGCGAGATCCTGTCGATCTACGAGATGCTGCTGAAGGAATGCGGCAAGCGCGGCATTGCCGCCGGCCTGCACAATGGCAGCCCGGCCTATGCCAACCGCATGATCAAGATGGGCTTCAAGCTGGTCACCATCAGCAACGAGGTCGGCATCATGATGAACGCCGCCACCGCGGCGGTGAAGACGGCGCGCGGCGAGTAAGCTTCCCCCCGAGGTGATGCCTGGCGTTCAGCCCGGCACCACCTCGGCCAGGAAGGCGTTGACCGCGGCCCAGGCCTCGGCGGCGCCGCTGGGGTTGCGGTCTGCCCGCAGCGTGGCGCTGCCGTGCAGGCCCTGGCGCGGGCGGAACTGCCGCTTCGGCGCGCCGGTCACGGCCGCCAGCAACCGCTCGGCGGCGGTGACCTCCTCGCCGTCGCTGGCGCTGGTGACGAAGGCCGGGCAGGCGCAGCGCGCCGCCGCGGCCCGCACGGAAATGCCGGAAAAATACTCGCCAGGCGAAAAACTCAGCAGCCCATTTACGGCCGGCCCGGCTTCGGCCGCCAGCAGGAAGACCAGCGCCGCCGAATAGCTGCTGCCCCACAGCAGCACCGGCCCGGCGGCGTCGCGCTGCCGCGCCCAGGCCAGCGCCGCACGCAAATCCGGCAGCGCCGCGGCATAGCCGGGGTCGCGGCCCAGGGCGGCCGCGGTCTCGTTGCGCTGGCCCCACAGCGTGCCGCCGGAACGCTGGTCGATGGCCAAACTATCAAACCCCTGGCGCGCCAATTCCGGCTGGGTCGGAGCGTATTCGCCGCGATTGCTGCCGGCCATGTGGAACAGCAGCAGCGTGCCACGACGGCGTGCCACGGCCGGCACCTGGGTGCCGAACACCTGCACGCCATCGGCCGCGCGCAGGCTCAGCGGCTCGGCGGCATGCGCCATCGCGGGTAGTGCCGCCAGCGCCAGCAGCGCGCGGCGTGGCAGCGCGCTCATGCCAGCACCGCCGCGCCGAGCATGTGGCCATCGGCCGCCTGCAGCAGCACCGCCATGCGTTCCCCGGCCGGGCGCGGCGCCGAGAGCCGGGCCGGCCTGCCCTGCCAGGCGCCCAGGCTCACCAGGCTGCGCACCACGTTGGAATGGCTCAACCGCCGGCCGCCATTCTCGCCGCGGCCCACGGCCGTGCTGTGCATGCGGTCGAAGCCGACCAGCCAGAACAACCCGCTACCGGCGCCCTCACCGGCGGCGATGGCCAGGTTGTCGCCATCGGCGGCCAGCGCCAGCGGTACCGCGGCCGGCCGGGCCGCGTCCAGCGCCGCCAGCAGCGCGCGCCGGTCGGATCCGACGGCATCCCGCGCGCCCTGCACCACCACCTGCGGCGTATAGACCTGCCCCTGGCCCAGCGACGCGCCGCGCAGCGTGCCGGCATAGCGGCGCTGGCGCTCGGTCGCCTCGGCCAGCGAGAAGGGGTCGCGCCAGCCCAGCCGGTCCCAGTAGGTGACATGGAAGGACAGCGCCAGCACCTCCGGCCGTGCCGAAAGCTCGGTCAGCAGCGCATCGGCGGGCGGGCAGGAGGAACAGCCCTGCGAGGTGAACAACTCCACCACGACAGGCCCGGCCGCGGCGCGGGCGCGCGGGGCGAGCAGCAGGGCAGGGGCGGCGAGCAGGCGGCGACGCAGCATGACCAGGTTCTCCACGGCGCCTCGTTGCGAAGCGCCGGCCCCCATCTGTCCGCGGTCGCTGCCCGGGCGTTACAGCGCGGCGATCAGTCCAAATCCTCCGCCGTGCGCGGGCGTGGCCGAGGCGTGCCGGCATAGGGGTCCAGCCCCCCCGTCGTCGCTTCCACCACACGGCAATCCTCGCACAGCTCCAGCACCGCCAGGCGCTTCGGGTCGCTGAACATCCAATGGCTGGCGGCCAGCTTCTGCTTGACCTTCTCGATGCTGCTGCGGGTGCCGAAAGGCCTCGCGCAGCGGGTGCACAGGAAGGGATCCTCGGCCTTCACCACCTGCGGCTGCGCCGCTTCCGGCGCAAAGTTCAGCCGCGGCGCCAGCGAGATCACCTGCTCCGGGCAAGTGGCGACGCACAAGCCGCACTGCACGCAGGCATCCTCCAGGAAGGAAAGCTGCGGCCGGTCCGGATTCGCGCTGAAGGCCTGGGTCGGGCAGGCCATGGTGCAGGCCAGGCACAGCGTGCAGCCCTCGGCCCGGACCAGCGCGGCGCCCAGCGGCGCGCCGGCCGGCAGCGGCACCAGCGCCGGCGCTTCGGCCGGGTGCAGCGCGGCCAGCGCCTGCTTCAGCAACTCGCGGCTGGTGCCCAGCGCCAGGAAGCTGGCGGGCGACCAGGCCAGGCGCGGCATCGGCTGGCGCAGCACCTCGCCCAGGGTGAAGGGGTCGTCGGTCTCAATGGCTGCAACCCGCGCCGGGCCATCCGCCAGCCCCATGCCGGCCAACGCGGCGGCCATGGTGTCCAGGTTGCGCAGGGCGCCGTCCACGCCATGCGGCCGGCGCGCCGGCAGCAGCAGCCGCACCCCCGCCGCGCCCCAGGCCAGCGCCGCCGCCAGCGTCGCCAGGTCGGTCTGCGAGACCTCGTTCACCCGCAGCGGCAGCACCTGCGCCGGCAGGCCCTCGCCGTGGCGGGCCAGCGCGTCCAGCAGCGCCTCGCCATGGGCTTCGTCGTGCAGCAGCAGCACGGCATCGGTGCCGCCGGCCGCGGTATAGGTGCTCAGCAGCGTGCGCAGCCGGCCCAGCGTGAAGCCGGGCGGCGGCAGCGCGTAGCTGGCCGCGCCGGTCGGGCAGACCGCGGCGCAGGCACCGCACCCCGCGCAGATCTCGGCGGTGATCACCACCGAATCGCGCCCCGGCGTTATCGCCCCGGTCGGGCACAAATCCAGGCAGCGGGTGCAGCCGGTGCGCTTGTTGCGGCCATGCGCGCACAGCCCGGCGGTGAAGTCGATGAAGCGCGGCTGGTCGAACTCGCCCACCAGTTCCCCGGCGGCGGCGACCAGCTTCTCCACCTCGGCCGCGTCGTCGGGGTTGGCGCGCAGATAGCCTTGGCGGGTCTCGGCCAGCGGAAACAGCGGCGCGCCGCCGGTCAGGTCCAGCACCACATCGGCGCGGGAGCGCGCGCCATCCCGCCGCGTGCCCCACTTATAGACGGCACGGGAGGCCGGGGAGGGTGCCGCATAGCCGTCCACCAGCACCTCGAACTGCCCCAGCCAGCCCGTCGCCGCCCGCGCCCGGCCGCGCAGCACCGGGTAGTCCGCCTGGCGCGGCGGCGTCACCTCGGCCTCGCCGGTCAGCAGCACCGTCAGGTCCAGCTTGTGCTTCAGGCGCTCGGCCACCGCCAGCGCGGTGGCGTCGCGGCCCAGCAGCAGGGTCACGCCCTCGCTGACGAGGCCGACCAGGGGGGTATCCGGCGCCGGCAGCGCGGCGGCGGCCAGCAGCGCCGCCATCTTCGGCCCGGCCTTGGCGGCCTCGCTGCTCCAGCCCGCGGTCTCGCGGATATTGGCGAAGGCGATGGGCTGGCCGAAGCCGGCGGCCTCGGCCTCCTGCTGGAACAGCGGGGCTTCCTGGGTGCAGCCGATGGTCAGCGCCCGGCCCTCCGCCAGCGCGGCGGTGAAGCGGTCCAGCTGGGTCCGGCACAGGTTCTCGGCGGTGCGGATCGCCGCCCCGGCGCCGCAGCCGCGCGTCAGGGCGCGACCGTCCAGCGGCATGCTGTCCTCGCAGGTGCAGGCAAAAATGGTGCGGACCGTCATGCCGGCGGCTTTCCCCCTGGGCTGGCCGGCCTATATGGGCGCCATTGGTCGTGCTGACGAGGTTCCACTTGCGGGTAGCCTCGCGATATGGCTACAGGAATAACTTCCTTTCACGCCACGCCGGGGAGGCCGGGTATTTGTCCGAAACCAGCAACGCCCTGCCGCCGCTGCCGAGCGTCTTCCAACCGGTGCGCGTGCCCGCCGGCGTCTCGGCGCTGGACCACGCCGCGGCGCATGCCGAGTTGGGCCTGCTGGCCTGGTCGCCGGGCCAGGCCTGGGCCGAAGCCGTGCTGGTGCTGGAGCCCGAGGACGCCGCGGAGTCGCGCCTGGCCCTGCTGGCCGGCTGCAACGCCCTGGCCGACGCGCTCGCCACCTGCGCCCCGGCGGACATCCCGCTCGGCTTTGCCTGGCCGGGTGGGCTGCTGCTGAACCACGGCCGCTGCGGCGGGGTCGAGGCCCGCCCCGGGCCGGACGGATTGCTGCTGCTGGGCTTCCGGCTGCGCCTGGCCTTCTCCCCCGGGCATGAGGCCGGGCTGCTGCCGGGCGAGACCGCGCTCAGCGAGGAAGGCGCCGACCCGACCTCGGCCGCCGAGATCACCGCCGCCTGGGCGCTGCACCTGATGGCCGGCCTGGATGCCTGGCAGGCGCATGGCTGGCAGCGCATGGCCGAGACCTACCTGGCCCGGCTGCTGGACCCCGCGGCCGAACCCGGGCTGAAGCGCGGAATCGACCCCGCCAGCGGCGCCCTGGTGCTGGACCGCAATGGCACCCGCGAGACCCGGCCATGCTGAAGCTGCCCCGCACCATCCGGCTGGACCCCTCTGACAGCGTGGTGTTCGAGGCCGCCGCCACCCCCGGGGAATGGGCGGTGCCCGGTGGCTTCGCCTTCTGGGACGAAGCGCCCGACTCCATGCTCGGCAAGCGCCGCCAGGCCTTTCGTGCGGGGTGGCTGGGGCTGGAAAGCTTCGGCTGGTCCACGCTGGTGGAGGTGGCCGAAGCCACCCCGGCCGAGCGCGATGCCGCCGAGGCCGCCCTGGCCGCGCATATCCTGGCCCGCTACGGCGCCCCGGACCTGGCCGCCGCCAGCGCAGCCGCCGCCGAGGAACTGGCCTTCGCCGCCGAACTCTGCGCCGACCACGCGGTTGGCACGGCGCTGGCGCTCTCCCGCAGTCTGGAAGGCGGCGAGGTCAAGGAAGCCTTCCGCAGCCTGCATCGGCGGGAGACGGCGCCGGTCTTCGCCCTGGTCGAGGATGACGAGGCCCCAGCCGAGGCCGTGGATTTGAGGAGCCTGCCGCATGGCTGACTATTGGCTGGCCAGCGGCCACCTGTTCTGCGACCCCACGCCGGAAGGGCGCCTGCTGGCCACGCCCGCGCTGTGGCGCGCCTTCCTGGCCCGGCCGGAACTGGTGCCGCCCGAGGAAGCCTGCGCCGCCGAGCGCCGCCTCCACGCCAGCCTTTTGTCCGAACCGCTGCGCCCCGTGGCCACCGCCGAGATCGCCGCGCTGGAGGATGCCGACGCGCGGGAGAATTTCGGCGTGTTCCTGCGCTTCCGGGACCAGGTGGCCGCCGCACCCAGCCTGGAAGCCGCCTGGCTGGCGCTGTATTCCGGCGATGTCCGCGGCGTACCGCCGATTTTCCTGCAGATGCTGACCCACCTGGTGGCGTATGCGGCCATGCTGGGGGAGGATGACGCCTTCGCCTGGCGTGCCGCCGAATGCCTGTTCCGCACCCAGCGCGCCGCGATCCACCAGGGCGCCCTGCTGCTGGCGGATGAGGAAGTGGTCGACGCCCGCGCCGCCGATGGCGACCTGGGGGCCCTCGGCCGCCTGCTGACCGAGGCCGGCGCCCCGCCGCCCACGGTGGAGCTGGAGGTTTTGTCCGAAACCAACGCCGAGACCTATCCCGGCCGCAGCGACGCGCATGACCTGGCGCTGGACATCGCCGAGAACCGCCCCGGCCAGCGCGGCCTGGCCCGGGCGCTGGAACGCTTCATCGGTCATGTGCTGGGCGAGACCGTGACCATCACCGCCGTGCCGGTCATCGCCGACGCGCCCTGGATATTGGGGCTGGATACCGAGGCGACCCGCATCGGCAACGCGCTGTGGCGCGGCGAGGAGGTGGCCCAGGCGGAGCTGGCGCGCATCCTGTGGCTGGGGGAGTTGCGCTTTGCCGAGGAAAGCCGCGTGCTGCCGCGGGTCAAGGGCCGCGCCGTGGTGCTGGCGCTGGCGATGGACCAGGCGCAGCGGGTGCGGCTGAAGCCACAGAACCTGGTCGGCGGCCTGCCGTTGCTGGCGAAGGGGGAGGGCGCATGACACCCGATACCGAAACCCGCGACGTCGCCGTGCTGGTGGAAAAGCGCCGCGGCGTGACCGCCTGGCAGGACTGGGTCTGGCAACCGCTGGAGGTGCTGGAACAAGCTCCCGGCCTGCCCGCCTGGTCCGTGCTGCGCCAGGATGAGCGGAGCACGCTCTACTTCGCCGGCCTGGCCGAGGTGGCGCTGCACCCGACCGATACCGATAATTACCGCCACAACCTGGCGGCCGAGTCCCCCCGCCTCTGGGTGGTGCTGCGCCAGGTGGAGGACGAGCCCGGCATGGCGCTGCACATCGCCACCGTTGATGCCGGGGAAGCCCACAACTACGCCGATTCCGGCAACGACCTGCTGGAGGCGCTGCCGCTGCCGCCGGGCCTGGCCGAGTGGGTGGCGGAGTTCTGCGAGCGCCACCACAAGGACCGCAGCTTCCGCAAGCGCAAGCGGGACGCCAAGGCATGAGCGACGCCGCCCCCCCCGATTCGGAACCGCCAGCCGGCTTCTTCAGCCGCTGGTCCCGGCTGAAACGCGGCGAAGCCCTCCCGGAGGTGGCGCCCGCCGCGGCGCCGGATGCGCTGCCAGCCGTGGTTCCCGTGGCGCCGGTGCCTGAGCAGGCGGCGGAGGAGCCGGCCTTCGACCTTTCATTGCTGCCGAAGCTGGAGGAGTTGAGCCCGGAGTCGGATATCCGCGGCTTCCTGCACAAGGCGGTGCCGGCGGGGCTGCGCAACGCGGCGCTGAAGCGGATGTGGGCGCTGGACCCGGCGATCCGGGATTTCGTCGGCCCGGTGGACTATGCCTGGGACTTCAACGACCCCGCGGGGCTGCCCGGCATCTCCGAGGCGCTGACCGGTGACGTGACGTCGATGCTCGCCCGCGCTATCGGTGCTGCACCGCAGCAAGAAACCGAGGACGTCGAGGCCGAGCAGCCCGAGTTGGCTCCACAACCAGAAGTATCAACGGCAGCGCTCGCACTACCGGAACAATCCCTGCCGGCAGCGGCTTCCGTCGATCCCGAGGTTGAAACCGTTTCGGTCAGGCGCCGTCATGGCGGGGCGCGACCGATTTTGACCGAGACTTCGGGGTAACCACCATCTTCAGGCTTGCGAATAGTGCATGCCTTCAATCAATAGTGGCAGATGAACGCCGCGTTATGAACGGGCGGCGAGGGCTATAGGGTAAATGGCATTGAACGCCGGGATCGATCCGCTGGACCAGGAACGCGCAAGGGTCTTCTCCTTGCTCGGGCACCTGCTTGCCGCCGCGCCGGATGCGGCGCTGCTGCGCGGGCTGGCGGGGCTCAGCGGCAATGCCTCCCCGCTGGGGCGCGCCACCGTCGCCCTGGCCCAGGCTGCCGAAGCCACCAGCGAAGAAGCGGTGCGGCGCGAATATGCCGCGCTGTTCACCGGCGTCGCCCGGGGCGAGCTGCTGCCCTATGCCAGCTACTACCTGACCGGCTTCCTGCATGAACGCCCGCTGGCGGAGTTGCGTCGGGAACTGGCGCGGCTGGGCATCGACCGCGCTGCCGGCGTGGCCGAGCCGGAGGACCACATCGCCTTCTGCTGCGAGGCCATGGCGGGTATGCTTTCCGGCGCGTTCGACGGCGACGCCGACGCCTTCCTCGCGCGCCACCTGAAGCCCTGGGCCGGGCGTTGCTTCGCCGACCTTGAAGCCGCGGAAAACGCCACCTTCTACCGTGCGGTTGGGGCCTTTGGCCGCACCGTCATGGATATCGAGACCGCCGCCGCCGATCTGGCGGCCTGATTTTGCCGGGAGAGAACGTCATGTCCGAACAGAAACCGGCCGAACGTCGCGGCTTCCTGCACGCCCTCGGCCTTGCCGCCGTCGCGGCCCCCGCCGCTGCCAGCGCCGCCGAGGAGGTGCGCGCCGATGCCGTGCCGCCGGGCACCGCGCGGAAGGAAGGGCGCAGCGACCGCACCAAGGCGCGCTACCAGGCGGGCAGCGCCGATGTGCAGGCCTTCTACAACACCAATCGGTACTGAGCGGGAGAACCGGCGATGCTGATCAAGCGCAGCGACGGCAAGGCGGCACGGCAGCGGCTGGCTTCCGCCTACCAGGGTCTTTCGGGCGGCGGGCTGGACCGCCGTGGCTTCCTGCGCCAGGCAGGGCTTGGCGGCGCGGGCCTGGCGGCGCTGGGCGCGCTGCCGGCGCTGACCGCGCGCCGCGCGGAGGCGGGGCCGACCAACTTCGCCCAGCCGATCACCCGGCGGAAGAACATGTGCACCCATTGTTCGGTGGGCTGCTCGGTCATCGCCGAAGTGCAGAATGGCGTCTGGGTTGGCCAGGAGCCGGCCTGGGAATCGCCGATCAACCGCGGCACGCATTGCGCCAAGGGCGCTTCGGTGCGGGAGATCGTGCATGGCGACCGCCGGCTGAAATACCCGATGAAGCTGGTGGGCGGCGAGTGGCGCCGGATCAGCTGGGCGACGGCGGTCGAGGAGATCGGCGAGAAGATGGCGGCGATCCGCGCCGCCTCCGGCCCCGACAGCGTGTTCATGCTGGGCAGCGCCAAGTTCACCAATGAAGCCGCCTACCTGTTCCGCAAGTTCTCGGCGTTCTGGGGTACCAACAACGTCGACCACCAGGCGCGCATCTGCCATTCCACCACGGTGGCGGGCGTGGCGAACACCTGGGGCTACGGCGCGCAGACCAACAGCTACAACGACATCCGCAATGCCAAGACCATGATCATCATGGGCGGCAACCCCGCGGAGGCGCATCCGGTCTCGCTCCAGCACGTGCTGACGGGCAAGGAGCTGAACCGCTCCAACCTGATCGTCATCGACCCGCGCTTCACCCGCACCGCGGCGCATGCCACGGAATATGTGCGGCTGCGCCCGGGCACCGATATTCCGATCATGTGGGGCATGCTCTGGCACATCTTCCGCAATGGCTGGGAAGACAAGAAGTTCATCGCCGAGCGCGTCCACGGCATGGAAGACGTCCGCAAGGAAGTCGAGAAGTGGGACCCGGCCGAGGTTGAGCGCGTCACCGGCGTGCCGGGCGCGCAGCTGGAGCGCATCTCCAAGATCTTCGCGACCGAAAAGCCCAGCACGCTGATCTGGTGCATGGGCGTCACCCAGCACACCGTTGGAACGGCGAACGTACGCGCCCTCTGCACGCTGCTGCTGGCCACCGGCAATGTCGGCGCGCCCGGCACCGGCGCCAACATCTTCCGCGGTCACACCAACGTCCAGGGCGCCACCGACCTTGGCCTGGATGTGACCACGCTGCCGGCCTATTACGGCCTGGATGAGAATGCCTGGCGCCACTGGTGCCGGGTGTGGGAGACCGACTACGCCTGGATGCAGGGCCGCTTCGGTTCCAAGGCGCTCATGGAACTGCCGGGCATTCCCAGCACGCGCTGGTTCGACGCCACCATGATGCCGGGCGAGCGCAACAAGGAAGGCGCCGGCGAGGCCTATGTCCAGCAGCCCGACAGCTACAAGGGCATGGTGGTGTTCGGCCATGGCGGCAACACCGTCACCCGCATGCCGGAGATGCTGAAGGGGCTGGAGAAGCTGGAACTGCTGGTCGTCGCCGACCCGCACCCGACGACGTTCAGCCAGATCAGCAACCGCCGCGACGGCACCTACCTGCTGCCGATCTGCACCAGCTTCGAGATGGATGGCAGCCGCACCGCCTCCAACCGCTCCCTGCAATGGGGCGAGAAGATCGTCGAGCCGATCTTCGAGAGCAAGACCGACTACGAGGCGATCTACCTGCTGGCCAAGAAGCTCGGTTTTGCCGACCGGATGTTCAAGAACATCAAGGTCGAGAACAACCAGCCGCTGGCCGAGGACCTGCTGCGCGAGATCAACCGCGGCGCCTGGAGCATCGGCTACACCGGGCAATCGCCGGAGCGCCTCAAGCTGCACATGGCGCACCAGGACCAGTTCGACATCGTGACGCTGCGCGGCAAGCCGGGCACGCCGGTGGCCGGCGACTTCTATGGCATGCCCTGGCCGTGCTGGGGCACGCCGGAGCAGAAGCACCCCGGCACCCACCAGCTGTACAACACCAACCTGCACGTCAAGGAAGGCGGCGGCACCTTCCGCGCCCGCTTCGGCGTGGAGCGCAATGGCCAGACCCTGCTGGCCGAGGGCAGCTATTCCAAGGGCAGCGAGATCCAGGACGGCTACCCCGAGTTCACCGTGGCGGTGCTGAAGCGGCTGGGCTGGCTGGAGGAGCTGACCGAGCGCGAGCGCGCCAGCATCGAGTTCCACTTCGGCCCGAACATTGACCGCGCCAGCTGGGCCAACGACCTGTCGGGCGGCATCCAGCGCGTGGTGATGGAGCATGGCTGCGTGCCCTATGGCAACGCCAAGGCCCGCGCCAATGCCTGGAACCTGCCGGACCCGGTGCCGGTGCACCGCGAGCCGATCTACACGTCTCGTACCGATCTCATTGCGAAGTACCCGACCCTGCCGGACCGCCGTGGCTTCCGCATGCCGCATCTGGGTGTCTCGGTGCAGAACCGCAGCACCACGGTGGTCAAGGACTTCCCGATCATCCTCAGCTCTGGCCGCCTGGTGGAGTACGAGGGCGGTGGCGAGGAGACCCGGTCGAACAAGTGGCTGGCCGAGTTGCAGCAGGACATGTTCGTCGAGATCAACCCCGCCGATGCCGCCTCGCGCGGGATCAAGGACGGCGGCTGGGTCTGGGTGATGGGTCCGGAAAGCCAGAGCAAGGCCAAGATGAAGGCGCTGGTGACCGAGCGGGTCGCCGCCGGCGTGGCCTGGATGCCCTTCCACTTCGGTGGCTGGTGGCAGGGCGAGGACCGCCGCAAATACTACCCGGCCGGGACCGACCCGGTGGTGCTGGGCGAAAGCGTCAACAGCATCACCACCTACGGCTACGACCCGGTGACCTACATGCAGGAAACCAAGTGCACGCTCTGCCAGATCCGCGCGGCGTAAGGGGAGGAATCAACCAATGGCTCGCATGAAGTTCCTCTGCGACGCGGACCGTTGCATCGAGTGCAACGCCTGCGTCACCGCCTGCAAGAACGAGCACGAGGTGCCCTGGGGCATCAACCGGCGCCGCGTGGTGACGCTGAACGACGGCAAGCCCGGCGAACGCAGCATCAGCATGGCCTGCATGCACTGCACGGATGCGCCCTGCGCCGCGGTCTGCCCGGTGAACTGCTTCTACACCACGGCCGATGCCATCGTGCTGCACGACAAGGACCTGTGCATCGGCTGCGGCTATTGCTTCTACGCCTGCCCGTTCGGCGCGCCGCAATATCCGCGCGTCGGCAATTTCGGCGGCCGCGGCAAGATGGACAAGTGCACCTATTGCGCCGGCGGCCCGCAGGCCGACAACAGCGCCGCCGAGTACATCCAGTACGGCGCCAACCGCATCGCCGAGGGCAAGCTGCCGCTGTGCGCGGAGATGTGCAGCACCAAGGCGCTGCTGGCCGGTGACGGCGACATCATCGCCAGCATCTACCGCGAGCGTGTGAGCAAGCGCGGCTATGGCAGCGGCGCCTGGGGCTGGCGCACCGCCTACAAGGAAGGGGTGCAGGCGTGATGCGCGCGCTCCTCCTCACCCTGGCGCTGCTGTGCGCGGCGCCGGCCTTTGCCCAGGCGCCGGCGCCGTTCACCACCCGTGACCAGACCTCGGCTGAGGAACTGGAACTGCAGCGCGCGCTCCAGGGCGGCACCATCAGCGGCCGGGTCAGCATTCCCGATACCAAGTCGGGCAATCTGGTGCAGCCGGAAGGCGAGAACTGGCGCCAGTTCCACAACCGCACGCTCTACACCGTGGGGGCTGTTGCGGTCTGCGGCGTGCTCGGCCTGCTGTGGCTGTTCTATACCATGAAGGGCCGCATCCGCATCGCCGGCGGGCCGTCTGGCCGGACCATGCAGCGCTTCAACCTGCTGGAGCGGACCAACCACTGGATGGTCGCCAGCAGCTTCATCGTGCTGATGCTGAGCGGGCTGAACCTGACCTTCGGCCGCTACATCATCCTGCCGACCCTGGGGCCGGAGGCGTTCACCACGCTGAGCATGTGGGGCAAGGTGGCGCACAACTTCCTCAGCTTCCCCTTCGTGCTGGGGCTGGTGGTGATGTTCCTGCTGTGGGCGAAGGACAATCTGCCGCACCCGCGCGACCTGGAATGGCTGAAGATGGGCGGTGGCTTCATCGGCCGTGGCCACCCGGAAGCGGGCCGCTTCAACGCCGGGCAGAAGGGCGTGTTCTGGATCACCATGCTGGGCGGCGCCGCGGTGGCGGTGACCGGCTATATCCTGGTCTTCCCGTTCTTCGTGACCGACATCGCCGGCCAGCAGCTGGCGCACATGATCCACGGCGTGCTGGCCATGCTGATGATTGCGGCTATCCTGGCGCATATCTACATCGGCTCGGTCGGCATGGAGGGCGCGGTTGACGCCATGACCACCGGCCAGGTCGACTACAACTGGGCCAGGGAGCACCATAGCCTGTGGGTGGATCAGGAACTCGCGAAGGCGCGCACCACGATCGACCCCGGCGCCAAGACTGCCGGCGCGGACTGACGGGTCTGATCCCATGCGCCTGATCGGCCTCGCGGGATGGAGCGGGGCCGGCAAGACCACGCTGCTGACCAGGCTGATCCCTTGCCTGAAGGTGCAGGGGGTCAGCGTTTCCACCATAAAGCACGCGCATCACCGGTTTGATATCGACACGCCGGGCAAGGATAGCTGGCAGCATCGCCAGGCCGGCGCCGAGCAGGTGCTGGTTGCCTCCGGCCAGCGCTGGGCGCTGATGACGGAGCTGCGCGCGCAACCGGAGCCGACGCTGGGCTTCCTGCTGTCGCGGCTTTCGCCGGTGGACCTGGTGATCGTCGAGGGCTTCAAGCGCGACGGCCACCCGAAGCTGGAGGTGCATCGCAGCGCCAACGGCAAGCCCTGGCTGCATCCGGAAGATCCCGCGATTGTTGGCGTGGCCAGCGACGTGGCGCCGCCGGGCGGCCGCGCCTGGGTTGCGCTGGACGATGCCGAGGCCATTGCCGCGCTGGTGCTGCGCCATGCGGTGGAGGTTGCGCCATGGCGCAGCTGACCGACGACTGCTTCGCCTTCGGTGGCGCGCTGCTGAGCGTGGAGCAGGCCGAGGCGCTGATCACCGAGCGCGTGCCGCCGCTGGCGGGCAGCGAGGCGGTGGTACTGCATGCGGCGCGCGGCCGGGTGCTGGCCGAGGCATTGCAGGCTGGCGTGGCCTTGCCGCCCTTCTTCAATGCGGCGGTGGATGGCTACGCGTTTCGGCACGCGGACCTGGGCGCCGGTGAGACGGCGCTGCCGCTGGCTGGGCGCATCGCCGCCGGGCATGACGGTGGCGCGCTGCCGGCGCGCAGTGCGATGCGGATTTTTACGGGTGCACCGATGCCGCCCGGCGCCGACAGTGTGCTGATGCAGGAAGACGCGCGCGAGGCCGATGGCGCGGTGCTGGTGCCGCCTGGCCTGAAGCCCGGCGCCAATGCCCGCCCGGCCGGCGAGGATGTGGCGCTGGGCGCCCTTGCGCTGGCCGCCGGCACCCGGCTGCACGCGCCGCAGATCGGCCTGGCCGCGGCGCTGGGCAATGCCACGCTGGCGGTGCGGCCGCTGGTGCGCGTCGGCGTGTTTTCCACTGGGGACGAGCTGGCCACGCCGGGCACTGCGCTGGGGCCGGCGCAGACCTATGACAGCAACCGCTTCACCCTGCTGGCGCTGCTGGGCGGGTTGCCGGTGCTGGCGACGGACCTTGGCATTCTGCCGGACAACGCCGCCGAGACTTCTCGGGCGATGGCGGCGGCGGCCGGCGCGCACGACCTGCTGCTGACCAGCGGCGGGGTTTCCACCGGCGAGGAAGACCATGTCCGCGGCGCCATCGAGCAGGGCGGCAGCCTGGTGTTCTGGCGCCTGGCGGTGAAGCCGGGGCGGCCCGCGGCGATGGGCGTGATTGGTGGCACGCCGGTGCTGGGTCTGCCGGGCAATCCGGTGGCCGCCGTCGTCACCTTCCTGCACCTGGCGCGGCCGATGATTTTGCGCCTGGCCGGGGCGCGGCCGGAGGCGCTGCCGCGCTTCCCGGCGCAGGCGGCGTTCAAGTACCGCAAGAAGGCGGGTCGGCGGGAATATGTGCGGGTGCGGCTGGCGCCCGGCACGCCGCTGCCTCGCGCGGAAAAATTCGAGCGCGAGGGCGCGGGGCTGCTGACCAGCCTGACCGAATGCGACGCCTTCGCCGAGTTGGGCGAGGAGGTGACGGCGGTGGCGCCGGGGGATACGGTTGCGGTGCTGCCCTTCGCCGCATGCTTCTGAGCGCGGGGCGCCCCGGCGCGACCCCGCCTGAACCCAGGAACCTGCCATGTCCCAGCGCCTGATCGTCGGCATATCCGGTGCCTCCGGCGCCATCTACGGCGTGCGCCTGCTGGAGCTGCTGAAGGGCAGTGGCGTGGAGACGCACCTGATCATGTCGCAGACCGCGCGGATCACCCTGGCGACGGAAACCGAGTACAGCGTGAAGCAGGTGGAAGCCCTGGCCGATGTGGTGCACGCGCATGGCGACCTGGCCGATGCCTGCTCCTCCGGCAGCTTCCGCACGCTGGGCATGGTGGTGGCGCCGTGCAGCGTGAAGACGTTGGCGGAAATCGCCACGGGCGTGACGCCGAACCTGCTGTCGCGCTCCGCCGATGTGGTGCTGAAGGAACGCCGCCGCCTGGTGCTGATGCTGCGCGAGACGCCGCTGCATCTCGGCCATATCCGCAACATGGCGCAGGTGACGGAAATGGGCGCGGTGGTCTACCCGCCGGTGCCGGCCTTCTACGCCAAGCCGGCGACACTGGCGGAAATGGTGGACCACACGCTCGGCCGGGTGCTGGACCTGTTCGATATCGACGCCGGTACGGTGCGCCGCTGGCAGGGCCCCGGGAAATTGAAGGTGGGGAAGCAAGCATGAGCAACGAGTTGGTGCTGGACACGCGCTTCCGCGCGGCGCTGCGCCGCATGCAGGATGCGCAGCGGCTGCAGGCCGTCACCGGCCAGGTCTCCACCGAGTTCGAGATCGCCAGCATGATGAAGCAGCTGGATGGCGGGCCGGCGCTGCTGTTCAACGATATCGAGGGCCACGACCTGCCGATTGTCGGCAACCTGCTGTGCTGCCGGGAGAATGTGGAAGCCGCCTTCGGCACGGACTTTCGGGTGTTGCGCAGTTTCATCACCCGGGCGCTGGGCGGGCCGATTGAACCCGTGGAAGTCTCGCACGCGCCCTGCCAGCAGGTGGTGCTGAGGACCGGCTTCGACCTGGGTAAGCTGCTGCCGGTGCTGCGGCATGCGCCGGGCGATGGCGGGCGCTTCATCACCGCCGGCGTGGTGATCTGCCGCGACCCCGACAGCGGCGTCTGCAATGCCAGCTATCACCGGCTGCAGGTGGTGGGGCCGGACCGGCTCGGCATCAAGCTGGATTATGGCCGGCACCTGCGCCTGGCCTTCGAGCGCGCGCAGAAGCTGGGCCAGGCGCTGCCGATCGCGATCTGCCTCGGCACCGACATTGCGTTGCAGTACACCGCCGCCACCATGGGCAGCCAGTTGCCGGAGAACATGGACGAGTTGGCCGTGGCCGGGGGGCTTTCCGGCCGGGCGTTGCCGATCACCCAGGGCGTGACGGTGCCGCTGCCGGTGCCGGCCGAGACCGAGATCGTCATCGAGGGCTTCATCCAGCCGAGCGAGACGATCAACGAAGGCCCGTTCGGCGAGTTCGTCGGCTTTGCCGCGCCGGCCGCGCCCGCGCCGGTCATCGTGGTTTCCGCCGTCACGCATCGGCGCCGCCCGATCTACCCCGCCATCAACGGCTATGGGCGAGAGACGGTGATGCTGCGGAAATATGTGCTGGAGGCATCGCTGCTGAAGGCGGTGCAGCCGGCCGTGCCCATCGTGGTCGATGCCGACATGACTGCGGGCGGGCTGCACCGCTTCCACGCGATCATCCAGGTGAAGAAGACACTGCCGACGCATGAGGGGTTGCAGCGCAACGCCATGCTGGCCGCCTTCGCCGCGCTGAAGGACCTGGACCTGGTGATCGTGGTCGATGACGACATCGACATCCGCGACTGGAACGACGTGGAGTATGCGCTGGCGACGCGCATGGAGGCGTCCCGCGACCTCATCGTCATCCCCGAGGCGCGTGGCCATGAATACGTGCGCGCGGGTCGCAACGGTATCCGCGCCAAGCTGGGCATCGACGCGACCGTGCCGCCGGAGGAGCGTGAGCGCTTCACCCGCGTGGCCTTCAAGCCGGTGGAGATCGAGCGGCACAGGCTTTGCTTCGACCGGGACGTGATCGATGCCAGCCTGATGGAGTGATGCCATGCTGAAGCGCCGCGCAGTTCTGGCCGCGCCCTTGCTGGGGCTGGCCGCACCGGCCGTGGCGCAAGGCTGGCCGGACCGCACCATCCGCTTCTTGGTGCCCTTCGCGCCCGGCGGTAATACGGACTTGGTCGGCCGGCTTTCGGCGCAATGGATGACGCAGGCACTAGGCGTTTCCGTGGTGGTGGAGAATCGGGGCGGCGCGGGCGGTATCGTCGGCAGCGACGCGGTGGCCAAGGCGGCGCCGGATGGCTCGATGTTCCTGGTCGGCAGCATTGGCAGCATCAGCGTGGCACCGGCGCTGGAACGGCTGCCCTACGATCCGCTGGTGGACTTGGCGCCGGTCTCGCTGCTTTCGACCAACGCGCTGGTGCTGCTGGCGCGCAAGGCGCTGCCGTTCGGGTCCACGCAGGATGTGGTGGCCGCGGCCAAGGCGGCGCCGGAGCGGCTGACCTATGGCTCGTCCGGCATCGGCGGGCTGATGCATGTCTCCATGCTGGTGCTGGAGGTGCTGGCCGCGGCCAAGTTCACCCACGTGCCCTTCCGCAGCGGGTCGCAGGCGGCGCAGTCGCTGACCTCGGGCGATATCGACCTGATGTTCGCCAACATGTCGGACGCGCTGCCGCTGGTGCAGGGTGGCGTGGCGCGGGCCTTCGCGGTTTCCACGGCGCAACGCAGCGCGCAGATGTCGGATGTGCCGACGATGCAGGAACTCGGCTTCGCCGGCTTCGACGTGGTCAGCTGGAACGCACTGTTCGCGCCTGGCGCCACGCCGCGGCCGGTGGTGGAGAAGCTGTCTGAAACCGCGCGGCGGATGGTGGCGGACCCGGACATCCAGCGCCGCATGGCCGGCTTCGGCAGCGTGGCGGCGGCCAATACGCCGGCGGAATTCGGCGCCCAGATCAGGGCCGAGACGGCGATGTGGGGCGACATCCTGAAACGCGCCGGGCTGGCGCGGCCGGCCTGACGCCTGGCCGCCGGCCCGGCGCGCCGATCAGCGCGCCCAGGCGCCGAGCATCACGCCCTCGGCCAGCTTGTTCTGTACGGTGAAGTCGCTGTCCTGCGGGCCGCCGCGCAAGGGGTCGGTGAACCAGCGCCAGATCAGCACCGCTTCCACGCTCGGGCGGTCCAGCGCGTGCAGCCAGCGGGCCAGCACCTCGGCCTGCACCCGCGGGTCGGGCTGGGTGCGGCGGTCCTCCACCACTTCCCAGGGGCGGGCGGCAGCACCGGCGGCGCTGCGCAGGCCAACCTCGGCAACCCAGACGCGGCGGCGCCAGCGGGCGGCCAGGCGGTCGATCCGGTCGGCCTCGCGCCGCAGCACCGGGCTCCATTCCTCCGGCCCGTCGTCGCGACCCAGCGCGGGGTAAAGCTTCAGCCCAATCGCGTCCAACTGGTCCCAGTGCTGCACCTGGTCGGCCATCTCGGTGCTGTCCACCACCTGGATAAGCTTGCCTTGGAAGGCGCTGCGCGCCGGGCCGATCACGCCGCGCCATTCCGCCCGGGCCAGGCTGCGAGACAGGCCGGAGCCGATGCAAAGCGCCTCGGCCCGCGCTTCCTGCGCCACCCTGGCCACCTGCAGCAGCGCCGCGGTGTAGCTGGTGAACCAGCGGCGCCAGGCTTCCGCGTTGGGCAGCAGGATCTGGCCGGGCTGGCCGCCCTGGACCCAGAGGTGCGGCTTCACCAGCACGCGCAGGCCCAGTTCGCGCGCCTGCTCGATGCCGGCCTTCAACTGTTCGGCCGACATGTCGCTGCCCAGGCTGACATCCGGGCTGGCACTGCCGGATTGCCAGAGGAAGGGCACGATGGCGACCGAATCGGCGCCGGAAGCCGCGGCGCGTCGCATGGAAAGCCGGGCGTCCGGGCCGCCGAAGGGGTGGCTTTCCACCTGCGCCATGTTCACGCCGCGCCAGGGCGACCCGGGGGCGGCCAAGGGCGGGGCAGCCGGGGCGGCGGCAGGCGCAGCCTCACGCGGGCGTTGCGCCAGCGCCGGGTTCGGCAACAGCGGCAGCAGCAGGGGGGCGGCCAGCAGGCCGCGGCGGAGGAGAGGTTCGGTCATGGGCGCAACAGGTTATACCCACTGCGTCATAGCCGTGAGGAGGGGGAATGTCCGGTCTGGTGATCCTGGGCGCTGGCGGCCATGGCCGCAGCCTGGTGGAACTGCTCCGCGCCTTGGGCGGCTGGGACCTGGTTGGCCTGGTGGACGGCGCCCCGCCGGCGGGCCCGGTATTGGGTGTGCCGGTGCTGGGCGACGAAGCGGTTCTGCCGGGGCTGTGGGCCGCGGGCGTGCGGCAGGCGGTCATCGCCATCGGCAACAACGCCGCCCGGCTGGCGGCGGCCGAGCGGTTGCGGGCGCTGGGCTTCGGCTTTCCCAGCCTGGTTCACCCCAGCGCGGTGCTGGCCGGCAGCGCCCGGCTGGGCCAGGGCGTGGTGGTGCTACCCCGCGTGGTGCTGGGCGCCGGCGCGCGGGTGGGTGACTTCGCCATCCTGAACAGCGGCTGCATCGTGGAGCACGACGCGGATATCGGCGCCGGCGCGCATGTGGCGCCGGGGGCGGTGCTGCCGGGGCATGTCACGGTCGGCGCGCGGGCATTGCTGGGCGCAGGGTGCTGCTGCGTGGTGGGCGCCAAGATCGGCGCCGATGCGGTGGTGGGCGCCGGGGCGGCGGTGACGCAGGAGGTACCGGCCGGTGCCACGGTGGGCGGCGTGCCGGCGCGGGTGCTGGGTGCGGGCCAGAGCGAGCTACATTTTCAGAAAGACCGCTAAGTCAGCTTGCCTTAAAGGGCGGCGCTGCATCAAAATTTAAGCGTACTTCTAAATGCAGGCATTTTAACTATCCTATTAAATTTTTTCGGCTACGAGGTCGTAAAACGACGGATCACCTGCCGCACCAGACGCGCGCATCAATTGTGGCAATACAATCCGCGCTTCTTTGCTGCTAAATTGATCCAATTGGCCAATTCCTTCTACGATTCTACTGATAGTGAAGCCGCGCCTCTCAATTTCCTCGAGCAATTTCATCGGATCGTGACCATTGCGCGTTATCCAAGCTGGCGACCATTCGAAAATTATGATCGTAGCCGTTTGGAGAGTATCGATATTACCAAAAATAATTGCTGCCTCCCAACCCTGGGTGTCGATCTTGACAACAAGGCGCTGATCGGCATTTCTTGGTGGAATCGAATTGTCCAGCGTAACCGTTGCCACGGGAACGCTGGCGGCATTTTCGTCGCCGAAGCCCAGCCTGTTGTCACCTCGATTATTCGAACTGATGAAAAGTTCCTGAGATCCTATTGAATTCGAAACGGCGGCATTGACGAGCGTCAGATTTGAAACTGCATTAATCATGCGATTTGCAGAAAGTAGCGCAAAGTTGCTTGGCTCGGGCTCGAAGGCCACTACGCGACCAGTGTCGCCAACAAGGCTTGCCGCGAGAACGGAATAATATCCTATATTTGCACCAATGTCTAAGAAGATATCTCCAAATTGAAGGCGATTCAGCAGAAATTGTGTCTCCGAAGGCTCCCAAATACCGTACTTTTTTATGCATACCGAGATGTATCTATCCATAGATTCGTCATCGTAAACATATAAATTTAGCATGGGCCCGTAAAAATTAGGAACGTTTAATGGTGCAATATCCACAGTTTGTTCAAGGTCATTTATATATTCAGATGCAAGCATGGCCAAGAAATTTCTTCTTGCATCCTGACTAATCCGATCGACTCCGCTTCGACGCAGTTCATAGCGAAGGTTGTCTCGTTCTAAAAAAACATTTCTAATGGCAGGAACGGTGCATAAGATTTTCTTCAAAAAAGCGGAAAGCCAATAGTTTTTTTGCGCAGATTTAGTCATGTTTTGCTCTCCAATTAAACGCGATTGCAATCTAGCTTATAAGTAACTAATTGTCAATTCATTGTGCAGCGCATTTAAATCGTCGTCATTTTCCTGTCGTTCCCGGCGGTACGCAGGGCCACTTGGCATGCCCGGGCGAGTCAAGATATATTGCGGTTGATGAAAATAAAAAACTATTATTTTCAAATGTATAAACGACAATAGGGAGAAATTTAATATCAATGAAATTAAGAAATGGGCAACAATCACTCACTATTCTTGCTCGTTTCATAAAATATTGAGTGAAAGATAAATTATGTCGTATTCTCTAAAATTCTTTTCTGACTAAAAATAAATTCATATAAGTTTATGGAAAATTTATATAATAAATTTGCTCTCAGTTCAATACACGTGCCGACGATGTTTCGCAGAACGCGACAATTTGGCGCGTAAAGACAATAAAGGTCGTACTGGAAGCTGCCCGAGCCTTTACCCAAAGCTTCCAGTCACTCTGTAAAATATTGTTGCGCTGTCCAGTGCCTAAAGTCGAATTTCCGCAGCCTGCTACACCGGCAGGCGCAGCCGGGCACGCAGGCCGCCCAGCGGGCTTTCCTCCAGCAGGATGTCGCCGCCATGCGCGCGCACGATGTCCCGCGCGATGGCCAGGCCCAGGCCGGAGCCGTCCGCGCGGCTGGTGGCGAAGGCGCGGAAGGCCTGTTCCCGCTGGTCCGGCGGAATGCCGGGGCCGTCATCATCCACGGAAACCACGGCCCAGCCGGCGTTGCGATCCTCGCTTTCGGGCGCGTGGCGATGCAGGAACTCCACGGTCAGCGCCACCCGGCTGGCGTGGCGGCGGGCATTGTCCAGCAGGTTGCCCAGGCAGCGGCGGATCGCGTCGCTGCGCAGCGGCAGCACCAGGCTTTCCGGCGCGGTGACGGTCACCTCGCCGCCCGCGCGCCGGGCCTTGCCGGCGATGTCCTGCACCAGTTCCACCAGGTCGGCGGGCTGCACCTGTTCGGTGCCCTCGCCGCGGGCAAAGGACAGGTAGGCGGCGATCAGCCGTTCCATCTCCGCCAGGTCCTGGTTCAGCGCGGCGATATCCTCCTCGGCCTCCGGCACATGCGGCAGCATGGCCAGGCCCAGGTTCAACCGCGTCATCGGCGTGCGCAGGTCGTGGCTGATCCCGGCCAGCATTTCGGTCCGCTGGCTGACGAAGCGGCGGACCCGGTCCTGCATGCGGTTGAAGGCGACGGCGGCCTGGCGGATCTCGGTGGCGCCTTCCGGCTTGATGCTGCCGACATCGCGGCCCATGCCGAAGGCCTCCGCCGCGCCCGACAGCCGGCGGATGGCGCGCACCTGGTTGCGCAGGAACACCACGGAAACCGCGGCCAGCAGCAGCGCCGAGCCGACCAGCCAGATGACGAAGAGATAGATGGTGGCGGTGAACAGCCGCTTGCGCGGCACCTCCGCCAGCAGCACGCCATCCGGCAACTGCACGCGGATCACCACGCTGCGCGGCTCGCCCAGCCAGTCGGTATCGAAGGGCAGGCTCAGCCGATCCTCCAGCGCCTGGTCCAGATCCTCCTCCAGCGGCAGCAGCGGCATGGATTCGGGGCGGCGGACCACCTGCATATGCGCGCCGGGCTGGAAGGCCATGACCAGGTCCAGCCGCCAGGCGGCTTCGCGCGTGATCCAGCCGCGGCGCTCCTCGGGTTCGCGCAGCATCAGCTCGGCCAGCATGGCGACCTCTCCGGCCACGCCGGCGGCCAGGCGGCGGCTGATGACGTCCAGGTGCGCGCCATAGAATATTTGCAGCGCCACCAGCTGCACCACCACCAGCGGCACCAGGATCATCAGCAGGGAACGCCCGAGCATGCCGCGCGGCAGCAGGAAGCGGATGGCGCGGGCCAGCAGCTTCGCCCCGCGGTTCAAGCCGCGGCCGGCCCGCGAGACGCCGCCACCGGCGCGCTCCAGCCTGGCGCCGGAGAAGAAGGTCACGGCATCATGGCCAAGATCTCATGGGCCTGGCCGCAGCACGTAGCCGCGGTGGCGCACGGTATGCAGGAAGCGCGGCTCGCGCGGGTCGGGCTCTATCTTGCGGCGCAGGCGCGTCACCTGCACGTCCACCGCGCGCTCCCCGGCATCCGGCGTGCCCAGCGCGGCGGCGATCTCCTCGCGGCTCAGCACCTCGCCGGGGCGGCGGGCCAGGGCGGTCAGCAGGCTGGCCTCGCCGCCGGTCAGCCGCAGGATACCCTCCGGCGTGCGCAGCTCGCTGCGCTCGGGGTCGAACCAGCTGCCGCCGAGCTGCACCGGCAGGATGGCCTGGGCGGCGGCGGGCGGGGCGGCGCGGCGCAGCACGGTGCGGATGCGCAGCGCCAGCTCGCGGGGGTCGAAGGGTTTTGCCAGATAGTCGTCCACCCCGGCTTCAAGCCCGGCCACGCGGTCATCCGGCTCGCCGCGGGCGGTCAACATCAGCACCGGCACGGTCTTGCCGGCCTCACGCAGGCTGGCCACAAGCTCCAGCCCGCTTTCGCCGGGCATCATCACGTCCAGCACCAGCAGATCGAAGGCCATGGCGGCCAAGGCCTGGCGGGCGGCGGCGGCGTCGGCCGCGACCGAGATGCGGAAGCCCTGCTCGGCCAGGAAGCGTTGCAGCAGGCCGCGCAGCCGGGCGTCGTCGTCGACCACCAGCAGGTGCGGTTGATCCTGGGTATCGCCCGGCATCGACCCGCGCCCCCCTCAGCCCAACCGCGCGAGGCGGCCAAGCGGCTTCTCGCCCTCCGGGCGTTCCAGCCGTTCCAATTGGCCGCGCGCCTCGGGGCCCATCAGCCCGCGCATCACCTTGCGGAACCCCTCCACCGCCACGGGGCCGGCTTCGCGGTAGGCGCGCATCACGTGCTCGCGCTGCCGCTCGAACAGGCGTTGCTCCAGCGCCTGGCCCTTGGGCGCCAGGGAAAGCAGGCGCTGGCGGCGGTCGTTGCGGCCGGGGGATTGGGTGACGTAGCCTTCCTCCACCAGCGGGGTCAGCACCCGGCCCAGCGACTGCTTGGTGATGGCGAGGATCGCGAGCAGCTCGCCCACGGTGATGCCGGGCCGGCGGCCGACGAAATGCAGCACCCGGTGGTGCGCCCGGCCCATGCCGAGTTCCTCCAGGATGCGGTCGGCGCCGCCGGTGAAATCGCGGTAGCCGAAGAACAGCAGGTCCTGTGCCAGGCGCAGTTCTTCCTCACGCAGGAAGAGCAGGTTGCGGCCGGCGCCCACTGGCGCGGCGGGCGGGATTTCCGTGGTGGGCGCGGGCCCGGGACGTTCCGGCAAGGCTGGCATGGTGGGGCAGGGCGCTCCTTTTGGGGCCGGATTGCACCCTATCTCGCCCATGCTGCGCCGCGCCGCAAGTGCTTGTTCAGAAAAGCCCTCGGATCACCAGTTGCAGGCCGATCAGCAGCAGGAAGGCCTGCACCGCCTGGCGGAACCACTTCTCGGCCAGCGCCGCCCGCACCAGGCGGCCGAGCCAGAGGCCGAGGAAGGTCGGCGCCAGCACCGCCAGGCCGCCGAGGCCGAGCTGGGCGGTGATCATGCCCTGGCCGGCCATGCCGAAGGCCAGCGCGGCGGTGACCAGCGTGGCGCCCAGGCCAAAGCCCTGCACGAACTGGTCCGGCGGCAGGCGGATGGCGGAAAGCCAGGGCGCCGCCGGCATCATGTAGCTGCCGGTCAGGCCATTGGCGATGCCCGACAGCAGGCCCATCACCGGGGAGAGCCAGCGCTCCCGCGGCGGGGAAGGCTGCGGCCAGCGCGGCCCGAGCAGCGCCAGCAGGGCGGAGGCGACGACGAGCAGGCCGAGCAGGCCGGAGAGCAGCCGCGCATCCGAGCGCGCCAGCAGCCCGGTGGCGCCCAGCGTGCCCAGCGCCGACAGCAGCAGGAAGCCGCGCAGCCGCAGGAAGGTGGCGCGGAACTGGCCGCCGGCCAATGCCTGCCAGATATTGGTGGCCAGGGTCGGGCCGACGGCCAGCGCCATGGCTTCCGGCAACGGCCGGGTGAGTGCCAGCAGCCCGAGCGTGATGGTCGGCAGGCCGAAGCCGACCACCCCCTTCACGAAGCCGCCGAGGATGAAGATGCCGGCGACGAGCAGAGCCGCCGGCGTGAACAGGGAATCCACCATGCCGGCAGCCTAGGCCATCCGCGCGGCGCTGGCTTCGGCCTGGGGCGAAGCGGTCATGCCGGAGAGCCGAGGCTCAGCTGCGCGCCGAGGCGCCAATTGGCGCCTGCCGCCTGAGGGCTCAAACCAGCGTCACCAGCTGCTCGCCCAGCTTCTCGATCCGCACCGTCAGCCTGTCGCCCTGCTTCAGCCAGACCTGGCGGTCCCGCGGGTAGCCGGCGATGACGCCTTCCGGCGTGCCGGTGAAGATCACGTCGCCCGGCTTCAGCGTCATGTACATGGAGGAATAGCTGATCAGCTTGCGGCAATTGTGGATCAGCATGTTGGTGTTGGAGGACTGCCGCACCTCGCCATTCACCAGGCCTTCGATCTTCAGATTGTCGGGGTCCACCTGGTCGGCGGTGACCAGCCAGGGGCCGAGCGGACCCCAGCCATCGCCGGCCTTGCCGACCATCCACTGCGTGGTACGGGATTGCAGGTCGCGCACCGAGAAATCCTGGCCGCAGCAATAGCCGAAGACATAGCTCAGCGCGTCGGCCTCGGAGACGTCGCGCGCCTCGCGGCCCATGACGATGCACAGCTCGGCCTCGTAGTCGAAGCGGGTGGCGTGCTCGCGGCTGATGTTGATGACGCCGTTATGGTGGTTCAGGGAGGAATTGTACTTGTTGAACAGGATCGGCACCTCGGGCGGGCGCTGGTTCGCTTCCGCCGCATGGGCGCGGTAGTTCAGGCCGACGCAGATGATCTTCTCGGGGTCGGTGACGCAGGGGCCGAAGGCGGCTTCCTCCGGCTTCACCAGATAGCGGGTGATGCTGCGGTCGCTGCGGGCGGCCAGGCGTTCCAGCGCGGCGATGTCACCCTGGCCGGCCAGCAGCGCCGTCATCGTCGTCGGCGCGCCGGTCTTCAGCGCGGCCTCGGCGCGGGCGACATCCAGAATGCCGTCGGCGCGGCGAATGCCCAGCGTGGTGCCGCGGTCACCGCGCAGGGTGCAGAAGGTCAGGCCCTTCGGCATGGGTTGCAGCAATCCGGTGGCGCGGGGTTGCGCCTGGGCCTCGGTGCCCAGCGCGGCGGCGCTGCCGATGCCGGCGGCGCTGGTTGCCTTCAGGAACGTCCGACGATTCTGAGCCATGGCTTCCTCACATTCCCATCTTGTTGCGGGTCTGCCGAGGCTACGCCGTAGTCATCATAGGTGGAAGGACGGCCGGGCAGCGGGCGGCGCAGGCCCAGCACCGCGGCCAGCGGCAGCAGCCAGGCGATGCGGGCCTGGTAGCGGTGATGCGGCGCCGAGAGCGCACCGGTGGCAGCGGCGTTCACGGTGACGCCGACCAGCACGCAAAGCGCCAGGGCCAGGCGCTGGCGGTCGCCCCAGGCGGCAGCGCGGCGCCAGGCCAGCAGGGCGCCGAGGCCGCCCAGCACCAGCACCAGCCGATGCGGCGCCAGGAAAGGCAGGGCCAGCGCCGGCAGGTGGCCCTGTGCCTGGGCGCCCGCGGCAAAGGCCGCACCTTCCCAGCGCGGGAACCCCTGGCGCAGCCGCGGTTCCACATTGGCGGCCAGGTGGTCCGCCACCAGCGCGTCGCCCACCCGGGCCATGAACAGCTGGCGCCAGGCATTGCCCAGCATGGCGCCCACCACACCGAAGGGCTCGCGCAGCAGGGTTTCGCCGATGATCTCGCCGGCTTCCGGCGCCAACAGCGCGCCGCCGAGGAAGCGGTCGCGGCCCTCGATGTCGCGGTTCACCGGGCTGTCCGGTGCCCAGAGGAAGGCGTCGCTGTCCATGGGCAGGCGCCAGGCGAAGGGGCACAGGTACCAGCCGGCCTCCGGGCATTCGGCCTTGATGGTGCGCGCCGCCGGGCCATCCGCCTGCAACCGGGCCAGCAGGAAGCTGGCGCCGTAGGGGGAGAGCGCGAAGCGGCCATGGCCGGCCAGGTTGGTGGCCAGCAGCAGGGCCAAGGCGGCGGCCAGCGGCACGACCGGGCGCCATTGGGCGCTCCACTGGCCGGGTTGGCCACGGCCCAGCCAGAACAGCAGCGCCACCAGCGCCGCCGCCAGCGGCAGGTGGGAGAGATGGGCGGCAATGCCGAGCGTGGCCAGCAGGCCCAACCCGATGGCCTCGGCGCGGGAGAGCGTGGTGCCCGAGAGCAGCCAGAGCGCCAGCACCACCATCGGCGCCAGGATGTCCGGCATCAGCAGCGCGGTGAACCAGGGCGCCGCGGTCAGCGCCGCCAACCCGGCCAGCAGCAGCAGGTGGGTGCGGGGCGTGACCGCGCCGCGCGCCTCGCGCTGGCTGAGCCAGAGCAGCCAGGAGAGCGCCACGCCCTGCGCCAGCGCGGGCGGCCACAGGGTCAACTGCCAATGGAACAGCGCCAGCATCGGGCCATAGACCCAGGGCTTGTCCCAGATCATCAGCGGGCCAAGCGTCTGGTGCAGGAAGGCGCCGGTGTCGCTGAACAGCAGCGGATAGCCGTTCAGCAGCCAGGCCGGCCAGATCAGAAGCAGCCCGCCGCCGAGGATCGCCGCCAGCCGGGCGCGGGGCGTGGCGCCGGCCGGCGCGTCAGCGGCCGGGGCCGGTGCGGCGCGGGCCAGTTGCCGGCGCGACAGGGCTGGCCGGATCATGGCGCGGCGAAGAACTCGACGACATTGCCCTCGGGGTCGGCCAGGCGCAGATGGCGCGGCGGGCCGCCGGCATGGCCGGGGGCTTCCAGCACCGGAATCCGCGCGGTCAGCAGCCGGCGGTGCCAGGTCTCCAGGTCGCTTTCCGGCAGGGCGAAGGCGAGCAGGGTGCCGGCGCCGCTGCTGACCGGGAACAGCGCGTCGCCGCGGGTGCGCAGCACCAGCTCCACGCCCTCAAGCCGGAAGCGGGGGCTGCCATAGCCGCCGGTGGGTGGTTGTTCCAGCACGCGGGCATAGAACTCGGCCAGCCTGCGGGTGTCGCGGCAGGCCAGCTCGATCCGGGCCAGGCGGGTCATCGCGCTTCCCAGCGGGAGGCCGCGGCGTCATCCTCGGCCTTGGCCTCGACCCAGCGTTCGCGGCCATCGGCGAATTCCTCGCGCTTCCAGAACGGCGCGCGGGTCTTCAGCCAGTCGATCAGGAAGGCGCAGGATTCCAGCGCCGCGGCGCGGTGCGACGACGCGGTCAGCACCAGCACGATCGGCTCGCCGGGCGGCAGGCGGCCGACGCGGTGGATGACGGTGCAGCCGGTCAACGGCCAGCGCGCCTCGGCCTGGGCGGCGATGGCGGCGATGGCCCGTTCGGTCATGCCGGGGTAGTGCTCCAGCGTCAGCGCCGCCAGGCCGTCATCGGCGCGGCACAGGCCGACAAAGCTGGCCATTCCGCCGATATCGGTCCGCCCGGCCGCCAGCAGGGCGGATTCGGCGGCCAGGTCGAAGGCGGCTTCCTGCACGCGCACGGTCGCCATGGCTCAGCCACCGGTGACGGGCGGGAAGAAGGCGATCTCGTCGCCCGCAGCCACCGGATGGTCGGGCGTGGCGAAGTCCTGGTTCACCGCGCAGCGGATGGTGCGGCGATTGGCGAAGGCATCGGCGTGGCCGGGGCTTTGCGCCGCCAACCAGTCCACCAATGCTGCCACCGTCGTCACCTCCGGTGGCGGCGCCACGGCTTCCTCGGCCCGGCCGACCTTTTGCCGGACCCAGGCGAAGTAGAGGATTTTCACCGAGGGGTCTGGACGATCTGCGGCGGCTCACCGGGACGGTTGATGGTGGTGGTGTTGCCATCTCGCGTCATGGTGCCGCTGGGGCCGCCCGGCGTGTTGAAGGTGGAGGTATTGCCCACGGTGGTGGAGGGCACGATGGCGCCCTGGGGCGTCACCACCGGGCTGGTCGGGCGGCTGGCCACGGCCGGCAGCGGCGCCAGCGGCGGCAGCGCGCTCTGCGGCGCCGGCGGCACCGGGGAAGCGCCGGTCGGGGCCGGCACGAAGGGCCCGCCGGTGCCGCGCCGCTCGGTACGCTCGCCAGGTTCGGCCAGGGCGGCCGGGGTGGGGTAGTTGGGGATGCCGCGCATCGCCTGGTCCGGATTCATCAACGTGGCGCGGGGCGCTTCCGGCGCCGGCCAGACATTGCCTTCCTCCGGCAGCAGCGGCTCGGCGCTGGCGGTCAAGCCGCGTACGCGCTGGACCGTCAGGCTGTCGCCAGGGCTTTCCGGCCGGGTGGTGCCCCAGGGCAGGAAGCCGCCCAGGCTGGCCACGCCCTCGAAGGCGCCGGAGGCGGAGCGGTTCAGGAAGGACGTGGTGCTGTCATAGGCGGCGCAGCCGGAAAGCAGCGCGGCCAGGCCGAGCGCGGGGGCCAGCCTAGTCATCTGGGAAACGATTCGCATAACCAACTCCTGCCGACATGGCCGCAACATGCGCTGGCGAGGCGCCGCTCTCAAGGCCGCAACGCTTCGCCGCTGGAACCTGGGGCCTGGCCCCCTGAACTTCCAGGCGGCGCGCGACCGGCGTGCCGCAGGCCTGCTACCAGATAGTCCCAACCTGTTACCAGAGTGAGTGCGGCAGCGGTCCAGAGCATGACTTCGCCGATCAGGGAGACCGGCAGGAAGTCCATGTAAACCAGGGGCGCGCCGCTGTCGCCGGCCAGCAGGGTGCCGAGGGCGCCCATCTGAACCCCGGTCTTCCACTTGGCCAGCTGCGTCACCGGCAGGCCGATCCGCAACCCCGCCAGGAATTCGCGCAGGCCGGAGACCAGGATTTCCCGCAGCAGGATGATGATGGCCGGGTACAGCGCCGCCGGCGAAAGCCGGTCCATGCCGGCCAGCACCATCAACGCGGCGGCCACCAGCAGCTTGTCGGCAATGGGGTCCAGCATGCGGCCGAAGGTGCTGAGCTGCTGGCGCTGGCGGGCGATCTTGCCGTCGAAGTAGTCGGTGATGCCGGCCAAGCCGAAAACCACGCAGGCCATCATGTCGCCAAGCGGGGTGCGCAGGGCCGCCAGCGCCACCATCACGGGGATGGCGGCAATGCGGCTCAAGGTCAGCAGGTTGGGCAGGTTGGTCAGCATGCGGCCCCTTTGTGCCGGGGATGCAGGGGCTTCGGCAAGGGCAGGGCTGAAACGCGGCTCGGTTCGACGCTTCACGCTTCAGCTTTGCAGCCGTGCCGCCGGTGCTGCGGCTACCCCTCGGTGCCGCCGGGGTGGAAGTGGCCATGGATCTTGCGGGCCACCGCCGGGCCGATGCCCGGGCAATTCTCCAGGTCCGGCAGGGCGGCATTGCGCACCCCGCGGGCGCTGCCGAAATGGTTCAGCAGCCGGCGCTTCACCGCGGGGCCCACGCCGGGGATGTCGTCCAGCTCGCTTTTGGTGATGGCCTTGGAGCGGCCGGCGCGGTGGGTGGTGATGGCGAAGCGGTGGGCTTCGTCCCGCAGCCGTTGCAGGTAATACAGCACGGGGTCGCGCGGCGGCAGCTGGAACGGGGCCTTGCCGGTCTGGTGGAACCATTCGCGCCCGGCATCGCGGTCCGGTCCCTTGGCCACGCCCACCAGGGGCAGGTCTTCCACGCCCATCTCGGCCAATATGGCGGTGGCGGCGGAAAGCTGGCCGGCGCCGCCGTCGATCAGCACCAGGTCGGGCCAGGTGCCGGAGTCGCGGCCCGGGTCCTCCTTCATCGCGCGGCCGAAGCGACGCTCGAACACCTCGCGCATCATGGCGAAGTCGTCACCGGGCTTCAGGTCCGACTTGATGCTGAACTTGCGGTAGGCCTGCTTCAGGAAGCCCGGCGCGCCGGCGGCGATCATCACGCCATAGGCGTGGGTGCCCTGGATGTGGCTGTTGTCATAGACCTCAATCCGCTCCGGCGGGCCGGGCAGCTCGAACAACCTGGCGACGCCGGCCAGCAGGGCCTCCTGCGCGGTGCCCTCGGCCATGCGGCGTTCCAGGGCTTCGCGGGCATTGGTCTCGGCGTGCTCCACGGCGTGGCGCTTCTCGCCGCGCTGCGGGCGGTGCAGTTCCACCTTGCGGCCGGCCTTCAGCGTCAGCGCCTCGGCGATCAGGGCGCTTTCCTCGGGGTCGTGGCTGAGCAGGATCAATGGCGGCGGCGGCAGGTCGTCGTAGAGTTGGCCGAGGAAGCTGCCCATCACCTCCTCCGGCCCGGCATCGCCCTTGGACAGGAAATAGGGCCGGTTGCCGTTGTTGCGGCCGCCGCGGAAGAAGAACACCTGCACGCAGCTCTGCCCGGCCAGCTGGTGCAGCGCCACCACGTCGGCGTCGTCCACGCCATCCAGGTTCACCCGGTCGCGGCCCTGCATGTAGGTCAGGCCGCGGATTCGGTCGCGCAGCGCGGCGGCACGCTCGAACTCCAGGCGTTCCGCGGCGGCTTCCATCTCGGTGGCCAGGTGCTTCTGGATGCTGGGCGTCTGGCCGGAGAGGAACTGCTTTGCCTCGTCCACCAGCTCCCGGTAGTCGGCCTGGCTGACGCGCTCCACGCAGGGCGCCGAGCAGCGCTTGATCTGGTGCAGCAGGCAGGGGCGGTCGCGGGTATCAAATACCGTGTCGGCGCAGGACCGCAGCAGGAAGACCTTCTGCAACGCCGAGAGCGTCTGGTTCACCGCCCAGACACTGGCAAACGGCCCCCAATAGCTGGCGCCCTTGCGGCGTTCTCCGCGGTGCTTGCCGATCTGCGGGTAGGGGTGGTCCTCGGTCATGACCAGCCAGGGGTAGGACTTGTCGTCGCGCAGCACGATGTTGTAGCGCGGCCGCAGCTTCTTGATCAGGTTGGCTTCCAGCAGCAGGGCCTCGGCCTCGCTGCCGGTGGTCATCACCTCCAGACTGCGGGTTTCATAGACCATGCGCCGCAGTCGCTCGGGCAACTTTCCCACTTGGGTATAGGCATAGACCCGCCGGCGCAGCGCGCGGGCCTTGCCCACGTAAAGGGCATCCCCCTTCGCATCCAGCATACGGTAAACACCTGGTGAGAGCGGCAGCGTCGCCAAGGCGGCCTCGATCACGCGAAGCCCCTCCATCACCTGAGGTTGCACAGGGGCTTCCGCCGACCGGGGCGAATCAGGGTCGCTCAGGTCATCGCTCATGCCGCGGTCGCCATATGATTTTCAGCCACCGAGCGACACGAAGTTCTCCACCGTTTCTGTGGATAACCTTGTGGATGGGAGGTGGGGTTGATGTGCGGAATGGCGGTCATCTGCCGGTCACAGAGCATTGCCTATAAATTAGGCAAATTAGTAAGGCACTGAATTGTCTAGATATTTTATCGCCAGGGCCAGTTTTTCCGGGTCAAGATCATCATCGCGATTGACCGTTAGGGCTTTCTTCACGCAGCGGGCGTCACAGTGGACAGTTTCGACCATTAGACATTTCATGACCGCGTTCGTTCCACGACGACGCCAACGGCCGCAACATCCTCGAATGCCTCAGGCTTTTCGATCGTCACCCGAACCCGGCGCACCCGGGGGTCGCCCAGCGCCGCGGTGGCCAGGCGCTCGGCCAGGGTCTCGACCAACAGGACATGGCCTTCCGCCACTTCCGCGCGAGCGAGGTTGACCAGCTTCTCGTAATCAACCACGCGGTTCAGGTCGTCCGGGCCCACGCCCGCGGGTGCCCAGGGATCATCCACGGCAATCTCCACGCCGACGATGATCCGCTGCGGGCCGCGCTTCTCATGGGCATGGATGCCCAGCCGGGCATGCATCTCCAGGCCGCGGATGAAGACCAGGCGCTGGCGGCCGGCGGCGTCGGGGGCGTAGCGGTCCTCGCCGCGGGCGGGTTCGGGAACGCTCATTCGGCGGAATACTCCGGGCCCGGCGCCGGGCCCCATTGCAGGTGCTGGCCGCCATCCAGGGCGATCATCTGCCCGGTCATGGAAGGCAGGGCCAAGATGGCCAGGACGCCGCGGGCGATCTCCTCCGGGCTGGAGGGCCGTTGCAGCGGGGTGCGGGCGACCTGGTTGTCGAAATGCGCCTGGGACTGGCGCGGCCCGGGCAAAGCGGGGCCGGGGCCGATGCCGTTGACGCGGATGCGCGGCGCCAGGGCCAGCGCCAGTTGGCGCGTGAGCGACCAGAGCGCGGATTTGCTGACGGTGTAGCTGATGAAGTTTGGCGTCAGCGACCAGACCCGCTGGTCCAGCAGGTTGATGACCACGCCCTCCGCGGCTTCCGGCAGGCCGCGCGCCATGGCCTGGGCCAGCACGAAAGGCGCGCGCAGGTTCGGCTCCATATGGCGGTCCCAGCTTTCCCGCGTCGCGTCGTCCCAGTCGTCGCGCTCGAAGGTGCTGGCGTTGTTGATCAGCAGGCCAACCGGGCCGAGCGCTTCGGCGGCGGCGGGGAGCAGGGCGGTGACCTCGGCTTCCAGCATCAGGTCGGCGCGCAGCGTCACGGCCCGGCGGCCGAGCGCGCGGACCGCTTCGGCGGTGGCCTCGGTTTCGGCTTGGCTGGTGCCGTAGTGCAGCGCCAGGTCGAAGCCGGCCTCGGCCAGGGCCAGCGCAATGGCACGGCCGAGGCGGCGGGCAGCACCGGTGACCAGCGCCACACGGGGCAGCGCCGGAGGGAGGGGGATATGCAGCATACGGCTGAGATAGGGGCGAGGGGCCGGCGCGTCCACCGCCATGCACCCGGGTAATGGCGACCGGCGGCCCGCGCTGCCAGCGGTGGCGTTCCCGCGCCGCCCGCGGCGCTGCTTCCGCGCGGCCAGCGGCGCTACTTCCGCGCCGCCAGCGGCGCTGCTTCCGCGCCGCCAGCGGCGACGGTGGCCGTGCCGCCTGGCTTCCGCCATAGTGCCGCCAACGGGACGGAAACGAGGGGACGACCATGGCGAATGCCATCACCCGCCGGGCATGGGGCGCCGGGGCACTGGGCCTTTGGGCCGCCGCCGCCAGCGCGCAGCCGGCCTGGCCCGACCACGCCGTGCGCATCGTCGCGCCCTTCGCGCCCGGCGGGAATACCGACCTGGTGGCGCGGCTGATCGCGGCGCACCTGTCGCCGGCCATCGGCCAGCCGGTGGTGGTGGAGAACCGGCCCGGCGCCAACACCATCGTCGGCACGCAGTCGGTGCTCTCGGCGCCGGCGGATGGGCATAGCTGGCTGCTGGCCACCGCCTCCCCGGTGACGATGAACCCGCAGCTCTATCGCCGGCTGCCCTACCAGGCCGAGGACCTGGCGGTTGGCGGGTTGATGGCGCTGATGCCGGTGGTGGCCGTCGTGGCAGCCAACTCCCCCTACCGCAGCTTGAAGGATTTGCAGGCTGCGGCCAAGGCGCGGCCGGGGGCGTTGAACTTCGCTTCCGCCGGCAATGGCAACACCACCCACCTGGTGGCGGAGCTGTTCTGCCAGGCGGCCGGCATCAGCATGGCGCATATCCCGTTCAACGGCAGCGCGCCGGCCCTGCTGGCGGTGATGCGCGGCGACGCGCAGGTGTGCTTCGACATCATCAGCTCCTCGATCCAGATGATCCGCGACGGCACGCTGCGGGCGCTGGGCGTCACCACGCCGCAGCGGGTGCCGGCCTTGCCGGAGCTGCCGACGGCGGAGGAGCAGGGGTTCCCCGGGTTCACCGTGGTCGGCTGGGTGGGCATTGCGCTGAACAGCCGCACCCCGCCGGCGGCGCTGGCGCAGGTGCGCGCGGCGCTGGCGGGGTTGCAGCGCAAGCCGGAATTCGTCGCCGGCATCGCCAATCTGGGCCTGCTGCCGGACCCGCCGCGCGACGCCGCGGGTATCGAGGCCTTCATTGAGGCCGACCGCGACATGTGGGCCCGGGCGATCCGCGCCAACAACATCAGCCTGGATTGAGCGAATGGCCCGCCGCACCGCCATCCATATCGACGGCTTCGGCCATCGCAATCCGATTCCGGCGGCCTGCCGCGTGGGCAACATCATCGAAAGCGGCGGCATCCGCGGCGTGGACGCCGAAGGGAACGTGCCGCTGGGGCTGGAGGACCAGTGCCGGCTGATGTTCGCCAATGTGCGCCGCATCGTGGAGGCCGGCGGCGGCGGCATGGACGACATCGTCAAGCTGACGGTCTGGCTGCAGGACGCGGATGACCGCAGCGCGCTGAACAAGGTCTGGCTGGAATACTTCCCCGATCCGGCCAGCCGCCCGGCCCGCCACACCATGCAGCAGGACATGCCGGCGCCCAAGCTGGTGGACTGCGTCTTCACCGCCGTATTGCCGTAGCCGCGGCAACCTGCTGCAACTACGCCATCAATCCCCAAGGGAAGGAGATTTCCAATGTTCCTCGAACAACGCATGTACACCGCGCACCCCGGCGGCAAGTTCGCCGAGTGGCTGAAGCTGTACGCCGCCGTGGCCAACCCGACCTCGGCCAAGCACCTGGGCCCGCTGATGGGCGCCTTCACCACCGAATTCGGCCCGCTGAACCGCTTCGTCTTCATGCGCATGTATGACGACCTGGCCCACCGCGACACCGGCATGGCCGCGCGCGAGGCCGACCCCGACTGGGCGACCTTCCGCGGCGAGAGCGGCAAGATCGGCGCCCTGGCGCAGCAGGAAAACAAGCTGATCACGCCGGTGCCCTGGAGCCCGGTGCAGAAGGCGGGCCAGCCCTTCGTCCGCACCCTGCCGGGCAGCACGATGGTGGTGGACCACCGCACCTATGACTTCCACCCCGGCAAGATGGCCGGCTGGCTGGCCGCCTATGGCGAAACCGGCCTGGCGATCCAGCAGAAGCACCTGGGGCAGTTCCTGTTCATGGGCACCACGGAAGTGGGGCCGATCAACCAGGTGGTGTTCATGTGGGCCTATGAGAGCCTGGCCACCCGCGCCAAGCAGCGCGGCGCCATGGCGGCCGACCCGGCCTGGGGCGAGTTCGCCAAGATGACCAGTGCCCTGGGTGCGCTGAAGCAGCAGACCAACATGATCATCAAGCCGACGGCGTTCTCGGCGATAAAGTAAGACGCAGGCCAAGGGCTGTCCTGCATGGCCGCAACCTACGCGGCCATGCAGGCGCAGGTCTTCCCGTTTCGTCATGCTCGGGCTTGACCCGAGCACCCACGCCTTGTTCTGCCTGAGCGAGCGTCCCTCCGGCGCCCGCGCTACTCCGCGCTGGCGCCGGAGGAGCGGATGATGGGAATCCACAGCGCCAGCTGGGCGTCCCAGAAGCTGGCCAGCTCGGCGGCGGTGCTGCCCTGCGGCTCCACCCCCACATCCACTAGGCGCTGCCGCGTGGCCGGGGAGCGCACCGCCGCGATGGCGGCCTGCTCCAGCCGCTGCACAATGGGCGCGGGCGTGCCGGCGGCCATGAACAGGCCGTGCCAGTTATAGGTCTCGTAGGTGGGCAGCCCGGCTTCCTGCGCGGTGGGCACGTCCGGCAGCGCGGCGTTGCGGGTGCGGGTGGTCACCGCCAGCGCGCGCAGCTGGCCGCCACGGACGAAGGGCAGCACGCTGGGCATGGTATCCACCATCACGTCCACGGTGCCGGCGATCAGGTCGTTCATCGCCGGGCCGCTGCCGCGATAGGGCACATGGACCATTTCCACCCCGGCCATGCTGGCCAGCATATGGGCAGAGAGGTGGACGATGGTGCCGGGGCCGCTGCTGGCATAGCTGTACTTGCCGGGGTTGGCGCGCAGCAGGGCCACGAGTTCCTGCAAGGTGTTCGCCGGCACCCTCGGGTTCACCAGCACCACATTGGGCACCGAGCCGATCCAGGACACCGGCACGAAGGCGCGGCGCACGTCGAAGCTGAGGTTCTTGTAAAGCCCGGCATTCAGCACGGCCGAGGACATGGAATGGAAGCTGATGGTGTAGCCATCGGCCGGCGCGGCCAGCATGGCCTCGGAGCCGATGACGCCGCCGGAGCCGCCGCGATTCTCCACCGCCACGGCCTGGCCCAGTTGCTCGGACAACCCCTGCGCCGCGACGCGGGCGACCAGGTCGGCAGCGCCGCCGGCGGCGAAGGGCACGATCATCCGCAGCGCGCGGGACGGGTAGGTCGCCTGCGCGCGGGCGCGGGAGGCAAGCGGCAGCAAAGCGGCGGCCTTCAGCAGGGTGCGGCGCATGGGGTGGCTCCTTCGATCGGGCCGCAGCTTAGGGCCTGACGCGCTGATGCGGAATCGCCGAAGCGACCGGAGAGCCGGACCAACCAGGGCGACGGACAGTGGGGGTGGGCTTGTCCTGGCCGCGGCGCCGGCGCAGGAATCGCGGCGGGATTGAACGACTGAGCCGTGCCGCCGGGCGACCAGGCACCAGCAAAGGGAGGGCGCCATGCCCCAGGATATCACCGACGCACTGCGTGCCCAGATGCGCGCCGAATTGCCGGAAGTGGAGCAGATCAGCGACGCTGCCCTGCAGGCCCAAGTGGTGGAGGCCTGGGCGCTGGCCATCGGGCGGTCCAGCTACGGCTCGATCCGGGATATCCCGCCTTCCGGCAACCCGGGCTCCATGACGCTGGCGCAGGGCGACCAGACCGACCACATTCGCGGCGTGACGCGCCTGGCCATGGTGATGGGCCGCGAGATGGCCGCCTCCAACCCGGCGATGCAGGTGAACCATGACATCGTCATCGCCGGCGGGCTTTGCCACGATGTCGGCAAGCCCTGGGAATTCGACCCCGCGAACCGCAAGCGCTGGGAAGGTGCGCCGCGCGCCACCGGGCTGCCGAGCATCCGCCACCCCGCCTATGGCGTGCACCTGTGCCTGCTGGCCGGCCTGCCGGAGGAAGTGGCGCATATCGCCGGCGCGCATAGCGGGGAGGGCGAGTTGGTGGTCCGCAGCCTGGAAGGCACCATCGTGCACCTGGCGGATATCGGCTATTGGACGCTGGCGCTGGCCGGTGGGCTGGTGAAGCCGGAGACGGTGAGCAGCAAGTATCGCCGCCCGTTGGTGATGTAGGAGGAAACCGCCATGAAGCGGCGCGCGATTCTGATGGCGGGGCTGGGCATCCCCTTGGCCACGCCGATGCTGGCCCAGGCCCAGGGGAACAACCCGGCCGCATGGCCCAGCCGGCCGATCCGGCTGATGATCGCCTGGCCGCCCGGCGGCACCACGGACATTTTGGCCCGGGTCATCGCGCCGCCGCTGGCCGCGCTGCTGGGCCAGCCGGTGGTGGTGGAGAACAAGGGCGGCGCATCGGGGGCCATCGGCACCATCGACATGCTGCGCCAGCCGGCGGATGGCCATGCCTTCGCGATCTGCACCTCCACGCTGGTCAGCGCGGCGCTGATCACCCGGCAGCCCTACCATCCGGTGAATGACGTCACGCCGATCATGCACCTGTGCAACACGCCGAATATTCTGGCTGTCACGCCAAGCCTGCCGGTGCATTCGGTGCCGGAGCTGATCGCCTATGCCAAGGCCAACCCGGGCAAGCTGAGCTTCGGCTCGCCTGGCATCGGCAGTGCGGTGCATATCAGCGGGGAAATGTTCAAGCTGATGTGCGGCGTGGACATGGTGCATGTGCCCTACCGCGGCGGCGGGCCGGCCCTGGCGGACCTGGTCGGCGGTCAGATCCAGCTGATGTTCGGCAATGGCAGCTCCACGCTGCCCTTCGTGCGGCAGGGCCAGGTGCGGGCGCTGGGCGTTACCTCCGCGCGGCGCCAGGCCTTCCTGCCGGAGGTGCCGGCGATTGCCGAGTTCGTGCCGGGCTTCGACGTAGTGGAGTGGTACGCCGTGGTCGGGCCGCACGGCATGCCGCCGGATGTGGTCACGCGTCTGAACGCGGCGATCCTGCAGGTGGTCGGTTCGGCCGAAGCGCGCGCAAAAATCCTGGACATGGGCAGCGAGATCACCGGCGGCACGCCGGCCGAATTCGGCGCCTTTCTGCGCGCGGACATGGACAAGATCGACCGGCTGGTGAAGACGGCGGGGATCAAGGAATAGCCCCCGATGACCGCAGCGCCGCAGGGCGCGGAGGTCTGAATCGGTGGGCCCAACGGGAGTGATCAGATGTACCCGGATTTGAAGGGCAAGGCGGCGCTGGTGTCCGGCGCCAGCAAGGGCATCGGCCGCGCCATTGCGGAGCGCCTGGTGGCCGAGGGCATGCAGGTGCTGGGCGTGGCCCGCAGCGGCTGCGACGCCCCGGGCGTGCTGGGCCATGCCTGCGACCTGCGCGAGCCCGCCGCCGCCGACGCCGCCGTGGCGCATGCGGTGAGCAAGTTCGGCCGGCTTGACCTGCTGGTGAACAGCGCGGGCGCGACCCGGCGTGGCGACTTCCTGGCGCTGAACGAGGAAGACTGGGCCGATAGCTGGGCGCTGAAGTTCCACGCGGCGGTGCGGCTGACCCGGGCGGCCTGGCCGCATCTGCGCGCGGGGCAAGGCGGCGTGGTGCATATCGCCGGCGCCGGCGGGCGGGTGGCGAGTGCCGACTTCACCATCGGCGGCAGCGTCAATGCCGCGCTGATGAACCTGACCAAGGCACTGGCGGACAAGGGCGTGGCGGAGGGCGTTCGCGTCAACTGCGTCAACCCCGGCAGCATCCGCACCGACCGCCTGACCGGGCGCATCGCCACGGTGATGGCCGAGCGCGGGCTGGACCAGGTGGCGGCGGCCGAGGCGCTGGCGCGCTCCACCGGCGTGGCGCGCTTCGGCGAGCCGGCGGAGATCGCCAGCGTGGTGGCCTTCCTGGCCTCCGACCAGGCCGGCTACATCCAGGGCGCGCTGCTGGACGTTGATGGCGGCTGGGTGCGGGCGGTTTGATCCCCGCGCGATATTAGATCATTCCTATTCATGAAGTTGCTGGACCGGTGGGGCGTTTTCGCCTATTCGGTACATATGGCGAAGCAAGGTCCCGTTGGTTCTGGCGCGGATGGTGGGCGAACAGGGCGCTCACCGGACGGCATCACGCCGCCGCATGAACGGGCGGCAGGGCTGCCGGAGCACCTGCTGCTGCTGATGATGGCGTCGTCGCGGATGATGATGCTGGAAGCCGCACGGGCCGCGCCGAACCTGCGCCTCACACCGCCGCAATTCCGCATTCTCAACTACGTGTTCCGCAACCCCGGCGCCTCGCTGTCCCAGGTGGCGGCGCAGTTGGGGGTGCGGCTGCCGACGGCCTCGGTGATGCTGGTGAAGCTGGCGAAGGAACAGCTGGTGACGCGGGAACGCGACCCCGCCTCTCGCCGCCGCATGCAGCTGCTGCTGACCTCGCGCGGCGAGCAGGTGATCGCGGTGGTCCGGGCGAATGTCTTCGCCCGGGTCGAGGCGCGGTTGTCGCAGCTTGAGGGTCCCGCCCGCGCCGACCTGGAACGGGCGATGCCGACGCTGGAGCTGTTGTTCCGCGATTAAGTTCGACCAGCGATTGAGTTCTTCTCGCTAAATTGTGGACACCAGCCTGTTCGTTTGCAACCTTCGGTGCGCGGAGGGCTTTCGAACGATGGGCGAGTCCAAGACAGGTTCCAACACGTCTATCGGCGTGGTCGATGCCGATAAGCTGCAGCGCCTGGGGGTGAAGAAGGCGACGGCGGTGCGCTGGGCCCCCACCATCTCGGCTGCGCTGAAGGCCGGCAATGTCTCGGAGCCGCGCCAGGTCGCGGCCTTCCTGGCCAATGCGCTGGTGGAAAGCGGTATGCTGGAAAAACTGGTCGAGAACCTGAACTACAAGGCCGATGCGCTGGTGAGCCTGTTCGGCAGCAAGCGCATCGACATGGACACGGCGAAGAAGGTCGGCCGTATCGAGGGCCTCAAAAAGCAGCCGGCCAATCCCGAAGCCATCGCCAACATCATCTATGGCGGTGCCTGGGGCATGCGGAACCTGGGCAATACCGAGGCCGGCGACGGCTGGAAGTTCCGCGGCCGCGGCCTGTTCCAGCTGACCGGCAAGGCCAACTACACCCGCTTCGGCAAGATGATCGGCAAGAGTGCCGACGACCTGACCACGCTGCTGGAACAGGACGAGCCCGCCGCCGCCAGCGCCGTGCAGTTCTTCGTCGCCACCGCTTGCCGCGACCAGGCCGCGGCGGATGACATCACCGGGGTGCGCAAGACCATCAATGGCGGCACCAACGGCCTCGACGAGGTCTCGGTGCTGTACGAGAAGGCCAAGAAGATCCTGGGCGCGGCCTGACGCGCCGCCACTGGCCGGTTGAAGATGGATGGAGGACAAGGTGGCGGAAACCGAGGCGATCTACGCCGATGAGGATGTGCTGATCAGCCGGGACGTCATCCTGGTGCATGATCACTTCATCCACACCCGGCATGTCCACGGCGTTTCGGTGGAGCATGCGCCGGATGCCCATCGCGTTGCCCGCATCGTGCTGAGCTGGGTGCAATGGGCGCTGCTGGTGCTGCTGGGCGCGATGCTGTTCTTCTGGGTGCTGCCCTGGGCGGTGGATGTGCAGCAGCACGGCTTCGGCCGCATCGGGCGCAGCATTTCCGCGCTGCTGGCGGGCAAGGCGAGTTGGCAGACCGAATTGCCCAGCCTGGTGATCTATGCCGCCGGCATCTGTTTCAGCATCTGGGTGATCGCAAAGGGCTTCAACCTGGCGCGGCACGGCACCAACCAGCATGTCCGGATGCTGAAGCACAATACCAGCCACCAGAGCCTGGTGCTGCACACCAGCCATGGCCGGCTGGAGGTGTTCCAGGCCGGCGACGTGCTGCGCGGCAATGACGGCGAGATCGACATGGACAGCGTGCATGCGCGCACGCTGATCCATGCCTATTTCGTCGCCATCCAGCAGGCCATACGCCCGGCGGGCTGAACCCGCGCTATTCGGCGGCCAGGCGCTTCTGCGCCTGCAACGCGGCCCAGGCGGCGTCCAGCCCGCGGCCGAAGCGGCTGCACATGTCCACCAGCTCGGTCTCGGTGATGACCAGCGGCGGGGTGAAGGCGATGCGGTCGCCGATGGCGCGGACGATGAGCGCGGCTTCCTCGCACTTCTGCTGCACCAGCAGGCCGACCTTGGCGCTGGCCGGGAAGGGCTCGCGCGTCGGCTTGTCGGCCACCAGCTCCACGCCGGCGATCAGGCCGATGCCTCTGATATCGCCGACCAGCGGGTGGTCGCGGAACTTGCCCAGGCCGTTCAGGAACACCGGCGCCACGTCCCGCACATGGCCGAGGATGTCGCGTTCCTCGTAGATCGCCAGGGTCTCCAGCGCCACGGCGCAGGCCACGGGGTGGCCGCCATACGTATAACCATGGCCCCAGCTGCCGTTCTTGCGACTGCCGGCGACCAGCGCCTCATGGATGCGGTCGCTGATCAGCAGCGCCGAGAGCGGCTGGTAGGCGGCCGTCAACTGCTTGGCGCAGACCAGCAGGTCCGGCTGCATGTTGTAGGTCTCGCTGCCCCACAGCGCACCGGTGCGGCCGAAGCCGCAGATGACCTCGTCGGCAACAAGCAGGATGTCGTGCTTCTTCAGAATGGGCTGGATCGCCTCGAAGTAGCCGCGCGGCGGGGTGATGGCGCCGCCGCCGCCCTGCACCGGCTCGCAGAACATCGCCGCGATGGTGTGGCCGCCCTCGCGCGCGATCAGGGCTTCCAACTCGGCCGCCATGCGGGCGGAGAAGGCTTCCTCGGTCTCCCCGGGCAGTTGCGCGCGGTAGTAGTTGGGGTTGGCGATGTGCAGGAAGCGGTCGCCCAGCGGCAGGTCGAAATCCGCCTGCATGTGCGGCTGGCCGGACAGCGAGGCGGTGGCGACGGTGTTGCCGTGGTAGCCGCGGATGCGGCCGATCAGCTTCTTCTTCTCCGGCCGGCCCACCAGGTTGTTGAAGTACCAGATGACCTTGATCGCGGCGTCGTTCGCCTCGGACCCGCTGCACTGGAACATGGCGTGGCCGAGGCCGTTCGGCGCCATGGCGGTCAGCTTTTCGGCCAGCCGCACCGCGGGCTCGTGCCCCTTCTGGAAGAAGGTGTGGTAGTAGGGCAGGGTCTGCAACTGGCGGTAGGCGGCATCGGCCAGGCGCTTCTCGGAAAAACCGAGCGAGGCGCACCACAGGCCGGCCATCGCCTCGATGTATTCGCGGCCCTCGGTATCCCAGACCCGGCAGCCCTCGCCGCGTTCGATCAGAATGGCGCCGTCGCGGTCGAAGGCGTCCAGGTCGGTCTGCTGGTGGACGAAGTGCGCGCGGTCGGCGGCGTGCAGGCTGTTGCTGGGGGGCATCGAAGGCTCTCCGAAAGCGGCGTGATCCGTGCCAGCATGCCGCTTCGTGACTGAGAGAGGCAAGCCGATGCAGGCTGAAACCGTCATCTACAAGGCCCGGACCATCCTGACGATGGACCCTTCCTGCCCGCGCGCCACGCATGTTGCCGTGCGCGAGGGCAGGGTGCTGGCGGTGGGTGACGAAGCGGGCTGCCGGGTATGGGGTCCGGCGCGGCTGGACGAGACCTTCGCCGACCTGGTGCTGATGCCCGGCCTGGTGGAGGGCCACAGCCACGCCACGGCCGGCACCGCCTGGGCCAGCACCTATGTCGGCTATTTCGACCGCACCGACCCCGAGGGCAAGGTCTGGCCCGGCTGCAAGACGCTGGCAGAAGTGGTGGCGCGGTTGCAGCAGGCCGAGCGCGCGCTGCCGGACGCTGACGCCACGCTGCACGCCTGGGGGTTCGATCCGATCTACTTCGACAACCTGCGTATCGGCCTGCCGGAGATGGACGCGGTTTCCACCACCAGGCCGGTGCTGCTGGGCCATTCCAACGGCCATGTGGTCAACGTAAATGGCGTGGTGCTGCGCAAGGCGGGGATTGATCGCAGCACCAACATCCATGGCGTGGTGAAGGACAGCGCGGGCCAGCCGACCGGCGAGCTGGCGGAAATGACGGCGCTGTACCTGGCGCGGCGGGCGGCCGGGCGTGGCAGCTACAACCTGCTGGAGCATCCGGATGGCGTGCGCCGCTTCGCCCGTGCCGCCAACCGCGTCGGCGTGACCTGCGCCACCGACCTGTTCGCGGAACTGCCGGAGGCGCAGGTGGAGGCGTATCGCACCGCGACGGCGGGCGACGACTTCCCGCTGGTGCTGGTGCCGGCGCTGAACGCGCTGGGGCAACCGGCCGCCGAGGGCGTGGCCAAGATCGCCCGCCTGCGGAAGCTGAACAGCGACAAGCTGCGCTTCGGTCTGGTGAAGCTGATGACGGACGGCTCGATCCAGGGGTTTTCCGGCCGGCTGAAATGGCCTGGCTATGTCGGCGGGCAGCCGAACGGCATCTGGAATATCGGCCCGGATGAGCTGGCGGAGGTGCTGCACGCGTACCACGCGGCGGGCATCCAGTGTCACATCCACACCAATGGCGACGAGGCCAGCGAAGTCACCATCGACGCGATCGAGGCCGCGCTGCTGCGGACGCCGCGCTGGGACCATCGGCACACCTTGCAGCATTGCCAGATGGCGGACGCCGCGCAGTTTCGCCGCATGGCGGCACTGGGCATCTGCGCCAATCTGTTTGTGAACCACGTCTACTACTGGGGCGAGCAGCACGCCGCCTACACCATGGGGCCCGACAAGGCGCGGCGCATGGATGCGGCGGCGACGGCGCTGCGGAGTGGCGTGGCGCTGGCGATGCATTCGGACGCGCCGGTGACGCCGCTGGGGCCGCTGTTCACCGCCTGGGTTGCGGTGAACCGGCTGACCGCCGCCGGCCGCGTGTTGGGGCCGGAGGAGCGCATTTCGGTGGCCGATGCGTTGCGCGCGGTGACGCTGGGCGCCGCCTGGACGCTGAAGCTGGATGGCGACCTCGGCAGCATCGAGGTCGGCAAGCGCGCCGATTTCTGTGTGCTGGGCGAGGACCCCGAGGAAGTGGCGCCGTGGAAGCTGAAGGACGTGCCGGTCTGGGGCACGGTGGTCGGCGGGCGGGTCTTCCCGGTGCCGGCCGCCTAGCGTCTGATCGGCGTCGGTGGACTCACCGGCGGCGTGAATCAGCCGCTCGAACAACAGCGTAGCGTCTGATCGGCGTCGGTGGACTCACCGGCGGCGTGAATCAGCCGCTCACACTCCAACCTCTCAGTCGGCCCGCGCGCCCACGGCGCGCCACATCAGTCTGCGCGCGCGCCCACAGCGCGCGCGACGCCGACCCACTTCTCGCTCTCGCGCCGGTAATAGGCCGCGGACTCCGCCGGGCTGAGCGCCAGGATCTGCGAGCCCGGCAGCTTCTCGGCCGCGTCCGGCCCGCGCAGCACCTTGGCCATCTCGGCATTCAGCCGCGCCACGATCGGCGCCGGCGTGCCCTTCGGCGCCAATATCGTGAACCACGATGCTGCCTCGAAGCCGGGGTAGCCGCCTTCCTGCACCGTCGGCACCTCGGGGAAGAAGCTGCTGCGCTGGGCGGAGGTGACGGCGATGGCGCGCAGCCTTCCGTCGCGCACGAAGGGCGCCTGGAAGCTCATGTTGTCGATGGTCATCTGCACGCTGCCGGCCAGCAGATCCGCCATGGCCGGCGCGCTCCCCCGATACGGCACATGCACCAGGTCCAGCCCACCGGCGGCGCGCTTGAACATCTCCATGCCCAGGTGGGAGGAACCGCCGACGCTGTTGCTGGCGAAGGTGTATTTGCCGGGGTTGGCGCGCACCACCGCGACAAGCTCCTGCACCGTGCGCGCGGGGAAGCTGGGGTGGACCACGAACAGGTTGGGGTTCTGCGCCAGCACGCAGACGGTCTCGAAATCGCCCACGGGGTCGAAGGGCATGTTGGCCACCAGCGCGGCGTTGACCACATGCGGCAGGCTGGCCTGCATCAAGGTCAGGCCATCCGGCGCGGCGCGGGCGACGAACTCGGCACCTGGCACGCCGGCACCACCGGCGCGGTTCTCCACCACCACCGGCTGGCCCAGCGGCCCGCTGATGCCGGCGGCGACGTAGCGCGCGATGATGTCGTTGAAGCCACCGGCCGAGAGCGGGACGATCAGCCGGATCGGCCGGTCCGGCGCCCAGGCCGGTTGCGACAGGGCGGGCGTGGCCAGGGCCGAGAGCAACAGCGTGCGGCGCGCGATCATCGGGCGATGACCTTCGGGAAGATGTTGCCGTAATGGGCGCGCAGCTCGGCGATCTGCCCGGCCGGCGGCTGGGCATAGGCGCCGCGGCGGCTGACATAGCGGCCGCCCATCAGCCTGTTGAGCTTCACCACCGTCTCGCCCTGCTTCAGCAGCGCCACGGCGGCGTTCAGCACAGGCGCCTTGGGGCCGCCGGGCGGGCCGGCTTCATGGATGCCGGCATCGGCGACGAGCACCATCACCACGCCGGCCGCGGGGATCACCACCTCGGCGCCTTTCGCCACACAGGCGGCGGCTGATTCCAAAAACTGGTCCAGGATGCGCTGGCGCACGGGGCCGGGACGGAAGGCCTCGTCCAGGTCCACCAGGCGGTCCACCTTCATCCGCTCGATGCAGGCGATGCGTTGCTGCACCCCGTAGATGCTGATATTTTCCTGCACTCGATTGAAATGCTTGTCGTTGGCGACGACCATGCCGATGGAGATGCCCATCTGGCAGGCCGTGAACAGCGCCGTCTCGCACAGGCCCAGCACCGGGATGGAGGCCAACTCGCGCGCCGGCTTCAGCCCGGGGTCGGCGATGTTACCCAGCAACACCGCGTCGAAGCCCTGCGCTTCCGCATGCGCCACGTTCTCCAGCACCTCGATGGTCTCGATGAACTCCAGGGACCGATACTGGTCGCCGACGCCGCCGCGCTGGGTGATGCCGCCGATCTCGTATTCGGTGCCCGGGTCGGCCGCTTCCGTCAGCATGCGGCGCAGCGCGGCATTGTAGGCTGGCCAGGCGTTGGGCCTGGTCAAGGACTGGTACCACAGGCGCATCGCATCACTCCCCCGGTTGCGCGAAAGCTAGGCCGTGCGAGACTGCGCGGCAACGGAGGATGCGGGCATGGAAGCCTATGATGTTGTGGTCGCCGGCTGCGGCGTGGCCGGGCTTTCGGCGGCGGTGGCGGCTGCGGAAGGTGGTGCCAAGGTCGCCATTCTGGAACGCGCGCCGCGCGAGGAACGCGGCGGCCAGAGCCGCTACACCGAAGCTTACCTGCGGATGAAGTCGCATACCGAGGTGACGGACGACTTCGAGACCCACCTGGCCGAGAATGGCAGCGGCGCCATCGACCCCGAACTGGTGCAGGAAGCCACGCGCGAACGCGGCGACCGCGCCGCCTATGCCCGCGCGCTGAGCCTGGCGGACCCGGACTTCATCGGCACCTTCGCCGACAAGGCCGGCCCGACCATCGCCTGGCTGGAAGGGCTGGGGGTGAAGTTCGACTTCCTGCCGACGCAGTTCCTGACCAAGTCGCAGCCGCGGCTGCTGCCGGTGGGCGGCGGCCTGGCGCTGGTGGAGGCGCTGGCGGCGCGGGCCGAGGCGCTGGGCGTGACCTTCCACTACGAGACCACGGCCAACAGCCTGTTGCAGGATGACGACGGCACCGTGATTGGCCTGGCCGCGCGGCGCGGTGGCCGCGCGGTGAAGCTGCACGGCAAGGTCGTGCTGGCCTGCGGCGGCTTCGAGGGCAATGCCGAGATGCAGACCCGCTACATCGGCCCGCGCAGCGTCTACCTGCGGCCGATCTGCAAGGGCGGCTACTTCAACCGCGGCGAGGGCATCCGCATGGCGCTGGATATCGGCGCCGCGCCCTCCGGCGACTTCGGCAGTTTCCATGCCGAGCCGGTGGACCCGCGCAGCGGTGTGAGCGAGCCCTCGGTGTTCATCTTCCCCTACGGCATTCTGGTGAACAAGGATGGCGAGCGCTTCACCGATGAAGCGCCGGGCACGGTGGACGCGCATTATGAACGGGTGACCAGGCGCATCTACGAACAGCGCGACGGCATGGCCTATGTGGTGCTGGATGCACGGCACCTGAGCATTCCGAATTACCGCCTGGCGATCCGTACCGACCAGCCGCCGGTGATGGCCGAGAGCGTGGCCGCGCTGGCGGGCAAGCTGGGCGTGCCGGCGGCGGCGCTGGAAGCCACTGTGGCGCGGTTCAACGCCGCTTGCGTGCCCGGCGAGTGGAAGCCGCTGGTGGCCGATGGCGTGCACACCGCAGGGCTGACGCCGCCGAAAAGCAACTGGGCGATGCCATTGGACCAAGGCCCGTTCCACGCCTACCCCATCATGTCCGCCAACGTTTTTACGTTTGGCGGCGTCAAGGTGGATGGCCAGGCGCGGGTGCTGGACCATGACGGCAACGCCATACCCGGGCTCTATGCGGCGGGTGAGGTGATCGGCCTGTTCTGGGGCACCTATACCGGCGCCACCAGCGTGCTGAAGGGCCTGGTGTTCGGCCGCGCCGCGGGCCAGGACATCGCGAGCCGCCGCAATGCCTGACCGCCGCGTCGCCATCATCACCGGCGCCGCGGGCGGCATCGGGTCTGCCTCCGCGCTGGCCTTGGCGCTGGAAGGCTGGTCCCTGGTGTTGGCCGATGCGCGCGACACCGACGCGCTGCTGGCGGAGGTGCGCGCGCTGGGCTGCAAGGCCATGTCCTGGATGCTGGACGTGACCAGCAAGCGCAGCATCGACGCGCTGGTGACGGCGACGCTCGGTGCCTTCGACCGCATCGACGCGCTGGTGAACGTGGCCGGCGTGGTCGGCTTCGGCAGCGCCGCGGACATGCCGGAGGCCGAGTGGGACCGGGTGATCGCGGTGAACCTGAAAGGCAGCTTTCTCTGCTGCCAGGCCGTCATCGCGCCGATGCGCGAACGCGGCGGCGGGCGCATCGTCAATATCGGCAGCATCATCGGCAAGAATGGCGGCAATGCCCGACCCTGGATCGACCGCGGCGAGCAGCAGCGCAGCAGCAGCATCGCCTATGGCGTCTCCAAGGCCGGCGTGCATGCGATGACCTTCTTCCTGGCCAAGGAACTCGCCGCCGACAACATCGCGGTCAACGCGGTGGCGCCGGGGCCGATCGCCTCCGCCATGACCACCGCCTTCCCCGACGCTTTGCGCGCGCTGATCCCCGCGGGGCGCATGGGCCGCGCCGAGGAAGTGGCGCGCGTGGTGGCCTTCCTCGCCTCGCCGGAGACCAGCTTCGTCACCGGCGAGATCATCGACGTCAACGGCGGCATGTGGATGGATTGAATGAGCATGACCAGGATTTGGCACCACAGCTTCACCGTGCTGGAAAAGCTGCCGCCCTATGCGGAAGCCATGGCGGCGCACTTCAAAAAGGTGGCGCGGCCGGAGACCGAGGTGGTGATGCACGGCATGCACGTGGACACCTACCTGACCGACTATCCCGGCAACGATATCCAGTACGGGTACTTCCAGACCCTGCATGCGCAGCAATTCCTGATGGGCGCCGTGGCGGCCGAGGAGCAGGGCTTCGACGCCTTTGCCATGATGACGCTGCCGGAGCCGAGCATTCAGGAATGCCGCAGCCTGGTGGACATTCCGGTCGTCGGCTACGGTGAAAGCGCGATGACGGTGGCCAGCCTGCTCGGCCAGCGCATCGGCATGCTCGCCTTCATCAAGGAGATGCTGCCGACGCTGGACCGCAATGCGGATCGCGTCGGGCTGTCCTCCCGCTGGGTCGGCGCGCATGAGGTGGGCTTCGGCTTCAACGACGTGCTGGCCGCCTACAGCGACCCGGCGCCGCTGCTGGAGCGTTTTCGGAGTTCCGCCCGCGCGCTTATCGCGCGCGGCGCGGATGTCATCATCCCCGGCGAGGCGCCGCTGAACATGCTGCTGAACCGCGCCGGCATCAGCGATGTGGATGGCGTGCCGCTGGTGGACAGCCTGGCCGCCACGATCAAATGTGCGGAAATGCTGGTGGACCTGCGTCGCACGACCGGCGTGAAGCAGGCCAAGCGCGGCTACTTCGCGGCACAACCGCCGCGAGAACGCCTGAAGGAGCTGTGGAAGTTCTACGGCCTGGACCGGGTTTCGCCATGAACCGCCGCGCGCTGTTCGCCGCCGCCGCGCTGCCCTTCGCCGCCCGCGCGCAGGAGGCATGGCCGACGCGCCCGCTGCGCTTCATCGTACCCTTTGCGCCTGGTGGCAGCACGGATGCGCTCTCCCGCCTCTCCGCGCAGATATTGAACGAGCGGCTTGGCCAATCCGTTGTCGTGGAGAACATCGCCGGCGCCGGTGGCATCATCGGCGCGCAGAAGGTCGCCGAGGCGGCGCCCGATGGCTACACGCTGATGGGCGGCACGCCGGGGCCGATCACCATCAACCCGCATCTGATGAAGAGCATGCCCTACGACGTGCTGCGCGACCTGGCGCCGGTGGTTTTTGTCGGTGACAGCCCGGGCGTGCTGGTGGTCAACAAGGCGTCACGCTTCCACAGCATCTCGGACATCGTCGCGGCGTCCAAGGCGACGCGGGGCGGGCTGACCTTCGCCTCCGGCGGCGTCGGCGCCTTCAGCCACCTGGCGGCGGAGCTGTTCCGCTGGCGCAGCGGCGCCGAGCTGGTGCACGTGCCCTACCGCGGCACCGCGCCGGCGGCGGCGGACCTGCTGGCCGGGCGCGCCGACTTCATGGTGGAGAACTACCCGAGCGTGCAGCCCTGGATCGCCAGCGGCGATTTCCGCGTGCTGGCAGTGGGGCTGGGCAAGCGGTTTTCGCTGCTGCCCAACGTGCCGACCATGGCCGAGGCCGGCGTGCCGAATTGCGAGGCGTCCTCCTGGTTCGGCGTCTTCACCCGCGCCGGGTCGCCGGCGGCTGCCATCGGCGCGATGAACCGCGCGGTCAATGAAGGCCTGCGGACGCCGGCGGTGCTGGCCAAGCTGGCGGAACTGGGCGTGGAAGCCACCGGCGGCACGCCCACGGCCTTCCGCGCCTTGATCGAGCAGCGCCTGGCGGAAATGGGCCAGGTGGTTCGCGCCGCGGGGATCGAGCCGCAATAGCCGGCGCTGGAGTCTGTCACGCGCAGAGAGAAGCGCCTGACAGACTCCAGCGAATGGTATTGTCGTGCGCTTCACGTCTCCGGCGTTTCCGCCTGCGGAGATCACACTCTAAAGATCGGCCTTCCAGATCCACAGGCCGACCAGCGCCGAGACCGCGCCGCCCGCGAACATCACGGGGTCGCTGGCGGCGCCCAGGTCCAGCGCGATCACGCTCCACAGCGCCAGCACCGCCGCACCCACGGCGATGCCGCCGATCAGCGAGGCGCGGCCTTTCTTGATTCGCCCGCCATCCAGCGGCGTCAGCGCGGCCACGGCTATTCTGCCGCCACGAAGCGCGGTGTGCCGGCACCCGGGTTGTCCGTGGTGTGCCGCACCCGGCGCAGATCCTTCCGCACGAAGCGCGTATTGTAGCCGTTGAAGATGTGCTGCAGCAGGCCGCACTTAAGGTCCGACGTGCCGAAGAACCAGTCCGCCACCGGGTAGGTCAGGTTGAAGTTGCGCTCCATCATGATGGCGGTGTTGTGGTGCGCGGCGTGGTGGCGGCGGATGCTGTTCACCAGCGGAATGTGCCGCACCAGGCTGTCATCCTTCACGTGGCAGCAGAAGTGGAACAGCTCGTAGTTCAGGTACAGCGCGGTATTGGTGATCAGTACCAGCCAGCCGGCATTCGGCAGGCCCAGCAGGTTCAGCACCCCCCAGGGCACCAGGCTGATCAGCATGAACGTCACCAGCGCATAGGGCGGGAAGAACACGATCCGGAAGTCACGGCTGCTATCCACGGTGTACTCGTGCTCGGTGAAGAACTGGTGGTGCGCCAGCGTGTGTCGCTTGTAGATGCCCATCAGCCCGGGGATCGGCCGGTGCATCACGTATTTGTGGATCCACCATTCGAACACGTTGGAAAAGACGAAGGCGCAGGGAATCACCAGCCATTCATACCAGGCTGGCCCGGTCATCTGCCGCAGGCTGTAGAAGATCAGCGCAGCGCCCAGCGCGTAGATCAGCGCAACATGCACCCAGCCATTGTACAGCGCGCCGATCTTGCTGCGGAAATCGCTCCGGAACGCCTGCTGGCGGCGCGACAGGCGCTCGGCGCGCGTGGTGGCGGACATCGGCGTTTCTCCCTTGGGCGACCCTGATATATCAGGGCCTAGCCGTCGCGGTCCAGCGTGGCGCGGGTGAAGGCCTCGATGTAGTCGATCAATCGGTCCGAGGCCGCGGCGGCAGCATCGGCCTCGCCGGCGGCGATGGCCCGAGCCAGGGCGGCATGCACCTCGGCCGAGGGCGCCAGTTCCGCGCTGCGCCGCCAGTGGATGAACCAGAAGCGGCGCGACAGGCCGTGCATCAGCGCCATGGCGGCGGTGGCGAACTCATTCCGCGCAGCGGCCAGCACCGCCTGGTTCAACGCCTGGTCCAACCGCAGGAAGGCGGTCTCGTCATTGGCTGCCACGGCGTGGTCCATGCCGGCGGCGATCTCCTCGAACCGGGCGCGCTCGGCCGGCGTGGCGCGGAGGGCGGCGGTGCGGGCGACCAGCCGCTCGATCTCGCGCCGCACTTCCAACAGGCGCAACTGCCCGCGGACATCCACCCCGGCCACCACCACGCCGCGGCGCGGCAGAATGCGCACCAGCCCTTCGCGCGCCAGGCGCTGCAGGCCCTCACGAATCGGCGTGCGGCCAAATTCAAACCTGGCCGAGAGCTGGGCTTCGCTGACCACCTCGCCCGGCGGCAGCGCCAGGGTGACAATCGCTTCCTCCAGCGCGCGGTAGGCACGTTCGGTCAGGGTTTCGGCGGGGCGGCGAGGGCGGCGCGGCGAGGTGGCGGCGGGCATCGGCGGGCTATGCCTGTCTCATGCAGCAGTCGCAACCTTGAAGGGTCTGTTGACAGCGTCCCCGGTTGCCGCCATGGTCCACCGCAGCAAATATATCAGCCACGGTGGAACCGCCGGGTTTAGGGAAGAGACGTACGAGGCCCCTCTCCGAGGGTAAGCGTACAGCGAGATGACGCGGCGAGGGGCAACCTTCGGCCGCGTCTTTTCGTTTTCAGCCGAGCGCGGCCAGTTCCGCGTCGACTTCCTCGCTGGTCAGCTCCCACGCATTGTCCAGCTGGGCGACCACGCTGCGCATGAAGGGCTCCACCAGCGCCAGCGCGCGGGTGGTGTCGCCCAGGTGGTCGCAGAGCAGCGCCAGCGCCAACTGCCGCGGGCCGTCGCCCTCATAGGTCCATTCGTAGCCGGCGGGGGAGAAGGACTTCACGTCGAAGCGTGGGTCCAGGGCAACGCCGTCCACCGTCACCTGTGCGCCGCCCAGGCCGCGGCCGCCTTCGTAGAGTTTCATGCTGGCCCTCCTTGGTTCTGCCGGTCGATTCACGCCTTCGCGCCCTGCGGCGCTCACGCGACCGGACGGTTGGTTTTGCCGGCCGATTCACGCCTGCACGCCCTGCGGCGCTCAGGCGACCGGACGGTTAGTCGAAGATGATGACGGAGCGAATCGCCTCGCCACGTTTCAGCGCCGCGAAGCCTTCATTGATGTCTTCCAGCCGAATTCTCGCGGTGACCAGGCTGTCCAGCTTCAGGCTGCCCTCCAGGTAGGCGCGGGCCATCGCCGGAAAATCCTGCTGCGGCCGGGCGCCACCGTAGCTGGACCGCACGATGCGCTTTTCCTGCATCAGGCTGCCCCAACGGAAGCCGACTTCATCCGTGACGCCGACCTTGCCCAGCCAGACCACCTGGCCGCCGGGGCGCACCGCCTCCATGCTGGTTCGGAAGGCCGCGGGGACGCCGGCGGCCTCGATGACCACATCGGCGCCGCGGCTTTCCGTCAGCGCACGGGCGACCTCGGCCGGGCTTTCGGTGGCGGGGTCGCACAACACGGTGGCGCCCAGGCTGCGGGCCATTTCGCGGCGCGCCGGGTTGGGGTCCACCGCGATCACCTGCGCCGCGCCGGCCAGCTTCGCGCCCTGCACGGCGGCCAGGCCAACCGCGCCGGTGCCGATCACCATCACCACCTGGCCCCACTGCACCTGGGCGATATGCGTGGCGCCGCCGAAGCCGGTCATGACCGCGCAGCCCAGCAGGCAGGCGCGGTCCAGCGGCATCTCCGCGGGGATGCGAACCGCCTGCTGCGCTGGCACCACGCAGTATTCGCTGAAGCCGCCGAGATACATCAGCTGGTGCAGCGGCGTGCCATCGTCGCAGGCCAGTCGCGTGCGGCCATCGAAATGCGCGGCCTTCGGGCCGTTCGCCAGGTATTGGGTACAGAGGATCGGCTGGCCGGAGCCGCAATAGAAGCACTGGCCGCAATGCGGGTTCCAGCTCAGCACCACGGGGTCGCCGGGGCTCAGCGTCGTCACCGCCTCGCCGCAGCGCTCCACCATGCCGGCCGCCTCATGGCCCAGCACCGCCGGCAGCCGGCACGCCAACTGGCCCTCAAGCACCTCCAGGTCCGTATGGCAGAGGCTGGCGGCCTTGACCTTCACCAGCACGTCGCCAGGCGCCAGCGGGCCGAGCGTGATGCGCTCCACCCGCATCGGCTGGCCGATTTCCCGCAGCACGGCGGCGCGGGCCACGGTGGTCATGCGCCGCAGCGCACCAGGCCATCCACCGCCAGGCAGCCCCAGGCGCCCGCGATGACCGGGTTGACCTCGGCTTCCTCGACCTTGTCGCCGGCGGCGGCGACGAACTGGCTGAAGGCGCTGACCGCCTGGGCCAGCGCGGCCACATCCGCCTTCGGCGCGCCGCGGAAGCCATCCAGCAGCGGAAAGCCTTGCAGGCTGCGCAGCAATTCCTCCGCCCGCGCTGGCGAGACCGGCGCCAGGTCCAGCGCCACGTCGCGCCACAGCTCCGCCTGCACGCCACCGGTGCCCACCAGCACCATGGTGCCGAATTGCGGGTCGCGCCGGGCGCCGAGGATGATCTCCAAGCCCTTCGGCGCCATGCGCTGCACCAGCACGCCGTCCAGCCGCGCGGTCGGTGCGTGCTGCGCGGCGCTGGCCATGATCTCGGCGAAGGCGGCCTTCACCGCGGCGGCGTCGGCCAGGTTCAGCTTCACGCCGCCGACCTCGGTCTTGTGGGCAATGTCCGGGCTGTCCAGCTTCAGCACCACCGGGAAGCCGACGGCGGTCGCGGCCTCGGCGGCGGCCTCGGCGGTGGCGCAGCGGCGGTCTTCCGCCACCGGCACGCCGACCTTGGCGAACAGCGCCTTGGCCTCGGCCTCCATCAGCACGGCGCCGCCACCGGGCAGCGTGGCTACGGCATCGGCCAGCGCGGCGGCGGGCGGTGCGGCGGGCGCGGCCTGGGGCGCGTAATGCGCGTTCCACAGCTTGATCGCATTCATCAGCCGCCGCATGGAGCGGAACAGCGGCACGACAGGCGAGCCATCCGCCGCCGCCGCGCCGGGCGCTTCCAGCTGCTCGGGGATCCAGGCGACGACGATCGGCTTGCCGCCTTTCTCGGACAGCGCCGCGATCTCCGCGATGCGGCCCGGCGTGGTCTGCCAGTGGCTGTACACCTGCGGGTAGACGATGACGCCGTAGGCCGGGTCGGCCATCATCGCCAGCACGCATTCGCCGAAGCTGGCGGGGTTGCTCGCGGCCTGGGCGGTCAGGTCGCAGGGGTTGCGGGCGGCGCCGAAATCCGGGATCGCCGCGCGCAGCACCTTGGCGGCTTCCTCGCGTGGCTGCGGCATCTCCAGGCCCAGCGCCTCGGCATGGTCGGCGGCCATGATGCCGGCGCCGCCAGACGCGGTGACGATGGCCACCCCAGGCGCGCTGGGCTTGCCGGCCTTGGCGAAGAAGCCGGCGGTTTCCAGCAGCGCGTCGTAATCCTCAACCTCCACCATGCCGGCGCGCTTGAACGCGGCGCTCCAGGCCGCCGCGCTGCCGGCGAGAGAGCCGGTGTGGGAGACGGCGGCGGCGGCACCGGCCTCACCCCGGCCCAGCTTCAGCACGATGATCGGCTTGCCGGCCGCCCGCGCCCGGTCGCCGAGTTCGAACAGCCGGCGACCATCGCGCAGGCCTTCCACCGCCAGCGCCACGGCTTTGCACTCGGGCATGGTCAGCTGGTAGGCGGCGAGGTCGCAGACATCCAAGTCGGTGGCATTGCCGGCCGTGGTCATGTGGCACACGCTGAAATTGCGCTCGGCCGCCTGCATCAGCGCATAGCCCAGCGCGCCGCTTTGGCTGGTGATGGCGACGCCGCCGGCCGGCGCGGTCATGCGCGGGTATTCCGGCATGAAGGTGACGCCGGCCTTCAGCACATGGTCGACGATGCCGAGGCAGTTGGCGCCCAGCAGCGGCACGCCCAGAGCCCGCGCGGTGTCGCGCAGTACCGCCTCTTCGGCGCGGCGTTCCTCGATGCCGGTTTCGCCATAGCCGGAGGCGAAGACGATGACGCCGCCGGCGCCCTTGGCCGCCACCCGCTTCAGCGCGTCCAGCACGCCCTCGCGCGGCATGGCCAGCAGCACGCAGTCGGGGTTGTCGGGCATTTCCTCGATGCTGCCGTAGCAGGGGCGGCCATGCAGCTGCTGGCCGGCGTATTTCGGGTTCACGCCCCAGACCGGGCCTTCGAACGCGATGTTGTTGGTCAGGCTGCGGGCGCCGAAGCTGGTGGGCGTGGCCGAAACGCCGATGACGGCGATGCTGCGTGGCGACAACAGCCGGCGCAGGGTGGCGGGGTCGCGAAGTTTCTCAGGTGCGGCCAAGCCACCCTCCCATTGTTCGTTCTCGGACGCTGAAAGCCTAGCCGCCGCATCCGCGGGCCACAAGCTGGTCAGGCCGCCAGTTCGTCCACGCGTTGGCGCGGCCGCACCACCGTGACGGTGCAGGGCGCCTGGCCGGCCACGGCACCGCTGACGCTGCCCAGCAGCTTGCTGCGGGTGGTGCCGGCACTGGCGCCGATGACGATGTGGTCCACGTTGTTGGTGCGGGCATAGTCCAGCAGCGCCTCGGCGGCGTTGGTGGCTTCCAGCACGTGGAAGGTCACCCGGCCCTCCGGCAGGCGCAGCGGCGCGGCCCAGTGCTTCAGTTCCACCAGGCGCTGGACATGCTTGTTGTGGCCATGCGCGTCCAGCGTGGTGTCCATGCCCAGCAGCTTCTGCTGCCACACGTTCAGGCAGGCCAGGCGCGCCCCCGGCACCGTGGCCAGGATATGGCCGATGGTCGTGCGCAGCGCCTCCGCGACATGCGGCTTCTGTTCCGCCAGGTCCACCGCCACGGCGACGATGGGCGCGGCCGAGACCTGTTCGGCCGCCGGGCGGTTGAAGCGCGGCTGGTATTCCGGGTTGAAGCGCCGGCGCATGCGGCGGCTCCAGGAGTCGCGCGCCAGTTTTTCGGCGCGCTGGGTCAGCGGTATCTGGGCGGGGTGGCGCAGGTCGAAGGCCAGTTGCGCGGCGCTGGCGTGGCGGCGCTGCGGCTCCACCTCCAGGCAACGCAGGATCACTTCCTGCAGCCAGGGCGGGCAGTCGCGCCGCAGCTTGCGCGGCGGCACCGGGTCCCACCACAGCCGGCGCTTCAGCCCGCTCAGCCGCTGCGGGTCGCCGAAGGGGCGCTGCCCGGTGGTGAAGAAGTACAGCATGGCCCCCAGCGCGAAGAGGTCGCTGCGCGGTTCGCTGCGGATGCCCATGATCTGTTCCGGCGCCATGTAGGGCGCGGTGCCGTAGGGCAGGCGGAACTCCTCCTCCATCAGGTCCGGCAGCTGGTCGTGGCGCGACAGGCCGAAGTCGATCAGCACCACCTCTCCGCCGGGGCGCAGCAGGATGTTGGACGGCTTGATGTCCAGGTGGACGACATGCTGACGGTGCAGCGCGTCGATGGCGTCGGCGACCTTGGCGCCGATCTCCGCCACATCCTCGATCGGCAGCGGCAGGTGTTTCAGCTTCTCCAGCAGGCTTGAACCCGGGACCTGCTCCATGACGATGTAGGGCTGATTGTCGAAGTCCGCCGTGGCGATGCAGCGCGGCACGTGCGGGCCGTGCAGCCGCGGCAGGATCATCGTCTCCATCTCGAAGCTGACGATGGCCGCGGGGTCCTCGCCTTCGAACAGGCGGGGCACCTTCATCAGCAAGGGCTCGGGATGGTCCGGGTGGGTCACGCTCCACAGGATCGCCATGCCGCCATTGTGCAGCAGTTGGCCGATGGTGAAGCCATCCACCACCGCGCCATGGGCCAGGCGGGCCTTCGCCATGGCGCTACAGGCCCCGGTAGAGGCGCGCGGCCAGGCTTTCCGGCAGGCCGGCGTCGCGGATCTTCTCGGCCGCCGCTGCCACGTCATACGGCACGCGGTGCCAGGTGAACTGGCTGTTGGCGGCATCCAGCATGCCCCAGCAGGCCGCGGGGTCGCCATCCCGCGGCTGGCCCACGGCGCCCAGCACCGCCAGCCATTGCCGCGGGCGGGGCAGCGGCACGGCCATGCCGGCCGTGGGGCGGAAGGCAGTCAGCTTGTCGGTGGCGGTGATGCCGTAGAGCCGCGGGGTATGGACATGGCCGCAGAAGGTCAGCCGCTGGGTGGTCGCCACCAGGCTGCGGCGGGCTTCTTCCTGTTCTGTCACGTAGCGCCAGGCGGCGGGGTCGGAGGCATCGGCATGGACGTAGAGCCGGTCCTCCTCCTCCACCTCCAGCGGCAGGGCCTTGAGGAAGGCCAGCGCTTCCGGCGCCAACTGCTGGCGGGTCCAGGCGATGGCGGCGGCAGCGGTGGCGTTCAGCCCACCCGGCCCCTTCCAGGCGGCCTCGTCGTGGTTGCCGGCAACGGCGATGGCGCCCTGCGCGACCAGGTCCCGCACCTGCTGCACCACCCAGCCGGGGTCGGCGCCATAGCCGACGAAATCGCCCAGCAGGACGATGCGGTCTGGGCGGTGCTGGCGGGCGTGCTCCAGGCAGGCGGCGAAGGCCTCACGATTGCCATGGATGTCGCTGAACAGCGCGATCCGCATCAAATCCCCTCCCTGGGCCGCCGGCCGCTGCCAGTAAGCACGCCGGCGCCGCAGCGTCGATTGAGCGGGATCAACCGGGGGTGGTCAACGCACCGCGACCGCCACCATGGGTCCGGTGCGGTGCAGGGCCGCCAGGTGCGAGGCAAGGTGCCCGCTGCCGAGCGACAGGCCCAGCAGGCCGATTGTGGCGATGAGAACGATAGCCGACTTCATGCCGGCCTCCGCGCAAGGGGTGCGGAGGTACAACGCCGTTCGCGCTTATCGGTTGCCTGGGTCCACGAATGGGGGCGGGGGCCGGCCCTCGGTCGCGCCCCTGGCGCGCGTGTTCCCTGGTCGCGCGGGGGGGGGGGTTAATCCACGGTCGCGCCGGAAGCCCGCACCAGCGGCGCCCAGATGGCCACCTGGCGTTCCAGGAAGCGGTCCATCGTCGGCCCGTCCATCGGCGTGGCGTTGCGGAAGCCGGTCTGGGTGATGCGCGCCTGCACCGCCGGCTGCGCCATGGCGGCGGCGAAAGCGGCGCGCAGCCGGGCCAGCGCCGGGGCGGGCGTGTCCTTCGGCACCGCCACGCCGTAGAAGGGGTCCATCTCCTGGAAGTCGCCCAGCCCCAGGCTGGCCAGGGTCGGCACATCCGGCATGGCCGCATCCGGCTGCGGGCCGCTGACGCCCAGGCTGCGCAGCCGGCCTTCCCGCCACAGGCCGAGGATCGGCGGCGTGGTGGAGAAGCCGAACTCGATCTCGTTCGACACCAAGGCGGTGATGCCCTCGGGCGGGCCGCGATAGGGCACGTGGTCGGCGCGAATGCCGGTGGCCTGCACCAGCAGCACGCTGGACAGGTGCTGCGACGACCCGCTGCCGGGCGAGAAGTAGCGCAGCTGCGGCCTGGAGGCGTCCCTGCCATGGGCCACCAGTTCGGCCAGCGACCGGAACGGCGAGGCCGCCGGCACCATCAGCGCGTTCTGCGCGAAGCACTGGATGCCCACGGGTGCGAAGTCCCGCCAGGGATCGAAGGGCAGGCTGCGGTACAGCGCCCGATTCACCGCCACGGTGGAGGTGACCATCAGGATCATGGTGTAGCCATCCGGCCTGGACCGCGCGACGGCGCCGGTGCCGACCGAGCCACCCGCGCCGGCACGATTCTCCACCGCGACCGGGTGGCCAAGCTGTTCGCCCATGGCCTGGGCGACGATGCGGCCGGCGATATCGGTGGCGCTGCCGGCGGTGAAGGGCACCACCAGGGTCAGCGGCCGGCTGGGGAAGGCGTCCTGCGCCAGGGCCGGGGTGGCCAGCGCCAGTGGCGCGGCGAGCAGGTGGCGGCGATGCATGGCTTTGCCCCTAATCAACGGTTGCGCCGGAAGCGCGGACCAGGCCGGCCCAGAACGCGACCTGGCGGTCGATGAAGCCTTCCATCGCCGCGCCGTCCATCGGCGCGGTGGGGTAGAAGCCGGCATCGGCCAGGCGCTGGGCGAAGGCGGGTTCGTCCAGCGCGGCGCGGAAGCCCTGGCGCAGCACGGCCAGCGCCGCCGGTGGCGTGCCCGCTGGTGCCGCGATGCCGTACCAGACATTGGTTTCCTCGAAGCCCGGCAGCCCCTGCGCGGCAAAGGGCCGCACCTCCGGCAGCGTCGGCGGGCTGGTGGTGCCGGTCACGCCCAGCACGCGCAGCCGGCCTTCCCGCACCAGCGGCACGGTGGAGGGCACGGCGGCGAAGCCCCATTCGATCTCGCCTGCCAGCAACCCGGTCAGGCCCTCGGAGGGGCCACGATAGGGAATGTGCTCGGCGCGGATGCCGGTGGCGTTGACCACCTGTACCGCCGAGAGATGCTGCGTGGTGCCATTGCCCGGGGAGAAATAGCGCAGCGGCGGGCGCGCGGCGTCGCGCCCGGCGGCGATGAACTGCGCCAGGGTCTGGAACGGGGCGGTGCCGGACACCACCAGCGCATTGGGCGTGGAGGCCGCGATGACCACCGGCGCCAGGTCGCGCTGCGGGTCGTAGGCCAGGTTGCGGAACAGGGCGCGATTGATCGGGATGGTCGAGGCGCTGACGAAGGCCAGCGTCAACCCGTCCGGCTTGCTGCGCGCCACCTGTTGGACGCCGATGCTGCCGCCGGCGCCGGGGCGGTTTTCTATCGTTACCGGCTGGCGCAGCGGCCCGCTGGCGGCATTGGCCAGCAGCCGGCCCAGCAGGTCGTTCACCGACCCCGCGCTGAACGGCACTACCAGCAGCAGCGGCCGGTCGGGAAAGCCAGGCTGCGCCTTGGCGGCGCTGGCGAGGAACGGTGCGGCGAGCAGGAACCTGCGATGCATCAGAAAGGTACCCCCCAAGGGTTCAACCCCAGACCTGGCCGTAAACCCTGAGCCAATTCCCCCCGAGAAGCTTTCGCACATCCTCGGCCGAAAAGCCGCGCCGCAGCAAGCCCGGCACGACAGCGCCGAAGGTTTTCGGGGTTTCGATGCCGGCCGGGTACACATAGGGCGGCGGCGGATAGGTCTTCGGCTGCCAGATGCCGCGGGCCAGTCGGATATCGTATAGCCGCTTCGCTTCGCCCAGGTCGGCGACGCCTTCCATGCCCTCATAATAGTCCACGCCGATGCCGACATGGTCGATGCCCACGAGGTCGGCGATATAGGCGATGTGGTCGATATAGGCGTCCAGCGTCGGCCGCTGGTCCCGCCCGATGAAGTAGGGGTAGCCGCACGCGCCCATCACCCCGCCGCTGCCGGCGATGGCCTTGATCAGTTCATCCGCGACGTTGCGGTCACACTCGAACACGCCCTTGGGGTTGCCATGGCTGACGATGACCGGGGCGCTGCTGTGCGCCACCGCGTCCATGCTGGTGCGGTGCCCGGTATGGGCGCAGTCCACGATAATGCGCGCCTCGTTCAGCTTGCGCACCACGCGGCGGCCGAAGGTGGAAAGGCCGCCATCGCTGGCTTCCTCGGCGCCGTCGCCGACGCGGTTCTTCACGTTGTAGCAAAGCTGCACCACCCGCACGCCCAGCACGGCGTAGGCCTCCACCAGGTCCAGGTCGTCCTCGATGGGGTCGGTGCCCTGGAAGTGGAAGATCAGCCCGAGTTCGCCGGCGGCCTTGGCGGCGGGGATGTCGGCGGCCTGCAGGACGTGGCGCAGCTTGCCGTGTTCGCGGATGAAGCGGAGCCAACCGCCCAGTATGCGCAGCGTGGTCTCGGCATTGTCGGTGCCGCCGACGGTGGGCGCCGCCGCTGTGATGCCGCCGGCCAGGAACCAGTCCACAAAGGGACGGGTGCGCAGCAGCGGGCAGCAGGCGTCGATGCTAATGGCATCGCGGAACAGGTCGATGCTGATGGCGTCGCGGTACAGGTCAGCCGCCTCGGTCGTGCTCATCGCGCCCGGTTTCTCCGCATTTGGCGAGCGGATGCTGGCGGAAGCGGCGCGGCGCGGCAACTGCGGGCTTGCGGTGTCGACCCCGGGCATGCCGCAATGCAGCACTCCCCCGCAGGAGAATGCGCATGACCCCCGAGCAGGTAACGCTGGTGCAGCAGAGCTTCCAGCTGGTGCTGCCGATCAAGGACCAGGCGGCGGCGCTTTTCTATGGCCGGCTGTTCGAGACCGACCCGACCACCCAGCCGCTGTTTGCCAGGACCGACATGGCGGCGCAGGGCGGCAAGCTGATGGCCGCCATCGCCCTGGTGGTGAACAACCTGGCCAACCCGGCCGCGATCCTGCCGGTGGCCCAGGACATGGCGAAGCGCCATGTCGGCTATGGCGTGACCCGGGCGCAGTACGGCAGCGTCGGCGCGGCGCTGCTGTGGACGCTGGGCCAGGGGCTCGGCGCGGCCTTCACGCCGGAGGTGGAGGCCGCCTGGACGGCGGCCTATACGCTGCTGGCCGGGGTGATGACCGAGGCCGCCTACGGCTGATCAGCCGCGGAAGCCGGCCAGGGCGAAGAGCCCGACGAGGAAGACGATGAAGCCGGCGCCCTGGGCCAGGTAGCTGGCCAGGCTCTGCGGCTTTTCCTCGCTGCGGCGGTAGCTGGTGGCGGACATGGGGTATCTCCTGGGTTGCAGAATATACCCAGCTCTGCACGCGCCATGCCTGCAAAATGCGAGGCTAAGTGCGGGCGGCCGCGATCAGCCGGCGCATCTCCGCAATGGCGGCCGGCAACCCGGTGAAGACGCTCTGCGAGATCAGGAAGTGGCCGATGCTGACCTCCTCCATCTCCGGCATGGCGGCGATGGCGCCAACCGTGTCGAAGGCCAGGCCGTGGCCGGCATGGCAATGCAACCCGGCGGCGCGGGCCGCCTGGGCGCCCAGGGCCAGGCGCGCCAGCAGGGCAGGGCGCTCGGCCGGTGCGGCATCGGCATAGGCGCCGGTGTGGAGTTCGATGGCCTGGGCGCCCAGCGCGCGGCAGGCCTGGATCTGCGCCGCATCGGCCTCGACGAAGACCGACACCTCGATCCCCGCCGCCGCCATGCGCTGGATGGACTGGCCGAGGAACGGCCCGGCGCGCAGCACGTCCAGCCCGCCTTCCGTCGTCAGCTCCTGGCGCTTTTCCGGCACGATGCAGCAGGCTTCCGGGCGCAGCGCCAGGGCGAAGCCGACCATCTCCTCGGTCGCCGCCATCTCGAAGTTGAGGCGCGTTGGCACTTCGGCCCGCACGCCCAGCACATCGGCATCCCGCACGTGACGGCGGTCTTCGCGCAGATGCATGGTGATGCCATCCGCGCCCGCGGCCATGCAGAGGCGGGCCGCCTCCACCGGGCTGGGGAAGTGGCCGCCGCGGGCGTTTCGCAGCGTCGCCACGTGGTCGATATTCACCGAAAGGCGCATCAGTTTTCTCCCGACCGCGCACCGCGGTGCGTTGCGATATGGGCCGCCAGGCGGATGGCGGCGATCAGGCTGGCGGGGTCGGCGGTGCCGGTGCCGGCGATATCCAGCGCGGTGCCGTGGTCGGGGCTGGTGCGGACGATGGAAAGCCCCAGCGTGACGTTGACGCCGCCATTCATGTCCAGCGTCTTGATCGGGATCAGCGCCTGGTCGTGATAGAGGCAGATCGCCACGTCGTAGCCCGGCCGGGCGCCGGCGGTGAACATGGTGTCCGGCGGCATCGGGCCGCGGGCGTCGATGCCCATGGCGCGCAGCTGAGCGATCGCGGGGGCGACGATCTCGATATCCTCGCGCCCGAGGCTGCCGCCCTCGCCGGCATGCGGGTTCAGCCCGGCCACGGCCAGGCGGGGCGCGGCGATACCGAAATCCTGCCGCAGCCCGGCGGCGGTCAGGCTGGCGATCTCGACGATCAGCTCCGGCGTCAGCCTGGCGATGGCGAGCTTCAGCGGCTCATGGATCGTCACGGGCACCACGCGCAGTTGCTCGCTGGCCAGCAGCATCACCGGCTGGGCGGCGACGCCGGCGAGTTCGTGCAGGTATTCGGTGTGCCCGGGGTGCTTGAAGCCGGCGGCATAGAGCGCCGATTTCTGGATCGGGTTGGTCACCACGCCGCCGACCCGGCCGGCCTTGGCCAGGGCCACCGCGGTGTCGATGCTGGCGATGGTCGCCGCGGCATTGGCCGGGTTGATGCGCCCGGGCACAGCCGGTTCCGCCAGCGGCTGGTGCAGCACCGGCAGGGCGTGCGGGAAGGCGGCGGCGGCTTCCTCCGGCCCGGAAACCTGGGCGGCCCCGGGGTGGCGGCGGATATCGTCCACCAGCAGGAAGGCCGGGCCGGTCGCCCGCAGCGCCTGCCAGGCGGCCCGCGCGATCTCGGCGCCGATGCCGGCGGGTTCACCCATGGTCAGGGCCAGCGGGGGTATTGGGGGCTCGGTCATGCGTTGCAGATAGGGTGTCGCGGCCGATCTGCGAAGCCAGGACATGGCAGCGACACTTTACTACTTTTGCGGGCATCTCCTGACATGCAATTCGGCAATGGCGGGCGCAGGATGGTCACAGGACACGTACCGGAGTCTGACGACGTGAGCTATCTCGACCCCCGCCGCCCCGCCCTGCGCGCCCCGGCCGAGACGTTGGCGCTGGTCAATCTCTGCGCCTCCCTGGCCGCGCTTTCCCGGCGGCAGGAGCCCACCTCGCTCGCCCGACGACTCTACACGGAAAGCTGGTGCCGCCTGCTGGCCAGGGAAGGCACCCGCGCCACCATGCTGGCCACGCTGGCCGAGGCCCTGGCCGCAACCCGGCTGGGGGACCTGGACCAGGCGGGGTTGGCGCGGCTGGGCGTGGCGGCTCCGGCGGCGGCGCAGGCCAGGCTGCGCGCCTTCGCCGTTGCGGCCGCCCCTGTCGATGTGGAACTCCGCCTGGCGTTGCGCATGCAACTGCCGGCCCGGCCCGCCCCGCAGTTGGAGCTGCCGGCTGTCCTGGGCGTTCAGATGGATCGGCCGCCCGGTGCCGCCCCAGGCGAAAGCCTGGCCGAACAGAGCCTGCGGCTGGCGCTGCTGGGCGCCCTGCTGTCCGTTGAAACCGGTGCCGCAGCCGAGGCGGTGTTCCTGGCCGCGCTGGCCGAGCCCTTGCCGACGCTGCTTGACCTTCCCGAGGGGCTGGCCACCGAAATCGCCGCCGCCCGGGCCGCGGTGGCGGTGGCCGGCAGCCCCGCGGCCAAGGCCATGGCGCTGGCCCTCGCGGGTGGCATCAGCCTGATGCCGGTCAGTCTCTACGCCGCCTGACCCTTCGGCTTGCGCCGGCGCAAGGGACAGGGGCCGCCGGCCGGGCTAAACCCGCGGCCATGCTTGCCGATTGCCTGCACGACCTGGCCGCGCTTGGCCCCGGGGGCCTGGCCGCGCTGCTGGGAACACTGTTCCTGGCCGGGCTGGCCGGTGGCGTGACGCATTGCGCCAGCATGTGCGGGCCCTTTGTGCTGGCACAATCCGCGACGCTGGCCGACCGCAACGCGGGTGGCCCCCTGCTGCGCCGCCTGGCCGGGGCGGCGTTGCTGCCCTACCAGGCCGGGCGCCTGCTGGGCTACGCCACCCTGGGCGCGTTGGCCGGCGGCAGCGCCGGGTTGCTGATCCTGGCGAGCGGGGTGCGCCTGCTGCTGGCGGTGCTGCTGCTGCTGGCCGCAATGCTGATGCTGGGCCAGGCCTCCACCAGGTTGGCGCAATGGCTGCCGCGGCTGCCGAAGCCGCGCCTGCCGGGCCTGCTGGAACGCCGCCTGGGCGTGCTGCTGGCGGCGCCGACCGGCTGGCGTGGCGTGCTGCTGGGGCTGCTGCTTTCGGCGCTGCCCTGTGGCCTGCTGTACGCGGCGCTGGCGGCGGCGGCGGCTTCCGGCAGTGCGCTGGCGGGGGCCATGGGCATGGCGGCCTTCGTGCTGGGCACGGTGCCGGCGCTGGGCGCGGTGGCGCTGCTGGGCCAGTTGTTCGGCCGGCGCCATGGTACCGCCATGCGGCTGGCCGGTGCCGCGCTGTTCCTGCTGAACGGTATTGTCCTGGCGGCCATGGCCTGGCGCCTGCTGGGCTGAAGCGCCCGGCAGGATTTGCCGCAGCCCGGTGATATTTTCCGGATGCCGGACAATACCTGCCTGCCTGCCAGCAGGTATTGTCGGTAAAAAGTAATGGCGAAAACGGTTTTCAGAATCAGGCAATAACGCCCCCTCGAAACATGCCCCTGTCACCAGAAGGGAGACATCGGGCATGCCGAGCATCACGGTCAGCGGTACGCTGCCGTCGGTCATCGTGGAGAATACCACCGCCACCGGCTGGGCCGGCAGCCTGGCGCTGAGCGGGATCAGCACGCCGATCGGCGGCATCCAGGTCATCGGCACCGGCGGCGGCTTCTTCCGTGCCAGCTATGATGCCTTGCGCCAGTTGGCGCTGCTGAGCCCGGCGGCGAAAGTGGACTACGAGATGTTCCGCGCGCTGGGCCTGGTGCCGGAACTGACCTTCCAGCTGCAATTCGACCTGACCGACGGCAGCTCCTACCTGGCGCCGACGCTGTACCGCATCACCGTCCGCAACGTGATCGACACGCCGCCGAGCGGCCTGGCCTTCTCAAGCGGTGGCAGCGTCGCCGCCGGCGAAATCGGCGCGGTCATCGGCACCTTGCGCGTGACCGATGTGGAAACCACCGGGCCATTCTACTTCAGCTTCGGCAACAGCGATGCGTGGAAGTACGAGGTTGTCGGCACGACGCTGAAGCTGAAGGACGGCATCAGCCTGGGGCTGGACGATGTCGGCAACATGTCGGTGCCGGTGCTGGTCTCGGACGGGACGATGAGCGCGGCGTTCAACCTGAATGTCACGGTCAGCGCGCCGGGCGGCCAGGCCGAACTGATCCACTACCTGATGCCCGGGGACTTCACCCACAACTTCTGGTACACCTCGGCGATCACTGTCGCCTCGATGCATGCCTCCAGCGATGTCGGCTACATCGAGAATTACGGCCAGGGCGTGCACGCGCTGATGTTTCGCGACGGCAATGCGCTTTGGCTGCCGGCACAGGTTCAGGTCATCCGCTTCACCGATGGCTGGATCGACCTGCGGCACAATGGCTCCTCCGCGCTGGTCATGGCACTGTACCACACCATCCTGCAGCGGGAGCCCGACCCGGTGGGCTATGCCAACCTGGTCGACGCGGTGGAAAACGGCATGTCGCTGCTGAGCCTGACGGATTCGATGCTCAGAAGTCCCGAGTACACCAATCGCATCGGCAACCCGGACAACGCCACCTTCGTCAACGGGCTCTATCATGATGCGCTTGGCCGTGCCGCCGACCCGGGCGGCTATGCCTTCCAGCTCAGTCGGCTCAACGCCGGGGTTTCGCGCACGCAGATGGTCGACGACTTCGCGTTCAGCCAGGAAAGCATGAACAAGCTCGCCTCCGCGCATCCGGATGGCTTCTGGGGCACCCTGCTGTACGGCAAGGAAGTGGCCATGGCCTACACCGTTGGCCTGGGCCGCGGCGTGGACCCGGGCGGGCTGGCGACATGGACGTCCAAGCTGCTCAGCGGCAGCATGACGGTCGGGCAACTCGCGTCCCAGATCGGTGGCAGCCAGGAGTTCCTGGGCCAGTATGCGGCCCTGAGTGACGCGGATTTCGTGACGACGATGTACCGCAATGCGCTGCATCGCGACCCGGACCCCGGCGGCTTCAGCTATTGGTCCGGGCAACTCACCAGCCACACGCTCAGCCGTGCGGACCTGGTGAATGGCTTTGCCTACAGCCCGGAGAATTTCGCCAACTTCAACCAGCAGCCCGGAGGCCTGGACCTGTTCCACGTCTAGCCTGGGCCATTGCCTGCCGGGCTGCGGGCCTCGGCTATTCCACCACCAAATCCCGGTACGCATGCCAGGTGGCGTGGCCGATGACCGGCAGCGCCACCACCAGGCCCAGGTAGAACGGCACCAGCGCCAGCCCGGTGAACAGCACGATCAGGCCGGACCACAGCAGCATGGCGCGCCAGTTGGTCATCGCCGCCTGGATCGAGACGGTGACGGCTTCCAGCGCGGAGATGTCGCGGTCCACCAGCATGGGAATGCTGACCACCGTGATGGCGAAGGATACCGCCGCCAGGACCAGGCCGAAGCCGGTGCCGATGATCAGGAAGGGCAGGACCATCGGGGAGCGCAGCAGCGCGAAGGGCAGCTCCTCCAGCCCCGGATGGAAGTTCAGGCCGAAGCACAGCATGAACAGCAGCCCGGCGATTCGTACCCAGAACAGGTGCAGCACCAGCAGCACCACGCCGATGACCGCCACCTGGCTGCCATTGCGGCGGAAGCCGCGGAACGCGTCCGCCAAGGTCGGGCTGCCGCCGGCTTCCAACTGGCGGCTGGTCTCGTACAGGCCGGTGGCCAGCAGCGGCGCCAGCAGGAAGAATCCGGCAGTGGCGGGCAGCGTGGCCCAAAGGGTATCGGCCTCGAACAGCAGCAGGGTCAGGCACCAGCCCGCCAGCACCAGCGCCATGCCATAGGCCCAGCCGATGGCGCGGGCGCGTTGCAGGTCAGCCCAGCCGGCGCTGATCCATTGCCAGGGGCGATCCACCGGCACGCGGCGGACGCGCTGCGCCAGCGGCTTGCTCACGGTGGCGGCAGTGTCGATGGGCATGCTGTTGCCTTTCCCCCCGCGGTGCAGCTTCCGCACCCGACTGGCCTCTCATTAACGGAAGGTCTCGGCGCTTCCCTTGATCCTTATCAAGGACGCGAAGCGCACCGAATGGCATCCGAGGGGGAGAGCACGGCGCCCGAACGGCGCAAATCCCGGTGCTTGTTCCGGGACGTGCCGCAAGGAGAGCCGAACAATGACAGCAGGGGGCTATGCCGCCGCCGGTCCGGTGAGCGCCGGCCAGGCGGCGGACGGAACGGGGTATGTCGACGGGCCGATCCGCGCCTTCGCCATCGCCACCGTGTTCTGGGGCGTGGTGGGGTTCCTGGTGGGCGTGGTCATTGCCAGCCAGTTGGCCTGGCCGCTGCTTAACCTGGACCTGGAATGGACCAGCTTCGGCCGGCTGCGGCCGCTGCATACCTCCGCCGTGATCTTCGCCTTCGGCGGCAACGCGCTGCTGTGCACCAGCCTGTACGTGGTGCAGCGCACCTGCCGCGCAAGACTGTTCGGCGGCACGGACATGGGCTGGTTCCTGTTCTGGGGCTATCAGTTCTTCATCGTGATGGCCGCTGTCGGCTACGTGCTGGGCGTGACCCAGGGCAAGGAATACGCCGAGCCGGAATGGTTCGTGGACCTGTTCCTGACCGTGGTCTGGGTGTTCTACCTCATCGCCTTCGGCGGCACGCTGCTGCGCCGGCTTGAGCCGCACATCTATGTGGCGAACTGGTTCTTCCTGGCGATGATCATCACCATCGCCATGCTGCACCTGACCAACAATGCGGCGGTGCCGCTGGATGGTGGGGCTTCGCAAAAATCCTACATCGTCTGGTCCGGCGTGCAGGATGCCATGATCCAGTGGTGGTACGGCCACAACGCGGTGGGCTTCTTCCTGACCGCGGGCTTCCTCGGCATCATGTACTACTTCATCCCGAAGCAGGCCGGGCGGCCGGTGTACAGCTACCGGCTGTCCATCGTGCACTTCTGGACGCTGAGCTTCCTGTATATCTGGGCCGGCCCGCACCACCTGCACTACACCGCGCTGCCGGATTGGGCGCAGACCTTGGGCATGGTGTTCAGCATCATGCTGTGGATGCCCAGCTGGGGCGGCATGATCAACGGCCTGATGACGCTCTCGGGCGCCTGGGACAAGCTGCGGACCGACCCGGCGCTGCGCTTCAGCGTGGCCGCGGTCGGCTTCTACGGCATGTCCACCTTCGAAGGCCCGGTGATGAGCATCAAGGCGGTCAACGCCCTGAGCCACTACACCGACTGGACCATCGGCCACGTGCACAGCGGTGCGCTCGGCTGGGTCGGCTTCATCACCTTCGGCGCGCTGTACTATCTGTTCCCCAAGCTGTGGAACAAGACCGCGCTGTACAGCACCCGCCTGGTGGCCTGGCACTTCTGGGTCGCGACGCTGGGCATCGTGCTCTACATCACGGCCATGTGGGTCAGCGGCATCATGCAGGGCCTGATGTGGCGTGCCTATGACGAGCTGGGCTTCCTGCAATACAGCTTCGTCGAGACCGTCGCCGCGATGCACCCCTACTACGTCATCCGCGTGCTGGCCGGGCTGCTTTACCTGAGCGGCGCGCTGCTGATGGCCTTCAACCTGTTCATGACGGTGCGGTCCAAGGACCTGGCGGAAGCGGCACCCGCCGCTGGCCTGGTTGCCGCCCCGGCGGCCGGCTGAGGAGGGCCGCATCATGTTCAAGCACGCGACAATCGAGAAGAACCTGGTCCTGATGGGGGTGCTCATCCTCATCACGGTCAGCATCGGCGGCCTGGCGCAGATCGTGCCGCTGTTCGCCGTGGAAACCACCATCGAGCGGGTGCAGGGCATTCGCCCCTATACCCCGCTGGAACTGGCGGGCCGCAACATCTACGTGCGGGAGGGCTGCTACAACTGCCACAGCCAGCAGGTCCGCCCGTTCCGCGATGAGCTGGAGCGCTACGGCCACTACAGCCTGGCGGCCGAGAGCATGTACGACCACCCGTTCCAGTGGGGCAGCAAGCGCACCGGGCCGGACCTGGCGCGCGTCGGCGGCCGCTACTCGGATGACTGGCAGGTGCAGCACCTGATCAGCCCGCGCGCCGTGGTGCCGGAGAGCATCATGCCGCCCTACAGCTTCCTGAACCGGCCGTTGGACTACGCCAACATCGCCTCCCACCTGCGCACGCTGCGCGTGGTCGGCGTGCCCTACACGGATGCGATGATCGAGAATGCCCGCGCCGACCTTGAGGCGCAGGCCAAGCCGGACGAGGACGCCGCCGGCTTCAGTGGCCGCTACGCCAATGCGCGGCAGGCCAGCTTCGACGGCAACGCCGAGGTGGTGACGGAAATGGACGCGCTGGTGGCCTACCTGCAGATGCTGGGGACCCTGGTGCCGTTCCGCGACGTCACCCCCGACCAAGTCCGCCAGCAGTAGGGGAGGACAGCACCATGGACATTCTCCACCTGCAGAACTTCCTCGCCACCCTGTGGGAGGTTTGGTTCGTCGCGCTCTTCCTCGGCCTGATGGTCATGATCTTCCGGCCCGGGAAGCGGAAATACTACCAGGAGCAAGGCCTGATCCCGCTGCGGGATGAAGCTGCTCCGCCCCGTTCCAGGAGCACCTGACCATGTCAGCCATTGAAAAGGACGCCCTGACGGGCACCGACACCACCGGGCATGAGTGGGACGGCCTGAAGGAGCTGAACACGCCGCTGCCGAAGTGGTGGCTGTACGTGTTCTTCGCCACCATCGTCTTCGCCGCGGTGTATTGCGTGTTCTACCCGGCGCTGCCGCTGCCGGGCGCCACCGGTACCACCGGCTGGACCGCACGCGGCGCCATCGCCGGCCAGGTGGCGGAGGAACGCGCCAAGCAGGAGCCGATGCTGGCCCGGCTGCGCGCTGCCACCCCGGCGCAGATCGCCGCCGACCCGGCTTTGCGCGCCTATGCGCTGGCCGGCGGGCGTGGCGTCTTCAACATCAACTGCGCCGGCTGCCACGGCGCCGGCGGCCAGGGCGCGGCCGGCGGCTTCCCCAGCCTGGCCGATGACGACTGGATCTGGGGCGGCAGCCTGGCCGCGATCCAGACCACCATCCAGCACGGCATCCGCAATGCCGAGGACGAGGAGGCCCGCGTCAGCATGATGCCGCGCTTCCTGGCCGATGGCGTGCTGACCGCGGCGCAGGTCAACGACGTGGCCGAGCACGTTCTGTCGCTGGGCAACCGGGCGACGGATGCGGCGGCGGCCGGCCGTGGCGCCGCGCTCTATGCCGAGAACTGCGTCGCCTGCCATGGCGAGGCCGGCCAGGGCAACCGGGAGCTGGGCGCGCCCCGGCTGACCGACCAGGTCTGGCTCTACGGCGGCGACAAGGCCAGCGTGGTCCGCAGCATCTCCTACGCCCGCGGCGGCGTGATGCCGCCCTGGGGCGGGCGGCTGGACCCGGCGATGGTCAACATGCTGACCGTCTATGTCCACGCGCTCGGCGGCGGGGAGTGAGGTCAGCCCCATGAGCAAGGTCGAGGCGAAGGACAAGGTGAAGCCGGCGCCGCCGGAAGCCAGTTCGCTCTATGCCGAACATCGCAAGGTCTATCCCAAGGCGGTGGCTGGCACCGTCCGGCGGGCCAAGTGGCTGATCCTGTGCCTTTGCCTCGGCCTGTACTACCTGGTGCCGTGGCTGCGCTGGGACCGCGGGCCGGGTGCGCCCGACCAGGCGGTGCTGGTGGATATGCACAACGCCAGGCTCTACTTCTTCTTCATCGAGATCTGGCCGCAGGAGGTCTACTACCTGACCGGCCTGCTGATCCTGGGCGCCATCGGGCTGTTCATGGCGACCAGCCTGTTCGGCCGGGTATGGTGCGGCTTCACCTGCCCGCAGACGGTCTGGACCGACCTGTTCATGCTGGTGGAACGCTGGATCCAGGGCGACCGCAATGCGCGGATGAAGCTGGACCAGCAGCCGATGAGCGCTGGCAAATTCGCCAAGAAGGCCGCCACCCATGCGGTGTGGCTGCTGATTGCGGCGGCCACCGGCGGCGCCTGGGTGATGTACTTCCAGGATGCGCCGACCCTGGTGCGGGAGATGTTCACCGGCCAGTCCAGCACCGGCACCTACTTCTTCTTCGGCCTGTTCACTGCCACCACCTATGTCTTCGCCGGTTGGGCGCGGGAACAGCTGTGCATCTACATGTGCCCCTGGCCTCGCTTCCAGGCCGCCATGCTGGACGAGAACAGCCTGGTGGTGGCCTATCGCGACTGGCGCGGCGAACCTCGTGGTAAGGCCAAGGCCGCGGGCATCGGCGACTGCGTGGACTGCGCCGCCTGCGTGAATGTCTGCCCGACCGGGGTGGACATCCGCGAGGGCATCCAGATGGCCTGCATCGGCTGCGGCCTGTGCATCGACGCCTGCGACGACATCATGGGCCGGCTGGACCGCCCGAAGGGGCTGATCGGCTTCGAGACCTGGACCAACCTGGACGCCAGCACCAAGGCGGCGGCGCCATTGCCGCCGGGGCCGGAGCGCCAGCAGGCCGGCATGGCGGCGCGCCGGGTACCGCGCTTCATCCGCGCCCGCACGCTGGTCTACCTGGCCGTGCTGGCGACCGTGGGCGGCGTGATGCTGGGCAGCTACGTCATGCGCACCACGCTGACCCTGGCGGTCATCCGTGAACGCGCGCCCCTGTTCGTGCGGCTTTCGGATGGCGGGGTGCGCAACGCCTATGTGCTGAAGCTGGCCAACAAGCTGCGCGACGAAGCGCAATACGCCGTGCTGCTGGAAGGCCCGCGCGGCCTCAGCATTACGGTGCAGGATGCGCCGAAGGACGCGCAGGGTCATCCGCTGATCGGCTCGCGTGCCGATGGCATCACCCAGTGGCGCGCCCTGGTGACGGCTGCGCCGGGGCTGCACCTGGACGAATCCGTTGGCGTGCATTTCCGCCTGCTGGATGCCGAGGGCCATGTGGTCACCTCCACCGGCAGCGTCTTCCTGGGGCCGAAGCCATGAGCACGACGATTCCCGAGCACGACCCGCGGCGCAGCCGTTGGATTCCCTGGACCTTCGTCGGCGGCATGCTGCTGGTGCTGGTGGTGAACGTAGGCATGGTCGCCGCCGCCCTCACCACCTTCACCGGCGTCACCACCGGCCGCGCCTACGACAAGGGCCGCGCCTACAACCACGTGCTGGAGGAAGCCGCGCGGCAGGATGCGCTGGGCTGGCGCGCCACCGTGGCGGTGGAGGCGCGGACGCTGCGCCTGGCGGTGCTGGACCGCGCCGGCCTGCCGGTGGCCGGCCGGGTCCAGGGCGTGCTGCACCGGCCGATGGATGGGCTTGAACTGCCGCTGACGCTGTTGGCCGGCACCGCCGACCTGGCGGCCGCGCAGCCCGGCCTGTGGGAAGCGCGCCTGACGCTGACCGACGCCGAGGGGCATCGGCTGGATATCCGCCAGCGGGTGGTGCTGCGGTGAACGCCATCGCGCGGCTGAGCATTCCGGCCGAAGCCGCCTGCGCCCATTGCGGCGCGGCGCTGGCGACGGAAGCGCGCGGCGGCTTCTGCTGCGCGGGGTGCGAGGGCGCGCATGCCCTGGTGGCCGGGTTGGGGCTGGATGCCTTCTATCGCCGGCGCGACACCGCCGATGGCGTGCTGCGCCCGGCCGCGGAGGCGCCGACGATGGATTTCGCGCCGCTTGCCCGGCCAGGCCGGCAGGGCGAGTTCACGTTGGAGTTGATGGTCTCCGGCCTGACCTGCGGCGCCTGCGTCTGGCTGCTGGAACAGGCCGTGGCGGCCGAGCCGGATGTGGTTCAGGCCCGCGCCAACCTGACCACGCGGCGTCTCACCCTTGGCTGGCGCGGCCCGGCGGCGCGCGGCAATGAGCTGGTGGCGCTGGCGGCCAGGCTCGGCTTCCGCGTGGCGCCGTGGTCGGCAGCCTGCCTGCGGGCGGATGAGGACGCCGAGGGCCGCGAGTTGACCCGGGCGCTCGGCATCGCCGCCTTCGGTGCCGCCAACATCATGATGATCTCGGTCGCCGTCTGGGTCGGCTGGGACATGGGGGAGGCGACCCGCGCCGGCATGCACTGGATGGCCGCGCTGATCGGCCTGCCGGTGGTGCTGGTGGCGGGGATGCCGTTCTACCGTTCCGCCCTGGCCGGCCTGCGTGCCGGGCGGATGAACATGGACCTGGCGGTGTCGCTGGGCGTGCTGGCCGCCACCGGCATGAGCCTCAGCGAGACCATCCAGAACGGCCCCTTCACCTATTTCGACAGTGCCAGTTCGCTGTTGGCGCTGCTGCTGGCCGGCCGCGTGGCCGACCGTGCCGCCCGCCGCCGTGCCCGCCAGGCGGTGGCGGAACTGCTGGCCCTGCAGGAAGGCAGCGTCGCCGTGCTGGGCGCGGGCGGTATCGCGGTGCAGACCCCGGTTGAGCAGGTGCCAGCCGGCGCAAGGCTGCTGCTGGCCGCCGGCGAAAGGCTGCGGCTGGATGCGGTGCTGGAAGGCGGCACCGCGCTGCTGGACACCAGCGCCACCACCGGCGAGGCCCTGCCGCGCAGCTACGCCGCCGGCGAGGCGCTGCCGGCCGGCGCCATCAACATGGGCGCGCCGGTGGTGGCCCGGGTAACGGCCGCCGCCGCCGATGGCTCGCTGGCCGCGATGGGCCGGCTGCTGGAACGCGCCGGGCGGGCCAAGGGCCGCTTCGTGAACATGGCCGACCGTGTCGTCGGCTGGTTCGTGCCGGTGGTGCATGCGGTGGCTGCCGCCACCTTCCTGTACTGGTGGCTGGTGGCGGGCCTGCCCTGGAGCCAGGCGCTGGTGCCGGCCGTGGCCGCGCTGATCGTCACCTGCCCCTGCGGCCTGGCCATTGCCATTCCTGCCGTGCAGGTGGTGGCGGTGGGGGCGCTGTTCCGCCGCGGCGTGCTGGTCAGCAGTGCCACCGCGCTGGAACGCCTGGCCAGCGCCGATTGCGCCGTGCTGGACAAGACCGGCACGCTGACCGAGGGCCGCCCGGTGCTGCTGCCGGGCGTGTGGAGCAGCGCACAACTGCGCCGCGCCGCTTCCCTGGCACGCGCCAGCCGCCACCCGCTGGCCCGGGCGCTGGCCCGCGCCTGCCAGGCCGCGCCGGTGGTGGAGGGCGTGCAGGAAATCCCCGGCCAGGGGCTGCGGCTGGGCTGCACGCGGCTGGGCAGCGCGGCGTTCTGCGGCGTTGCCGGCAGCAACCCGGGCCTGACCCTTTGGCTGGCCGAACCCGGTGCTGCCCCGGTGGCGTTCCGCTTCGCCGACAAGCTGCGCGCCGATGCCGCCGCGGCGGTGGCCGGGCTGCGGGCGTTGGGGCTGGAAGTGGAGCTGCTTTCCGGCGATGCCGCCCCGGCCGTGGCCGCGGTGGCGCGGGAGGCCGGGATCACCGCGTGGCGGGCCGGCGTTTCTCCCGCCGAAAAGGCGGCGCGCATTGAAGCACTGCGCGCCGCCGGGCGCCGCCCGCTGATGCTGGGCGATGGCATCAACGACGCCGCGGCTCTGGCGCTGGCGCATGTCTCGGCGGCGCCGGATGACGGCACCGACCTGGCGCAGACCGCCGCCGACCTGGTGCTGCGCAGCGAGAATCTGGCCGCCTTGCCCGCTGCCATTCGCACCGCGCGGCTGGCGCAGACCCTGGTGCGGCAGAATATCGGGCTGTCGCTGGGCTACAACGCGCTGGCGATTCCGCTGGCCTGCCTCGGCTATGTCACGCCGTTGCTGGCCGCCGTGGTGATGGCCAGCTCCTCGATCATCGTGATCCTGAACGCGCTTCGCGCATCAAAGGAACCCGCAGCATGGACAGCCTGATCCTGCTGATGCCGGTGGCCATGCTGATGGGCTTCATCGCCCTGTGTGGCTTTCTCTGGGCCTTGCGGTCCGGCCAGTATGAAGACCTGGACGGTGCCGCGAACCGCATTCTGTTTGACGACCTGCCGACCAAGAAGGAGCCCAAGCCATGAGCGCGACCAAGTTTTTCTTCATTGCCCTGTATGCCGTGATGGCGCTGGTGGGGCTCTTCGCCGCCGCGGCGGCGAAGGACTACCTGCAGTTCTTCGGCTTCGCGCTGTTCCTGTTCGGCGTGGGGTCCGCCTATGCCACGGTGAAGCGGCACTTCGACGAAGCCCACGCGCACTGATACCAGCGGTCAACTTCGTTGGCCGTTGGTATCCGCCTTTTGTTGGCCCTCAGACGCCGGGCGGAAGCCTCCGGCTTCCTGGGCTTACGGCGCCTCGGCACGAGTCAACGCCTCGTGCCGTTGACATGCAGCGTCAGCGCCCCCCGGCCACGTCCAGCGTGACGCCGGTGATGTAGCTGCTCTCGTCGCTGGCCAGGAAGCAGACGGCGTCGGCGATCTCATGCGCCTCGCCGAGCCGCACCATAGGCACCATGCGGCTGGGCGGATGCACCAGGCGGGTTTCCTGGTCGGCGAACATCGGCCGGTTCTTGTCGGTGGCGATGGGGCCGGGCGCCACCGCATTGGTGCGGATGCCGTAGGGCGAAAGCTCCCAGGTCAGGTCACGAATAAAACCGTGGATGCCGGCCTTGCAGGTGGAATAGGCCGCGGCGCCCTTGTCCTCGGCGCTCCACGGCGTGCCTTCCTTGGCGCCGGAGGACAGGCAGATGATGTTGCCGGACTTTCGCGCCATCATGCCCGGCAGCACGGCGCGGGTGCACAGGAAGGTGCTGCGCAGGTTCAGGCGGATGGTGAAGTCCCAGGCCTCCGCCGTCATCTCCCAGATCTTCATGTTGCGGCTGCCGCCGACATTGTTCACCAGCACGTCCACATGCGGGTAGTGCGCGTGGATCTTGCCGAACAGGTCCGCCACGGTGGCTTCGTCGGTCACGTCGCCGGCCCAGGCCACGGCCTGGCCGCCGTTGGCCCGCACCATGGCGGCGGTTTCCTCCACGCCGGCGGCCTGCATGTCCAGCAGCGCCAGGCGGGCGCCCTCGCTGGCCAGCTTCAGGCTGATGGCGCGGCCAAGGCCCTGCGCCGCGCCGGTGACGATAGCGATCCTGTCCTGCAAACGAGCCATCTCGGTCCCTCCGTGGTTGAGGGAGGGATGCTGCAACCGAACGCGACTGCTGTCACGCCGGCCTGCCAGGGGTTGGCGCCCATGGCGGGGATATGGGCTAGGCTGGCGCCATGCCGCGAGAAATCCGCCTGAACGCCTTCGACATGGCCTGCGTCGGCCATATCCAGCACGGAATGTGGACGCATCCGCGCGACCATTCCGCCGAGTACAAACGCCTGGGCTACTGGACCAGCCTGGCCCGCACGCTGGAACGCGGCCTGTTCGACGGGCTGTTCCTGGCCGATGTGCTGGGCGTCTACGACGTGTTCGGAGCGAACGCCGACGCCGCGCTGCGCCAGGCGGTGCAGGTGCCGCTGCTGGACCCCATGCTGCTGGTGCCCGCCATGGCGGCGGTGACGGAACATCTTGGCTTCGGCGTGACCTGCAACCTCAGCTACGAGACGCCGGCGCTGTTCGCCCGCCGCATGTCAACGCTGGACCACCTGACGGATGGGCGCGTCGGTTGGAACATTGTGACCGGCTACCTCGACAGCGCCGCCCGCGCCATGGGCCAGGCCCGGCAGGTGGCGCATGACGACCGATACGACGCCGCCGAGCCCTTCATGGACAAGGTCTATGCGCTGTGGGAGGCAAGCTGGGCCGATGACGCGGTGCGGCGCGACCGCGCGGCTGGCGTGTTCACCGACCCCGCCCGTGTGCGGGAAATCCAGGCTGCCGGCATCAGCGCGATCCACCTGTGCGAGCCTTCGCCGCAGCGGACCCCGGTGCTGTACCAGGCCGGCGCCTCGCCGCGCGGCCGGGCCTTTGCCGCGCGCCATGCCGAATGCGTGTTCGTGAACGGCGGCCGGAAAGAGGATGTGGCCCGGCTGGTGGCTGACCTGCGCGCCCGCGCCGCGCCGCGCCCGATCCAGGTCTTCGTCGGCGCCACGGTGGTGCTGGGGCGCACGCCGAGGGAAGCCCGCGACCTGCTGGAGGACTACCGCCGCCACGCCAGCGTGGAGGGCGCCATGGCCCATGCCAGCGCCTCGCTGGGCGTCGACTTCGCCCGCTTCGCGCTGGATGAGCCGATCGGCGTGGAGCGCAGCGACGCCATCGCCAGCAACGTGGACTCGATGCGCCGGCAATTCGGTGCCGACTGGACCAGGCGCCGCATGGAGGAGAGTTTCATCCTCGGCAGTCGCCAGCGCCCCATTGTCGGCGACGCGGCCCAGGTGGCGGACGAGCTGGCCGCCTGGGTGGCGGAGGCGGATGTGGACGGCTTCAACCTCAGCCGTACCGTCATGCCGGAATGCCTGGACAGCGTGGTGGAGCTGCTGGTGCCGGAGTTGCAGCGTCGCGGCCTGTACAAGCGGGGCTACGCGGCCGGCAGCTATCGCCACAAGTTGTTCGGCGCCGGGGATAGGCTGGTGCCGCCGCACCCTGCCGCGCTGCGGCGGTAGCGCGAAGGGAACTTCCGTTCTTTCGGCACTGCACCATGGCATCAGGGGAAAACCCGCCCGCGGCACCGGCCCATCCTCCTGCCGGCCAACCAGGCCATGGGGCGTTCCCGGCCCTCCCACAATGTTCTAGCCTGGGGCACGAGGGAGAACATCCATGGGCAGCATCATCCGGCCGAACGTCACGCTTGAGGACCGCTGGGAGGGCCATGGGGCGACCACGGGAGAGACGACCCTGCTGTCCGGCATCCAGGCGCTGGTGCGGCTGCCGCTGCTGCGGCATGAGCTGGACAAGGCGCAGGGCTTCAACACCGCGGGCTATATCAGCGGCTATCGCGGCAGCCCCTTGGGCACCTACGACCTGCAACTGGCGCAGCAGAAAAAGCGCATGCAGGCCGCCAATATCGTGGTGCGCCCGGCGCTGAACGAGGACCTGGCCGCGACCGCGATATGGGGCACGCAGCAGATCGCGCTGTATGGCAACCAGAAATACGACGGCGTCTTCGGCATCTGGTACGGCAAGGGCCCAGGCGTGGACCGTTCCGGCGACGCGCTGCGCCACGCCAACAGCGCCGGCACCGCGCCGCGCGGCGGCGTGCTGGCACTGGCCGGCGATGATCCCTCCTGCAAGTCCTCCACCATCACGTCGGGCTGCGAAATCTCCTTCATGGATGTGGAGATGCCGGTGCTGGACCCCTCCGGCGCGCAGGAGATTCTGGAGTACGGCATGAAGGCGCTGGACATGTCGCGCTTCGCCGGGCTGTGGGTGGGCATGAAGTGCGTGGCCGAGACCATGGACGGTTCCGCCAGCGTGCGGATCGACCCGGCGGCCTACGCGACGGTGGCGCCGGAATTCCTGTTCCCTGCCGATGGCGTGCACATCCGCCTGCGCGACCACGCCATTCCGCAGGAAGAGCGGCTGCGGCACTTCAAGCTGCCGGCGGCGCTCGCCTTCGCCCGCGCCAATGGCTTCAACCAGGTGGTGCTGGACAGCCCGAATGCGCGCTACGGCATCGCCGCGCGCGGCAAGGGCTACGCCACGCTGCGCCAGGCGTTGAACGATGCCGGCATCACCGACGAACTGGCGCGGATGGCCGGGCTGCGCATCTGGAAGGTGGGGCTGGCCTGGCCGCTTGATGCGGAAGCGGCGCGCGCGTTTGCGCAGGGGCTGGAGGAAGTGCTGGTGGTGGAGGACCGCCGCCCGGTGATCGAGCCGCAGCTGCGTGACGCGCTGTACCACATGCGTGAACGCCCGCGCATCGTCGGCAAGCAGGACGAGCAGGGCCGCCCGCTGCTGAGCGACCTGACGGAGTTGGAAACCGGCAACGTGCTGCGCGCGCTGTATGCGCGGCTGCCGGAAGCGCTGCGCACCGAGCAGTTGAAGGCGCGGATCGAGCAGCTCGACCGGCTGGCGCTGATCCAGCAGCCGCCGGTTCATGAGCGCGCGCCGTATTTCTGCCCGGGCTGCCCGCACAACACCAGCACCCGCGTGCCGGAAGGCAGCCACGCCATGGCCGGCATCGGCTGCCATACGCTGGCGATCTACATGGACCGCAACACCGATCTGTACACGCAGATGGGCGCCGAGGGGATGCCGTGGCTCGGCATGGCGCCCTTCGTTTCTGAGAAGCATATGTTCGTCAATATCGGTGACGGCACCTATGCGCATAGCGGCTTGCTGAGCATCCGCCAGGCCTTGGCCGCCGGCACCAGCATGACCTACAAAATCCTGGTCAACAGCGCGGTGGCGATGACCGGCGGCCAGGTGCCGGAAGGCGAAATGACCGTGCCGATGATCGCGGCGCAGGTCTTCGCCGAGGGCGCGCAGAAGATCGTCGTGGTCAGCGACGACCCGGACCGGCATGTCGATGACGCGCGCATGCCTGGGATCACCGAGTACCGCCCGCGTGCCGAGCTGGACCAGGTGCAGCGCGAGCTGCGCGAAGTGCCTGGCGTCTCCATCCTGATCTTCGACCAGCAATGCGCGACCGAACGCCGCCGCAAGCGCAAGCGCGGCACCCAGGCGCTGGCGCTGAAGCGGGCCGTCATCAACAGCCGGGTCTGCGAGGATTGCGGCGATTGCTCCAAGACCAGCAACTGCCTGGCGGTGGAACCGGTGGAAACCGAGTTCGGCCGCAAGCGCGCCATCGACCAGAGCGCCTGCAACCAGGACCTGTCCTGCGTGCAGGGTTTTTGTCCGTCCTTCGTCACGCTGGTCGGCGCCGAGCCGGTGAAGCCGGCGGTGCCGACCGTGGACGGGCAACTGCCGGAACCGCCGCGGCCGGAGGCGCGCGCCGGCGAGCCGGCATGGAACATTCTGCTGGCCGGCGTGGGCGGGCAGGGCGTGACCGCGCTGGGCGCCATCCTGGCAATGGCCGGGCATATCGAGGGCCGGCCGGTGCGCAGCGTGGACATGCTGGGCCTGGCGCAGAAGGGTGGCGGCGTCTTCGCGCAGCTGCGCATCGGCCGTGTGGGCGCAGCGCCGGAGAGCATCGACGCCCCGCGCATCGGCATGGGCAAGGCCGACCTGCTGCTGTCCGCCGACATGGTGGTGGCGCAGGGCCGCACCGCGCGGCCGCTGCTGGGCGCGGACCGCACCAGCGCCGTGCTGAACGTGGACCTGCAACCCACCGCGCAGTTCGTGATGGATACGTCCACGCGCTATGACCGCGACGGCATGCTGGCCAGCGTGCGCAAGGCCTGCCGCGAGGTCATCACCATGCCGGGCATCCAGGTGGTGGAGGAAGCGCTGGGCGACCTGATCTACCTGAATGTCTGGTTGCTGGGCGTGGCCTACCAGAAGGGCCTGCTGCCGCTGAGCAGCGAGGCGATCAACCGCGCGCTGGAACTGAACGGCGCCCAGGTGGAGCGTAACAAGGCCGCCTTCGCGCTGGGCCGTGGCGCTGCGCTGGCGCCGCCGGCGGTGGTGACACCGGAAGCGGAGACGCTGGATGCGCTGGTGGCTCGCCGCGTCGGCGACCTGACCGCCTACCAGAACGCGGGTTATGCGGCGGAGTACAGCGGCTTCGTCGCCAGCGTGCGGCGGGCTGAAGCGGGCATCATGCCGGGCAGCGAACGGCTGTCCCGCGCGGTCGCGACGCAGCTGCATCGGCTGATGGCGTCTAAGGACGAATACGAAGTGGCGCGGCTGCACAGCCTGCCGGAATGGAAGGCGGAACTGGCGCAGCACTTCACCAACGTGAAGCGGGTGGAGCTGAACCTGGCGCCGCCGATGCTGGCCAAGCTGGACCCGGTAACGGGACAGCCGCGCAAGATGGCGTTCGGCCCCTGGATGCTGGCGGCGCTGCGGCTGCTGCGCCATGGCAAGGCATTGCGCGGCACGGCGTTGGACGTGTTCGGGCGCACCGAGGAGCGCCAGATGGAGCGCGCGCTGCCCGGCGAGTTCCGCGCCGGCGTGGAAGGCTTCCTCGCGGCGCTGACCCCTGCCAGCTATGTGCAGGCCGCGGAATGGGCGGAAGCCTGGGCTGGGGTGAAGGGCTATGGCCACATCAAGCTGCGCAACCTGGCAGCGACGCGGGCGAAGCTGGCCGCGCTCGGCCAGGCGAAGGTGGCGTGATGTTCGACCTGCCCGAAGCCACGCGCGAGTTGCGCGAGGTCGCGCTGGCCTTCGCCGCCGACCGCCTGGCACCCAACGCGCAGCGCTGGGACGAGGAACGCCACTTCCCGGTGGATGTGCTGCGCGAGGCCGCGGGCCTCGGAATGGCCGCGCTGTATGTGCGGGAGGAAAGCGGCGGTGCCGGGCTCTCGCGGCTGGATGCGGCAGTGGTGTTCGAGGCGCTGTCCACCGGCTGCCCGACGGTGGCGGCCTTCCTCTCCATCCACAACATGGTGGCCTGGATGATCGACCGCTTCGGCAGCGAGGCGCAACGCAAGCACTGGCTGCCGCAGCTGATCGGCATGGACAAGATCGCCAGCTACTGCCTGACCGAACCCGGCAGCGGCAGCGACGCCGCGGCGCTGCGCACCAAGGCGCGCCGAGACGGCGACCATTATGTGCTGGACGGCGCCAAGCAGTTCATCAGCGGCGCCGGCGTCTCCGATCTCTACCTCACCATGGTGCGCACCGGCGATGACTCGCCACGCGGGATCAGCGCGCTGCTGATCGAGCGGGACATGCCCGGCGTCGGCTTCGGTGCCAATGAGAAGAAGATGGGCTGGAATGCGCAGCCGACGCGCCAGGTGCTGTTCGATGGTGCGCGCGTGCCAGTCTCGGCCTTGCTGGGCCAGGAAGGCGAGGGCTTCAAATTCGCCATGGCGGGGCTGGATGGCGGGCGGCTGAACATCGCCGCGTGCAGCGTCGGCGGTGCGCAGGCGGCGCTGGACAAGGCGCTGGCCTATGTGCAGGAGCGCCAGGCCTTCGGCAAGCCGATCGCGGACTACCAGAACACCCAGTTCAAGCTGGCGGACATGCTGACCGAGTTGGAGGCCAGCCGCACCCTGCTGTGGCGCGCCTGTGCCAAGCTGGACGAGAAGGCGCCCGATGCCGGCGCCTTCGCCGCCATGGCCAAGCGCTTCGCGACGGATACCTGCCACCGCATTGCCGACGACGCGCTGCAACTGCTGGGCGGCTACGGGTACCTGGCGGATTACGGCATCGAGAAGATCGTGCGCGACCTGCGCGTGCATCGCATTCTGGAAGGCACCAACGAGATCATGCGCGTCATCATCGCGCGGCAGATGATGGGGAGGCGTTGATGAAGCTGTATGGCTACTACCGCTCAAGCGCGGCCTATCGGGTCCGCATCGCGCTGGCCCTGAAAGGGCTGCATGCCGACCAAGCCTTCCGCCACCTGCGCAAGGGCGAGCAACGCAGCGCCGACTACCTGCCGCTGAACCCGCAGGGCCTGGTGCCGGCGCTGGTGCTGGATGACGGCACGGCGCTGACCCAGTCCCTCGCCATCATCGAATACCTGGACGAGACCTATCCGCCGCCGCGCCTGCTGCCGGAGGATGCGGTGCAGCGCGCCCGCGTGCGCGCCTTCGCCCAGGCCATCGCCTGCGAAATCCACGCGGTGCAGAACCTGAAGGTGCTGGGCCGCCTGCGTGCCCTGGGCCATGGCGAGGAGGTCGTCAGCGGCTGGGCGCATGACGTCATCGCCGAGGGGCTTTCTGCTTGTGAGGCGCTGTTGGCTGGCGAGGCGGGGCCGTTCTGCTTCGGCAGCGCGCCCACCCTGGCCGACCTGGCGCTGGTGCCGCAGTTGTACAATGCGCGGCGCTTCAAGGTGGACCTGGCCGCCATGCCGCGCCTGCTGGCCGCGGAGGCAGCCTGCATGGCGCTGCCGGCCTTCGCCGACAACGTGCCGGAACGGCAGCCGGACGCGGAATAAGCGCTTGCCTGGGCCTCGGCGCCCGGGCCATGCTGCGGTTGTGAAAGTCGTCCTCGCACTCGCCTTGGTGGTATTGCCGCTGATGCCCGCACGGGCGCAACTGCGCACCGTGCCGGTGCCGGCTGGCGCGGAGGTGGTGATTCCGCCGCGTGGTGCGGTGCCGGTGCAGCCGCCGCGCGCAGCAACGCGCGCCCGCGCTGCCGAGGCGGAAGCCTGGCCGGAAGACGACCTGAACGGCCCGAGCGCCTGGACCTACGTGTTGGTGCCGCTGGTGGCCGGTGCCGCGGCGGCGTTGGCGACGAACCTGCCTGGCGGCGGTGGTGGTGGCGGCGGTTCCAGCGGACCGGTGCGCACGCGCTGACCCCTGAGCCGTGGCCAATCGGCCAGCATCCGCGCTAGGCTGGTGCAAACCTGTCCAGGAGGCGTCCCGCCATGTCCGCCAAATTCCCCGCCTACAAGGCCGAAGGGGTCATCCCCGCCTGCCTGCTGCCATTCCATCAGGACCTTTCGGTCGATTTCGCCGGCTACAAGGCGCATCTGCGGGACGTCGCGGGCACCCGCGGCATCAACGGCATCACCGTCAACGCGCATGCCTCCGAAGTCTCCTCCTGCGAATATGCCGAGCAGGTGGCGGTGCTGGACGCGACGATGGATGCGATCGGCGACACCACGCCGATCATCAACGGCGTCTATTCCGACAGCACCATGCAGGCGGTGAAACTCGCAAAAATGGCCGCGGCCGGCGGCGCTTCCTGCCTGCTGGTCTTCCCGCCCAACGTGCTGGCGCGCGGCCATGCCGCCAGCCCCGGCAACCTGGCCGACCATGTGCGCGCCGTGGCCGCCGCCACCGACCTGCCGCTGATCCTGTTCCAGTACGGCCTGGCCACCGGCCTGACCTACCCGATGGCGACGCTGCTGGAACTCGCGGACGAAATCCCGCAGATCAAGGCCATCAAGGACGGCTCGGGCGACCCGGTGCTGGCCGAGCGCCATGTGGTCACGTTGCAGGGCCTGTCGCGCCCGGTGAACGTGCTCAGCACCCACAGCCCCTGGCTGATGGGCAGCCTGGTGACGGGCTGCAAGGGCCTGCTGTCGGGCTCCGGCAGCGTCATCGCGCAGTTGCAGGTGGAACTGTTCGAGGCGGTGCAGCGCCAGGACCTGGCCGAGGCGCAGCGCCTGAACACCCTGGTGCGCGCGACGTCGGAGGCGTTCTACGCCGCGCCGTCCTTCGACATGCACAACCGCATGAAGGAGGCGCTGGTGATGCTGGGCCGCATGCAGCGTGCCGTGGTGCGGCCGCCGCTGCGCAAGCTGGGCAGTGCGGAGCTGGGACGTATCCGCGCCGCCATCACCGCCGCCGGGCTGGAGCCGCGGCTGCAGATGGCCGCCGAGTAGACCGCAGGGGCGCGCCTTCCGGGGCGCGCCCTTTGGTGGCTAGGGCAACATGCGTTCGGATGGAATCATCCGAACGCATTTCTTGCTATGAATTCAATGACTTATGGAACGCGAGCTGCGTCCACTTGGACGCAGCCTGCTAGAGCATCTTCAAGGCGAGCGGATACGCTCGCCGACTACAGCACCATCCGCTCACGCTGAATCAGCGTGAGCGGGTTTCGTGCTTTAGCTTTAATCGGTTGCAGAGCAAGAAATCCGTTCTGATGATTCCATCAGAACGGATGTTGCTCTAGGAAAATGCGACCCTACCAAAAGCTGGAGCCGTTTCATCGCGTAGGGTCGCGGTGATACGGCTCTAGACCAGGTGCCAGCCCGGCGCGTTGGCCAGCGTCAAGGTGCCGAGCGGGGTGAGGCCGTCCATCGCCACCGCCGAGAAGGTGCCCGCCGCATCGAGCAGGATGATGTCGGCGCGGCCGTCGCCGGTCAGGTCTTCCACCCCGACAACATCGGTATTCAGGCCGGGCGACCAAACCGTGCCCTGCGCCTTGATGGTGAAGCCCTGCATTTCCCACAGGTACACGCTGCCATCGGTGCTGTTGCGCCACAGGATGTCGGAGTTGCCGTCGCCATCGAAATCACCGGTGCCGCGCACCTGCCAGGCGTTGCCGACGATCCCCGGGCCGCCCTGGGCCGCAATGCTGAGCCCGTTCATTTCCCAGATCCACACGGTGCCGTCGACGCTGTTGCGGAACAGCAGGTCGGAGCGACCGTCGCCATTGAAGTCACCGGCGCCGTTCAGGTTCCAGTTCGTGCCTGGCGTGCCCAGCGTGCCCTGGTTGTAGCTGGTCAGGCCGTGCTGCAGCCAGGCGTAGATGTCGCCGGTGGTGCTGTTGCGGAAGATCAGGTCGGCCTGCCCGTCGCCGGTGATGTCGGCGGCGAACCTCAGGTCCCAGCCGGCGCCGGCACCGCCGATGAGGCCCTGGCTGGCGACGGTGGTGCCGTTCATCAGCCAGCCATAGATCTGGGTTGCCCCGGGGCCAGGGGTCTGGAAGACGATGTCGGCCTTGCCGTCGGCATCCAGGTCCGCACTGTCCTTGGCGATGAAGGCGCCGGCGCCGCCGATCCCCACCGCGGTGAAGTTGCCGGGGTAGTTGTTCTGCAGCAACCAGACGGAACTGCCGAACTGGATGATGCCATCGCCCAGCTTGTCGCCATTGACGTCGCCATGGTTGCCGCGGCCGAGGTTGCTCAGCCCGTCCGTGAACACCGCCTGTTCGATATTGACCAGGTGGTCCCAGCCGTTCGGCCCATGCACATCGAAGCTGCCATCGGCGTTGCTGCGGATCTCGGCACCCTGGCGGGCGAAGTTGAAGGTGACGACATCGAAGCCGCCGCCGCCATCCACCGTGTCCTGGCCGCCACCGCCGATGGTGATGGCGTCGTCGCCGCCGCCGGACTGGATCAGGTTGTTGTGGCCGCTGACGCTGATCTCGTCGTGCCCGCTGCCGCCGATGATGGTGTTGACGTCCACGCCGCCGGTGACGGTGTTGTCGCCACCGCCGAGGTCCACGTAGTTGTTGTGGTTGCTGCCATTGTCGTTGCGCAGCGTCACCCGGTCGTTGCCGGCGCCGGCGAAGATCAGGTTGCTGTGGCCGGAGACGATGATGACGTCATTGCCGTCGCCGCCGGTGATGGTGGCGTTGCCGCGGCCGGCGTCGATGCTGTCGTTGCCGGTGCCGCCGTCGATGGTGTTGTTGTAGCCGAAGGTGGTCAGCGTGTCGTCGCCGCCGAGGCCCAGCAGGCTGTCATTGCCCACCTGGTCGCCCTGCATGACCATGCCGGCCGCGACCGCCGCGGGCGACAGGTCGATATCGGCGCCGCCGCCGTTGAAGTGCAGCGTCTCGACATTGATCAGCTGGTCGCTGCCCGCGTTGTAGCCGAACTTCACGAACCAGCTGCCGGCGACATACTTGAAGGCGGCCAGGTTGCGCGGGCCGGGCTCGTTCACCCGGTCGGTGCCGGTGCCGCCGTCGACGAAGTTGCCCCAGCCGGAGAGGTTGACGGTGTCGTTGCCAGCATCGCCGAAGGCCGTGTCGTAGCCGCTGCCGAGGGTGATGAGGTCGTTGTCGTCCATGCCATGCGCCACGTTGCGCTGGCCGACGAAGCTGATGGTGTCGTTGTCGTAGCCGCCGAAGACGGTGTTGTCGTGGTCGCCGCCGTTGATGCTGTCGGCGTAGTTGAAGCCGAGGCGGCGCAGTTGGTCATCGTCGCCGAAGATCACGTTGCGCTGGTCGGTGGTGGTGATGGTGTCGCCGCCGATGCCGCCATAGACGGTGTCGTCATGGTCGCCGCCGAAGATGCTGTCGTTGCCGTAGTTGCCCAGGATGACGTTGTTGTTGCCGGCGGCCTGCACCGTGTCCTCGCCCCAGCCGGCGTCGATCAGCGCGGTGCCTTCGCTGCCGAAGATGCTGTCGTTGCCGGTGCCGCCATAGACCGTGTCGATGTAGCCGTGCATGCGCAGCTTGTCGTCGCCGGCACCGCCATCGACCATGCCATGGCCGTCGCCACCATAGATGCTGTCATTGCCGGCGGCGCCGTACAGCAGGTTGTCGTAGCCATAGCCCAGCAGCGTGTCGTCGCCCGGGCCGCCGAAGAACTGGTAGCCGTTCAGCTGTTGCGGCGTGGTCAGGCTGTCATTGCCGCCGGTGCCGGTGATGGTGCCCTTGTAGCCGACCGTGCCCACCTGGTCGTTGTTGCCGATGGTGCCGGTGCCGTCGAAGTTGGCGGTCAGCTCGGAACCCGGCGTCGGGTCGTGCAGCACGATGTGGAACAGGTCGTTCGCTTCCAGCCGGGTGTCGCCATTCACCTCGAAGGTCAGGGTGTGGCTGGTCTCGCCGGGGGCGAAGGTGATGTAGGTGAGGTCGCGCAGCACCAGGGCGGCAGCGTTTCCGTCGAGGTAGCCGAAGATCGGGTAGCCGTCCTTCACCGCCGGCGGGTTGGGCAGGTCGGCGGCGTAGAGCTGGCTGGGGAAGTCGGAGGTGTCCACCGGCACATAAGCGTCGTTCTGGAACGCCCACAGCACCGAATCCACATTGCCCAGGTAGCCGACGCGGCTGACCGTGAAGGTGATGAACTGGGTGCCGCTGTTGCCCTCGGTAATGGAGGGGTTGTCGATGCTGAAGCCGGCATCGTCGTTCAGGATTCTGCCGAAGCTGGCGGCGGCGAGAATGTTGCCGCCCGGGTCCGGGGTGTTCAGCATGACGACAAAGGTCTCGTCGGGCTCCACATGGCTGTCACCCAGGACCACCACGTCGAAGCTGGCGAGGCCGCTGCCGGCATTGAAATGGGCGATGCCGGTGGTGGCGACGAAGTCGGCCGCGTTGGCGGTGCCGCCCGTGATCGCCCAGTGCACGTCGGCCGCGGCGCCCAGGTAGCCGGTACGGGCCACCGTGTAGGTGAAGGAAGTGGTGCTCGGCGCGTCGCCCTCGAGGTGCTGCACCTCCGGCGCAAACTCGAGGTAGACGCTCCAGTCGTCGTTGGTGATGGTCGCGTTGGCGCTGGGTGTGCTGAGGGTCGCGCCGCTGTCGCTTGGCGAGGAGAGGGTGACGGTGAAGCCTTCGTCCAGTTCGTCCGTGGTGTCGCCCTTGGCGTGGACGGTGATGCTCTTGCTGGTCTCGCCATTGGCGAAGCTCAGGTCGCCCGAGAGCGCGCCGTTGAAATCGGCGTTGCTGGCCGGGTTGCCGCCGCTGCCCGCCGCCGCCCAGTGCACCGTGCTGGCGCCGAAGGTGTCGCCCGAGCGGGTGACGGTGAATACGAAGTCGGTGTTGCCGCTATGGCCCTCGAATGCGGGCGTGGTGGTGGCGGCAATGGCGTAGTTGCCGACGACATTGCTGACATCGACCGTCAGGCTGGCCAGCGTGGCGGTGCCGTGGTTGTCGGTGGCGGTGATGTCGACCGAGCGGGTGGCGCCGGTCTCGAAGTCCAGCGTCACGCCGTTCTTCAGCCACAGCTCATTGCCGTTGCGCAGTTCGAACAACGCGTTGGAGGCGATGCTGTAGGTGAGGATGTCACCGAGGTCGGGGTCGGTCGCAGCAACGGTACCGACCTGGCGGTTGCCGCCGCCCTCGGCGATCGGGCTGGCGGTCAGCACGGCCGCGCCCGGTGCGTCGTTGACACCATTGATGTTGATGACCGCGATGTCGCCCACCACACCACTCAGGCCATCGGAGATCTGGAACTCGAGTTGCAGCGTCCGCGTCGCGCCGACCGGCACATAGGCGAACAGCGCGGGGTCGAAGGTGAAGACGCCGCCATTGCCCAGGACTGCGTCGAAGGCTGGCGTCAGCGCGGCGAGCACGGCGGCATTGGCGTCGCTCAGCGTCAGGGAGAAGCCGCCCTGATAGAAGATCGCGTCGCCATCCGGGTCGACGGCACCGGCCAACAGGTTGAAATTCTGGATGCCGGACGTGCTGCTGACGGTCAGCGTCGGCGAGCCGGCGATGGGGGCGCTGTTGGCCATGGGGGGACCGCTCCAAGCGAAAGGTGATCGCCCCGGGGGAGGCGATGACTATGCGTTGCCACTACCGGTATGTTCCGATTAACAAAAAATCAAGTTCGAAGAAAAAAACAGAACACAAAATGCGAGAAAATACCAAAAATAATACATGAATCTCATATTTAGACTTTCTGCTTCGCCATCCAGCCCCCTGGACGCCCTCGCCCCGGCCGGCGATGCTGCGCGGCGTAAAACAGGAGGAAGCCCATGGCACTCGCACCAGGCCGGCCCAAGCCGAAGCCGACGCCGGAAACCAAGCATTTCTGGGATGGCTGCAAGGACGGCAAGCTGCTGCTGCAGCGCTGCGTCGAAACCGGGCGCGCCTATTTCCCGCCGCGCCCGTTCAGCCCCTACACCGGCAGCCGCAATGTGGAGACCTTCGAGGCCTCCGGCCGCGCCACGCTGCACAGCTACGTGATCCACCACCGCCCGGTGCCGGGCTTCGAGCCGCCCTACGCCATCGCCGTGGTGGAGCTGGAGGAAGGCCCGCGGATGATGACCAACATCGTGGACTGCCCGCAGACGCCGGAAGCCCTGGTGCTGGACATGCCGATGGTGGTGGCCTTCACCCCGCTGGATGAGGAAATCACCCTGCCGCTCTTCACCCCCGCGAAGAAGGGCTGAGCCGATGTCGTACAAGCCAGGTTCGGTTGCCGTTGTCGGCGCCAGCGAATCCACCAAGATCGGCAGCGTGCCGGGCATGTCGCAGATCATGCTGCACGCCGATGCCGCGCTGAATGCCATGGCCGAATGCGGCCTGAAGCCCAGCGACATCGACGGCGTGGCCTGCGTCGGCCCGATGATGCCGCAGCAGATCGCGCATTACCTCGGCATCACCCCCACCTGGGTCGACGGCACGGCGGTGGGCGGCTGCTCCTTCATGCTGCATGTCCGCCATGCCGCGGCCGCCATCGCGGCGGGCTACGCCACCACCATCCTCATCACCCATGGTGAGAGCGGCAAGTCGCGCATCAACGGCACGCCGCGCCCGAGCGAGCCAGAGAGCCTGAACGGCCAGTTCGAAATCCCCTACGGCCCCTTCGGCCCGCCGACGCTCTTCCCGATTCCCGTGCTGCGCTACATGAAGGCCACGGGCACCACGCATGAGCACCTGGCGCAGGTCTCCGTGGTGACTCGCGAATGGGCCAGCCACAACCCGCGCGCGATGTTCCGCGACCCCATCACCGTCGACGACGTGCTGAACAGCCGGATGATCGCCTACCCCTTCCGCATCCTGCAATGCTGCCTGGTGACGGATGGCGGCGGCGCCATCATCGTGACCTCGGCCGACCGGGCGAAGGACTTCCCGACCAAGCCGGTCTACATCCTGGGCTCCGGCGAGAGCGTGGAATCCAACATGGTCTCCCAGATGGAGGACTTCACCTCCTCCCGCGCTTTCCGCGTGGCGGGGCCGACCGCGATGAAGATGGCCGGCATCAGCCACGCCGATGTCGACCACCTGATGATCTACGACGCCTTCGCCCACCTGCCGCTGTACGGGCTTGAGGACCTGGGCTTCTGCAAGCGCGGCGAGGCCAAGGACTTCGTCTGGGAAGGCAATACCCGCCCCGGTGGCAAGCTGCCGCTGAACACCAATGGCGGTGGCCTCAGCTACACCCACACCGGCATGTACGGCATGTTCGCCCTGCAGGAGAGCATCCGCCAGATGCGCGGCACCGCAGCGGCCCAGGTGGCGGGCGCCAAGGTCAGCATCGCCCATGGCGTCGGCGGCATGTTCAGCGCCTCCGGCACCATCGTCTTCTCCAACGAACAGCCGTGAGCGCCCCCATGAAGAACCCGATGGAAATGACGGGTCGCACCGTCATCGTCACCGGCGCCGGGCAGGGTGTCGGCAAGGCACTGTCAGAGCTGTTCCTCGACCTCGGCGCCAATGTGGTGCTGGTGGAGCGCAATCCGGACACGCTGGCCAGCACGGTCGCGGCCATGCCGCAGGACCGCGTGCTGGGCGTGCTGGGCAATGTCGCCGAGGAAGGTTTTTCCGAAGACTGCGTCCGGCAGTCGGTCGCCCGCTTCGGCGCCGTGCATGGCCTGGTCAACAACGCCGGCATCACCCGCCCGGCGATGTTCCTGAAGATGACCATGCAACAGTGGCAGGCGGTCATCGATGTCAACCTGACCGGCTGCTACCTGATGATGCAGGCGGTCGGCCGCCACATGGTGGACCGGGCGAAGGCGGACATGCCTCAACCCGCCGGTACGACAGGCGGCATCGTCAACATCTCCTCCACCGCGGGCAAGCGCGGCAGCATCGGCCAGGTCAACTACTCCTCGGCCAAGGCGGCGCTGTTCGGCATGACCATGACCGGCGCCAAGGAATGGGCGCGCTACGGCATCCGGGTGAACTCGGTGGGCTTCGGCACCGTGGTCACGCCGATGACGGAGACCATCCGCAGCGAGAAATTCGCCGCGGGCACGCTGGGCCGCATTCCGCTGGGCCGTTATGCGGAACCCAGCGAAGTGGCCAACCTGGTCTGCTTCCTGGTCTCCAACGCCGCCGTCTACATCACCGGGGAGAACATGACCGTCTCCGGTGGCAGCCACATGCAGCCGTAAGGCTGCGCCACCAGCAACAGCCGTGGGTGCCCTGGTGCCCGCGGCCTTTTCTTGAGAGGCCATGCATGCTTCCGCTCGAAGGTGTCCGCGTCATTGAAGTAGGCCAGGCCCTGGCGGGGCCGCTCGCCGGCGCCATCATGGCGGATATGGGCGCCGACGTGATCAAGGTGGAAAAGCCGGATGGCGGCGACGACGCCCGCCTCTGGGGCCCGCCCTGGGGGCCGGATGGCGTGACCAGCCTGTATTTCCACAGCCAGAACCGCAACAAGCGCAGCATCACGCTGGACCTCAAGAAGGCCGAGGATGTCGAGGCGCTGCACAAGCTGTGCGAAACCGCCGACATCCTGATCCAGAACCTGCGCCCGGGCGTTGTGGAGGAAATCGGCATCGACGGCCCGACCATGCTGAAGCGCCACCCGCGCCTGGTCTATTGCAACATCTCTGCCTTCGGCCAGGTTGGCCCGCTGAAGATGCGCCCCGGCTTCGACCCGCTGCTGCAAGCCTATGGCGGCATGATGAGCATGACCGGCCGGCCGGACGAGGCGCCGAATTTCTGCGGCGCCAGCGTCAACGACAAGGGCACCGGCATGTTCTGCACCATCGGCGTGCTCGGCGCGCTGCGGCGGCGGGATATCACCGGGCAGGGCTGCGTGGTCGATACCTCCCTGTTCGAGACCGCGGTGCATTGGGTGGAAGGCGCGGTCAACGCCTATGTCGCCACCGGCAATGTGACCAAGCGGCATGGCACCGGCGCCAACGTCATCGTGCCCTACCAGGTGTTCCAGGCGTCAGACCTGCCCTTCGTCATCGCGGCGGGGAATGACCGCCTGTTCGCCCGCTGCGCCAAGGTGATGGGCCACCCCGAATGGGGCCAGGACCCAGCCTATGCCACCGGCCCCAAGCGTGTGGCCAACAAGGTGGCGCTGGTTTCGGCCATGCAGGCCATCATCGGCGCCGGCACGCGTGACGCGTGGATCGAGCGGCTGGAGGCCCAGGGCGTGCCCTGCGCCGCGGTGAACGATATCGGTGAACTCGCCCGCAGCGAGCAGTTCGCCGAGGTGGACATGATGCAGGCCCTGCCGGAAACCGGGGTGAAAGTGGTGGGCCTGCCGATCTCCTTCGACAGCGAACGCCCATTGTCGCAGCGCCCGGCGCCAACCCTGGGGCAGCACAATGCGGAATTGTTGGGCCGTTGATCATCGAATGGGCTGAATTTTAGCCGGCCAGTAACCCCGCCGACAGAAAACTCGCCCCCTGGACTTTTTCCGGGGGAATACCCTGCGTGCTGGCTGACCTGCCGCGCCTGATGCGTTCGCTGCCGTGGCATCGTGCCGTGCCATTGTTGTTCTGGTTGGCTGCGTCGCTTGCGCTGGCCGTTGGGGCGGCCGTGTACCTGCGTGCCCAGGGTCGCGCTGCGGAACAGCGTGCCTATATCGATGCCGAGGCGGCCGCCGATACGCTGGAGCAACTCGTGCTCCGCATCTTCGAGACCGTGGACAGCCTGCACGACCTGATGCAGAGCCGCCATAGCCTGCTGGAGGCCGGCAACGAGGCCGGTGCCGAGGCGGTGGCGCAGCACCTGGAGCGCGTTTCCGCCAATGGCCGTTTCGCCGTGCAGCAGGTCAGCATGGTGTCGGCCGATGGCTGGATGTCCTGGTCCTCCACCGGACAGAGCCGCATCTGGCTGGGCGACCGTGCCCATTTCCAGGCCCATGCCCGGCTGGATGCAACCGGGCTCTACGTCTCACCGCCGCTGAACAGCCGCGCCAACGGGCGGGTCGCCATCACCGCCTCGCGGCCGCTGCGTGGGGCCGATGGCAGCTTCGCCGGCATGGCCGTGGTGGTGCTGGACCCATTGGCGCTGTCCCGCCTGCTGCGGGAACAGGGCGCACAGCCCGGCCTGGTGCTGCGCCTGCGCCGCCTGCCCGATGGCGCGGTGCTGGCCGGCAGCGACGACCCGGAGGCGGCCCTGCGCCTGCCGGCCGACCCGGCGCACCCCGCTGTCATCGCCGGCAATACGCAGCACCAGGGCCGGCTGCGCTTCGTCGCGCAATCCTCGGGGATGGTGGTGCTGGGTGCCTTCCGTGCCCCGCGTGACATCCCGGTGGTGGCGGTTGCGGCGGCGAGCGACGGCGCCGCGCTGGTCGACCATCACCAACGCCGCACGGCGGTGCTGGTGGGGCTGCTCGGCGCCAGCCTGGCCGGTCTGCTGGTCGCCGCCATGTTCACCGTCAACCGGACCCTGCGGGAGCGGCTGGCGGATGAGGCGGTGCGGGATCCGCTGACCGGATTGTTCAACCGCCGCCACCTGACCGAGGCGATGCGCCCCGCCCTTGGCGCCACGCTGCGCGAAGGTGGCCTGGTCGGGCTGCTGATGCTCGACCTCGACCGCTTCAAGGAGGTCAACGACGCGCTGGGCCTGCCGGTTGGCGACGCCACGCTATGCGCCGTGGCCGCCCGGCTGCGCGCCACCTTGCGGGACAGCGACACCCTGGTGCGGCTTGGCGCCGACCAGTTCGGGGTGATGGCGCCGAACCTGCGGGAGGCGGGCGATGCCTCCGCCCTGGCGGCCAGGTTGCTGGCCTCCCTGGTGATGCCGCTGGACGCTGCCGGCCATGCGGTCAGCCTGGGTGCCAGCATCGGCATCGCGCTTTCGCCGCTGGACGGCGACAGCCCGGAACAGCTGATCCGCAATGCCGAGATCGCCCTCTACCGTGCCAAGGCGGAGGCCCGCGGCCAGCACCGCTTCTTCGAGCCGGCGATGGATGCGGCCATGCAGCAGCGCCGTGCCATGGAGATGGGGCTGCGCGATGCCCTGGCGAAGCAGGAGCTGGAGTTGCACTACCAGCCGCTGTTCGACCTGCGGCAATGGCGGGTCTGCGGCTTCGAGGCGCTGTTGCGCTGGCGTCGGCCGGGAATCGGCCTGGTGCCGCCCTCGGACTTCATCCCGCTGGCCGAGGAAACCGGCCTGATCACGCCGATCGGCGAATGGGTACTGCGCCAGGCCTGCACCGACGCCGCGCAGTGGCCGGCCTGGGTCAAGGTGGCGGTGAACCTTTCGCCGGTGCAGTTCCGCAGTGCCGGCGCGGTGCCGGTGGTGCGGGCGGCGCTGGCGGCCTCCGGCCTGCGGCCTGACAGGCTGGAGCTGGAAATCACCGAGGGTGTGCTGCTGCAGGACAGCGAGGAGACGCTGGCCCAGCTGCGCGCGCTGCGGGCGCTGGGCGCGCGGGTGGCGCTGGACGATTTCGGCTCGGGCTATTCGTCGCTGAACTACCTGCTGCGCTTCCCCTTCGACAAGGTGAAGATCGACCGCAGCTTCGTCGGCGACCTGGACAGCACGGTGGGCGGGGAGGGCACGGTGATCGTGCGGGCCATCATCGGCATGTGCCGCAACCTCAACATTGCCACCACGGCCGAAGGGGTGGAGACCGAGGCGCAGTTGCGTCGATTGACCCAGGAAGGCGCCACGGAGGCGCAGGGCTTCCTGTTCAGCCGGGCACGCCCCGCCGCGGATGTGCCGGCCATGCTCGAAGAACCTGGCCGCAAGCTGGTGCGGGCCGTGGCGGCCTGAAGCGAAACCCCCGGCGCGTGGCCGCAGCCGGGGGCAGGGGCGGCTACTCGGTGACGGCGCGGGTCACGTCGGTCTGGCGGTTGTAGAACAGCGTCACCTTGGAGATCGAACACAGGTTGATGTTCATCCAGCTGGCGGAGCCGCCGTCGCTGTAGACCACCTTCAGGTCCCAGGCGCAGGGGCGGGTGTTCGGCGGAAAGCTGATGTCGGTCTGGCGGCCGGTCGGCAGCACGTCACGGCCCAGCACATCGGCGCCCCAGTTGTTGCTGGAATGCGGGCTGACGAACAACTGGTCGATCTCGAAGCCGGTGCTGTTCACCAGCGTGAAATCCTGGTCCGCAGCCACGGCGGCGCCCGTGAAGGCCAGGAACATGGCGGCAACGGCGGCCAGAAGGTTTCTGCGCATCATATCTCTCCCTGAGGGCCGATCTGGCCTCGCCAGGATTGTTACCGCGGCCGATGACGCCGTACAGATGAAGATTGCGCAATGGAGTTATCGTCTCACGGCTTCGTGAGGAGCACGCAACCCATCGGCGCGGCACGGCGCTGCGCGCAGGGATCGGCCCCGCGGATGCGGTGATCGCGGCGTGGCGGTTGCGCTGTCTGGCGGCAGGAATGGCGGGCGGCAATGGTGGGCGCGACAGGGATTGAACCTGTGACCCCCTCCGTGTCAGGGAGGTGCTCTCCCGCTGAGCTACGCGCCCGCTCCAGCGAGGCGCCGCTTCTAGCGGGTCATCGCCGGCTCTGCAAGCGGGCAAGACATCGTGCTGCGACGGCGTCGTGGTTGATGACAGCCTGGCCTGGCTGTGGCCAAATCGCGGCGCCCATGGATCTTCCCCCCAGCCTAGAGACCGCCGCTGCCAGCCTGCCCGAGACGGGCACGGCGGCGCCGTACATGCTTGCCCGCCCGCAGCGTCGGACGCTGCCGCTGGTCTTCGCCTCGCCCCATAGCGGCCGGTGCTACCCCGAAAGCTTCATCGCCGCCGCCAGGCTGGACCCGGTGGCGCTGCGCCGCAGCGAGGATGCCTTTGTCGAGGAGCTGTTCGCCGCCGCGCCCGAATTCGGCGCGCCACTGCTGGCGGCAAGCTTTCCGCGCGTGTTCTGCGACGTGAACCGCGAGCCGTGGGAACTGGACCCCGGCATGTTCGACGGCCCGCTGCCGCATTGGGTGAACAGTTCCAGCCCGCGGGTGGGCGCCGGCCTCGGCACCATTGCCCGGGTCGTCGCCAGCGGGGAGCCGGTCTATCGCCGCAAGCTGAGCTTTGCCGAGGCCGAGGACCGCATCCGTCGCTTCTGGCAGCCCTACCATGCCGCGCTTGCCGCCCTGATCGCGGAGACGCGCGCCGAGTTCGGCTATTGCCTGCTGGTGGACTGCCACTCCATGCCCGCGCATCCCGCCCAGGCCGGCAACCCGCCCGATTTCGTGCTGGGGGACGCCCATGGCACGGCCTGCGCCCCGCGCGTGACCCGCGCGGTGGAGGAAAGCCTGGGCGGCATGGGCTATCGGGTACGGCGCAACGACCCCTATGCCGGCGGCTATGTCACCCGCCACTACGGCCGCCCGCGGGATGCCGTGCATGCCCTGCAGATCGAGGTTGCCCGGCCGCTCTACATGGACGAGCAGCGGCTTGAACGGCTGCCGGGCATGGCGCCGCTGCGGCGCGACCTGGGCCGGCTGATGGCCAGCCTGGCGGCGATGGACTGGTCCTTCCTGCGCTGACCCGCTGCCGGCCGCGGCGCGGGCGAAAAAAAAGGCGGTGCCGTGAGGCACCGCCGAGTTTAGGGAGGAAACGTCCAAGAAAGGCAGACAACGTGGCGTACCGCGTTGCTGCGATGCACAATCTATGTATCGGGCCGGGCGGCCGCAAGCACAATTTTGCAGTGCAGCACAAACCTGCCATGCGCCCACAACATGATCCAAATCGTAACCCGCGTTTACGTCATGTCGGGCCAGGCGGCCTGGCGAGGCAGGCCAGAGGCACCAAATCCGCGTGGGTGTCGCCGCCCAAGCCAATGCGGCTTTCGCGTCTGGCCGTCGCCGGTGGAATCACCGGCGACGATCGGACGCTCAAACAACAGCTCAGGGTCTGTCAGGCGCTTCTGTCTCCGCCTGACAGGCCCTAACCGCCCAGGAACTCCGCGCGAATCGCCCCCGAGTGCTGGCCCAGCGCCGGCACCGGGCCCAGTTCGCGCAGCCCGTCGCTGAACAGGGCAGGGGGCGCCGCCACCGGCACCGGGCCGCCCGGCGTTTCCAGCACCACGCGGCGCAGCGCCGGGTGCTTGCTGAAGGTGGCGACATCATTGACGAAGCCGAAGGCGGTGCCGGCCTTGGTCAGCTGCGCGGCGCATTCGGCGCGGGTCAGCTGGGCGAAGCGATGGCCGACGTGGGCATCCACCTCCGCCCGATTGGCCACGCGGTCGTTGTTGACGGTGAAGCCGGGGCGCCGGGGCAGCTCAGGCTCGCCCATGAAATGGGTACACAGGTTGGCCCACTCGCGTTCGTTCTGGATGCTGATGAGCACCAGGTCGCCATCGGCGCAGGCGAAGGCGCCGTAGGGGCAGATGCTGGGGTGCGCCAAGCCCATGCGGGCCGGGGCTTTCCCGGTGCCCTCGAAGTAGATCAGCGGCACGTTCATCCAATCCGCCATGCCGTCGAACAGGCTGACGGCGATGCCGGTGCCGCGGCCGGTGATGCCGCGCTGGATCAGCGCCTCCAGCACCGCGGAATAGGCGTTGATGCCGCAGGAGATGTCGCAGGCGGAAACGCCGACGCGCCCCGGGCCTTCCGGCCGGCCGGTCACCGCCGCCAGCCCGGATTCAGCCTGCACCAGCAGGTCGTAGGCCTTCATGCTGGCGTATTCGCCGTCCTCGCCGTAGCCGGAGATATCGACGGTGATCAGGCGCGGATGCTTCGCGCGCAGTTCGGCGCTGCCGAAGCCGGCCCGGGCCATGGCGCCGGGGGCCAGGTTCTGGATGAAAACATCCGCCTTTTCCAGCAACGCGGTCAGCAGCGCCTTGTCGGCCGGCTGCTTGATGTCCAGGCAGAGGCTTTCCTTGCCGCGGTTCAACCAGACGAAATAGCTGGACTGCCCCTTGGCCGAGGTATCGTAGCCGCGGGCGAAGTCACCCTCGGCGCGTTCGATCTTGATGACGCGGGCGCCGGCATCCGCCAGCCGGCAGGCGCAATAGGGCGCCGCCACCGCCTGTTCCATGGAGACGACGAGCAGGCCGGCGAGCGGCTTCGATCCAGTCATGCCAAGTCCTCAATCCAGGCGGATGCCCAGTTCCTTGATGATGGGGTCCCAACGCGCGGTCTCCTCGCGGATCATGCGCGCCATGTCCTGCCGGCCGCGAAAGGCCGGGATGGTGGCCTGGCTGGCGAAGTTCGCCTGCACCTCAGGGTCGGCCAGGGCGCGGCGGAACGCCTCCTCCAGCCGGTCCAGGATGGCGGGCGGTGTGGCCGCCGGCGCGACGAAGCCCTGCCAGCCTGGGCTGACCAGGTTCGGGTAGCCCTGTTCGCCCGTGGTCGGCACCTCCGGCAGATGCGGGTGGCGTTCGCGCGTCAGCATGGCGATCGGGCGGAGCTTGCCGGCATCGATCTGCGCCTTGGCCAGGTTGATGCCGTCGATCATCAGCTGGATCCGCCCGCCCAGCAGGTCCTGAAGGGCCGGGGCGCTGCCACGGTACGGCACCAGGGTGATCTCGGCGCCGGTCTGCTTGCGGAACAGCTCGAAGGCCAGGTGGGTTACGCCACCCATGCCGGCGGCGCCGAAATTCAGCTCACTGGGCCGCGCCTTGGCCAGGGCGACCAATTCGGGCAGCGAACGCACCGGCAATTCCGCGGGCACCAGCATGACCAGCCCGCCGGTGGTCACGGTGCAAATCGCGGTCAGGTCGCGCGCGGCATCGAAGGGCAGGGTAGCGTAGAGCAGCGGGTTCACCGCGATGACGCTGTTGTTCACATGGCCGATGACGTAGCCATCCGGCGCCGCCTTGGCGACCACCTCCAGCCCCAGGTTGCCATTGGCGCCGCCGCGGTTTTCCACCACCACCGGCTGGCCCAGCAGCGCCAGCATCTTCTGCGCCAGTGGTCGCGCCACCAGGTCCGAGCCGCCGCCGGGCGGGAAGCCGACCACCAGGCGAATCGGCCGGTCCGGCCAGGGCTGGGCCTGGGCGCGGGCGGCCAGCGGCGTACAGGCCAGCCCGGCGGCCAGCAGGGTGCGACGGTTCATGGCGTCCTCCGGCGGCTCGGGGGATGGCCGCTTGCGAGGGAGCCTAAGCATGCCGCCGAGCCGCCGCCAGCGCCTCAATAGCTCCGCGGCATGCCCAGCACGTGCTCGCCGACGTAGCTCAGCACCAGGTTGGTGCTGATCGGCGCCACCTGGTACAGCCGCGCCTCGCGGTACTTGCGCTCAATGTCGTATTCCTCGGCGAAGCCGAAGCCGCCATGGGTCTGGATGCAGGCCTCGGCGGCGGACCAGCTGGCCTCGGCGCACATCATCTTGCCCATATTGGCTTCCTCGCCGCAGTTCTCGCCGCGCTCGAACTTCGCCAGGCCCTTGTGCAGCAGGGCTTCGGCGGCGCGCATCTGCGCGTAGGCCTTGGCGATGGGGAACTGCACGCCCTGGTTCTGCCCGATGGGGCGGCCGAACAGCACGCGTTCCTTGCTGTAGGCCACGGCCTTCTCGATGAACCAGCGGGCATCGCCGACGCACTCGGCGCTGATCAGCATCCGCTCGGCGTTCATGCCGTCCAGGATGTAGCGGAAGCCCTTGCCTTCGACGCCCACCAGGTTGGCGGCCGGTACCACCATGTTGTCGAAGAACACCTCTGTCGTGTTGTGGTTCATCATGGTGCGGATCGGGCGGATGGTCAGGCCATTCCCCAGCGCCGCCTTCATGTCCACGATGAAGGTGGAAAGCCCATCGGTCCGCTTGGCCACCTGGTCGCGCGGCGTGGTGCGGGCCAGCAGCAGCATCAGGTCGCTGTGCTCGGCGCGGCTGGTCCAGATCTTCTGGCCATTGATGATGTAATTGTCGCCCTCGCGCCGGGCCACGGTGCGCAGCGCGGTGGTGTCGGTGCCGCTGGTGGGTTCGGTCACGCCGAAGGCCTGCAGCCGCAGCTCGCCGGTGGCGATCTTGGGCAGGTACTGCTTCTTCTGCTCCGGGCTGCCGTGCTTGAGGATGGTGCCCATGATGTACATCTGGGCGTGGCAGGCCGCCGCATTGCTGCCGGCGGCGTGGATTTCCTCAAGGATCGCGGCGGCGGCGGAAAGCGGCAGGCCGGCGCCGCCGAACTCCTCGGGGATCAGCGCGCCCAGGTAGCCAGCTTCGGTCAGGGCATTGACGAAGGCGGTGGGGTAGCCGCGTTCGCGGTCCAGCTCGCGCCAGTATTCACCGGGGAAGCGGCTGCACAGCTTGCGCACCTCCTCGCGGATTTCGGCGTGCGGGTCTTGTCCGGCGGTGTGGTCCATGGCGTGTGCTCCTTGGCCCCGGGATTAGGCCCCGACCGCGCGGCTGACAAGCTTCAGCCCAGGCCAAAAACCACCTGGTGCATGATCCGCCCCGGCAGCAGCGTCAGGCCGCCGGCGATGATCAGCCCGCCGACGAAGACGCCGGTCATCACCCGGGCGTGGCGGCGGATGTCACCACGGCGGATGCGCCAGATGGCCAGCGGCAGCAGCAGCATCACCCCGGCGGAGATGCCATGGATGAAGGAGTAGTGCCCCGGCCCGTTGTGCACGGTGATGCCGGCGGAACTCACCGCCACCACGCTCATCAGCGCCACCCAGCCCCAGCCGAGGATGCGATGCGCGGTGCTGCCCTTCACGCCCGAGAGTTGCACCACGCCCAGGCCCAAGGCAGCCAGGGCGGCAAAGGCATGCACCTGCACCACGGTGGGGGCGGCGAGCAGCGGGGCGAGCGACATCGGAAGCTCCTGTGTAAAAGTGACTCCCATTCACTTATCTGATTGACAATTGGCGCGCAAGCCAAAACGAACAACGCCGCCGGGATGGGCTCCAAGGCGGCGTCATGTCGTTGAGCGGGTGGGGCCGGCGGCCGGTGCCCAGGCCCTCCGCGTGCTCAGGCCCTCCGCCCCCAGGTCCGTGCCGCCAGTGGCGGGTATCAGTCGCCGTAGGGCGGGCGATGCATCCCGGTGGGGGAAAGCGTAAAAATCTCGCAGCCATCCTGGGTTACGCCGACCATGTGCTCGAACTGCGCCGACAGCGTGCGGTCCTTGGTCACCGCGGTCCAGCCGTCGTCCAGAATCTTCACGTCGGGGCGGCCGACATTCACCATGGGTTCGATGGTGAAGAACATGCCGGGCTTCAGCGTCGGGCCTTCGCCGGGGCGGCCGAAATGCAGCACGTTCGGCGGTTCATGGAAGCGCTTGCCGATGCCGTGGCCGCAGAAGTCCCGCACCACGGAAAAGCGGTGCTTCTCCACGAAGACCTGTATCGCATGGCCGATATCGCCCAACGTCGCGCCCGGCTTCACCGCGGCCACGCCCAGCATCAGGCTCTCATAGGTCACGTCCAGCAGCAGCTTGGCCTTGGTGGAGGCATTGCCGGCCACGTACATGCGGCTGGTGTCGCCGTGCCAGCCATCCAGGATCACGGTGACGTCGATGTTGATGACATCGCCATCCGCCAACACCCTTTCCCCGGGAATGCCGTGGCAGACCACATGGTTGATGCTGGTGCAGATGCTCTTGGGGTAGCCGCGATAGCCCAGCGGCGCCGGGATGGCCCCATGCGCCAGAATATACTCGTGGCAGATGCGGTCCAGCTCGGCCGTGGTGACGCCGGGGCGGACATGCGGGGTGATCATGTCCAGCGTCGCCGCTGCCAGCTGGCCAGCGCGGCGCATGCCCTCGAAATCCGCGGGACTGTGGATGGTGATGCGGCGAGAATCGCCGCCCTGCTGCTCCATGGGTACTGGTCTCGGCCGCGCGCGGGGTTTCAGGTCAAGGACTTAAAATGCGCGCCGGGGGCGCCGTGCGCAAGGCCGGGCTCGCCACATCCCCGGGATGGCCAGATGCTGAAGCGGCAAGACCTGTCCCGCTCCCACCCGCGGGTCGCGTCCTGGGGCGCGCGGAGCCGCGGGCCGCCGCATCAGCCAAGGCCGCGGATGCGGCCGCTCTGGAAGCTGGGCGCCGACTTCAGTGCCCGGCCTTCTCGCCGGCGCTGCGTTCTTCGGCGCCCAGCGCGTCCGCCAGGCGGGCATTGGCGCTGCCGGGGCGGGCCGGCTTGCTCTGGCTTTCATGCGGCGCCCAGCCGGTCATCACCAGCAGCCGCAGCGGCATCGGAATGGTCTCGTCCGCCCCTGCCAGCGCGCTTAGCGCCTGGGGCAGCATGGCGCGGGGCGGCGTGCGCGGGTCGCGTGCCAGCACGGCATTGGTCTCGCCGGCGGCGCGCAGGTCCCGCACCAGGCCCAAGGGCGTGGCGTAGGCCAGCGGGATATCCTCGGCATCCGCCACCGGCAGCGCGAACCCCGCGCGTTGCAGCAGCCCCGCCAGGTCACGCAGCTCGGGGAAGGGCGAGACCCGGGGCGAGATGCCGCCGCGCGCCTCGGCCTCGGCCGCGGCCAGGCTCTCCCGCAACGGCTGCAAGGTGCCCAGCCCGGGCAGGGCGGCCAGGAACAGCCCGTCCGGCTTCAGCGCCCGCCTGATCTGTACCAGGGCGCCGGGCAGGTCATTGACCCAGTGCAGGGACAGGTTCGCCACCACCAGGTCGAAGCTCTCGGGCGCGAAGGGCAGCCATTCCTCATCCCCGGCCAGCGCCGGGCCGCCATTCAGCGCGGCCATGCGCGGGGAAAGGTCCATGCTGGCAACGAAGCCGACGCCGCGCGCCCGCAGCATTGGCGCCACCACGCCGCGGCCGCCGATCTCCAGCGCCCGGTGGAAGCGGTGGGTGATGTCGTCCAGCCTGTCCAGCAGGCGCTCGGCCGCGGCTTCCAGCACCGGGGCCACCTGGGCCACCGTGGCGGCGGCGCGGTCACGGCGCAGGCGGTGCAGGCGGCGGTCGAAGATCAGCGGGTTGGTCGCGCTCATGGCCGTGACATGCGCCCGGTTCCGTGCCGCCGCAAGGCAGGCCGGAGCCCGGTCGGCTGAGGCCGAAAGGCCGAAAGGCGTGAATCGGTCTCTCAAAATGACGAGCTGGACTGCGGGCGCTTCAGTCTGAAGCGATCACGGTCTAGTGTCCTGCCCGCGAAGTTCGTCCGATCTCGGGCGAACGCAGCGGATAAGCAGGCCACTGTAAACTAAGGTTAGTGTCCTGATTCCGGAGTCCACTGGACTTCGGAATCAGGACACTAGCCTGGCTGCAACCAAGGGAGCCCAGCGCCATGCAGACCATCACCGCCGCCACCCTGAAGGCCTGGATCAACGACGGCCAGGAGCTGGCCGTGCTGGACGCGCGGGAGGATGGCGAGTTCGGCCGCTCCCACCTGTTCTGGGCCAACCCCTGCGGGCTTTCCAAGGCCGAGATCCGCGCCCGCCAGATCCTGCCGCGCCTGGGCGTGCGCATCTGCTGCGTTGATGCCGGGGAGGGCGGCCTGGCCGAAAAGCTTGCCCGCGTGCTGGCCGGCATCGGCTGCACCGATGTGCATGTGCTGGACGGTGGCAACAAGGCATGGGCAACCGCCGGCTACGTGCTGTTCTCCGGCGTCAACGTACCCTCAAAAGCCTTCGGCGAATGGGTGGAGCATGAATACCACACCCCCTCGGTGGACCCGGAGGAGCTGAAGGCGATGATGGATGCCGGCACCGACATGGTGGTGCTGGACAGCCGGCCGATGGACGAGTTCCACCGCATGAGCATCCCGACCGCCACGGATGTTCCGGGCGGCGAACTGGTCTACCGCATCGGCGACCTGGTGCCGAACCCCGCCACCACCATCGTGGTGAACTGCGCTGGGCGGACCCGCAGCATCATGGGGGCCGAATCGCTGCGCAGCGCCGGCGTGCCCAACAAGGTGGTGGCGCTGCGCAACGGCACCATGGGCTGGGAGCTGGCCGGCTTCAGCTGCGACCGCGGCAGCAATGCCAGCTACCCCCGCGGCGTGCCGGGCAGCCTGGACACCGCCCTGGCCCGCGCCACCGCCTTCGCGGCCAAGCACGGGGTGAAGACCCTGGCGCCGGCCGCGCTGCCGGCGCTGCTGGCCGACAAAAGCCGCACCACCCACCTGCTGGACGTGCGCGACCCCGAGGAATACCGCGCCGGCCACCTGCCGGGCAGCCGCAGCGCCCCCGGTGGCCAGCTGGTGCAGGGCAGCGATACCTGGGTCGCGGTGCGCCACGCCCGCCTGGTGCTGGTCTGCGACACCGGCGTGCGGTCCCGCATGACCGGCGGCTGGCTGCGCCAGCTGGGCGGCTGGGAAGTGCATGTGCTGGAAGGCGGGCTTGAAGGTGCCGCGTTGGCCCATGGCATGCCCCCGGTGGAATGCCCGGAAGCCCAGCGCATCCATGCCGACCCGATCCCGCCCGCTGCCGTGGCCGCGGCGCTGGAGAGCCACACCGCCGTGGCGGTGGTGGACCTGGCCCGCAGCGTGGATTTCCGTGCCGGGCATATCCCGGGCGCGATCTGGGGCGTCCGCACGCGGCTGGCCACGCTGCTGCCGGCGTTGCAGGACAAAGCGTTGGTCGTCGTGGCCGCGCCGGACCTGACCCTGGCCAAGCTGGCGGTGCCGGAGCTGGAAGCCCTGCTGCCGCATGCAAAAATCCGCCCGCTGGCCGGCGGCATGGCCACCTGGAAGGCCGATGGCCTGCCGCTGGAGGCGGACCGCCGCAACCCCGCCGATGCCGACTGCATCGACTTCTACCTGCGCCCCTACGACCGCAATGACGGCATCGAGGACGCGATGCGCGAATACCTCAGCTGGGAGATCGACCTGGTGCACGAGGTGGCGCGCGATGGCGATGCCCGTTTCGGCCAAGGTTAAGCGGTTCTTTCGTAAAGGCGGCATCGCGGCGCTGGACGCGCTGCTGCCGCCTTCCTGCCTGACCTGCGAGGCCGAGGTGGAAGCGCAGGGCAGCCTCTGCGCCGCCTGCTTCGGCACGCTCAGCTTCGTCTCGGCGCCGCTGTGCGCCCGCTGCGGCGTGCCGCTGCCGCATGAGGGCGCCGGCACGCTGGCCGAGGGCGGCGAACTCTGCCCGGCCTGCGCCGTGCGCCTGCCCGCCTTCCAGCAGGCCCGCGCGGCGCTGCGCTACGACGAAGGGGCCAAGCGCCTGGTGCTGCCGTTCAAGCACCTGGACCGCACGGAACTGGCGGCGCCGCTGGCGCGCCACATGGCCCGCGCCGGGGCGGCCTTGCTGGCGCGGGCGGAACTGGTGGTGCCGGTGCCGCTGCATTGGCGCCGGCTGTGGTCGCGCCGCTACAATCAGTCCGCGCTGCTGGCGGCCAGGCTGGCGCGTGGCGCCGGGCTGCCCCTGGTGCCGGACCTGCTGCGCCGCATCCGGCCCACGCCGCAACTTGGCGAGCGAGGCGCGGCGGCGCGGGCCGAAGCGGTGGCCGGCGCCTTCATGGTGCCGCAGCGCCACCGGCCGCGCCTGGCCGGCCGCCGCGTGCTGCTGGTGGACGACGTGCTGACCAGCGGCGCCACCTCCGAGGAATGCGCCCGCACGCTGCTGGCCGCCGGCGCCGCCGCGGTGGACGTGCTGGCGGCGGCCAGGGTGCCCGACCCTCGGCTGGAACGCAGCTTCGCCTAAAGGGCTTGCACCGCCTGGGGGCTGTGGCACTCATGCCGCCATGGAAGCACGCGTTAAGGCCGGAATATGGGTTTCGATGGCGCTGCGGCTGGGCGACATCGCCGGCCGCCCCGGCGCCGTCCTGCGCAAGGGCGACCCCGACAGCGGCGGCATCCTCTGCGTGCTGCGCGGCCGGGAAGGGTTGCAGGTGCTGTCCCAGGTCCGCGACTCCGAAGGGCGCCCGGCCTGGCTGCGCGCCACCGGCGTCGCCCCGGTGGACCAGCAGGCCGCCGATGCCTATGTCGAGCGCCAGGTGAAGCGCGACCCGGACCTGTGGGTGGTGGAATTCGAAGCGCCGCACCTGAAGCCGCCCTTTGAGGGAACCATCCTCTGAGCTTTGCGCTCCCAGGTTGGCGGGGCCGGCACCTCCCTAAGTATTCGTATACCTTCTTCACACTTCGCAACATTGTGTCTACGGACTGAGACATCCAACGTTCCCGTGAAGTGTATTCTGCATAAAACTCGGTTCTACCTGTGGTGTCGCGGTACGACCCCCGGAACCATTTCGGTACGTGCCCCGTCGTTGTCGTAACCGGAGGCCGCATGCTCAACCCACGTCCGATCCTGATCGTCGAAGATGATGCCGCGCTGCGTGCATCCCTTGCCGAACACCTGGCCCTCGACGGCGAGTTTGCCGCGGTCGAGGCCGAGAATGCCGAAGACGCTCAGGCCAAGCTGGCGGACACGGATGTCCGCTACGACGCCATCCTGCTGGATGTCGGCCTGCCCGATGGCGACGGCCGTGACCTCTGTGCCGCGCTGCGCAAGCAGGGGCGCCGCATGCCCGTCATCATGCTGACCGGCGCCGATGCCGAGAGCGACGTCGTCCGTGGCCTGGACGCCGGCGCCAATGACTACATCTCCAAGCCGTTCCGCGCCCAGGAACTGCTGGCCCGCGTGCGCGCCCAGCTGCGGGTGTTCGACAACAGCGAGGATGCGGTGTTCACCGTGGGCCCCTACCTGTTCCGGCCGAGCGCTAAGCAGCTGCTGGAACCCGCGCGCAACCGCAAGATCCGGCTGACCGAGAAGGAAACCGCGATCCTGAAGTTCCTGTACCGCGCCGGTGGCCGCGCGGTGCCGCGCAACACCCTGCTGGTGGAAGTCTGGGGCTACAATTCCAGCGTCACGACGCACACGCTGGAAACCCACATCTATCGCCTGCGCCAGAAGATCGAGCCGGACCCGCAGAACCTGAAGCTGCTGATGACCGAGACCGGCGGCTACCGGCTGAACCCGCGCGGCGCGGTGGATTGATACCGGGCCGAGGCGCCAGGCCGGGGCCGCTTCCCGGGGCAATATGCATTCAGATGGCATCATCTGGACGCATATCTCTCCGGGTCGAATGACTTCCAGAGCAAGCTGCGTCCAGGCGGACGCAGCTTGCTCTGGGGAAAGCGCCCTCGGTCCGGCGGCCGTGGCGGTTTCAGGTGCCGAAGCAGCGATCCCCGGCGTCGCCAAGGCCGGGCAGGATAAAGCCCCTCTCGTCCAGCCTTTCGTCCAGCGCAGCCGTCAGGATCGGCACGTCTGGGTGGGTTTTGGCCAGAAAGGCCGCCCCCTCCGGCGCTGCCAGCACGCAGGCGAAGCGGATTTGTGTGGCGCCGCGCTGCTTCAGCCGAGTGATCGCCGCCGCCGCGCTGCCCCCGGTGGCCAGCATGGGGTCCAGCAGCAGCGCCCCGCGCGCCGCCAGGTCTGGCGGCAGGCGCACCACGTATTCGCTGGGTTGCAGGGTCACCTCGTCCCGCACCAGGCCAAGGTGGCCAATCGGTGCGTCCGGCAGCACCCAGCGGGCGCCCTCCAGCAGGCCCAGCCCGGCGCGGAGGATTGCGACCAGGCAGGGTTCCGGCCCGGCCAGGGCAGGGGCCTGCATCCGCGCCATCGGCGTGTCGATCAGCCGAGGGGCTTCCGGCAGGTCGCGCAGGGCTTCGGCGGTCAGGACCGCGCCGATCTCCGCCAGCAGGCGGCGGAAGGTGGCGCTGTCGGTTTCCCGCATGCGCAGCCGGGTCAGCTTGTGGCGCAGCAGGGCGTGGCGGGCGACGCGAAGGGTGCTCATACCCGAAGCCTATCCTGCGGAAACCGCTACGCCAGTCTTAACGTCACAGCATCTTATCCAGCGTGCCGTCGCGCCGGACGAACTGGTGCCACAGCGCCGCCCCGGCATGCACCAGTACCAGCGCCACCATCAGCAGGGCGCACCAGAAGTGGATGGCGGACAGCACCGGGGCCAGCGCCTCGTTCTGGCCGATCGGACTCGGGATGGGCACCACGCCCCACCACTTGAACGGAAAGCCCCAGGCATTGGTGGCCAGGAAGCCGATGACCGGCTGCACCAGCAGCAGGACGTAAAGTGCGGCGTGGTTGCCGTGCGCCGCCAGCTTCAAGTGCCCGGGCAGGTCTGCGGGCAGTGGCGGTACCGGGTGGGTGGCGCGCCAGCCCAGCCGCAGCAGGGTCAGCAGCAGCAGGGTGAAGCCGAGGCTCTCGTGCCAGTCGTAGAGCTGGTACTTGAAGGCCTCTTCCTTCGGCTCGAACACCGTCATCCAGGTGCCCAGGATGACCAGTACCAGCACCAGGGCCGCGGTAAGCCAGTGCAGGCCCCGCGCAGTCGCCGTATAGCGCGCTTGCATGTCCCGTCTCCCTCAACCCGCCAAGGCTAGCACGGCCGACCTGGTGGCCGCCCATGCCGATTGGAGCATCGACCCGCGGAAACGCTGGGTGACGGTGGCGCATCGGCACGCCGGGCGCTGGCGGGCCGAAGCGCCGGCCCAGGTGGGCGACCCCGCCGCCCTGCTGGCCCGGCTGCTGGCGGCCGGTGCCCCGGTGGCGCTGGGGCTGGACCTGCCCTTGGGCGTGCCGCGCGAATTCGCCGCCGGGCGGGCGGAGCCGGGTTTCCCCGCCTTCCTGCGTAGCCTGGCCGGGGCGGGTGCGTTCTTCATCCCCAGTCCCGGGCTGGAGACGGTCTCCCCAGCCCGACCCTTCTACCCCGCCCGCGGCATCAAGGGCATGACCCGCGCGGCACATGCCCAGGCGCTGGGGCTTTCCGGCCCGGCCGGGCTTTCCCGCCACTGCGACCGCGCCACCGCCACGCGCCCGGCCGGGGCGCCGGTGTTCTGGACGCTGGGCGCCAACCAGTCCGGTAAGGCCGCCATCAGTGCCTGGCGCGACTGGCTGGCGCCGGCCCTGGCTGCCGGCGCGCCGCTGCGGCTGTGGCCCTTCGACGGCCCGCTGGCCACGCTGCTGGCACCCGGCGTGGCGGTTCTGGCGGAGGTCTATCCGGCGGAAGCCCTCAGGCATTGCGGCGTGAAGCTGGGCGGCAGCAAGCGCGCCCAAGGGCCACGTCTGGCCGCCGCCCCGGCGCTGCATGTGGCGATGGGCCTGCGCGGCGTGGTGCCCGCCCCGCCGCTGGCGAAAATGTTGGCCACCGGCTTCGGCAGCGATGCGCAAGGGGAAGACCGCTTCGACAGCCTGGTCGGGCTGCTCGGCCTGGTCGGCGTGCTGGAAGGGCTGCGGGAGGACTTCATCCCCGAAGACCCCTGGATTCGCCGCTGGGAAGGCTGGGTGCTGGGCCAGACGGACCTGCCCGTGGGAACGTCAGCGGAAAGTCGGCCCAACCCGCAGCAGCCGACCCGCTGAAGCCGTTGCGCGACGCCGGCCGCTCGTCCAGCGGGCGCTCTATTCCAGCCGCAGCTTCGCCTCCCGGATCACCGCCGCCAGCCTGGCCGCGGTGGCGTTGAAGCGCGCGGCGGTCTCGGCCGGGTTCATGGGCGGCGCGGCCAGGAAGCCCTGCGCCATCATGGCCTGCTGCATCTCCGGCCGCCGCATCACCGCCTGGGCCGCCTGGTTCAGCCGGGCGATGATCCCGGCCGGCGTGCGGCTGGGCACGAAGATCGTGTTCAGGCTCACCACCTCGAAGCCCGGCAGCGTCTCGGCCAGAGTCGGCACCTCCGGCAGGAAGGGCACCCGCTCCAGGCTGCCGATGCCGATGGGTCGCAGCTTGCCGGCGGCGATCTCCGGCAGGGCCGGGGGAATGCTGGTCCAGGCCATGGAAACGCGGCCGGCCATTACCTCGATCATCGCCGGCGCGGCGCCGCTGAATGGCACGTGCAGCGTGGAGATGCCGGCCATGCGGTCCAGCATCTCGCCGGCCAGGTGCGCCGCGCCACCGATGCCGAAGCTGGCGTAGCTGAAGTGCCCCGGCGCGGCCTTGGCCGCCGCGATCAGCTCCGCCACCGAGGTAATGGGCAGCCGCGGGTCCACCGAAAGCAGGTAGGGCACCGTGGTCAGCTGGGCCACGGCCACCAGGTCGCGCTCGGCGTCGTAGGGCAGGTCGCGCATCAGCAGCGCATTCAGCGCCACGTTCAGCCCGCCCGAGAGCATGGTCAGCCCATCCGGCGCGCTGCGCGCCACCTGTTGGGTGGCCACCACGGTGGCGGCGCCGGGGCGGTTCTCGGCGATGACGGGTTGGCCCAGTTCATCCGCCAGCCAGCGGCAGAACAGCCGCCCGGTGATGTCGAAGTTGCCCCCGGGCGGGAAGGGAATGACGAAGCGCAGCGGGCGGTCCGGCCAGGTGGCGGCGCGTGCCACGGCAGGCGCCGCCAGCATGGCCAGCAGCGCCCGCCTGCGGCAGGGAAGCCATGCCGACAAGGTCATCAGAGGGGGTTCCCTGCCGCAGGGTAAACTGTAGGCCGCGCAAGAAATCGACTTTGGCTCAGCGCCAAGGCCGATATTGCGCTGGCGATCACTCGTGGAATTCCAGCGCCACGTTCATCGCCGCCGCGGGCGCGGTGGCAAGCGTGCCGCCGGCCTTGGTGAAGGCGACGCCATTGGCCGTCAGCACCGCCTCGGTCGCCGCCAGGGACTTCACGCGGAAGCCGATCAGCGCCAGGTAATCGCCGCGGCCACCAGCTTCCGGCAGTGCGGTGCCCAGGCTGGCAGGTGTCACCGCCTCCACCTTCGCGTGCGCCAGCGGCAGCACATTGCCCTGCACCGTGCCGAACATGGCGTTCAGCACCGCCATCGGCTTGGCCGGGTCGGCGGCGGCAATCACCACGCGGGACACTTCCAGCACGCCGTTCGGGTGCTGCCGCCATTCATCGCGCCAGACCAGCTCCGGCGTGTCGTGCTGGCAGAAATAGGTGCGGCCGTCGAAGCCGGTGCGGCCCTCAAGCCGGGTGGTGGTGAAGGCGGCGTCGCCGGCGATGCTGCCATCCTCCAGCCCCACCGGGCGGATGAAGCTGCGCGGCTCCAGCACCGGCACGCCGTTGCGCTTCATCTCGGCATAGGTGCTGGCATGGTCCCAGTCGCGGAACACCAGGCCGTTCAGGCCCACGGGAAAGCCGCCGAGGTCCGGCCGCGTGGCAGCGCCGGCTTCCCAGCCCAGCAGTTCCAGGTAGTCGGTGCCGAAAATCATCAGGTGGTTGGCACTGCCCAGCGAATGCCGGCCGCGCGGGGTGACGTGGAAGCCCAGCGCCCGCCACTTGGCGGCGCCTTCGTCCAGGCGGTCATGCACATCGACAACCAGGTGGTCCAGCTGCGCCTTCATGGGGTGCTCCCTTGGTAGATGCCGGCGGCGATGGCGCCGTGGGTTGCCAGCGCCACGGTCAGCGCCAGGGTGGGGGTGGCGACGCCGCATTCCCGCGCCAGCCGCAGCGGCGCGTTGAACAGGCTGTCGATCTCCATCGGGCGGCCGGCTTCCAGGTCCTGCAGAATGCTCGGCTTGTGCGGGATGTCGATGGAGAGGTTGATGCGGTCCTCGGCCTGGCCGGGCACCGGGCGGCCCATCGCGGCGGCCACCGCCATGGCTTCGTTGACCACGCGCAGCGCGGCTTCCCGCACCACCGGGTTGGCGAAGGTGTCGCGGATATTGCGCCGGCTGATCAGGCAGAGCGGCCCGTTGGAGAGGTTGTTCAGCAGCTTGCCCCAGACATCCGTGCGGATATCCGCCGAGACGCTGCACGGCAGCCCGCCAGCCTTGAAGGCACCGGCCAGGTTCACCGCGCGCGGCGTGCGCTCGCCGCTGGGTTCGCCGATGATCAGCTTGCTGGTCTTGCTCGAAACCTCGATGACGCCGGGCGCCTTCACGTTGCAGGCGCTGTAGATCACCCCGCCCAGCGTACGCTCCACGCCCACCGCGCGGCGGATCACGTCGCCCGGGTCCACCTCCGGCATGCGGTCGCCGTCGCGCGGGCCGCCATGGCGGTCGAAGTACCACCAGGGGATGCCGTTGGTGACGAAGGTCACGCTGGTCTCCGGCCCCAGCAGCGGGCCGATGCCGGCGGCCACCGAGGCCAGCGCCGGCACCTTGGTGCAGACCAGCACCGCATCCTGCACGCCGAGGTCGGCCGGGTTGTCGCTGGCGGCAACGCGGTGGTGCATGACGCCGTCGGCGGCTTCCACGCGCAGGCCATTTTCGCGCAGCGCCGCCAGGTGGGCGCCGCGCGCCACCACGGAAACCTCGGCGCCGCCCTTGGCCAACCGCCCCGCCAGGTGCCCGCCGATGGCGCCGGCGCCGTAGATGCAGACCTTCATGCGTAAAGCCCCGCGGCGCGTGCGGCCTGCGCCGCCAGCTGGGTGGTGAGTTCCAAGGTCGGCACCTCCACCCCGGCCTGGCGTGCCAGTAGCATCGGCACCTGCCAGATCGCTTCCACCTCCATCGGGCGGCCGGCTTCCAGGTCCTGCAGAATGCTGGGCTTGTGGTTCAGCGTGGCGGACCGGGCGATGCGTGGCTCGGCCGCGCCGCCGAGCGGGTGGCCATAGGCCGCCGCCAGCCGGGCGATGTCCTCGGCCGCGCGCACCGCCGCGGCCCGCACCGCCGGGTTGCCCAGCGTGTCCTTCATGCTGGACCGCGTCAGGCAGCAGAGCGGCCCGGTCATCAGGTTGCCCAGCAGCTTGTTCCAGACGGCCAGGCGGATGTTGTCGGTGGCTTCGCCCACCATGCCGGCGCCACCGCCGGAAAGCATTTTTGCGAGCGCCGTCGCGCGCGGGGAGATGGTGTTGTCCAACTCGCCCAGCACCACCTTGGCGTCCCTCGCCTCCACCAGCACCTCGCCGGGTGCGGTGACGGTAGCCGCGGCATAGACCACGGCCCCCAGCGTGCGCGCCACGCCCACCGCGTTGCGCACGGCATCGCCGGGGTCCAGCGTCGGCAGGCGCTCGCCGTCGCGCGGGCCGCCATGACTATCAAAGTACCACCAGGGGATGCCGTTCATCACGAAGGTCACGCTGGTCTCGGCGCCCAGCAGCGGGCCGATGCCGGCCGCCACGCTCGGCAGCGCCGGCGCCTTCGTCGTCACCAGCACCGCGTCCTGCGGGCCGAGCTCGGCGGGGTTGTCGGTGCAGCGCGGGTGGACATGCATCTCGCCATCCGGCGCCGTCACCCGCAGGCCGTGCTGCTGCATGGCACGCAAATGCGGGCCGCGGGCGATGATGGAAACCTCCGCCCCCGCCTTGGCCAGCCTGGCGGCGACATGGCCGCCGATGGCGCCGGCGCCGTAGATGCAGATCTTCATGGCATGGCCTTCAGCTGCGCCAGCATGGCGGCGCCGGCGGTAACGATACGTTCCACGATGGCGGCGCCGCGGTCGGCGCTGCCGCCGCGCGAATCGGCACAGGCCACGCCGCCCGGCGCGCTTTCCGCCACGATGATCGGCGCCGAGAACTCCACGCCCGCGCACCGCACCGTGCCGAAATTGGAGATCGGCAAGCCCAGGAACTCGCCCTCCGGCGCACGCGGCCCGGCCAGCTCCGGCCGGCACAGCTCCGGCACCAGGTGCAGCGCCACGGAATACACGGGGTCGCCGCCATGGCCCATGCTGCTCGCCGGCCCACCCAGCTCGGCATGCATCGCGCCTGCGACGCGCCACAGGTGCAGGGAGGGCACCGCGACATCCAGCCGCCGCCGCACCGCCCGTGCCGCCGCCTCCACCGGCACGATGGAACCGGCATGGCCGTTCACCACCAGCAGGCGCCGGCAGCCGGTGGCGATCATGCGGCCCAGCACTTCCTCCACCAGCGTCTGCAGCAGCGCACCCGGCAGCTCGATGCCGCCGGGCACGCCGGCAAAATAATCCTCGCCGCCGAAGGGGATCGGCGGCAGCACCAGCGCATCCGTGCCGGCAGCGCCGGCCTCAGCGGCGATGCGCCGGGCGATCTCGCTGGCCATCAGGAAGTCGCCCATCGGCGCCTGGGGACCATGGGTTTCCAGGCTGCCCATCGGCAGCAGCACGGCGGCGCCGGCGGCAATGCGCGCGGCCACCTCGGGCGCGGTCAGCTTGGCAATCTCATGCATCAGGAAAGGATCTCCAGGGCGGCGCGGGAGAGTGCCTGCACGCCCAGGCCGATGCAGCGCTCATCCGGTTGGTACTTGGTATTGTGCAGTCGGTCGTCGCGCCCGGGCGCACCGGCGCCGATGCGCAACTGCATGGCCGGCACCAGGCCGGCGAACTCGGCGAAGTCCTCGGCGCCCATGCTCGGCACGCCTTCCGAGACCACTTCGCCCAGCTGCGCCCGCACCGCCGACAGCACCGGGTCCAGCACCCGGTCGTCATTCACCAGGGGCGGCACGCCGCGGGTGTAGGTCAGCGTGCAGGTCACCCGGTGCATCGCCTCCAGCCCCGTCGCCAGGCGCTTAATCGCGGCCTCTGCCACGTCGCGCGCCTCCGCGTGCAGCGTGCGCACCGTGCCCTTCAGCTCCACGCTCTCGGGGATGATGTTCGGCGCGGTGCCGCCATGGAACATGCCGATGGTCACCACCGCCGGGTGCAGCGGCTTGATCTCGCGGCTCACCACCGTCTGCGCCTGGCTGACGAAGGCGGCGCCGGCAACGATGGGGTCGATGGCGGCATAGGGGTGCGCAGCGTGGCCGCTCCTGCCCTTGACCACCAGGTCGAAGCGGTCGGCGGCCGCCAGCGTCGGCCCGCGGCAGAAGCCGAAGCGCCCGACGGGCATGTCCGGCGCGTTGTGGAAGCCGATGGCCATGTCGATGCCCTCGGCCGCGCCATCGGCGATCATCGCCTTCGCGCCGCCCAGCGTCTCCTCGGCGGGCTGGAAGATCAGCACCAGCCTGCCGGCCAGTTGCGGCGCCAGCTCCTTCAGCACCTCGGCCACGCCGAGCAGCGTGGTGGTGTGGATGTCGTGGCCGCAGGAATGCATCTTGCCCGGCACCGTGCTGGCGAAGGGCAGGCCGGTCTCCTCCGGCATCGGCAGCGCGTCCATGTCCGCGCGAATGGCCAGCGTCGGGCCCGGGCGGCCCCCTTCGATCACGCCGACCACGCCGGTGCGGCCAACACCGGTGCGATGCGCAATGCCCAGCCGGGTCAGTTCCGCGGCCACCACGCCGGCGGTGCGCACTTCCTCGAACGCCAATTCCGGGTGCGCGTGGATGTCGCGCCGTACTTCGATCAGCCGCGCTTCGATGGCGCCGACCAGCTCGCGCACGCGGGTTTCCGGGTCGTTCGGCAGATGTTGCACCGCAGCGGCTCCTTCACAGTCGGGCCAGGATCGACGGAAGACTGCCGAGGCGCAAGCCGCGCCCGCCTGCCTGCATCGGACGCCGCTTGCGGGCCGGTGCCGCCGCATGCGATACGCGCTGCCGGTTCAGGGAGAAGACATGTCCGGGCACCCGCAGCGCCGCAAGGTTCTGGGAGGCGTTGTCGCGCTGGCGACCGCCCCGGCACTCGCGCGTGCGCAGCGTGGCGCCGAAGGCTTCCCCGGCCAGCCCATCAGGCTCGTGGTGCCCTATGCGCCCGGCGGCACCACCGACCTGGTGGCGCGGTTGCTGGCGCAGGGCCTGGGCGAGCGGCTGGGGCAGTCCATCATCATCGAGAATCGGCCCGGCGCCGGCGCCACCCTGGGCAGCCAGGCCGTGGCCGAGGCACGGCCGGACGGCTACACGCTGGTGATGTCGAACATCGCCAGCCACGGCATCAGCCCGGCGCTGTACCCTGGCCTGCGCTACGATGCGGTGCGTGACTTCGCGCATATCGCGCTGGTCATCTCCAACCCGTCGGTCTTCGTCGCCAACAAGGACTTCGCGCCGGCCGACCTGAAACAGGCGGTGGCATGGTCCAAGGCGCAGCCGCGCGGCCTGGCCATCGCCACCTCCGGCGCCGGTTCCACCAACCACCTGCTGGTCGTGCAGTTCGGCCAGTCGACCGGCGCGAATGTGAACCACGTGCCGTATCGCGGCGCCGGCCCGGCCATGACCGACGTCATCGCCGGCGTGGTGCCGATGATGGCGGACAGCCTGCCATCGGCGGCCGCGCATATCCGCGCCGGCAGCGTGCGGGCGCTGGGCATGGCAAGTGCTGCGCGGCACCCGGCCTTCCCCGATGTCGCCACGTTTCGCGAACAGGGCTTCGACCTGGCCAGCAACAGCTGGTTCGGCCTTTCGGCCCCGGCCGGCACGCCCGCGGCCATCATCCAGCGGCTCAGCGACGAGACCCTCGCCGTGCTCGGCACGCCGGAGACCAGGCGCCGCTTCGCCGAACTGGGCGGCACGCCCGGGGAGATGGACCCGGCGGCCTATACCGCCTTTGTCGCTGCTGAAGTTATGCGCTGGCTGCCTGTGGTTCGCGCATCCGGCGCGACGGTGGACTGATCGGCATGGCGATGAAGCTCCCATTCCGTCGACCAGGACAACGGCCCTTGAAGGGCCTTGTCGATTGCTGCGTTGCACCATGCAACCTCATCTTGACCGCGACGCGGCTTACGGCTGTTTTGTTAACCGCCGGATGTGTGCGCAAACGAGGAGCGTTCTCTCCATGAAGATTAATCAAAAAGATGTCGCTTCAGGGATCCTACTGGTCCTTGTCGCGGCGATTGGTGCCTACCTCAACATGGACCACGCCCTTGGCAGCGCACGCCGCATGGGGCCCGGCTACATGCCGCTGCTGGTGTTCATGATCCAGGGCGGCATCGGCGCGCTGGTGCTGCTGATCGGCCTGTTCAACGGGCCGGACCCGCTGGCGCGCTGGAGCGGTGTGGACACCAAGAGCCTGGTCGCCGCCCTAATCGGCGGCTCCATCGCCTGGCTGATCGTCGCCCGCGTCGGTGGTGAGTTCTTCGCCAGCGGCTACAACGGCATGGGCTTCGGCATGCTCATCGGCTTCTTCATCATGTGCTGGGCCGAAGGCTGGCGCCTGATGGGCTTCGTCTGCGCCAGCCTTTGCGTCTTCGCGTTGCTGCTGGAAAAGGGCGGCCTGGTGCTGGCCACTGTCGGCACCGTCGTCGTGGCGTCGCTGGCCGACGTGCAGCATCATCGCAAGCCGCTCGGCGTTGCTGGCTTGACGATTTTCCTTGTTGCGCTGTGCTGGTGGATCTTCATCAAGCAGCTCGACATCCGCGTGGCCGTCTGGCCGCAGTTCTAAAGCACGGCACCGGAACGGAGACCGCACGGAACCATGGAAACACTTCTCGCGAATCTTGGGCACGGCTTTATCGTCGCCTTCAGCTTCCAAAACCTGCTCTTCGCGCTGATCGGCGCGTTGATCGGCACGGCCATCGGCGTGCTGCCGGGCATCGGCCCGGTGGCGACCATCTCGCTGCTGCTGCCGATCACCTTCGGCCAGCCGGCCACCACCGCCATCATCATGCTGGCGGGCATCTACTACGGTGCCCAGTACGGTGGCTCGACAACGGCGATTTTGCTGAACCTGCCAGGTGAGATCTCATCGGTCGTCACCACGCTGGAAGGCTACAAGATGGCCCGCAACGGCCGCGCCGGCGCGGCGTTGGCCACCTCGGCGCTGGGCAGCTTCTTTGCCGGCACCATCGCCACCATCCTGGTCGCCGCCTCCGGGCCGCTGCTCACCAGCGTGGCGCTGAGCTTCGGCCCGGCGGACTACTTCTCGCTGATGCTGCTAGGCCTGATCATCTCCGCCGTGCTGGCCCAAGGGTCGGTGCTGAAGTCGGTGGCGATGGTGGTGCTCGGCGTGGCGCTCGGCCTGGTTGGCACGGACGTGCAGACCGGCCAGCAGCGCTTCACCTTCGGCGTGCCGGAACTGTCTGACGGCATCGGCTTCGTCTCGGTCGCCATGGGCATGTTCGGCATCGCCGAGATCATCCTGAACCTGGAAAAGCCGGAAGCGCGCGAAGTGCTCTCGGCCAAGGTCGGCAGCCTGTTCCTGACCAAGGAAGAGTTCCGCCGCGCCGTTCCCTCGGTGCTGCGTGGCACCGTGCTCGGCTCCGTGCTCGGCATCCTGCCGGGCGGCGGCGCCGCGCTGGCCGCCTTCGGCGCCTACATGCTGGAGCGCAAGGTCTCCAAGGGCCGTCACCTGTTCGGCCAGGGCGCCATCGAGGGCGTTGCCGGTCCGGAAGCCGCGAACAACGCCGCGGCGCAGACCAGCTTCATCCCGCTGCTTACGCTGGGCATTCCGGCCAACGCCGTGATGGCGCTGATGGTCGGCGCGCTGATCATCCAGGGCATCCAGCCTGGCCCCCGCATGGTGGAGGCTCAGCCGGACCTGTTCTGGGGCCTCATCGCCTCGATGTGGATCGGCAACGTCATGCTGCTGGTCATCAACCTGCCGATGATCGGCATGTGGGTGAAGCTGCTGCAGGTGCCCTACAAGTACCTGTTCCCGTCGATCCTGATCTTCTGCTGCATCGGCGTGTACTCGCTGAACAACAACGTGTTCGACGTGTACCAGACCATCCTGTTCGCGATCTTCGGGGTGATCTGCAACAAGCTGAAGATGGAGCCGGCGCCGCTGCTGATTGGCTTCGTGCTTGGCCCGATGATGGAGGAACACCTGCGTCGCGCCATGCTGCTGAGCCGTGGCGACCCCACCGTGTTCCTCGAGCGTCCGATCAGCGCCAGCATGCTGGCGATCGGTGCGGTGGTGCTGGGGGCGATGCTGCTGCCCAACCTGCGCAAGGGCAAGGACGCGGCCCTTTCGGGCTGATCCACGCCTCGCTTTAGTCACTGGTCTGAACGACGCCCCGGGAGGACACTCCCGGGGCGTTTTCAATTGCCCGGAGGGTGTCGGCCATGTGGATCCGGTTGCTGATGGTGTTGGCGGGCGGGGTCACTGCCCTGTTCCTGTCGCGCGACTCCGCGAACTTCGAGGTTGCCGCGGGCATGATCAGCATGCTGGTGGTGGTGGCCGGCCTGGTGGTGCTGGCTTTCGCCCGGCGCCGGAGCGCCGACAAGTAGCCGCGGCCAGCGCGGCTACGCGCCTTCCAGCTTGCGCATCCGCCGCAGGGTTGGGAATAGCCGCATCCACAGCGCGGCGATGGCAACCGTGGCCACACCACCCAGCAGGGCCGCCGGCACCGCGCCGAACAGCGCCGCCGCAACGCCGGCGCGGAACTCGCCCAGCTGGTTGGAGGTGCCGACGAACAGCGAGTTCACGGCGGATACCCGGCCGCGCATCTCGTCCGGCGTATTCAGTTGCACCAGCGAGAAGCGGATCACCACGCTGACCACGTCGGCCGCCCCCACCAGCGCCAGGGCAATTACCGAGAGCGCCAGGTTGCGGGAAACCGCGAAGACGCAGGTGGCCAGGCCGAAGACGAACAGCGCCAGGAACAGGGTGCGGCCCACCGGCTCCCGCAGCGGCCGGTTGGCCAGCACCAGGCTCATCGCCAGGGCGCCCATGGCCGGCGCCGCCCGCAGCAGCCCCAGGCCCCAGGGGCCGGTGCCCAGGATGTCCCGCGCGAAGATCGGCAGCAGTGCCACGGTGGCGCCAAGCAGCGTCGCGAACAGGTCCAGCGAGATGCTGCCGAGCACGATGCTGTGGTGCCGCACGAAGCGGATGCCCGACAGCACGGAGGTCAGCGATACCGGCTCCCGCACCACCTTGACCCCCGGCGGGATCAACGCGGCGCAGGCCGCTGCGGCCAGCAGGCCCAGCGCGGCGAGGGCGAAGACCACCTCCCCGCCGAAGCCCAGCAGCAGGCCGCCCAGGGCCGGGCCGCAGATCTGCGCGGTCTGGTTGGCGCTGGCGCTCCAGGCACTGGCGCGCGGCACCAGTACCCGCGGCACCAGGCCGGGCAGCAATGCCGAAAGCGTCGGGGCCTCCACCGCGCGGGCGGCGCCGATCAGCGCGATGACGGCGTAGATCTGCCAACGCCCCAGGCCGCCCAACAGGGTGCCGAGGCAGAGCAACCCGGCGCCGAAGGCGGCCAGGCCCTGGCACAGCGCGATGATGCGCCGACGGTCGAAGCGGTCCGCCAGTTGCCCGGCCGGCAGGGTCAGCAGGAACATCGGCAGGAACTGCGCCAGGCCGACATAGCCAAGGTCGATGGCTCGGCCGGAGGCGCTGTAGACCTGCCAGGCGACGGCGACGGCCAGGGCCTGGAAGCTCAGCGTGGCCAGGCTGCGGGAAAACCAGAACAGCCGGAATGGCCGATGCCGCATGACCGAGGCGTTGGGGTCATCACCGGGAGAGGCGCGGGGAGAGTCGCCTGACGAGGCGCGGGGAGAGTCGCCTGACGCTGCACCTGACAAAACCTGCGCCCTTCAGTCCTTCGAAGCGCGCATCAAGCGGTAGGGCGCCGGCCAGGTCCAGACCGAATCGAACGGCGGGGCCGTTCGGTCCGCGGCTCAGGCCTCGGTGATCTCGACCTTGTTCGGGTAGAAGGCCAGGTGGCCGGCAATCTCCGCCATGGCGGGGAAGGGCGCCTCATAGCTCCAGACCGCGTTCTCGCCGCCGGTGCCCGGCAGGGAATAGTAGCTGGCGTCGCCCTTGTAGGGGCAATGCGTGCTGCGCTCGGTCTTCGCATACAGCGCCATGTTGGCGTCGGCCCGCGGGATGTACTGCACCGCGGGGTAGCTGGCTTCCCGCAGGGTCAGCGCCCGGGTCGTCTCGGCCACCACCTGGCCCTGGAACAGCACGTTCACCCGCCGCGGGTTTGGCGTGATGCTGATGGGATGGTCCGGCCCAGGGAGTTTCATGTGGCGTTGCTCCATTCGGTCGCGCCTGAACTTGGCGCTCGCCGCGCCGCAATCAAGCGGCGCGGCGTTGTCGCCTGGCGTCAGACCGTGCCTTGCCAATCCGCCAGGCGGAAGCGGTAGCCGCCGCCTTCGCGGGTCAGGTGGCCATAGGCCGGGAAGGGGAAGTGATAGCCGGTCATCGCCACGCGGTCGGCGCTGAGCCGGTCGTAGATCCGGCGGCGGGTGGCTTCGGCCATGGCGGCATCGAAATCCACCACCGCGTGCCAGCCGGGGTTCAGCGCCATCGGCACCGGGCGGTTGGTGGTGTCGGCCACGTACATCAGCTGCGCGTCGCCATCGGCGATGTGATAGGCGGTGTGGCCCGGCGTATGGCCGTGCGCGGCCACGGCGCGGATGCCCGGCATCACCTCGGCATTGTCGCGGATCACGCGGATGCGGCCGTCATACACCTGGAAGCGCCGGGCCGTATTGGCGAAGCTGGGGCGCTGGCGCTCCGGGCTGCGGCTTTCATTGCCGGCGTCGTTCCAGAACCGCCATTCGGTCTGCGGCACCACCACCTCGGCATTCGGGAAGGCGCGCAGGCCCTCGGCCGTGGTCAGGCCGCTGATGTGGTCGGCGTGGAAATGGCTGATCACCACCGCCACCACCTTCGCCGGGTCGATGCCGGCCGCGGCCATGTTGGCGATCATCCGGCCGCGCGTGTCGGTCGGTGCCAGCGCGCCATTGCCGGCATCGAAGGCGACCAGCCCGCGGCGGGTTTCCACGAAGGTGACGTTGAACGGCACCCGCAGCCGGTCTTCCGGCTCGAAGTTGGCGCGCAGCACGGCCTGCACCTCGGCCAGCGGCTTGTTCACCACGAAGCCGTTGAGCGGGAAGCTGGCGAAGCCGTCGTTCACCGTGGTGACGTTCAGGCTGCCGACCTTGTAGCGATAGAAGCCGGGGGCCTGGGTGGCCGGCGGCGGCGGCGCGCTGGAAACCACGGCCGGCGCCTCGGCGCAGGCGGTGAGCAGGGCGGGCGCGGCCAGGGCGGCGGCGCCGGAAAGCAAGGCGGTACGGCGGTTCATCATGATGCTCTCTCCTTCAGACCGCGCTCGACCAGTCGGCCAGGTGGAAGCGGAACCCGGCGCCGTCCTTGGCCATGTAGCCATTGGCCGGGAAGGGATAGTGGTAGCCCATCACCCGGATCCGGTCGGTCGCCACCCGGTCCAGCATGCGCTTGCGGCCGGCCTCGGCCAGCTGGGCATCGAAATCGAACACCACGTGCCAGTTCGGGTTGCGGGCGAACAGTTCCGGCCGGTTGGTCAGGTCGGCCAGGAACATCGCCTGCTCGGCGCCATCGGCGATGTGATAGCAGGTGTGGCCCGGGGTATGGCCGGGCGCTGCCGCGGCGCGGATGCCGGGCACCGCCTCGGCACCATCGGCAATCTGGCGCACCCGGCCGGCATAGGGGGCGAAGCGGCGCTTGATGTTGGGGAAGTTGCCGCGCTGCCGCTCAGGGCTGCGGGTCACGTTGCCTTCGTCGTTCCAGAAGCTCCATTCCGCGGCCGGCACCACAACCTCGGCATTCGGGTAGGTCATCCCGGTGCCGGTCAGCAGGCCGTTGATGTGGTCGCCGTGGAAATGGCTGATGACCACATGCGTCACCTTCGTCGGGTCGATCCCGGCGGCGCGCATATTGGCCGGCAGCAGCTGGCTGGTGGGGTTGATGCCGGCGGTCCCGGTGTCCATCGCCACCAGATGGCGGCCGGTATCCACGACCATGGCGGTGAAGGGAATGGTCAGCCGCGTGGTGTTGAGGAAGCTGCCGGCCAGGGTGGCCTGCACCTCGGCCAGCTGGGCATTGGCCACGAAGCCTTCGACCGGAATGGTGAAGAAGCCGTCGTGCAGCATGGTAACGGTGAAGCTGCCGACCTTGAAGCGATAGAAGCTGGGCCCCGGCGCCGGACCGGCGGGTGCGGCCGCCGGTGCGGTCTGCGCCTGGGCCTGGCGCAGCAGCACGGGTGCGCTCAGCGGGGCCGCCAGCGCGCCAGCGCCCGCCAACAGCAGTCCACGACGTTCGATGCTCATGGGGATTCCCCTCCCTGTCTGCCCGGTGGTTCGCCGCAACCGGCGCAACCGTTACTGGGTGAAGGCTACCACTGCTTCCAGATGCGGCGAGAAGGGGAATTGATCGATTGGCGTCGCTGCCGCCAAACGGTAACCAGCCTGGCGCAGCACCGCCGCATCCCGCCCCAGCGCCGCCGGATTGCAGGACACGTAGATCACGCAGGGCACCCTGGCGCGGGCCAGCTGCGCCACCTGCTCGGCGGCGCCGGTGAAGGGCGGGTCCAGCACCACCACCTGGAAGACCTTGAGGTCCAGCGGCAGCAGCGGCCGACGGTCCAGGTCGCGGCATTCCGCCTGGATGCGATGGCTGCCGGCCGCCGCCTTCAGGGCCTGCACGGCCTCCGGCGAGGCCTCATAGGCGCTGACCCGGGCGTGCTGGGAGAGCGGGAAGCTCAGCGTGCCGATGCCGGCATACAGCTCCGCGATGCGGGCCTTGGGGCCGAGCTTCTTCGGCAGCGCCGCCAGCACCGCGGCGATGATGCCGGCTTCCCCGGCGGGGCTGGCCTGCAGGAAGGCGCCAGGCGCCGGCTGCACCCTGGCGCCGCTGAGCGTGATGTGGACGCTGCCCAGCTGTGCCGCCAGCTCCGGCGGGGCATTGCCGCGCGCCCAGGCGATGCGGGGCAGGCCATGGGCCTGGGCGAACTGCGCCAGGGCGGTGCGGCCGTGCTGGTCCAGCGGGCCGTCGGTGCGCAGCAACAGGTCCGGCCCGCTGTCCAGCAGGTTCAGCACCGCCGAGCCTTCCTTCTGCAAGGCGTTCACCCGGCGCAGCACCTCCCGCAGTGGCGCGAACAGCGCCACCAGCCGGGGGTCGAGGATCTCGCAGGTCTCCAGCGCCACCACCTGCTGGCTGCCGCGGGCATGGAAGCCCAGCGCCAGGCCGGCGGGGGTGCGGCGCAGCGCCAGGTCGGCCCGGCGCCGATGCCGCAGCGGCGTGCGCACCATGGGCGCCAGCGTGACATCGGCGTAGCCGGCGCGTGAGAGGGCTTCGCTGAGCTTGGCCGATTTCCACGCGGCGTAGGGCGCGTCGGCCCAATGTTGCAGCGCGCAGGCGCCGCACTCGGAAAAATGCGGGCAGGGCGGGGTGACGCGATCCGGACTGGCGCTCAGCACCGCTTCCAGACTGGCGCGGTTGCCCTGCATCGTCGCGCGCACGGTCTCCCCCGGCAGCGCCAGGGGCACGAAGCAGGTGCCGCCATCCGGCAGCCGGGCGATGCCGTCGCCGGCCGCGCCCATGCCGGTAATGGAGAGAATCTCAGCCATTCTGGCCCAATGGCAGGTGGCGCGCCGCCAGGCGAACCTCGGCGAAGAAGCAGAGCAGGGCTGCGATCAGCGCCACCATCGCCACCAGCAGCAGGCCGGCGATGACGAAGGCCGCCAGCAGCTCCAGCACCAGGCCAACGAAGGAGGCGACGATGACCAGGCACATCAGGATCGCGGCCAGCACGCACAGGCCGATGGCCAGGTTGAGCCAATGCGCCCGCCGTGCCAGGGCTTGGCGTTCACCCGGCAACACCTCGGCCCCGCCATCACGGATGTCGCGCTCGCGGTCGATCAGCCGGCCCAGTCGCTGGGTCAGGACGTTCAGCGCGGCGAACAGCGAGGTCAGCAGGAAGGCCGGCCCGATGGCCAGCATGATGGCATGCTCGATGCCCTGGACATCGCCAGCATCGAACATGCCAAGCATGGGCTAGTTGCCAAACGCGTTGAGGCCCGTGATCGCCCGGCCGAGGATCAGCGCATGGACGTCATGCGTGCCCTCATAGGTGTTCACCGTCTCCAGGTTCATCACGTGGCGGATGACATGGTACTCGTCGACGATGCCATTGCCGCCATGCATGTCGCGGGCGACGCGGGCGATATCCAGCGCCTTGCCGCAGTTGTTGCGCTTGACCAGGCTGATCATCTCCGGCGCCACCTTGCCTTCGTCGAACAAGCGGCCGACGCGCAGCACGGCATGCAGGCCGAGGGTGATCTCGGTCTCCATGTCCGCCAGCTTCTTCTGGATCAGCTGGGTCTGCGCGAGGGGACGGCCGAACATCTTGCGGTTCAGCGTGTACTCACGCGCCGCCGCGAAGCAGAATTCCGCCGCGCCCATGGCGCCCCAGGCAATGCCGTAGCGGGCGCGGTTGAGGCAGGAGAACGGCGCCGCCAGGCTCTTAACCAGCGGCAGGCGGTTCGCCTCGGGGACGAAGACCTCGTCCATCATGATCATGCCGGTGATGCTGGCGCGCAGGCTGAACTTGCCCTCGATCTTGGGGAAGGTCAGGCCCTTCATGCCGCGTTCCAGGATGAAGCCGCGCAGCGTGCCCTCATCATCCTTGGCCCAGACCACCGCGATATCGGCGATCGGCGCGTTGGTGATCCAGGTCTTGCTGCCGCTGACCAGGTAACCGCCATCCACCTTCTTCGCCCGCGTCCGCATGGAGGACGGATCGGAGCCGGCATCAGGCTCGGTCAGGCCGAAGCAGCCGACGAAATCGCCCGTACGCAGCTTGGGCAGGAACTTTTCCTTCTGTTCGTCCGAGCCATAGGCGTGGATCGGGAACATCACCAGCGAGGACTGCACGCTGAACGCGCTGCGATAGCCGCTGTCGACCCGCTCGACCTCGCGCGCCATCAGCCCGTAGGAAACGTACGAGACGCCAGCGCAGCCATAGCCTTCCAGGGTCGCGCCCAGGAAGCCCATCTCGCCGAAGGCGTTCATGATGCTGCGGTCGAAGGTCTCGTGCCGGTTGGCCATCAGCACGCCGGGCTGCAGCCGTTCCTGGCAGAACTGGCGCGCGGCGTCCTGGATCATCCGCTCGTCTTCGGTGAGCACGTCATCCAGGAGGAGCGCATCCTCCCACTTGAAGGTCGCAAGGCTGCGCTGCGGTCCGGCCACGGTGGTGCTCTCCTATGCGGGGGCGTCACCGCGCCCCCGTCCTTACTTGGTGCTGATGCCCAGGCCTGAAAGGCTCAGGCGGCTTCCTGCTCGCGCTCGGCGTCGATCTCGGCCTGGCTCTCCTTCCGCGGGCGCGGAATGGGGATCAGCATGAAGGCCGGCACCTGGTCGCCGAAGCCCTGCACGGTCGGGCCCAGGTCGTCACGGTCCCGGCGACGGAACTCCTCGCGCCGCGGCCGGTCGTCACGGGGGCGGTCGTCACGCGGCCGATCATCACGGCGCGGCGCATCGGCGCGGAACTCGCTGCGCGGACGCTCTTCCCGCGGACGATCGTCACGGGGCCGGTCCTCGCGCGGCCGATCCTCACGCGGACGGTCGTCGCGGCGCGGGCGGTCATCCCGCGGCCGATCATCCCGGCGCGGCCGGTCGTCGCGACGCGGGCGTTCGTCGCGGGCGGCGCGTGCCTCGCGCGGTGCTTCCTCACGCGGCGCGCGGGTCGCGTCCTCGCGCCGGGCCCCGGCGGCCTCGTCACGCGGGCCGCGGCCCTCACCACGGCGGCCCTCGTCACGGCCACGGCCACCACCACGGCCATCACGCCGGGCGCCATCGCGACCACCACCGTCGCGGCCACCACGGGCCGGGCCACCCCGGCCACGGCCACGCGGCCGTGCGGCGGCGGCGGCCAACTCTTCCTCCGAGACGACATCCAATCCCTCGATCGCGATGCGCGGGATCGGCTTGCCGGTCAGCTTCTCGATCGCCTGCACCGACTTCACGTCATCCGCGGTGGCGATGCTGTAGGCGCGGCCTTCGCGGCCGGCGCGGCCGGTGCGGCCGATGCGGTGGACATAGTCCTCGGCGTGGAACGGCACGTCGAAGTTGAAGACGTGACTCAGCCCGCCGATATCCAGGCCGCGGGCGGCGACGTCCGAGCAGACCAGCAGCTGCAACTCGTTGTTCTTGAACTTGGTCAGTGTGGCGAAGCGGGTCGACTGATCCATGTCGCCATGCAGTGCACCAACAGAAAAGTCGTGCCGCTTCAGCGACTTGTAGAGGATGTCGACCTCGATCTTGCGGTTGCAGAAGATCAGCGCGTTCTGCACCGGCTCGGCCCGCAGCAGGCGGCGCAGCGCCTCCCGCTTCTCGCGGTCGCCGACATAGACCAGGCCGGCGGTGATGGTGGTGGCGACGCTTGCCGGGGCCGAGACGCTGATCTCCCGCGGGTTCTGCAGGAAGGCATCGGCCAGCTTGCGGATTTCCGGCGCCATGGTGGCGCTGAAGAACAGCGTCTGGCGCAGCGGCGGCAGCATGGCCACAATCCGCTCGACATCGGGGATGAAGCCCATGTCCAGCATGCGGTCGGCTTCGTCGATGACCAGCAGCTTGCAGTCGGCCATCAGGATCCGGCCGCGGTCGAACAGGTCCATCAGGCGGCCCGGCGTGGCAATGAGGACGTCGACGCCCTTTTCCAGCACCTCGCGCTGGTCGTTCATGCTCTCGCCGCCGATCAGCAGCGCGCAGGACAGGTTCAGGTGCTTGCCGTACTTGACGAAGTTCTCGGCCACCTGCAGCGCCAGCTCGCGCGTCGGCTCCAGGATCAGGCTGCGCGGCATGCGCGCCTTGGCCCGGCTGCCGGTCAGGATGTCGAGCATCGGCAGCACGAAGCTGGCGGTCTTGCCGGTGCCGGTCTGGGCGCAGCCCAGCACGTCGCGGCCCATCAGCACCACCGGGATGGCCTGTTCCTGGATCGGCGTCGGGTGGGTGTAGCCGGATTCGGTCACCGCCTGGACGATTTCCTCGGACAGGCCGAGATCGGCGAAGGTGGTCCGCGGCGCGGCCTCCGCTTCTTCCTCGTCGTCGAAATCGTCGTCCCCGGCCTCGGTGTCCTCGACCTCGGTGTCCTCGGCCTCGTCTTCGCCCGCCTCATCGTCGCCGGCGTCGTCATCGTCGTCGCTGGCGTCGTCGTCCTCGGGCTCGTCGCCGTCCTCAGGCTCGTCGCCGTCCTCGGCGCCGTCATCCGAAGGGGCTGCCGCTTCCGCCGCGATGGGCTCTACCGCGGCATGCTCTTCCACGGCCGCGGCCGGTACAACCGCTTCGGGCGCGTCCGGTTCGGGTGCGGCAACGGGCGCACCGGCCTCGGCAACAACGGGCATCGCCGTCGCCTGGGTCTCCGTGTGGTCGGTATCGGCCGCCGGGGGGGCAGTCCGCTCAGGGGTATCGTTCAAGCGCTATCGGTTCCTTCGCCGGGTCGGCGGTTGGGCCCGGTATGTTGTCCAGTGGGCGTCAAGCGCCCCCATCACCGCCCGCCGGCCATACCCTTGGGGGCAGCCGTTCCAGGTCCGCCGGCCATATGCGCCGCCGGCCCGATGAAATCAAGCTGTTCCGCCGATTCCCGCGCGCTTCGACCCGCCGGCGTTGCAGCCCGGCCATGCCGCAGGAGCAGGACATGCTCGACGCCGGGTGACCGAAGGCGCAGGATGCCCCTGGCTTATGCAGGCCACGGGGAAAACATCATGCGTCGCTTGTTGCTGGCAGGCTTGGCTGGGCTGGCGGTACTGGCCATGGCGGCGGAACCGGCGGAGGCCCGCCGCGGCGGCGGTGGCCATGGCGGCGGCGGGCGCGGATGGGGCCGGGTTGGCATCGGCGTCGGGGTTGGCTTTGGCGCGGCGCTGGCCTATCGCGGCTGGTATGGCGGCTATCCCGGCTATTACCCCGGCTATGCCTACCCCTATGGCCCCACGCCGGCGCCGATCTACTACGGCCCCGCCTATGACGGCCCGGCCTATCCCGACCCGATCGGCGCCGCGCCGCCGCAACGCCCGGGCCTTCCTGCGCCCCCCGTCGCCGCCCCGGTTGCCGCCGCCAAGCCGGCGCCGACCGAAGCGCGGATGTGTCGTGCCTCGATGCAGGCGATCCAGGTGAGTTGCCGGCTGACCCAGCCCACCCCACTCGGCGCCGGCTGCGGCTGCCCGAGCAACATGGGCATGCTGGTAGGGCAGGCATCCCCCTAGAGTATGTCGGGCGCAGACAGAAGCGCCTGGCAGCCTCCGGCTCTTTGTTTTGTCGTGTGACCTATCTCCGGCGTTTCCGCCTGCGACGATCACACTCGAGCCTTGCATCGGTTGGCTGCGGCATGCTTCCCGAAACAACGGGAGGAACACCATGCCCATCAGCCGCCGCGCCACGCTTCTGTCCGCCGGCGCCCTGGCCCTGCCGGCCGGCGCACGCGCCCAAAGCCGGCCGATCCGCATCGGCGTGCTGGCCGATTATTCCGGCCCCTTCAGCAACAGCTCCGGCCCCACCTCCACCGTCTGCGCCAACCAGGCGCTGATCGACCTCGGCGTGGCAACGCGCGGGCTGGCGGTGGAGGTGATCCAGGCCGACCACCAGAACAAGCCGGACGTCGCCCTCGCCCTGGTGCGCCGCTGGTTCGACCAGGATGGCGTGGACATGGTGACCGAGGTCAACAACTCCGCCATCGCCCTTGGCGTGGCGCAGCTGGCCCGGGAAAAGGACAAGGTGCTGCTGGCCACCGGCGCCGCCTCCTCGGCGCTGACCGCCGAGCAATGCACGCCCAACATGATCCACTGGAGCTACGACACCTGGATGATGGCCCATGCCGTCGGCAAGGCCACGGTGCAGGCCGGCGGTGACAGCTGGTTCTTCATCACCTCGGATTTCGGCTTCGGCCACCAGATGGAGCGCGACACCAGCCGCTTCGTCACCGAAGGCGGCGGCCGCGTGTTGGGTGGGGTGAAGGTGCCGCTGGGCACCACGGAGTTCAGCAGCTATCTGGTGCAGGCCCAGGCATCGCGCGCCAAGGTGGTCGGGCTGTGCCTGGCCGGGCTGGACATGGTCAACGGCATCAAGCAGGCGCAGGAATTCGGCCTGCCGCGCCGTGGCCAGCAGCTGGCGGCGCCCTTCCTGTTCATCACGGATGTCCACGCGCTGGGGCTGGATGCCGCGCAGGGGCTGCGCAACACGGAAGTGTTCTATTGGGACCTGAACGCCCGCACCCGCGCCTTCACCGACCGGGTGCGGCCGAAGGCGCCGACCAACTGGCCGAATGGCGAGCATGCCGGCACCTATTCCGCTGTCACGCACTACCTGAAGGTGGCGCTGGAACTGGGCGCCGCCCGCACCAAGGCCAGCGGGCTGGAGGTGGTGAACCGCATGAAGGCCATGCCAACCGATGACGACGCGCTGGGCCAGGGCCGCATCCGCGAGGATGGCCGCAAGATCCACCCGACCTATCTGTTCGAGGTGAAGCGCCCGGCCGAAAGCCGCGGCCCCTGGGACTACATGAAACTGGTCGGCACCGTGCCGATGGAGGAAGCCTTCCGCCCGCTGGCCGAGGGCAATTGCCCGCTGGTGCGGCGCTGAAGTGTGATCGCTCCTGACTGAAGCGCTCACGCTCCTGGCCTTGTTATATGAGAGACTGATGCATGGCTTACGGCGCTTCCGCCTAAGCCGATCAGCCTGCTAATCCTCCCGGTGGACGTCATGCGTGGTGATGCCGGTGCCCCGCGGCGGCATCGCCATCCAGTCCCGGCGGCCCAGCGTGCGCAGCGTGTCCTCATGGCCGCTGCGCCAGTGGTCCTGCATGGTGGCGGCGCTGAACTCATAGTCCTTGGCCTGCCCCTCCCAGGATTTCTGCTGGTAGATCAGCTGGAACACCAGGTATTCCGGTAGCTGCCGCAAGGTGTCGCGCTGCGCACGCTGGGCGTCGGTCAGGCTCTCGTCGGGCAAGGCCGCAAGCGCCTCGAACAATTGCTGCTTCAGGCCGAAGACCTGCTTGTACAGGTCCGTCGTGTAGCGGGTGCGGGAGGAATACTGGATGTCCTTTTGCCGGCCCAGTACCTCCGCCATGTCGCGGGGCAGCGGGCCGCGGGCGGGGAACAGGTCCACCTGGAACACCAGGCTGTCGCCCTGCATGCAGGTCTCCAGCAGGTATTGCAGCGGCGTGTTGCTGACGATGCCGCCATCCCAGAACCAGTCGGTGCCCACCTGCACCATCGGCAGCGCCGGCGGCAGCGCGCCGCTGGCCATGATGTGCTGCGGGCCGAGCTCCTGCGTGGCGGTGTCGAAGAAGGTCAGGTTGCCGCTATCCACCTGCACCGCCCCAACTGCCAGTCGCACCGGGCCGGTCCGCAACAGCTCGAAGTCCACCAGTTCCGCCAGGGTGCGGCGCAGCGGCTCGGTATCATAGAAGCTGGTGGCGGCGGCGCTGCCGCGCGGCGCCAGCCAGGTGCTCAGCGCATGCGGTGTGAAGAAGCCGGTCTGGCCCTGCCAGATGGTGCTCAGGGTGCTCCACATGCCGGCCGCGCTGCGGAAGCTGTCGCCCTCCGGCAGCAGGAAGGTCGTGCGGTCGGTGATGCGCTCCCAAAAGGCGCGCAGCCGTTCCAATCGGCGGGCCGGTGGGTTGCCGGCGATGATCGCGGCGTTGATGGCGCCGATCGAGACCCCGGCGACGAAGTCCGGCGCGATGCCGTTCTCCTCCAGCGCCTGATAGACGCCGGCCTGGTAGGCGCCCAGCGCCCCACCGCCCTGCAATACCAGGGCGACGCGGTGGCAACCGGGCGGGCGGCTCACAGCCGGTTCACCATTGCCTCGCCGCCCTTCATGACGAAGGGAATGCGCTCGCCCTGGCCGACGAGCACGGAGATGTCCGTCAGCGGGTCGCCATCAACAAGTATGATGTCGGCAAGCGCGCCGGCGGCGATGACGCCCAGCTGGCCTTCCTGTTGCAGCAGCTGGGCGTTGGTCAGTGTCGCCTGGCGCAGCACTTCCAGCGCCGGCAGCACCTCGCGCCGGATCACGAACTCCTCTGACTGGCGGCGGCGCATGCCGGCCAGCAAATCGGTGCCGAAGCCCATCGGCACGCCGGCCTGGTACAGGATCTCCAGGCTGCCAAGCCCGGCGCCCTTGACGCTGGACAGCTTGGCCATGCTCTCGGGCGGCAGGCCCAGCGCGGCGCCTTCATCCTCCAGCGCCTGGTAGGTCACCAGCGTCGGCACGGCGAAGGCGCCCTGCGCGGCCATGAAGCGGGCGGTCGGCGCGTCGATCAGGTTGCAATGCTCCACGCTGCGGACGCCCAGGCGCACGGCGCGGAAAATGGCTTCCGGCGTATAGGCATGTGCCAGCACGTAGCGCTTCCAGGCGCGGGCTTCCCAGACGGCGCAGGCGATCTCCTCGTCCGAGTATTGCAGCGCGTAGATCGGGTCACTCGGGGAGGCGACGCCGCCGGAGGCCATGATCTTGATGTGGTGCGCGCCCTTCTTCAGGTTGCCGCGCACCGCGCGCCGTACCTCGTCCACGCCATCCGCGACAATGCCGATGGTGGCGGCGTTGCCGCCACAGCCGCACAGATTATCCAGCGCGGTATTGGGCCGCATGTCGCCATGCCCGCCGGTGGGGGAGAGCGCCTGGCCCGGGAAGAACAGCCGCGGCCCCTTGATCAGCCCGGTATCCAACGCCGTCGCCAGCCCCCAGTCGGCGCCGGCGGCGTCCCGCACGGTGGTGAATCCGCGCTTCAGGCTGTCTTCAAGGTCGCGCGCCGCGTGCACCGCCTGCAGGCTGCGCGGCATGCGGTCCAGCCGGCCAAGATCGGCATCGGCGGCATAGACGTGGACATGGGCGTCGATCAGCCCCGGCATCAGCGTGCGGCCGCCGCACTCCACCACGCGGGCGCTGGCGCTGGAAACCCCGGCGCCGACTTCCTTGATCCGGCCATCCTCGACCAGCAGGCTCATCCCCTCGGCCAGGGTAGCGGTGCCGTCGAACAGGCGGAAGTTGCGGAACAGCGTGGCGGTCATGCGGGCGGCCTCTCAGCGGGTCGCCGGCGATTCAGCCCCAGATCGCGGCCGGGCGCAATCAGCCCCGGCCTATTCCAGCTTCAGCCCGGCCGAGCGGATCACCCCGCCCCACTTGGTCAACTCGGCGTCGATCAGCCGGGCGAAGCCGGCGCCGTCCTGCGGCCACAGCGTGGCGCCGGCGCGGCTCAGCTTCTCGCGGGTTTCCTCGCCCTCGACGATGCGGGTGATGCCGGTGCCCAGTGCCTCCCGGATGCGCGGCGGCAGCGCGGCGGGACCGACGAAGCCGAACCAGACATACATCTCGTAGCCCGGCACCCCGGCTTCCTGGAAGGTTGGCACCTGGGGCAGGGTCGGGTCGCGCTCGGTGCCCGTAACGGCCAGGGCGCGCACCTTGCCGGCCTCCACCTGCGCCAGCACGTTGGGCAGGTTGTCGATGGTGAAGTCCACCCGGCCGCCGATCAGGTCGATCATGCCAGGCGAGGAGCCGCGATAGGGCACATGCACCACGTCCAGCCCGACCTGGTGCTTGAACAGCTCCGCCGCCAGATGCGGCGAGGACCCCGCGCCGGAACTGGCATAGCTGAGCTGCCCCGGCGCCGCCTTGGCGCGGGCGATCAGGTCGCGCAGGTCACGGATCGGGCCGTCGCCGCGCACGCCCAGCGCATTCATCAGCCGCACGCTGACCGTCAGCGGGGCCAGGTCGCGCTTGGGGTCATAGCCGGTATTGGCGAACAGGAAGGGGTTCATGCACAGGTTGGCGGCGTTGCACACCGCGATGGTGTGGCCATCCGGTGCCGCCTGGGCCGCAGCGGCAATGCCGAGCGAGCCGCTGGCGCCCGGCCGGTTCTCCACCAGGCCGGGCTGGCCGAATACGTCCTGCATCCGCTCGCCCACCAGCCGGGCGAGGATGTCGTTGATGGCGCCGGGCGTGTAGGGGACGATGACGCGGATGGGCTTGTCCGGCCGCCAGGCGCCCTGCGCGAGAGCAGGCGAGGCGAGTGTGGCGGCCAGCAGCGTACGGCGAGCGAACATGGCGATCCCTCCGGTTTTGCCGGAAGGCTAGCGCATATCCGCCGCCGAACGCCCGCTGGAAATCGCGTTACCCGTTGACGGCACCCCACTGGAAGAAGTCCTTGCCTTCCTTCCGCAGCCGGTTGGCCAGCACCATCCGATGCACCTCGCTGGCGCCATCCACCAGGCGGGCCTGGCGGGCGTAGCGGTACATCCACTCCACCACCGTGTCCTTGCTGTAGCCCCGCGCACCGAGCAGCTGGAGCGAGGTATCCACCGCCTTGTGCAGCGCATCAGCGGCCACGACCTTAGCGGTGGAGACCTCCTTCCGCGCCTGGCTGCCCTGGTCCAGCGCCCAGGCGGCGCGCATCGTCACCAGGCGGGCGATGTCCAATTCCATCGCGGCGGAGCCGATCATCTGCTGGATGCTCTCCTTGTCGATCAGCTTGCCGCCGAAGCTGTCGCGCCTCACGATGTATTCCATGGCGATCTCAAGCGCGCGGCGGCCCATGCCGGTCCAGCGCATGCAATGCGTCAGCCGAGCCGGGCCAAGCCGGATCTGCGTCAGCCGCAGCCCGTCGCCCACGCCCATCAGCATGTCCTCGTCCGGAATTTCCAACCCGTCGAATTCCAGCTCGCAATGGCCGCCATGCTCCTCCGGCCCCATGATCGGGATGCGCCGCACGATGCGCCAACCAGGCTGGTCCTTGTGGAACATGAAGGCCGACAGGCCGCGGCGATTGTCGTCGCTGGTACGCGCCATCAGGATGAAGTGCGTCGCGGCCTCGGCCCCGGTGATGAACCACTTGCGCCCGGTGATCACCCAGCGGTCATTCCCCTTCCGGTCGGCGCGGGTATAGGTCAGCGACGGGTCGCTGCCGCAGCCATCCGGTTCGGTCATGACGAAGCTGCTGCCGACCTTGCCGTCGATGATCGGTTGCAGCCATTTTTCCTTCTGCGCCTCGGTGCCCACCTGGTTCAGCACGCGCATGTTGCCGTCCTCCGGCGCTGCGCCGTGGAACACGCAGGGGCCGAAGATGCTGCGGTTCATTTCCTCATAGCAGGCGGCCAGACCGACCATGTTGAAGCCCTGGCCGCCACGCTCCTTCGGCATGCCCAGCGCCCACAGCCCCTCGGCCTTGGCCTCGGCGCGCAGCTTGTCCAGCAGCGGCTTGGCGATGTTCTCGTGCTCGTCATAGGTCGCCGGGTCGCTCTCCAGCGGGATGATCCGGTCCTCCACGAAGGCGCGGATGCGCTGGCGGGTGGCGTCGATCTCGGGCGAGAGCGCGAAGTCCATGGCGGGCGTTCCTGTTGCTTGTTGGTTTAACGCTACAGCGGGCTGACGGAATGCCCGCCATCCACCACCAGCGTCGTGCCGGTCATGTGCGCGCCGGCACCGCTGGCCAGCAGCAGCAGCGGGCCGGTGAGGTCCTGGGGCGTGCCCAGCCGGCGCTGCGGCACGCGCTTGACCACGGCGCGGCCGGCATCGGAGGCGAAGAACTCGGCGTTGATCGGCGTGGCGACATAGCCGGGGCACAGCGCGTTGACGCGGATGTTGTAGCGCGCCAGTTCCACCGCCATCTGCTTGGTCAGCTGCACCAGCCCGGCCTTGCTGGCGGTATAACCGGCCACGCCCTGCAATATCCGCAGGCCGCCGATGCTGGCGATGTTGATGATGCTGCCGCCCTGCTTCGCTTCCGCCAGGCGCCGCGCGCCTTCGTTCGCGACCAGGAAGCAACCGCGCAGGTTCACGTCCATTACGCCGTCCCAGTCGGCCGCGGTCTGTTGCAGGATGGGCTTGCTGACGGCAGTGCCGGCGTTGTTGACGATGATGTCGCACACCCCGGCGGCGTCGAAGGCGGCCTTGATGGCGGCTTCGTCGCCGACATCCAGCGCCACGGCGCTGGCGCGCTCGCCGAGTTCGGCCGCCAGCGCGGCGCAGGCTTCCACCCGGCGCGCCGCCAGCACCACGCGGGCACCCGCCTGGTGCAGCACCCGGGCGAAATGCCCGCCCAGTTCGCCGGAGGCCCCGGTGATGAAGGCGCTGGACCCTGCCAGCGAAAACAGCTCTGCGGTCATTGGCGGCTCCCTTGCCGCCCAATTGCCCGCATCCCCGTCAGTTGGCCAGCCCCATCCGGGCGACGATCGGCCCCCAGCGCTCGACCTCGGCCTTGATCAGCGCCCGCGCCGCGGCCGGCGAGGAATCCGGCCAGGTCTCGCAGCCCGCGGCCAGCAGGCGCTGCTGCACCGCGGGGTCGGCCACCGCCTTCCGCCCGGCATCCTCCAGCGCCGCCAGGGTCGCCGGCGGCATGCCGGGCTTGCCGAACAGCACCTGCCACGCCGTCAGGTCGTAGCCGGCCACGCCACCTTCGGCGATGGTCGGCAGCCCCGGCAGCAGCGCCGAGCGGTCCGCCCCGCTGGCCGCCAGGCCGCGCACCCGGCCATCCTGCATCAGCGGCCGCAGCATGGTGATGCTGTCGATGGTGAAGTTCATCCGCCCGGCCACCAGGTCCTGCACCGCATTCGCCGCCGTGCGGTAGGGCACCACGGTGAACTCGCCGCTCATCAGCTGCTTGAACAGCTCCCCGGCCATGTGGTTGGTCGCGCCCGGTGCCGTCGCGCCGTAATTGGCCACGTCGCCCTGCCGGCGCAGCCAGGCCAGCAACTCCGGCACGTTGGTTGCGGGCACGCTGGGGTGCACCGCCAGCATGTAGGGCTGCCGGCTGACCAGCGTCAGCGGGATGAAGTCGTTGATGACGTCGTACTGAAAATCCTTGTGCAGCGCCTTCATCACGGCGTGGTTGTTGGTGCCGATGAAGAAGGTATGGCCATCCGACGGCCCGCGCATGAAGGCGGCCGCCCCGACCGAGCTGCCGGCGCCGGGGATGTTCTCCACCACCACCGGCTGGCCCAGCGTGCGGCTCATGCTCTCGGCGATGATGCGGCCGACCACGTCGGTGACGCCGGCGACGCCCACCGGGATGATCATGCGCAGCGGCCGCGACGGAAACCTCTCCTGCGCCAGGGCAGGTGTCGCCAGCAGCGGCGCCGCAAGCAGCAGTCGACGAGTGAGCATCAGGGTCCCCGGCAGGTTGGCGCGCGGCGCAGAATACGCCACGCTGCGCGCGCGACAATGCGCCACCACGTGGCGAAACCATGCAAGGAAGGCGCCATGACCCCGATCCGACTGCAGGAACCCTTCCGCGCCGTCTTCTACGCCCCGTTCTACGCCGCCCTGGCCCGCGGCGCCTACGCGGCCGAGGGCGTGAAGGTGCAGTTGCTGGGCGGCTTCATCCCCGGCAACGCCAAGGACGTGGTGCTCTCCGGCCAGGCCGACCTGGCCTGGGGCGGGCCGATGCGGATTCTGCTGGCGCATGAGGCCGACCACGCCTCGCCGCTGCGCAACTTCGGCAGCGTGGTGATGGGCGACCCCTTCTTCCTGGTGGGGCGCCAGCCCAACCCCGGCTTCCGCCTGCGCGACCTGGCGGGCATGACGCTCGGCACCGTCAGCGAAGTGCCGACGCCCTGGTGGACCCTGCAGGAGGATGTGCGCCAGGGCGGCCTGGACCCGACGAGCGTGAAGCGCATCACCGACCGCAGCATGGCCGAGAACGCCGAGGCCGTGGCCGAGGGCAAGCTGGACGTGGCCCAGGTGTTCGAGCCGCTGGCGAGCCAGCTGGAGATGGCCGGCCGCGCCCATGTGTGGCATGTGGCGGCCAGCCGCGGCCCGACCGCCTACACCACCTACTACACCACCGTGCAGAACCTTCAGTCCAAGCGCGCCGAGTTCAAGGCCATGCTGCGCGGGCTGGCGAAGACGCTGGCGTGGGTGGCTGCCAATCCTTCGGACGCGCTGGCCGAGTGCGTGGCGCCCTACTTCCCCGACCTGCCGCTGCCGCTGCTGAAGGCGGCGCTGGCGCGTTACAAGGCGCAGGGCATGTGGACGCCCGACCCCTTCTACCCCGAGGAAGCCTTCCTGCGGCTGGAGCACGCCATGTTCACCGCCGGCGCCATCACGCGAAAGCCCGGCTTCTCAGCCACGGTGGACAACGCCATCGTCGCCGAGGCGCTGGGGCGCGATCCAACATGATGGGTCACGCCCCAGCCGCTGCTTGAGCGACTGATTCACCGCTTCGGCGTCATCGCCTCCGCGGATGAGGCGCTGGCGTCCAGCACCTCGCCCTCGATCGCTTCCAGCAGCCGCAGCGGCCACCAGGGCGGAATACCCTGGCCGATCAGCACGATGCGGCTGCGATGGTCGGTACTGGGCCACGCCTCCAGCCAGGTCGGCGCGTGCATCACATGGCCGATGCCGTGCAGCACCGCCGGCGCTTCCGGCGCCTCGGCAATGCAGACCAGGCCTTTCAGCCGCAGCAACCGCTCGCCCAGATGCTCCGCCAGCCCTTGCAGCCACAGCGTCAGCGCCATGGCGGGAATCGGCGCCTCTCGCTGGATGATGACGCTGCCTAGGTCGGCGCTGTGCCGCGCCGTCGCGTCCAGCCATTCATCGGTGCGCGGCGCCGGGGCCAGCAGCCAATCCGCCGGCACCGCGCCATGCAGTACGTCGCGCGGCTCGGCCGCCGGGTTCAGCGCCGCCAACTGCGCGCGCAACGCGGTGGTGTCCGCCAGGTCCGGCTTGGTCAGCAAAATGCGATCCGCCAGCCGCACCTGGCGCTGCGCTTCCGGGTGGCGCGCCAAGGCACCGGCGCCGTGCAGCGCATCCACCAGCGTCGCCACCGCTTCCAGCCGATGCGTCTCCAGCACCGGCTGCTCCGTCATCAGCGCGTGCAGAATGGGCGCCGGGTCGGCCAACCCGCTGGTCTCGATCAGCACGCGCCGATAGGCCGGCACCTCGCCCAGCCCGCGCCGCCGATGCAGGTCCATCAGCGTCGCCGCCAGGTCGCTGCGCACCACGCAGCACAGGCAACCCGTAGAAGTGCTGACGAAGGTCTCCTCGCTGCTGGCCAACAGGTCGTGGTCCAGCGGCACCTCACCGTATTCGTTGATGATGACGGCGCTGTCGGCATAGCCGGGGTCGCGCAGCAACCGCTTCAGCAACGTGGTCTTGCCGGCGCCGAGAAAGCCGGTGAGGACGACAACGGGGATCATACGACACGAAGCTTCCGCGCCTCGCCGCCGCCCATCCCGTTGCGCAGGCTGCGCAACAGGCCGAGCACGGAGGTGCAGGGCCGCTTCTGCCCCGGCCGCTCCAGCCACCAGCGGATCGGCAGGTCATCCGGCGCGGCGGCGGTCACGCGCATCTCGCCCACGCGCACCGCGTCTCCGTCCAGCGTCACGCGCGCCGTGGCGCCCCAAAGCGCCACGCTGTCGGCCAGCAGGGCGCGCAGTTCCGGCGGGGTCAATCCAGCATCGCGCCGGCGCGGATTTCGTCGGCGATCTTGCGGCTCTGGTACTGGCCGCCGCGCTCATCGCCCAGCCAGCGCTCGTCTTCCACCACGATCTTGCCGCGCAGGATGGTCATGCTCGGCCAGGCATCCACCTGGCGGCCTTCCCAGGGAGTGTAGTCGCTTTCGTGCAGCTGCTCGGCCCGCACCGTGCGCTTCAGGCCGGGGTCCAGAATGACGATATCGGCGTCGCTGCCGGCGGCAATGGCGCCCTTCTTCGGGTACATCCCCATCAGCTTGGCGGCGTTGGTGGAAACCAGGTCCACGAAGCGCCGCAGCGTATAGCCGCGCTTGCCCACCATCTCGGAATACATCACCGCCACGCGCGGCTCCACGCCGCTGTTGCCGCCGGTCACGTCGTCGATCCGCACGCCCTGCGTCTTCACGCTGAGGTTGCAGCACAGCTCATCGGTGGCGACGCAGTTGATGCTGCCATCCAGCGTGCCGGCCCACAGCTCATCCTGGTCGGCCTGCGACTTCAGGCTGGGGTAGGTGTGGTAGATCTGGCCGTTCGGCTTCTTGTAGTCGTCCTGCGTGTACAGCATGTACTGGTGCAGGCTCTCGCCGTAGATCGGCAGCCCTTTGGCCCGCGCATCGCGGATGGCGCGCACGCCGTTGCCGGCGCTCACATGCATCATGTACAGCGCGGTGCCTGGCACATGCTCCGCCAGGCGCATCACGCGGCGAAAACTGATGTCCTCGCTGAGCGTGTTGTGCACCTCCGCCATGTTCTCGAACGCCACGCGATTCTCGCGGATCAGCTTGGCGTACATGTGCATGACGATGTCGTTGTCCTCGGAGTGGATCACCCCGAGGCCGCCTTTCTTCGCCAGCACCTGGAAGACTTCCCAGATGTCACCGAAATCCACCATGCGGCCCTTGCGGCTGGGCGTGATGTCGGTGGTGAAGATTTTTACGGTTGCGAACCCCGCTTCAATGGCCTCGCCGAGCTGAGCCGGAATGCTCGGGTCCAGGTCGCCTTCGACCATGGTGTGGAAGGCCCAGTCGCAGGGGCTGCCATCCTCGTTCCAATGCGCCATGCGCTTGTCGATGGCGCCCTGCACCGTCTCGCCCGCCATCACGCGGGTGAAGTCCACAATGGTGGTGGTGCCGCCATGCAGCGCCGCCTTGCCGACCACGCTCGGCCCCTTGGTGAAGTCGATCTTCCCGCCCGGCCCGAAATTCGGCCACAGGCAATGGGTGTGCGGGTCGATGCCGCCGGGCATCACCACCTTGCCGGTGGCGTCCACCACGCGCACGCCCTCGGGCACCGGGAAGGTGCCATGGGCGGCAACGGCGACGATCCGGCCGCCGGCCATCGCCACATCGGCCGGCCCCACCGCATGCGGCGTCACCACGCAATCGCCACGCACCACCAGATCGACCATCGCCACGTCTCCATCCGCTGCCGTAAGCTTGGCGGCAGCGCCGGCCCGGCGCAAGATGCGGCGCTGGGGCGGCTGAGTCACGCCGCCGGTGCTTCCACCGGCGACGACCAGGCGCCAGGGAGACACGCCAATGCCGCAAACCCTGTTCGACAAGCTATGGGCGCCGCATGTGGTGGCGGACCTCGGCGACGACTGGGCGCTGCTGCATATCGACCGCGTGCTGCTGCACGACATGTCCGGCGCCCGCGCGCTGACCGAGGTGGGGGAGCGCGGCTACGACCTGGCCCGGCCCGACCTGGTTTTCGCCACGCCGGACCACGCCGTCTCCTCGGCCCCCGGGCGCACCAGCGCCACCTTCGCCGGCGGCGCCAGCCCCATTGCCAAGCTGCGCCAACGGGTGAAGGAAACCGGCATCCGCCTGTTCGACCTCGGCCAGCCCGGCCATGGCATCGTGCATGTGATGGCGCCCGAACTTGCCATCGTGCTGCCAGGCACCACGCTGGTCTGCGGCGACAGCCACACCTGCACCAATGGCGGGGTGGGCGCGCTGGCCTTCGGCATCGGCGCGTCGGAACTGACGCATGTGCTGGCCACGCAGACGCTGATGCAGCGCAAGCCGCGCACAATGCGGCTCACCTTCACCGGCACGCTGCCGGCTGGCGTGACGGCGAAGGATATGATCCTGGCCGGCATCGGCCAATTGGGCACTGCCGGCGGCACCGGCTTCGCGGTGGAATACGCCGGGGATGCCGTGCGCGCGCTACCGCTGGAAGCACGGCTGACGCTGTGCAACCTCAGCATCGAGATGGGCGCCAAGATGGGTTTCGTGGCGCCGGACGACACCACCTTCGCCTACCTCAAGGGCCGCCGCTTTGCGCCCACCGGTGCCGGGTGGGACGCCGCCGTCGCCGCCTGGCGGGAACTCCGCAGCGACGACGGCGCGGTATTCGACCGCGAAGTCACCATCGATGCGTCGCAGATCGCCCCGCAGATCACCTGGGGCACCAGCCCGGAACAGGTGGCCCCCGTCACCGCCCACGTGCCGCAGCCCAGCGGCCCCGCCGACCAGGCCGCGCTGGACTATATCGGCCTGCAACCTGGCCAGCCCCTGGCGGGCACGCCGGTGGATTGGGTCTTCATCGGCAGTTGCACAAACTCCCGCCTCTCGGACCTGCGCGACGCCGCCGCCGTACTGAAGGGGCGGCGCGTCGCACCGCACGTCACCGCCTGGGTGGTGCCGGGCAGCGAGACGGTGAAGCGCGAGGCCGAGGCCGAAGGGCTGCACACCCAGTTCCTCGAAGCCGGCTTCCAATGGCGCGAACCCGGCTGCGCGCTCTGCGTCTGCGTCAATGGAGAGAGCGTGCCCGCCGGCAAGCGCAGCGTTTCCACCAGCAACCGCAACTTCGTGGGCCGCCAGGGCACCGGCGCGCGCACCCACCTGGCCAGCCCCGCCATGGCCGCCGCCGCCGCGCTGGCCGGCGCCATCGTTGACGTCAGGAGCTTCTGAGATGGACGCCTTCACCACCATCACCGGCCCCGCCGCACCGCTGCTGCGCGCCAACGTCGACACCGACATGATCATCCCGGCCCAACGCCTGATCGGTGCCGGGCGCGACGGCCTGGGCCGCTACGCCTTCGAGCGCTTCCGCTTCAACGCCGATGGCAGCGACAACCCCGACTTCCCGCTGAACCAGGCGCCCTACCGCGCCTCGCCCATCCTGTTGGCCGGCGAGAATTTCGGCTGCGGCTCCTCCCGCGAAGGCGCGGTGTGGGCGCTGCGCGACCTGGGCCTGCGCTGCTTCATCGCCCCCAGCTTCGGCGACATCTTCTACAACAACTGCTTCCAGAACGGCATGCTGCCGGTGCGCCTCGCCGCCGCCGATGTGCAGCGCATCGCCGAGCAGACCGCAGCTTCCCCCAGCAACGCCTACACCAGCGTGGACCTGGAACGGCAAGTGGTGATCACGCCGAATGGCGAGGAAATCCCCTTCAGCGTGGACCAGCGCAAGCGAAGCGCGCTGCTGGAAGGGCTGGACGAAATCGCCCTGACCATGAAGCGCCGCGCCGAAATTCTCTCATGGCAGGCGCGCGACCAGGCCGCGCGCCCCTGGGCCTGGGAAGGACTACGCTTCTAACCCCCGCCCAAACGCGGCTTCATACCGCGCCCGGAAGGCCGGCACCGCAGCGGGGTTGATGATGCGCGGCGGCATCCGCCCGCGCGCCACATCCCCAAAAGCCAGCGCGGCGATGCGGCTGATGTTGCCGCGGCTCTCATGCGTCACGCCGGCGGTGTGCTGGCTCATCAGCACGTTGTCCAGTTGCAGCAGCGGGTGGCTCGGCTCCGGCGGTTCGTCCGCCCACACATCCAGCCCGGCACCGGCCAGGTGCCCGCTGACCAGCGCCTGATGCAGCGCCGGTTCCTCATGAATGAAGCCACGCGCCGTGGTCACGAAGATCGCGCCCGGCTTCATCTTCGCAAAGCTGTCGCCGTTCATCAGGCTGCGGGTCTCGCCGGTCAGCGGGGAATGGATGCTGATGACGTCGCTCTCGGCCAGCAGCGTCGCCATCTCCACCTTCTCGGCGCCGCGCGCGGCCACCGTGGCCGCGTCCAGGTAGGGGTCATAGGCCAGCACCCGGCACTGGAAGGCCAGGTTCAAAATTTCGGCCGTGCGCGTGCCGACATGGCCAATGCCGACCAGCCCCACCGTCTTGCCGCGCAGGTCGCGGCCCATCAGCGCCGCGCGGTCCTGGGCGCGGCCGGCGCGCATGGCGGCCTGGGCTTCCGGCATGCGCTTCAGCAGCGCCAGCATCATGCCCACGGCGTGCTCCGCCACGCCTTCCGCATTGCCGCCGGCCTGGTTGATCAGCAGCACATCGGCGGCGGTGCAGGCCTCGGGGTCGCAGGTGTCGTAGCCGGCGCCGTAGCTGCCCACCATCAGCAGGTCAGGCAGCTTGCTCAGCAGCTCCGCATGCACATGGTAGGGCAGGGCCAGTTCCTGGCGCGACGCCTGCGCATAATACCCGTGGCACCCCGCCAGCTGCGCAATCACCTCATCCATCGGCAGGTCCAGCGGAATGCGGAGCACGTCCAGCTCCGGAATCCCCGCGGCGGTTTCCAGGAAGGCGGGGTGCGGCACCCAGCCGAGATAGCCGACGCGGAAGTGCTGCGTGCTCAAGGTGTATCCTCCATGCTTGGCCTCGCTTGTATCGCGGCGGCGGGTGGCGTCAAATCCGCGCATGGTCATTGCGATTGTGGCGTTGGGCGCGGCGCTGGCGGGCTTCGTGCAGGGGCTGTCGGGCTTCGCCTTCGGCCTGGTGGCCTGGGCGGTCTGGGCCTGGGCGCTGGACCCGGCGCTGGCCGGGCCGCTGGTGGTGTTCGGCTCCCTGGTCGGGCAGGCCATGGCCATCCCGCAACTGCGGCTGAACAGCCTGCCTTTCGCATTGCCCTTCGTCGTCGGCGGCTTGCTGGGCGTACCGCTGGGCATCTGGCTGCTGCCCATGCTGGATGCCCGGCTGTTCAAGGGCGGGCTGGGCGTGCTGCTGGTGGTGTGGTGCCCGCTGATGCTCTTTGCCAACAAGCTGCCGCAGATCAGCTTCGGGGGCCGCATGGCAGATGCGCTGGCCGGCGGCATCGGCGGCGTCATGGGCGGCATCGGTGGCCTGACCGGCCCGGTGCCGACGCTGTGGTGCACCCTGCGCGGCTGGGACCGGCACCAGGCCCGCGGCGTCTTCCAGGTGTTCAACCTGGTGATGCACGCCACCACCTTCGCCGGCTACCTGATCACCGGTGCCGTCACGGCGGAAGCCGGGCGGCTGTTCCTGGTGGTGGTGCCGGCCATGCTGCTGCCGGCGTTGCTGGGCGCCCGGCTGTACAGCCATGTCAGCGACGCGCAATTCCGCCGCTTGGTGCTGGGCCTGCTGACCGTCTCCGGCCTGACGCTGCTGACTAACCTGCTATAGCCACGGCGCCCTGCATCAGCCGGCGCTGGGTGCGGAACACCACCGCGCTTTCGGCGAACCAACCCGTGTTGGTCTGCCTGACTTCGGCCCCTACCGAGACAACGCCGGAAGCATGCGCCACGCGGATTTCCTCCGGCCTGGCCCCGCGCGTGGCCACAGCGTGCGGGATGCTGCCCTCCACCCGGCAGGCCACCGCCAGGCCCATGGCGCCAGTCATCGGCACCGCGCGATGCGCCCGCTCCATCGACAGCATCCGCACCTGGATGTCGTGCCCGCCGGGGTCCAGCACCTGGCCGTCCAGCGTGCGCGCGGCCATCGGTGCCGCCACCAGCGCGATGCGCGGGCTGGCCAGGCCAACGGCCTCCGGCGTCGGCGCCAGGCCCATGGCCACGCCGGCGGCGCGACGCAGCGTGTCCAGCAGAGCCATCACATCGGCGCGGGCTTCGATCTCGTCGGGCAACTCGCCGCCGGTCAGCCCCACCGCATGCGCGTGGATGAAGACCGCCGGATTGGCCGCATCCACCAGTGATGCCTCCACCGCCATGCCGTCCACGTGCAGTACATCCAACGGGTTGCCGCTGGGCAGCAAGTGCGGCGTCTGCGTGCCGCCCGGCGTCAGGAAGTCCAGCCTGATCCGCGCGCCGGTGCCGGCCACGCCGGCGATGGCGAAGTCGCCGCGCACCTCCGCCTTGCCGTTCACCACCGGGAAGCGGGCGTGGATGATCTTCTTCGTGTTCACCTGGTGGATGCGGACCAGCGCCTCGCCATCCGCCACGCGCACCAGCCCCTCATCCACCGCGAAGGGACCGACGGCGCTGCTGAGGTTGCCGCAATTGCCCTTCCAGTCCACCACCGGCTTGTCTACGGAAACCTGCGCGAAGGTGTAGTCCACATCCGCATCCGGATGCGTCGGCGGGCCGATGATGACCCCCTTGGAGAGCGAGGAAATCCCGCCGCCCATGCCGTTCAGTTGGCGCTGATAGGGGTCCGGCGAGCCGAGTACCGAGAGCAGGATCGGGTCGATCGCGGCGCGGTCGGTCGGCAGGTCCTTCGCATGGAAGAACACGCCCTTGGAGGAGCCGCCACGGATGAAGGCGGCGGGGATGAAGTCCTGCATTACGCCGCCACCTTTCCGGCCAGCACCCGCCACACCTTCTCCGGCGTCACGGGCATGTCGATATGCGCCACACCCAGCGCGTCGCACACCGCCGAGACGATGGCCGGCGGCGCGCCGCAGCTGCCACCTTCGCCGGCGCCCTTCACGCCCAAATCGTTGTTCGGGCAGGGCACGATGTTGAACTCCAGGTCGAAATGCGGCGCGTCCGACGCGCGCGGCATGCAGTAGTCCTGGAAGGTCGCGGTCAGGAACTGCCCGCTTTCCTTGTCGTACACCGCATGCTCCAGCAGCGCCTGGCCGATGCCGGACATGATGCCGCCATGGCTCTGGCCGTGCACCAGCATCGGGTTGATCACGTTGCCCACATCATCCACCGCGGCGTAGCGCACGATCTGCACCTGGCCGGTATCGGGGTCGATCTCCACTTCCGCCACATGCGCGCCGTTGGGGAAGTTGCATTCCATGTTGCGGGTATAGACCAGGTTCTCATTCAGCCCCGGCGTCTCACCCTCCGGCAGCCGCGCGGGGTCGTTGGCCAGCGCGATCACATCCGTCCATTCCCGCATCAGGTCGGTGCCGGCGACGCGGAACTGGCCGCCTTCCAGCTCCACATCCGCCGGCGCCGCTTCCATCAGATGCGCCGCCAGCCGCTTGGCCTTCTCCAGCACCAGGCCGGAGGTCCGCAGCACCGCAACGCCGCCCATCTGGCTGGAGCGCGAGCCGCCGGTGCCGTTGCCGCGCTCCACCACATCGGTGTCGCCCTGCACCAGGCGGACCTTCTCGAACGGAATGCCCAGCTTCTCATGCACGATCTGGGCGAAGGCGGTTTCGTGCCCCTGGCCGTGGCTGAAGGTGCCCACCGTCACCACCGCCGTGCCATCGGCCTCCATCTTCACCTTGGCCCATTCGTTCGGCTGGCCGCCGGATGCCTCGATGAAATAGCCCAGCCCGATCCCGCGCAGCTTGCCCGAGGCCCGCGCCGCCGCGCGCCGGGCGGGGAAGCCGCCCCAGTCCGCCAGCTTCAGCGCCATGTCCTGGGTTTCCGTGAAGTTGCCGCTGTCGATCGGGTTGTTCGCGACGTTGGTATAGGGCAGCTGGTCCGGGCGGATGTGGTTAAGCGCGCGGATCGCTTCGCGCCCCATGCCCAGCTTCAGCGCGGCCTGGTCGTACAGGCGCTCCAGCACATAGGCGGTCTCCGGCCGGCCGGCGCCCCTGTAGGCATCGGTCGGGCAGGTATTGGTGAAGACGCACTTCACCTGCACGTTCAGCGCCTGGATGTCATAGACCGTGCCGTTGATGCGCGCGCCGGCAGCGGTGGCGATGCGCGGCCCGAAATCCTGCAGATACGCGCCCATATTGGCCACGGTACGGATGCGCACCCCGAGCGTCCGTCCGGCAGCATCCAGCGCCATTTCCGCCTTGGTCACGTGGTCCCGCCCATGCGGGTCACTGACAAAGGTCTCGCTGCGGCCTGCCAGCCACTTCACCGGCCGCCCCGCGCGCTTCGCTGCCCACAGCACCATGCCGGACTCGCAAAACGTCTTGCCGCGCAGGCCGAAGCCGCCGCCGACATCCAGGCTGACGACGCGCAGCTTGTCCTTCGGCACCTTCAGGATCAGCTTGGCCAGGCTGTCCTGCACGCGCATCACGCCCTGGGTTGGGCTGTGCAGCGTGTAGCTCTCAGTCGCCGCGTCATACTCGCCCAGCGCCACCCGCGGCTCCATCGGGTTGCCGACCAGGCGGTTGTTCACCAGCTCCACGCTGACCACGTGCGGCGCGGCCACGAAGGCGGCATCGGCCCGTTCTTCCCGCCCGCTGTCCCAATGCACGCTGATGTTGCTGCCATGCTCGGTCCAGATCACCGGAGCGCCGGGTTCGGCGGCGGCGGCGGTGTCGGTCACGCTCGGGAGTTCGTCGTAGTCCACCTCGATCAGCTCGGCGGCGTCCTGCGCCTCCGCGCGGGTTTCCGCGACAACCAGCGCCACGGGGTCGCCAACGAAACGCACGAAGTCGGTCTGCAATATCTTGCGCGGCGGGCAGTAGAGCTTGGTGCCGCCCTTGCCGGGAATATCTATTTGTACCGGGAACAGGCCGATCCCATCGGCATCGGCATCCGCCCCGGTCAGCACCAGCACCACGCCGGGGGCGGCCTTGGCCGCCGACACGTCAATCCGGGCGATCCGCGCATTGGCATGCGGGCTGCGCAGGATGAACATCTGCGCCATGCCGGGGCGGCTCAGGTCGTCCGTATAGGTGCCGCGCCCGGTCAGCAGCCGCACGTCTTCCTTGCGGCGCACCGGCTGGCCAATGCCGAATTTGTCCATCTTGCGTTACCCCGGGTTTTCGCCGGGCAGGAAAGCCGCCCCGCCCGGGAATGTCGAGAGGGGGGCTGGCCAAGCCCGCCAAACCACCGCATCTAAGCGTCCGGTCGTCGCCGGTGGCATCACCGGCGGCGTGAATCGGCCGCTGAAACAAGCCCCAGGAACAAGGGAAACGCCCCATGGTCGGCCTGCGCTTCGACCTGCGCGACACACCGCCGGAAGCCCCGGCGCTGCGCGCTGAACTCCGCGCCTTCCTGGCCGAGGCCGGGCGGCACTGGTCGCCCCGCATCCGCGCCTATTCCTGGATGGCCTTCGACCGCGACTTCTCGCGCGAGGTCGGCAAGCGCGGCTGGATCGGCATGACCTGGCCGGCCACCTATGGCGGCGGCGAGCGCAGCTTCCTGGAACGCTATGTGACGTTGGAGGAAATGCTGGCGGTCGGCGCCCCGGTCGGCGCCCATTGGATCGGCGACCGCCAATCCGGCCCCCTCATCCTGCGCCTGGGCACCGAGGAGCAGCGCCGCGAGTTCATCCCGCGCATCGTCAGCGGCGAACTGGCCTTCGCCATCGGCCTTTCCGAACCCGACAGCGGCAGCGACCTGGCCAGCCTGCGCACCCGGGCCGAGAAGGTGCCCGGCGGCTACCGGCTGAACGGCCGCAAGGTCTGGACCACCAACGCGCATCGCTGCGACTTCGCCATCACGCTGCTGCGCACCAGTCCGGCGCCGGACCCCAAGTTGAAGCACCAGGGCCTGACCCAGCTGCTGGTGGACCTGCGCGCCAGCGGCATCGAGATCCGCCCGATCCTGGACCTGGCCGGCGAGGAAGGCTTCAACGAGATCACTTTTGATAATGTCTTCGTCCCCGACAGCCTGCTGATCGGCGTGGAGGGCAAAGGCTGGGAGCAGGCGACGTCCGAACTGGCCTTCGAGCGCAGCGGCCCGGAACGCTACCTCTCCAGCCTGCCACTGCTGACCGCCGCCATGGACAGCCTGGCCGAGGAACCCGCGGCGCCCGAGGCGGTCGGCCGCATGCTCGCCCGTGCCAGCACTCTCCGACAGATGTCGCTCTCGGTGGCCGGCATGCTGCAGGACGGCGAGGCGCCCGCGCGCGAAGCCGCACTCGTCAAAGATGTCGGCAACGACTTCGAACAGGCGCTGCCCGACCGTATCCGCGCGCTCTACGCCGGCCCGATGCCGGACGACGTGGCAGAGATGCAGACCACCATGAACATGGTCGCCCGCAGCTATTCCCTGCGCGGCGGCACGCGTGAAATCCTGCGCGGGATCATCGCCCGCCAACTGGGGCTGCGCTGATGAGCGAGATGCGCGACATCCTGCTGGAACAGGTCGAGCGGCTACTGGCCGACCAGTCCGGCCCCGAGACCCTGCGCGCGGTGGAAGCCGGCGTTTGGCCCGCGGCGTTGTGGACCGAAGTGGAAGCGCTCGGCCTGCCGCTGGCCATGGCGCCGGAGGAAGCCGGCGGCGTCGCGCTGGGCTGGGACGACGCGGTGGCGGTGTGGGTCGCGCTCGGCCGCGCCGGCGCCCCGGTGCCGCTGGCGGAAAGCATGGCGGCCTCGGCGCTGATGCCGGCGCTGGGCTTTGTCGCCCTGGCACAGCCGGATGGCACGGCGCTGTGGGGCCACGCCGCCACGCGGGTGCTGGCCGGCGACGGCGCGCTGCACCAGGCCGCCTTCACCCCCGGCAAGGCGCAACCTTCCAACGAGCCCTGGGACCGCGCCGCGCTACCGGCCGGCGAGGCGACGGTGCTGGCCGGCGCCCTGGTCAACGCGGCGAAAATGGCCGGGGGCCTGGAAGCCGTGCTCACGTTGAGCGTCGACTACGCCAATGTCCGCAAGCAGTTCGGCAAGCCCATCGGCCAGTTCCAGGCGGTCTCGCAGCAGCTCTCGCAAGCCGCCGGTGAAGTTGCTGCTGCCGGGGTTGCTGTGGCCAATGCCGGCCGTGCCGTCGCCCGGCGGGGTCTCTCGGGCGCCGAGTTCGAGATCGCCGCCGCCAAGGTCATCACCGGGGAGGCGACGGCGCAGGTGGCCGCCGTGGCGCACCAGGTGCACGCCGCCATCGGCTTCACCCAGGACTACCACCTGCACTTCACCACCCGGCGGCTTTGGGCCTGGCGCGACGCCTTCGGCAATGAGCGGTTCTGGGCGCAGCGCATCGGCCGCGCCGCGCTGGCCCGCGGCGGCGCCAAGGCCTGGCCCGACCTGGCTGCGCGGGAAGACGCATGATCACGGCGCGCCCCCTGGTCCGCGACCTCGAAGCCTCAAAAATCCGCGAAGTCTCGGTCGCCGGTGCCGGCATCGAAGGCGTGCTGCCGCTTTGGTTCGGCGAACCCGATATCGTCACGCCGCAGTTCATCCGGGACGCCGCCGCGCGCTCCCTGACCGAGGGTGAGACCTTCTACAACAACAACCTGGGCATCCCCGAGCTGCGCCAGGCGATCCAGCGCTACCACGCCCGCAACGGCCGCCGCACCAGCTACGACCGGCTCTGCGTCACCGCCAGCGGCGTCAATGCGCTGATGCTGGCCTGCCAGGCGGTGCTGGACCCCGGCGACCGCGTGGCCGTGCTGGCGCCGGTCTGGCCCAACATCGCCGCCATTCCGGAAGTGCTGGGCGCCACGGTGGAGCGCGTGCCGTTGCACCTGGCGCAAGGCCTGTGGCGGCTGGACATGGACCGGCTGCTGGCCAGCATCCGCCCCGGCCTGAAGCTGCTGATCCTGAACTCCCCGGCCAACCCCACCGGCGCCTGCCTCTCCCGCCAGGAACTGGAACTGATCCTCAATGCCTGCCGCGCCTCCGGCACCTGGATCCTGGCCGACGAGGTCTATGAGCGCATCTACTTCGCCGGCCCGGTCGCGCCCTCCATCCTGGATATCGCGGAGCCCGAGGACCGCGTGCTCGCGGTCAACAGCTTCTCCAAATCCTGGGCGATGACCGGCTGGCGCCTCGGCTGGATCGTCTCGCCCCCCGGCGTGGTGGACGGCCTGGCCAAGCTCTCGGAGTACAACACCAGCTGCACCCCGGTCTTCACCCAGCGCGCCGGCATCGCGGCACTTGATGGTGGCGACGGCTTCATCGCCGAGCAGCAGGCCCGCTACCGCGAGCTGCGCGACCTGGCCGCGGCGGCGCTGAACGCGGTACCCGGCGTCACCTGCCCGGTGCCGGAAGGCGCCATGTACAGCTTCTTCAAGGTTGAGGGCCTGGCCGACAGCCTGGCCGCCGCCAAGCGCATGCTGGTGGAAGCCAAGGTCGGCATCGCCCCCGGCAGCGCCTTCGGCCCCGAGGGGGAGGGGCATTTCCGGCTCTGCTTCGCCCAGCAGAAGCCGACCCTGGAAGCGGCGCTGGGCCGCATCTGCGGCTTCCTGCGCCGCGGCTGAGGACGGCCGCCCCAGCAGGCCGCGGAAATTCGATTATCGGCACCGGGCGCCGCAACATTGGTTCGCGGCGCCGACGCGGAGCAACAGGAAGTTTCAGGCAAAGGCCCGGACGGATTCCATTGCGACCTTTGTTGCCCTGCAGGAGTAGAATTTCCGCAGCCTGCTAGAAGTATGTAATTCTAGAGCAAGAAATCCGTTCTGATGATTCCATCAGAACGGATATTGCTCCAGCGTCTGGTCGCCGCCGGTGGAAACGCCGGCGTCATGCATCAGCCGCCCGAAAGACCCTACCCCCCCAGCCGCGCCAACCTGGCCGCCACCTCGGCCTGCGCCGCCGAGAAGCCCGCATCCTCCGGCCGCTTGCGCGCATACTCGCCGAGGATCCGGTGCCAATGGCGCAGGTACTGCGCTTCCACGCGCGGCCGGCGGCCGGCGGCGGGGACCGGGGTTCCCGCCGGCAGCAGGCCCAGCGACGTCAGCTCCGTCACCACCGCCGGCAGGTCCAGCGCCACGGAATGCTGCGCGGCGTCCACGGCGGGCAGCTGGGGCGCGGCGATGCCGGCATCCGGCCCCCAGATGTAGTGCGCCCGGGCGCCGACGGCGCTGTCGCACAGCAGGTAGCTGGCCGGCACCGGCGTGGCGGCAATGCCGATGATGTCGGGCGCGGCATCGGTGAAGGCGGTCCAATGCAGCGCCGAGCCGAGTTGCGCCACCACCGTGGTGTGCCGCCGCACCAGCGCCACCGCCTGGGCCAGGTCCAGCTCCTCCGGATAGGCCACGGCGAAGCCGGCCTGGCGCAGCACCTGCTCCAGCACGGCCTCGCCGGCCACGCCACGGGCATAGCCGGCCGTGGCGAAGCGGCTGCGCGAGAGGTAGAGCGGCTGGCCGCTGCGCTCCACCGCCCCCGGCACGGCGGCATCCCCCACCCGCCGCACCGTGGCGGCCCAGGCGTCTGAGGAGATCGCATAGCAGAGCGAGGACGGGTAGGGGACGATCAGCTCGCGCACCCGGGTCGGCCGGTCCAGCATCAGTATGGCGTCGCGCGGCACGCCGGCCTTGGCCAGCATGTCCCACATCACCGGGTTGTACTCGTCCGGCTTGCCGATGCAGGCCAAGCGGTGCGCGCCGGGCACGGGCCAGCGCCACAGCCGGGACAGGCTGTCGATGATGAAATGGCCATGATGCGCCGGCAGGAAGCCGCCCCACACCAGGGTTTCGTCCAGCATGGCCACCGGCGGTTGCGGGTCGCCGCCCTCCAGGCTGGCCACGGGCACCGACTGTGCCCAGTGATACAGTCCGGTTTCCGGAATGAAGGCGCCCTGCTCATCCTGCGCACCGCCCTGCCACCAGGCGCCCAGCCAGGGGCCGAGCGGATGCAGCACGGCATTGCGGTGGACCGTCACCGGCAACTCCGTCACCTCCAGGTGGCGCAGTGTTTCGCGCACGCCCTCGGTCTCGGTCACCGCCAACTCGGGGAAGCGGTGCAGCCGGGCCGGGCCAGGCACGCGGGCGGGCAGCGTGGCCAGGGCAGGGAAGGGGTGCATGGCCGCGGCTATATCCCGCACCCCGCCGGCGAACAACGGCCGTGCCACCGCGACTTGCCGCCGCACCCCCGCTGTGCCATACGGCGCGCGTCGGCGTCGGGGGTCACCCCTGGCGGCGGCAAATTCGCACGCGGCGCGCCCTTCCATTTGGCAGGGTCCGGTCCCCCGATCCCGGGGGTCAGCACCGCGGAGGCTCAACCGGACTTGTATTGGAAGGAAGATCGCTCATGGCGATGCCACAGGCAAACCTGCGCACCCTGCTCGAAGCCGGCGTGCACTTCGGCCACCACACCCGCCGCTGGAACCCGCGGATGGCGCCGTACATCTTCGGCATCCGCAACCAGGTCCACATCCTGGACCTGCAGCAGACCGTGCCGATGCTGGACCGCGCCCTGAAGGCGGTGCGCGACACCGTCGCCGCCGGCGGCCGCGTGCTGTTCGTCGGCACCAAGAAGGCGGCGGCGGAATACGTGGCCGAGAGCGCGACGCGCTGCGGCCAGTACTACGTCAACCACCGTTGGCTTGGCGGCATGCTGACCAACTGGAAGACCATCACCGGCAGCATCAAGCGGCTGAAGGAGATGGAAGGCCGCCTGACCACGGACACTTCTGGCCTGACCAAGAAGGAAGTCCTGATGCTGACGCGCGACAAGGAAAAGTACGACCGCGCGCTGGGCGGCATCAAGGACATGGGCGGCCTGCCGGACATCATCTTCATCATCGACACGGTGAAGGAGAAGCTGGCGATCGAGGAAGCCAACAAGCTGGGCATCCCCGTCGTCGCGGTGTGCGACAGCAACGCCGACCCCTCGGGCGTGGCCTTCCCCATCCCGGGCAATGACGACGCGATCCGCGCCATCAACCTGTACTGCGACCTGGTCGCTGCCGCCGTGTTCGACGGCATCAGCGCCGAGTTGCAGGCCAGCGGGGTCGACCTCGGCAGCTCCGAGGAAGTGATCGAGGCCGAGGTCGAGGAAGTGCTGCCGACCGCCGAGGAAGCCGCCGCCCAGTTCGGCATCCCCGCCGCCGAAGCCCCGGCCGCCCCGACCGAGTAAGACCTGCCAGCGGGCCGGGGCACGACCCCGGCCTGCCAACGCACCCGAGGAGAACCGGACATGGCCCAGATCACCGCTGCGCTGGTAGCAAGCCTGCGCGAGAAGACCGGCGCCGGCATGATGGATTGCAAGAAGGCGCTGGTTGAGAGCGACGGCGAGATGGAAGCCGCGATCGACTGGCTGCGCAAGAAGGGCCTCTCGGCCGCCGCCAAGAAGTCCGGCCGCGCTGCCGCCGAAGGCCTGGTCGGCGTCGCCACCGGCCCGCAGGTCGGCGGCATGGTCGAGGTCAATGCCGAGACCGACTTCATCGCCCGCAACGAGACCTTCCAGCACTTCGTCAGCGAACTCGCCGGCCTGGTGCTGAGCATCGGCGACGACGTCGAGAAGCTGAAGACCGCGACCTTCCCCGGCACCAGCCATTCGGTGCAGGACCAGCTGACCCACATGATCGCCACCATCGGCGAGAACATGACCATCCGCCGGGCCAAGCGCCTGGTGGTGGCCAATGGTGCGGTGGCGACCTACATCCACAACGCGGTCAAGCCGGGCCTCGGCAAGATCGGCGTGCTGGTGGCGCTGGAAGGTTCCAGCGAGATCAACGTGCTGGAGCAGCTGGGCCGCCAGATCGGCATGCACGTTGCCGCCACCAAGCCGGAAGCGCTGGACGCCTCCTCCGTCGACCCCTCGGCGCTGGAGCGTGAGCGCCGCGTGCTGACCGAGCAGGCCCAGGCCTCCGGCAAGCCGCCCGCGGTCATCGAGAAGATGGTCGAGGGCCGCATCCGCAAGTACTACGAGGAAGTGGTGCTTCTGGAGCAGGTCTGGGTCCATGACGGCGAGACCCGGGTGAAGGAAGTGGTGAAGAAGGCGGGTGGCGACCTGACCGGCTTCCAGCGCTTCGTCCTGGGCGAGGGCGTCGAGAAGGCCACAGGCGACTTCGCCGCCGAGGTGGCCGCCGCGGCCGGCCTGACCAAGGCCTGAACCGCGTGCCGGGGCAACCCGGCACCACCTGACCGGGGCCGCCTGCGATGGCATGGCGGCCCTTTTCATGTCCATTCCTCCTCCTGGACGGCGTGGTAGCCTCGCTGCCGCGTGACCCCAGCGGCCTTGCGGGGCTGGGGCGCTGGCGCCTATGTTCCGCCGCCCGCCAAGATCACACCGGAGTCACCGTGAGCGAACCTCTTCGCTACAAGCGCGTCCTGCTCAAGGTTTCCGGCGAGGCCCTCATGGGCCACCGCGACTACGGCCTCGACAACGCCACCGTCCGCGCCATCGCCGCCGATGTGCAGGCGGTGACGGCACTGGGCGTGCAGGTCTGCCTGGTGATCGGCGGCGGCAACATTTTTCGCGGTATCTCCGGCGCCGCTTCCGGCATGGACCGGGCCCAGGCCGACTACATGGGCATGCTGGCCACCATCATGAACGCGCTGGCCATGCAGAATGCGCTGGAAAAGGTGGGCGTGCCCACGCGCGTGCAGTCCGCCATCACCATGGAATCGGTCTGCGAGCCGTACATCCGCCGTCGCGCCATTCGCCACATGGAAAAGGGCCGGGTGGTGATCTTCGCCGCCGGCACCGGCAACCCCTTCTTCACCACCGACACCGCCGCCGCCCTGCGCGCCGCCGAAATGGCCTGCGACGCCATGCTGAAGGGCACCCAGGTGGATGGCGTCTACAGTGCCGACCCGCGCAAGAACCCCAAGGCTGAACGTTACGTGACCTTGAGCTACCTGGACGTGCTGGCGCGCGACCTCCAGGTGATGGATGCTGCGGCGATCAGCCTGGCGCGCGAGAACAAGCTGCCGATCATCGTGTTCAACATCCACGAGGAAGGCGCTTTTACCAGTGTGATGAAGGGCGAAGGCCGCTTCACCACGGTTGTAGAGCAGTAGTGACCATCGGCGGGCCCGCCCGGCCCGCCGCAAGTTTGGGGGAACGGGGTCATGCCCGAAGACATCAAGGCCCTGAAGCAGGACCTGACGCGTCGGATGGATTCGACGATGGAACTGCTGAAGAAGGAGTTCCAGGGGCTGCGCACCAGCCGCCCCAGCCCGGCATTGCTGGAGCCGATCCGCGTGGTGGCCTATGGCGGCGAGGTGCCGCTTTCCCAGGTGGCCAATGTGCAGGTCGGCGGCCCCGGCCTGCTGGTGGTGCAGGTCTGGGACAAGTCCGTGGTCAAGTCTGTCGAGATCGGCATCCGCGACAGCGGGCTGAACCTGAACCCGCAGACCGAGGGCCAGAGCATCCGCGTGCCGCTGCCGCCGCTGACCCAGGAACGCCGCAACGAGCTGATCAAGACCGCGCAGAAATATACCGAAGGCGCCAAGGTTGCCATTCGCGGTGTCCGCCGTGACGGCATGGAACAGGTAAAAGCGCAGGAAAAGGACAAGAAGGCGCCGATCAGCCAGGACGAGTCCAAGAAGTGGCAGGAAGAAGTCCAGAAGCTGACCGACCAGTACATCAAGAACGTCGAATCCGCCCTGGTCGACAAGGAAAAGGACATCCGGACGGTTTGAGCGAAAGCGCAGGCCCAGGATGAGCGCGGTGACCCAGGCGCAGGAGGCGGTGGCGTCGCCCGGCCGGGTGCCGCGGCATGTCGCCATCATCATGGACGGCAACCGCCGCTGGGCGCAGGCCCGCGGCCTGCCGGTGGCGCTGGGCCACAAGGCAGGCGCCGAGGCGGCACGCCGGGCGATCGAGGCCGCGGCCAATGCCGGCGTGGAATGGCTGACGCTGTTCGCCTTCAGCTCCGAGAACTGGACCCGCCCGGCCGATGAGGTGCAGGAGCTGACCACGCTGCTGCGGCTCTACCTGCGGTCCGAGGTGGCGACGCTGGCCAAGGAAGGCGTGCGGCTCCGCGTCATCGGCGACCGCGACCGCTTCGGGCCGGACCTGGTGCGCGCGGTGGACCAGGCCGAGGCCGCCACCGCCGGCGGCACCCGGCTGAACCTGGTGGTGGCGCTGTCCTATGGTGCGCGGGATGAGATCGTGCGCGCCGCCCGGACCATCGCGGCCGCGGCCAAGGCCGGCACGCTGGACCCCGGCGCGGTGGACGAGGCCACCTTCGCCCGGCGCCTGTTCACCGCCGGGCAGCCGGACCCGGACCTGATCATCCGCACCTCCGGCGAGCAGCGGCTGTCGAACTTTCTGCTGTGGCAGGCGGCCTATGCCGAATTCCTGTTCCTGGACGTGCTGTGGCCGGATTTCGGCGCCGAGCATTTCGGCCAGGCGGTTGCCGAATTCGGCCGGCGAGAGCGGCGCTACGGCGCCCGTACCACCTAGGTGAACCCACCCATCGTGGCGGCGCCCGGCCGCTGGCAGGACCTGGGCAAGCGCGCGGCCTCCGCGGTGGTGCTGCTGCCGCTGGCGATCTTCTGCCTGTGGGCCGGGGGCACCGCCTGGGCCATCCTGGTGCTGCTGGCGCTGATGGGCCTGGCCTGGGAATGGACCCGGCTGACCGGCGGCGAGCCGCGTGGCCCCGATGGGCTGATGCTGCAGGCCGCCGTGCTCGGTGGTGCCGGGCTGGCGCTGCTGGGGCATGGCGCCTGGGGGCTGATCTGGGTGCTGGGTGCCGCCGTGGCGACGCTGCTGCGGGTGGACCGGCCTGTCATTGGTCGCCTCTGGCTGCCGGGCGGCGTGCTCTATCTCGGCCTGGCCGGGTTGGCGCTGGCGGCACTGCGCCAGGCGCCGGGTGGGGTTGGCCTGGCCAATGTTCTGTTCGTGCTGGTGGTGGTCTGGTCCAGCGATATCGGCGCCTATGTCGCCGGGCGCTGGTGGGGCGGGGCCAGGCTGGCGCCGGCGATCTCCCCGGGCAAGACGCGGTCCGGCGCCGTGGGCGGGCTGGTTGCGGCGATGCTGTTCGGCTGGGCGGTCGCCCAGCTTGCCGCGCCCGGCAACGGGTTGGTGGCCGTTGTCCTGGCCGCCACGCTGAGCATCGTTTCGCAGGCAGGTGACTTGTTTGAAAGCTGGGTGAAGCGGCGGTTTGGTGTAAAGGACAGTTCGGCGCTGATCCCCGGCCATGGCGGCCTGCTGGATCGGCTGGATGGCCTGCTCTGGGCCGCCCCGGTTGCCGCCCTGCTCGGGCTGGCCCATGGGGTGGCCCACGGGGTATCCTCTGGCCGGGGTGCTGGACTGGGGGAATTCCTGTGGCGATGACAAGCGGCAAACCCGAGGCGCCGCGACGGCTGACCATCCTCGGCAGCACCGGCTCGATCGGCACCAGCACCATGGCGCTGCTGGAGGCCGCGGAACCCGGCGAATTCGCGGTGGAGGCCCTGGTGGCCGGGCGCGACGCCGCCGGACTGGCGAAGCAGGCGATCCGCTTCGGCGCCCGGCTGGCGGTGGTGGCGGACCCGGCTTCCTACGCCGCGCTGAAGGCAGCCCTGGCCGGCACCGGCATTGAATGCGCCGCGGGACCTGAGGCTGTCATCGAGGCCGCGGCTCGGCCGGTGGACTGGACCATGGCCGCCATCGTCGGCGCCGCCGGGCTGAAGCCGACCCTGGCCGCGCTCTCCCATGGCGGCACCGTGGCGCTGGCCAACAAGGAAAGCCTGGTCTGCGCCGGGCCCATCGTGCTGGCGGCGGCCAAGGCCCATGGCGCGCTGCTGCTGCCGGTGGACAGCGAGCACAACGCCATCTTCCAGGCGCTGGACGGCAGCGAGCCGAAGCTGATCGAGAAGATCATCATCACCGCCTCCGGCGGGCCGTTCCGCACCGCCGATATCAGCGTGATGCGCACCGCCACGCCGGAAATGGCGGTGAAGCACCCGATGTGGAGCATGGGCGCCAAGATCAGCGTCGACAGCGCCACGATGATGAACAAGGGCCTTGAGGTCATCGAGGCCGAACGGCTGTTCCCGGTGCACGAATCGCAACTGGAAGTGCTGGTGCACCCGCAATCCACCGTGCACGGCCTGGTGCAATACGCGGATGGCAGCCTGCTGGCACAGCTGGGCGCGCCGGACATGCGCACGCCGATTTCCCACGCGTTGGGCTGGCCGCACCGGATGAAGGTGGTCATGGCGCGGCTGGATCTCGCAAAACTGGGCAGCCTGACCTTCGAGGCCCCCGACCCCGTCCGCTTCCCGGCGCTGCGCCTGGCGCGGGAGGCGTTGATCGCGGGGCAGGGCGCCCCATGTATTTTGAATGCGGCCAATGAGGCCGCCGTGGCGCTGTTCCTGGCACGCAAGCTCGGCTTCCTCGACATCGCCACGGTGGTGGAGGAGACCTTGCAGCGCCTCGGCGCCCCGGCGGTGGATGGCCTGGACGACGTGATTGCGCTGGACGAAGCGGCGCGGGCCGAGGCGCACCGCCTGGCCGCGCTGCGCGTATTGGCCTGAACCGAGGAAGTCTCTTCGATGGAATTGCTGCGGACTCTGCTGGCCTTTGCCGTTGTCCTGGGCGTGCTCGTCTTCATCCATGAGATGGGGCACTACCTGGCGGCGCGCTGGCGCGGCGTGCATGCGGATGCCTTCGCCATCGGCTTCGGCAAGCCGGTGCTGAAGTGGACCGACAGGCGCGGCACGGAATGGCGGCTGGGGTGGATACCCCTGGGCGGCTACGTGAAGCTGCACGGCCAGGAAACCCCGGCCGATGCCTCCGCCGAGGAGCGCGCCCGCTGGCGCCAGGGCCAGACCTTCCATGAGAAGAGCGTGCTGAGCCGCGCCATCGTGGTGGCGGCGGGGCCGGTGGCCAATTTCCTGCTGGCCATGGTGCTGTTCGCGGGGTTGTTCGCCACCCTGGGCCAGCCGGTCGGCGGCACCAGCGTCGGCGCCGTGGTGGCCGAGTCGCCGGCGGCGCGCGTTGGCCTGCGTGCCGGCGATGAGATCGTGGCGCTGGATGGCCAGCGGGTGACCCGGTTCGACCAGGTGCAGCGCTACATCCAGCCACGCGCCGGCCAGCCGGTGGAAATCCGCGTGGCCCGCGACGGCGTGGAGTTGACGGTGCGCGCCACGCCTGATGCGCGGGCGCTGCCGAACGGGACCACCAACGGCGTGCTGGGCATCCAGGGCGGCGCGGTCCGATTCGAGCGCCTGAGCCTGCCGCAGGCCGTCGTGGCCGGCGTGGTGCAGACCGGCGACATCACCTGGCAGACCCTGGCCGGCATCGGCGAGATGCTGGTGGGCCAGCGCAGCGCCAAGGAACTGGGCGGCCCGATCCGGATTGCCGAGATCAGCGGCGAGGCGGCTTCCCTGGGCGTGGCGCCGCTGGTGAACCTGATGGCGCTGCTGTCGGTCAGCCTGGGGCTGCTGAACCTGTTCCCGATTCCGCTGCTGGATGGCGGGCACCTGGTTTTCTACGCGGCCGAGGCGATTCGCGGCCGTCCGCTGCCGCCCAAGGCGCAGGAATACGGGTTCCGTGCCGGCTTCGCCGTGCTGGTCACCCTGTTCCTGTTTGCGTCCTGGAACGACATTGCGCATGGCAGCATTGGCCGCTGGGTGGCGGGATTGCTCGGTTGAAGGGCTGTCTGACGCAGCCGTAACCGCCTTGGCGCTTGCCCCGCGACCCCGTGCGTGGCAATCGCGTATCTGAGAGGTGCGGGGTGGCGGCCGGGGTAACCGGCAGCTATCTTCCGCGCCTGCCAAACCCACGAGCCAGGCCACCGCCCTTGCACCGCACCGCACGCGCCCTTCTGCTCGCTTCCGCCTGCCTCGCGCCGGCCCTGCTGCCGCCGGAGGCTGCTGCCCAGCAGCGTCCGCGCCAGTTGCCTGCTGCCCGCCCCGCCGCGCCGGAAGGCGTGGTGCAGAGCATCGAGGTGCGCGGCAACCAGCGGATCGAGGCTGACACGGTCCGCAGCTACATGCTGCTGCAGCCCGGCGACATGTATGACGCCGAGCGCCAGGACCGCAGCCTGAAGTCGCTCTATGCCACCGGGCTGTTCCGGGACGTCCGGATCTCCCGCGATGGCGGCAGGGTCACCGTGCAGGTGGCCGAGAATCCGCTGGTCAACCGGGTGGCCTTTGAAGGCAACCGCAAGCTCAGCGACGCCAACCTGAATGCCGAGGTGCAGCTGCGCCAGCGTTCGGTCTTCACCACCCAGCAGGTGCAGGCCGACCGGCAGCGCATCCTGGATGCCTATGCCCGCCGCGGCCGCTTCGCCACCTCGGTGGAGCCGAAGATCATCGAGCTGGACCAGAACCGCGTCGACGTGGTGTTCGAGATCCATGAGGGCGATGCGGCGCTGGTGGCGCGCATCAACTTCGTCGGCAACGGCACCTTCTCGGACAGCAAGCTGCGCGAGATCGTGGCGACGCGCGAGCAGGCCTGGTACCGGTTCTTCTCCAGCAGCGACCAGTTCGACCCGGACCGCCTGGCCTTCGACCGCGAGCTGCTGCGCCGCTACTACCTGCGCGCCGGCTACGCCGATGTGCAGATCACCAACGCCACGGCCGAACTGGCGCCGGATCGCAGCGGCTTCTTCCTGACCTATACGATCGACGAAGGCCCGCGCTACCGCGTCGGCAAGGTCGATGTCGTGTCCAATATCCGCAACCTGGAAGCCGGCTCGCTGCAGCCGATCGCCGGGCGCGAGCTGGACACCGGCGACTGGTACGACGGCGACGCGGTGGAGCGGGTGACGACGGCGTTGCAGGACAACGCCAACCTGCGCGGCTTCCCCTTCGTGGAGGTGCAGCCCCGGGTCACGCGCGACCGCGAGGCGCGCCGCGTCGACCTGGCCTTCGACGTCAACGAGGCGCCGCGCATCTATGTCGAGCGCATCGACATCACCGGCAATACCCGCACCCAGGACCGGGTGATCCGGCGTGAGTTCCGCGTGGCCGAGGGCGACGCCTTCAATGCCGCGCAGATCCGCCGCAGCCGCGACCGGCTGCGCAACCTCGGCTACTTCGCCGACGTGCAGGTCTCCTCCAGCCCTGGCTCGGCGCCGGACCGTTCGGTGCTGAACACCGCGGTGACGGAACGCCCGACCGGCGAAATCTCGCTGGGTGGTGGCTACTCGACCGACGCCGGCTTCCTGCTCGACGCCGGTATCCGCGAGCGCAACCTGCTGGGCACCGGCATCGAGAGCCGCATCGGCGGCACGCTGGCGCAGCGCCGCAGCCAGGCCGACATCTCGTTCACCGACCCCTACTTCCTGGACCGCAACCTGGCGGTGGGCCTCGACCTCTTCTACATCCAGCGCAACCTGCTGAGCATCGCCTCCTACCAGGAACGGCGCGAAGGCTTCGCGGTGCGCATGGGCTATGCCTTCACCGACCGGCTGCGGCAGGTGTGGAACTACACGCTCAGCAACCGTACCGTTTACAACATCTCGCCGAACGCCTCGCAGTACATCACCGAGCAGAAGGGCACGACGCTGCTCAGCCAGGTCGGCCAGACGCTGTCCTATGACTGGCGCGATTCGCTGATCTCGCCGAGCAAGGGCGGCCTGCTGCGGCTCGGCACCGACTTCGCCGGCCTGGGTGGCGACGTGGCCTACCTGCGCACCCGGTTGGACGCGGTCTATCACATCCCGCTGGAAGCCTATCTGGGCGACCCGGAATACGTGCTGTCCTTCACCGGTGGCGTCGGCTACCTGCACGACCTGTTCGGCAAGCGCGACCGCATCGTCGACCGCTTCTTCCTGGGCGGTGAAAACCTGCGCGGCTTCCGCATCGCCGGCGTTGGCCCGCGCGACACCACCACCGCGGACAGCCTGGGTGGCCGCTTCCTGTGGACCCAGTCGACCGAACTCCGCTACCCGCTGCCCTTGCCGGCGGAACTTGGCCTGGTTGGCCGTGCCTTCGTCGACGTCGGCTCGCTCTCGCAGTCGGCCAAGGGCACGAACGTCGCCGACGACAGCACACCGCGTGTCGGTGCCGGCGTCGGCATCTCCTGGCGCAGCCCGTTCGGCCTGATCAACATCGACCTGGCACAGGCCGTGGTGAAGCGGCGGTACGATCAGACGCAGATCTTCCGCTTTGGCTTCGGCACTCGCTTCTGACCCTTCTGGACGTTCCTCACATGGCGAAGACCCGTGTTTCCTCTCCGGCCGTTCTGGTGCTTGGCGGCCTGGCCGTTGCGGCTCTGGCTGGCTCCCTCCCGGCGCAGGCGCAGCAGCAGCAGCCGGAGTGGTTCGTGCCGGGAGGCCAGGGCAATCGCCCGGGACAACCGGCGCCGGCGCCGGCACCTGCGCGCCCCGGTCAGCAGCCAGCCGCCCCGGCCGCCCAGCCCGCGCGTCCCGGCCAGCCACCGGCAGCCCGTCCGGCGCAGGCCGGTCCTGCGCTGCCGGCCGGCCAGCCGCCGCCGGCCGCCGTCATCGGCATTGTCGACCTGGACGAGATCCGCACCGCCTCCAGCGCCTTCGGCACGGTACGCGAGGAGATCGAGCGTCGCCGCCAGCGGCTGAACGACGACCTGCAGCGCGAGCAGAACAACTGGCGCGAGGCGCAGCAGTCCCTGGCCAACCAGCGCGCCAACCTGCCGCCGGACCAACTGCGCACGCGTGAGCGCGAATTGCAGGACCGCATCACCGACAGCCAGCGCATCTTCCGGGAGCGGTCGCGCGGGATCGAGCAGGCCGCCCAGGCGGCGCTGGTCGAGATCGAGCAGGCGGTCGGCCTGGCGGTGCGCCAGGTGGCGTCCAGCCGTGGCGTGAACCTGGTGCTGACGCGCCCGGCCGTGCTGATGAACGACCGTCCCTTCGACCTGACCGAGGAGGTTTCCGGCCAGGTCAACCGCGTGCTGCGCAGCGTGACCTTGGCTCCGGAAGCCACCGGCGAGGCGCCGGCGGCCGCGCCGGCTGCTGCCCCGGCGGCGCCGGCAGGACGGCAGGCTCCGGCGCAAGGCCAGCGCCCGGCTCGCTGAGGACTACGCGATGGCGGCGGACCCGCGCTTCTTCCCCTGCGCCGGCCCGCAGACCCTGGCGAACATCGCCGCCGCGGCCTCTGGCCGGGCGGAGGGCGATGGCGAGCGGCGCTTCAACGGCGTCGCCTCGCTGCAGGCCGCCGGGCCGGATGATGTCAGCTTCATCGACCATCGCCGCAACCTGGCCCTGCTGCAGGCAACCAGGGCCGGCGCGGTGATCCTGCCGGAAGCGCTGCTGCCCCACCTGCCCCCGGGCGCGGCCGGGGTCGTCGTCGCCTCGGCCTATCTTGGCTTTACCCGGGTGGCGCGGCTGTTCCACCCGGCGCCGGCGGCGGTGCCCGGTATTCACCCCACCGCGGTGGTGGCGCCCGATGCGGAACTGGCCGAGGGGTGCGAGATCGGCCCCTACGCCGTGATCGGTGCCGCGGCCAAGCTGGGCGCCGGCTGCATCATCGGCGCGCATGCGGTGGTTGGCGCCGGGGTGGAGATGGGTCCTGGATGCCGGCTGCACCCGCATGCCTGCGTCAGCCATGCCGTGCTGGGCGCGGCCGTGGTGCTGCACCCCGGGGCGCGGATTGGGCAGGAAGGCTTCGGCCTGGTGGTCGGGCCGGATGGCCAGTTCCAGACCATGCCGCAGCTTGGCAAGGTGGTGATCGGCGATGCCGTCGAAATCGGCGCCAACAGCTGCATCGACCGTGGCAGCCAGACCGATACGATCATCGGCCCGGGCACGCGGATCGATAACCTCGTGCAGATCGGCCATAACGTGCAGATGGGCCGCGGTTGCGTCATCATCGCCATGGCCGGCATCTCCGGCTCCGCCGTGCTGGGCGACTACGTCACCGTGGCCGCGCAGGCCGGACTTGCGGGCCACCTCACGGTTGGGGACAAGGCCCGCATCGGTGCCCAGGCCGGCGTGATGGGTGACATCGAGCCGGGCATCGACGTACTCGGCTCACCGGCCATGCCGGCGCGGCAATTCTTCCGGACGCAATCGGTGTTGCGCAAGCTGTCCCAGGCGACCGGGCAGACCAAGACAGGCGAAAAGACATGAACGCGACGGAAGGCACGCCCGCGCCGGCGACCACCCTGGAAACCTGGGACATCGCCCGCATCATGCAGGCAATCCCGCACCGCTATCCCTTCCTGCTGGTCGACCGCATGGTTGACGTGCTGCTGGGCGAAAGCGCCGTCGGCATCAAGAACGTGACGATGAACGAGCCGTTCTTCCAGGGCCACTTCCCGCAGGCGCCGGTCATGCCGGGCGTGCTGATCGTGGAATGCATGGCGCAGACCGCCGGCGTGCTGGTGGTGGAGACGCTGGGGCCGCATGCCCGCGGCAAGCTGGTGTATTTCATGACCATCGAGAACGCCAAGTTCCGCAAGCCGGTGGTGCCGGGCGACCAGCTGCGCGTGCATGTGCAGAAGGAACGTGCCCGCGGCAACATCTGGAAGTTCCGCGCGGAAGCCAAGGTGGACGGCAAGGTCGTGGCCGAGGCGACCTATTCCGCCATGATCATGGACCGCTGAGCCAGTGCCGAGCATTCACCCTACTGCCATCATCGCCCCCGGTGCTGATATCGCGCCGGGTTGCAGCGTCGGTCCCTGGTGCCGCATCGGCCCGAATGTGGTGCTGGAGGAAGGGGTCATCCTGGACAGCCACGTGGTGGTGGACGGCCATAGCCGCGTTGGTGCCGGCACCCGCGCCTGGCCCTTCGCCACCATCGGGACCGAACCGCAGGACCTGAAGTACAAGGCCCAGCCCACCGGTGCCCTGGTCGGCCCGCGCTGCCAGCTGCGGGAAGGTGTCACCATCAACCGCGCCAGCACGGGCGGGGATGGCTTCACCCGCGTCGGCGCGGATTGCATGTTCATGACCATGGCCCACGTGGCGCATGACTGCCAGGTGGGGGACAACGTCATCCTGGCCAACAACGTCATGCTGGCCGGCCATGTGCATATCGGCAGCGGTGCTTTCCTGGGCGGCGGCGTGGCCGTGGCGCAGCAGGGCCGGGTCGGCCGGCTGGCCATGGTCTCCGGCATGAGCCAGGTCATCACCGACCCGATCCCCTTCGGCTATGTCCATGGCCATCCCGGCCGCCTGGTCGGCATCAACGTGGTCGGCATGCGCCGCCGCGGCTTCAAGATGGACGATGTGCGCCGCATGCGGCTGCTGGTGAAGCTGCTGTTCCGCGGCGAGGGCGGCGTCTTCGCCGAACGCCTGGCCCAGGCCCGCGCCGAGTTCGGCGACAGCCCGGAATGTGTCGAGGTCATGGACTTCGCGGCGTCGCAGCGGGGCAAGCGCGGGTTGATGCGCTGGGGCCGCATGTCCGACGGCGAAGGGGAAAACGGGTCCGACGAATGACGCTGAATGGCGGCGAGCCGATCGGGATCGTCGCCGGCGGCGGCGACCTGCCATTGCGGATTGCCCAAGGCGCCCAGGCCGCGGGGCGGCCGGTCTTCATCCTGGGCATCGAAGGCTGGGTCGAGCCCGGGGCCTTCGGCGAATGGCCGCACGGCTTTGCGCGGCTGGGGGCCGGGCGCAGCATATTGGACCAGCTCCGCGCCCATGGCTGCCGGCAGCTGGTCATCGCCGGCAAGGCCAAGCGCCCGTCACTGACCGCGATCCGGCCGGATGCGGTGACGGCGCGGGCGCTGGCAAAGATCGGCGCGGCGTATTTCTCCGGCGATGACGGGCTGATGAAGGCGGTCATCCGCTTCATGGCGGATGAAGGCTTCGAGGTGCTGCCCGTGCATGGCGTGCTGCACGACATATTGCCTGGCCCCGGCCCGATGGGCGACGCGCTGCCGGACGCCCAGGCGCGGGCCGACATCGCCCGCGGCATTGCCGTGGTGAAGGCGCTGGGCAGCGTGGATGTCGGCCAGGGCTGCGTGGTGCAGCAGGGCATGGTTCTGGCGGTGGAGGCCATCGAGGGCACCGATGCCATGCTGGCCCGGGCCGGGGATCTGCGCCGCGACGGCCCAGGTGGGGTGCTGGTGAAACTGACCAAGCCGGGGCAGGATCGGCGCGTTGACCTGCCGGCCATCGGGCCGCAGACCGTGGCAGGGGCGCTGGCCGCCGGGCTGCGCGGCATTGCGGTGGAAGCCTATGGCACGGTGGTGGTCGACCGTGACCCGATGATGCATGTGGCCAACCAGGCCGGCCTGTTCGTCATTGCCATCAAGCCCGACGAGTTCAACGAGGAGAGGACGACACCATGAGCAAGTTCCTGCACACCATGATCCGCGTGGGCAACCTGGACCGCAGCGTGAAATTCTACACCGATCTGCTGGACATGAAGGAGCTGCGCCGCCGGGACGTGCCGGACGGCAAGTACACACTGTGCTTCCTGGGCTATGCCGCCAACCCGGAACAGGCGGAGATCGAGCTGACCTACAATTACGGCGTCGAGAAGTACGAGCAGGGCAACGCCTTCGGCCACCTGGCGGTGGGCCTGCCGGATGTGGCGGCGGCCTGCGAGAAGGTCCGCGCCGGCGGCGGCAAGGTGACGCGAGAGGCCGGGCCGGTGAAGTTCGGCACCACCATCATCGCCTTCGTCGAAGACCCGGACGGCTACAAGATCGAGCTGATCCAGCGCGACTTCTGACACTGCAATTGACGGCCGGCGCCAGCGCGGCATGATGCGCTCAACCGAACCGGGAGAGCCATCATGTCGCGCCTGCTGACCCTCTGCGCCCTGTTGCTGGCGCTGGCCACCACCGCCTGCAACACCGTCGCCGGCGCCGGCGAGGACATGCAGCGCGCCGGCCACTGGATCGAGCGCAAGGCGTCGCGCTGAGGCGCGCCTGAAAAGCGCGCTGAGGCGCGCCTGAAAAGCGCGCTGAGGCGCGCCTGAAAAGCGCGCTGAGGCGCGCCTGAAAAATGCGCTGAGGCGCGCCTGAAAAGCGCGCTGAGGCGCGCCTGAAAACTGCTCTGAGGCGCGCTCAGTCCGGCTTGATCCCTGCCTTTTCGAAGATCGCGCTCCACTCCGGCACTTCGCGCCGGATGCGCTCGGCGAAGGCGGCGGGGCGGCTGGCCACCACGGTATAGCCCAGGCCTTCCAGCCGCTCGCGCGACTCGCCGCCGCGGGCGGGCTGCACCATGTGGTCGTTCAGCCGCTCCAGCAGGGCAGGGGGCGTGCTGCCGGGGGCGATGAAGCCCCACCAGCCCACCACGTCCACGCCGGCCAGGCCGGCCTCGGTCATCGTCGGCACATTGGGCATCTGCGGGTTGCGCGTGGGTCCGCTGATCGCCACCGGCTTCAGCCGGCCGCCCTCCACATGGCCGAAGGCGGCAGAAATGGCGACGAAGCCGTAATTCACCTCACCCGAGACCAGGCCGGTCAGCTGCGGCCCGCCGCCGCGATAGCTGATCATGTTGAGCTCCTGGCCGGAGGCGATCTGCATCTGCAACGCCGCCAGGTGGGTCGGCGTGCCGTTGCCGCCATGCGAAAGGCTGAGGCCGCCCCGCGTGCGCCGGGCTTCCGCCAGAATGGCAGGCAGTGTCTGCGCGGGGGCGCTGGGGTGGGCCAGCAGCAGCAGCGGTGCCGTCACCGCCAGGCCCAGCGCCACGATGTCGCGGCCGAGCTGATAGGGCACCCGCTCCTTCAGCAGGGCGGCGTTCACCACCAGCGCATTGTCGGCGGTGCCGATGACGCTGCCATCGCCCGGCGCATTGGCCACCGCCTGGGTGCCGGGAATGCTGGCGCCGCCGCCCCGGTTCTCCACCACCCAATTGCCGGCCTGGGCGGCCAAAATGCGGCCCATCACGTCGGACGAGCCGCCGGGGCCATAGGGCACGATCAGCCGGCCGGAACGCAGGTCCTGCGCCCGGGCGACGAAGGGGGCGGCGAGCCCCAGCAGGGCAAGGCGGCGGACGATCATTCGGGCTGCACTCCGGCGGTGGCGATCACGCCGCGCCATTTGGTGATTTCGCGGCGGATCAGGCTGGCATAGTCCTCGGCGCTGCTGGCCATCAGGGAATAGCCCATGGCCTGCATGCGCGGGCCGATCGGCGCGGCGCCGGCCGGCGCCACCATCAGCGCGTTCAGCCGGGCGACGATCTCGGCGGGCACGCCGGCGGGGGCGATGACGCCGAAGACGCTCTGCGTATCCATCTGCGGCAGGCCGAGTTCGGCGAAGCTCGGCACGTCAGGCAGCGCCGGGCTGCGGCGGGCGCCGGTGACGGCCAGCGCCCGCAGCAACCCGCCCTCCACCTGGCCCTTGGCGCTGGGGATGGCAGAGAAGCCGAAGGGCACCTCGTTCGCCGCCACCGCGGCGTTGGCCGGCGCAGCGCCCCGGTATCCCACCAGGGAAAGCCGCAGCCCCGCCGCCAGTTGCAGCTGAACGCTGGCCAGGTGGTTGGCGGTGCCGTTGCCGGCATGGGCGAAGGCCAGTTCACCTGGCCGGGCGCGGGCGGCGGCCAGGAAATCCGCGAAGCTGCGTGCCGTGCCGCCGGGGCTGCCCAGCAGCACATGCGGGCTGGCGACCACGGCGCCGATGGCGCTGACGTCGCGCTCGGTATCATAGGGCAGGCGGGCGCCGAACAGGCCGGGGTTGGTGACCAGCGACAGGTCCATCACCCCCAGCGTGTAGCCATCCGGCGCCGCGGTCGCGACCGCCTGGGTGCCGGGGATGGAAGCACCGCCGCCGCGATTCTCCACCGCGAAGGACTGGCCACTGGCGGTGGCGGCATGCTGCGCCATGATCCGCGCGGTGATGTCGGTGCCACCGCCTGGCGCATAGGGCACGATGACCCGCACCGTCCGCGCCGGGAAACCGCCCTGGGCGCGGGCGACGAAGGGCAGCGCCAGCGACGCCGCCAGCAGGGTTCGCCTGAGCATCTCAGCCCTCCAGCCGGACATTGGCGATGCGCGCCACCTCGCGCCATTGGGCGATCTCGCTGCGGACGAACTCGCCATAGGCTTCGGGCGTGGTCGGCACCGCGAAGCCGCCGAGTTCGATGAAGCGGGCGGCCACCGCGGGTTCTCGCAATATCGCGGTCACGTCGGCATTCACCTTGGCCAAAATCGCCGGCGGCGTGGCGGCGGGGGCGTTCAGCCCGGTCCAGCCAAAGGCGCGGAAGCCCGGCGCCACCGCCTCGGCGATGGTCGGCGTATTCGGCAGTTGCGGCGCCCGCTGTTCAGTGGTGACGGCAATCGCCTTCAGCCGCCCGGCGGCGATATGCGCGCGGGCACTGGCGTAGCTGTCCATCATCAGCTTGACGTTGCCGGCGAGGATATCCGTCATCGCCGGCCCGCTGCCGCGGTAGTGGATCATGTTCAGCTTGGCGCCGGTGCGGTGGGCGAACAGCTCGGCCGCCATGTGCTGGCTGGTGGCGGGGCCGGCGGTGGCCAGATCCAGCCCGCCCGGCGTGCGCTTGGCCAGCGCCACCAGCTCCTGCGCGGTATTCGCCTCGAAGCTCGGATGCGCCACCAGCAGCAGCGGCAGCACCACCACGTTGGTGATGAAGGCGAAGTCGCGCTCGGCGTCGTAGGGCAGGTTGGGCAGCACCGAGGGATTCACCCCCAGCGTGCCGGAGGTGCCGGCGGTCAGCGTATAGCCATCCGGCGCGGCGCGGGCGCCGGCTTCCAGCGCGGGCGCCCCGGCGCCACCGCCGCGATTCTCCACGATGACGCGCTGCGGCCAGCGCTGGGACAGCAGGTCGGCATAGACCCGCGTAAAAATGTCGGCCGCCTGGCCCGGTGGGAAGGGCACGATGATTTTCACCGGCTTGTCCGGCCAGGCGCCTTGGGCCCGAGCGGCGAAGGGCAGGATGAACGGCGCGGCCAGCAACGGGCGACGCGAGAATTGGCGCATGGCCGCTTACTCCCCAATGGTCTTTGGCCCAGGATAGGCACGGAAACGCCAAGGGGGAACCGTCATGGCCAGCAACTCAATTCATCTGGCGGTGCTGCCGGGCGACGGCATCGGCGTGGAGGTCACCCAGGCCACGCTGGCGGTGCTGGAGCCGCTGGCGAAGCGCCACGGCCTGGGCATCTCCACCGAAACCCTGCCGGCCGGCGCCTTCCACTACCAGGCCACCGGCGACGCCTTCCCGGAGGCCAGCTTCAAGGCGGCCGAGAAGGCCGACGCCATCCTGCTCGGCGCCATGGGCTGGCCCGGCATCCGCCTGGCCGACGGCACCGAGATTGCGCCGCAGCTGGACCTGCGCTTCCGGCTTGGGCTGTACGCCGGGGTGCGGCCGGTGAAGGCCATCCCCGGCGTGCCCGTCGCCCTGGCGGACCCGCGCGCCCGCGACATGGACCTGGTGATCCTGCGCGAGAGCACGGAGGGCCTGTTCTTCTCCCGCGGTACCGGCGTGGTCACGTCGGACTACGCCGAGGAGACGCTCCGCATCACCCGGCCCATTACCGAAAAGCTGAGCCACTTCGCCTTCCGCCTGGCCGAACGACGCGCCGAACGCAAGCAGCGCCGTGGCAAGGTGACGCTGGTGGACAAGGCCAACGTGTTCCGCGCCTTCGCCTTCATGCGCGGCGTCTTCGACGAGGTCGCCGCCGGCTACCCCGGCGTGGACAGCGCCCACCACTACGTGGACGCCATGGCGCTGGACCTGGTGCGCCGGCCCTGGGCCTTCGACGTGCTGCCCACCGAAAACATGTTCGGCGATATCCTGTCCGACCTCGGCGCCGGGCTGGTCGGCGGCATGGGGTTCTCGCCCTCGGCCGATATCGGCGACAACCACGCGGTGTTCCAGCCCGCCCACGGCACCGCGCCTGACATCGCCGGGCAGGGCATCGCCAACCCCACGGCCATGCTGCTCAGCGCCGCGATGATGCTGGACTGGCTGGCCAGCCGGGGCGCCGGCCAGGCCCATGCCGATGCCGCGGTGGAACTGGAAGCCGCGGTCGACAAGGCCTTCGCCGGCGGCCTGCGCACCGCCGATATCGGCGGCCGCGACAACACCGCCGCCGTGGTGAAGGCGGTGCGGGAAGCGCTGGCGTGACAACGCGCCGCGCCCTGCTGGAAGGCATCGCGGCAGCAGGTGGCATCAACGCCGCGGTGGCGGCGCTGGGCGCGCTGGGTGGGTTGCTGCCAACCCCGGCCCAGGCCGCCGCGCCGGTGCTGCCGCGCGGCGGCAGGCCGGTCATCGTCATCGGCGGTGGCATTGCCGGCCTGGTCACCGCGCTGGAACTGAAGCGCGCGGGCTGGCCGGTGAAGCTGCTGGAAGCCAGCGACCGCCCCGGTGGCCGCTGCCTGACGCTGCGCGCCGGCGACACCGTGCGGGAAGCCGATGGCACCACCCAGAAGGTGGAATGGGACAGCGCGCCGCACCTGTACATGAACCCCGGCCCGGCCCGCATTCCGCACCATCACCGGGGCATCCTGGGCTACTGCAAGCAGCTTGGCGTCGCGCTGGAAACCCTGGTCAACCAGAACGGCGCCGCCCTGGCGGAGGGGCCGGACGGCCCGGTACCGCTGCGCCAGGTCAATGCCGGCTTGCGCGGCCTGGTGGCGGAACTTGCGGCCAAGGGCCTGCCGCGCGGCACGCTGGAAGCGCCGCTGACCACCGCCGACCTGGAAGCGCTGCGCGCCATGCTGCGTGGCTTCGGCGCGCTGGACCATCAGCTGCGCTGGCAGGGCAGCAGCCGCGCCGGCTGGGCCGAGCGCCCCGGCCTGGAGGAGGGCAAGCCGACCGCGCCGCTGGACCCCGCAGTGCTGCTGAACCCCGTGCTGTGGCGCGGTGCCACCTTCGCCGAGGGCATCGACTACGCCGCCACCATGCTGCAACCCGTGGGTGGCATCGATGCCATCGCCCGCGCCCTGGCCAAGGCGCTGGGCGACAGCCTGGTGCTGAATGCCGAGGTCTTCGCCCTGCGCCGCACCGAGGCCGGCGCCCGGGTGGAATGGCGCGACCGCCAGCGCAACGGCCGGCTGAAGCAGGAGACCGCCGCCCGCGTGGTGCTGGCGCTGCCCGCCCCGGTGCTGGCGGCGCTGGATACGGACCTGGCCGCCCCGCGCCGAGACGCGCTGCGCGACCTGTTCTATGCCAGCGCCGGCAAGCTGGCCTTCCAGTGCGAACGCCGCTTCTGGGAGGATGAGCACGCGATCTACGGCGGCATCAGCTTCTCGGCGCGGGATGTGAACCAGCTCTGGTACCCCTCGCACGGCTTCCATGCCCGGAAAGGCATTTTGCTCGGCGCCTATATCTGGGGCGGCGCCGCCGGGGCGCGCTTTGCCGGTCGCACCCCGGCACAGCGGGCCGAGGCCGCGGTGGCGGATGGCAAGGCGCTGCATGCCGACTATGCCGCGCAGGTGGCCAAGCCGGTTTCGGTGGCCTGGGGCAACATGCCGCTGGCGCGCGGTGCCTGGGTGGAATGGACCGAGCCGCAGCGCGCCGCCAGCTACGCCCTGCTGCGGGCGCCCGAAGGCCCGTACCACTTCGCCGGAGAACATCTTTCCCACCAGACGGCGTGGATGGAGGGCGCGCTGATCTCGGCCTGGGCGGCGCTGGAGGGGCTGGCGTGGGGCTAGCGCCCGCCACCGGGGCGCTCCGGCATGGGTTCGGTCGGCCAGCCGCCCGGTTGTCGCAGCGCCTCGGGCGCGGAGGCGTGAATCGGCCGGCCAGCCGCCCGTTCGTCGGAGCGCCTCGGGCGCGGAGGCGTGAACCGGCCGGCCAGCCGCCCGGTCGTCGCAGCGCCGCAGGCGCGGAGGCGTGAACCGGCCGGCCATACATGCCACGAAAACGCCGTGGGAATGTCGTTGTGCCGCCTTGGCCGGGGGCGGTAAATTCCCCCATGCGCCATTCCGCCCGAGCCACCCTCGCTGCTGCCCTGTTGCTGCCTGGCCTGGCCATGGCCCAGCCCAGCTTTGAGGATTGCAGCGCGCTGCCGGAGGCCCAGTTCCGCGGCGCGATCGAACGCGGCACCCTCGCGCAATTCGCCACCGCCATGCCGGCCGCCGACGCCGATGCGCTGGTCGCCCGCCACTGGCGCGCGCTGGAGATGGATGCGCTGATCCAGCGCCTGGGCCGCGAAGCCCATGCCCAGGTGGCCGCCGATGCCGGCTATGTCCGCCGGCTGATCTCCAACTACAGCCCCGGCACCGCCAGCGAGCTGGCCCGCGCCTTCAACGCCCGGGTCTATGACAACCCCGAGTTCAAGGCGCGCTTCGAGCTGTTGGTCGCCGCCATCGGCGATGGTCTGGCAACCCGCATCGCCACCGCCGGCGCGGCCGCGCAGGATGAGGCGCGGCGCTGCGTGCGCGGCTTCCTCGGCGGCCGCTACACCGCGACGGTGGCGGAAGCCGTGCTGGTGACGCTGCGCACCAACCTGGCGGCGCCGGCCGGCCCGGCGGTGGATGTCGCGACCTCCACCACCATCAACACCGCCCGCGCGCTCAGCGGCGCCGCGGTGCTGGTGATGCGCGGCGCGCTGGAACGCATCGTGGAGCGCATCGTCGCCCGCAGCGCCGGGGTCATCGCCGGCAGCCTGGCCAGGCGCGTGGTGCCGGTGCTGGGCACCGCGCTGTTCGCCTGGGACCTGGTCTTCGGCGCCGATGGCGTGCTGGGCGAGGTTGAGGAGCAACTGACCGGCGATGCCTCGCGGGAAGACATCCGCGACGCCCTGGCCGGCAGCCTGCGCGAGGCCGCGGGACGCGAGGCCGCCGCCGCCGCCAGCCGCGCCGCCGACGAGGTGAACCGCCAATGGGGCGAGTTCCGCACCCAGCACATCGCCGTGCTGGCCCTGGCCGACAAGGACCCGGCCTTCCGCGCCTTCCTGGCCGATGTGCCGCCGGACCGCTTCGGCTCGCTGGCCCGGCTGGTGGACCTGCTGCTGAAGCAGGGCGGCGAGGCCGCGGTGCAGGCAGCGCGGGAGGACGGCACGCTCGGCCGCGCCACCCGCCTGCCGGAAGCCGGCGTCGCCATCGCCCTGGCGCGCGGCTCCCTGGCGGAGGCCCTGGCCTGGGCCGACCTGGCCGGCGCCAACCTGCCGGCGGTGCTGCGGTTCGAGGTGTTCCGCAGCGCCTCGCCCGACCAGTTCACCGCGGAAAGCCTGGCCCGTCTGCTGGCGCTGGAGCAGCCGGCGGCGGTGGCGCAGCTGCTGCGACTGGACCCGGCGCTGCGCGGCACGCTGCTGCGCGCCCTGCCGCTGGACAGCCTGCGCACCCTGGCCGCGCGCCTACCCACCGCGCCTGGCGCCGAACCGGCCCTGGCGACGCTGGCCCGCATGCTGGAGGCGCTGCCCGCGCCCGAGCAGGCCAACGCCCTGGTGCAGGCGCTGCTGCGCCGGCCGGAGCTGATCGCCACCCTGGCCGACGAGGATACCCGCCGCGCCGTGCTGGTGGGCAGCGCCGACCCGATGGCCGCGCTGGAAATGCTGGCCCGACAGACCGCGCTGTGGGACGTGATGCGCATGGTGGCGGACGTGCAGCTGGCCGTGGATGGCACCGTCTCGCCCCGCCTGCTGCTGCAGAAGTACACAGCGGCCGGCGGCGTGGTGGCCGCGGTGATGCTGGTACTGCTGCTGCTGGTCTCCCGCCTGTTGAAGCCGGTGTTCTTCGTGCTGCGCCTGCTGCTGCCGCGCGCCCGCGCACGCTGAGCTGCCATGCTGCGCCGTGCGCTGTTGGCGCTGCCCTGGGGCACGCCCTTCGCCCAGGCCGGGGCGCTGGTTGAACCCACGCTGCACATTCCGCCGCCGGCGGTGGCGCTGACGCTGGACCTCTGCCCCGGCGGCTTCGATGAGCGGCTGTTCCGCGGCCTGGCGGAAGCCGGCATCCGCGCCACCTGGTTCCTGACCGGGGACTGGCTGCGGCGCAATCCGGCGGGGCTGGCGCTGCTGCTGGCCCACCGCGACCTCTTCGCCTTCGCCAATCATGGCGAGCACCACCTGCTGGCCGCGCCCGGCAGTGCGCCGCTGTTCAGCCAGCGCGCGGTGGCGGATGCCGCGGGCCTGCGGGCCGAGGTGTTGAACGGCGCGGCGCTGGTGGAGGACACCACGGGCACGCTGCCGCGCTGGTATCGCGGCGCCACCGGCTTCTACAGCCGCGACGCCATCGCGCAGGTGGAGGCGATGGGCATGGCCGTGGCGGGATTTTCGCTGAACGCGGATGCCGGCGCCAGCCTGGGTGCCGCGGCGGTCACGGCGCGCGTGCTGGCAGCGCGGCCGGGCGACGTGCTGGTGGCACATGGCAACCAGCCGCATCGGCCCGCAGGCGCCGGGCTGCTGGCCGGGGTGCTGGCCTTGCAGCGTCAGGGCATGCCCTTCGCCTGGCTGGGTTAGAGAGACAACGCCGCCGCTACGCCCGCTTCACTCCGTAGAACAGCGCCACGCCCTTCAGCACGCCCTGCAACTCCGCCTTGTACGCGGTGGGCGAGAAGAACTGCCCGAGCGGCACATAGGGCACGTCCTGGAAGGCCTGGCGCTGCATCCGCTTGCCGATCTCGGCGCGGGCGGTGTCGTTGGGCGCCTCGAACCAGGCGTTACGCAGGCCCTCCAGCTCCGCGCTGGTCGGCCAGCCGAACACGGCGCCCCGGCCATGGCCGCGGATCAGGTTGTTGGCGGCGGGGTTGATCTGCGCGCTGCCGGCGGTCCAGATCGTCGTCGCGTTCCAGCCGCCCTTGTCCGGCGGCTCCTGGTTCAGGATGCGCCTGGTCACGCTGCCCCAGTCGGTGGCGACATAGTCCACGTTCAGGCCGATCCGCTTCATCAGGTCGCCGGTCACCTGGCACAGCGCATTGATCGCCGGCGCGTCGGTGGAGGCCAGGAAGGTCACCTTCTCGCCCTTGTAGCCCGCGGCCTCCAGGGCGCGCTTGGCGGCATCGGCGCTCAGCGGGCGGCGGAAGGCATCCATGCCCTCGTCATTCGCCATCACCCCGCCGGGGGCGAAGAAGCCGTAGGGCACATGGCGCAGCGTCGGGTCTTCGCCGGCCACGGCCAGCATGAAGTCGGTCTGGTTCACCGCGCCCAGCACGGCACGCCGCACGCCCGGGTTGTCGAAGGGCGGATGCAGTTGGTTGAAGCGGATGAAGCCGACCGAGCCGAAGGGGTCGAGGATCTCCACCTTCAGTCCGCGCGCCCGCTTCAGCGTCGGCACCACGTCGATATCCGGCAGCTCCCACCAATCGACCTCGCCGCGTTGCAGAGCCGCGGAGGCGGTCGCGCCATCGGGGATGGTGTGCCACTCCACCCGGTCGAAATGCACCTGCTTGCCGCCGGCCATGAAGCTCGGCGCCTCGTTCCGCGGCAGGTAGTCGGCGTTGCGTTCATAGACGTTGCGGCTGCCCGGCACCCGCTCCCCGGCCAGGAAGCGGAATGGGCCGGAGCCGATCATCTCCGGCACCGCCTGGCTGCTGGGCAGGCTGGCATGGCGTTCCGGCATGATGGCGCAGAGGTGCGTGCCGACCTTGGCCATGGCATCCGGCAGCAGCGGGAAGGGGCGCTTCAGCCGGAAGCGGATGCTGCGGTCATCCGGCGCGTCCAGCTCATCGGTCGCCGCCAGCAGCGCCTGGCCGAAGGCGTCCCGCGTGCCCCAGCGCTTGATGCTGGCGACGCAATCCCGCCCGCGCACCGGCTCGCCGTCGTGGAACTTCAACCCCGCGCGCAGGCGGATGGTGACGAGCCTGCCGTCATTCTCCACCGTGTGGCCCTCGGCCATCTGCGGCCGGGCGGCCAGCTTGTCGTCCCAGCCATACAGCGTGTCGTAGACCATCAGCGCGTGGTTGCGGCTGACGAAGGCGACGGACTGGATGGGGTCCAGCAGCGCCAGGTCGGCCTGCGGCACGAACTTCAGAATGCGCCGGCCCGGCGCGTTCTGCGCCGCGGCCAGGTTGGGCGCCAGCAGCGCGGCGGGGGCGGCGAGCAACGAGCGGCGGCGCATGGCGGCATCCTTCGGTCACGAGACCGTCATGCTGCGATGCCGCTCGCCGCGCCGTCAACGCAATGGTTGCGCCGCGCGGACGCGTGGCCGCCGGCACCGCCCGGGATTGAGGCGGTGCGCCGGCGCGGTGCCGCGCGGGTGGCTACTCCCCGGCAGCCGCCAATATCCGGTCCATCGCTTCCTGCCGGCCCAGCGCGAATAGCACGGCGTCGATCGGCGGGGATTGCAGGCTGCCGGTCAGCGCCGCGCGCAGCGGCTGGGCCACGGTGCCCAACTTTACTTGTTTCACCTCGGCATAGTCGCGCAGCCAGTTCTCCAGGTCGGCCCGTTCCCACGGCGCGTCCTGCAGGAAAATGGCTAGGTCCTTCAGCCGCTCCTTGGCTTCGGGCGTCAGCGCCGCGGCGGCCTTGGCGTCCAGCGGCACAGGGCCTTCATTCACCGCGAAGGCGGCGCTGCTGGTCAGATCCTCCACCGTCTTGGCTCGCTCCTTCAGCGCGGGCATCAGCATTTCCACGCGGCGAGCACCATCGGTGCCGAACAGCACGCCGCGCTTGGTCAGCCGATGCAGCACTTCCTCGGCCAGGCGGGCGTCGTCGGCACCGCGCAGGTAGACGCCGTTCAGGTGGGTCAGCTTGGCGTAGTCCATGCGGCTGGCAGCGCGACCGACGCCGTCCAGGTCGAACAGCTCGATCGCGCGGTCGCGCGGGATCACCTCCTCGTCGCCATGGCCCCAGCCCAGGCGCATCAGGTAGTTGCAGACGGCCTCCGGCAGGAAGCCCTGCTCGCGGAACTCCAGCGCGCCCACCGCGCCGTGACGTTTTGATAGTTTGGCGCCATCCGCGCCATGGATCAGCGGGATGTGGGCGAACTTCGGCCGGTGCCAGCCCATGGCGTCATAGACCATGCACTGGCGAAAAGTGTTGGTCAGGTGGTCGTCGCCGCGGATCACATGGGTGATCTGCATGTCGTGGTCGTCCACCACCACGGCGTGCAGATAGGTCGGCGTGCCGTCGCTGCGCAGGATGATCATGTCGTCCAGCTCGGCATGGGCCACGCGCACCTCGCCCTGCACCAGGTCGGGCACCACCATCTCGCCGCCACCTTCCTCCCTTGCGGGCGCCTTGATGCGGATGACCGGCGGCAGGTCGCGCGTCTCGCCACCCTTCCAGCGGGTGCCGTCGTACTTGAACGGGCGCTTGGCGGCCTCGGCCTCGGCGCGCTGGGCGGCCAGTTCCTCCTGGGTGTCGAAGGCCAGGTAGGCCTGGCCCTTGGCCAGCAGCTCGCGCGCTACCTCCGCGTGCCGGGCCTCTCGCTTGCTCTGGAACACCGGCGCCTCGTCGGGGCTGAGCCCGAGCCAGGCCAGGCTGGCAATGATCTGGTCCACCGCTTCCTGGGTGCTGCGCTGCTTGTCGGTATCCTCGATGCGCAGCAGGTACTGGCCGCCGTGGTGCCGGGCGAAGAGGTAGTTGAACAGCGCGGTGCGCGCGCCCCCGATGTGCAGGTAGCCGGTGGGGGAGGGGGCGAAGCGGGTACGGACGGACATGGTCGCTTGATCCAGTGGGGCGCGTGCTGCCGCGCGGTCTAGCCCGGAACGCGGCGCGGCGGAATGCGTCAGCGCAGCCCAGGCTTTCATTGCGGCGGGATGCGCGTCAAGGTTGCGTCCATGTCGGCGGCGGCGACTCTGGCGCGATGGCGGGCGATACGCTTCCCGGTATGGGACGGGATGGCGCTGCGCCTGCTCGGGCGCGCCGAGGCGCGGTTGCTGGAGGAGCGGGGCCGGCTGGCGCTGTGGCTGCCGGTCGCGCTCGGCGCCGGCGTGCTGCTGTATTTCGGCCTGCCGTGGGAGCCCGCCCTGGGCTGGGCCTGGCTGGCGCTGCCGCTGCCCGTGCTGGCCTGGGGGCTGGGGCGCTGGCACCCGCATCTCGGCTGGGCCGCGGGATTGCTGGCGGCGCTGGCGCTGGGCGTGGCGCTGGGCGCCTGGCATGCCGCGCGCCAGGCCCCGGCCCTGGTGGCGCCGCGCACCGCAACTCCGCTGGCGGGGCGGGTGGCGCAGGTGGAAGCGCTGCCGGAGGGGCTGCGCCTGACCCTGGTGGGCGCCCGCTTCGGCGAGGGCGAGGCCCAGGCCCGCCGGGTGCGCGTGCGGCTGAAGCGCGACGACCCCGCCCGGCCCCAGGTGGGCGACCAGGTGCTGGTGCGCGCCCTGGTGCGCTCGCCCGCGGCGCCGGCTTATCCGGGGGCCTGGGATTTCCAGCGGGCGGCCTGGTTCTCGGGCCTCGGCGCCAGCGGCTTTGCGCTGGGGCTGGCCGAGGTGACCCCGGGCGAGGCGGGGCCGCCGCTGTTGGCAGGGCTGCGCGCGGGCATCGAGTCCCGGGTGGCGGAAGCCATGCCGGTCGCGGCGGGGGCGGTGGCCGTGGCGCTGCTGACCGGCGGGCAGAGCGCGATCCCGGCCGCAGACCTGGCGGCGATGCGCGATTCCGGGCTGGCGCACCTGCTGTCGGTTTCGGGGCTGCACATCGCCATCGTGATGGGGCTGAGTTTTGCCTTGGCGCGGCTGGGCTTCGCGCTGGTGCCCTGGGTGGCGCTGCGGGTGCCGGGCAAGCTGCTGGCCGGGGTGGCGGCGCTGGCGGTGGGGGCTGGGTACATGCTGCTGACCGGTTCCGCGGTGCCGATGCAACGCAGCTTCGGCATGGCGGCGCTGACCACGCTGGCGCTGCTGACCGGGCGGCGGGCCATCACGCTGCGCGGCTGGGCTTTGGCGGCGGCCGTGGTGATGCTGCTGCAACCGGAGGCAGTGACCGGGCCGAGCTTCCAGATGAGCTTCGCCGCGGTGCTGGCGCTGATCTCCGGCTGGGAATGGCTGCGGCCGCGGCTGAACGCGATGGCGCCGGAGCATGGCTGGCGCCGGCGACTGGCGCTGGCCGCCTTCGGCCTGGTGGCGACCAGCCTGCTGGCCGGGGCGGCGACCACGCCATTCGGGCTGTACCATTTCGGCCGGCTGCAACTGTATGGCGTGGCGGCGAATGCGGTGGCGGTGCCGCTGACCTCGGCGCTGGTCATGCCGGCCGGGATGGCGGCGGTGGCGCTGATGCCCTTCGGGCTGGAGGGGCTGGCGCTGGCACCGATGCAATGGGGCGTGGAGGCGACGCTGTGGGTGGCGCGCTTCGTCGCGGCCTGGCCGGGGGCGAGCCTGGTGGCCCAGCCCTTGCCGGGCTGGGGGCTGGGGCTGGTGAGCCTGGGCATGCTGTGGCTATGCCTGTGGCGTAGCGGCTGGCGGGTATGGGGGCTGCCGCTGATCGGGGTGGGGCTGCTGAGCGGCACCCTGGCCCGGCCGCCGGACCTGCTGGTTTCGGACGATGCGCGGATGATCGCGGTTCGGACAAATGCCGGGATTCTGTGGCAGCGCCAGTCTGGCGGCAACGCGCTGACCCGGGAGATGTGGCTGCGGCTGTGGGGTGGAACCAGCGCCGAGGCGCTGCCGCGCGAGGGCGAGGCGGGCGGCGTGGCCTGCCGGCCGGGCGGCTGCGTGCTGCATGCGGCGCCCGAGGTGGTGCTGCTGCGCGGCGACCCGCCTGGCGCCGCCTGCGGCCGGGCCGCCCTGGTGGTTTCGGCCGAACCGGTGCGCGGGCGCTGCCGGGCGCTGGTGGTGGACCGCTTCAGCGTGTGGCGGGACGGTGCCCATGCGGTCTGGCTCGGCAGCACGGGGGTGCGGGTTTTGAGCGACCGTGCCTTCCGCGGCGACCGGCCCTGGGTGCCACCGATGCCCCGGCCCCGTGGGGCAAGCGAACCGCAGGCGCCGACCGAGTAGCCTTCGGACAAATGCCCGGCCTGGGCCAATGGTGCCGCCTTTCGGGCGGAGTCGCGGTCCGCGCGTCGGCGTGGTTTTCGGACAAATGCCCAGGGCGGGCCCTGCCGCAACCTTGCGGAAGATGGGCCGCCCTGGCCTTGGGCGGCCTTCGGCCAGACCGGCAGCCCGGGACGTGTCGCGGCTTTCGGACAAATGCCGCCCGGGCCATGGTGCGGCCGGCGGCCCCGCCGGCAGTCCGGGCCTTGGTGCCGGTTTCGGACAAATCCGGCCCGGGCGCTCAGTATTTCCGCAGCAGGCCGATCAGGCGGCCCTGCACCTTGACCCGGTCCGGCCCGAAGATGCGGGTTTCGTAGCGCTGGTTGGCCGGTTCCAGCGCAATGGAGTTGCCGCGGCGGCGCAGGCGCTTCAGCGTCACCTCGTTGTCGTCGATCAGCGCGACCACGATGGCGCCGTTCTCGGCGGTTTCGCCGCGGCGGATCAGCACGGTGTCACCGTCGAGGATGCCGGCCTCCTCCATGGAATCGCCGGCGACTTCCAGGGCGTAGTGGTCGCCGGCGCCAAGCAGGGCGGCGGGGACGTCGACGCTGGCCCCGGCATCGCGCATCGCCTCGATCGGCAGGCCAGCGGCGATGCGGCCATAGAGCGGTAGCTGGACCGAGCTGGCCTCATTCGCCGCCCGGGCCGGCGCCGGGGCATGGCCGGAGAAATTGCCGCGGATGACGTTGGGCGAGAGCGGCGCTTCCCGGGGCGGCGCGGCTTGCGGCGCGGCCGGCGGCGCGGCGGCACGGCGGGGCGCCAGGTTTTCCGGCAGGCGGGTGACTTCCAGCGCGCGGGCGCGATGGGCGCGGCGCTTCAGGAACCCCCGTTCCTCCAGCGCCGTGATCAGCCGATGGATGCCGGATTTCGACTTCAGCGCCAGGGCATCCTTCATTTCCTCGAAGGAGGGGGAGAAACCGGTCTCCCGCAGGTGCTTGTCGATGAAAATCAGCAGTTCGTGCTGCTTGCGGGTGAGCATGAGCGGTCCTCCGTTCCCGTTGCCGCGGCGGCCGAAGGGCCTGCGACGAACAAACAGGGAATCACAGGGGTGTTCTATGTAGGTTCCGGAATCGCGTCAACGGAATTGTGGATAACTGGGCGCTAATCTCGTGTTGTTCTCGCGGGCGCGCTGCGGCGCGGAAGGAGCCGGCCTCGCCCGGCAGGCGGCGGGTGGGGCGGCGGCAAGGCGTGGGTGCCCGGGATGGCGCCCGGGGCATGACAAGCGGTGAGGGCACCGGCGTGCTGCCGGGCCTTGGCCAAAGTGTGATCGTCGAAGACGTGAATCACCCGACAAAACAAGGCGCTGGAGTCTGTCAGGCGCTCCTGACTGCGCCTGACAGACCCTACAGCCCCAGCGCGGCCAGGGCGATGACCTCGACCATCTCGCCCGCGGCCACCGCCGGCGCATGGGCGGCGCGCAGCACCAGGGCATCGGCGCGGGACAGGGTCTTCAGCATGGAGGAATCCTGCGCGGCGAAGGGCACCACCACCTGCTCGCCGTCACGGGTTTCCAGCCGGGCGCGCAGATGGTCGAAGCGCTTGTCGTTGGCGGCCATGGCGGCGCCGGCGCGCACCCGGATCGTCGGCGGCGGCGCGGCTGCCCCGCCGGAAAGCCGGGCCAGCGCCGGCAGCAGGAATTGGATGGCGCAGACCAGGGCGGAAACCGGGTTGCCCGGCAGGCCCAGCACCGGCACCTGGCCCAGGCTGCCCCAGATCAGCGGCTTCCCCGGGCGCATGGCAATCTGCCAGAAATCCAGCGCGAAGCCCTGCGGCCCCAGCGCGGCCTGCACCAGGTCATGCTCGCCGACGCTGGCGCCGCCGGTGGTGACCAGCATGTCGCAGCCGCGGGCGGAACGGGCGGCCTCGGCGATGACCTGGCTGTCGTCCGGCGCAATCGGCAGCACTAGCGGATCGCCGCCGCCGGCCCGCACCAGGGCGGCCAGGGCATGGGCGTTGGAACTCACGATGCCGCCGGGCGGGATCGGCTCGCCGGGCAGGGCGATCTCGTCGCCGGTGGCGAGGATGGCGATTCGTGGCTGGCGATGTACCGTCAGCCAGGGGCTGTTGCAGGCGGCGGCCAGGCCGATGTCGCGCGCGGTCAGCCGGTGCCCGGCGGGCAGCAGCGCCTCGCCGGTGGCGAAGTCCAGGCCCTTCGGACGAATCCAGCGTCCGGCGCGGACCGCCTCGTTCACCGTAATGGCGGTGCCGTCGGCGGTGGCGTCTTCCTGCAACAGCACGCCATCGGCGCCGGCGGGCATGAAGCCACCGGTAAAGATGCGGACGGTCTCGCCGGGGCCGACCGTGCCTTCCCAGGGGTGCCCGGCCGGGGAGGTGCCGACCAGCCGCAGCACCGCACCAAGGTTGGCGTCGGCGGCGCGGACCGCGTAGCCATCCATGGCCGAGACATCGGCCGGCGGCTGGGTGACGCGGGACAGGACGGGCCGGGCCAGCACGCGGCCCCAGGCCTGCGGCAGGGCCACGGTTTCCGGCGCGGTGGGGGAAAGCGCCGCGAGGATGCGGCCGCGGGCTTCGTCCACCGAGATCATCAGTCGGCCTTGTAGCTGCCGGACTTGCCGCCGGTCTTTTCCACCAGGCGCACCGATTCGATCCGCATGCCGCGGTCGGCGGCCTTGCACATGTCATAGACGGTCAGGGCGGCGACGGTGACGGCGGTCAGCGCCTCCATCTCCACCCCGGTGCGGCCGACCAGCTTTGCCAGCGCCTCGATCTCGATGGCGTCGGGCGCGGCAATGGTCAGGTCTACCGTCACCTTGGTGAGGGCGAGGGGATGGCAGAGCGGGATCAGGTCGCTGGTCTTCTTCGCCGCCATGATGCCGGCCAGGCGGGCGACGCCCAAGACATCGCCCTTGCCGACCTGGCCGGCCTGGATCAGCGCCAGCGTCTCCGGCGCCATGACGATGCGGCCGCGGGCCACGGCGACGCGTTCGGTCTCCCCCTTGGCGGAGACGTCCACCATGGCGGCGCGGCCGGCTTCGTCGAAGTGCGTCAGCGCGCCGGCCATGTCAGAGCGCGTGAACCAGGTCGTGCGCGGCGACGGCGACGTCCTGCTGGCGCATCATGTGCTCGCCCACCAGGATGCAGCGGGCGCCGGCATCGGCCATGCGGCGGACATCCTCGGGGCTGCGGATGCCGCTTTCGGAGACCGGGATGCGGTCGGCGGGGACCAGCGGCACCAGGAATTCGGAGGTGGCGATATCGGTCTTCAGCGTCTTCAGGTTGCGGTTGTTGACGCCGATCAGGCGGACGTTGAGGCCGAGCGCCCGCTCCAGCTCGCGCTGGTCATGGACTTCGACCAGGATCGACATGTCCAGGCTGCGGGCGGTGGAGACCAGTTCCTCGGCCACCTCATCGGTCAGCGCGGCCATGATGACGAGGATGCAGTCGGCGCCCATCGCCCGACTCTCAAAAACCTGCCAGGGGTGGACCATGAAATCCTTGCGCAGCACCGGCAGCGGGCAGGCGGCGCGGGCGGCCTGCAAATCCTCGACGGTGCCCTGGAAATAGGGGGTGTCGGTCAGGATCGAGAGGCAGCTGGCCTCGCCACGGGTATAGGCGCGGGCCAGGGCGGCGGGGTCGAAGGGGTCGCGGATCAGGCCGCCGCTGGGGCTGGCCTTCTTGATCTCGGCGATCAGGCCGATGCGGCCTTCGGCCACCGCGTTGCACAGTGCGCCGGCGAAGTCCCGCGGGGCGGAGGCGGCGGCGGCCAGGCGCTCCATCTCCGCCAGCGGCGTGGTGGCGCTGCGCTGGCGCACTTCCTCGTACTTGTCGGCGAGGATACGGGCCAGGACATCCGGCACCTCGGTATCCGCGGCGATGACATGGGGGGCATTCATGGGGAGCAGGCGTCCTTCAGGCGGGACAGAACGAGTTGGGCGGCGCCGGTATCCACGGCCCGGGCAGCCTTGGCAACGCCCGCCTTGAGATCGGGTGCCGCACCGGCAACGACCAGGGCCGCCGCCGCATTGAACAGGACGATATTCCGATAGGCGCCGGGCGCACCGGCCAATAACGCCTCCAGGGCCGCTGCGTTCTCGGCCGGCTCGCCGCCCTTGATGGCTTCGGGGGGCGCCCGCTCCAGGCCGGCATCCTCGGGGGTGATGGTGAAGCTGCGGAATTGGCCGCGGTCCAGCTCCACCACTTCGGTCGGGCCGGACAGGGCGATCTCGTCCAGGCCTTGGCCGTGCACGACCCAGGCCTTTTCGGTGCCCAGGCGTGCCAGGGTTTCCGCCATGGGGCGCAGCCATTGGGTGCTGAAGGCGCCGGTCAGCTGGCGCTTGACCCGCGCCGGATTCGCCAGGGGGCCGAGCAGATTGAAGATGGTGCGGGTGCCGAGTTCGACCCGCGGGCCGGCGGCGTGGCGCAGGGCGCTGTGGTGACGCGGGGCCATCAGGAAGCACATGCCCGCCTTGGCGATGACCTCCGGCAGGCGGTCCAGCGGCACGTCCAGGTTGATGCCGAGCGCGGAGAGCGCGTCGGCGGCGCCGGATTTGGAGGAGAGCGCGCGGTTGCCGTGCTTGGCGACGGGAATGCCGCAACCGGCCACCACCATGGCCGTGGCCGTGGAGATGTTGAGGCTGCCGGAGGCGTCGCCGCCGGTGCCGACGATATCCATGGCGCCGGCGGGAGCTTCCACCGCGGCCATACGGGCCAGCATGGCGCGGACGGCGCCGGTCATCTCGGCCACCGTCTCGCCGCGGACGCGCATGGCCATGACCAGGCCGGCGATCTGGGCCGGGGTGGCCTCGCCGGCCATGATGATGCCGAAGGCGGCCTCGGCCTCGGTTTCCGCCAGGGTTTCGCCGGCGGCCAGGCGGGCCAGGACGGGCTTCAGGCTGTTCATTCTCTAGCCCTCAAACGTGTCGGGCCGCATTCGCGGCCTCGGCCGGCTGGGCGTTGGCCGCTTGCGTCCAACGTTCTTCACGCCGGCTGGCCCAGTTTCACCCCGGCCAGGGTGAGGAAATTGCGCAGCAGGTCGTGGCCATGCTGGCTGGCGATGCTTTCCGGGTGGAACTGCACGCCCCAGATCGGCTTGGTCCGATGCGCCAGGCCCATGATCAGGCCGTCCTCGGTCCAGGCGGTGGCTTCCAGCTCGGCCGGCAGGTTGTCCCGCCGCACCACCAGGGAATGGTAGCGGGTGGCGCGGAACGGGCTGGGCAGGCCGGCAAAAACGTCGGTGCCGCGGTGGTGGATGTCCCAGACCTTGCCGTGCACCGGCTCCGGCGCGCGTTCCACCGTGCCGCCGAAGGCCTGGCCGATGGCCTGGTGGCCGAGGCAGACGCCGAACAGCGGCACGCCCGCCGCTGCCGCCGCGCCGATCAGCGGCAGGCAGATGCCGGCCTCGGTCGGCGTGCAGGGGCCGGGCGAGAGCACGATGGCGTCCGGCCGCAGCGCCAGCGCTTCCTGGCTGGTCAGCGCGTTGTTGCGCCTGACCTCCACCGGCACCCCCAGGTCTCCCAGGAAGTGGTAGAGGTTGAAGGTGAAGCTGTCGAAGTTGTCGATCAGGAGGATCATGGCGGGTCGATCCTATCGGCCGGGGCCGGGGCCGGGTCAAGCGAAGCAGCAGTCCCGGCCTTCGCCGGGGCGGGCCGGGGCGGCGCGGACACGCCGGGCGGTGCCGCGGCCGGGCCGCAGCAGACATCGAAATCGTATTCGGTACGGGTCATCGGAGGCTCCTGGTGGGGCCGCCGCTCCGGTATTGGCGCTGTTCGTGGATGGTCAGGGAACAGGTACACGAAAGCCGCCAGGGGAGTGGCGGCTTTGGGGTTTCTGCTAAGCGCGCAGGACCTGGGCCGCCGGTGCATACCAGCGGTACCAAAATCGCGCGACGGGCAGGGTTCTGACCATGTCCCGAGGCTAGCCAGCCGGCGTGGCGCTTGCAAGCCTGGCTTGCCGGGCCGGGTGGCGGCTGCTTGAACCAAGGGCGGCGGCGAGAGGGCGAGGCGTGGCAGGCTTGGTGCAGCAGGGCTGGCTGACGGCGGTGGATGGCGCGCGGGTGGCGCTGCATCGGTGGGGCGGCGCGACGCCAGGCGCACCCGTGCTGCTGTGGGGCCATGCCAATGGCTTCGCCGCTGGCTGCTACCTGCCGCTGCTGGGCTTACTGGCGCGGGACTTCGACGTCTGGGCCTGGGATGCCCGCGGGCACGGGTTTTCGGAGTTGCCGCCTGATGCCGAATTGGGGCTGGAGGCGATTGCCGGGGACGCCGCCCTGGTGCTGCGGCATGTAGCGACCACAACCCGGCAGGTGCCGCATGTCGCCAGCCATTCCTTTGCAGGCGTCGCGCTGCTGTGGGCCGGGCTGACGCTGGGGCTTGCCTGGCGCAGCGCCACCCTGTTCGAGCCGCCCTTGGTGACCCCGGCCCAGCTGGAGGAGCCGGACGGGGCGACGCGCCATGCCGAGCGGGTGGCGGGCACGCTGCGCCGCCGCGCGACGTGGCCGGGGCCGGAGCAATTCGCGGCGCGCCTGGCGCAGACCCCGGGCTTTGCGCTGGTGCCGCCGGACGCGCTGCTGCTGGCAACCACGGCATTGCTGCGGCCGGAAGCCGAGGGCTTCACGCTGCGCTGCGCGCCGGCGACCGAGGCGGCGATCTATCGCACCGTCTGGGATGCCGCGCCGTTCCTGGCGCTGCGGCCGTTCGGGCCGCCGATGCGCTTCGTCGCCTCCGACGCCACGCCGCCGGCGCCGGCGTCTCCGGCGCGGTTGCCGCAGCCCTTGGCCGCCCGGGCCTGCGGCGCCATGTTTTCCGAACTGGCCGGTTGCAGCCACCTGCTGGCACTGGAACGGCCGTTGGAATGCGCCGCGCTGGTGCGGCAGACCGCCCTGGGAGTTGCCTGATGACCGAGCGACGCATGTTGAAGCTGGGCGCCTTCATGCGCCCGGCCAGCATCCATACGGCGGCCTGGCGCTACCCCGGCGCCTTCCCGGATGCCAATTTCAACCTTCAGCACATGGTGCGCTTTGCCCAGACGCTGGAGCGGGGCAAGTTCGACGCCTTCTTCATGGCCGACCACCTGGCGGTGCTGAACATGCCGATGGCGGCGCTGAAGCGCAGCCATACCGCGACCAGCTTGGAGCCGCTGACGCTGTTGCCGGCACTGGCCATGGTCACGAAGCATCTGGGGCTGATCGCCACGGCTTCGACCACCTTCGACGCGCCGTATCACATCGCCCGGCGCTTCGCCTCGCTGGACCATATCAGCGGCGGTCGGGCGGGGTGGAACATCGTCACGACGTCCAACCCCGATGCCGCACTGAACTTCGGGCTGGAGGAGCATGTCGAGCATGACGAGCGCTACCGCCGGGCGCGCGAGTTCTTCGATGTGGTGACGGGGCTGTGGGATTCCTGGGCGGACGACGCGTTTGTGCGGGATGTCGAGGCCGGCATCTTCTTCGACCCGGCCAAGCTGCATGTGCTGAACCACAAGGGCGAGCATCTGTCGGTCAAGGGGCCGCTGAACATCGCGCGGCCGGTGCAGGGCTGGCCGGTCATCGTGCAGGCCGGGGCGTCCGATGCCGGGCGGCAACTGGCGGCCGAAACCGCCGAGGCGATTTTTGCCAGCCAGAACAACCTGGGCGACGCGCGGGCCTTCTACGCCGATGTGAAGGCGCGGGCGGCGGCGGCCGGGCGCGACCCGGAGCACCTGAAGGTGCTGCCCGGCTGCTTCGTGGTGGTGGGGGACAGCCTGGCCGATGCGCAGGCCAAGCGGGCCAGACTGGACAGTCTGGTGCATCCGGATAGCGGGATCGCGTCGCTTTCGATTGCGCTGGGCTGCGATGCCAGCGGCTTCGACCTGGACAAGCCGCTGCCGGCGGAGCTGCCGCCGACCAACCAGTCGCTTTCAGGCCGGGAGCGGGTGCTGAGCATGGCGGCGCGCGAGGGGCTGACCGTGGGGCAGTTGGCGCAGCGCTTCGGCGCGCATTACGGCGGGCTTTCCATGATGGGCACGCCCAGCGACATCGCCGACCAGATGCAGGAATGGCTGGAGCAGCGTGGCTGCGACGGGTTCAACATCATGTTCCCGTTTTTGCCGGAGGGGCTGGACGACTTCGTGGACCGCGTGGTGCCGGAGTTGCAGCGGCGTGGGGTTTTCCGGACGGAGTACGAGGGGGCGACGCTGCGCGACAATTTGGGGCTGCCACGGGTGCCCAACCGGTTCTTCGCATAGACGGGGACCGCCGCGGCCGGCCGGCGCTCAGGCCGGCTCCAGCCCCTTGGCGCGCAGCAGCGCGGGGGTGCAGGCGGCCTTGAGGTGGGCCAGCAGGGCGGCGCCTTCCTTGGCCTGGGACGCGCCGGTGAACAGGGCGGCGGCGAAGACCACCTCGGTATTCAGCGCCGGGGGCAGCAGGCCGACGATGTCCACGCCGGGTATCGCCATCAACTCGCTGACCTGCTGCACCGCCAGCTCCACCTCGCCATCCACCAGCCGCTGGGCGGTGAAGCCGTTAGGGATGATGGTGGCCTTGGCGTTGATCTCGGCGGCGAGGCCCAGGCGTTCCAGCAGCCCCGCGAAGTAGATGCCGCTGGCGCCGGCCTTGGAATAGGCGATGGTCTTCGCCGCGCGCAGCGTGGCGATGCAGGCTTCCGGCGTGGAGATGTCCGGCTTCGGCGCGCCGGCCAGCACGGCCATGCCGACATAGGACTTGGCCAGGTCCACGCGGGTGCCGGCGGCCAGGATGCCGGCCTCGGTCAGCGCCGCGATGCCTTCTCCGGTGAGGATGGCGACGTCGCCGCGGGCGCCGGCCTTGATGCGGGCCAGGATGGCGGCGGTGGGGTCGTATTCGGCCGCAATCGCGTGGCCGGCGGCCTCATAGGGCGGCATGACCTGCTGCATGACGCCGAGCACGCCGAGGGTGGACATGATCTTCAGCGGTTCGGGCATCGGGGCGTCTCCGGTTGTTGTCGGTGAAGGTAGCGGCACTTCGCGCGGTTGACGAACCCCCGTGGCAGGCCGATTTTCCGCCTCAGACAAATCCCGGGGATGAAAAGCCATGGCTGCCAACGAAGAACACCGCATGCTGCAGGACCTGGTGGCGAAGTTCGTCGATCGCGAACTGATCCCGCTGGAGCCCGCCGTGCTGAAGCGCGAGGCCAATGGCGGCAAGCTGGGCCTGAGCGACGAGGAACGCGCGCCGCTGCTGGCCAAGTGCAAGGAACTGGGCCTGTGGGGGTTGGACAGCCCGGAGGAGTTCGGCGGCGCCAACCTGCCGGTGGAGGCGCTGGCGCTGGTGAATGAGGAACTGGGCCGCACCGCGGTGCCGTTCATCTTCCCGCCCGACAGCCCCAACCTGCACATGATGATGCAGGTGGCCAGCCCGTTCCAGAAGGAGCGCTACCTGGAGCCCTATGCGCGCGGCGAGGCGCTTTCCTGCATTGCAATCTCGGAGCCGGGTGCCGGTGGCGACCCCGCGGGCATGACCACGCGCGCGGTGCCGGATGGCGATGACTGGGTGATCAACGGCCGGAAGATCTGGGTCTCCAACGTGCCGCAGTCCGATTTCATCATCCTGATGGCGCGTACCGGCGAGGGCAAGCGGCAGGAGGGCGTGACCGCCTTCATCGTGGAGAAGGGCGCGCCGGGCTTCATCATCGAGCGCGAAATCCAGATGATCGGCGGCCGGCGGACCTATGAGCTGGTGTTCGAGGATTTGCGCGTGCCGGCGCGGCAGGTGCTGGGCCAGGTCGGCCAGGGCTATGCGCCGATGCAGCTGCGGCTGAACGTGCGCCGCATTGAGATGGCGGCGAAGCTGATCGGCATGTCTCGCCGCGCCATGCAGATGATGATCGAGCATGTGAAGCAGCGCGTGACCTTCGGCCAGAAGCTGGCCGACCGGCAGGCCATTCAGTGGTGGATTGCCGAGGGCGCCACCAAGATGCACGCCTGCCGGCTGATGACACACAACGCCGCCCGCACGCTGGACGCCGGCGGCGACGTGCGCGGCGAGGCCAGCATGATCAAGGTGTACAGCACCGAGATGGCGCAGGAGATCCTGGACAACGCCATGCAGGCCTTCGGCGCCATGGGCATGACCAAGGAGCTGCCGTTGCAGGTGATGGCGAACCAGGTGCGGGTGATGCGGATCTATGAAGGCCCGACCGAGGTGCACCGCATGTCGCTGGCGCGGCGCATCCTGAAGGAAGGCATCTGAGGCGCGCTGCCGGCGCCCGCGGTGGCGGTGCGTCAGCGCAGCGTGGATGGCCGGGACAAGCCCGGCCATGACGGAGGTGAGGTAGCGCTGCCACGCGGCTAAGTGGCGCGCGGCTGGCCGGGACAGGCCCGGCCATGACGCTTGCGGTGGTCGGTGCCGCTTTCTGCGCGGACGGCGCTACTCGTTCAGCCCCTTGCCCGGGTAGGGGTGCACCTTGGCCCAGTGCTGCGCGATGTCGATGCGCCGGGTGATCCAGACGCCGGCGCGGGACTGCATGTGGTCCAGCAGGCGCTGCAACCCCATGGCGCGGGCGGGATGGCCGATGAGCCGCATGTGCAGCCCGACATTCATCATCTTCGGCGTGCGCTTGCCTTCTTCGTACAGCATGTCGAAGGCGTCTCGGATGTAGCTGAACCAGTCATCCGACGTGCCCATCCAGTGGACATACTTGCCGTCGTTGTTGACCAGCGAATACGGCACCACCAGGTGGCCCCTGCCCTCCACCGTGGTCCAGAACGGCAGTTCCTCGCCGTAGTAGTCGCTATCATACAGAAAACCGCCTTCCTCGACGACAAGGCGGCGCGTGTTCACGCCCGGCGAGTAGCGGCAGTACCAGCCCATCGGGCGCTCGCCGATGGTTTCGCGCAGGCTGGCCACGGCTTTGCGGATGTGCTCGCGCTCGGTCGCCTCGTCCATCTCGTAGTGCTTCACCCAGCGCCAGCCGTGGCAGCATACGTCCAGCCCGTTGTCGCGGATGGCCTGGGCGACCAGCGGGTTGCGCTCGATGGCCAGGGCGCAGCCGAAGATGGTGGGCTTCAGGTCGCGTTCGGTGAACAGCCGCAGCAAGCGCCAGAAGCCGACGCGGCTGCCGTATTCGAACATGCCTTCCGCCGCCAGGTCGCGGCCGCCCAGGCCAGCCTGGCTCAGGCCGTGCGATTCGGTCAGGCCGTTTTCGGTGAAGCCCTCGCCATCCTGGATCGAGGGTTCGCTGCCTTCCTCATAATTGAAGACGAAGTTGACGGCGAGGCGGGCGCCGCCCGGCCATTGCGGGTCCGGCGGGTTGGGGCCGTAGCCGATGAAGTCGCGCTTGGGTTGGTACATCAGACGAAACCTCCGATTTCCGCCGGCCGATTGCGACGCGCGGGCGGTGCCGCCCTGCGGTCCTTGGGCGGCTGGATTACAGCGTCACCTCGAATTCGGGCACCTGGGTGAACTCGTCATCGCCGGGGCGTCCGGTGCGCCACATGAAGATGGCGAAGTGCGCGGTTTCGTCCAGCACGGTGGAGGGGTGGTGCCAGACATCGGCGCCGTAGGTCACGCCCTGGTTGGGGCCGCAGAGGAAGGCGCGAGCGCGGGCCATGTCGGGGCCGCCATCGCTGCCCTTCGGCGCCACGATCGCCAGCCAGCGGCCGGCCTTCTGCGGCACGAAGCTTTGCGAGGAGAAGCGATGGCGTTCCATGGTGGTGCTGCGCAGCGGCAGGCCGGGGATGGGCTGCTTTACTGAAAGCGACAGGCTGGGGCGGGCCTGCGGGCGCAGGTTGGCGAGCGCGTCCTCGAAGTAGGTGCGGCCGGGCATGTCGGGGGCTTCCAGCACCTCGCCAAAGGCCATGAAGGCGGCGGAGGTCAAGGGTTCGAGCACCAGGCGAAGCATCAGCCGCGCATCCTTTTGGTCAGGCCGGTGAACCGCTCCATCACCAGCATCAGCACGAAGGCCACGAAGATCAGCGTGCCGGAGACGGCGGCGACGCGGACATCGAGCGTGCTTTCCATCATGCCCCACATCCGGATCGGCAGCATGTCCGTCCGCGCCGAGGAAAGGAAGAGCGAGACCGGCACCTGGTCCACCGAGGCCATGAAGGCGAGGAAGCCGCCGGCGGCGATGCCGGGCATGATCAGCGGCAGCGTGACACGGCGGAAGGTGTAGAGGCGGGAGGCACCGAGGCTGGCGGAGGCGTCCAGCAGCGCCGGGTCGCGCTGGGAGAGCGAAGCGCCGACGGTGCGCAGCACGAAGGGCACCACCACGATCAGGTGGCCGCAGACCAGCAGTTCCAGGCTGGGGCGGAAGCCGAGCAGGGTGAAGTACATCAGCGCCGCCAGGCCGAAGGCGAGGCCGGGCAGCACCAGCGGCGACATGAAGAAGGCATCGGCCACGCGCGCCCAGCGGCCTTTCGCTTCCGCCAAGGCCAGGGCGGCGGCGGTGCCGCCCAGCGTGGCCAGGCCCGCGGCCAGCGCGGCCACGTGCAGCGTATTGCCGGCGGCGCGGTGGATCGGGCGAGAGCGCACCTCGTCCAGCAGCAGCTCGTACCAGCGGAAGCTGAAGCCCTGCGGCGGGAAGCGGATGCTGCGGCTATCCGTGAAGCTGGTCGCCAACACCACCAGCACCGGGCCGATCAGGATGACCAGCGCCAGCGCGGCCAGGCCGCCGATGATGAGGGCGTAGCTGACCTCCCCCGCGCTATGCCGCCGCGCCATGCACCCGCCCCCCTGCGATGCGCCCGGCGAGCGCGATGACGGCGATGACCGCCGAGACGGAGACCAGCAGCACGATGGCGACCACCGCCGCGAAGGGCCAGTTGGCGTTGATCATGGCCTGCTGCCAGACGAGCGATGGCAGATAGACCAGCCGGCCGCCGCCGATGACGGATTGGCTGATGAAGGCGGTTGTCGCACTGGCGAAGACAAGCAAGGCGCCGGCGGCCAGCCCCGGCGCCACCAGCGGCAGCACCACCTTGAACAGCGTGCGCCAGGGCGAGGCGCCGAGCGAGGCGGAAGCGTCCAGCAGGTTGGGGTCGAAGCGCGCCATGACGGAGAGCAGCGGCAGCAGCAGCAAGGGCATTTCGATCTGGGTCAGCGAGATCACCAGGCCGAGTTCGGTCTGCAACAGCCGCAGCGGCTCGGCAGCCAGGCCAAGGCCCAGCACCAGCTGGTTCACCACGCCTTCCCGCCCGAGGATCACGATCCAGGCGAAGGTACGCACCACCACGCTGGTCAGCAGCGGCATGACGGCCACGAACAGCAGCACGCGCTGCCAGAAGGGCGAGGCGCCGCGCCAGACCAGCGCCAGCGGCAGCCCAAGCAGCACGGTGGCGCAGACCGCCTTCAGGCCCAGCAGCAGCGTGTCCGCCACGACTTTCCAGTGGAAGCTGTCGAACAGGAACTTCCGCCAGTTGTCGAGGCCCAGCACGGTCAGCTTGTCGTCGGCGAAGAAGCTGACGGCAACCAGCATCAGCAGCGGCGCCACGAAGAAGGCGAGGTAGGCCAGCCCCAACGGAAGGGCTGGCCCCATGCGGATGAAGGCCTGCTTCACTTCGCCATTTCGCGGTTGAAGCGGTCGATCCAGCCGGCGCGCAGCGGGTTGATCTTGGCCCAGTCGTGGGTGACGAAGCGGCTCATCTCATCCAGGCTGCGCATCGGCAGGCCGGCGCCCAGCGCCACGCCGCGGTTGACCGGCACGAAGAAGTACGGCGCTTCCGACAGCGCCTTCTGCACCGGGGCGCTGATGGCGGCGTCGATGTACTTGTAGGCGTTGTCGATGTTGGTGCTGCCCTTGGCGATATGCAGCGTGGTGATGAAGCTGACCGCGCCGGTCTTCGGCGCGACGAACTCGATATCCACGCCACGGTCCTTCAGCGTCGTGACCGTCTGGGTGTTGGTGTACATGATGTCGCACTGGCCTTGCTGGAACAGGCCGGGCATGGCGGCGGGCGTGCCCACGGCGGCGACCTTGCCCAGCACCTTCTTCAACTCGGTGAAGACCGGCTCGACATTGGTCTCGCTGCCACCGAACACCTTGGCCAGTTCGATCAGGCTGACGGTGCCGAAGGTGGTGCCGAAGCCGGTCAGGCCGAGCTTGCTGACCCAAGGGTCCTTCAGCAGGTCGTCCCAGCCGGTCGGGCGCGGCAGCTTCTTCGGGTTGTAGGCAATGCCGACCACCTGGGCGCCGGTGGCGACGCCCCATTCATCGGCCATGCCCGCGGGGATCTGCGCCTTGTTGGCCAGCTTGTTGATGTCGATCCGCTCGAACTGGCCGCGGTCGATGGCGGTGATGCGCGGGCCGGGGTCCAGCACGAAGCAGTCGAAGGGCGGGGCGCCGCGACTGGCGGCGAACTTGGCCACCTGGTCCACCGCGAACAGGCCCTGCATCTCCAGGTCGATCTGGAACTGGCGCTTCAGCACGGGGGCGACGTGCTCGCGGAAGGCTTCTTCCCAGGCGCCGGGGTAGATGGCGGCGGTGACGCTGCCGGCGGCGAAGGCGGGGCGGGTGAGGCCGGCGCTGCCGAGCGCGGCGGCGCCGAGCAGGGCGGCGCGGCGGGACATCAAGGTCATGCTCATTCCTCCGTATGCGGAAACAGGGTGGGGTTGGCGCCTGGGGCCAGGCGGCAATGGGCAGTGGCGCCCAGCTCGCGGATGGCACCGCGACGGGGTTCGGTGAGGCGGAGCGCGGTGCCGTCGGTGCAGCGAACTTCGCGCACCGTCTGGCCGCCCAGCGGGACGGCCAGGCCGAGTTCGACCGGCCAGGCATCCGGCGCGGCTTCGCTGGCCAGGGCCAGTTGTTCGGGGCGGACCGTCAGCATGGCGCGGCTGCCGGTGGGCAGGCTGTGGGCCAGCGCCAGGGCGGCGCCGGCGTGCAGCGTTACGCCCTCGGCCGTGGTGGTGCAGGGCAGCCGGTTGGTGGTGCCGATGAAGCCGGCGACGAAGGGCGTGGCCGGGTGGTCATAGACCTCGACCGGGGTGCCCAGCTGGTCGATCCGGCCGCGCTGCATCACCGCGATGCGGTCGGCGACGCTCATCGCCTCGTCCTGGTCGTGGGTGACCAGGATGGCGGTGAGGCCGAGCTGGCGTTGCAGCCGCTTGATCTCCATCTGCATGTCCAGCCGCAGCGAGCGGTCCAGCGCGGCGAAGGGCTCGTCCAGCAGCAGGATGGAGGGTTCGATGGCCAGCGCCCGGGCCAGCGCCACGCGCTGCTGCTGGCCGCCGGAAAGCTGCGCCGGGCGGCGCTGCGCCAGGGCGCCGAGCTGCACCATCTCCAGCAATTCGGCCACGCGGGCCGCGGCTTTCGGCCCCTTTTCCCCGCGGGCATGCAGGCCATAGGCGACGTTGTCGGCCACGCTCATATGCGGGAACAGCGCGTAGTTCTGGAACACGATGCCGACGCGGCGGCGGTTGGCCGGCAGGTCGTCGATGCTGGTGCCGTCGATGCTGACACGGCCGCTGGCCTGGGTGATGAAGCCGGCGACGGTGCGCAGCAGCGTGGTCTTGCCGCAGCCGGACGGGCCGAGCAGCGCCACGACCTCGCCGGCCGCGACCGAGAGGGAGACGGCGTCGAGTGCGGTGAAGCCGCCATAGCGAACGGTCAGCGCGTCGACATCGAGCGTATGGCCGCGAAGTGTCGCGGCTGGTCCTGGCACGGGGTGCTGCCTCCCGGAAATGTGCAGCGACCACGCAACACTTGTGCCAGCGCATGGGGCTGGCGCGGGCGTGGCGCGCGCGCCGGGATTGCCTATGGAATGGGCAGTTCTACAGCGCCGGCCAGCGGTCAGCCCAGGGATGCGCGGCTTCCCATTCGGCGGCGATGGCGCAAAGCAGGGCATCGGCGCCACTCGCGCCGACCAGCTGGAAGCCGATGGGCAAGCCGGCGGCGCTTGGCGCGCAGGGCAGGGCGATGCCGGGGCTGCCCGCCAGGTTGGCGAAGGCGGTGAAGACGGCGTGGCCACGCGGGCCGGCAGGCTGGCCGTCGATTTCCGGCGGATGGGTTTCGGTGGCCGGCCAGGGCAGGGCGGCGGCGGCGGGGGTCATGATGAGGTCGGTGGTCTGGAAGAACTCGGCCATGCGGCGGCGGTAGCCGGCCAGCGCGTCCAGCGCGCCGAAGACCTGGGCGCCGGTCAGCGCACGGCCGGCGGCGGCCATCTGGCGCAGCGGTTCTGCGGTGGGGCTGGGGTTTCCGGGCAGGGTGCCTAGCAGCCAGGCCAGGCCGGACTGGCCGATGGCGCCGAAGATGGCGTTGACCTCGTCCTGGTCGAAGGGTGGCGGGGCATCTTCCACATGGTGGCCGAGGGCGGCCAGGGCCTGCGCGGCGGCGGCGCAGTTGGCGGCGATTTCCGGGTCCACCGGGTTGGCGCCGTAGCGGGCCACGTAGCGGATGCGCAGGCGCGGCGGCGTGGCGGGCGGGGCGAAGGCGGGCAGCGCCAGGCTGGCGGGGTCGCGGGCGTCGGCCGGCGCCAGCAGGTGCAGCAGGGCGGTCAGGTCGGCTGACGTGCGCGCGATGGGGCCGATCTGCTCGCAGTCCAGCAGGATCGCGGGCAGGCCGTCGCAGCGGGGGATGCGGCCGGGCGAGGGCTTCAGGCCGATAAGGCCGGCGTGGGAGGCCGGGCGGCGGATGGAGCCACCGCCATCCGTGCCCAAGGCCAGCGGGCCAAGGCCAGCCGCCACCGCCGCCACCGCGCCGCCGGAGGAGCCGCCGGGGGTGAGCGCGGTGTTCCACGGGTTGCGCGTGGCGCCGTAGACCGTGTTGTCGGTGTAGCCCTGCAGGGTGAATTCGGGGACGTTGGTCTTGCCCAGCGGCACCAGCCCGGCGGCGCGCAGCCGGGCGACGGGTAGTTCATCCACCTCAGGCACGAAGCCGGCGTAGAGCGGGCTGCCCCAGGCGCAGGGCAGGCCGGCCATGGTGATGTTGTCCTTCACGCTGAACGGCACGCCATCCAGGGCAGAAAGCGGCGTGCCGGCGCGCCAGCGGGCCTCGCTGGCCCTGGCGGCTTCGGCGGCTTCCGGCGCGCGGGCGACCAGGGCGTTCAGCAGCGGGTTCAGCCTGGCGATGCGGGCTTCCAGCGCGGCCAGCGCCTCCACCGGGGAAAGGGCGCCGCTGCGGAACAGGGCGGCGAGGGCGGTGGCGGGCAGCAGGCAGGGGTCGGTCATGCGGCGCAGCCTGCCATACCGGCGGGCGGCTTGACCACGTCCGGCCTGCTCCCGGCCGGCTTGACCACGGGCACGGCTGGGCGAAGGCTGCGGGCAAAGCACGGAGGAGGCGGCGATGGCCAAGGTTGTGGGCGTGATCGGGCTGGGCATCATGGGCGGGGCGATGTCCCGGAACCTGATGCGGGATGGCTGGCGCGTGCTGGGCTTCGATACCGATGCCGGCCGCCGCGCCGAGCTGGCCGCCGATGGTGTGCAGGTGGTGGCCAGCCCGGTGGAGGCGGCGCGGGAGGCGGAGGTGCTGATCACCAGCCTGCCCAGCCCTGGCGCCGTACTGGCCACCGCCCGCGCCATTGCCGAAAGCGGCCTGCCGAAGCGGGTGGTGGTGGAATGCAGCACGCTCAGCATTGCCGACAAGCTGGCGGTGCAGCAGGTGCTGCTGGGCGCGGGGCATGAGGCTCTGGACGTGCCGATTTCCGGCACCGGGGCGTAGGCCATCAACAAGGACCTGGTGCTGTATGCCAGCGGGGAGAGCGCCACCATCCAGGCGCTGCGGCCGTTGTTCGCCGGCTTCGCGCGGGCGACGCATGACCTGGGCGCCTATGGCAATGGCAGCCGGATGAAGTTCGTCGCCAACCTGCTGGTGGCCATCAACAACGTGGCCTCGGCGGAGGCGATGGTGCTGGGCATCAAGGCCGGGCTGGACCCGCACCAGGTGGTGCAGCTGGTGCAGGCGGGGGCGGCGAATTCGCGGGTGTTCGAGCTGCGGGCGCCGATGATGGCAGCGGCGGAATACCTGCCGGCGACGATGAAATGCGCGATCTGGCAGAAGGACATGGACGTGATCGGCCACTTCGCCACCGAGCTTGGCGTGCCGACGCCGTTGTTCAGCGCCACGCTGCCCGTGTACGCGGCGGCGATGGCGCAGGGCCACGGTGCCGACGACACGGCGGCGGTCTGCGCGGTGCTGGAGGCCATGGCCGGGCTGCCGAAGCGCGGTTAGGCTGGGCGCCGAAACCAGGGCGAGGAGTGCCAGCATGGCCGAGGAAACCAACCATTACGGCGCCACCGCGGCGCGCGTGCATGCCAGGCCGGGCCGCGAGGCGCGACCGGCCGGCACCACCATCGATATCCATGCCCATGTGCTGGTGCCGGAAGCCGGCGCCTTCGCCGGCCCGCATGTCGACCCCACGACGATTCCGCTGCTGCACTTCGCCACGCCGGCGACGCAGGCGCTGAACCGCAAGCAGGATGCCGACCGGCGCGAGGTGTTCTGCGTCTCGGTCGATGCGCGCCTGGTGGAGATGGATGCCGCGGCCATCGATATCCAGCTCGTCGCGCCGCCGCCGGGGCAGTGCTATTTCAGCGTGAAGCCGGAGATTGCGGTGCCGGCGACGCGCATGGTCAATGACGGTATCGCCGCCTGGGTGGCCAAGCGGCCGGACCGCTTCCTCGGCCTGGGCACCGTGGCAATGCAGGAACCCACGGAGGCGGTGGCGGAGCTGGAGCGCTGCATGGGGCCGCTGGGCTTCAAGGGCGTGGAAATCCTGACCAACGTGAACGGGCGGGAGCTGTCCGACCCGGCCTTCGAGCCGTTCTGGGCCGCCGCCGAACGGCTCGGCGCGCTGGTGATGATCCATCCGAACGGGTTTACCGAAGGCCAGCGGCTGACGCGGCACTACTTTAACAACGTGGTCGGCAACCCGTTCGAGACCACGCTGGCACTGCACTACCTGATTTTTGATGGCGTGCTGGAACGCTACCCCGCGCTGAAGATTCTGGCGGTGCATGGCGGCGGGTATCTGCCGGCGTATTCGGGGCGGATCGACCACGCCTGGGGTGCGCGCAGCGATGCGCGCGGGACGCTGCCGCGGCCGCCGACCGAGTATCTGAAGAAGGTGTATTTCGACACCATCGTCTTCACGCCGCACCAGCTGGAATATCTGGTGAAGGTGTTCGGCGAGGAGCAGATCCTGATGGGCACCGACTATCCGTTTGACATGGCGGACAGCGACCCGGTCGGGCACATCAACTCGGTGGGCAGCTTCAGCCCGGCAACGCGGGCGGCGCTGGCCGGCGGCAACGCGCGCAAGCTGCTGGGACTGTAGCCGCGGGCGGCGTGGCAGCGTAGCTTTCCGGCCAACAAGCGGGGAGTGTGCGGCCATGCTGCGTCGCAGGCATTTGCTGGCGGTGCCGGCCTTGGTGGGTGGCGCGGCACGGGCGCAGGGCGCCTGGCCGCAATACCCGGTGAAGGTGCTGGTCGGCTTCGCCCCGGGCGGGCTGACCGACGTGCTGGCGCGGGTGATGTCCACCAGGCTGGCGGCGCATTTCGGCCAGCCCTTCGTGGTGGAGAACCGCGCGGGGGCGTCGGGCATCATCGGCGCGGAGGCGGTGGCCAAGGCGACCGACGGCCACACCCTGCTGATGGGCCACCCGACCGCGCTGGCGATAGCGCCGGCCTTCGCCCAGCGCCTGCCCTTCGATGCTGAGCGCGCCTTCGCCTATGTCAGCCTGCTGGCGCTGCAACCGCATCTGCTGCTGGTGCGGGATGGCGCGCCGTGGCGCGACGTGGCGGCGCTGGTGGCGGCGGGGCGGGCGAAGGAAGGCGCGCTGACCTTTGCCAGTTCCGGCGTGGGCAGCGTGCAGCATGTGCAGGGCGAGCAGTTCTGCGCCGCGGCGGGCTTCAAGGGCGTGCATGTGCCGTACCGCGGCAGCGCGCCGACCATGACCGACCTGGCGGCGGGCCAGGTGGACTTCGTCATCGATGGCGTCGGCGTGGCGCGTCCCTTGATGGAAGCGGGCAGGCTGCGGGCGCTGGCGACCAGCAATGCGCGTCGCGTGCCGGCGCTGCCGGATGTGCCGACGCTGACGGAAGCGGGGATATCAGGCGTGGTGCCGGGGTCCTGGTTCGGCTTCGTGGCGCCGGCCAGCATGCCGGCCGAGACGGTGCGGGCGCTGCGCGATGCCTGCGTCGCCGCGCTGCCCTCGGCGGAGGTGACGCGGGCCTTGGCCAATGCCTCGGCCGAGGCGGTGGGGAATACGCCGGAGGAATTCCGCGGCTTCGTGCAGGCGCAGATCGCCGGCTTCCGCGAGTTGGCGAAGCGGACGGTGATCAGCTTCGAGTAGGGCCGCCTCGGGAGGGGTTACCCTTCCGCTGTCCTTCGTCACGCCAGGCTGATGCCTTTGCCGACGAGTGGTGGAGCGCAGGGCTTCCGCCGTCGGGTCTCAGCGGAACGGCCGGCGCGCGGCCCAGATGCGCGCGGCCTCGGCGTCCGCCGTTTCAGGTGCCGCCTTGCCCATGGCCAGCAGGCCCAGCGCGATGGTGGCCTGCACTGTCGCGACCTCCTGCTCGGCGGCGTCGCCGGCCCAAAGGCGCGTCAGGTCGGCGCCGGCCGGCTTGGCGGTGCTCAGCGCGGGCAGGGTGAACTCGGTCTGCACGCCATCCGCCAGCAGATGCGCGGCGACAGGCTTGGCCGGGTTGCGCTCGGCCTCGCCGCCGCCGCCCTTCAGCACCAGCAGGCGCTGCCGGCCCAGGGCCTGGGCGGTGTTCAGGTGCAGCGCGATGTAGGGCGGGTGGAACACGCCATCCACGCTGGCGGGCGCGTCCATCGGGTTCAGCAGGCGGGCCACGGTGTTGATGGGCGAGCGCAGGCCCAGCAGCGCACGCAGCCCCAGCAGCTTGTCCAACCCGCGCGACAGCGCCGTGAGCGGCAGGTAGGCGAAGTTGTCGCGCGCCAGTTGCTCCAGCGCGTCCTCGCGGTTCGCTGCCGGGCGCAGGCCGAGCATGGCCAGGCCGACATCGGTGGGCACGCCGCTGCTGAAGGCGTTGCTGCCATGCATCAGCACGCTGTGGCCGGCTTGCGCCAGGGCAAGCGCGGAAAGCAGGTACCACGGTGCGCCACGCGTGCGGCCGGCGCCGTAGCTGGGCCAGTCCAGCGCGACCGGGCCGGGCGCGGCATGCGCGTTGGCGCGAGCGGCCTCGACCAGGCCAGCGATTTCCTCGGTGTCCTCGCCGCGATAGCGCAGCAGCATCAGGAAGGCGCCGACCTGGTGCGGGTCGGCGTCGCCCTGCAACACCATGCGCAGCGCGATGCGGGCTTCGTCGCGCGTCAGCGCGCGGGAGCGGCCGGGGCCGCGCCCCAGCGTGCGGACGTATTGGGCGAAGGGGTGTTCGGGGCCTTCGTCGTCGGCTTCAGGCGGCTTCATGCAGGGCAGTATCGGTCAGCGCGTCGCGCTGCGCCATGCCGACGACCTGGCCGATCAGCACCATGGTCGGGCCATCGCCGCCGCTTTCGGTCACTTGTGCGGCAATGCTGGCCAGGGTGCCGAAGATGCGCTGTTCGCTGGGCAGGGTGGCGTTCTGCACCGCGGCGGCGGGGGTGGCGGGGCCCATGCCGGCGGCCAGCAGGCGGGCGGTCAGCAGCGGCAGCGTGCGCACGCCCATGTACACCGCCAGCGTGCCGCCGCGCGCCAGGGCGGCCCAGTCGTGGTCGGGCAGCGCGTCCGCGTGGTTATGCGCGGTCAGCAGGTGCAGGCTGCGGGAGATGCCGCGATGCGTGAGTGGCACCTGCAACGCCGCGCCGACGGCCAGCGCGGTGGTGATGCCGGGCACGACCTCCACCGGCACACCGGCTTCGCGCAGCGTCTCCAGTTCCTCGCCACCACGGCCGAAGACGAAGGGGTCGCCGCCCTTCAGCCGCACCACGTGGCGGCCGGCGCGGGCATGGGTCAGGATCAGGCGGTTGATCGCATCCTGCTGCATCGAGTGCCGGCCGCAGCGCTTGCCGACATCCACCATGCGGGCACCGGGCTTGGCGAGGGCCAGCACTTCGGTGCTGACCAGCTTGTCGTACAGCACCACATCTGCCTCGCCGATCAGGCGGGCGGCCTTCAGCGTCAGCAGTTCCGGGTCGCCCGGGCCGGCGCCGACCAGGCTGGCACGGCCCGTGTTCAAGGCTGGGGTCATGCCTTCAGCGCCAGCAGGATGCGGTCGCCCTCCAGCCGCACCGGCGTGCGCTTGACGCAGCCGATGTCCGGCGCTTGGGCTTCGCCGCTGTTGAGATCGATGACCCAGTTGTGCAGCGGGCAGGTCACGTTGTGGCCGTGCACGATGCCCTGCGACAACGGCCCGCCCTTGTGCGGGCAATGGTCATCCAGCGCGAAGACCTGGTCGTCGCTGGTGCGGAAGATCGCCACGTCGCCCTTGGGCGTGCCGACCACGCGGCTGCCGAGGCGGGGGATGTCGGAGAGCCGGGCCACTTCGACCCAGGCGTTGCTAACGATGATGCCGTCCATGTCGCTCACTCCGCGGGCACCAGGGTCTTGAAGGTGGTGTTCTCGTTCTGCGCGGCCCAGGGGTCGTGCTGCGAGAAGGTCTGGGCATGGAGGAAGCGGTCGTACAGCGCGCGCCGGTTTTCGGCGTTTTCCACCACCAGCGCCTTCACGTAGTCTAGGCCAACGCGTTCAACGTATGGCGCGGTGCGGTCGAGGTAATACGCTTCCTCCCGGTACAGTTGCAGGAAGGCGCCGCAGTATTCCAGCACCTCGTCCGGGGTTTCCACCTTGCACAGCAGGTCGGTGCCGCGCAGGTGGATGCCGCCATTGCCGCCGACATGCAGTTCCCACCCGCTGTCCACGGCGATGACGCCGAAATCCTTGATGGTGGCCTCCGCGCAGTTGCGCGGGCAGCCGCTGACGGCAAGCTTGACCTTGTGCGGGTGCCAGCTGCCCCAGGTCATCCGCTCCAGCGCCACGCCCATGCTGGTGCTGTCCTGCGTGCCGAAGCGGCACCAGGTGCTGCCCACGCAGGTCTTCACCGTGCGCAGCGCCTTGCCATAGGCGTGGCCGCTGACCATGCCGGCGGCGTTGAGGTCGGCCCAGACCGCGGGCAGGTCTTCGCGCTTCACGCCCAGCAGGTCGATGCGCTGGCCGCCGGTGACCTTCATCTCGGGGATGCCGAACTTGTCGGCGACATCCGCAATGGCGCGGAGTTCGCGCGGGTTGGTCTGGCCGCCCCACATGCGGGGGATGACGCTGTAGGTGCCATCCTTCTGGATGTTGGCGTGGTTGCGCTCATTGACGAAGCGGCTCTGCGCGTCGTCCACGTATTCGCCGGGCCAGGCGCAAAGCAGGTAGTAGTTCAGCGCCGGGCGGCAGCTGTGGCAGCCATCCGGCCGCAGCCAGCCGAGGCGGTGCATCACCTCCGGGATCGTCTTCATGGCCTCCGCCACGATGGCCCTGCGGACGAAGGCGTGGCCGTGGCTGGTGCATTTGCACATTGGCTTCGGGCCGGCGGCCTTGGCATCCACGCCGGCGGTCAGCAGCAGCAGGCCCTCCACCAGCGGCGTGCAGCTACCGCAGCTGGCGCTGGCCTTGGTGTGGGCGCGCACGCCGTCCAGCGTGGTCAGCTTCAGCTCATTGATCTTGGCGGTGATGGTGCCCTTGCAGACGCCGTTGCAGCCGCAGATTTCGGCGCTGTCCGCCAGCGCTGCCACCTTGGCCGTCGGGTCCACCGTACCGGTGAGCGACGCCGCTGCTTCGCCGAGGATCAGCCGGTCGCGGATGGCCTCGATATCGGCGCCGTCGCGCATCTGCTGGAAGTACCAGGGGCCGTCCTTGACCTCGCCATACAGCACGGCGCCGACGATGCGGTTGTCGCGCAGCACCAGCTTGCGATAGGTGCCGCGCTTCTTGTCCTGGTAGATCAGCTCCTCGTCTTCCTCGGCGGCGGCAGCCAGCGCGCCGGCGGAGAACACGTCGATGCCGGTGATCTTCAGCTTGGTCGAGAGCGGCGGCGTGACGTAGGTGGCGTCCTCGTCGCCGGCCAGCCGCGCGGCGCAGACTTTTGCTTGTTCCCAGATCGGCAGCACCAACCCAAAAACCTGGCCGCGATGCTCGATGCATTCGCCAACGCCGAAAATGCTGGGGTCGGCGGTGGCCATGTCGTCGCCGACGACGATGCCGCGATTCACTTCCAGCCCGCAGGCGCGGCCGAGGTCCACGTTCGGGCGGATGCCGATGGCGACGACGACGATATCGGCCGGCACTTCGCGGCCATCGGAGAGCTTGACGCCGGTGGCGCGCTCGGTGCCGGTGATCTCCTCGGTCTGGCCATTGGTGAAGAAGGCGATGCCGCGCTCGTCGAGATCGCGTTGCAGCAGGGTGCCGGCGGCCACGTCCAGCTGGCGCTCCATCAGCGTCGGCATCAGGTGGACGACGGCCACGCTCATGCCGCGGCGCTTCAGGCCCCAGGCGGCTTCCAGCCCCAGCAGCCCACCGCCGATGACCACGGCGCGGTGCTGGGTCTCGCTGGCCGTGATCATCTGGTTGACGTCGGCGATGTCGCGGAAGGTGCAGACGCCGGGCAGGGTGAGGCCGGGCAGCGGCGGCACCAGCGGCTTGCTGCCGGTGGCCAGCAGCAGCTTGTCATAGGGCGCCACCAGGCCGGATTGGCTCGTCACCGTGCGGGCGACGCGGTCGATGCCCACCACCGGGTCGCTGGTGATCAGGCGGATGTGGTTCTCGTCGTACCAGGCGCGGCTGTTGATGACGATCTCGTCCAGCGTCTTCTCACCGGCCAGGACCGAGGACAGTGCGATGCGGTCGTAGTTGGGGTGCGGCTCGGCGCCGAAGACGGTGATGTCGTAGCGATGCGGGGTGCGGGCCAGCAACTCGCTGACGGTCCGCATGCCCGCCATGCCATTGCCGATGACGACCAGGCGCTGGCGTTGGGGAGACAGCATGTTCATGCGCTTGAGGGTCCAAATGGCCGCGCGGTGGTGCGGCGTGCGGACCCTCATTGGTCCGCGGGTTCTGGACGGCGCCCGGGGGTGCCGCCCTTGGCACACCTGGTTCCCGGGCAGCAGCAGAGGGCGCCGCGGGCGTATGTTGCAGTGCAAACCGTGTGCCAGGGGAAAGGGTGGGGTTTGCGGGGAGCTTTGCCCTGAGTGTGGGCGGTGGCTGACTTCGCTGCCTATTTGGCGTGCAGGGCGGCGCCGACTGCCATCACCGCATCCACGATGGGCTGGTAGCCGGTGCAGCGGCAGTAGTTGCCGGAAAGCGCCTCGCGCACCTCGGCGCGGCTAGGTGCCGGATTGGCGGCCAGCAACTCGGCGGCCTGCAGGATCATGCCGGGGGTGCAGAAGCCGCATTGCAGCGCGGCTTTCTCGAAGAAGGCCTGTTGCAGCGCCAGGGTCAGCGCGTCGGCGGCGCCCTCGATGGTCTCGATGGCAGCGCCATCCGCCTGCACCGCCAGCATCAGGCAGCCGCGCACTACCAGGCCGTCCACGCGGACATGGCAGGCGCCGCAGACGCCGTGTTCGCAGCCGACATGGCTGCCGGTGAGGCCGACATCATGCCGCAGCCAATCCACCAGGGAACGCCGCAGCGGCACCTGGGTGCGGATGGCCTGGCCATTCACGGTGCATGCGATCGCGGCGGTGGGTTCGTCAGGCGGCAGCATCGGCGGCCTCCAGGTGTGCCAGGGCGCGACGCAGCAGCACCTGGGCCAGGTGGCGGCGATGCGCGGCTGATAGCTCGGGGCTGTCCATGGCGTCGGTGCTGGCCAGCGCGGCGATGGCGGCGGCGGGGTCGCCGGCGGCCAGGGCGGCCTCGGCGGCGGGTTGGCGGCGCTGGCCGGCTTCCACGCCGCACAGCGCCAGGCGGGCGGCGTTGGGGCCGAGGGCGAGCGCGACCCCGGCCATGGCGAAGTCGCCGTGGCGGCGGGCAACCTCCAGGAAGGCGAAGCGCCAGCCCGGCGCGGCGGCGGGGAGTTCGGCGGCCAGCAGCAGTTCGTCCGAAGCCAGGGCGGTGCTGTACAGGCCGAGGAAGAAGGCGCCGGCGGGGATGCGGCGTTCGCCCCGCGCGGCGGAGGCGACCACCAGCGTGGCGTCCAGCGCCAGCATGCAGGCGGGCAGTTCGGCGGCGGGGTCGGCCAGCGAGAGGCTGCCGCCGAGCGTGCCGCGGTTGCGGATGGCGGCATGCGCCACCTGCGCCAGCGCCTGCGGCAGCAGCGGCGCGGCCAGTGCCACCAGCGGCGAGGCCAGCACCTCCGCATGGCGCGCCAGGGCGCCGATGCGGAGCGTGCCGCCCGCCAGCGTGATCTCGCCGAGGGGCAGGCGGTTGATGTCCACCAGCAGCGCCGGGCGGGCGACGCGGAGGTTCATCATGGGCATCAGCGATTGCCCGCCGGCCAGCACGGCGGCGTCCGGCTGGGCCAGCAGGGCCAGCGCTTCCGCCAGCGTGGCGGGGCGGGCGTAATCGAAGCGGGCCGGCTTCATGCCAGCCGCCCCAACGCGCGCAGCACCACGCCCGGCGTGACGGGGAGTTCGCTAACGCTGGCACCGTGCGGCGCCAGCGCGTCGTTGACCGCGTTGAGGATGGCGGCCGGGGCGCCGGCGGTACCGGCCTCGCCCGCGCCCTTGGCGCCGAGGACGCTGCCGGAATAGGGCGTCTCGACATGGGCGACGGTGATGTCCGGCATCTCCCCGGCCATCGGCAGCAGGTAGTCGGCCAGGGTGCCGCTGAGGAACTGGCCGGTCTCGTCGTAGCGGCAGGCCTCGAACAGCGCCTCGCCGATGCCCTGGACCACGCCGCCGCGGACCTGGCCTTCGACCAGCAGCGGGTTCAGCAGGCGGCCGCAATCGCCCACCGCCCAATGACGCAGCGGGGTGATGATGCCGGTTTCGGCGTCGATCTCGACCAGGCTGGCCTGGAAGCCGTTGGTGGTCAGGGCGGTGTCCTGTTCGCGCCGATAGTGGTGCGCCACGGTCAGTTGCGGCTGCACGCCGGCGGGCAGTTCGTAGCCGCGGAAGGTGACGGTTTCCGCCAGTTCCGCCAGGGTCATGCGCGGGCCGCTGGCGTCGGTGATGCGGCCATCGCGCACGTCCAGGGTCTCGGGTGCGCATTGCAGCAGCGCGGCGGCGGCGGCCAGGACTTCGGCGCGCAGCTTGCGGCCGGCGCCCCAGGCGGCTTCCCCGCCGATGGCGGCCCCGCGCGAGGCCCAGGCGCCACCGCCATGCGGCGTGGTCGCGGTGTCGCCGCTGCCCATCAGCACCTGGTCGGGCGCCACGCCCAGGGCATCCGACACCACCTGGGCCAGGCCCTGCGTGGTGCCCTGGCCGATCTCGCTGATGCTGGCGCGTGCCGTGACCTCGCCGGAGGGTTCCAGCGACAGCACCACGGTGTCCACCGCCGCCACCAGCACGCCGGCGCGGCCATAGCCTTCCGGCCCCGTGGCGGTGAACTCGACGATGCTGGCGAAGCCGAGGCCGATGCAGCGGCCAGCCGCGCGCATGGCGGCGATTTCGGTGCGCAGGGTGGGCAGGTCCAGCAGGGCTTCCAGCTTCGCCAGGCATTGCTGGTGGGAGAGTTCCGCCATGCGGGCGCCGAGCGGGTTCACCCAGGGCATTTCTGCTTGTGCCACCAGGTTGCGGCGGCGGAATTCCAGCGGGTCCTCGCCACGCGCGGCGGCGGCCAGGTCCACCAGGCGCTCCGCCACCGCGATGCCCACCGGATGCCCCACGCTGCGGTACTGGCCGGTGGGCACCTTGTTCTGCAACACACTGCGCAGCCGGCCGCGATAGGCGCTGAACCGGTACGGCGCGCCGAGGCTGCGCAGCGCGCTCACCCCCTCGGTGGTGGAGGAGCGGGGGAAGATGGAATAGGCGCCGAGGCCCTGCACATCCTGCACGTCGAAGCCGAGGATGCGGCCCTCGGCGTCCACCGCCATGCGGGCCTCGACGATATGCTCGCGGGCGTGGATGTCGCTGAGCAGCGCCTCGGCGCGGTCGGCCACGAAGCGCACGGGGCGGCCGAGCAGGCGGGCGGCGGCGCAGGTGGCGATCTCGTCGGGGTAGACGTGCATCTTCAGGCCGAAGCCGCCGCCGACATCCGGGCAGATCACCCGCACGCGGCCGAGCGGGACGCCGAGCAGGTCGGCCAGGTGGCGCTGCAACTGGTGCGGCATCTGGTGGCTGATGCGGACCTCCAGCGCCTGGCTGGCCGGGTTGTACTGCGCCAGCACGCCGCGCGGTTCCAGCGTGACGCCGGTGCTGCGGGTGAAGGTGAGGCGGTCCTCCACCACCAGGGCGGCGGCGGCGAAGGCGGCTTCGATATCGCCGCCCTTGAGTTCCGTGGACCAGGCCAGGTTGCTGGTGAGGCCCTGGTGCGCCGGGGGCGCGTCAGCCTCCAGCGCGGCGGCCAGGTTGGTGATGGCGGGCAGTTCCTGCCATTCCACCTCGACCAGCTCGGCCGCGTCCTCGGCCACGGCGCGGGACAGGGCCAGGACCATGGCGATGGGTTCGCCCTGGTAGCAGGCTTCGTCCTTGGCCAGGGCGCGCTGCGGTGGGGAGACCATGCCAGGCGCGCTGCCGGTCTTGGTCTGCCAGGGCTGGCACACCGCGGCCAGGTCGGCCTCGGTCAGCACCGCGACCACGCCGGGCAGGGCGCGCGCGGCTTCGGTGCCGGTGATGCGGAAGCCCGCATGCGGGTAGGGGCTGCGCAGGAAGGCGGCATGCACCTCGCCGCGGGCGGAGACGTCGTCCAGGTAGCTGCCGCGCCCGGCCACCAGGCGGGCGGTGGCGGCGCGCGGCAGCGGTTGGCCGATATGGGTCATTGGCCGTGCAGCCCCAGCAGGTCCGGCAGCAGGAAAACCAGCGCCGGGATGAAGGCGATCAGCAGCGTCACCAGCAGCATGGTGCCGAGATAGGGCAGCAGGTGGCGCGAGATGTCGCCCAGCGAGGCGCCGGCCATGCCCAGCACGATGTAGAGCCCAACGCCGATGGGCGGCATGAACAGCGCGATGCCCATGACCGAGGTCATGACGATGCCGTAGTGCAGCAGGTCGATCCCGAGTTCCCGCGCAATGGGCACGAAGACCGGCACCAGCATCAGCATGCCGGGAATGCCGTCCAGCAGCGCGAAGATCACCAGGAAGACGACGATGCTGAACAGCATGAAGCCCAGCTTGCCACCGCCCACCGAAGCGATGAGCTGGGCGAGGGATTGCGGCACCTGCTCCACCGTCATCAGCCAGGCCAGGATATTGGCGCCGGCGACCATCAGCATGACAGCGCCAGTGGTGACGCCGGTGCGGACCAGGGCGCGCCAGAAGAAGGCGAGGGTGATCTCTCGGTACAGTAGCCCGCCGGCCAGCATGGCGTAGACGGCGGCGACGACGGCGGCTTCCGTGGGGGTGAAGATGCCGCCGAGGATGCCGCCGAAGATGATGGCGGGCAGCAGCAGCGCCCAGCCGGCATCCAGCAGCGCCCGGCCGCGGCCGGCCCAGGGGATGCGGGGTTCCGGCACCGCGCCGTCGCCGCCCTGCAGGCGCAGGTGCACCAGCAGCGCGCCGGCCATGGCGAAGGCCGGCAGGAAGCCGGCGGCGAACAGTGCGGCGACCGAGGTATTGGTGACGCTGCCATAGACCACCATGGTCAGGCAGGGCGGCACCAATATGCCCATGCCGGCGGCGGCGGCGACGATGGCGCCAGCCCGGGCGCCGCTGTAGCCGCGCTCCTTCATGCTGGGGATCATCACGCTGCCGACTGCCGCGGCATCCGCATTGGTGCTGCCGGAGATGCCGGAGAACAGCATCATCGCGAGCACCACGACATTGCCCAGGCCGCCCTTGATGTGCCCGACCATGGCGGAGGCGAAGACGATGAGGCGGCGGGAGATGCCGCCGGTTTCCATCAGCTCCCCGGCCAAAATGAAGAACGGGATGGCGAGGAAGGTGAAGCTGTCCATCGCGCCGAAGGTGCGGCTGGCGACGATGTCGAGCGGCACCCCCTCCATCAGCCACAGCCCGATGGCGGCACCGCCACCGAGCGCGAAGCCGATGGGCACGGCCAGCGCCACGAAGGCGGCGAAGGCGAGGAGGGGCGCGATCATGCCTCGGGTTCCCCGCGGAACAGGCCGGCCAGCAGGTGGAACAGCATCAGCCCGGCGCCGACGGGAATGGCCAGGTAGGCCAGGTCCATCGTCATCGGCAGGGTGGAACTGTCCTGCATGGCCGCCTGGCGCGTCTCGGCGATGCCGGCACGCAGCAGGATGAGGAGGAAGCCGGCTGAGACCACCAGCGCGACCGCGCGGGCGGCGCGTTGGGCCGGGCCGGGCAGGCGGGTGGTGAAAGCCGTCAGCGCGTAGTGGCCACGCTGGTGCATGGCCAGGCCGGCGCCGACCAGGGCAACCCAGACGAAGAGGTAGCGCGCCGCTTCCTCGGACCAGATCAGCGGGGCGTTCAGCGCATAGCGCCAGAATACCTGGGAGAGCGTGACCCCGGTCATGGCCAGCACCAGCAGGCCAAGGGCAAGGCCCTCGACCCAGGCGACGGCGGCATCCAGCCGGGCGATCGCGGCGCGCATGGGCGCGACGGCGGCTCGCATCAGCGCGCCGCGGCGGTCACCCGCTGCACCAGGTCGCGGCCCAGGCGCTCCTCGAACTGGGCGTGGGTGCGCTGGCCGGCCGCGCGGAACGGCGCCAGGTCCGGCCGGGTGATGGTGGCGCCGGCGGCGGCGATATCGGCCAGGATGGTGCCTTCCTTCTGGTCGCGGTCCGCCACCGTGGCCAGGCGGCCGACCAGCGAGGCACGGGTCAGCGCGGCCTGCAGGTCGGCCGGCAGGCGCTGCCACTGGCGGTCGTTCATGACGAAGGTGTTGATCAGCATCATGTGGCTGGTCAGCGCGATGTTGCGGGCAACCTCGATATGGCGGGAGCCGAGATAGGTGATGCTGTCATTCTCGGCGCCGTCGATCACGCCCTGCTGGATGCTGGTATAAATCTCGCCGAAGGCCATCGGCGTCGGGGCCGCGCCCAGTTCGCGGAACAGCGCGATGAAGCTGGGGTTGGGGATGACGCGGATCTTCATGCCGCGCAGGTCGGCCATGCTGTTGACCGGGCGGCGGGTGTAGATGTTGCGGAAGGTCGCTTCCCAGAAGCGCACCACGCGGAACTGCTTTTCCGCGGCGCGGGCGACCAGTTCCTGCTGCACCACGGGGCCGTCCAGCAGACGGAAGGCGGCATCGCGGTCCGGCACCAGGAAGGGCAGGTCCAGCACCGCGAATTGCGGCACGAAGTTCACCATGCTGGCGGAGGCGTCGATGATGCCATCCAGCAATCCGGCCTGGACGTTCTGCCACATCTCCCGCTGGGCGCCGAGCTGGCTGGCGGGGAACAGCGCGATCTTCAGGCGGCCGCCGGTGTCCTGCTCCACGGCGCGGGCCATGGCGGCGGCGCCGGTCATCACCGGGGATTGGGGGTCCAGCACGCTGCCGATGCGCAAGGTGCGCGATTCCTGCGCGGTGGCCGGCGGAACGATGGCGAGCAAGGCGGCAAAGGCCGCGAGCATTCTGAGTGCGGCGTGGGCCGCAACGGCACATCTGATCATCAACATCCCCTGGGATCCCCGTCGGCAGCCTTGCACGAAGCCTGCCAGAGGAACACGCCGGGGTCATCCCATGGCGAGGAGCTACTTGCGGGCCAGCATCGCCTCGGCGCGGGCTTCCAGCTTGCGGGCTTCCTCCTGCGCGCGGGCGGCGGCGCCGGCGGCCTCGCCCAGCTTGCCGCGGTAATCCTGCATGGAATGATCCAGCCCGACCACGGCCGTGGACAGCGCCGAGAGGTCGGCGCGGAAGCCGGCGACGGCGACGCCCTGCTCGGTCAGGGCATCCTCCAGCTTGCGCAGCGCGCGTCGCAGGCGGTCCTCCGGGCGGAGGGGGAAGGACAGCAGTTCGGCGGTCGAGGCGTTGGCGGTCATGGGCTTCGTCCGATTTGGTTGACGAAGTCCTAACGCTGTTTTCTTTTTGAGACCAGACTTTAATTTGATTTAAAATGTCATTTTTGCCGGGAGGGTCTGGCGCCGTCAGAAGCCCGGTCGGGGCGCCAACTCCATCATCGCCTGGTCGACGCCGCCATCGACCAGGATTTCCGCACCGGTGACGTAGCTGGCGCGCGGGCTGGCCAGGAACAGCACGGCATCGGCAATGTCCTGCCCGGTGCCGATGCGCCGTGCGGGGACCATGGCCTCGCGCCGCTCCTTCACCCCGGGGGCCTGGTAGAAGGCTTCGGAGAGGGGCGTGCGGATGAAGCCGGGGCTGACGATGTTGCTGCGGATGCCGTCCGGCCCCCATTCCAGCGCCAGTTGGCGGGACAGCATGGCGACCGCGGCCTTGGACGGGCTGTAGGCGCCGGAGCGCGGCTGCGGGTTGGTGGCGGCGATGGAGGCGGTGTGGATGATGGCGCCGCCGCCCTGGGCGAGCATCTGCGGCCGGAACGCCTGGGCGCAGAGCAGGTAGCCCGTCAGGTTCACCGCCAACAGCTGGTTCCACAGTTCCAGGCTGAGGTCCGAGAGCGGCCCCGAGCGCAGGATGCCCGCGTTGTTGGCCAGGATGTCGGCGGGGCCGAGGTCCCGCAGCACCCCGGCGGCGGCGGCCTGCACGCTGGCCTGGTTGGAGGTGTCGCAGTGGAAGGGCGCGGCGCGGCCGCCCTGGGCGTTGATCTCGGCGGCCAGGCGGGCGGCGCCCTCGGCGTCGTAGTCCAGCAGGGCGACGCTGGCGCCGGCCTGCGCGAAGGACAGCGCGATGGCGCGGCCGATGCCGCCGACGGCGCCGGTGACGACGGCGCGCTTGCCTTCGAGTTGGAGCCAATGAGCCATAGTGTTCTCTCCCGCACTACCGGCACAGGAGAGGGTAGGCTTAACGTTCGGTCAACGGCCGCGCAGTTGGTCTATGAACATTTTGTCCAATCGCCGTTGGAGCCACATTTCCCTATCGGAAGTATCTGAATTGGGGTCGGTTAACCATTCGGCGGGGTCAATAAGACTTTCTACCGGAGACGCCGCTGGTTGAGGACCGTCGTAAGGGCGGCGATGAGGGAAAATATGTGTACTACGGGAGATAAAAATGCCGAATTCTTTGTCGGCTTCCAATATTGCACTGTGCATCCATTCTCGGAATGGTTCATCATATATATTTTGAGGTAGATTGGGGGTCAGCAATCCCCACTCAATGTGCTTCGGGTTGACTTCTTCCAGTGTCATGTAGTGAGACTTGCCGCTAGCGGATTGTCCACGATTGAGCTTTAAAATGGCTGTACATTTTTCGGATGAAAAATATAGGTATGATTGTGAAATTTTTCTATCGATTCCCGTCCAGGTACAAAATTGATCGATATGATCATCGACGCCACGCTTGGGCCATTGCTCACCGTTTTGTTCAACGTCATTGAAAGATTTGGAAAAAATATTCCAGAGAGATACTAACTCCAAAATCTCATTTTTAGTCAATGCACGAGATATTTGCCAACTAAGGTATAAAGTGAATGCGCTTCCATTAAAGCGTGCATCAGTCATCTCTAACATCTTCTGCTCTATAGTATAGATACTGGAAAATTCGTCCGATATATTGGGCAGTTCCAACAGTTTCTGCGTGAATGATATCATTCTCCCCAAATCCGAAGATTCTAAATACCTTTCTAATGATATGGGGGCACGCTCGGGACGCGGTCTTACAAGTGTGCCTCCGAAAATTTTCCAAATATCCGGTATGGGATAAGAATCATCTTCATCGTCAGTATCGTCACAAAGATCCGCATTATCTCGATCTGTGATTAATTCCCGATGATCCCATACGATCTGAAAGCATTTTTGATTCATAATTTTCATTGAGACTTCTGTAGAAAATATATTGGAAAATATGTATCCATACACGTTGATAAGTAGAGTGGCGTCTAGATCACTGAGGATAAACCACTCGCCATCGCTTCCCGTGCGCAGTGGTGTGATATAATCATGGATAGCTCGCTCCGCCATATGCGCGGCTGGGCCAATGTAGCGGCTATGCGCGATGCGAAGTGGATGCGAACTCCCAGTTTGAAGTTCACGAAGGCGACGCGCCAAATCGTTAGTCATTCCAATCTTAACTATTCGCGCGTCACCGAACGTGATTGCGTAAAGGTACATTCAGCGACCTTTCCGACCGAACCAACCCTAACCCTTCAGCGCGCGCGCCGCATCCACCGCGAAGTAGGTCAGCACGCCGTTGGCGCCGGCGCGCTTGAAGCCCATCAGGCTTTCCAGCATCGCCCGCTCATATTCCAGCCAGCCATTGTTCACGGCGGCCATGATCATCGCGTACTCGCCGCTGACCTGGTAGGCGAAGGTCGGCACGCCGAACTCCCGCTTCACCCGGCTGACGATGTCCAGGTAGGGCATGCCCGGCTTCACCATCACCATGTCGGCGCCCTCGGCCAGGTCCAGCGCCACTTCGCGCAGCGCCTCATCCGTGTTGGCCGGGTTCATCTGGTAGGTCTTCTTGTCGCCGCGCAGCGCCTTGCCGCTGCCCACCGCGTCGCGGAACGGGCCATAGAAGGCGCTGGCATACTTGGCGGCGTAGGACATGATCCGGGTGTCGATCAGCCCGTCACTGTCCAGCGCCTGGCGGATGCGGCCGATGCGGCCGTCCATCATGTCGCTGGGCGCGATAACGTCGATGCCGGCCTGGGCCTGGATGACGGCCTGGCGGACCAGGACCTCCAGGCTGTCGTCGTTATGCACGTAGTCGCCGCGGATGACGCCGTCGTGCCCGTGGTCCGTATAGGGGTCCAGCGCCACGTCGCCGACCAGGCCGACGCCGGGGAACTCCTTTTTCAGCAGCCGGGCGGACTGACAGATCAGGTTGTTCACGTTCAGCGCCTCGCTGCCCTCGGCGTCCTTCAGGTGCGGCGGCGTCATCGGGAAGATGGCGATGGCGGGAATGCCGAGCTTCGCCGCCGGTTCCACATGGGCCGCCAGGCGGTCCACCGTCACGCGCTTCACGCCGGGCATGGAGGCGACCTCGCTTTCGGCGTTGCTGCCATCCATGACGAAGATCGGCCAGATCAGGTCGTCCACCGAAAGCGTGTTCTCCGCCACCAGGCGCCGGGTCCAGGCGTCATACCTGTTGCGGCGCATGCGGGTGGCGGGGAAGGAACCCATGGGGGCGAAGCTCATGCGGGTCAGACCTTGTCGAGGGCCTGGTCGAGGTCGGCCAGGATGTCGTCGATATGCTCGATGCCGATGGACAGACGGACATAGCCGGGGGTGACGCCGGTGCTGGCCTGGTCTTCGGCGGAAAGCTGGCTGTGGGTGGTGCTGGCGGGGTGGATCGCCAGGCTGCGGGCGTCGCCGATATTGGCGACATGATAGAACATCTTGAGCGCGTTGATGAAGGCCTGCCCGGCTTCCAGCCCGCCCTTCAGCTCAAAGCCCAGCAGGGCGCCCATGCCGCCCTTCAGCGCCGCCTCGGCACGGCGCTTGGCCTCGCCGGTCTGCACGCTGGGGTGGATGACCTTGGCCACCTTGGGGTGCGCGGCCAGATGGGCGGCCACCTTCAGCGCGTTGGCGCAGTGCCGCTCCATGCGCAGTGGCAGCGTCTCCAGCCCCTGGATGAACATGAAGGCGTTGAACGGGGCCATGGCGGCGCCGAGGTCGCGCAGCAGGGTGGTGCGCATCTTCAATATATAGGCGATGGGACCCAGCGGCTTGACCGCCTGGGTCCAGACCACGCCGTGGTAGCTGGGGTCCGGGTTGTTGAGCGTCGGGAAGCGGGCACCACCGGCCTCCCAGTCGAAGTTGCCGCCATCCACGATGATGCCGCCGATGCTGGTGCCATGGCCGCCGATGTACTTGGTGGTGGAGTGCATCACCACGGCGGCACCGAGCGCCAGCGGCTTGCAGATCACCGGGGCCGCGGTGTTGTCCATGATCAAGGGCACGCCGAGCTTGCGGCCGATGGCGGCGACTTCGGCGATCGGGAAGACCTGCAGCTTCGGGTTCGGCAGCGTCTCGGCGTAGTAGCAGCGGGTGCGGGCGTCGGTCGCGCGGGCGAAACCCTCGGGGTCGGCGGGGTCCACGAAGCGGACCTCGATGCCGAACTGCTTGAGGGTATTGGCGAAGAGGTTCCAGGTGCCGCCGTAAAGGTCGGTGCTGGAAACGATGTTGTCGCCGGCCTCGCACAGGTTCAGCACCGCGAAGCTGGTGGCGGACTGGCCGGAGGCGACGGCCAGCGCGGCGACGCCGCCTTCCATGGCCGCGATGCGCGTTTCCAGCACATCCGTCGTCGGATTCATCAAACGAGTATAAATGTTGCCAAGCTCGGCCAGGCCGAAGAGGCGGGCGGCGTGGCCGGTGTCCTGGAACTGGAAGCTGGTGGTCTGGTGGATCGGCACCGCGACCGAGCCGGTGGTCGGGTCTGCCCGGTGGCTGCCGCCATGGAGCGCGAGGGTTTCGGGGTTGGTGTAGGTCATGGCGTTTCCCTTGTGGCGGCGTTGCTTCCGGCGGCGACCCTGCCATTCCCGGCGCCGGGACGGAAGCGCCGTTGCGTGTTGCGGTTCCTGGATGAGCCTGCCTCGCCTCATCCCGCTGGCCTTGACCCTGCTGTTGGCCGCCGGCGCCGGCGGCCTGCCCGTGATTTTCCCGACTGCTATGGCAGCCGTGACCATGGCGTTCTTCGCGGGGCATGGCAGCCCTGCACGCTAGACCTGGGGGCATTCCTTCCCCAGCCCCCCATGAAGTGGTAGGTGGCGGCATGAACCCGGCAGAAGCCCCCATTGCGCTCGGCGCCGACCATGGCGGCGAGGCGCTCAAGCAGCAACTGGCAGGCATGCTCAAGGCCGCCGGTTACCAGGTGACCGATTTCGGCACCCATGGCACGGCCAGCGTGGACTATCCGGATTTCGCCCACCCGGTCTGCGCCGCGGTGGAGAGCGGGGCGGCGCGCTTCGGCGTGCTGGTCTGCGGCAGCGGCATCGGCATGTGCATCAGCGCCAACCGCCATGCCGGCATTCGGGCGGCGGTGCTGCACCATTCAACCGATGCGCGCCTGACCCGTGCCCACAACAACGCCAATGTTGCCTGTTTCGGCGCCCGCCTTACCGGGGTGGAGCTTGCGGAAGAGGCATTGAAGGTGTTTCTGGCGACCGAATATGAGGGCGGCCGGCATGACCGCCGCCTGTCCAAGCTTTCTCCCTGAGGTCCCGCAGCATGAACGCCTTCACCGCCCCTGGGTTCTTCTCCGCTTCCCTGGCCAGCGCCGACCCCGAGTTGGCCGCGGCCATCGGCCATGAGCTGGGTCGGCAGCAGGACGGTATCGAGCTGATCGCCAGCGAGAACATCGTCTCCCGCGCCGTGCTGGAAGCCCAAGGGAGCGTGCTGACCAACAAATACGCCGAGGGCTATTCGGGCCGCCGCTACTATGGTGGCTGCGAGTTCGTCGACGTGGCCGAGGACCTGGCCATCGCCCGCGCCAAGCAGCTGTTCGGCTGTGCCTTCGCCAATGTGCAGCCGCATTCCGGCGCCCAGGCCAATGGCGCGGTGTTCTTCAGCCTGCTCTCCCCGGGCGACACTTTTATGGGTTTGGACCTGGCGGCTGGTGGTCACCTGACGCATGGCTCGCCGGTTAATATCTCCGGCAAGTGGTTCAAGGTGGCGCCCTATACGGTGCGGCGCGAGGACCAGATGATCGACATGGAGGAGGTCGCGCGCATCGCCCGCGAATCGAAGCCGAAGATCATCGTGGCCGGCGGCAGCGCCTATGCCCGGTTCTGGGACTTTGCGCGGTTCCGCGAGATTGCCGACGAGGTTGGTGCCTGGTTCATGGTGGATATGGCGCATTTTGCCGGCCTGGTGGCCGGGGGCGCGCACCCTTCGCCGTTCCCGCACGCGCACATCGCCACCACCACCACGCACAAGACGCTGCGCGGCCCGCGTGGCGGCATGATCCTGACCAATGACGAAGCGCTGGCGAAGAAGATGAACAGCGCGGTCTTCCCGGGCACCCAGGGCGGCCCGCTGATGCATGTGATCGCCGCCAAGGCGGTGGCCTTTGCGGAGGCGCTGCGGCCGGAGTTCAAGGCCTATGCGCACCAGGTGGTGGAGAACGCCAAGGCGCTGTCCGACACGCTGCTGGGCCACGGCTTCGGCATCGTCACCGGCGGCACCGACAACCACCTGATGCTGGTGGACCTGCGGCCGAAGCAACTGACCGGCAAGGCGGCCGAGGCGGCGCTGAACCGCGCCCACCTGACCTGCAACAAGAACGCCATTCCCTTCGACCCCGAGAAGCCGATGACCACTTCCGGCGTGCGGCTGGGCAGCCCGGCGGGCACCACGCGCGGCTTCGGCACGGCGGAGTTCATCGAGATCGGCCAGATGATCGGCGAGGTGCTTGACGGGCTGGCGAAGGCGAACGCGCCGGAAGCCAACCAGGCGGTGGAGCAGGCGGTAAAGGCCCGGGTGCTCAGCCTGTGCCAACGCTTCCCGATCTACCAGGGCTGACCAGGCATGCGCTGTCCTTTCTGCAGCAGTGAAGATACGCAGGTTAAGGACAGCCGTCCGGCCGAGGATGGCGCCGCGATCCGTCGGCGCCGGTCCTGCCCGCAATGCAACAGCCGCTTCACCACCTTCGAGCGGGTGCAGCTGCGCGAGCTGACGGTGCTGAAGACCGATGGCCAGCGCGAGCCCTTCGACCGGGAGAAGCTGGCCCGCAGTATCCGCGTGGCGCTGCGCAAGCGGCCGGTGGACCAGGACAAGCTGGAGCGCATCGTCAACGGCATCCAGCGCAAGCTGGAGACCGAGGCCGAGGCGGAAGTGACCTCGCGCCAGATCGGCGAGATCGTCATGGAGACGCTGAAGGACGTGGACCAGGTGGCCTATGTCCGCTTCGCCAGCGTCTACCGGAATTTTGGCGAGGCGCGGGACTTCCGCGAATTCCTCGGCGAGATGGACAAGAAGAAGTAGCGGCTGGCGGCCGGCCCTGCGGCGCGCCAGATTGGGTTGATGTCCGGACACGATGATGCGGCGCATATGCGGGCGGCCCTGGGGCTGGCCCGGCGCGGATTGGGCAATACCTGGCCCAACCCGGCGGTGGGCTGCGTGCTGGTCAACAACGGCCAGGTGGTCGGCCGCGGCTGGACCCAGCCGGGCGGGCGCCCGCATGCCGAAACCGAGGCGCTGGCCAGGGCTGGCGCCAGCGCGCAGGGCGCCACCGCCTATGTCACGCTGGAGCCATGCAGCCATTGGGGCCGCACCCCGCCCTGCTGCGACGCGCTGATCCGCGCCGGCATCAAGCGCGTGGTGGTGGCGGCCGGTGACCCTGATTCCCGCGTGGATGGCCGCGGCCTGGCCCGGCTGCGGGAGGCCGGGGTGGTCGTTGAGACCGGGCTGTTCCAGGCCGAAGCCGTGGCGCTGAACGCCGGGTTCTCCCGCCGGGTCACGCTGGGGCGGCCGGTGGTGCTGCTGAAGCTGGCGACGACGCTGGACGGCCGCATCGCCACCGCGCGCGGCGAGAGCAAGTGGATCACCGGGCCGGAAGCCCGCCGCGCCGCGCATGCGCTGCGCGCCCGGCACGACGCCATGCTGGTGGGCAGCGGCACCGTGTTGGCCGATGACCCCGACCTGACCTGCCGGCTGCCGGGCATGGCGCGGGTGCCGCTGGCCCGGGTGGTGGCGGATGCCCGGCTGCGCACGCCGCTGAGCGCCCGGCTGGTGCAGACCGCGCGCTCCCTGCCCAGCTGGATCGCCACCGCCACCGGGCACAAGCCGGCGGAGCTGGCGCCTTATCAACAGGCCGGGGTGGAGATGCTGACCGTGCCGCGCGGCAAGCTGGCCGGGCTGGACCTGGCGGCGCTGCTGGCCACGCTGGCGCAGCGCGGCATCACCCGGGTGATGGCGGAGGGCGGCGCCGGCATCGCCGCTGGGTTGCTGCGGGACGGGCTGGTGGACCGCATCGCCTGGTTCCATGCCCCGGGCGTGATGGGCGGCGACGGTCTTGCCGCCGTGCAGCCCTTGCCGCTTGCCATGCTTTCCGCCATGCCCAGATTTCGCCGGGTGGCGTCGCGGCCCCTGGGGGTCGACTGGCTGACCGAGTTCGAACGCGAGGATCCCTGAGCCATGTTCACCGGCATTGTCACCGACCTCGGCACGATCCGCGAAATCCAGCCGCTGGGCGCGGGGCATGACATGCGCCTGGTGCTCGGCACCTCGCCGGAATTCCTGAAGCAGCCGGCGCCGGCGGTGCTGGGCGCCTCCATCGCGTGCTCGGGCGTCTGCCTGACCGTGGTGGACATGGGCGGGGATTGGTTCGCGGTGGATGCCTCGGCCGAGACACTGTCGAAGACCACGCTGGGTACCTGGCGGGCCGGCAGCCGGGTGAACCTGGAACGCGCACTGCGCTTCGGCGATGAACTCGGCGGCCACCTGGTCTCCGGCCATATCGATGGCGTGGGGGAGGTGCTGGCGGCGGTGCCGGAGAATGCCTCGGTCCGCTGGCGCTTCCGGCTGCCGGAGGGGCTGCATCGTTTCGTCGCCGCCAAGGGGTCCATCGCCATCGATGGCGTTTCCCTGACGGTCAACGAGGTTGACGGGACCGTGTTCGGGGTCAACATCGTCCCCCACACCGCGGCGCATACCACTTTTGGCACCCTGCAGCCGGGCGCGCGGGTCAACATCGAGATCGATACGCTGGCGCGCTACGTCGCGCGGCTCGTGTCATGCGATCGCGGAGCGCCGGAGGGCGCGGAGCGTGAATCGCATGGCCAGATTTAAGGAAACCGAGTGATGCCTTCCGCGACCGTGCCGCATAAGACCAGCTACAGCGAGTTCCTCTCCCCGAGTGAGGAGTTGCTGGAGGAAGCCAAGCGCGGCCGCATGTTCATCCTGGTGGATGACGAGGACCGCGAGAATGAGGGCGACCTGGTCATCCCCGCGCAGTTCGCCACGCCGGATGCCATCAACTTCATGGCGCGCTTTGCCCGTGGGTTGATCTGCCTGGCGATGACGCGCCACCGCGTGGAGCAACTGGGTCTGCCGCTGATGGCGCAGTCCAACGGCACCCGGCACCAGACCGCCTTCACCGTCTCCATCGAGGCGCGGGAGGGCGTGACCACCGGCATTTCCGCCGCCGACCGCGCCCATACCGTGGCGGTCGCGATCAACCCGGAGATGAGCCGCGAGCACATCACCACGCCGGGGCATGTCTTCCCGCTGGTGGCGCGGGATGGCGGCACGCTGGTCCGCGCCGGCCATACCGAGGCTGCCGTGGACTTTGCCCGCATGGCCGGGCTGAACCCCTCCGGCGTGATCTGCGAGATCATGAACGACGACGGCACCATGGCCCGGATGCCGGACCTGGTCGCCTTCGCCCAGCATCACGGGCTGAAGCTGGGCACCATCGCCGACCTGATCGGGCATCGGCGCCGGACGGAACGGCTGGTGAAGCGCGTGGTCGAGGGCAAGATCGACCATGAGGTCGGCGGCGAGTGGCGGCTGATCACCTACACCAACACGCTGGAATATGCCGAGCACCTGGTGATGGTGAAGGGCGACCTCTCGGCGCCGCAGCCGGCCATGGTGCGGATGCACGCCGCCAACCTGCTGAACGACACGGTCATGGGCCGCGGCGCGCGGGACCTGCATACCGCCATGCGCATGATCAGCGAGTTCGGCCGTGGCGCCGTGGTGATCCTGCGCGACTGGCGGCCGACGAACATGAGCGAGCAGATCGAGCGCGGCAAGGACCGCCAGGTGGCGGTGCCGACGATCCGCGACTACGGCATCGGCGCGCAGATCCTGGCCGACCTGGGCGCGCGCGACCTGATCCGGCTGTCCAACAACCCGCGGCCGATCGTGGGGCTTGAGGGCTATGGGCTGCGGGTGCTGGAGACGCGCTCGATCCCGCGGGAGGGCAGGCTGTGAGCATCATCCACGCCCCCGCGCGCGACGCGGTGAAGCTGCCCGGCCCGCCGCCGCGGCTGCTGCTGATCCAGGCGCCGTACTACGACCAGGTGGTGGGCGGCATGCGGGCCGGCGCCGAGCGGGTCTGCGCCGAGGCCGGCGGTACGCTGGATGTGGTGGACGTGGCCGGCGGCTACGAGCTGCCCGCCGCGCTGCGCATGGCGCTGGTGCAGAAGGCCAGCCGCTACGACGGCTACCTGCTGCTGGGCTGCGTGGTGAAGGGCGAGACCGACCACTACACCTTCATTTGTGACGCCATCAGCCACGGCGTGATGGGCATTGCCGCCGAGACCGGGGCCGCCATCGGCTTCGGCCTGCTGACGGTGGACACGTTGCAGCAGGCCATCGCCCGCAGCAGCGACGACAAGCACAACAAGGGCGCCGAGGCGATGCACGCGCTGCTGACCCAGGTGGGGCTGCGCCGGCGCTGGGGAATTCAGTGACAACCGCGAAGAAGACCAAGCCGCCGACCGACGCCAAGCCGCGGGGGCGCCCACGCACCGGTTCTCGCGTGGCCGCCGTGATGGCGCTGTACCAGAGCGACTACATGGGCGAATCGGCGGAAACGGTGATCGACCAGTTCATCCGCCACCGCATCGGCGTGTTCCCGGGCAGCAGCGGCTTCGATGACGGCCGCATCCCGGAGGCCGACGTGCCGCTGTTCACCAGCCTGGTCCGCAAGGCGGCGCAGAATGGCGAGACCATCGACGGCATCGTGACGGCCCATCTGGACAAGGACTGGCCTCTCGCAAAACTGGACCCGGTGCTGCGGGCGCTGCTGCGCGCGGCGGCCACCGAGTTCTGGGGTGGAAAGGAACCGCCGGCCCGGGTGGTGATCAACGAGTACCTGGATATCGCCCACGGCTTCTTCGGCGGCGAGGAGCCGCGCTTCGCCAATGGCGTGCTGGATGCGATGGCGCGGACGCTCAGGGCCGAGGAATTCGCCGGCCTGCCGCCGCGCCGCTAGTGTCCTGCCCGCGAAGTTCGTGGGTTTATCCACGAACGCAGCGGATAAGCAGGCCACTGAAAACAAAGGCTAGTGGCCGGATAACGAAGGCCGCAGGACTTCGGAATCAGGACACTAGAGCAATATCCGTTCTGATGGAATCATCAGAACGGATTTCTTGCTCTAGTTTCAACAAGTTACAGAGCACGAAATGCGCCCGACAGGGCGCATAGTGCTCTAGCGCGTGATCGCCGTAGGCGCGCAGCGGCCGGAGGCGTGAATCACCCGCTCAAACAAGGGGGTGGACCATGACGGGCGAGCGAATGCGAGACGGGCAAGGTTCACCCGTGGGCCTGCCGGCGGAGTTCTCACTCATCGCCCGGCACTTCCGGCCGCTGGCCGGGCCGGGCGCGCTGGGGCTGGAGGATGACGCCGCGGTGCTGGCGCTGCCGGCCGGGCGGGAGCTGGTGATTGCCGCCGATGCCATGGTGGCCGGGGTTCACTTCCTGCCCGACGACCCGCCGGAGAGCATCGGCCGCAAGCTGCTGCGGACCAACCTTTCCGACCTGGCCGCCATGGGCGCCGACCCGTTTGGGTATTTGATGACCACGGCTTTCCCCAAGGGCACCGCCGATGCCTGGGTGGCCGCCTTCGCCGCCGGGCTTTTACTTGATCAGGCCGAGTTCGGGCTGCACGTGCTGGGCGGGGATACCGTCTCCACGCCAGGGCCGTTGACGCTCTCGCTGACCATTCTGGGTACCTGCGCGCCAGGGCAGGCGCTGCGGCGGAATGGCGCCAGGGCAGGGGACCAGCTTTGGGTTTCCGGCAGCATCGGCGATGGCGCGCTGGGGCTGCGGGTGCTGCAGGGCAAGCTGCCGGCGGATGCCTTCCTGGCCGAGCGCTACCGCCTGCCGCGGCCGCGCCTGGCCTTGGGGCAGGCGCTGGTAGGGGTGGCGACGGCCTGCATGGATGTCTCGGACGGGCTGGTGCAGGATTTGGGGCATCTGTGCCGCGCCTCCGGCCTGGGCGCGATGCTGCGGGCCGGGGATGTGCCGCTTTCCGCCAGCGCGGCGGCGCATCCAGCCTTACTGCCCTTGGTGCTGACAGGTGGCGACGACTATGAGCTGCTGTTCGCCGCCCCCGCCGAGGCCGCCAAGGCGGTCCGCGCCGCCGCGCGGGGCGCGCATGTGCCGGTTGCATGCATCGGCCACTTTGCGGCCGGAGCGCCAGCGGTCACTGTGCTGGACCGGGATGGCGCGGAACTGACGCTGCCCCAGGGGGGATGGAGTCACTTCTAGAATGACGACCGACGCGGCGATGAAACGCCAGGTCTGGCTGCTGCTGTTCTGCCAGGCGCTGATGCACACCACCATTGTCGGCCAGGCCGTCATGGCCGCGCTGATCGGCCACAGCCTGGCCGAGAACAAGGCCCTGGCGACCCTGCCGATTGCCATCCAGATGACCGCCACCATGGCGGCCAGCATCCCGGCCGGCATCATCTTCAGCCGGCTCGGCCGCCGGGCCGGCTTCACCGTGGGTGCGCTGGCGGCCTTCGCGGGGTCGCTGATCTTCGCCTTTGGCGTCTGGGCCGGGGACTTCCTGATCTATACGCTGGGCGCCATTCCCGCGGGCTTGGGCTTCGGCATCGGCCAGCACTACCGCTTTGCCGCCAGCGAGGTGGCGCCGCCGGCCTTCCGGGCGCGGGCGATAGGGCTGGTGATGACCGGGGGCGTGCTCTCGGCCGGGCTGGGGCCGGAGCTGGTGAAGGCCACCACCGACCTGTTCATGCCGCATTTGTTCCTGGGCACCTACCTGGCCATGGCGGTGCTGCCGTTGATCTGCCTGGTGCTGCTTGGCTTCACCCGGCTGCCGCCGCCGCCGGCGCGCAATGCAGGCGGGGCGCCGGTCTCGGAGATCATCGCCCGGCCTGGCTTCATCGCCGCCGCGGCCGCGGGCATGGTGGCCTTCGGGTCGATGAACCTGCTGATGACCTCGACGCCGCTGGAGATGATGCTCTGCGGCTTCCAGGTCAGTGCCTCCGCCACCGTTATCCAGGTGCATGCGCTGGCCATGTATGGGCCGGGCTTCTTCACCGGGCGGCTGATCCAGCGCTTTGGCGCCCGGCGGATCATCGTGGTGGGCGTCGTGCTCAACGTGCTGTGCATCGCGCTGGGCGTCAGCGGGCGCAGCTACACGCACTTCCTGGTGGCGCTGGGGCTGCTGGGGGTGGGCTGGAACTTCATGTTCGTCGGCGCCACCACCCTGCTGGGCAGCGCGCATGCGCCGGAGGAGCGGGTGCGGGCGCAGGCGGCGAACGACCTGCTGGTCTTCGGCACCGTGGCCTGCACCGCCTTCCTGTCCGGGGCGCTGCATGCCGGGGCGGGCTGGGACGCGATGAACCTGGCGGTGCTGCCGCCGCTGGTCGCGGTGCTGGGCCTGCTGCTGTGGCAGCGGCTGCGGCGGGCGCCGCCGGCGGTGGCCGCGGCGGAATAGCGGGGGCGCCCGGGCTGGGCCGCCCGGGCGCACGCTCGCGGATCAGCTGGTGCGCGTGACCGCAGGCAAGTCAGCTGACTTGCGTGCCCGCACGCAAATCAGTTGATGCGCGTGCTGTTCGGCTGGGTGCCGCCGGGGTTGGTGCTGTTGATGCCGCCGCTGCCGGCGCCGAGCGGATTGAAGCGGCCGACATTGCCGAACAGCGCCTGCAGCAGGGAGCGTTCATTGCCCGGCACCGGCGTTTCGCGGGACACGATGTTGACGCTGCGGCCGGCAGATTCATCCAGCTCGCGCACGCCTTTCAGCTTGCCGGCGTCATCGAACTCCACCACCACGATCCGCTGGTTGCTGACATGTTCCTTCTGCATCGGCCGGGCGCGGGTGATGGCGCTGATATAGTACCAGTTGGCATCGTCGAAGGTGCCACGGGCGGTGGGCGAGCCGAGCAGCGCCTGTACGTCCGCGCGGCCCTGCACGCCGGGAACCAGCTCCTTCAGCTGCTCCTCGGTCACCAGGTGGCCGCGGGAGACAGGCGGGGCGTCGATGAAGCTGCAACCCCCGAGGCTGAGCGCGAGCGCCAGCAGCGCCCCGCGGGACGCGGCGGAACCCCGGAAACCAGGGCGGCGGAGGGCTTGGGGCAGCGGCATCGCGTTGACCACTCGGGCAGGGCGTTCCATGTCTGCGGCGAATGCCACTCTGCCGCGGCCCGGTCAACTGAAGCCTTGGGCCGGCAGACCCCAACCCCGGATATACCCATCATGAACCTGTTGAGCCTGTTTCGCCGCAAGCCGCATGAGCGCCCCGGCTTCATGCTGTATGGCGCCGCCGTTGGGGCGGCACGGGATGGCTGGTTCTATGAACGGCTGGGGGTGCCGGACACGCTGGATGGCCGGTTCGACACGGTGGGGCTTTACGTGGCGCTGCTGATCCGGCGGCTGCGGACCGACCCCAGCCCGCAAGGCGCTGCCCTGGCCCAGGCGGTGTTCGATGCCATGTTCGCGGATATGGACGTCAACCTCAGGGAAATGGGCGTCGGCGACCTTTCGGTCGGCAAGAAGGTGCGGGCGATGTGGGAGGCCTTCCATGGCCGCGCCAAGGCCTACGAGGCCGCGGTGGATGCCGGCGACCAGGCGGCCCTGGCGCAGGCGGCACAGCGCAACATCTGGCGCGAGGAGCCTGGCGAGGCCGGGCCCAGCCAGGCCGCGCTGGCGCTGGCGGGGCATGCGCTGGGGGTGGCGGCGCATCTGGCCGGCCAGCCGCTGGCGGGCCTGCTGCAGGGCAGCGTCAGCTTCCCGGCCACGCCCGGCACCGCGGAGGGCAACCCGCATGCCGCCTGAGCTGTCCCGCCCGCTGATCCTGGGGCATGTGCCGCCGGCCGGGCGGGAGCTGGAGATCATCGCCTCCGCCGAGGAGGCGGCCGCGCTGGCCGCCCGATTCGGCATCGAGGCAGTACGCAGCCTGGGCGCCCGGTTGCGCCTGGTGCCGGAACAGGATGGCCCGGTGATGGTGACCGGGCAGATCCGCGCCACCGTGGTGCAGCTGTGCGTCGTCTCGCAGGAGCCGGTGGTGGAACGGGTAACCGCGCCGGTCAGCCTGCGGCTGCTGCCGGCCGGGCGCGCCGCCACCGATACGCCCGATGATGCCGTGGACGAGATTGAAACCGGCGGCCAGGTTGACCTTGGCGAGCTTGTGGCCGAGGAGGTGGCGCTGGCGTTGGACCCCTATCCGCGCCATCCCGACGCCGAACTGCCTCCCGAAGCCAGCGACCCCGAGGAGAACCCCTTTGCCGCCCTGGCCGCGCTGAAGGGTCGCCAGCCGCCGCACTGAACCGGTTCGTTGCGGAACGGCGGTTCGCCGCCATCGGCGCCATCCCGGCACGGCCATTCAGATGGCTTGCAGAGCAGGGGGTGGGGTGCTAATGCCCCGCGCTCCTTTACGACCAACTCGTTTGTCTCACGAAAGGCTCGGCGCCAATGGCCGTTCCGAAGAAAAAAGTTTCGCCCTCTCGCCGCGGCATGCGCCGTAGCCATGATGCGTTGTCCAGCGAGGCTCATGCCGAGTGCTCGAATTGTGGTGAGCTGAAGCGGCCGCACCACATCTGCTCGCATTGCGGCCATTACGACCGCCGCGAGGTGGTGCCGGCTGGCGACGCCCTCAAGGCGGCCGTGCGCAACTGAGCTCACCTGGTCCGCTGACCATGGGAGAACGACGCTAGGTGTCCAGGTCCTTACCGTTGGCCTTCTCCCTGGCGATCGATGCCATGGGCGGCGACGGCGCACCGGACGTGGTGCTCGACGGGCTGGAGATAGCGGCCGAACGTCACCCGCAGGCGCGTTTCCTGCTTGTTGGTGACCAGATGCGTCTTGCCCCCCTGCTGGCGTTGCGCAAGCGCGCCGCCAAGGTGTGCGAGATCCGCCACGCGTCGGAGACGATCCCGGGCGACATGAAGCCGACGCTCGCGTTGCGGGTGCGGCGGTCGTCCATGCGGATCGCGATCGACGCGGTGGCGGCGGGTGAGGCCACGGGTGTGGTTTCGGCCGGCAATACCGGCGCGCTGATGGCCATGGCGACCATTGTGGTGAAGACGCTGCCGGAGATTTCCCGGCCGGCGCTGGCCGCCATTGCGCCTTCGGGCCGGGGCGATGTCGTCATGCTCGACCTGGGGGCGAATGTCGTCTGCGACGCGCGTAACCTGGTTGAGTTCGCCATCATGGGCGATGCCTTCGCGCGGGCCGTGCTTGGCCTGCCGCAGCCCACCATCGGCCTGCTCAATGTCGGGTCCGAGGAGCTGAAGGGCGATGAGCGGGTGCGCCAGGCCGCCGAGGTGCTGCGCGAGAGCCACATCAGCGGCGGCTTCCACGGCTTCGTCGAGGGCCATGACATCCTGGCCGGCACCGTGGATGTCATCGTGACCGATGGCTTCACCGGCAATGTGGCGCTGAAGACCGGGGAAGGCGCGCTGAAGCTGATGCGCGACCTGCTGCGGCAGGTGTTCACCTCCTCGCTGACGGCCAAGCTGGGCTATCTGCTGGCGCGACCGGCGCTGGACAAGCTGCGCGACTGGATGGACCCCCGCCGCTACAACGGCGCCATCCTTCTGGGCCTGAACGGGGTTGTGGTGAAAAGCCATGGCGGCACCGACGCCCTGGGTTTCGCGCATGCCGTGGACGTGGCAATGGACATGGTGACGCACGGCTTCAACGACCGCATCCGGGAAGGTCTTGCCCGGCTCTCGGCGCTGCCGGTGCCCAACCTGAGTTCGGCCAAGAGCTGACGCGGAGCCGCGCCATGACCATCCGTTCCCTGATCATCGGCTGCGGCGGCTACCTGCCGGAGCGTTCGTTGAGCAACGACGAACTGGCCGCCGCCTATGCGCTGGACACCAGCGACGAGTGGATTGTCGAGCGCACCGGCATCCGCCGGCGCCACCTGGCCGCCGCGAATGAAACCGCGAGCACGATGGGCGCCGCCGCGGCGCGCCACGCGCTGGAACGCGCCGGGGTGGATGCCAGCGAGATCGGCCTGATCGTGGTGGCGACGGCGACGCCCGATTCGGCGTTTCCCTCCACCGCCGTGCGCATCCAGGCGCTGCTGGGCAATACCAGCGCCTTCGGCTTCGATGTCTCGGCCGCCTGTGCCGGCTTCGTCTATGCGCTGAACGTCGCCGATACCTTCATCCGCTCCGGCCAGGTCACGTCCGCGCTGGTGATCGGTACCGAGGTGTTCTCCCGCATCATGGACTGGACCGACCGCGGCACCTGCGTGCTGTTCGGCGACGGCGCCGGCGCGGTGGTGCTGAAGGCGGGGGAAGGGCAGGGCACGGCTGATGATCGCGGCATCCTCTCCAGCCACCTGCATTCGGATGGCCGGCATGGCGAGATCCTGCTGGTGGATGGCGGTGCCGGCAGCAATGGCAAGCCGGGCCAGTTGCGGATGACCGGCAAGGAAGTGTTCCGCCACGCCGTCTCCAAGCTGGCGGCCGTGGTGGATGAGGCACTGGCCGCCAATGGGCTGGGCCATGCCGATGTGCGCTGGCTGGTGCCGCACCAGGCCAATCGCCGCATCATCGACGCCATGGGCAAGAAGCTGAAGCTGCCGGCGGAGCGGGTGGTGGTGACGGTGGACCGGCACGCCAACACCTCCGCCGCGTCCATTCCGCTGGCCCTGGCCGAGGCGGCGAATGACGGCCGTATCCAGCCGGGCGACCTGGTGGCGATGGAGGCCATCGGCGGCGGGCTGACCTGGGGCGCCACGCTGGCGCGCTTCTGAAGCGACGCCCACGGCCACTGGATGGTTGACGCCAGGGCCGAAGTCCGATTTTCATGCAACATGAAGGACTTGGTGGAGTTGGCTCAGTCATGAACACGCTGACGCGCGCGCAGCTGGCCGAGGCCATCTACAGCCAGGTCGGGCTTTCCAGGAACGAGTCGGCCGCGCTGCTGGAATCGGTTCTGGAGAAGATGTCGGCGGCGCTGGAAGCCGGCGAGCCCGTGAAGATCTCGGCCTTCGGCACCTTCGTGGTGCGGCAGAAGGGCCAGCGGGTGGGACGCAACCCCAAGACCGGGGTGGAAGTGCCGATCCTGCCGCGCAAGGTGCTGTCCTTCCGGCCCAGCCAGGTGATGAAGGCCCGCATCAACGGCGACGAACCGCCCGAGGGTGCCGAGGCGTGAGCGACGAGGATGACGCCGGGCGCGGCGCCCGGGCGCGAAAAGCGCCCTCGGCCTTCCGCACCATCTCGGAGGTTGCCGACGACCTGCATATTCCGCAGCACGTGCTGCGCTTCTGGGAGACCAAGTTCACCCAGTTGAAGCCGCTGAAGCGCGGCGGCGGGCGGCGTTACTATCGGCCGGAGGATATCGGCCTGCTGCGCAAGATCAGCGACCTGCTGTACACCCAGGGCTACACCATCAAGGGCGTGCAGCGGCTGCTGCGGGAAGGCGGGCTGCAGGATGGCGGGCCGTTCCATGGCGAACTGCCCTTGCCGGAGCCGCCCGAAAGCGGCGACCCCGTGCGCCTGGCGCTGCTGGAACTGGACGACATCGCGGTCGAATTCCGCGCCCTGGCCCAGCGGGACTGAGCGCGGCAAGCACAATCGGTTCACCGCCATCGGCACGTATGCTATATCCGCGGCGCTGAGCCCGGAAGCGGTCGGCGCTTCAAGTCTATCGGAAAGGTGGATAATTTGTTCGACGCAACAAGGCGGCACGGCCGCCGGCTGCTGGCCGCCATGCTGGCCGCCAGCCTGGTGGCGGGCCCCGCAAGCGCCCGCTGCACCTCTGATCAGGACCAGGCGGCATTCGACGTCAACGCGCTGAAGACCGAGCTGATGCTCATGGCTGTCAGCAGCGAGTGCCGGCGCGAGGCCGACTACAACGCCTTCATCAATCGCTTCCGCCAGGAGCTGATCGCCGCCGACGGCCATGTGGTGGCCTGGTATCGCGCGCATTTCGGCACCGGCCGGACGCTGAACCTGAAGATCGAATCCTTCGTCACCGAACTGGCGAACCTGCGTTCCCGCCATGCGCAGCGCGCCGGCGGTGACTACTGCGCCCGCAGCGGCATGATCTTCTCCGAGATTGCGGCGCTGCCGTCCGGTGCCGAGCTGGCCGCCTATGCCGCGGGCAAGAACATGATGCCGGCGGAGCTGCCGGCCTGCGAAAGGCCGCCGGTGCAGCCGGCACCGAGGACGCGCCGGTGATGCGTTTCCTGCCCCTGGCCGGGCTGCTGGCCCTCGGCGCATGCGCCGAGATGGCCCCCACCGCGCCGCCGCGTCCGACCGCGCGCATCTTCTCCTTCGACCAGCAGGGCAAGGCGGCGAAGTGCACCGTGCAGGTGCCCGAACGCCCGGCCGATGGCGCCACCGTTTCCGGCACCATGGCGGTGCTGAACGACCGCGGCTGGTGCGGCGTGGACCTGCTGCGCCCGGTACCGGGCTGGGAGCCGTTCCTCTACGGCCTGCTGACCAAGCGGGCCGCGAACGGCACGGTCACCATCCACACCGTGGGCGACACCACGCGCGTGGACTACGTGCCGGATGTCGGCTTCTCCGGCGCCGACAGCTTTGCGGTGAAGCTGGCGCCGGGCAATGCCACGGTGCAGGTGGCGGTGACGGTGGAAGCCCCGCCCGCGCCGCCGCCGCCCCCGCCTGCCGCCGCGCCTGCACCGGCGCCGCAGCGTCCGGCCGCGCCGGCGCGGCGCCGGTCCTGAGGCGGTAGAGCCTGATCCTCGAAGGCGGAATCGCCGTAGCGGTGAATCAGTCTCTCAGACAAGGCTGGAGCGTGATCCACCAGAGTGGATCACGCTCCCGATCGGGAGGGACGCTGTCCCTCCCGAACCCTCCCTGCCAAGGGCCGAGAGGCCTCGGGAAACCGGGTTTTTTCAGCAGTCGCCGGTCAGCGAACCCGCTGGATGTTGTAGAGCACGGGGAAGCCGATCGGCAGCACGCCCGTCACCTCCGCGCGGTGGGCGGCCGGCAGGTAGAACTGGCCGTAGAATCCCATCAAGCCCGCTTCATGCACGTGCTGCTGCATCTGGGCGGCCAGCTCGCGGCGCTTGGCCGGGTCGGCCTCGCGCTCGAAGGCCTCGATGACCGGCGTCAGCCCTGGGTCGCAGTAGCGGCCCGGGTAGTTGTTGGTGCAGTTGTAGGCCACCGAATAGTTGGCGATGGGGTTCACCATGTCATAGCCGGTGAAGACCACGGGCATGGCGGACCAGCCGCCGCGCTCCACCGGTTCCGTGTTGTTGCGGCGCTGCGCCTGCGTCGAAAAGTCCGCCGAGGAAACCTGCACGTTGAAGCCGGCCAGGCGGGCGCGCTCGGCGATGACCAGGCTGGTCGGGTTCAGGATGGTGCTGTCCATGCTGTGCAGCAGCACCAGCGGTTCATTGTTGTAGCCACTGGCGCGCAGCGTGGCGCGGGCCTGGTCGATGGTGGCGGCGCGCAGCGGGGCCACCGCGGCTTCCGACGCATAGGGCCAGCCGCACATGAAGATGCTGGCGCAGAAGCCGTAGGTCATCTGCCGCGGCAGGCCGAGCGAGGCCACGACCTCGTTGTGGTCGATGGCCAGCTGGAAGGCACGCCGCGCCTGCGGGTTGTTGAACGGCGGGTGCTGGTGGTTGATCGCCACCGCGCCGATCATGCTGCCCAGCGGCGGCGGCTCGATCAGGCGGATGTTGCGGTTGCGGCGGAAGCTCTCGATGAAGTCGCCGGGCACCAGTTCCAGGTAGTCGGCCTCGCCGGCGGTCATCGCGGAGATGCGCGTTGCGATATCCGGCATGGAGATGAAGTGCACCTGCTCCATATGCGCGCGCTTGCCGCCGGCAAAACCGTCGGCGGGTTCGGCGCGCGGCACGTAGCGCGGGTTGCGGCGGAAGATCGCCAGGCTGCCGCTGCGCCATTCCGCCCGGTTGAAGCTGTAGGGACCGCTGCCGATGGTCTCCGGCACCGCCTGGGTGACAGGCGTGGTGCTGGCGAAGCGGGCCGGCATCATGAAGGGGATTTGGGCGGCGGGCTTGCCGATGGCCTCGATGACCTGGCTGAATGGCCAGCTGAGTTCGAGCACGAAGGTCCGGGCATCCACGACCCGAAGACCCTTGCTGGCGGCCATCAGTCGGCTGCCCAGGCCGTCGCGGCGGCCCCAGCGGCGCAGCGACTCGACGCAGTCCTCGGCGGTCACGGGCTGGCCATCGTGCCATTCCAGGCCATCGCGCAGCTTGAAGGTCCAGGTCAGGCGGTCGGCACTGACCTCCCACCCCTCCAGCATCTGCGGCCGGTATTCGCCCTTGCTGTCGAGCGCGACCAGCGTGTCGTAGACCAGGTAGGCGTAGGCGCGCGTGACGTTGCTGGTGGTGATGATGGGGTCCAGCACCTGGAGTTCCAGGTTCAGCACCGCGCGCAGCACGTTGGGTTGGGCGGCGGCGGGGGCGGCAAGTCCCAGCAGGGCCGCGAGGGCGAGAACCAGGCGCATCGGTGGCTCCTTCAGGCGGCGAGTATTTCGGCTTCCGGCGCCGGGCGGCCGCGGATCAGGTCCGCGGCCTTCTCGGCGATCATCAGCGTGGTGGCGTAGGTGTTGGCGCTGGGCATGTGCGGCATGACCGAGGCATCCACCACCCGCAGCCCTTGCAAGCCGTGGACCAGCAGCTGGTCGCTGACCACGGCGGTGGGGTCGGTCTGCGGCCCCATGCGGGCGGTGCCGATCAGGTGGTAGGTGGTGCTGCCGTTGCGGTAGGCGAAGTCGAGCAGCTCGTCGTCGCTCTGGGCGTTCAGCCCCGGCAGGGTCTCGGCTTCCAGGAAGGGGTTGAGTTCCGGCGTGGCGAGCATGCGGCGCAGCAGGCGGATGCCGCCCAGGTGGACCTGGCGGTCCATCGGGTTGCTCAGGTAGTTCGGGTTGATCTCGGGGTCCTCGAACACGTCCTTGCTGCGGGCGCGGACCCAGCCGGTGGATTCCGGCCGGTGCTGCCAGGCGCCGGCGGTCACGCCGGGGACCTCGTCCAGCACATAGACCTTGCCCTCGGCATAGCTGCCGGGGGTGAAGACGCATTGCAGGTCCGGCTGGTCCAGACCCTCGAAGCTTTTCCAGAACACATGCACATGGCTGGGCGCGGTGGCGAGGATGCTGGGCTTGCCGGTGGCCCAGCGGGCGACCTGGCCGGCCCGCTTCAGCCCGCGGGCCAGCTGGTTCAGCGTGGTGACGCCGGGGCGGGCGCGCATGACGATGCGCGACGCGTAGTGGTCGCGGAAGTTCTCGCCGACGCCCTTGATCTCATGCTGCACCGGGACGCCAAGGGATTGCAGCAGCGGTGCAGGGCCAATGCCGGATATCTGGAGCAGCCGCGCGGTGTTGACGGTGCCTGCGGAGAGGATGACTTCCCGCCGCGCCATGACGGTGCGCTCGGCGCCGCCGCGTTCGCTCTGGTAGCGGATGCCCGTCGCGCGCTTGCCGTCCAGGATGATGCCGGAGGCGCGGGCGTTGGTGCGGACCTCCACGCCGCCGCGGGCGACGGCCGGGTGCAGGAAGGCGCGGGCGGCGGAGACGCGGCGGCCACCGACGATGGCGCGCTGGAAGTAGCCGACGCCGGCCTGGTTGCCACTGTTGTAGTCGGGGTTGCGGGGTATGCCGATGCCCTCGCAGCCCTTGATGAAGGCCTCTGTCAGTGGGTGGAACCAGTCCATGTCCGTGACCGGAATGCCGCCCTGGCGGCCGCGGCGCTGGTCGTCCCCGTAGCCGATGCGGTGTTCGCTGCGGCGGTAGTAGGGCAGCACATCGGCATAGCCCCAGCCGCGATTGCCGCGCTGTGCCCAGCTGTCCAGGTCGGCCGGCTGGCCGCGATTGTAGATCATGCCGTTGATCGACGACGAGCCGCCGAGGGTGCGGCCCTGCGTGGTGCTGATCCGCCGTCCCCCGGTATTGGCCGTGGCCTCGGTCTTGAACTGCCAGGTGACGCTGGGGTCCGCCAATGTCTTGATGAAGCCGGCGGGGATGTGGATCCAGGGGTTGGTGTCGGGCGGCCCGGCTTCCAGCACGCATACGGTCACGCCGGGGTCTTCGGTCAGCCGCGCCGCCAGCACCGAGCCGGCGGCGCCGGCGCCGACGATGACATAGTCGAAGCTGTCGCTGTCCTGTGCCATCGGCCCGCGCAATCCCTGTGGTTGGGTGCAGGGTAGGGACGGGCAGGGGGCCTTGCCAAGCGGTGTGGTAGGGGCACGTGCCCCGAAGCTGGCCGGGGCAGCTCGGCAATGCCGGGGCGGGCCGGTTCAGCCTGACCTTTGGCGGGGTCAGGCTGGTCCGGCAGTGCCTCAGGCGAACAGGAAGTCGTTCGCGGTCAGGCTGCCGGCCACGACGTGCTGCAGCGTCACCTGGTGCGACGCGTCGACGGCGATGGAGGCATTGCCCGCGGCGTAGCTGATGCGGCCCTGGAGTGCGGCGAAGCTGCCGACCCCAAGACCCGCCAGCCGGATGACATCGGCCGCGACATCGAAGTCGAGGATGGTGTCGAACCCGCCGACGCTGAGGTCGAACAGGTCGGCCCCGGCGCCACCAGTGAACACATCGTTGCCGGGGCCGCCGAGCAGCGAATCGGCGCCGGCGCTGCCCTGCACGACCAGCGCCGTGCCGGCGCCCAGGGCTGCGCCGTTCACCTGCAGGCTGGTGATGCCGGCGCCCACGGAAACGAAGATGGAGCTGCCGAAGGCGGCGGCGGCCTTGACCCCGAAGCTGAGGCTCTCCGCGCCGCTGCCATAGAGGAAGATGGCCTGGAGGTGGCTGAGGCCGACGAAGTCGGCGTCTCCGATGGCATCGGTGAAGCCAAGGTTGAGTTGGTTGGTGCCGGTGCCGCCATCCACCACCCGGCCCGCGGCGGTGAAGGCCGCCAGGGTCTGGAAGTCGAAGGTATCGTGGCCAGCCCCGCCCATCAGCTTGTCGGCGCCGCCGCCGCCGCGGATGTAGTCGGCGCCGCCACCGCCGGCCAGGCTGTCGGCGCCGGCGGTGCCGACCAGTATCAGGGTCTTGCCGCTGCCGAGGCCGCTGGCATCGATGTTGAGGCCAGCGGTGGTCGCCGAGGTCGCCACCGTGACGGAGTTGGCGAGCGCGCTGGCTGCATTGCTGGCCAGCACCGCGCTGCTGGTGCCGGTGCTGCCGAAGTAGAGTGTCGTCAACCCCGACAGCCCGGCGAAGTCGACATCACGGATGGCGATGTCCTGCGGCAGGGTCAGCACGCCGTTGGTATCCGCCAGCAGCAGCCTGGTGCTGGCCGCGGCGCTGCTGGCGGTGTTGCCGGCCGCGTCCAACGCGCGGGCGACCAGGCTGTGCCGGCCGGCGCCGGCCAGGGTGGCGCTGATGGACCAGGTGCCGTCGGTGCCTACCGTGCCGCTGCCCAGCAGCGCTGTCCCTTCGAAGAGCGAGACCGTGCTGCCAACCTCGCCGCGGCCGGTCACCAGCCTGACCGGCTGAATGGTCGTGGCCGGCAGGCTGTCGATGGTCGGCGTGGGTGCGATGGTGTCGAAGGTGTAGGTCACGCCGGCCGTGCTGCTGTTGCCGGCGGCATCGGTGTCCACGGCCGTGATGGCGTGGGCGCCCTGGGTGGTGAAGGTGACCAGCTTGGACCAGGTGCCTGTCGCCCCGACCCGGACGCTGCCGAGCGACGTTGCGCCGTCGAACAGCAGCACCGTCGTCCCGGCCTCTCCGGTGCCGGCGATGGTCTGCCTTGCCACATTGGTCGCCCCACCCGGGGAGGAAATGGCGATGGCCGGCGCGATGGTGTCCAGGGTGAAGTTCAGCGCCCTGCTGGTGCCGACATTGCCGGCGGCGTCGGTGTCCTGCGCCGTGACGGCATGGCTGCCCTGGGCCGCACCGAGCGTCGCGGAGAGGCTCCACAGGCCCAGCTTGTCGACCACGGCGGTGCCCAGCGTGGCGGCGCCTTCCTTGACGACCACCGTCGTCCCGGCCTCTCCGGTGCCGCTGATGGGCTGCGTCCGGTTGTTGATGAGGCCGCCGGCGGAGGTGATGGCGACCACGGGCGCGATGGTGTCGAGCGTGAAGCTCAGCGGACCGCTGGTGCCGACATTGCCGACGGTGTCGGTGTCCTGCGCGGTGACGACATGGCTGCCCTGGGTCGCGCCGATCGTCGCGGAGAGGCTCCACTGGCCGAACTTGTCGACCACGGTGGTGCCAAGCGTGGTGGCGCCTTCCTTCACCACCACCGTCGTCCCGGCCTCTGCGGTGCCGCTGAGGAGCTGCGTCCGGTTGTTGATGAGGCCGCCGGCGGAGGTGAAGGCGACAACGGGTGCGACGGTGTCCAGGGTGATCGTGACCGGCGCCACCGCTGCCCCGACATTGCCGACCGCATCCGTCGCCCGGGCGGTGATGACATGGTCGCCCTGACCGCTGAGCGTGACTGCCCTGCTCCAGGCGCCGGTGGCATCGACCTTGACGCTGGCGAGGATGGTGGCGCCGTCGAGCAGTTGCACCGTGGCGCCCCGCTCCCCGGTGCCGGAGATGAGCTGCCTGGCCAGGTTGGTCAGGCTGCCGGCGCTGGTGATGGCGACGCTGGGGGCCACGGTGTCGAGGGTGAAGATGATCGTCGGGCTGATGCCGACATTGCCGGCGGCATCTGTGTCGCCCGCCGTGATGAAGTGGCGGCCCTGCGCACTGCCGAAGGTGACCTGCAGGCTCCAGCTGCCATCCGTGCCGACCAGGGCGGAACCCAGCGTCGTGGTGCCTTCGCGCAGGGTAACCGTGGTGCCCGCTTCGCCGATGCCGGCCAGGTCCTGCGTGTTGAAGCGCGTGGCGCCGGCGCCCGTGGTGATGGCGACGACGGGGGCGACGGTATCCAGCGTGAAGGCCAGCCCGCTGCTGCGGATGGTGCCGAGATACGGGTCGACCAGGCTGGCGAGCAGGGTGTGGAGGCCCTGGCCGGCCAGGTTGACCACGGCGGCGAAGCTGCCATCCGCCAGCACCAGGCCAGTGCCGAGCACCGTGGCGCCTTCCAGGATGCTGACCAGGGTGCCGGCATAGGCCGGGGTGGTCGTGCCGGTGATGGTCTGGCGTGGCTGGTTGGTCAGGCCGCCGCTGCCGGAGAGCGAGAGCCCCGGGCTGAGCGTGACGCTGGCGTCGCTGAACTGGAGGGTGGTGACGCCGAATATCTTGGTCGTGCCGGTGGCTGTCGTCACGGTCCAGCTGGCGTCGGCGTTACGGGCCCAGCTGGCCTGGTCCTGGGTGATGCTGGTGAGGTGCAGGACATCCGTGCCGCCATTGCCGAACACGGTGTCGGCGCCGGCGCTGGCAAGGAAGCTGTCGTTGCCGGCGCTGCCGGTCAGGCTGTCGGCAAAGGCGCTGCCGCGGACGGCGTTGATGTTGATGAGCTGGTCATGGCCACCGAAGCCGTCGGTGGCGGTGCCGAGCGCCAGGTTGACCACCACGCCGGCTTCGTCGCGGCTGTAGTCGGCCAGCACATGGGTGCCGGCATGCGGCGCCGCCAACGTGTCGTCGCCGGCGCGGCCCTGGAGGAAGCCGTAGCTGCCATCGGCGGGGTCCAGGCCCATCAGGCTGTCGGCAAAGGGCGTGCCGACGACGGATTGCAGGTGCTGGAGGGTATCGGTGCCGTCCCACTGGTTGGTGGCGGTGCCGGCGCCGAGGTTCACCACCACGCCATGGGTGGGGACGAAGTTGTAGTAGTTGGTTGCGTAGGCCAGAACGTTGTGGCCGTCGCGGCCGTCCAGGCTGTTGTTACCCGCACCGCCGTTCAGCGTATCGTCGCCGAGCGTGCCCAGCAGCGTGTCGTTGCCATCGGCCGCTGCTGCGCCGTTGAAGCGGAGCAGTGTGTCGATCGCGCCATTGGCCTTCTGCACAAAGCCCTGATAACCGCCGCCACCATCGGCCGCGGCGGCGGTGCCGAGGTCGACCAGCACATCCTCGGCGTTGGTGAGCGCGTAGCTGTACGTGTTGTGGCCGCCGGCACCGTCAAGCGAATGGTTGCCGAGCATCGAGGTCTGGATGGTGTCGTCGTTGTGGCTGCCGATGATGGTGTCGTTGAAGTTCGACCCACGGACGTTGACCACGTCGATCAGCAGGTCGTGCCCGCCCTGGCCGTCATTGGCGACGATGCCGGTTTCGAGATTGATGGTCACCGCTGTGGTGGCGAGCGAGTAGCGCGGGCGGTTCGCGGAAAGGCCGTGGCCGTCGATGGTATCGTTGCCGGCGGCGCCCGCGAGGTTACGGGTCCCGTAGAAGTCCGCGAGGCTGGGGGCGAAGGGGACGCCGGAGATGCTGTCGTCGCCGTTGCCCGTGGTGATGGCCTGGATATTGTGCAGCGTGTCGGTACCGCCCAGGCTCTTGGTCACGGTCGCAGTGTAGAGGTCGGAGAAGCTGACCGTCTCGTTGCCGCCGATGATGCCGTAGCTGACCGAGGCACTGGCCAAGGGCAGCACGCCCTCCATGCTGTCGGAGCCGAGCGAGGCGAGGAAGTTGGCACCGCCGCTGGGGTAGCCGGCGATGCCCGCCACGCCCGAGAGCACGTTGGTGCCGATCAGCGTGTCGTTGCCGGCGCTGCCCTGGATGTCGCGGATGCCTTGCAGGACATCATGCCCGCCGGCGGTGTTGGTGGCGGTGCCGGTGGTGAGGTCGACCGTGACGCCGTTCGCGGCCTGGCCGTTGCTGCTGTAGCTGACGCGGTCCTGGCCACCATTGGCGATGAAGGTGTCGTTGCCGGCGCCGCCGAAGAAGGTGTCGTTGCCGTTGCCGCCCAGCAGCATGTCGTTGCCGGCGCCGCCTTGCAGCTGGTCGTTGCCGCCGCCGCCGCCGAAGATGGTCTGGCCGGCGTCGTTCACCGAGCCCAGGATGCCGAAGCTGACGGAGTTGCGGGTGATGGTGTCGTTGCCGGCGGTACCTTCGACGTTGACGCCGGAGAGGATCACGTCGCCGTCGTTGCAGCGGATGATCGAGACGTTCCGCAGCAGGTCGGTGCCATCGCCGCTGACCGCGGTCCAGCTTCCGTCGCCATTGTTCGTCAGGATCACATTCGCTTTTGACGAGTTCAGGACGACGATGTTGATGCCGGCGCCGCCATCCACCACGTCATTGCCGGCGCCGGGGGTGATGATGTCGTTCAGCGCGCTGCCGGTGATGCTGTCGGCGAAGTTGCTGCCACGCGCCGCCTGGATGTTGATGAGCTGGTCATGCCCGCCCCAACCATCGGCGGCGGTGCCGGCGGCCAGGTTCACCGTGACGCCGGCGATGTCCTGGCTGTAGTCGGCCTGGACATGGGTGTTGGCGAAGGGCGCGGCCAGCGTGTCGTTGCCGACCATGCCGCGGACGGTGCTGAAGGTGGCGTTGTTGGCTGAGGTGCCGGTGATGTAGTCGCCCTGGTTGGTGCCGATCGCGTTCTGCACGTTCAGCAGGAAGTCCTGCCCGCCCCAGGGGTTGGCGACGTGGCCGGTCTGCAGGTTCACCACCACGCCCTGGGTGCTGATGCTGGTGACGATGCTGTCGTAGCGGACGAAGTTGTCGCCGCCGCGGCCGTCGAGGAAGTTGTTGCCGCCGGCGCCCTGCAGCGTGTCGTTGCCGCTGCTGCCGATCAGCGTGTCGTTGCCGTCGCCGGCGTAGATGCCGTTGATGTTCTTCAGCGTATCCACCGCGCCGCCGGGCTTGTTGGCGAAGCCGCCGATGGTGCTGGCCAGGGTGATGTCGACCAGCACGTCGTCAGTGCCGAAGTAGCGGTAGGTGTTGCCACCGGTGCCGCCATCGATGCTGTGGTTGCCGCCATTGGCAACCATGAAGGTCTCGCCGTTGTTGCCGCCGAGCATGGTGTCGTTGAAGCTGGTGCCGCGCACCGCGGTCACATTGGTCAGCGTATCGGTGCCGCCCAGGCCGTCGGCCGCGGTGCCGGTGGCCAGGTTGATGTTCGCGGCGCTGGTGCTGGTGCTGTAGTCGGGACGGGCGCCGCCGCTGCCGTTGATGCTGTCGTTGCCGGCGCCGCCGATGAACGTGATGCCGAAGGTGTAGATGCCAGCGGTCGCGCCGCTGGGCGGGCCGGCCAGGCTGTCATTGCCGTCGGTGCCGATGATGCCGGTGACGTTGACCAGCGTGTCGGTGCCGCCGCCGCTTTTGCTGAGCGTGGCATGCAGCAGGTCGGTGTAGGTGGCGCTGATGGTGCCGGGCAGGTTTGAATAGTCGCCCCACATGCGCGCCAGTTGCAGCGTGCCGTCCAGGCTGTCGGAACCGGCGGTGCCGAGGAAGCGGGTGCCGAACAGGCCGGGAGCGCCACCTGGGGCTGGAGTCAGCACCGCGGTGTTCACGCCAACCAGCGTGTCGTTCCCGGTGCTGCCTTCCACGTCGCGGATGCCGGCCAGCACATCATGCCCGCCATAGCCGTTGGTGGCGGTGCCGGTGGTGAGGTTGACGCTGACGCCGCCCGGCCCCTGGCCGAGATAGGAAATGCGGTCGAAGCCGCCGTTGCCGGCGTAGCTGTCGTTGCCGGCGCTGCCCGAGAAGCTGTCGTTGCCCGCGCCGCCCATGATGCTGTCGCTGCCGGCGCCGCCCTGCAACTGGTCGTTGCCGCCATTGCCGGCAATGCTGTCGCCAAGGTCGTCGACGCTGCCCTGCACGCCGCCACTGGAGAGGCCGGGGCGGATGCTGTCATTGCCGGCGGTGCCGGTGACGCCTGGCGCCACCAGCTGCTGCGTCACGCCATTGGCGAAGCTCAGTACCTCGACCCGGGTCAGCAGCACGGTGCCGGCGGCGGAGGTCAGCGTCCAGCTGCCATTGGTGTTGTGGGCCTGGGTCAGGATGTCGGCGGCGTTCAGCGTGAAGAACACCGTGTCGCGGCCCGCGCCGCCATCCACCGTGAAGTTGCCGGCGCCCACCGTGATGCTGTCGGCCCAGGCGGAACCGCGGATGGCCTGGATATGCACCAGCGTGTCGGTGCCGCCGAACCAGCCGTCATCGGCCACCACGCCGGTGACCAGGTTGGCGGCAATTGCGGTGAGGCTGGAGGCGTAGTCGGCCGTGATGTGCGTGCCGTCGGTCGCGGCGCGCAGCGTGTCGTTGCCGCCATCGCCGCGGACGAAGCTGGTGCCGCCGCCGGCGAGGACCGCGCCGGTGATGTCATCGGCGAATTGCGAGCCGATGGCGCCTTCGATATTCGCCAGCGTGTCAGTGCCGTCCCACGGGTTGGTCGCGGTGCCGGTGACGCCGTCGTTCAGGTTGATGACGGCGCCATGGGTCGGCGCGGTGATGCCGGTGAAGGGGCGGTAGTTCAACGTATCGTAGCCGTCGCGGCCATCGAGGCTGTTGCTGCCGGCGCCACCGGACAGCAGGTTGTCACCAGGCGTGCCGAGGATGGTGTCGTTGCCGCTGCCGCCCTGGGCAGTGGCAATGTTGAGCAGCGTATCGCTGCCGCCGGCCTTGGCGAGGCTGCCCTGGTAGCCGCCGAAGCCGCCGGCCGCGAGCGTGGTGCCGAGGTCGATCGTCACCGCATCGGCGTTGTTGTAGCGAACCTCGTTGGCGCCGCCGCGGCCGTCCACCAGGTGGCTGCCGAGGGTGCCGACGATGAAGTTGTCGCTGAGCGCACTGCCCAGCAGCGTGTCGTTGAAGTTGGAGCCGCGGAGAGTGGTGATGCCAACCAGGCTGTCGGTGCCGCCCTGGCCATCCTGCGCGGTGCCCAGCACCATGCCATTGGCATCGGTGCCGAGGCCGAGGTCGACCGTGACGGCGGCGGTGGCGCTGGCGTACTCGGCGCGGTTGGAGGCGTTGTTGTAGCCGTAGATGGTGTCGTTGCCGCCGTTGCCGCGCAGGTTCACGTTGTTCCAGCTGTAGGCGACGCCGTTCAGGCCATGCAGCACGTCGGCGGTGGTGTTGCCGAGCACGCTGTTGATGCTCACCAGCGTGTCGACCTGGCCGCCGGCCTTGAATACGGTGCCATTGGCGTAGCCGAACAGGCCGGCGCCCACGCCGGTGGTGTAGCTGTCGATGCTGCCGGTGAAGCCGTTCTGGAACAGGCCGTTGTTGTAGTTGACGGAATCGCTGGCGCCGTTGCCGATGAAGCTGTCGTTGCCGCGGGTGCCCCAGAAGAAGTCGTTGCCGTCGGAGCCATTCAGGGTGTCGTTGCCCGCATCGGCGCCGCGTACGCTGTGGAAGCCGGTGATGACATCGGTGCTGCCCCAGCCATCCTGCGCGGTGCCGGCCAGCGCGCCGCCCGGCGTGGTCTGCAGGGTCACCAGCACGCCGGTCGGGCTGTCGATGTAGTCCAGCGCGTTGTTGGTGCCGCGGCCGTCGATGGTATCGGCGCCGGCTTCACCGCGCAGCACGAAGGCGTTGCTGCCCACGGTGTCGGCGGTGCCGGAAAGGCTGTCATTGCCGGTGGAGGCGAAGATGCCGCGGATGGAACTGAAGCTGTCGGTGCCGTCGGGCTTGGTGATGACGCCGGAATAGTAAGGCGTGGCGCCGGCGTTGTTGGTGACGCTGGTGATGGTGATCGGGCTGCTGTAGCCGCGATAGTCCAGCGCGTCGCCGCCGCCGACGCCGGGGCTGGTGACGCTGCCCAGCGTGCCGAAGCCGTTGCCGCCATCGATGATGAAATTGCCCGCGCCGCTCTTGAAGATGTCGTTGCCGGTGGAGCCGCGGATGGCGCTGAAGTGCAGCAGCTGGTCGGTACCCTGGCCGGTCACCACGCCGGTGGACAGGGTGGCGGTGATGGCGGTGCCGCTGCCGTTGTAGTCGACGATGTTGTGCGCGTTGCTGGCGGCGTCGATGGTGTCGTTGCCGTTCATGCCGCGCAGTAATTCGTTGGTGGTGGCGCCGGCGAAGCCCTGGATGCTGTCGGCGCCGTTGCTGGCCTGCACGATCTGGATGTTGGTGAAGCTGTCGGTGCCGCCGCCATTAGCCTTCAGCGCCGTGCCGGTGGCGTCGGCCGTGAGGGTGATGGTCAGGGCGTTGCCCTGGCCGGTGCCATCATAGGTGTTCAGTCCGGCGCGGCCGTCGATGCTGTCGGAGCCGCCGGTCGCGGTAAAGCCGTCGTCGGTGGCGGCGCCCAGCAGCGTGTCGTTGCTGCTGCCGCCCTGCACGCGCCGCACATTGGCCAGCGTATCAGTGCTGCCCCAGCCATCCTGGGCGGTGCCGGCGGACAGGTCGACGCTCACCGGGCGGAAGCTCTGGTTGTAGCTGACCAGGTTGAGGAAGCTGCCGCGGCCATCGATGGTGTCGTTGCCCTGATAGCCTTCGAGCGTGACCGTGCTGCCGGTGGCGAGCGTGGTGCCGCTGAGCGAATCCCCGCCGCTGCCGCCGACGATGCGTTGCATGTTGACGAAGCTGTCGGTGCCGACCGGGACGCCGCCCTGGAACTTGCTGACCGTGCCGCTGGTGGCGCTGGCCCAGTTGACCGTGAGGGTGGTGCCGCCGGGCAGGGCGGTGAAGTCGAGCGTGTTGAAGCCGTTGCCGCCGTCGATGCTGTCGGAGCCGAGGTAGGGGTCGAAGGTGTCGTTACCCGTGCCGCCCTTCAGCGTGTCGTTGTGGGTGGAGGCGTGGACGAAGACCACGCTCTGCAGGCTGTCGGTGCCGCCGAAGCCGTCCTGCGCGGTGCCAAGGCCGAGGTCGACATTCACGCCGTTGGGGCTGGTGCGGTAGTCCGCGGTGTTCCAGAAATTGCCGAGGCCCGCGATGGTATCGTTGCCGGCGCCGCCGACCATCGCCAGCGGGCTGAAGCTGCTGGAGGTGCCGGTCAGGCTGTCATTGCCTGAGGTTCCGATGATCTGCTCGATATTGACCAGCGTGTCGGTGATGGTGCCGCCGTTGAAGCGGTTGACCGAGAGGGTGGGCGTGCCGAATGGGCCGATTGGGTTGAAGACGGTGCTGATGAAGGTGTTCGGGAAGCCGCTGGTGAAGCCGCTGTAGTCCATGACATCGAAGCCGCCGCCGCCATCGACATATCTCCCGGGGGCGGCATTGGCCGGGGCGATGATGGTGTCGTTGGCGTTGGAGCCGCGGATGCCCGGCATGTTGGCCAGCACGTCGGTGCCGCCCTGGCCGTCCTGCACTGTCCCGGTGGCCAGGTTGGCCAGGATGCCGGTGTTGCCCGGGGTGTTGTAGTCGGCCAGCACGTAGGTACTGAACACGGCGTCGATGGTGTCGTTGCCCTGGCCGCCCTGGAGCAGGACTATCGCCGAGACGCTGGCCGGGATGGCTCCGCCGCGCAGGCTGTCGTCGTGGCTGGAGCCGACGACGACGTTGATGTTGCTCAGACTGTCAATGCCACCCCAGCCGTTGAACGCAAGCGACTGCCCAAGGTCGACCAGGATATGCCCGGGGCTGTTGCTGTAGTTTAGTTCAAAGGTCAGGTTGGCGGCGCCGTTGATCGTGTCGTTGCCGCCGAAGCCCTCAAAGAAGCTGAGGTTGGTGCCCGGCGTCGTGCTGGCCTGGTAGCTATCGTTGCCTGAACCGCCGCTCACCGCGTTGACGTTGACGAAGCTGTCGGTGCCTAGCCCGCCGCCCTTGACCGCCGTGCCGCTGGTCGGGCCGCTCATGGTCACGCTGACGCCAGGCAGGAGGAAGCTTGGGGCGCTACTTGAGTAGTCCAGGCTGGTGAAGGTGCTACCGGAGCCGATGAAGCTGTCGTTGCCGGCGGAGGCGCCGAAATGCGTGCCGCCGTTCGGGGCGGGGCCGCCGGTGATGGTGTCATTGAAGGCGCTGCCGCGGGCGGAGCTGACATTGATCAGCGTATCCGTGCTGCCCCAGCCGTCCTGCGCGGTGCCCGTGCCGGTCGAGAGAGTAACGGTGACGGCGCCGGGGCTGTCGAGGTAGTCGGCAAAGACATACCACAGGCCGCCACCGAGGATGGTGTCGTTGCCGGCCTCGCCACGGACATTGGTGCCGCCGCTGGCGCCGCTGGCATCCAGGCTGTCATTGCCGGATGTGCCGATGATGTTGGCCATGTGCTGCCCCCGAAGCGTTTCTTAATTTTTTATAAACGACCGGAGAGATCGTAACAAGTTCGGCATATCCCGCCGGAATCCAGCATTACATGAAATTCGAGGTGATTTCTGGTCGGGCAAGCCTGTGTAAGCCGCAGCAATACGGCTCAATCGCAGGCAGCGAGTGAATTAAAGCAGTTCGAAGAAAGTGACGCCGGCAGATTCATTGCGTTCAAATTGCTTAAATTTTAGGAAAAATGAAGGCTTGTCGCCTCCGGTCGCGTTGGCAGGGTGAATTGTAAATGACCGCGATGGCCGGATATTCGCTTCACTATAATTCACCGGGGCTGGCTGAGGGCAGGTCGCGGCTCATTCCGGCCACCCAGGTGTTGCCTTGCGCTCCCAGGGGGTGGCGTCCTGCCGGCGGATTTCGTGGGTTTACCCAAGCGCGCAGCGGACAAGCAGGGCACTGAAAACCAACGCCAGTGGCCGGATAACGAAGGCCGCTGGGCTTCGGCAACAGGATGTCAGCGCAGACCCCGCGCCAGGCGACGTCCGCAGATGGCGGCGACGATCCCGGAGCCACAGGGCGGATACTTCAAAACCATTACTGTCCGCGGCGGTGCTCGCAACCTGAAGGTTGCGGTTTCTCCTTGCCGGAATGATGAACGGTTGCTTAAAAGATTCTAACGTTCCGGGCGGAGGATACCATGGTCAAGCCGACTTTCGATACGACGCTGATCGTGCGCGCGCTGCAGCACATCGAGGTGCTCGACGGGTTCATCTTCGATGGCCAGATCAGGTGGCCCGACGGCGTGATCACCTATTCGGTCCCCGACGAGAACCCCGGGAGCTCCCTGACCGGCGACGAGGATGACGGCTTCCAGCCGCTGACCGGCGCCACCTGGGGGCCGATCAAGCCGATGGTCCTCAAGGCCTTCGCACAATGGGGCGAGCTGATGGCTACGACCCTGGAGGATGTCGGCGAGGCCGATGCCGACATCACCGCGTCGTTCAGTTCCACCACCAAGAACCACGGCAGCTACACGATTCCTATTTTTCTGCCGGACATCAAGGTCGACGACGACCAGTGGAAAATCACCGATGCCGATATCTACTACAGCATCGATACCAGCTTCGCCCAGTTGGCGCCCTCCGCACTGCTGACCTCGGCCGGCGACTTCGCCTACGGCCTGCGCGGCTGGGAAACCCTCCTGCACGAGATGGGCCATTCGCTCGGGCTTGTGCATCCCGGCAACTACGACGCATCCGACGGCACCCCGCCGAACTACGAGGACAATGCCGACTTCGCGCAGGACACGCGCAAGACCAGCCTCATGTCCTATTTCGGCGGCTATGACATCGTGAACGATGTCTGGGTGACCGACGACAGCGGCGTCTTCGCCGCGTATTCCTCGACGCCGACGATCTACGACATCCTGACCATCCAGATAAAATACGGCGCCAACCCGAATACCCGCGCCGGCGATACGCGCTACGGCTGGGGCTCCAATGCCGGCTGGGACTACTTCGACTTCGGCAAGTGGTCGCACAATACGGAAATGCCCGCCTGGACGCCGACCACTCAGCAGAACTCGGTCAAGCCGATCTTCGCGATCTACGATGCCGGCGGCAACGACACGCTCGACGCCTCGCAGTTCCTCGATAGCGCCAGCAACCCGACCTATTACGGGCTGTCGCAGGTGATCAACCTCACCCCTGGCAGCTACTCCCGCATCCTCGGGATGATTGACAACATCTCCATCGCCTTCGGCACCATCATCGAGGGCGCGGTCGGCGGCAACGGCAACGACCGCCTCATCGGCAACGGCGCCGACAACGACCTGGTGGGCGGCTTCGGCGACGACACCATCACCGGCGATGTCGGCGACGACACCATCTTCGGCGATGCGGGCGACGACAGCATCGATGGCGGCTACGGCAACGACAGCATCGACACGGGCGCAGGCCAGAACACCGTGCTGGGCGGCTTTGGCGACGATACCCTGGACGCTTCCCTCGCCACGCAGGCGACCGTCGACGGCGGCGCCGGCAATGACAGCCTGGTGGGCGGTGTCGGTGCGAGTTCGCTGGTGGGCGGCAGCGGCAACGACATCCTCCTCGGCCTGTTCGACAACGATACGCTGGAGGGCGGCAACGGCCTCGACCAGCTCGACGGCGGCTTTGGCGACGACAGCCTCAGTGGCGGCTTCGACAACGACGTGCTGATGGGCGGCCAGGGCAACGACACGCTCTCGGGCGGCGCCGGCGACGACACGCTGACCGGCAACGGCCCGCTCGACCCCGGCAATCCCTTCGCCAACGACGGCGCCGACGTCTTCGCCTATGCCGGCGGCGCCGATGTCATCGAGGATTTCAGTGTCGGCGCCGGCGGCATGCTGAAGGACACGCTCGACCTTCGCCAACTGCCGGGCGTCCACTGCTTCGAGGACCTGATGGCGGCGGCGACCGAAACCGCCGTCGGTGTCTTCTTCGACTTCGGCGAGGGCAATACGCTGCTGCTGCGCGATGTGGCGCTGGCCGACCTCCAGCGCAGCTCGGAACTCCCCTTCTTCATCTTCTCCGAAGCCCCGCCCGAGGGCGGCGACTTCCCCAGCGGTCGCTCGCCCACCGGCAACGCCGCGCTGTACCGCGAGACCGCGGGCCTGCCCGGCGGCGGCTTCATCACGGTGTGGGCGGCCGAAGGCGGCATCCAGTTCGAGATGCGCGGCGCCGACTATGCGCCCGGCGCCACCGGCACGGTCAGCGCCGACTACGGCCCCACCCATGTGGCGGTGCGCGCGGATGGCAGCTTCCTGGTGGCATGGCAGACCGATGCCGGCGGGGTGCAGACCATCTCCAGCCGGCTCTACGCCGCCGACGGCACGCCGCTTGGCGGCGAGACCCTGCTGGCCACCTCCGCCCTGACCGAGGCCGCCTATCTCGGCGGCGTCGCGCCCTATAATGACGGCTTCGTGGTCGCCTGGACCGGCCGGACCACCGGCCCCCTCTCCAACAGCGGCGACAACGTGAAGTCGCTGGCGCTGGACGCCGATGGCCTGGCCATTGGCTCGCCCGTGGTCACCGCCACCGAGGCTTCCTTCTTCCCCGGCGAGCGGTCGGAGTTCATCACCGGCTGGACCGTCATCACCGGGCCGGACGGCGAGCCGCTGGTCGGCATGCGTGGCCCGGACCTGCACGCCTATGTGAAGGCGCCGTTCGGCGCCGGCCAGGCGGCCCATGTGATGGGCAATGACAGCATTGCCGGCTGGGACATCGCCACGGTCGGCAATGGCATCCTGGGCGTATTCGGCCAGTCGGAATACAGCCCGTCCGGCGGCCAGACCACGTTGCAGGTGCGCTACTTCCAGCCGGGCATCGGCACCAGCGCCTACGCCGTGGTGCCGCCGCTGCCCGATGGCGACCACCGCCAGAGCAGCATCGGCGGCGTGGCCGGCCTGACCGGCGGCGAGGCCGCGATCGCCTTCAGCGAAGGCGGTATCGGCGGCGGCTATTGGACCAATGACGGCTTCATCTACCACCGCGTCGGCGCGCCGGAACAGGCCGCGGCCGCGACCTTCACCCCCGGGGTCGCCGGCTCCGTCGTGCGGCTGCTGCTGCCCTCGGCCGTCAACCAGGGCTACATGGACGTCGCCGCGCTGGCCGATGGCCGCGCGCTGTTCACCTGGTCCGACCTCAGCGCCTTCGGTGCCGTCGGTGACCGCCACGCCATGATCCTCGGCGCGGAGCTGGAAGGCGTGGTGCTGCCGGGCACCCAGGGGGCTGACAGCCTGGTCGGCTCGGGCTGGGACGACCTGATCCTCGGCTTCGGCGGCGACGACACGCTGCTCGGCCGCGTCGGCGCCGACACGCTGGATGGCGGCGATGGCCTCGACACCGCCAGCTATCGCGGTTCGCTGCATAAGGTCACGGTGGACCTGACGCTGGCGGTGCAGGCCGGCATCGGCCATGCCACCGGCGACATACTGATCAGCATCGAGAACCTGCTGGGCAGCGCCTACAACGACACGCTGACCGGCAATGGCGGCGACAACCTGCTGGCCGGCAGCTGGGGCGACGATTCGCTGGTCGGCGGCGCCGGGGATGACAGCCTGGACGGCGGCGCGGGCGCCGACACCATGGATGGCGGGGCCGGCCTCAACACCGTCTCCTACGCCGCCGCCGAGATCGGCGCCAAGGTGGACTTCGCCCCTGCCTCGGGCTTCCCGCAGGGCAGCGGCGCGGCCGAGGGCGACGCGTTCATCAGCATCCAGGTGCTGGTCGGCTCCGCCTTCAACGACACGCTGCTGGGCGATGTCGAGGCCAACCGCTTCGAGGGCGGCGCGGGCAACGATTCGCTGGATGGCCGGGGCGGTGAAGACACCCTGCTGGGCGGCGACGGCGACGACAGCTACGGCGTCGACAGCGCCGGGGACGTGATCATCGAGGCCGGCTTCCGCGGCGGCGCCGACACGGTGTACGCCGCCGTCGACTACACGCTGGGCGACGACCTGGAGGCGCTGCACCTGGTAGGGGCCGCCAGCCACGGCATCGGCAACGACCTGGACAACACCATCGTCGCCTCGGCCGGCGGCGCCACGCTGGAAGGCCTGGCCGGGACCGACCGGCTGGAAGGCAGCGTGGGCGACGACCTGCTGCTGGGTGGCTTCGGCTACGACATCGTGACCGGCGACAGCGGCAACGACACGCTGGAAGCCGGCGCCGATGGCGCCAACCTGGCCGGCGGCGCGGGCGACGACCTGCTGCTGGGCGGCGAAGGCAGCGACGTGGCGGAGTTCAGCGGCAACCGCAGCGACTACGCCATCGGCGCCCTCTCCGGCGGCTTCCTGACCCTGACCGACCTGCGCGCGCCCGCGATCTCGACCGGCGCGGACAGCCTGTTGGGGGTGGACTACCTGAGCTTCGCCGACGCCTTCATCGGCGTGGCCGACCTGCTTTCCGCCGCGCCGAGCGGCCTGGCCGACACGTTGTTCGGCAGCATCGGCGCCGATTCCATCAACGCCCTGGCCGGCGCCGACCTGGTGTTCGGTGTCGAGGGCAACGACACCCTGTTCGGCAATACCGGGCAGGACACGCTCCATGGCGGCGACGGCGAAGACAGCCTGAACGGCGGCACCGACGCCGACCGCCTGCTGGGCGGCGCCGGCAACGACACCTATGTGGTGGACAATGCCGGCGACCAGGTGGTGGAAGCCGCCAACGAGGGCAACGACCTGGTGAAGACCAGCGTCGACTTCACCCTGGGCGCCAACCTGGAACGGCTGGCGATCTCGGGCGCCATCGGCCGGCTGGGCGGCGGCAATGCGCTGGACAATACCCTGACCGGCGGCAGCGGCGCCGATACGCTGCTGGGTGAAGGCGGCCGCGATACGCTGAGCGGCAGCTTCGGCCATGACAGCCTGCTGGGCGGCGCGGGCGAGGACTCGCTCAACGCCGGCGACGGCAACGACACGCTGCTGGGCGGCGACGGCCTGGACACCCTGGCCGGCGGCAATGGCGCCGACAGCCTGGACGGTGGCGAGGGCAATGACAGCCTTGCCAGCGGCACCGGCGCCGACACGCTGCTGGGCGGGCTGGGCGCCGACCTGCTGAAGGCCGATACCGGCGCCGACAGCCTGGACGGCGGCGACGGCGCCGACACGCTGTTCGGCGGTGCCGACGACGACACGCTGGCCGGCGGCGAAGGCGCCGACAGCCTGGTGGGCGAGCTGGGCAATGACAGTATCCTCGGCGGTGCCGGGGCCGACCGGCTGTACGGCAACGACAATGCCGACACCCTGCTGGGCGGCCTGGACAACGACACGCTGGTGGGCGGCAACGGCGCCGACAGCCTGGCCGGCGAGGAGGGTGCCGACAGCCTGCTCGGCGGTGCCGACAACGACGTGCTGCTGGGCGGCGAGGGCGCCGACCGGCTGGGCGGCGAGGCCGGCGACGACAGCCTGGTCGGCGGCACGGGCGCCGACAGCCTGAACGGCGGCCTGGACAACGACAGCCTGGCCGGCGGGGCCGACAACGACACGCTGAACGGCGCCGACGGCCAGGACCTGCTGCGCGGCGAGGCTGGCAACGACAACCTGGCGGGCGCCGCCGGCAACGACACGCTGGTGGCCTCGGCAGGCAACGATACGCTCACGGGCGGCCTGGGCAGCGACGTGTTCCGCTTCGAGGGCCTGCCGGGCAGCGGCACCCGGCTCAGCGACTTCGAGCAAGGGGCGGACCTGCTGGAGATTTCCGCCGGCGGGTTCGGCGGCGGGCTGGCGGCCGGCGCGCTGGCGGCGGGGCAACTGCGGTTCGCCGCGGCCTCCGGCACCGACGCGCAGTTCGTCTATATCACCGGCACCGGCGAACTGGACTGGGCGGCCAACGGGACCGCCGGGCCGCTGATGAAGATCGCCACGTTGGTGGGCCACCCGGTGCTGAGCGCGAGCGACTTCCTGGTGATTGCCTGACCCGCCGGGCGGCGCGGGCTGGGGCGGCAGCAGCCCCAACTGCGTCAGCCCAGGATGGTCGGCCGGGCACGGTCGCTGTGGCCAGCAGCCGATGGCCGGGCATGGCGTGACTTGCGCCATGGGCAGGGCCGGCGATGCCTGGGGCAACGCGGCGATGCAGAGCTGCGTCTCATCGCTGGAAACCGAACGCCGCGTCCGCAAGGTCTACCGCACCCGCACCCGCACCCGCACCCACGACCAGGCTCGGGCCAGGGCTCCATGCGCTCTCACTGAAGCAGTGTGAGTAGAATTTGCGCGGTACGTTCAATGGGTTGCCGGCAAGAAGTCCGAACTGAATATTCCGTCTGAACGGATATTGTCCTGGACGCTGGCCAGCCAGGAGCGCGGCACCTCGGTGCAGGGCAGGACGCGGCGCTCGGCCTCATGGCAGCCCGACCGGCTTGCGGGTCCAGGCCGAAACCGGACGTAGCCTCGATGCGGGTGGCTTCGGCGCGGGCGGAACCGGCGGGGTGGCTCCCCCCCGGGGGGCCAACAGCCGGAAAGGGGGGTAAACCGTGGGGCGCGGCGAAACGGCTGAGAAGCCTCGGAAAATGGTCGGAGTGGCGGGATTTGAACCCACGACCCCTTGTCCCCCAGACAAGTGCGCTACCAGGCTGCGCTACACTCCGACAGGGCGCCGCATGTAGCACTGGCTTTCGCCGGGCGCCAGCCCCATGGCCGAAGCGTTTCAGCCTGCCTAAGCTGCGCCGTGCGGAGGGGCGTGGCGATGCGGGTGGATTGCTTGATCATCGGCGGCGGGGTCATCGGCTCGGCCGCGGCGTGGTGGCTGACACGGCAGCAGCCGGGTGGGCGCGTGGTGGTGGTGGAGCCGGACCCGCTGTACCGCCAGGCGGCCTCGCCCAAGGCTTCCGGCGGGGTCAGGCGGCTGTTCTCGCGGGCCGAGAATATCGAGATGTCGAACTTCTCGATCCCGTTCTACCGCGACTTCAACCGGCTGATGGCGGTGGATGGCGAGGCGCCGGAGATCGGCTTCAAGCAGCAGGGCTACCTGTTCATCATGCCGCCGGAAGGCGTGGCCATTCTGGAAGGCAATGCGCGGCTGCAGCGCAGCCTGGGCGTTCAGGTGGACGTGCTGGACGGCCCGGCCTTGCGGCGCCGATTCCCCAGCCTGCACGTGGCGGATATCGGCGCCGCCGCGCATTCCCCGGAAGATGGCTGCCTGGACCCCAACGCGGCCTTGCAGGGGTTCCGCCGCAAGGCGCGTGCCCAGGGCGCCGAGTACTTGCAGGACCGCGTGGTGGCGCTGGAGGCCAGCGGTGGCCAGGTGCGCGCCGCCACGCTGGCGAGCGGCCAGGTGATCCAGCCGCAGCACGTCATCTGCGCCGCCGGCACCTGGAATGCCGGGCTGGCCGCCATGGTCGGCATGCCCCTGCCGGTGGAGCCGATGCAGCGGCACGACCATTACTGGGAATGCCCGGCGGGGATCGAACCGCTGCCCTTCATCAAGGACCTGAATGGCCTGGGCATGCACAGCTGGGACCAGGGCTTCACCGGCAGCCTGGTCGATTTCAACATCGCCGCCGGGCATAACTGGCAGGTGGACCACGGGTATTTCCAGCGGGTCACCTGGCCGGCCATTGCCCACCGCATTCCGCGCATGGCTGAGCTGAAGGAAGGCCAGAGCTGGGTCGGCCACTACGACCGCAACACGCTGGACGGCAACATGATTTTGGGCAACTGGCCTGGCCGGGTGGAGAACTTCCATATCGCCGCCGGCTTTACCGGGCATGGGCTGATGCATGCGCCGGCGGTGGGCCGCGCCCTGGCCGAGTTGGTGCTGCACGGCCGGTATGAGACGCTGGACCTCTCGCGCATGGGCTATGCCCGGGTGCCCGACAACAAGCCCTACCCGGAACTGGGCATCCGTTAGAGCAAACGCCGCTCGGATGGCTTCATCCAACCGGCGTAATGTGCTCGATCAAATCCGAAGGAATAGAGCATGGAATATCGGGTTCTCGGCCGCAGCGGCCTGAAGGTCAGCCGGCTCTGCCTCGGCACCATGATGTTCGGGGGCGCGACGGATGCGCCTACCAGCGAGCGGCTGATCGCCCGTGCCGCCGATGCCGGCTGCAACTTCCTCGACACCGCGGACAACTACAATGGCGGCAAGTCCGAGGAGGTGGTCGGCGCCGCCATCGCCGCCAACCGCCACCATTGGGTGCTGGCGACCAAGCTGGCCAACCCGATGGGGCGCGGGCTGAACGAACGCGGCCTGTCCCGCGCCTGGGTAATGCGGGAGGCCGAGGCCAGCCTGCGCCGGCTGAAGACCGACTGCATCGACGTGCTGTACCTGCACAAGGAAGACCACGAGACCCCGCTGGAGACCACGGTGGCGGCGCTGGGCGACCTGGTGCGGGCCGGCAAGATCCGCCACTTCGGCCTGTCCAACTACCGGGCCTGGCGGATCGCGGCGATCTGCGCCATCTGCGACCGGCTGGGGATCGACCGGCCGGTGGTGTGCCAGCCCTACTACAACATCATGAACCGCCAGCCGGAGGTGGAGGTGATCCCGGCCTCCGTCGCGCATGGCATGGCCGTGGTGCCGTACAGCCCGCTGGCGCGCGGCGTGCTGACGGCCAAGTACCAGCCGGACGCGCCGCCGCCGAATGACAGCCGCGCGGCCCGCCAGGACAAGCGGATGATGGAGACGGAGTGGCGGCCGGAGTCCCTGGCGATAGCCCAGCGCATCAAGGCGCATGCGGCGGCGCACGGTATCAGCCCCGGGCATTTCGCCATCGGCTGGGTGCTGGCCAACAAGCTGGTCACCAGCACCATCTGCGGCCCGCGCACCGAGGAACACCTGGAGGACTACCTGGCCGCGCTGGCCTATCGCTTCACGCCGGCGGACGAGGCGCTGGTGGAGGAGCTGGTGGCGCCGGGGCATCCTTCCTCGCCTGGCTTCAACGACCCGCAATACCCGATCGAAGGGCGAATCGCCGCGACGGCCTGAGCCGCCGGGCCATGGCCGCCCCGGAGCGAAACGGCGTTTCCGTCCGCGGCGATCTGGCTCTAGCATCGCCGCCAAATGAGGGAGGGTTCAGGATGGCCAATCTGGTCCAGCGTCGCCAGGCGTTTGCCCTGGCCGCGGCTGCGCTGCCGTTCGCGACGCACGCCCAAGGCGGCTACCCCGACAGGCCGATCCGGCTGATCGTGCCCTTCGCGCCCGGCGGCTCCTCGGACTTCGTGGCGCGCATCATCCAGCAGCCCTTGGGCGAGGCACTGGGCCAGCCCGTGGTCATCGAGAACCGCACCGGCGCGGCCGGCAATGTCGGCATGGAAGCGGCGGCGCGGGCGGCGCCGGATGGCTACAGCGTCTTCGTCGGCAATGTCGGCACGCTGGCGATAAACCCGGCGGTGTTCGGCGAACGCCTGCGCGTGGTGCCGGCGCGGGATTTTGCCCCCATTGGCCTGGTTTCGTTGACACCGGACGTGCTGGTGGTGCGGGAGGACTTCCCCGTGCGCAGCGTGCGGGAGCTGGTGGCCTATGCCAAGGCCAACCCGGGCAAGGTCAATTACGGCTCTCCCGGCAGCGGCAGCGCCAACCGGCTGGAGATGGAGTTGCTGCGCGAGGCCGCCGGCGGGCTGGACATGGTGCATGTGCCATACCCGGCGGGCGCCGGCCAGGCGGTGACGGCGCTGGTGGCGGGGGATGTGCACTGCCTCTACGTCACGCTGTCCTCGGCGTTTGGGCAGATCCAGGCGGGCAAGCTGCGGGCCTTGGCTGTCACCATCGGCCAACGCGTAAAAGTGCTGCCGGAGGTGCCGACCATGCGGGAGGCCGGCTTCCCGGACTACGTCGCGGGGTCCTGGACCGGCATGGCGATGCCGGCCGGGACGCCGCCGCCGATCATCGCGCGTTGGGCGGCGCTGCTGCACCAGGTGATGGCGCAGCCGGAGGTGGCGCGGCGCCTGCGCGAGAGCGGGACGGAGCCGGAGGTGAGCGCCACGCCGGATGCGTTTGCCAGCTACATCGCGGAGGAAGCGCGGCGCTGGGGCGGCGTGGTGCGGCGCGTGGGGGCAACGGTGGAGTAGCGAGCGTCCGGCGCCGGCCAGGCGGCGCTGCCCGGATCGGGCGGCTGAACCCGGCAACCCGGCGTGGTCACACGCGTAAACCGGGCGTGGTCACACCACGCTGGTCATGCCGCCATCCACGTACAGCAGGTGGCCGTTGATGTAGCTGCTGGCGTCGCTGGCCAGGAAGACGGCGGCGCCCATCAGCTCCGGCAGCTCGCCCCAGCGGCCCGCGGGGGTGCGGGCGCAGAGCCAGTCGTTGAACTGGGCGTTGGCCTTCAGCGGCGCGGTGAGTTCCGTGCTGAAGAACCCCGGCGCGATGCCGTTGCACTGGATGTTGTGGCGCGCCCAGTCGGCGCACATCGCCTTGGTCAGCATGCCCAGCGCGCCCTTGGTGGCGGTATAGGGGCCGGTGGTGGCGCGGCCCATCATGCTCATGACCGAGCAGGTGTTGATGATCTTGCCACGGCCACGGGGGATCATCCGCTTGGCCACGGACCGCGCGCAATAAAAGGCGCTGTGCAGGTTGGTGGCGATGACGGTGTGCCAGGTCTCGTCCGGCATCTGGTCCAGCGCGCCACGCAGGTTCACCCCGGCGTTGTTGCAGAGGATGTCGATGGGGCCGCTCTCGGCCTCGATCCGCGCCACGGCGGCTTCCACGGCGGCGCTGTCGGTCACGTCGAAGCTGGCGACTTCCACCGTATGGCCCTGGGCGCGCAGGGTGGAGGCGGCTTCAGCCAGCTTGGCCTGGTTGCGGGCGTTCAGCACCACGGTGGCGCCGGCTTCCGCCAGGCCGCCGGCCAGGGCCAGGCCGATGCCCTGGCTGGAGCCGGTGACCAGGGCGCGCCGGCCGGTGAGGTCGAACAGTTTGGACGGCATGGGCGCGCTCCGCTTGGTTGGACGTTGCCCTGCCAGTAGCATCGGCGCCCCGCGCCGGGGAGGGGGCTTCGCCCCGCGCCGGGGAGGGGGCTTCGCTGCGCGCCGGGGAGGGGGCTTCGCCCCGGGCCGGGGAGGGGGCTTGCCGCTTTGACCTTCCGCGGCGGCTGGCGTTATCTGCCCACCGGATTCCGCAAGACGAGGTGATGATGTCCGCAACGATGCGCGCGATGGTGCTGCGAGAGCACGGCGACCTGGATGTTCTGAAGGTTGAGGAGAGCTATCCCCGCCCGGTGGCCGGCCCCGGCCAGGTGGTGCTGCGGGTGCGGGCTTCCTCCTTCAACTACCACGACGTCTTCACCGTGAAGGGCATGCCCGGCATCAAGGTGCCGATGCCCGTGGTCATCGGCCTGGACCTGGCCGGTGAAGTGGCCGAGTGCGGCGAGGGTGTCTCCGGCTGGGAAGCCGGGGCGCGGGTGATGGTGAACCCGATCAACCGCCAGAAGGGCCTGATGGGCGAGATGCTCGACGGCGGCATGGCGGAATATTGTGTGTGCAATGCCGACCAGCTGATCCGCCTGCCGGCCGAGGTCTCCTTCGAGACGGCGGCCTCGCTGCCGGTGGCCTATGGCACCGCGCACCGCATGATCGTCACGCACAACACCATCAAGAAGGGTGACGTGGTGATGATCCTCGGCGCCAGCGGTGGCGTCGGGACGGGTTCCGTGCTGCTGGCCAAGAAGCTGGGCGCCCATGTGGTGGCCTGCGCCGGCGGTCCGGAGAAATGCCAGGCGATGCTGGATATCGGCGCCGACGAGGCGGTCGATTACCTGGCCGTCGATTTCAGCAAGTGGGCGCAGGAACGCTTCGGCAAGCCGCAGCGTCGCAGCTATGAGGGCGGCGTCGATGTCCTCATCAACTACACCGGCGGCGATACCTGGACCAAGGGCCTGCGCATTGTGAAGCGCGGCGGCAAGGTGCTGGTCTGCGGCGCGACGGCTGGCTTCGACCCGAAGGAAGACCTGCGCTTCATCTGGACCTTCGAGCTCCAGATCATCGGCAGCAACAGCTTCTACAACGAGGACTTCGACAGCCTGCTGTCGATGTGCGCCAAGGGCGAGATCACGCCGCTGATCGACAAGGTGCTGCCGCTGGACCAGGCCGCCGAAGGGCTGGCGCTGATCCGCGACCGAAAGGTCATCGGCAAGGTGGTGGTGACGCCCTAGCCTCCGATGATCGGAGGGCGAAGCACGGAGATCTGAATCGGATGGCAAATACATGAGCGAGAGCACCGCACTGACCGCCGAGCAGCTGCAGGAACGCCTGCTGCGCGCGCCCTATCACCAGTGGCTGGGCCTGAAGGTGGAGGATGTCGGCAAGGACACCGTCACCATCCGCGCCACCTGGCGCGAGGAATGGGTGGTGAACCCGGACCGCCGCTACACCCATGGCGGCATCCTGGCCGCGCTGGTGGACCTGACCGCCGATTGGGCGCTGGGCGCGCAGTTAGGCCGTGGCATCCCGACCATCGACATGCGGGTGGACTATCACCGCGTGGCGCTGCCGGGGGACCTGGTCTGCAAGGGCAAGATCATCAAGCAGGGCAGCCAGTTCAGCGTCGCCGAGGCCGAGATCTTCGACCTCGACGGCAAGCTCTGCGCCTCCGGCCGCGGCGTCTATCTGACCGCGGCGCCGAAGTAATGGGCTTCCCGTTCCGCAACCTCGGCGACCTGATCGACCGGGGCGCTGATCTTTCCAAGCCGGCGCTGATCGACCTGGCCGGAGCTGCGGCGCGGGTGGTCAGCTATGGCGAGCTGGATGCGCTGTGTTGCGCCGTGGCGCGGGGCCTGCTGCGGCGGGGCCTGAAGCGCGGCGACCGCGTGGGCATCCTGGCCGGCAACAGCACGGAATACCTTGCGGCGCTGTATGGCGCGCAGCGGGCCGGGCTGGTGCCGGTGCCGGTGAACTGGCGCTTTCCGGCCGCCACGGTGGACTACGTGCTGCGCGACAGCGGCGCGACCGTGGTGTTCTGCGACCAGGCGCGGCTGGCGGCGGTGCCGGAGGGCATGCACGGCATCGCCTTCGGCAGCGCCGAGTGGGACGCCTTCCTCGACCCCGGCGCCTTCGAGACCGTGATGCCCCAGGCGGCCGAGCCGGCGATCTTTCTCTACACGTCGGGCAGCACCGGGCGGCCGAAGGGTGTGATCCTGTCCCACCAGTCGCATCTGTGGGTGGTGGAGCAGCGGCTGGCCGGGCCGGATATCTCCTGCGAGCGCTGCCTGATCGCGGCGCCGCTGTACCACATGAACGGCCTGGCGCTGGCGCAGCTGGCCAGCGCCGCCGGCATCACCGTGGTGCTGATGCCGCAGTTCGATGCGCGCGGCTATCTGCACGCCATTGCCGACCACAAGGTGACGTGGATAACCGGCGTGCCGCCGATGATGGCGATGCTGCTGCAACACCGCGACCTGGTGGAGAGCCTGAACCTCAGCAGCGTGCGGCATGTGCGCTGCGGCTCGGCGCCGGTCTCCCCCGCGCTGCTGGCCTCGATCAAGCGGGCCTTCCCGAATGCCGGCTTCGTCAACGGCTATGGCACCACGGAAGCCGGGCCGGTGGTGTTTGGCCCGCACCCGCAGAAGCTGCCGGCGCCGCCGCTCAGCGTGGGCTACGCGCACCCGGCGGTGCAGTTGCGGCTGCGCGGCGCCGATGGGGCGCTGGGCAATGATGGCGTGCTCGAACAGAAATGCCCGGGCCAGATGAACGGCTACTGGAACCGGCCGGACCTGAAGCCGCCGCTGACCGCAGATGGCTTCTACATCACCGGGGACGTGTTCCACCGCGACGAGAATGGCTTCCACTACGTGGTCGGGCGCGTCGACGACATGTTCATCTGTGGCGGCGAGAACATCTTCCCGAGTGAAGTGGAAAAGGTGCTGGAGACCCATCCGGCGGTGGAGCAATCCGCCGTGGTGCCCATTGATGACGACATCAAGGGCATGAAGCCCGTCGCCTTCGTGGTGAAGCGCGCGGGGGCCGAGGTGGATGAGGCGGCGCTGAAGCAGCACGCGCTGACCAATGCGCCGGCCTATATGCATCCGCGCCGTGTCTGGTTCCTGGACGCGCTGCCGCTGGCCGGCACCAACAAGATCGACAAGGCGCGCCTGGTGGCCATGGCCAAGGCAGCGGGCGGGGAGGGCTAGGGCCATGCAGGTTGGTGTCATCGGCCTGGGCAGCATGGGCATGGGCGCCGCGCTCAACCTGCTGAAGGCCAGCGGCGTGAGCGTAACGGGCGTGGACCCGCGAGAGGTGGCTCGCGCCGAGTTCACCGCGGCCGGCGGCAGCGCCGTGGCCAGCACCGCCGAGTTGCCGGAGGGTACCGACGCCGTGCTGGTGATGGTGGTCAACGCCAAGCAGGCCGAGGCCGCGCTGTTTGGCCCGCAGGGCGCGCTGCCGCGGCTGGCGAAAGGGGCGGTGATGGTGGTTTCCGCCACCATGTCGCCGGAGGATGCCCGCCGGTTGGCCGCCCGCGCGACTGAGGCCGGGATGCTCTACCTGGACGCGCCGATGAGCGGTGGCTCGGTCGGCGCGCGGTCTGGCCAATTGACCTACATGGCCAGCGGTGAGGACGCCGCCTTCGCCAAGGCCAAGCCGCTGCTGGACGCCACGGCGAAGACGGTGTGGCGGCTGGGCGACACGGCCGGGCTGGGCGCCACGATGAAGGTGGTGCACCAGTTGCTGGCGGGCGCCCATATCGCGGTGGCGGCGGAGGCGATGGCGCTGGGCATCAAGGCCGGGCTGGAGCCGCAGCAGCTCTACGACATCGTGACCACGGCGGCGGGCAATTCCTGGATGTTCGAGAACCGCATGGCGCATGTGCTGGCGGGCGACGAGACGCCGACCTCGGCGGTGGACATCTTCGTGAAGGATCTGGGCCTGGTGACGGATCTGGCGCGGGAGGCGAGTTTCCCCGCACCGATGGCGGCGCAGGCCATGCAGTTGTTCATCGCCGCCAGCGCCCAGGGCCATGGCGGCAAGGACGACGCCTTCGTGATCCGCGCCTACCAGGCGCTGACCGGCATCAAGCTGCCGAAGGAAGGCTGAGGCAGCGCCGGCCGGCAGCGGGCTGACCGGCAAGGGCCGGCAGCGGGCTGACCGGCATCAAGCTGCCGAAGGAAGGCTGACGCGGCGCTACCCCCGGCGCCGCGCCGGGGGTAGATACGGGGCATGGAAATCACCCTGGAAATTGCCGTCCTCCTGGTGCTGGTGCTGCTGAACGGTGCCTTCGCCATGAGCGAACTGGCCATCGTCTCGGCCCGCCGCGGCCGGTTGATGGCGATGGACCGCGCCGGCGTGCCAGGTGCCGCCGCCGCCCTGGCCCTGGCCGACGACCCCGACCGCTTCCTGCCCACGGTGCAGGTGGGCATCAGCCTGGTCGGTATATTCGCCGGCGTCTTCGGTGGTGCGCAGCTGGCCACGCCGCTGGGCGACGTGCTGGACCAACAGCCCTGGATGTACGGCTTCGGGCACGAGGTCGCCTTCACCGTTGTCGTGCTGGCCATCGCCTATGCCAACCTGATCGTGGGCGAGCTGGTGCCGAAGCAATTGGCGCTGCGCAACCCCGAAGGCATTGCCTGCCGCGTCGCCCGGCCGATGGCCTGGCTGTCGCGCATCACCGCGCCGATGATCTGGCTGATGAGCGCTTCCTCCAACCTGGTGCTGGGGCTGTTCGGGCGGCACGACCCCTCCGAGAACGCGGTCACGGAAGAGGAAGTGAAGGCGGTGGTGGCCGAGGGCGCCGAGGCCGGCGCGCTGGAGCACGAGGAACGCCACATGATCGAGCGCGTGCTGCGCCTGGCGGACCGCCCGGTGCGCGCGCTGATGACGCCGCGGACGGAAGTGGCCTGGATCGACCGCAGCGCCGGGGCGGAGGAGATCAACGCCCAGCTGCGGGCCAAGCCGGTGACGCGCTTCGTGGTGGCGGACCGGCGGATCGACAACGTGGTGGGCATTGTCGCCGCCAAGGACCTGCTGGACCAGGCCCTGGCCGGGGAGCCGCTTTCCATCGCCAAGGCGTTGCGCCAGCCGCTGGTGCTGCCGGACAACCTGAGCGGGCTGGATGCGCTGGAGCGGCTGCGGCACGACGCCGTGGGGCTGGCGCTGGTGCTGGACGAATACGGCAGTTTTGAAGGTGTGGTCAGCGAGAGCGACCTGCTGGAGGCGATTGTCGGCGAGTTGGGGCCGGAGGCCAGCGCCAGCGCGCCGGGCAATGTGCTGAAGCGGGCCGATGGCAGCCTGCTGCTGGACGGCATGATGCCGAGCGACGAGTTGCGGCTGCGCCTGGACCTGCCGCCGCTGCCCTATCCCGGCACCTACCACACCGTGGCCGGGCTGATGCTGGCGCTGCTGCAACGGGTGCCGAAGGAGGGCGACCGGATCGTCTGGAGCGGCTGGCGCTTCGAGATCGTGGATATGGATGGCCGGCGGGTGGACAAGGTGCTGGCGATGCGGGAGGAGGCGGCGGCCGCGACTTGAGGGCTGCTTAACTCGAACAGGCCCTGCCGCGATCAGCCCCGCCCGCCCTTGATGATCGGCGCGATGAATTGCGGCTCGGTATCCCAGGGAAACAGGATCCAGGTGTCCTGGCTGACCTCGGTGACGAAGCTGTCCACCAGGCTGCGGCCCTGCGGCTTGGCGTAGACCGTGGCGAAATGTGCCTTGGGCAGCAGGGCGCGCACCACCCGCGCGGTGGTTCCGGTATCCACCAGGTCGTCGACCAGCAGCCAGCCCTCGCCATCGCCGGCGGCGATGGGCTGCTTGGTCACGCGCGGCTCGCCCTTGATCTCCTCGTCATAGGTCTCCACGCAGACCGTCTCCACCACCCGGCAGGCCAGTTCGCGGGCAATGATGGCGGCCGGGATCAGCCCGCCGCGGGTGATGGCGACGACCCCCTGGAAGGGCGCGCGTTCGGCCAGCCGCCAGGCCAGCGCCTTGCTGTCGCGGTGCAGCTGGTCCCAGCCGACGGTGAAGTATTTCTGGCTCATGTTCGCGCTGCCTCCCTCCGCGGCGGCAGGGTCGCGCCTGCTGGCGCGGCGGCGCTCCGTCGGGCGGCCGCGCTCAATATACCTTGCCCCCGTCCGGCACCTTCAGGTCCGGGCGCAGCAGCACCACGTCGCCATTCTCATCCGGCAGGCCCAGTACCAGCACCTGGCTTTCAAAGCCGGCGATCTTGCGCGGCGGCAGGTTGACCACCGCCAGTACCTGGCGGCCGATCAGCCGGTCCGGCGAGTAGTGGACCGTCACCTGGGCCGAGCTTTGCCGGGTGCCCAGCGCGCCGCCGAAGTCGACCCACAGCTTCAGTGCGGGCTTGCGCGCCTCGGGGAAGGGCTGGGCGTCCACCACCGTGCCGACCCGGACCTCCACCCGCTCGAAATCGTCGATGCCGATGTTTGCCATGCCTGCACCATGAACCCGGCCCAGGCGGCGGGGAAGGGCCGTATTTGCGAGGCCGGCGCAGGGGTGTAAGAGCACCGTCATGGAAACGGCCCGGTCCCCGGACCGCGTTGCCAACGAAAGACGTTCCCGATGAAGCGCGACTTCCACGCCCCCGGCCGCAGCGCGGTCTATTCCAACCACGGCATGGCCGCCACCAGCATGCCGATCGCGACCTTCGCGGCGCTGGAAGTGCTGCAGAAGGGCGGCAATGCGCTGGATGCCGCCATCGCCGCGGTCGCGACCTTGTGCGTGGTGGAGCCGCAATCCACCGGCATCGGCGGCGACTGTTTTTGTCTGTACGCCCCGGCCGGCAGCGGCAAGGTCATCGCGCTGAATGGCTCCGGCCGGGCGCCGGCGGGTGCCACGCCGGAAGCGCTGCGGTCGCGCCAGGTGACCAGCATCGTCAATACCTCCGCCCATGCCGTGACCGTGCCGGGCGCCATTTCCGCCTGGGCCAAGCTGAACGCCACCTATGGCCGCAAGCCGCTGGGCGAGTTGCTCCAGCGCGCCATCACCTGCGCCGAGGAAGGTTTCGCCGTGACCCCGCGCGTGGCGGTGGACTGGGCCGATGCGGCGCCGAAGCTGCGGCTGCATGAGGCCAGCGCCCGCCGCTTCCTGCCGGGCGGCGAGACGCCGCGCGTCGGCGACCGCTTCACCCAGCCGGAACTGGGCAAGACGCTCCGCGCCATCGCCGAGCACGGCCCGCGCGCCTTCTATGAGGGCGAGATCGCCGCCGACATGGTGGCGACCCTGCGTGCCGCCGGCGGCCTGCACACCGAGGAAGACTTCCACAACGGCCTGACCGTGGCTGAGTTCGTCGAGCCGATCAGCATCGACTGGCGCGGCATGAAGGTGTGGCAGTGCCCGCCCAACGGCTCCGGCCTGCATGTGCTGATGCTGCTGGGCATCCTGGAAGGCTTCGAGACCCCCGAGCAGGGGCCGATGAGCGCCGAGCGCTATCACCGCCACATCGAGGCCGCCCGCCTGGTCTACCGCGACCGCGACGCCTTCCTGGCCGACCCGGCCTACATGGACCGCTCGGTGGCCGAGCTGACCAGCAAGGAATACCTGGGCAAGCTGCGCGGCATCATCCGCGACGACCAGGCGATGAAGACGCTGCCGCCCGCCGGCACCGCCGAATGGGTCAAGCACAAGGACACGGTCTACCTCTGCGTGGTGGATGCCGAGGGCAATGCCTGCTCCTTCATCAACAGCCTGTTCGAGAGCTTCGGCTGCGGCATGCTGGCCGAGAAGTCCGGCGTGATGCTGCAGAACCGCGGCTTCGGCTTCCGCCTGCAGGAAGGCCATGTGAACTGCATCGGGCCGAACAAGCGGCCGCTGCACACCATCATCCCGGGCATGGTGACCAAGGACGACCAGTGCATCATGCCCTACGGCGTGATGGGCGGGCATTTCCAGCCGATGGGCCAGACCCTGGTGCTGAGCAACATGTTCGAGTTCGGCATGGACCCGCAGGAAGCCATCGATTGCCCGCGGCTCTACCCGCACCCCTTCGGCAACGTGGTGGAATTGGAAGCCGGCATTCCCGCCAGCGTCGTGGACCGGCTGCAGCGCCTGGGCCACACCGTGAAGCTGGCGCCGAAGCCGCATGGCGGTGGCCAGGCCATCTTCATGGACCGCAAGCGCGGCATCCTCATCGGCGGGTCGGACCCGCGCAAGGACGGGCTGGCGCTGGGCTGGTAACGCAGCCAGCGCATTTCCACGCAGGGCGATAACGCCCGGAGGGTTAGCATGTCTGGCCTTTTGCCATGATGCGGGCGGTCCAGGCCGACATCACCATGCTGCCGGTGGATGCGGTGGTGAATGCGGCCAACGACCAGTTGCTGGCCGGCGGTGGCGTCTGCGGCGCCATTTTTCGCGCTGCCGGCAGCCACGCCCTGGCCGCCGCGTGCAAGCCGTTGGCCCCGTGCCCAACTGGGGATGCGCGGACCACGCCGGGGTTCAACCTGCCGGCGCGCTTCATCATCCACGCCGTCGGCCCGGTTTGGCAGGGCGGCGGCAAGGATGAGGCGGAGCTGCTGGCCAGCGCCTATCGCGCGGCGATGCGGGAGCTGCATGTGGTGGGCGGGCGCAGCATCGCCTTTCCCGCCATCTCCACCGGCATCTATGGCTTCCCGAAGGACCAGGCGGCTGTGATCGCGGTCGCCAGCGTGCGGGAGAGCCTGCGCGTGCAGGGCGATGTCGCCGTGACCTTCGCCTGCTTCGACACCGAAACCCTTGCCCTGCATGAACGGGAACTCGCCGCATGACCGAACCCTGCGAACTCTCCGCCATCGAGTCCCGCCGGTTGATCGGCGAGAAGAAGCTCTCCCCGGTGGAGTTGCTGGAAAGCTGCCTGAAGCGGATCGAGACCTACCAGCCCGCCATCAACGCCATGGCGGCGATGGACACCGAACGTGCCCGCGCCGGCGCCAAGGCCGCTGAGGCCGCGGTGATGCGCGGCGACAGGCTGGGCGTGCTGCATGGCCTGCCCGTGGGCATCAAGGACCTTGACCCGACGGCGGGGCTGCGCACCACCTGGGGCAGCCCGATCTTCCGCGACCATGTGCCGACCGAGGATGCCGGCATGGTGGCGCGGGTGAAGGCGGCCGGCGGCATCGTCATCGGCAAGACCAACGTGCCGGAATTCGGCCTGGGGGCGAATACCCGCAACACCGTCTTCGGCGCCACCGGCAACCCCTTCGACAATACCCGCTCGGCCGCCGGTTCCTCCGGTGGGTCGGCCGCCGCGCTGGCGGTGGACATGGCGCCGATCTGCAGCGGCAGCGATACGGGTGGGTCGCTCCGCAACCCCGCGGCCTTCTGCGGCGTGGTCGGCTTCCGTCCCTCCGCCGGGCTGGTGAGCAGCGAGCGCCGGCCGCATGGCTGGTCCTGCCTGCCGGTGGTGGGGCCGATGGGCCGCGACGTGGCGGATACCGCGCTGCTGCTCTCCGCCCAGGCTGGCGATGACGGGCGCGACCCGCTTTCCTATACCCTGCCGGGCGAGCCGGTGCGCGGCATCGCCAGCCGCTACCACCCGGCGCCGCGGGTCGACCTGGCCAGCCTGCGCCTGGCTTTCTCCGAAGACTTCGGCCAGGCGCCGACCGAGAACCTGGTGCGCGAGGCCTTCCGCAGCCGGCTCTCCGCCATTGCCCCGATGTTCGCCCGGGCCGAGGCAGCCCACCCGGATGTCAGCGGTGGCGACGAAGTCTTCGAGGTTCTGCGCGCGGCCAACGTGCTGTCCTCCCACCTGGAGAAGTCGCGCAGCCGGCCGCAGGATTGCGGGCCGAACCTGATCGCCAATGTGGAGGAAGGGCTGCGCTACAGCCTGGCCGACTACGCCGTGGCGGCCCAGCGCCAGACCGAGATCTACCGCAACTTCCTCGGCTTCTTCGAGCGGCACGACGTGTTGGTGACGCCGGGCATCTGCTGCTCGCCGCGGTCCTGGCGGGAGCTTTACCCGGCGGAGATCGACGGCAAGCCGACCCGGACCTACTTCCACTGGTTGAGCCTGGCCTACTACGTGACCATCGCCGGCCACCCCGCGCTGTGCCTGCCCATGGGCAAGGACGCGCAGGGCATGCCCTTCGGCTTGCAGATCGTCGGCCCGCGCGGCGGCGATGCGCTGGTGCTGGGCGTGGCGCTGGCGATCGAGCAGGCCTGCCTGGGCGACGCGCTGCTGGCCCGGCCGAAGCCGGACCTGGCGGCGTTGCGCGCGGCCAAGCCGATCAGCCAGATGGAAGGCTTCCTCGGCTTCGGCTGAGGTGCCCTGGAGCCTGGTCGGCCAGGGCGGTGACTAAGCCTGTCGAAAACGGCTGAAGCGGGATCACCGCTTCAGCCGGCGGTGATCATGCTTCAGCGGTGGTGCCAGTCCCGCCCGCCACCGCTGCGTGGCGGCGGGCCGGAGGGTGCCGGCCGGCCGGGCGGCGGGGGCGCCGGGCGATAGCCACCGCCCCAACCGCCCCCCTGCGGCGGACGATACCCACCGCTGCCGCCACCCCAATACGGGCGCGGCGGGGGCGGCCGATAGCCGAAGCCACCGCCGCCCCAGACCGGCGCCGGCGCCACGTAGTAGCCGCTGCCATAGCCACCGCCGTAGGTGCCGTTGCCGGCATAGGGCTCGGGGTAGTAGCCGGCGGCCGGGGCGGGCTTGCCGGGGTAATAGGGTGCCGGCGCTTGCTGGTACGCCACTGGCGCGCAGCCGGCGGCCAGCAGGACCAGGCCGAGGGTCGCCGCCCGGGCGGCGCTCAACGCCAACCGCCGCGGCCGCCGTAGCCGCCACCATATCCGCCGCCGCCGTAGCCACCGCCGCCGTAACCGCCGCCGCCGTAGCCACCGCCATAGCCGCCGCGGCCGCCGCGCGGATAGGCGTAGTTGTCGTGGTGACTATTGAAGGCGCCGCCCATGGCCAGGCCGGCAGCCACGCCGATGGCACCGCCCAGCACGGCGGTGCCCACAGGGTCCGGGCGGCCATATTGGTCGGTGCAACCGGCAGCCAGCAGCAGGGTGGTCAGGCCGAGGGCGGGCAGCAGGCGCATTGGTTGAAACTCCCGGAGGCTATTGCAGCGACACCATGGCACAGCCGCGTGGCGATATCACGGCATGCCGGCACCGCCGCCGTCCGTAGGCTTCAGCCCTTGCCGGCGCCGAAGGCGTTGAAGGTCTGCAGCGTGTAGGTGTCCTTCACGCCCGCCACGGTCTGGATGCGGTCCACCACGAACAGGCCGATATCCTGGTCTGCCGCCAGGTAGAACTTGCCCAGCAGGTCGTATTGGCCGGAGGTGGAGTGCATCTCGGACAATTCCTCGATGCTGTCGGCCATTTCCCGCGCCACGCGATAGGCTTGGCCCATCTCGCATTTGATCATCACGAAAATCGCACGCATCGGCGGCACCCCTTTGTAGGGGCGATCATGCCTGCGGCGGTGGCGGCTTGGCTACCCCGCCGGGGTCAGGCGCCGTCCTCGACCACGATCTGCACCCGCCCCGCGGCATAGGTGCACAGCGTGAAGTCCACGGGTTGGCCGGCCGCGTCGGTGTTGATCGCCTCGCTGGCCAGGATCGGCCGGGTGCGGGCCTGTTCCAGCAGGCTGGCTTCCTCCGGCGTCGGCATGCGCGCGGTCACCCGGGTGACGCGGCGGCGGTAATCCGGCACGCCGCAGGCAGCCAGGGCGGCGGTGATCGAAGGATCGGTCCGCAGGTGCTCGCCCAGCCGGTCGAAGCGCGGCAGCGGGAAGTGGTGCGTGCCGACCAAAATGGGCCGGCCATCGGCCAGGCCGAGCCGCACCAGCCGCACCACCGGCCGGCCACGCTTCAGGCCCAGCGCCTCGGCAACCTGGCTGTCGGCCGCAATCTCCTGAATTTGGATCACGCGGCCCTGCGGCTCGCGGTTCTGGCGCCGGATCGTCTCGGAAAAGCGGGTCCGGCCGCCGAGGGGATAGTCCAGGACATCCTCGGCGACGAAGCTGCCGCGCCCCTGTTCCACCCGCACCAGGCCGCGGGCGCTCAGCGCTTCCAGCGCGCGGCGCACGGTGTGGCGGTTGACGTTGAACTGCGCGCTCAGCGCCGCTTCGGTCGGCAGCTTGTCGCCGGCCACACGGGCGCCGCTGGTGATCTCGTGTTCCAGCGTGCTGGCGATCTGGCGCCACAGCGCCAGGCCCTGACCGCGGTCGAGCCGGTCCGCTGTCATCGAAGTTTCAATCGGAATGTCAGGAGGAGGTGTCATTTTCGCCGTTGACGGTAGCCCGCTGGATATCTAGTTGTCTAGACATATTGAGGTCGCCAGACAACCCATGAGCATGGCTGAACCAACCCCTGAAGACCGTCGCCACTGGATGGGCGTTCTGGCCCGCGCCACGCTGGGCGAAATCGCCGCCCGGCTGGAGGCGGCGCCGCCCTTGCCAACCCATACCCGGCTGCGCGGGCCCGAAAGCGGGCTGGTGATGGTGCGGGGACGCCAAGGCGGTGATGGCGGGCCGTTCAACCTGGGCGAGATGACGGTCACCCGGTGCAGCGTGCGGCTGGCCGATGGCACGCTCGGCCATGCCTATGTGGCCGGGCGGGATTTGCGCCAGGCCGAGCTGGCGGCGCTGCTGGATGCCTGCCTGCAACGGCCGGAGCTGCGCGGCGTGTTGCTGGCCGAGGTGGTGCAGCCGCTGGCCGCACGCCAGGCGGAAGCGGCGGCGCTGGTGGCGCGCAAGGCGGCGGCGACGAAAGTGGAGTTCTTCACCATGGCGAACATGCGGTCATGATCGGCGCCGGATTCGCCGACCCGGTGCAGGACAGCCAGCGCTGTTTTCGCAGCGTGCTGGAGGCGATGTCGCGCCCTGGCCGCATCTTCCAGCTACCGCCGCTGGCCGAGCCGCCGACCCCGCTGCACAGCGCCACGGCTGCGGTGCTGCTGACCCTGGCCGATGCCGATACGCCGGTCTGGCTGGACCGCGCCGAGCCGCTGGACTGGCTGCGCTTCCATTGCGGCTGCCCGGTGGTGGCGGAAGCCGGCGCGGCGCAGTTCGTCGTTGCCGTGGGCGCCATGCCGGCATTGGCCGGGCTGGCGCTGGGCACCGAGGAAGAGCCGCACCTGGCCGCAACCCTGCTGGTGCAGGTGCAGGGCTTGCAGGCCGGGCAGGGCTGGCGGCTGACCGGCCCGGGCATCGAGCATGCGCATCGGCTGGCGGTGCAGGGGCTGCCGGCGGATTTCCTGGCGCAGTGGGCGGCCAATCGGGCGCGCTTCCCGCAGGGCGTGGATATCGTGCTCTGCGCCGGCGACAGCCTGGCCTGCCTGCCCCGCACCGTCCGCATTGAGGAAGCCGGCTGATGTATGTCGCGGTGAAGGGTGGCGAACGCGCCATCGGCAATGCCCATGCCTGGCTGGATGAGACGCGGCGCGGCGACCCCGCGCTGCCGGAGCTCAGCGTGGAGCAGGTGGAGCAGCAGCTTGGCCTGGCGGTGGACCGGGTGATGGCGGAGGGCAGTTGCCACGACCGCGGCCTGGCGGCGCTGGCGGTGAAGCAGGCGCGCGGCGACCTGATCGAGGCGGCCTTCCTGCTGCGGGCCTACCGGACCACGCTGGCGCGCTTCGGCGCGAGCGAGCCGGTGGAGACCGGCGCGATGCGCATCCAGCGGCGGATCAGCGCCACTTACAAGGATCTGCCGGGCGGCCAGGTGCTGGGGCCGACCTACGACTACACCCACCGCTTGCTGGACTTCGCCCTGGCGGCGGAACGCGAGGCGGTGGCGCCGGCGCCCGAGGGCGTGGCCGACCCCACGCCGATGCCGCGGGTGACGGAGTTGCTGGCCAAGGAAGGCCTGATGCGGCGCGAGACGACCAGCGAAGCCGAGCCGCCCGACCTGACCCGAGACCCGCTGAACTTCCCGGTGCCGCGCGCCGCCTGGTTGCAAGCCCTGGCGCGGGGCGATGAGGGCTTCCTGCTCGGCCTCGGCTATTCCACCCAGCGCGGCTACGGCAACAGCCACCCCTTCGCCGGCGAAATCCGCATGGGCGAGGTGACGGTGGAGTTCACCCCGCCGGAGCTGGGCTTCGCCATCGAGTTGGGCGAGATCGTACTCACAGAGTGCCAGATGGTGAACCAGTTCGCCGGCTCGAAGTCCGAGCCGCCGCAGTTCACCCGCGGCTATGGCCTGGTCTTCGGCCATGGCGAGCGCAAGGCGATGGCGATGGCGCTGGTGGATCGTGGCCTGCGCGCGGAGGAGCTGGGCGAGCCGGTCGATGCGCCGGCGCAGAGCCAGGAATTCGTGCTGTATCACTGCGACAATGTCGAGGCGACCGGCTTCGTCGAGCACCTGAAGCTGCCGCACTACGTCGATTTCCAGAGTGAGCTGGAAAAGCTGCGATCGCTGCGGCAGGAGGCCGGTCGATGATCGAAGCCGGTTATAATTTCGGCTACCTGGACGAGAACACCAAGCGGATGATCCGCCGCGCGCTGCTGCAGGCGGTGGCGCTGCCGGGCTACCAGGTGCCGTTCGGCAGCCGCGAGATGCCGCTGCCCTATGGCTGGGGTACCGGCGGCATCCAGGTGACGGCCAGCATCATCGGCGCCGACGACACGCTGAAGGTGATCGACCAGGGCGCCGACGATACGACGAACGCGGTCTCGATCCGGCGTTTCTTCAACCGCGTCACCGGCGTGGCCACCACGGAACACACGGCAGAGGCGACGATCATCCAGACCCGCCACCGGGTGCCGGAGGCGAAGCTGCGCGAGGGCCAGGTGCTGGTCTACCAGGTGCCGATGCCGGAGCCGCTGTTCCGGCTGGAGCCGCGCGTCGCCGAGACCAAGCGGATGCACGCGCTGGCCGATTACGGGCTGATGCATGTGAAGCTGTACGAGGACATCGCCCAGCATGGCGCGGCGACCACCAGCTACAACTACCCGGTGCTGGTGAATGGGCGCTACCTGATGTCGCCCAGCCCGATCCCGGCCTTCGACAACCCGAAGCTGGACATGATGCCGGCGCTTCAGCTGTTCGGCGCCGGGCGGGAAAAGCGCATCTACGCGGTGCCGCCCTATACCGAGGTCAGGAGCCTCGACTTCGAGGATCATCCGTTCCAGCCGGCCCGCGCCGATGCGGCCTGCGTGATCTGCGGGGCGCGCGACAGCTACCTGGATGAGCTGATCGTGGACGATGGCGGCAAGCGGCACTTCGTGTGCAGCGACACCGACTATTGCGCCAGCCGGCCGCCCCTGGTGGAGGCCGCGGCATGAGCGCGCTGCTGACGGCCGAGGGGCTGCACCTGCACTTCGGCAAGGTGGCGGCGCTGGATGATGTGGCGCTGGAAATCCACCCCGGCGAGGTGGTGGCGATTGTTGGCGAAAGCGGATCGGGCAAGACCACGCTGCTGCGCGTGCTCGCGGGCATGATGGCGCCGCAGCAGGGCCAGGTGCTCTATGCCGGCGAGGATGTGCACGCCATGGGCGAAGCGGCACGGCGCCGGCTGATGCGGAGCGACTGGGGCTTCGTGCACCAGAACCCGCGCGACGGGCTGCGGCTGCGCGTCTCCGCCGGCGGCAATGTCGGCGAAAGGCTGATGGCGGCGGGCGCGCGGCACTACGGCAATATCCGCGCGGAAGCCACCGAATGGCTGAAGCGCGTGGAGATCGACCCGGCGCGGATCGACGACATGCCCTTGCAGTTCTCGGGCGGCATGCAGCAGCGATTGCAGATCGCCCGCACGCTGGTGACGCGGCCGAAGCTGGTGTTCATGGACGAACCCACGGGCGGGCTGGATGTCTCCGTGCAGGCGCGGCTGCTGGACCTGATCCGCGCGCTTGTGGCGGAGCTTGGGTTGGCGGTGCTGATCGTGACGCATGACATCGCCGCCGCCAGGTTGCTGGCGCATCGGATGCTGGTGATGCGCCGCGGCCAGGTGGTGGAGCAGGGGCTGACCGACCGCGTGCTGGACGACCCGCAGCATCCCTATACGCAGTTGCTGGTTTCCTCGGTGCTGGCGGCATGAGCGCGATCCGGACCGAAGGTCTTTCCAAGGACTTCACGCTGCATTTGCAGGGCGGTATCCGCATTCCCGTGCTGCGGGATGTGGACCTGGCCGTGGCGCCCGGCGAATGCGTGGCGTTGGCGGGGCCTTCGGGTGCCGGCAAATCGACGTTGATGCGCTGCCTCTACGGCAATTACGGCGCCGGCAGCGGGCATGTCTGGGTCAGCCATGACGGCCGCGAGGTGGACATCACCAACGCCGATGCGCGCGAGGTGCGCGCGGTGCGGCGGGATACGCTGGGCTATGTCAGCCAGTTCCTCCGCGTCATCCCGCGCGTACCGACGCAGCAGATCGTCGCCGAGCCACTGATGGCGCGCGGCGCCGGGCGCGAGGAAGCCATGGCGCATGCGGCGGCGCTGCTGAAGCGGCTGAACCTGCCGGCGACGTTGCACGGCCTGCCGCCGGCCACCTTCTCGGGTGGTGAGCAGCAGCGGGTGAACCTGGCGCGCGGCTTCGCCCCCGGCTATCCGGTGCTGCTGCTGGACGAGCCGACCGCGAGCCTGGATGCCGCGAACCGCGAGGTGGTGGTGGCGCTGATCGCCGAGGCCAAGCGCGCCGGCACCGCCATCATCGGGATTTTCCACGACACCGAAGTGCGCGACCGCGTGGCCGACCGGCTATACGAAGTCGCCCCGTTGCAGGACGCCGCATGACGCCCGAGACCATTCTGACCAACGCCCAGCTGGTGCTGCCGAACGAGGTGGTGCCGGGCACGCTGGTGTTCCGCGACGGCCGGCTGGCCGAGGTGCAGCCAGGCCGCAGCCACGCCGCCGGCGCCGAGGATTGCGGCGGCGACCACCTGATCCCCGGCCTGGTGGACCTGCATACCGACAATCTGGAACGCCAGGTGCTGCCGCGCAGCAATGCGCGCTGGCCCAGCCGCTCCGCCATGCTGGCGCATGATGCGCAATGCGCCGCCGCCGGCGTGACCACGGTGCTGGATGCGCTGTGCCTGGGCGACCTCGGCTTCGACCCCGGCCGCGGCCAGACCTTCCGTGACGGCGTGCGCGACCTGGACGAGATGACCGCGGCCGATGCGCTGAAGTGCGAGCACCTGCTGCACCTGCGCTGCGAGCTGCCGGCGCCGGACCTGCTGGCGGCGCTAGACAGCGTGGCCAATCATGCGCGCGTGGTGATGGTCAGCCTGATGGATCACTCGCCCGGCGTAGGCCAGTACCGCGATATCGAGCGCTACCGCGACATGCGCATGCGGCAGAAGGGCCTGGATGTGCAGGACGTGGATGCCCGCATCGAGGAGTTGCTGGCCCAGCGCGAGCGCCTGCGTGAGCCGCAGCGCCGCGTGGTGCTGGACATGTTCGGCCCGCGCGGCATTCCGCTGGCCAGCCATGACGACGACCATGCCGACGAGGTCGCGCGCAACGCCCGCGACGGCATCATGATCAGCGAGTTCCCGGTGGCGATGGAAGCCGCCCATGCCACGCGGGCGCTGGGCGTCACTGTCATCGGCGGGGCGCCGAACATCGTCCGCGGCGGCAGCCATTCCGGCAACCTGGCGGTGGCGGACCTGGTGCGGGACGGCCTGCTGGACGCCTTCGCCAGCGACTACGTGCCGTCAGCGATGATCGAGGCCTGCTGGCGCACCGCGGCCATGCCCGGCGTGACCTTGCCGCAGGCGGTGGCGATGGTCAGCGACGCCCCGGCGCGCATGGCCAGGCTGACGGATCGCGGCCGGCTGCAAGCGGGGCTGCGCGCCGATGTGGTGCGCGTGCGTACCATCGTCGGGCTGCCGGTGCTGCGCGGGGTCTGGTGCCAGGGCGAGCGCGTGTCGTGACGATGCCCGGGATAAGTGGCGTGACAACGCCCGGGACAAGTGGCGTGACGACGCCTGGGACAAGTGGCGTGACGACGCCTGGGACAAGTGCCTGACATGAGCGCCCGCATTGCCCTGTACTGGGCCCCCGAGCTGGACGACCCGCTGCATCAACTGGGCAGCGCCTGGCTGGGGCGGGATGCCGAGACCGGCGCCACGCTGCCGCAGCCGGAGGTGGCCGGCCTGGATCTGGCCGAGATCACGGCGGAGGCGCGTGGCTACGGCCTGCACGCCACGCTGAAGGCGCCGTTCCGCTTCGACGCGCCCTATGCGGAGGTGCGTGCCGCCTGCATGGCGCTGGCCGCCCGCACCCGCGGCTTCGAACTGCCGCCCTTGGCGCCGGTCGACCTCGGCGGCTTCATCGCGCTGCGGGAAACCTTGCCCAGCGTGGTGTTGAACGGCTTCGCTGATGCCTGCGTCGGCGAGTTGGACCGCTTCCGCCTGCCGCCGACCGAGGCGGAATACGCCCGCCGCCGGCCGGAGCGGCTGACGCCACGCCAGCGCGAGATGCTGGACGCCTGGGGCTACCACTACGTCTTCGAGGAGTGGATGTTCCACGTCACGCTCAGCCGCCGCGTCAGCGAGGCCGAGCGCGCGACGCTGATGCCGGCGATCGAGGCGCATTTCGCCCCAGCCCTGGTGCGGCCGCGCTTTGTCCGGGCGCTCTGCCTGTTCACCCAGGCGGCACCTGGCGCGCCCTTCCTGGTCGCGGAGCGGCTGCCCCTGCTGGGCTGAAGCAGGGCGAGAAATCGGCAGAATGCCTATTTGTTAGGCAAGTATCCGGGCGACTCGCGGCAAAGCCCTGGCATGTGCCTTGCTGGTCTGCCGGGCATGAGCGCATCCCCGAAGTCCCCTGTTGACCGTGGCGGCCCGGCCCAGCCCCTGCTGACGGTCCGTGACCTGAAGAAGCATTTTCCCATCTCCCGTGCCGTCGTGCGCGCCGTGGATGGCGTGACCTTCAACGTGCTGAAGGGCGAGACGCTGGGCATTGTCGGCGAAAGCGGCTGCGGCAAGTCCACCACCGCCCGCCTGCTGATGCGCCTGCTGGACCCCGATGGCGGCGAGATGCTGTTCGACGGCGAGACCGTGGGCGGCAACAACAACAGCGGCGGCGTGGCGATGAAGGAATATCGTCGCCAGGTGCAGATGGTGTTCCAGGACAGCTATGCCTCGCTGAACCCGCGCCTGCCCATTGAGGACAGCATCGGCTTCGCGCCCAAGGTGCATGGCGTCAGCGCCGGCCAGGCGCGGGAGCGGGCGCACGAGTTGCTGGCCGCGGTGGGCCTGGCGCCGAACCAATATGCCCGGCGCTACCCGCACGAGCTTTCCGGTGGCCAGCGCCAGCGGGTGAACATCGCCCGCGCCTTGGCGCTTTACCCGCGCCTGGTGGTGCTGGACGAGCCGGTTTCCGCGCTGGACAAGTCGGTCGAAGCGCAGGTGCTGAACCTGTTGATGGACCTGAAGGAAAAATTCGGCCTCACCTACGTGTTCATCAGCCACGACCTGAACGTGGTGCAGTACATCAGCGACCGGGTGATGGTGATGTATCTGGGCCTGGTGGTGGAACAGGGGCCGGTGGACGCGATCTACGACCGCCCGGCGCACCCCTATACCCGCGCGCTGCTGGCCAGCCGGCCCTCCATGGACCCCGACAAGCGCCGCTCCGAGCCGCCGCTGACCGGCGACCCGCCGAACCCGGTGAACCCGCCGAGCGGCTGCCGCTTCCGCACCCGCTGCCCGTTCAGCGAGAAGGTCTGCGAGACCACGCCACCGCCGGCCACCGACCTGGGCGGCGGCCACCTGGCCGCCTGCCACATGGCGGCAGATGGCAGCGGGCATTCCAAGGCCGGGGGGATCGCGGCATGAGCCGGGCGGGCAGAACCGCTGCTGGAAACGAGTTGCGCAGCGTGGATCGGATCATCGGACAATGAGCGCGGCTTTGAAGATGCAACCCGCGGCGCCACTCGTAAAACTGCGGGACCTGACGGTGCGCTTCGTCTCGCGCGATTCCAATGTCAGCGCGGTGAATGGCGTGGACCTGGACCTGGCCGCAGGTGAATCGCTGTGCATCCTCGGCGAGTCCGGCTCGGGCAAGTCGGTCACGCTGCGGGCGCTGATGAAGCTGCTGCCGAAGAAGGCCGTGGTGGAAGGCGGCATCGAGGTTGCCGGCCGCGACGTCCAGGCGATGAACGAACGCCAGTTGCAGGACTTCCGCGGCAGCACGGTGGCGATGATCTTCCAGGAGCCGATGACGGCGCTGGACCCGGTCTTCACCATCGGCACGCAAATTGCGGAGACGGTGTGCCGGCATGAGGGCATCTCTCGGAGTGCCGGCATGGCGCGGGCGCTGGAACTGCTGGAACTCGTGCAGATTCCCAGCGCCAAGCGGCGCCTGGCGGCCTATCCGCATGAGCTCTCCGGCGGGCTGCGCCAGCGCGCGATGATCGCCGTGGCGCTGGCCTGCCGGCCGAAGCTGCTGCTGGCGGACGAGCCCACCACGGCGCTGGATGCCACGGTGCAGATCCAGGTGCTGCTGCTGCTGCGGGAGTTGCAGGAAAAGCTGGGCATGGGCGTGATCTTCGTCACCCATGATCTTGGCGTGGCTGGCGAGATCGCCGACCGCGTGGCGGTGATGTATGCCGGCCGCGTGGTGGAGGAGGGGCCGGTTGGCGCCGTGATGCGTCGCCCGCTGCACCCCTATCCGCAGGGGTTGCTGGGCGCCACGGTGCATGCCGGGCTGCGCGGCCAGCGCCTGACCACCATTCCCGGTGCACCGCCCAGCCTGGAGAACCTGCCGCCAGGTTGCGCCTTCGCGCCGCGCTGTTCCCTGGCGGAGCCGGCCTGCACCGTCGCAGTGCCGGAAGCCCGCAAGGTCGGCGCCGACCGGATGGCCCGCTGCATCAAGGTGTAACAATGCTGCCGGCCGGGTGACGCTGCCGCCGGCCCGCGCTACACAGCCCCTCGCATGAATTGAGTGGGAGGGGTTTGGCATGGCCGAGGCAAAGCGGGCGCAGGTACAGCCGCGTCCGGGTGGCAAGATTCTGGCGGATGCGCTGGTGGCCCAGGGGTGCAGCCATGTGTTCTGCGTCCCCGGCGAAAGCTACCTGGACCTGCTGGACGGGCTTTATGCCGTGCGCAACCAGATCCAGCTGGTGACCTGCCGGTTTGAGGCCGGTGCCGTCCACATGGCGGAAGCCCATGCCAAGCTGACCGGCAAGCCCGGGGTCGCCATCGTCACGCGCGGCCCCGGCGCCTGCCATGCCGCCATCGGGGTGCATGTGGCCTTCCAGGACAGCACACCGCTGGTGCTGCTGGTCGGGCAGATCCCGTTCGAGGAAACCGACCGCGAGAGCTTCCAGGAGGTCGATTATCGCAAGATGTTCGGTCCGCTGGCCAAGTGGGTCACCCAGATCGACGACGCCAAGCGCATTCCGGAACTGATGGCGCATGCCTTCGACGTTGCGACCAGCGGCCGGCCCGGCCCGGTGGTGGTGGCGATCTCGGAGGAGATGCAGAAGGAACTGGCCTCGGTGCCGGATATCGGCCCGGCGCATGTGCTACCGCCGCACCCGGCGCCGGATGCGCTGCCGCAGTTGATGGCGATGCTGGAGAAGGCGAAGCGCCCGCTGGCCGTGCTGGGCGGCGGTGCCTGCTGGACCGCCGAGGGCCGCGAGGCGATCCGCGACTGGCTGGTGGGCAACGACATTCCCGTCGCGGTCAGCTTCCGCCGGCAGGGGTTGTTCGATGGCACCAACGCCAACTTCGTCGGTGACCTGGGCGTTGGCGCGGATGCCACGCTGGTGGCCAAGGCGCGCGAGAGCGACCTGTTCCTGGCCATCGGCACCCGCATGGGCGAGCCGATCAGCCAGGGGTACACGCTGTTCGACATGGCCGGCGCGACGCCTATCGTGCAGGTCTATCCGGACCAGGCCGAGATTGGCCGGGTGTACCGCCCGGCGCTGGGGATCGTTTCCGACGTCAACGCCTTCGCCTTCGCCGCCCGCAACATGGAACCGCTGCGTCGCCCAGCCTGGAGCAGCTGGACGCGCGAGTTGCGCGCCGCCCGCGTGGCGCAGGCCCAGGCGCCGCAATACGACGGCCCGCTGAACCTGGCCGTGGCCTTGCAGGAACTGGAGAAGGTGCTGCCGGCGGACACCATCTACACCACCGATGCCGGCAACTTCGCGACCTGGCCGACCCGCTTCATGCATGTGAAGGAAGGCCAGGACTTCCTTGGCCCGACCAACGGCGCCATGGGCTACGGCGTGCCGGCCGCGATCGGCGCCAAGATCACCGCGCCGGAGCGCACCGTGGTGTGCTTCGTCGGTGATGGCGGCTTCCTTATGACGGGGCAGGAGCTGGCGACGGCGTTCCATCACTCGGTTGCGCCGATCATCCTGGTGTTCAACAACCAGATGTACGGCACCATCCGCATGCATCAGGAAAAGACCTATCCAGGCCGCGTTTCCGGCACTGCGCTGACCAACCCGGACTTCGCCAAGTTCATCGAGGCCTATGGCGGCCACGGCGAGATCGTGGAGAAGACCGAGGAGCTGGTGCCGGCGGTGAAGCGGGCCATCGCCAGCGGCAAGCCGGCGCTGGTGGAAGTGCGCACCAACCCTGAGCAGATCACCAACCGCGCCACGGTGGCGCAGTTGCGCGCCCAGGCCGGGGCCGCTGCCGCCCCTGCCGCCGCCGCGGAGCCGGCGCCGAAGAAGGCCAAGGCGAAGGAACCTGCCCAGGCTGCGCGCGCCGCCACCACCACTCGCAGCGCCACGCCCCGCAAGCGCTGACGCGGGGGCGGCCGGCGGCGACGCAGGCCGCCGGGCCGGTTCGCCAACAGGCAGGACCAGGAATGGTCCGGCTGGGCAGGGCGCCTTCCGCAGGGGGGGCGCCCTTGCTTTGGCTCAAGATGATCCCTATGCTGATCATATCGAGAGCCGACAGCGCGGAGAACAGCCATGGCCGACCCCATCCTCATCGCCGGTGGCGGTATTGGCGGGCTTTCCACCGCGCTGGCCCTGGCGGCCAAGGGTTTTCCCAGTGTGGTGCTGGAGAAGGCACCGGAGCTGGGGGAGATCGGCGCCGGCATCCAGCTGGGCCCCAACGCCTTCCATTGCTTCGACACGCTGGGCGTGGGCGACACCGCCCGCGCCATGGCGGTGTATGTGGACCGGCTGCGGCTGATGGACGCGATGTCGGGCGACGAGATCTGCCAGATCGACCTGGGCGAGCGGTTTCGCGCCCGGTTCCGCAACCCCTATGCCGTCATCCATCGTGGCGATCTGCATGGCGTGCTGCTGCAGGGCTGCCGCGACAACCCGCTGATCGGCCTGCGCACCAGCGCCGAGGTGGTCGGCTACGACCAGGATGAGCGCGGCATCACCGCCCGCCTCGGCAATGGCGAGAGCCTGCGCGGCCAGTTGCTGGTGGGCGCCGACGGGCTGTGGAGCAAGGTTCGGCGCCAGGTCGTGGGCGATACCAGGCCGCGGGTCAGCGGCCACACCACCTATCGCAGCGTCATCCCGGTGGAGCAGATGCCGGAAGACCTGCGTTGGAATGCCGCGACGCTCTGGGCCGGGCCGAAGTGCCACATCGTGCATTACCCGCTGAGTGGCTGGAAGGTGTTCAACCTGGTGGTCACCTACCACAACGACGCGCCGGAGCCGGTGGCCGGCCTGCCGGTGAGCCATGAGGAAGTGCTGCGCGGCTTCGGCCACATCCACCCCAAGGCGCAGCAGGTGATCCACATCGGCAGCAACTGGCGACTATGGGTGCTGTGCGACCGCGACCCCGTGGACAATTGGGTGGACGGCCGCGCCGTGGTGCTGGGCGACGCCGCGCACCCGACGCTCCAATACATGGCCCAGGGCGCCTGTATGGCCATGGAGGACGCGGTGTGCCTGGCGCATGTGCTGGACCAGCACGCCGGCGCCCATGAGACTGCTTTGGAAGCCTATCGCCAGCAGCGTGTGCTGCGCACGGCCCGGGTGCAGTTGCAGAGCCGCGCCATCGGCGACCATGTCTACCATCCCGCCGGTGTCCACGCGCAGCTGCGCAATGCCATCATGGCCGCCAAGAGCCAGGACCAGTGGATGGACACGTTGAACTGGCTCTACGGCAGCAACGGCCTGGCCAGCGACGCGACGGGCTGATGCAGGACCTCCACGCCAAGCCGGGGCACCTGATCCGACGCTGCCAGCAAATCGCGGTGGCGCTGTTCCTGGAAGCCTGCGCGCCGCAAGACCTGACGCCGATGCAATACGCGCTGCTGAAGGCGGCCGAAGCCGAGCCGGGGCTGGACCAGATCACCCTGGCGGGCCTGGTCGCGCTGGACCGTTCCAACGCCGCGCGGCTCTGCGCCGGGCTGGAGGTACGCGGCCTGCTGCAACGGGCGCCGGACCCGCTGGACCGGCGGGCGCGGCGGCTGTCCCTCACCCCCGCCGGCGCGGCGCTGCTGCGGGCGGCGGAGCCGGCGGTGGCAGCGGTGCAGCAGGCGCTGCTGGCGCCGCTGGCGGAGGCCGAGCGGGCGCCCTTCATGGCCGCGCTGGCCGCCATCGCCGCCGCCCATAACGGTGCCTCGCGGGCGCCGCTGCGGCCGGTGGAGGATCAGCTCCGCGGTTGACGCACGGCGCGGGCGACGGCGCGACGCTGGCGAGCATCCATGGCGTCCCAACGCGGGCCGGCCTCGGCCGCGGTGGGGGCAGGGGTGCCGAAACCGGGCAACAGGCGGGCGTGCTGGCGCGCGTTCATCTCGGCCCAGCTGCGCTCGATCAGTTTCTTGCGGGCGGCGGCCGGGGCGGCGGGGCTGGTCTGCGCCAGCGCCGGCAGGGCGGCGAGGGGGGCCAGCAGGGCGGCCAGGGTGAAGCTGCGACGGTTCATGCGTGGGTACTCCGGTGATGCGTGAACGCTTCCGCTCGAAGCGCTCGCCACCTGGCCCTTGGGCCGGCGAGCCGGGGTTGCGCCGTCCGAGGGTTCCGGCGCGGGCGACCTGGCTCTGGGCGAGGCGCCCTGTTTGCGCTCCACGCGGCCAGGCGGCAACTTAAGCGCCGGTAACGCGCCGCGGGCTGACGCCAACACGCCTCCGCGGGTCATTGCGACGTTGCCCCCCTGGGCTACCGCCACTTTCCTCCCGCGGGCTAACGCGACCTTCCTCCCGTGGGCTACCGCGACCTTCCTCCCGTGGGCTACCGCCACCGTCCTCCCGCGGGTTATCGCCACCTTCCTTCCGCGGGCTATCGCCCGACGGCATAGCCCTGCATGCCCCGCGGGTTGGCACCGGCAAAAATCTGGCCATCCGGTTCCAGCCGGGCGCCGGTCAGGCGGCCTTCGCTCCATTCGCCGCCCATTTCCGCCTTGTGGCCGCGGGCGTTCAGCGCCGCCAGCACCTCCGGCGGGTAGCGGCCTTCGATCACCAGCTTGCCCGGGCGGGCGCCGCGGGGCCAGAAGCTGCTGACCCAGTGTTCGCTGTGGAAGCTGGGCATATCGATGGCCTGCTGGATGTTCAGGCCATGGTGCAGCATGCGCATCAGCATGGTGGTCTGCCACTGGTCCTGCTGCTCGCCGCCGGGGGTGCCGAAGCTCATCCAGGGCTTGCCGTCGCGCAGCACCATGCTGGGGGAAAGCGTGGTGCGCGGGCGCTTGCCGGGCTTCAGGCCGTTGGGCAGCGATTCGTCCAGCCAGAACATCTGGCAGCGCGACCCCAGGCAGAAGCCCAGCTCCGGAATGGTCGGCGAGGATTGCAGCCAGCCGGCGCTCGGCGTCGCGCTGACCATGTTGCCCCAGCGGTCGATCACATCCACGTGGCAGGTATCGCCGCCGGAGGCGCCGAGGCGGGAGACGGTCGGCTCCCCGGTGCCGGCGGCCATGGCCATTTCGGTGCTGCGGCGCACGGCGGCGGCGTAGTCGGTGCGCGGCGCGATGCCATCGGGGCTGCCCGGGCGGAACTCGTTGTTCGCGGCCTGCCCGATCAGCGCACGGCGGGCGTCGTTGTAGGCGTCGCTCAGCAGCGTCGCCATCGGCACATCGGTGAAGTTGGGGTCGCCATAGAAGGCTTCGCGGTCGGCGAAGGCAAGCTTCTGCGTTTCCACCACGGTGTGGATGAACTGCTCGCCCATCGGGTCCATGGCGCCGAGGTCGAAGCCCTTCAGCAGCGCGAGCGTTTGCAGCAGGGCAGGGCCCTGGCTCCAGGGGCCGCACTTCAGCACGGTGTGGCCGTGGTAGTCGTAGGTCAGCGGCGCTTCCACGCTGGCGCGCCAGCCGGCCATGTCATGTGCCGTCAGCAGGCTGGTGTGGCGGCGGCCAGAGGTGTCCAGCGCCGCGAACTCGCGGCCGAACCTGTCCACCGCCTCGGCGACGAAGCCATTGTACCAGGCGTTGCGCGCGGCCTCGATCTGCGCGTCACGGTCGCCGCCGACGGCCTCGGCCTCGCGGAGCACGCGCTCATACGTGTCGGCCAGCCAGGGGTTGGTGTAGAGCTTGCCGGGCCGGGGGCCGCCTTCGCGCAGCCACAGCGCGGCGCTGGTCGGCCAGGCGGTCTCGAACAGCGGGCGCACCGTCTCGATGGTGGCGCAGATGCGCGGCACCACATGGGCGCCGTTGCGGGCGTAGCCGATGGCGTATTCCAGCACGTCGCGGATCCGCCAGGTGCCGTGTTCCAGCAGCATCCGCGCCCAGGCGTCGAAGGCGCCGGGAATGGGGGTGCAGAGGAAGCCGGTGCCGGGGACGATATCCAGCCCCAGCTCGCCCTTCAGCTTCGCCACGCTCATGGCCGCCGGCGCCGGCCCCTGGCCGCAGATCACGCTCTGCGTGCCGGTCTTGGCGCTGTGCAGGATGATCGGCGCGTCGCCGCCCGGGCCGTTCAGGTGCGGCTCCACGATGTGAAGGGTGAAGCCGGCGGCGCAGGCGGCGTCGAAGGCGTTGCCGCCGCGCTCCAGCACGGCCATGCCGACCTGGCTGGCCAGCCAATGGGTGGTGGCGACGGCACCGAAGGTGCCGGCGATCTCGGGGCGGGTGGTGAACATGGGGCGTTCCTTCGTCTTGTCACTGGCATACCACGAACCGGGGCCTGGGCCAGCCTGGGGCCTGCCATGGAACTGTCATGCAGGCCGCGGAGGAGGTCAGCGCTTGTCCGGTTGACCGCCGGCGCCCCAGCGGCGAAGCAGGCGGCATAGAGGGACCGGCGATGGACTGGACGATCACCAATGGCAGCGCCCTGCTGGACGGGCGGCTGCAGCCGGCGGATGTGGCGCTCTCCGGCGGCTGCGTGGCCACGGGGGGCGGCGGCCGGCGGTTGGACGCCTCGGGGCTGCTGGTGCTGCCGGGCCTGGTGGACATCCACGGCGACGCGCATGAGCGCTGCCTGCAACCGCGGCCGGGCATCAACTTCGCGCCGGATATCGCGCTGCGCGACACGGCGGCGCAACTGCTGGCCAATGGCATCACCACCGCCTTCCTCGGCGTCACGCTGTCCTGGGAACCCGGCCTGCGCTCGCTGGACATGTGGCGGGCGCTGATGGCGGCGCTGGATGCCGAACGCCCGCGCGCCGCGGCTGATCTGCGGGTGCACCTGCGGTTCGAGGCCTACAACCTGGCGGCGCTGGAGGATGCGTTGGCGGATATCGCGGCCGGGCGGGTGCATCTGCTGGGCTTCAACGACCATACGCCGAGCATTTTGAAAAAGCTGGCTGAGCCGAAGGAGCTGGCCAAGTACGCGGGCCGCGCGGGCATGAAGAACGAGGAATTCGCCGCGCTGACGCATCAGGTGGCGGAATGCGCCCCGGCGGTGCCGGCAGCGCGGGAAAAACTGGCCGCCGCCGCCCGTGCCGCCGGGCTGCCGATGCTCTCGCATGACGACTACACCGCCGAGGACCGCCACCTGTTCCGCGCGCTCGGCGCCACGATCTGCGAGTTCCCCACCGCCGAATCCGTCGCCCGCATGGCCGCCGCGGATGGCGAGCCGGTGGTGATGGGCGCGCCGAACGTGGTGCGCGGCGGCAGCCATCTCGGCTGGGCCAGCGCGGCGCCGCTGGCGGAACAGGGCGTGGTTGCCGTGCTGGCCAGCGACTACCACTGGCCCGCCATGCTGAATGCCGCCTTCGCCATGGTGCGGCGCGGCGTGCTGGACCTGCCGGCGGCCTGGGCGCTGGTCTCGCTGAACCCGGCGCGGGCCTGCGGGCTGCTGGACCGGGGCGAGCTGGCGGCGGGGCAGCGCGGCGACGTGGTGCTGGTGGACCCGGCCGGGCCGGGCGTGGTGGCGGTGTTCGCCGGCGGCCGGCTGGCGCATCTCAGCGCCGAGGGTGCTGCACGGCTGGGGTAGCGTCGTTCAGCCGCCCTCGATGCTCCAGCTGAAGTGGCGCAGGTCCAGCCCGCACAGGCCCTCCAGCCGATGCGCCGCGGCATAGGCGCGCACCGCGGCGGCGTAGGCCGGCGTGCCCGGCAGGCCGTCCGGCCACAGCGGCGGGTTGAAGGTGGAAATGCCGTTGATCGTCGGCAGCCCGATCACCTCCGCGACCAGCATGGCTTCGGTATTGTGGTTGTAGACGTTGTCGACTTCCTCGCCGAAGCGGCTTTCGGTGCGGGCGGCGGTGACGAAGAAGCTGCGGCAGGTGGCGGGCGGCGGCGGCACGGCACGCAGCCGGGCCAGCTCATGCGGGCGGTCGAGGAAGGTGGGCGCGTAGCCGTTCAACTGCTCCACCAGCAGCAGCGCCACCAGCAGGCCGAGCGAGAGGCGTGACATCAGCGGCGCGAAGCGCGCCAGCGCCGCCACCGCCAGCAGCGTGACCGGCAGCGCCAGGAAGATCTGGTAGCGCGCCACCACCCGGGCAGCGCGGGCGCCGGGGAAGGCCTCATACACCAGCCACCAGGCCGAGACCGGGCCGAAGCGCAGCGTCAGCAGCCAGGTCAGCGCCGTCGCCAGCGCCAGGGCCTTCACCACCACGCCACCCGGCGGCCGCCACAGCGCGGCGGCGAACAGCGCCAGCAGGGCGAGGGGAAAGCCGGTCATCTGCTCGGACCAGGCGGGCATCTCCGGCCGAAACGCGAAGTTGAGCAGCCGCACCAGCCAGCCCCAGGCAAGGTTGCGCTCGCCGACGTTCAGCATATCCAGCGGAGAGGGCGTGTATTGCCGCACCATGGTCCAGGCGTGCATGCCGGTCTCCGCTGCCTTCGGCAGGTAGACCAGCAGGAAGGGCAGGTTGAGCAGTGCCGCCAGCGCGCCCAGCCCGGCCAGGGGCAGCGCCTGCGCGCGCAATGCCCGCCACAGCCCGGCGCGGGCCGGCCGGCCGGCCAGCACCAGCCAGCAGGCCAGCGCCGCGGTGCAGAAGAACACGAAGTACCAGGCCATGTAGAAGCCGCTGAGCAGCCACACCGCGAAGCCGGCGACGAAGCCCGCGCCCCAGCCCAGCAGCGCGCGGCGCCGACCGGCCAGCAGCGCCCGCACGGCTTCGGCCAGCAGCAGCGCAAGGCCGGGCGCCAGGGAGACGCAGAACAGCTGCGCATGGCTGGCGCGGATGGCCAGGTTGTTGGCCAGCGTGAACAGCGCCGCCGCCAGCAGCGCCCAGCCCAGCCCCAGCCCCAACAGCCGTCGCGCCAGGGCGTGCATGCCCAGGAAGCCCAGCGCCCGCAGCGCCATGTTCACCAGCTCGCCCGAAAGGAACGGGTCCGCCCCCAGCCCGCGGAACACCACGTGCAGCAGGCCGAAGGCGAGGTAGCCGTCATTGTAGCCAAGCGTGCCCGGCACCGGCCAGAAATAGGCGGTGCGGTTCCAGGCCTCGGTCCCTCGGAACACGTTGCGCCAGTGTTCCAGGATCGAGAGTTCGATCACGCCATCGTGGCGGTCCCCCAGCAGCAGGGTGAAGCCGTCCAGGACCTGGCCGCGGAAGAACACGGCCAGGCAGGCGGCGCAGGCCAGGGCCACCAGCAGGCTGTCGCGCGGGCGATTGGGCATGAGCTTCCCCTAGCCGATTCTCGCCCGGGCGTCATGCAACCTGCCAGTGAAGGCGGCGTTGCGCCGGCGACGCTCAGGGATTTCAAGCGATGACGGCCGCACCGCCGGTGGATGCCTGGCAGCTGCAACGGATCAAACGCCGGCTGGATGCGCTGCCGCACTGGTTGGGTGACGACCGCCAGGTGTGCCTGGCCGGCGAGCCGCCGCTGGAGGATATCGAGGGCCAGTTCCGCCTGGCCGGGCTGCGTTGCCTGCTGGCCGCCCTGGGCGCCCGCATCGGGCAGGGGGCCACGGCCACGACGATCTGGCTGGGCCATGGGCAGGTGCCGCTCGCCCCACGCCTGCTGCTGTGGCCGGCACCGGGGCAGGTGCTGGCTTCCGGCATCGCCCTGCCGCTGCCTGACCCGATGCATGCGCTGTGGGGGCTGCTGGAGCATCACCCGCCCGGCACCGGCACGCTGCATCTGCCGACGCTGCCGGATTGGCGCCCGCTGCTGCCTCTGCTGCAACGCCTGCCGCCCTGGATGCCGCTGCCGGCGCGGCTGCGTCGCGCCGTGCTGAGCCGCGCCCAGCGCCTGGTGCGCGCCCATGCGGAGGTCGTGGCGCCGCGCCCGGCCGGGAGCATCCTGGCGGCCATCCTGGGCCGCGACTTCCTGCTGACGCCGGCGACCCAGGCCTATTGGCAGCAATGGTAGCGCCCGCATCGCCGCCGCTGGCCGGCTTCGCCTGCCTGGTGCTGGCGCACGACAACCCGGCGCAACTGCTGCTGCTGCTGCGCTGGCTGGGCGAAAACGGCGCGACCTGCCACCTGCACCTGGACCCCCGTGCGGCTCCGGTGCGTGCCGCCGTGGAGGCCACCGCGCTGCCCGGCGTAGCACTGCTGCCGGTGGCGGAGTCCTTCCGCATCGAATGGGGCGGCTATGCCATGGTCCGCGCCACGCTGGCGCTGCTGCGCGCGGCGCTGGCGCAGCCCGGGGTGCAGCAGGTTTGCCTGCTTTCCGGCACCCACCTGCCGCTGCTGCCGGCCGAGGCGCTGGCGCGGCGGCTGGGCGATGGCCGCAACCACCTGGACCTGCGGTTCGCCTGCATGGAACCGCCGGACCGCGAGAGCCTGCATCGCTTCTGGTTCCGCGGTGTGCCCGGCCGGCAGGAGACCCGCCCGCTGGTGCGCTGGCTGAACCGCCACGCCTGGCGGCTGGGCCCGCGGGACCTGGCGCGTGGCCTGCGCGGGCTGACGCCCATGGTCGGCAGCCAATGGTGGCACCTGACCGCGCCGGCTGCGTTGGAGATGCTGGCCTTCCTGGACGCCAACCCCTGGTACGAAGCCTTCTTCCTCCATGCCCGCATCCCCGATGAGAGCTTCTTCCAGACCCTGCTTGGGGCCACGCCTGGAATCGCCGCGCTGGGGCCGCCGATGAGCTTCCAGTGCATGCGCGGCTACAGCCCTGCGGTGCTGGAAGCCGCCGACCTGCCAGCTGCCCTGGCCAGTGGCGCCGCCTTCGCGCGGAAATTCGACCAGCGGACCCAGCCCGAAGCCGTGCGCCTCGCCCTGCTGGCGGCCCAGGCCGAGGGGGCGCTGACCCGTGCCGGATGACCTGCCGGACGGCCTGGCCTGGCTCGGCGCCCCGCCGCAGCCGCGGCCGGGCGAGGTCATCGCCCTGCTGGTGACGCGCAACGAGGCGCTGCGCCTGCCGGCCTGCCTGGCGCATCTGCGCGCCCAGGGGGTGGACCGCGCCTATGTCATCGACAATCGGTCCAGCGACGCCACGCGAGAGATCGCGGCGCGCGAGCCCTGGGTGCATGTGATGGACGCGCCGGGCAGCTATGCCGGCTCCGGGTTCGGGATTTCCTGGACCAACGCGGTACTGGACCGCCACGCCCGCAACCATTGGGCGCTGGTGGTGGATGCCGATGAGCTGCTGGTCTTCCCGGGCTGCGAGACCCAGGGGCTGCCGGCGCTGTGCGCGCACCTGGCGGCCATCGGCGCCGAGGCGTTCCGCACCATCCTGCTGGACTGTTTCCCGGATGGCCCGCTGCACCGCCTGGCCTATGCCCCCGGCGACCCACTGCCCCAGGCGGCGCCCTGTTTCGAGCCGCCACGGCTGCGGGCTGAGTCGGTGTCGAACTTCCCGTACGATCAGCAATATGGCGGCGTGCGCGAGCGCCTGTTCTTTGCCGAGACCGACCCGGCCAGGTTGCGGCGCAGGCTGCACCAGAAGGCGTGGAATGCCGGGGTGAAGCTGGGCGTTTCGGCGCGGCTGGCGCGCTTCGTGCCGCGGCGGTCGCCCACCGTCACCAAACTGCCGCTGGTGTTCTGGCGGGAAGGCGCGGCGTTGCTGGCCTCCACCCACCAGCTGGCACCGATGCGGCTGGTGGCGGGCCAGCCCAGCGGCGTGCTGCTGCACTACAAGTTCCTGCAGGACTTCCATGAGCGTGCGCTGGACGCGGTGCGGCGCGATGCGCATTGGGATGGCTCGCGCGAGTATCGGCGTTACCTGGCAGCGCTGGCGCGGGACCCGGATTTCGGCTTGAACGGGCCGTTGAGCCTGCGCTTCGAGGGGCCGGACCAGCTCACCGCGATGGGGCTGATGCAGGACAGCCCTGGCTGGCTGGCGGCGCGGCAGGGGGCCTGACCTTGCCGGCGGCCGGTGATGCGGGGATCATGCGCGCCGCATCACAGGAAACCCGCCGCATGCTGCCGACCAAGGACGCGCTGACCATCTGCTTCGCCCATGCCGCCTATCGCATGCAGGACCGCTTCCAGGCCCGCAACACGGGCATCCGCAGCGTCGAGGTGCGTGACCGTTCGGCACTTGAAGGTGCGATAGCTGGCGCCGATGTGCTGGTGGTCAGCGGGTTGTGGAAGAACGACCTGATCCCGCTGGCGCCGAAGCTGCGCTTCGTGCAGTCGATCAGCGCCGGGGTGGACCAGTACGGCAAGCCGGAGATGGCCGCCGCCGGCATCCGCTTGGCCAGCGCCCAGGGCGCCAATGCCCGCGCGGTTTCGGAACACGCGCTGGCGCTGATTTTGGCGCTGTCCCGCCTGCTGCCGGAAGCGCGCGACAACCAGGCCAAGCGGCACTGGCGCGGCATGATCGGCGACCTGACCAAGCGCGAGGACGAGTTGGGCGGCAAGACGCTGCTTATCGTCGGGCTGGGTCGCATCGGTGGCCGGCTGGCGCAACTGGCCAAGGCCTTCGACATGACGGTCATCGGCATCCGCCGCGACCCCGCCGGCGGCGCCGGTGCGGCCGATGAGGTGCATGGGCTGGACAAGCTGAAGTCGCTGCTGCCGCGCGCCGATTTCGTCGCGCTGACCTGCCCGCTGACGCCGGAGACCGAGGGCCTGATCGACGCCGAGGCGCTGGCGCTGATGCGGCCCGACAGCTACCTGGTGAACGTGGCGCGCGGCCGGGTCTGCGTGGAAAGCGCCGTGGTCGCGGCGATGGCGCGTGGCCAGATCGCCGGCGCGGCGCTGGACTGCACCGAGGTGGAGCCGCTTGCGCCCGACAGCCCGCTCTGGGCCATGCCGAACGTGCTGATCACGCCGCATACCGCCGGCGAGACCCGGCGCTATGAGGATAACGTGCTGGACCTGCTGATGGAGAATCTGGGCCGGATATGGCGCGGCGAGACGGCGCTGAAGAACCAGATCGTCTGAGCGTTACGCCTGCGCCTCAGTACAGCCGGCAGTAAGGTTCCGGGTGGGCCTGCGCGTCGGCGAGGCTCACCCCCGAGGGGTGGCCTGCCGCAGGGACAGGTCGGCGCCGTTGCCGCCGATTGCCGGCTGGCTGGACGGGGTGGCCACACCGAAGACGGTTGCCGTGCAGCCGGATCGGTGCAGGACCGCGCCGGCATCCTGTCCCGCGGCAGCCGAAGATTCTTCCAGTCACGCTTGGAGCAGCGGATAATTACTTCTAGATTTCCGTTTGTATTTCCCAATCGGGCACCGCTTTGCCTCGAAGCCCCAAGGTCTCACCACCCATGATCCTGGCCGGCTGGTTCGCAAGATGCACCCCCTGACGCGCGGTGCCGTACCCTCCCAGGGGCCGCTTTGGCTTGAAGTCGATGGGCGGCGCCTGGAGCCGGTTCAGTTGGGGCCGCATGAAGTGCTGTTCCGTTGCCACTTGCCACTGAACCGGCTGGTGCTCTGCTCCGCGGCCGCACGCCCGGCGCAACTCGGCCTGGGGCCGGACCAGCGGCTGCTGGGGGTGCAGGTCCTTGGCCTGGTGTGGGAGCAGGACGGCAACAGCTTCATCCCCGGGCTGCACCAGCCCGACTGCGGACAAGGCTTCCACGACCTGGAGCAAGGCCAGTTTCGCTGGACCGATGGCCGCGCCACCTTTGGCCCCGGCCTGGTGCCATCCTGGCAGGGCGAGGCCCGGCTGCGCATCCAGGCGGTGCCGCTGCTGCGCGCCGCCCTGGCGGTGCCGGCCATGCCGGCGCCGGCGGCAGACCTGCTGCGTGGCTTCGAAAGCCTGGGCGAGGATTGCGAGTTCGGCTTCGTGCAGAAGCACTACGATGCCACCCCGCCGCTCGGCCTGTTCCGCTGGGCCAGTACCGACCTGGCACGCCTGCTGGAAGGGCTCGGCAATGGCTTCGCCGGCATCGCCGAGCCCGAAAGCCTGGCCATTTCGGCGGGGGAGACCGACTGGCGGCTGCAGACACGCTACGCGCGGCTGCATACCTTCCATGCCCAGGACCCGGCGGCCGACCCGGACTGGCGCCATCGCAACGCCCTGCTGCTGGGGTTGCTGCGGCGAAAGCTGATGCGCGAGTTGGCGGAAGCCACGCGGTTCTTCGTGTTCAAGTCCGCCACCGAGGGTTTTGGCCCCGGGGAGATGCGCGGGTTGCACGCCGCCATGGCGCGGCTCGGGCCGGCGCCGCTGCTCTGCGTCACCCAAGGACCGGCGGCCGGGCAGGTGGAGCGGATCGCGCCCGGGCTGTATCATGGCCAGGTCAGCCGGTTTGTCCTGGGCGCTGGGCCCTACGAGGAGTGGCTGGCGCTATGCCGGAAGGCGCGGGCCCTGCATGACGCCTGAGGCCCAAGACTTCGGCCAGCTGGCAAGCCTGCTGCGTCGCCTGTGCGAACAGCCGCTGCCTGACCTGGCGCCCGACACCCCGCTGGTCGAGATCGACGGGCTGGACAGCATTCGGCTGCTGGAAGCGGTGGCGCTGCTGGAGGAAGCCTTGGGCGTGGAATTCCCGACCCAGGCACTGGACGGATTGGAAACCGTCGCCGACCTGCTGCGGCTGATGGCCGCGGCCAGGTAGGGCTCAGCCGCCGGCCATCCGGCGCAGCGCCACCAGGTCCAGCTTGCCGTTGGCCGGCAGGCGCGGCAGGTCGGGCAGTACCTCCAGGGTGGAGGGCCGGAACGGGCTGGGCAGGGCGTCGGCCAGGCGGCGGCGCAGCGCCGGCAGCAACGCCGCGGCATCCTGCCCTGGCGCGGCGACAAAGCCGTGCAGCGTCACGCGCGTGGCCGCGCCCAGCGCCAGCACAGCGGCCTCGGTCACGCCGGGTTCGGCGCGCAGGATCGCCTCGATCTCGCTGGGGTCCACCCGCACGCCGTTGATCTTCACCTGGCGGTCGGCCCGGCCCAGCATCTGCACCAGGCCATCGGGGAGAATCCGGGCCAGGTCCCCGGTGTGGAATCGGCGCCAGCCGGGGCGGTCGGGTTCCGCCGCCATGCGACCGGGGACCAGGCGCCCGGCCTGCCATTCCCCCAGCGCCAGGTAGGGGCCGCGCAGGGTCAGTTCGCCGGCCTCGCCAGGCGGCACCGGCGCGCCATCGGGGTCCAGCAGCGCCATCTCGTGGATCGGCTCGGCGTGGCCGGCAGGGATGGGGCCGGGCGGGAGCGGTTCGAGGGGCAGTCGCCATTGCGCGATGACCTGCGCTTCGGTCGAGGCGAAGGTGTGTTGCAGGGCGCAGCCGGGCGGCAGGACCGCGCGCCAGGCGGCGACATCCTCGGCCAGGACCGGGGAGTTGCCGGACCGTTGCAGGCGCAGCGTGGCGAAGCTGGCACGGGCTTCCTCGCGCTGGAGCAGCAGCCGCCACAGCGTCGGCCCGGCCGCCGCGCAGGTCACGCCCTCGCGCAAGGCCAGGCGCAGGACGGCACGGGCGCCTTCCAGCCCCAGCTGCGTCAGCACGGCCCGCGCCCCGCTGAACAGCGTGGCGAGCAGGAAGGCCATGCCGGAACTGGTGGTGGGCAGGGAGGTGACCATGACCCGGTCGGTCGGCCCCAACTGCCAGTGCTGCATCACCTCCAGCACGCGGGCCAGCAGGCCGCGCGCGTTCAGCACGATGCCCTTGGGCCGGCCGGTGCTGCCGGAGGTGAAGTGCACGGTCAGCGGCGCGTCGGGGCTCCAGGCGTGGTCCAGCCGCCAGTCCTCCACCGGGCCGGACAACAGGTCCGGCAGCAGCAGCACGGGGGCAGCACAGGGCAGCTCCGGCGGCGTCGCCGCCAGGATCGCGGCAGGCACGGCTTCCGCCAGCAAGCCGCGCAGACGTTCAGGTGGGTCCAGCGGGTTCAAGACCAGCGCCACCCGGCCGGAAATCACGCAGCCGAGGAGGCCGGCGATGGCATCGGGCCGGTGCGGCAGCAGGCAGGCGATGGCGGCGCCGGGCGGTACCCGGGCGGCCAGCGCAGCCGCTACCTGCTGGGACTGGCGCAGCAGGGTGGCGTGATCCAGGGCGCCTGCCTGGCCGGCAATGGCGGTCGCGACCGGGTCGATCGCCGCGCCTTGGCGGAGCAGGTCGATAGGCGGGGTTTCGACGAAGCTTTCAAGGCCTTCCAGCGGAGCGGACCAGCGGGCGCCAGGCAGTCCCCAGGCGAGATTCGGCACGTTCATGGTCTCCGGCTACCCGACCTTTTGCCGCAAACCGGGTTGCCCAACCACGGCAAACCGCTGCGCCAGGTGCCGGCAACAGCAGGCCTGTGCGGGGCAGCGATTGCCGCCGAAGGGTGAGGTGACTGGTTTTCGGACGGCCCCTGGACGCAGTTACGCGGAGACCTTTACCGCGGGCGGACGACGTCAGGCGGACTGGATGACGGGGGAGAGAATGGCTCCGGCGGTTGGATTCGAACCAACGACCAACGGATTAACAGTCCGCTGCGCTACCGCTGCGCCACGCCGGAATACCAAGTCTGCCGCACCTGAACCTTACGGCCCGGGTGCAGCCAGGGCGGCGCCTATAGCAACCGCCGAGGCAGGTCGCAAGCACCGGGCCGCAGGGAAATGCCCTTTGGCCAGGAAAAACCGCAGCCTGGAGGTCCGGGGCGGAATTGAACCGCCGTAGCAGGTTTTGCAGACCTGTGCCTGACCACTCGGCCACCGGACCACCAAAAGGCGGGGCGCTTCTATCCTTCGCCTGCGCCTCCGGGTCAAGCCGGTAAGCTGGTGCTTGGCGCAGCGCAGCAACGGACCTTATATGGCGCGCAGTTGCGAAGAGGTTGGCGGGGCAATGGACTACGCAGAAGCGCGCACGCGGATGGTCGACGGCCAGATCCGGCCGAACAGGGTTACGGAGCCTCGGCTGTTGGAAGCCCTGCGCCTGACCCCGCGGGAGGCTTTCGTCCCCGCGGCGGCGGCCAGCCGGGCCTACACGGATGAGGAAGTGCCGCTGCCTGGGGGCCGCGCCCTGATGCAGCCCATGATCTTGGCCAAGCTGCTGCAACTCGCCGCCATTCGGCCGGATGAGCGGGTGCTGGTGGTCTGCGCCGGCACGGGTTACGGCGCAGCCCTGGTGGCGCGACTCGGCGCCCGCGTGGTGGCGCTGGAGCCTGATGCCGGGCTGCGCGCCATCGCCACCGCCGCACTGGCCGCCGAGGCCGCCGGTTCGCTGCGGCTTGAGGCTGGCGACCCGACCGAGGGCTTTGCCGCCGCCGCGCCCTACGACGTCATCCTGGTGGAAGGCGAGATTCCCGCGGTGCCCGAAGCCTTGTCCGCGCAGCTGGCGGAAGGCGGCCGCCTGGTCGCGGTGCTGGCCCAAGGAAGGGGCCAAGGAAGGGGCCAGGGCGTTGCCATGCTGGGCCGTCGGCTCGGCGGCGCGCTGACGCTGACGGCGGCCTTCGACGCCGCGGTGGCGCCGCTTCCCGCCTTCCAGCCGGCACCGGGCTTCGTGTTCTGATGGCTTGTTCATTTGGCGCAACAACGGTGCAGCGCGCCGGTGTCGCTAACCGTTCTTTGCGTTATGCTGAAGCAAGTTGAGCCGAGACAGATGCCGCTGCGTCAAAAGGACCAGGTCCACATGATCCCGAACCGCGCCGCCTTTGCGCTGACTGCCGCCTTCGTCGTCGCCGGAGCGGCCCTTCCCGCCCGGGCGCAGACCCTGCAGGAGGCGCTGTCCTATGCCTATTCGAACAACCCGACGCTGCTGACCGCCCGCGCCCAGCTGCGTGCCACCGATGAAAACGTGCCGCAGGCCCTGGCAGGCTGGCGGCCGACCGTCACGTCGAGCACCAGCACCGGCTATGTGGACCAGCACACCAGGGCGCTCTCGGTCAGTGCCATCCGCACCGGGCCCGAGGCTGGCCGGCAGTTCTTCACCCAGGGCGACGGCTTGACGTCCCACACCCACCAGGACCGCGCCACGCTCAGCGCCACCGTGACGGCCACCCAGCCGATCTACCGCGGTGGCCGCACCGTCGCCTCGATCCGCCGGGCGGAGAACCAAGTCTTCGGCCAGCGGGCACGTCTGATGGCGACCGAGCAGCAGGTCTTCGGCGATACCGTCAACGCCTATGTCAACGTGGTGCAGAACCAGGAACTGCTCCGGCTCAACATCAACAATGAACAGGTGCTGACCGAGCAGCTGCGCGCCACGAATGAACGCTTCCGCGTCGGCGAGATCACCCGCACCGACGTGGCCCAGGCCGAAGCCCGCCTGGCCGGCGCCAAGGCCAGCCGGCAGCAGGCCGAGGGCAATCTCAGCACTGCCCGCGCCACCTTCATGCGCCTGGTCGGCGTTGCCGCCCAGCGCCTGACCGCGCCGCAGCCGTTGCGCCAGGCGGTACGGAGCGCCGAGGAAGCGGGTCAGCTCGCCGCCACCAACAACCCCAATGTCGTCGCCGCGCTGTTCGACGAATCGGCGGCGCGCGACAACATCGACATCCAGGTCTCGGCGCTTCTGCCGCAGCTCAGCGCCCAGGCGCAGGGCTTCCGGACCGACAATGCCTCGTCCAACCACACGCGCATTACCGGTGGCCAGGCCACGCTGAACCTCTCGGTGCCGATTTACCAGGGCGGTGCGGAATACGCCGCCGTGCGTCAGGCGCGGCAGCAGGCGCAGCAGGCCCGCGGCGTGGTGGACGACCAGCGCCGCCAGGTCATGCAGCAGGCGGCTTCCGCCTGGTCCACGCTGGCTTCCGCCCGTGCTCAGGTCGAATCGACCCGGGTGCAGATTCGCGCCAACGAGGTGGCCTTGGACGGCGTGCAGCGCGAGGCCATCGTCGGCAGCCGTACCACGCTGGAAGTGCTGAACGCCGAGCAGGAGTTGCTGAACTCCCGCACCAGCCTGGTGCAGGCGCTGTCGAACGTGGTGTCGGCCTCCTACTCCGTGGCGGCCGCGGTTGGCCGACTGAACGCGATCGACCTGGCGCTGCCGGTGCAGCTGTACGACGCGCGGGCCTACTACGCCGCCGTCCGTGACCGCTGGTTCGGCATGGGCGACTACGCCCAGACGGCCGGCCGCTGACCATGGCCGAGGATCCCCGCACACCCCCGCCGGCCGCCGCCGGCGCGGACCCGAGCATGGAGGATATCCTTGCTTCGATTCGGCGGATCCTCAACGAAGACGAACCCGGCGCGGCGCCTGGCCCGGCGCCCAATCCGGACCCCAACGAGCCGCTGGCGCTGACCGAGGCGATGCTGGTGAACGAGCCCGCCAAGCCAGCCGCCCCGCCTGAACCGGCGCCCCCGCTGCCGGTGGTGGCCCCCGTGGTCGCGCCGCCCCCGCCACCGCCCCCGCCGATGCAGCCGGCGCCTGTCGCCGCCGAACCGCCTCCATTGGCGGCCGACGCGCTGATGGCCCCGGCCGCCGCTGCCGCGGCCACGGCTGCGATGAGCCAGCTGATGCGCGCCGTCTCCCAGGACCGTGGTGCCCCGGTCCATCGCTCCGGCGGCCCGAGCATCGAGGATGTGGTGCGCGAGGAACTGCGCCCGCTGCTGAAGCAGTGGCTGGACCAGAACCTGCCACCCATGGTCGAACGCCTGGTGCGGGCCGAGATCGAGCGCGTCGTCGGCCGCGCCCTCAGCTGACCTGGTAACGGTGCCGCGGCACCCAGCCTTGGCGCGGCACCCGCCAAGCCGCGCGAGACGCGGCATACGCGCGCCACTCTTGACGCGGCTGCCGCCTGTCGGCTCTTCACGCGGCTGCCGCCAAGCGGCGCTTGACGCGGCCCCCGCCAACCGGCTCTTGACGCGGCCCCCGCCAACCGGCTCTTGACGCGGCTTCCGCCAACTCACTCTTGACGCGGCCCCCGCCAACTCACTCTTGACGCGGCTTCCGCCGCGATGGACGAGACGGCATGCTCGACAAGAACCTGACCCCCGCCGAATTCGAACCCCGCCTCTACGAGGGCTGGGAGAAGTCGGGCGCCTTCGCCTGCCACCCGGAAAGTCCGGCGCAGCCCTACACCATCATGATTCCGCCGCCGAACGTGACCGGCAGCCTGCACATGGGTCACGCGCTGACCTTCACGCTGCAGGACGCGCTGATCCGCTGGCGCCGCATGCAGGGCCGCGACGCGCTGTGGCAGCCGGGCACCGACCATGCCGGCATCGCCACGCAGATGGTGGTGGAGCGCCTGCTGGCGACCGAGAAGAAGGACCGCCGCGAGATGGGCCGCGAGGCGTTTCTTGAGCGCGTCTGGCAATGGAAGGCCGAGAGCGGCGGCACCATCACCACGCAGCTGCGCCGCCTGGGCGCCAGCCTGGACTGGCCACGCGAGCGCTTCACCATGGATGAGGGCCTGTCCAAGGCGGTCCGTGAAGTCTTCGTGACGCTGCACGGCCAGGGGCTGATCTATCGCGACCGCCGCCTGGTGAACTGGGACCCCAAGCTGCTGACCGCCATCTCCGACCTTGAGGTCGAGAACAAGGAGATGAAGGGCAGCCTGTGGTACCTGCGCTATCCGGTGGAGGGGCTGCCCGGCGAGCATATCGTGGTGGCGACGACCCGGCCGGAGACGATGTTGGGCGATACCGCCGTGGCGGTGCATCCGGAGGATGCGCGGTACACCCACCTGGTCGGGCGCCACGTGGTGCTGCCACTGACCGGGCGGCGCATTCTCATCGTGGCGGATGAGTATTCCGACCCGGAGAAGGGCAGCGGCGCGGTGAAGATCACCCCGGCGCATGACTTCAACGACTTCAACGTCGGCAAGCGGCACAACCTGGCCATGCCGAGCGTGCTGGACGCCGAGGCGCGCGTCACCCTGGCCGAAATCGACCTGGCCGAGGCCGAGGGGATCAGCGACCTCGACTTCGTGCGCGGGCTTGAGGGCCAGGACCGCTTTGCCGCGCGCCGCGCCATCATCGCCCGGCTGGAAGAAATGGAGCTGCTCGAAAAGATCGAGCCGCACACCAACCAGGTGCCGCATGGCGACCGTGGCGGCGTGCCGATCGAGCCGCGGCTGACCTGGCAGTGGTACGCGGATGCCGCGACTCTCGCAAAACCGGCCATCGAGGCGGTGGAGACCGGCAAGACCCAGTTCGTGCCGAAGCAGTGGGAGAACACCTTCTTCAGTTGGATGCGCGACATCCAGCCCTGGTGCATTTCCCGCCAGCTGTGGTGGGGCCACCAGATCCCCGCCTGGTACGCGCCAAATGGCGAAATCTTCGTCGCCCGTACCGAGGAAGAGGCGCTGGCCCAGGCCCGCGCCAAGCTGGGCGAGGGCGTGACCCTGCAGCGCGACCCCGACGTGCTGGACACTTGGTTCAGCAGCGCGCTGTGGCCGTTCAGCACGCTGGGCTGGCCGGACAAGGTGCCGGAAGTGGCGCGCTACTATCCCGGTGACGTGCTGGTGACCGGCTTCGACATCATCTTCTTCTGGGTGGCCCGGATGATGATGATGGGCTGCCACTTCATGGGCGAGGTGCCGTTCCACACCGTCTACATCCATGGCCTGGTCCGCGACGAGAAGGGCCAGAAGATGTCGAAGTCCAAGGGCAACGTCATCGACCCGCTGGAACTGATCGACGCCTATGGCGCCGACGCGCTGCGCTTCACCATCTGTTCGCTGGCCGGGCCGGGGCGGGACATCAAGCTGGGGCGGAAGCGGGTGGAGGACCATCGCAGCTTCGGCACCAAGCTGTGGAACGCGGCGCGCTTCTGCGAGATGAACGGCATTGCGCCGCGGGCGGACTTCGACCCGGGCAGCGTGGCCCTGCCGCTGTCACGCTGGCTGCTGGACGCCGCCAACAAGGCCACCGCGGAGGCGACGGCGGCGCTGGAGGCGTATCGCTTCGATGAATACGCGGCGGCCTGCTACCGCTTCACCTGGGGCAGCTTCTGCGACTGGTTCCTGGAGTTCGCCAAGCCGGTCTTCATGGGGCTGGACGGGGCGGAGAAGGAAGAAATCCGCGGCGTGGCGCAGCACGTGCTGGGCACCATCCTGCGGCTGCTGCACCCGGCCATGCCCTATGTGACCGAGGAGTTGTGGGACCGCTTCGGCTATGGCGCCGAATGCAGCTTGATCGGCGAAAGCTGGCCGGTCGCGGTGGCCGTGCCAGGGGCGGAAGAGGCGCGAGCCGAGTTGGACTGGGTGGTGCAGTTCATCACCGAAGTCCGCTCCGTGCGCTCCGAACTCGGCGTGCCGGTGGCGGCGAAGCCGGCTGTGGTGGGGCTGCCGGGCGGCGAACCCGCAATGCAGGCGCTGGCGGTGCAATGGCAGGCGGGCCACCAGGAAGCGCTGCTGCGCTATGCCCGGCTTTCCACGATCAGCGCCCAGCAGGGCGAGGCGCCAACCGAAGACGACGCCGCCGGGCTGGTCGCGTTCAGCGTCGGCGGTGTGCCGTTCAGCATGGATCTGCGCGGCCACATCGACCTCGGCGCCGAACGCGCCCGCCTGGCCAAGGCCCGCGCCACCGCTGAAGCCGAAGCCGCGAAGGTCCAGGCCAAGCTGTCCAACGCGGACTTCGTCAGCCGCGCCAAGCCCGAGGTGGTGGAGGAGAACCAGGAGCGCCTGGCCAGCTTCCAGGCCGAGATGGCCCGGCTGGACGCCGCCATCGCCCGCATCGGCGGGTAACGCGGCGGCAAAAAGGGCAGGGCGCCTTGCCCTGCCCGCCGGATGCGCCAACATTCCTCGAAACCACCCGAGGGAGCGCACGCCATGACCACCTGGGACAAGTCCCGCCTGCCCAGCCGCCACGTCTCGGTCGGGCCAGAGCGTGCGCCGCATCGCAGCTACTACTACGCCATGGGCATGACGGCGGAGGAGATCGCCGCCCCGCTGGTCGGCGTGGCCACCTGCTGGAACGAGGCGGCGCCCTGCAACACCGCGCTGTCCAGACAGGCGCAGTCTGCCAAGCGCGGCGTCAAGGAAGCCGGCGCCAGCCCGCGGGAGTTCACCACCATCACGGTGACGGATGGCATCGCCATGGGCCACCAGGGCATGAAGTCCTCGCTGGTCTCGCGCGAGGTCATCGCCGATTCGGTCGAACTGACCATGCGCGGCCATTGCTATGACGCGCTGGTCGGCCTGGCCGGCTGCGACAAGTCCCTGCCGGGCATGATGATGGCGATGCTGCGACTGAACGTGCCCAGCGTCTTCATGTATGGCGGCTCGATCATGCCCGGCCATTTCCACGGCAAGGACGTCACGGTCATCGACGTGTTCGAGGCGGTGGGCAAGCACGCCACCGGTGAGATGTCGGACGCTGAGCTGGCCGAGTTGGAAAGCCTGGCCTGCCCCGGGGAGGGCGCCTGCGGCGGCCAGTACACCGCCAACACCATGGCCTGCATCTCCGAGGTCATTGGCCTGGCCCTGCCGCATTCCGCCGGCGCCCCGGCGCCGGACCACGCCCGCGACCATTGGGCGGTGGAATCCGGCAAGGCGGTGGTGGAACTGCTGCGCCGCAACCTGCGCCCGCGCGACATCGTCACCCGGAAGGCGCTGGAGAATGCCGCCGTCATCGTCGGCGCCACCGGCGGTTCCACCAATGCCGCGCTGCACCTGCCGGCCATGGCGCATGAGGCGGGCATCCGCTTCACCCTGCAGGACGTGGCGGAGATCATGCGCCGCACGCCGCTGATCGCGGACCTGAAGCCCGGCGGGCGCTATGTGGCGGCCGATGTCCACAAGGTCGGCGGCGTGCCGGTCATCATCAAGGCGCTGCTGGATGGCGGCTTGCTGCATGGCGACTGCATGACCGTCACCGGCCGGACGCTGGCCGAGAACCACGCAGACATCGTCTTCCCGAAAGACCAGGACGTGGTGCGCCCGGTCAGCAACCCGATGACCGCCATCGGTGGCGTGGTCGGGCTGGGCGGCAACCTGGCGCCGGAGGGCGCGCTCGTGAAGATCGCCGGGCTGCATTCCCTGCGGTTCGAGGGCACCGCGCTCTGCTTCGACAGCGAGGAGGAAGCCTTTGCCGCCGTGGATGCCCGCGCCTACAAGGCCGGCGACGTCATCATCATCCGCTATGAAGGCCCCAAGGGCGGGCCGGGCATGCGGGAGATGCTTTCCACCACCAGCGCCATCTACGGCCAGGGCATGGGGGAAAGCGTCGCGCTGATCACCGATGGGCGGTTCAGCGGCGCGACGCGCGGCTTCTGCATCGGCCATGTCGGGCCGGAAGCCGCCGTGGGCGGGCCCATCGCGCTGCTGCGCAATGGCGACCGCATCGTCATCGATGCTGGCGCCGGCACCATCGACGCGCAGCTGAGCGATGCCGAATGGGCGGCCCGCCGCGCCGCCTGGCAGCCGCGGCGGACAGACTACAATTCCGGCGCGCTATGGAAGTACGCGCAGACCGTGGGTCCCGCCTATCTGGGCGCCGTCACCCAGCCAGGTGCGGCGGCGGAAACCCATTGCTACGCCGACATCTGAAGGCGGAAGCGGGCGGCGGCGTGGCGGCAACAAGGCCGGCGTAACCGGCGCGTCACGCTGTCTTTCCGTAGTTTCACCGGGTGCCGACGCCTGCCGTTAGCCGAAACATGCTCTATTGTGGCCATAGCGTTACCGGCCTGGCACCCCGCCCCCCGCGGATGCCGGGACCCACCCAGCAGGAGGAACCACCATGCTCGCCCGTCTCGCCGCCCTGGGCATTGCCCTGACCACGCTGGCCGGGTGCTATGTGGCCCCGGCGCCGCCGCGCCCCTATGGCTACTACGCGCCGCGCTACTACGCCCCGGCCTACCGGCCGCACTATGGCGGCTGGGGCTATCGCCACTGGTAGAGGGTGCCGCCGGCGCCGACCATAAAGGTGCGGTTGGCTGACCGGTTCAGGTGATGCGGTAGCGCCGCGCGAAGCGCTACCGCAGGTCGCACCATACCGGGGCGTGGTCGCTGGGCTGGTCCTCGGCCCGCGCCTCGGTATCCACGCCGCAGCCCACCAGCCGCTCCGCCAGTTCCGCCGAAAGCAGGATGTGGTCGATTCGCAGGCCGCGATTGGCGTTGAAGGCGGCGCCATAGTCCCAATAGGTGTAGGGCGCGTCGGCCGGATGCAGCGCCGCCAGCGCATCGGTCATGCCGAGGTGGCACAGCGCGCGGAAGCGGGCGCGGCTTTCGGGGCGTACCAGGGCGTCGGTGATGGGCAGGGCGCCCGGGGCCAGGTCGGCATCGGTCGGGCAGACATTCCAGTCGCCCAGCACGGCGGTGGGCTGGAAATGCTCCAGCCGCTCGGCGGTCCAGTCCACCAGGCGGTCCATCCAGCGCAGCTTGTACTGGAAGCCTTCGGCGCCGCCGGAATTGCCGTTGGGCAGGTAGATGCCCGCCAGCGCCATGCCCTCGGCCCGCACGCCGATGAAGCGGGCATGGTCGTCCGCGGCCTCGCCGGGCAGGGCTTCCTCGGTCACCTCGAAGGGGTGTTTGGCCAGGATCGCGACGCCGTTGCGGCCGCCATGCTGGCCGACCACGTGCAGCCGGTAGCCGCTGGTGGCGAACTCCGCGGCGGGGAATTCCTCGGCCTTGCAGCGGGTTTCCTGCAGGAACAGGTAGTCCGGCTGGTGGCGTTCCAGAAAGCGCAGCACATGCGCGCTGCGCTTGCGGACGGAATTGACGTTGAAGGTGGCCAGCCTCACGCGACGGCGAAGCTCGCGCCGCAGCCGCAGCCGCTGACCGCCTGCGGGTTCTTCACGGTGAAATGCGCGCCGATCAGCGCCTCGTTCCAATCCAGCTCGCTGCCCGCCAGCAGGTCCAGCGAGACCTGGTCGACGAAGACCCTGGCCGCGCCGGCGTCGATCACCAGGTCGTCCTCGGCTGCGGTATCCTCCAGCGCGAAGCGGTACTGGAAGCCGGAACAGCCGCCGGCATCCACCGCCACGCGCAGGCCGGCGGCGGGCTTGCCTTCGCGGGCGGCAATCTCGGCCACCTGCTCGGCAGCGCGGGGGGTGACGCGGAAGGCAATGGTGGCGGCTTCGGACATCGGCGGTACTCCTGGCGCGAGAACGCCTGAGACGGGTTCTTCGGAAAGCCGCGCAGCCCCTGCCCGGTCGAGGGCAGGAGCGACGCGTCGATCCCTGGCCAACAAGATAGGCGCAGCGGGCGCGGCTTCCAACCGTCACGGCTGGCGTGCTAGGCCGGCGCATGTCCAGCGAAGCGCTTGCGCCTTGGGCGGTCAGCCCCTCCACCTCCCGCGGCCGGCTGCATCCGGAACCCGGCGGCGACGCCCGCAGCCCGTACCAGCGGGACCGCGACCGCATCATCCACGCCGCGGCCTTCCGCCGGCTGCAATACAAGACCCAGGTCTTCGTCTTCCATGAGGGCGATTATTTCCGCACCCGGCTGACCCATTCCATCGAGGTGGCGCAGATCGCGCGCTCCATCGCCCGCCGGCTGCGGCTAGACGAGGACCTGGCCGAGGCGCTGGCGCTGGCGCATGACCTGGGGCACCCGCCCTTCGGCCACGCCGGGGAGGAGGCGTTGGACGCGCAGATGCGCCCCTATGGCGGCTTCGACCACAATGCGCAGTCGCTCAAGGTGGTGACCCAGCTGGAGACGCGCTATGCCGCCTTCGACGGGCTGAACCTGACCTGGGAGACGCTGGAGGGCCTGGCCAAGCACAACGGCCCGCTGCGCCGCCCCAGCCCCTATATTGTCGAATACGACCGCCGCCACCCGCTGGAGCTGACCACCCATGCCAGCGCCGAGGCCCAGGTGGCCGCGATTTCCGATGACATCGCCTACAACAACCACGACCTGGACGACGGCGTCCGCGCCCGGCTGTTCACGCTGGAGGAAGCGGCGACGCTGCCCTTGATCGGCGAGTGCTTCGAGGAGGCGCAGGCCCACCACCCCGGCATGGGGCGGGAACGCCTGATCAGCGAGACGGTGCGCCGCGTGATCAATCGCATGGTGCAGGACGTGGTGGACGAGGCCGAGCGCCGGATCGGGGCACTGAACCCGCGCAGCGCCGATGACATCCGCGCCGCCAGCGGCCCGATGGTGGTGTTCTCGGCCAGGATGCAGGAGGCGAACCAGGCGATTCGCGGCTTCCTGTTCGAGCGGATGTACCGGCATTGGCGGGTCAACCGGCAGATCCAGAAGTCCAAGCGGGTGAGCCAGTTGCTGTTCCAGCTGCTGCATGGCGGGCCGCAGATGCTGCCGGATGAATGGCGCCGCCGCGCCGGGGAGCCGGGCAGCGCCGAATGCGCCCGGTTGGTCTGCGACTACATCGCCGGCATGACCGACCGCTATGCGCTGGAGGAACACAAGCGGCTGACCGACCCAAACGTGCCGGGGTAGCGTGTCCGGTGCCGCAGGCACCGGGGCGGCATGACCGATGCAGCAGGCACCGGGGTAGGAAGCCGGGGCGCGACCGGCTAAACCCCTGGCCATCATGAGCACCCACGACATCTTCGCCACGCTGCGCGCCCGCACCGTCGGCATCCTGGCGGAATTGCTGCCCGAGCTGCCCGCCGACAGTTTCGCGCGCGTGCAGATGGAGCCGCCGCGCGACGCCAGCCATGGCGACATGGCCACCAACGCCGCCATGGTGGTGGCCAAGCTGGCCAAGTTGCCTCCCCCAAAGCTGGCGGCGCAGTTGGCCGAGCGCCTGGCCGCCCTGCCGGAAGTGGCGGAAGCGGCGCCGGCCGGCCCCGGCTTCGTCAACCTGCGGCTGGAGGAAGGCTTTGTCCGCGCCCAGGTCGCCAGCGTGCTGGCGGCCGGCGAAGCCTATGGCGACAGCACGCTGGGCGGCGGGCTGAAGGTGAACCTGGAATACGTCTCGGCCAACCCGACTGGGCCGATGCATGTCGGCCATTGCCGCGGCGCGGTGGTGGGGGATGCGCTGGCGAACCTGCTGGCCAAGGCCGGCTATGCCGTGACCAAGGAATACTACATCAACGACGCCGGCGCGCAGGTGCAGGCGCTGGCCTGGGCCAGCTACTGGCGGTATTTGCAGGCGCTGCTGGCCACGCCGGAAGGCGCCGCGCTGGCCGCCGCCGGCCCAGCCAACCTGCGCGATTTCGCTGCTTCGCCGCGGGAGCGGGAGGATTTCGAGCGCGCCTTCGCGACCACCCTGCAATATGGCGGCGACTACCTGGTGCCGGTGGGGCAAGCCCTGGTGGCGCAGCGCGGCACGGCGCTGGTCCCGGGCGCCGATGGCCAGCCGGGCGCCGCCGTCCTGGCGGAAATCCAGGCCACCACGGTGGCGATGATGATGGTCGATATCCGCGCCGACCTGGCCGCGCTGGGTGTGCAGCAGGACGTCTTCACCTCGGAACTCGCCCTGGTGCAGGCGCAGGCGGTCAGCACCGCCATCGCCACGCTCAGCGACAAGGGCCTGGTCTATGAAGGCGTGCTGGAGCCGCCCAAGGGCAAGACGCCGGACGACTGGGAAGCCCGCGAGCAGACCCTGTTCCGCTCCACCCAGTTCGGCGACGACGTGGACCGCCCGCTGCGCAAGAGCGACGGCAGCAACACCTACTTCGCCAACGACATCGCCTGCCACGCCGACAAGATCGCCCGCGGCGAGGCGCTGCTGATCGACGTGTGGGGCGCCGACCATGGCGGCTATGTGAAGCGCATGCAGGCGGCGGTGAAGGCGCTGTCCGGCGGCGCCGTGCCGCTGGATGTGGTGCTGTGCCAGATCGTCCGCGTCATGCGGAACGGCGAGCCGGTGCGGATGAGCAAGCGCGCCGGCACCTTCGTGACCCTGCGGGACCTGCTGGACGACCTGGCGGAGATGACCGGCAGCCAGTCGGCGGCGCGCGATGCGGTGCGCTTCACCATGCTGACCCGCAAGGCCGACGCGCAGATGGATTTCGACCTGGACCGCGCGGTGGAACAATCCCGCGAGAACCCGGCCTTCTACGTGCAATACGCCCATGCCCGCTGCCGTTCCGTGCTGCGCAGCGCCGGGGAACCCGCGGACCTGGCCAGCTCCCCGCTGGAAGCCCTGACCGACCCGGCGGAATTGGCGCTGATCCGCCGCATCGCCACCTGGCCGCGCACGGTGGAAGCCGCCGCCCTGGCCCGCGAACCTCACCGGATCGCGTTTTTTCTCCATGACTTGGCGGGCGACTTTCATGTACTGTGGAACAAGGGGCGCGAGGACGCGACCCTGCGTTTCATTCGGGATGACGAGCCGGAGGCGACCCGGGCGCGGCTTGCGCTGGTTGCCGCCACGGCCACCGTCATCCGGTCCGGCTTGCAGGTGATGGGCGTGGAGGCGGTGCAGGAAATGCGCTGATCCCGCCCGGGGGAAGTACCATGAGCGACATGCCGCTGCCGTCCTGGCGTTCGCAATCCGAGTCTCCCGCGGTGTCGCGGCGCATGCTTGTCGTGGCGGGTTCGCTGCTGGCCGGCATTGTGGCGCTGGGCCTGCTGGGCTGGGGCGTCAGCAAGCTGGGGCCGCGCGCCGTGCCGGTGGTGGAAGCCGAGACGACGCCGCTGAAGGTCCGCCCTGCCGCCCCCGGTGGCATGGTGGTGCCGAACCAGGACGAGACAATCTTCGACCGCCCCGGCGAGCGCCGGCAGGAACAGGTGTTGACGCCCGGGCGGGTCGCCCCTGGGCCGGAAGCGCCGCAGATGCAGTTGCTGCGCCAGCAGCAGCAGGCCGCCACCCAGCCGCGGCCGGAACCGGCGCCCGCCCCGCAGGCTCAGCAGCAGCAACTGGCCGTCGCGCCCCAGGCCGCCCGGCCAGCCGCGCCGGCACGCCCGGCCGCGACGCCGGCGGCTCCCGCCGGCCGTTGGCAGGTTCAGCTCGGCGCCCTTAACTCCGAGGCTTCGGCCCGCAGCGCCTGGGAAAGCGCGGTACGCAAGGTGCCTGAGCTGGCCAGCCGCCATCCGGTCATCACCGAACTGAAGCGGGAGAACCAGCCGACCCTCTGGCGCCTGCGCGTGGGTGGCCTGGCGGATGTGGCGGCGGCCCGCGCCCTGTGCGATGCGGTCAAGGCCAAGGGCGGCAATTGCGTGGCCGTTTCGCCCTGATGAGCGCGCCGCGCGCCGCCATCGTCGGTGTCGCCGGCACCGTACTGACCGCTGACGAAATGGCGCTGTTCCGTGCCACCCCGCCGCTCGGCGCCATCCTGTTTGCCCGCAATGTCGCCACGCCAGAGCAGGTGAGGGCGCTGAACGCCAGCCTGCGCGACCTGCTGGGAGCCGAGGCGCCGATCCTGGTGGACCAGGAAGGCGGCCGCGTCGCCCGGCTGCGGCCGCCGCACTGGCCGGTCTTCCCGCCCGCCAGCACCTTCGAGAACCTGTCCGCGCCGGCCGCCGAGGCCAATGCCGCGCTGCTCGGCCTGACCTGCCGCGATGCCGGCTTCGACGTGGTCTGCGCCCCGGTGCTGGACCTGCGCCTGCCGGGCGCGCATGGCGTCATCGGTGACCGCGCCTTCAGCGCCGAGCCGGCCGAGGTTGCCCGGCTGGGCGCCGCCTGGGTGCGTGGGCTGCACAGCGCCGGCTGCATCCCCGTGGTCAAGCACATCCCAGGCCATGGCCGCGCCATGGTGGACAGCCACCTGGACCTGCCCCGGGTCAGCGCCAGCCGCGCCGAGCTGGCCGCGGACCTGGCGCCCTTCGCCGCGCTGGCGGCCAGCGGCGCCTGGGCGATGACGGCCCATATCCTCTACGAAGCGTTGGATGCCGTATTGCCGGCGACGCTTTCGCCCAGCGTCATCAGCGGCATCATCCGCGGCGAGATCGGCTTCGACGGGGTGCTGGTCAGCGACGACCTGGCGATGCAGGCGCTGCGCGGCCAGCCGGGCGCGCTGGCGGCGCAGTCCATCGCTGCCGGCTGCGACGTGGTGCTGCACTGCACCGGCGTGCTGGCGGAAACCGCCGACGCGCTGGCCGGCTGCCCCGTGCTGTCCGACCGCGCTGCCGCCCGCCTGGCGCAGGCCCGCGCCGCCGCTCGGCCGCAGCCGCTGGATGCCGCCGCCTTGTTGGCCCTGCGCGACGCTGAACTGGCCGCAGCCGCGTGACCTGGCTGCCCGAGTTCCTGGCGGCGGCGCTTGCCTCCATTTTGGCCATCACCCTGCATGAAGCCGCGCATGGCTACGCCGCCCTGTGGTTGGGCGACCCAACCGCCAAGCAGGCCGGCCGGCTGAGCCTGAACCCGATCCGCCATATCGACCCGGTGGGCACCATCCTGCTGCCGGCGGTGCTGGTGGTGGGGCAGTTGCTGACGCTGGGGCGGATCGAGTTCATGTTCGGCTGGGCCAAGCCGGTGCCGGTGAACGCCATGCTGCTGTGGCGCTCCCCCAGGCGCAGCGCACGCCTGGGCATGGCGCTGGTGGCGGCGGCGGGGCCGCTGATGAACTTCTTCCTGGCCTGGGCCAGTGGCCTGCTGGCCCACCCGGCGGGGGCGCTGGACGGATGGCTCTCGCCCGACTCGGTGGCGTGGGTCTATCGCTTCATCGGCCTGTCGATCCTGGCCAACCTTGTGCTTGGGATGTTCAACCTGCTGCCCATTCCCCCCCTGGATGGCGGACGCATCATGGCCGGCGTGCTGCCGGCCCCCTTGGCCTGGCGCTTCATGCAACTGGAGCGCTGGGGCATTCTGATCGTGCTGCTTGGCGTCTTCATCCTGCCCCGCGTGGTGCCGGGGGTAGACCCCGTGGGCTGGGCGCTGCGGCATGTGGTCTCGGCCGCGTTCCAGGCGGTGCTCTGGGCCTCCGGCAATGTCTGAACCGACCCGCGAGGCCGACCCAGCCCTCGTCCTGCACCTCCAGGGCTTTGAAGGCCCGCTGGAACTGCTGTTGGAACTGGCGCGGGCGCAGAAAGTAGAGATCCGGCAGATCTCCATCCTGGCGCTGGTCGATCAATTCCTGGCGGTGGTCGAGGGCGCCCGGCGGATTCGGCTGGAGCTTGCGGCTGACTGGCTGGTGATGGCGGCCTGGCTGGCCTGGCTGAAGTCCCGCCTGCTGGTGCCCGAGGAAGCCACGCCGGAGGAAGACGCCGAAGCCCTGGCCATGGCGCTGACCGACCGGCTGGTGGTGCTGGAACAGATGCGCGCCGCCGCCGCCTGGCTCGGCGCCCGGCCGCAGCTGGGGCGTGAGAGCTTTGCCCGCGGCGCCGCCGAGAGCCTGAAGGTCGAGGACCGCAGCGGGATTTCCGCCGATCTTTCCAGCCTGCTGCAGGCCTATGCCGGCGCCCGTCGCCGTGCCCTGGCACAGCGCCCCTATGTGCCCAAGCACCGCAAGCTGTGGACGGTGCAGGAAGCGGTGGAGCGGCTTTCCCGGCTGGTCGGCAAGCTGCCGGGCTGGGAAGTGCTGCTGAGCTTCCTGCCGGAGGGGGTGTTCGACCCCATTGAGCAGCGCGCCGCCGTGGCCGCCACGCTGATCGCGGCGCTGGAAACCGCCCGTGGCGGCGCCATCGAGCTGCGCCAGGACCGCGCCTTCGGGCCGATCCTGCTGCGCCGGGCCGGGGAGGGGACGGCACATGCCGCCTGAGGATTTCACCGCCGAGGATATGCTGGACTGGGCCGAGGCGCCCATGGCAGCGCCCAGCCCCATGCCGGCGCATGCGCTGGCGCCGCCGGACCTGATCCCGGCCGACCCTGCCGCCTTTGAGCATGGGCTGCGCCTGGCCGAGGCGTTGATTTTTGCCAGCGATCGGCCGGTGACTGCGGCCCGGCTGCAACAGGTGCTGCCCGAGGGGCTTTCCGCCCAGGCGGTGCTGACCGCGCTGGTGGCCCGCAGCGCCGACCGCCCGGCGCAATGCGTGGAGGTGGCCGGCGGCTTCGCGTTTCGGACCGCGCCTGAGCTTGCTCCGGCGCTGACCCGCGTGGTGGAGGTGCCGCGCCGGCTGCCGCGCGTGGCCATGGAAACCCTGGCGATCATTGCCTACCACCAGCCGGTTACCCGGGCCGAGGTGGAGGAAATCCGCGGCGCCAGCCTGTCTCAGCAAACCTTGGAGGCCCTGCTGGAAATGGGCTTGGTCGCCCCGCGCGGCCGCAAGGAGGTGCCGGGCCGGCCCAGCCTGTGGGGCACCACGCCGCGCTTCCTGGAGCAGTTCAGCCTGAAATCCCTGCAGGACCTGCCACGCAAGGAGGAATTGGTGAACGAACCAGGCCCCCTGCTGCGCGCCGTTGCCGCTACGGATAAAGACGCCGCCGAGGCGGCCTGAAAAACCTTCTCGGTATCCCCACATTGTTGAGGCGGCGCCTTCCTGCTAACCCATTCGCCTTGCCGCTGCGGCGGCTTCTCCCATTGGGGACGGAATGTTCGACCTCGCCTGGTCTGAAATTGCATTGATCGCCGTCGTGGCGGTCGTCGTCATCGGGCCCAAGGACCTGCCCGATGCGGTGCGGGGCGTTGCCCGCATGGTGCGCAAGGCGCGCCAGATGGCCGGCGAGTTTCGCGGCCAGGCCGACGAGCTTGTGCGCGAAGCGAACCTGCACGAGGTGCGGGATTCGCTGAACGAAATCCGCAACTTCAACGTCCGTGACACTTTCGAGAAGACGGTGGACGGCGACGGCACGCTGCGGAAATCCTTCGCGGACGACCCGCTGCGCGACCACCCGCACACCAGCTATGGCGACACCACGCCAGGGGCGGGGCTGGGCGCGTACAATGGCGGCGACAGCCTGGCCGGGGCGGACAGCCTGGCCGGCGCCGCGCCTGCCTTCGTGCCGCCGGAAACCGCCCACCCCGTGGCCGAGGCTCCGCCGGCCATCGCCGAACCGCCGGCACCGCCTGCCTTCATCCCGCCGGGGCAGACGCCGCCCTCGGGCGCGCCCACCCACAACGCCTGAGTATCGCCCGTGCCGCCTGAATCGGAAGACACGATCGACGACAAGCCGATGCCGTTGATCGACCACCTGCTGGAGTTGCGCCGGCGGTTGCTGTGGTCGGTCGGCGCCTTCGCAATCTGCTTCTCCGTCTGCTATTATTTCTCGGCCCAGATCTACGGCTTCCTGGCGCAACCGCTGGCCGACATTCTGGTGGCGCAGGGCGGCGGCGAGCGCCGCATGATCTTCACCGCGCTGTACGAGGCCTTCTTCACCTACCTGAAGGTGGCGTTCTTCGGCGCCGTCTTCTTCAGCTTCCCGATGTGGGCGACGCAGCTTTGGCTGTTCATCGCGCCGGGCCTGTACAAAAGCGAAAAGAAGGCGGTCACGCCGTTCCTGGTGGCCTCGCCCTTCCTGTTCGTGGCCGGGGCGGCGCTGGCCTACTACTTCATCTTCCCGCTGGCCTGGCAGTTCTTCATCAGCTTCGAGACCTCGCCGGGCGATGGCGGCATTCCGGTGCAGCTGGAAGCCAAGGTCAGCGAATACCTGTCGCTGGTCATGCAGATGATCCTGGCCTTCGGCCTCGCCTTCCAGATGCCGGTGGCGCTGACGCTGCTGTGCCGCGTGGGCATTCTGCAGGTGGAGACGCTGCGCAAGGGCCGGCGCTACGCCATCGTCGCCATTTTCGTGGTGGCCGCTGTGCTGACGCCGCCGGATATCATCAGCCAGGTCGGCTTGGCCGTGCCGATGATCATCCTGTACGAGCTGTCGATCTGGGCGGCGATCTGGATGACCCCGAAGAAGCCCAAGACCTAGGGTTTTTGTGAGATGCACGATATTCGCCTGGTGCGGGCCGAGCCCGCCGCCTTCGATGCCGCCATGGCGCGGCGCGGCCTGGCCCCGCTGAGCGACCAGGTGCTGGCCTTGGACAGCACCCGCCGCGCCGCCCAGGCTGCGGTGCAGGAAAAGCAGTCCCGCCGCAACGCGCTAGCCAAGGAGATTGGCCAGGGCAAGCGCGGCGGTGCCGATACCAGTGTGTTGGAGGCCGAGGCCACCAGCCTGCGCGACGATATGGCGGCGCTGGAGGGTGAGGCCAAGGCGGCGGACGAGGCGCAGCTGCGGCTGCTGGAAGCCCTGCCCAATATCCTCGACGCCGATGTGCCCGAGGGCCGCGACGAGGCCGACAACGTGGTGCTGCACCAGCATGGGGAGCCGGCCACGCTGCCCTTCGCCGCACGCCAGCACTTCGAACTGGGCGAAGCGCTGGGCATGATGGACTTCTCCAACGCCGCCAAGCTGGCCGGCGCCCGCTTCACCGTGCTGAAGGGCGCCCTGGCCCGCATGGAACGCGCGCTGGGCCAGTGGATGCTGACCCTGCACACCGACCAGCACGGCTATACCGAAACCCAGGTGCCGCTGCTGGTGAACGACGCCACCATGTATGGCACCGGGCAGTTGCCGAAGTTCGAGGAAGACCTGTTCAAGACCACGGACGGCCGCTACCTGATCCCGACCGCCGAGGTGCCGCTGACCAACCTGGTGCGCGACGAGATCCTGGCCGAATCCGCGTTGCCGCTGCGCTACACCGCGCTCAGCCCCTGCTTCCGCAGCGAGGCCGGCAGCGCCGGGCGCGACACGCGGGGCATGCTGCGCCAGCACCAGTTCAACAAGGTGGAAATGGTTAGCATATGCCGGCCGCAGGACAGCGACGCCGAGCATGAGCGGATGACCGCCTGCGCCGAGCGCGTGCTGACGGAACTGGGCCTGACCTGGCGCCGCCTGTTCCTCTGCGCCGGCGATACCGGCTTCGGCGCCGCCCGCACCTACGACCTGGAGGTCTGGCTGCCGGGGCAGGGGATGTGGCGTGAGATTTCTTCATGCTCCAACTGCCGGGACTTCCAGGCGCGGCGGATGAACGCGCGCTACAAGCCGGCCGAGGGCAAGGGCAACATCTTCGCCCATACGCTGAACGGCAGCGGCGTGGCCGTGGGCCGCGCGCTGATCGCCGTGATGGAGACGCACCAGCAGGCCGATGGCAGTATATTGGTGCCGGAGGTGCTGGTGCCGTTCATGGGCGGGCTGGGGCGCATCGCGGCGGCCTGATCCCGCCGCGTCCGGCTGCGGCATGGGGGGCTGATCCCGCCGCGTCCGGCTACGGCATGGCGGGTTGACCCCGCCGCGTCCGGCTACGGCATGGCGGGTTGACCCCGCCGCGTTCGGCTACGGCATGGCGGCCTGACCCCGCCGCGTTCGGCTACGGCATGGCGGGTTGAACCCGCCATGCACTTGCTGGCTCAGGCCGGTATCGCCACCCCATTGCGCCCCGCGAGGTCCTGGATGAACTGCCAGGCCACGCGGCCGCTGCGGCCACCGCGGGTCACGCTCCACTCATTGGCATCACGCCGCAGCTCGTCCTGGCTGATCGCGATGCCCAGCGCCCTCGCATAGCCCTCGACCATCGCGAAGTAGGTCGGCTGGTCGCAGTTGTGGAAGCCGATCCACAGGCCGAAGCGGTCACTGAGGGAAACCTTCTCCTCCACCGCCTCCTGGCCGTGGATGGCGGTGCTGCGCTCATTCTCGATCATGTCGCGCGACATCAGGTGGCGTCGATTCGACGTGGCGTAGAACAGCACATTGGCCGGCCGGCCCTCGATGCCGCCATCCAGCACGCTCTTCAGCGCCTTGTAGTCGGCGTCCTCCTTCTCGAAGGAGAGGTCGTCGCAGAACACCAGGGCGCGGCGGTCCTGGGCGCGCAGGTGGTTCAGCAGGTCCGGCAGGGTGCGGATGTCCTCGCGGTGGATTTCTATGAGTGCCAGCGCGCCGGGCACGTCTGCATTGGCTTGGGCGTGGGCGGCCTTGACCAGGCTGGACTTGCCCATGCCGCGGGCGCCCCACAGCATCACGTTGTTGGCCGGCAACCCGCGGGCGAAGCGCAGCGTGTTCTCCAGCAGCAGGCCGCGCTGGCGCTCAATGCCCTGGAGCAGGTCGATTTCCACCCGGGAGACCCTGGCCACCGGCGCCAGATGGGCGCGCGGGCCGGGGTGCCACACGAAGGCATCGGCGCCGGAAAGGGAAGGCGCGGCGGCCGGCGGCGGGGCCAGGCGCTCAAGCGCCTCGGCGATTCGCGTCAGCACCGGCTGCAGGGAATGGTCCATTGTGATGTCCTGGTATTGACGGCAAGGGGGCGCAAGCTAGTTTCCGCGCCTGAGGCCGGCAACCCGGCTAAACCAAGGAAATACCAGCCATGCTCATCTCCCCCGCCTACGCCCAGTCCGCCGATGGCGGTGCCATGGGCATGGTCATGCAGTTGGCGCCGCTGCTGCTGATCTTCGCCGTGTTCTACTTCCTGCTGATTCGCCCGCAGCAGAAGAAGCAGAAGGAACACCGCGAGATGATGGCCGGCCTGAAGCGCGGCGACCGCGTGCTGACCGCCGGCGGCATCATCGGCAAGATCGTCACGGTGAAGGAAGGCGTCGACGAGGTCGAGGTCGAGATCTCGCAGAATGTGCGCGTGAGCGTGCTGCGCGGCACGATCACCGACATTCTGAAGCCGGTTGTCGCCAACGACACCAAGGCCTGACGAGCCGAGCGGCGGAAGTCCGCGCTTCCGCCGCAGGGTTCTCAGCCAGGCCGGGTTGGCGTGGTTGCCGCGCGCTGAAGGATGCCGCCATGGGGCGGCGCTTCAGCAGGCCCGTTGAAACGGAAAGGGGCCGCTGCCCGAAGGCAACGGCCCCTGAACCAGCATGCCGGTGCGAGCCTGGGCCCGCGCCGGTTCGAGGGGCTGCTTAGGCCGCCTGGCCGCTCTTCAGACCACCCGAGCCGAGCAGGCTGTCGACCACCGACCAGTCGACCAGCTTGTTCAGGAAGTTGTCGAGGTAGTTCGGGCGCACATTGCGGAAGTCCAGGTAATAGGCGTGCTCCCAGACGTCGGCGCCCAGGATCGGCTGGCCTTCGCCGGTGCTGATCGGGTTGGCGCCATTGGCGGTCTTGGTCACCTTCAGCTTGCCGTCGGTGCCGATGATCAGCCAGGCCCAGCCGGAGCCGAACTGGGTGACGCCGGCCGCCTTGAAGGCTTCCTTGAAGGCAGCCAGGCCGCCCAGGTCGCTGTCGATCTTCGCGGCCAGGCGGGCCGGCAGCTTGTCGCCGCCGCCGCTGGGCGACATGACCTGCCAGAACAGGATGTGGTTGTAGTGCTGTCCCGCCTGGTTCAGCACCGGGGCGCCATCGGCACCGGCCTTGCCGGCTTCGGCGCAGATCTGCTCCAGCGACTTGCCGGCCAGGCCCTTGGCTTCGATCAGGCCGTTCAGCGCCGTCACATAGGCGTTGTGGTGCTTGCCGTGGTGCAGTTCCAGGGTCTCCTGGCACATGCTCTGGCCGGCAAGGGCGTTGGTGCTGTAAGGCAGCGCGGGCAGGCTGAAGGCCATGATGTCTCTCCCTCGGGGATGTTGGTGCACAACAGCTAGGCGGGGTGCCTGGATAGGTCAAGCAAGGCCGGGCATAAGCGGGCCATGAATGCAGCGCCGCTTTCGCCAGCCCTGTCCCAGCTGGGCAGCTTCGTCCGCCAGCACGACCCGGACCGCTTCCTCTGCGCGCTGTTCGCACCGGCGATGCAGCGGGAGGCCCTGTTCGCGCTGCTGGCGTACAATCATGAACTGGCGCGGGCGCGGGAAGTTGCCAGCCAGCCGATGCTGGCGCTGATCCGCCTGCAATGGTGGCGGGAGGTGGTGGAGAACGCCGCCGAGGGCCGCCCCGCCCGCCAGCATGAGGTGGCGGCGCCGCTGCACGCCCTGGTGGCCGCAGGCACGCTGGCGGCGGAAGACCTGCTGGCCATGGCCGATGCGCGGGAAGCCGAGGCCGAGGAGAGCATCCCGACGGGGGCGGCCTTTGCCGCGTATCTGCGCGGCAGCGCCGGCGGCGTGGCGCTGGCCACGGCGCGGCTGCTGGGGGCGCAGGGCGCCGTGCTGGCGGCGGTGCAGCGGGCAGGGGCGCTGTATGGGCTGGCCGGCGTGCTGCGCAGCGTGGCGGCGCGGGCGGGGCAGGGCCGCTGCCTGCTGCCGGAGGATGCGCTGGCCGAAGCCGGGCTGACCCCGCATGACGTGATTGCCGAGCCCGCCAGGGCGTTGCCGGTGGTGCAGATGCTGGCGCGCGAAGGGCTGGCCGCTGCGCCGCCCCGCCCGCCAGGCCTTGCCGCCGCTACCTTGCCGTTGGTCCTGGCGCGGCGAGACCTCTCCAGGCTGGTGCGCGGCGCATCGATGCCGGCCTCACGCGGGCTGGGAGACCGTTTGGCCGTGATTTGGGCGGGGCTGAGCGGGTAGAGCATGTTCAAGGCGAGCGGATATGCTCGGCGCCTCGGACAATGCGACCCTGCAAAAAGCTGGAGCCGGTTCACCGCGTACAGTCGGGGTGAAGCGGCCATGGAGCACCATGCGCCCTGTCGAGCGCATTTCATGTCCCATAACCTACTGAAGAATCAATAAGAACTCCGCCCGATCATCCCATCGGAATGGCTATCGCTCCAGGCGTCGGCGCATCAGGGGCAGGGGGCCGCGCCCGGCTGCGGGCGGAACGAAAGGCTCTGGAGCGTCTGGGTAGCCGTGCCGAGGCCATCGATCGACAGGCTCACACTCATCTGCGTATGCGCCTTGATCGCCTCAATCACCGCGGGCGGCACCGTGATGGGACCCCGGAGCGCAACCGTAAGCAGCCAGGGCTGGCCCGCAGTGGGGAAGATGCTGACGTCGATCTTTTCGGCTGACGTGGGGGTGAGTGTCAGGCTGCCGAAGGACGTGCCGTGCGGATTGGCTGCGTTGGCGCGCGAATTGGTCAGCGTGAACGCCCAGTTCATCCCCGTGGATGGCGAATAGACCATCGACCAGTTCGGGCAGGCGTCGGCGGTCAAATTCGTCAAGGTGGCGTTTGCCGGCCCGGCGCCAAACCCGGCAAGCGCGGTAGCCAGCAGTAACGAACGGAACATGGCGGCAGCTTTCATTGCGTATCAATACGATGCAGCGCCATAAGCGCGCCGTCAAGGAATGGGTCAGGCCCGCCGCTTCTTCTTCACCGGCGCCGCCGCGGGTTCGCCCAGCAGCGGCGCCAGGAAGCGGCCGGTATGGCTTTCCGGGTTCGCCGCCACATCCTCCGGCGTGCCCTCGGCGACGATCCGCCCACCGCCATCGCCGCCTTCCGGGCCGAGGTCCAGGATCCAGTCGGCGGTCTTGATGACTTCCAGGTTGTGCTCGATGACGACCACGGTGTTGCCGGTCTCCACCAGCTGGTGCAGCACGGCCAGCAGCTTCTTCACATCCTCGAAGTGCAGGCCGGTGGTCGGCTCGTCCAGGATGTAGATGGTGCGGCCGGTGGCGCGGCGGCTGAGCTCCTTGGAGAGTTTTATTCGTTGCGCCTCGCCGCCACTCAGCGTGGTCGCCTGCTGGCCCAGGTGGATGTAGCCCAGCCCGACTTCCTTCAGCACCTTCAGCTTCTCATGGATGCTCGGCACCGCCGAGAAGAACTCGGCGCCTTCTTCCACCGTCATCTCCAGTACGTCGGAGATGGACTTGCCACGGAACTTCACCTCCAGCGTCTCGCGGTTGTAGCGCTTGCCCTTGCAGCTATCGCAGGTGACATAGACGTCCGGCAGGAAGTGCATTTCTATTTTTATCAGCCCGTCGCCCTGGCAGGCCTCGCAGCGGCCGCCCTTGACGTTGAAGCTGAAGCGGCCCGGCTTGTAGCCGCGCGCGCGCGAGTCCGGCAGCTCGGAAAACCAGTCGCGGATCGGCGCGAACAGCCCGGTATAGGTGGCGGGGTTGCTGCGCGGGGTGCGCCCGATCGGGCTCTGGTCGATGTCGATGATCTTGTCGAGCTGGTCCAGCCCCTCGATCTTCTCATGCGTCGTCGGCACCGTGCCGCTGCCCATCAGCCGGCGCGCGGCGGCCTTGTACAGCGTCTCGATCACCAGCGTGGACTTGCCGCCGCCGGAGACGCCGGTGACACACGTAAAAGTGCCCAGCGGGAAACTGGCAGACACGTTCTTCAGATTGTTGCCGGTGGCACCGACGACGCGCACGCAGCGCTTCGGGTCCACCTTGCGGCGCGTGGCCGGCACCTCAATGCGGCGCCGACCGCTGAGGTAGTCGCCGGTCAGGCTGGCCGGGTTGGCCGCCACCTCGGCTGGCGTGCCTTGGGCGATGATACGGCCACCGCCAGCGCCGGCCGCCGGGCCGATATCCACCAGCCAATCGGCGCTGCGGATGGCATCCTCGTCGTGTTCCACCACCAGCACGGTGTTGCCGATGTCCCTGAGACGCCGGAGCGTGACCAGCAGGCGTTCATTGTCGCGCTGGTGCAGGCCGATGCTGGGTTCGTCCAGCACATACAGCACGCCGGTCAGCCCTGACCCGATCTGGCTGGCCAGGCGGATGCGCTGCGATTCGCCGCCCGACAGCGTGGCGGAAGACCGCCCGAGCGAGAGGTAGTCCAGCCCGACATCAACCAGGAATTGCAGCCGCTCCTCGATCTCCTTCAGGATGCGGCGGGCGATCTCGGCGCGCTGCGGCGTCAGCGTCGGCATCACCCCGGCGAACCATTCGCGGCACTTGCGGATGGAAAGGTTGCTGGCATCGCCGATATGGCTGCCGGCGACCTTCACGCTCAGCGTTTCCGGCTTCAGGCGGAAGCCCTTGCAGGCATCGCAGGGCTTTTCGGCCTGGTAGCGCGAGAGGTCCTCCCGCGCCCAGGCATTGTCGGTTTCGCGGAAGCGCCGTTCCAGGTTCGGCAGCACGCCCTCGAACGGCTTCTTCACGTCGTAGCTGCGCAGGCCATCCTTGTAGCGCAGCGTCACCACTTCCTCGCCGGTGCCGTACAGGATGGCGCGGCGGGCCATGTTGGTCAGCTCGCCCCAGGGGGTGCTGGTGCTGACCTTGAAGTGGCGCGCCAGGCTTTCCAGTGTCTGGTCGTAATAGGGCGATTGCGCGCCAGACCAGGGGGCGACGGCGCCTTCGGCCAGGCTGCGCATCTCGTCCGGCACCACCAGCATGGGGTCGAAGAAGCTCTGCGTGCCCAGGCCGTCGCAGGTGGGGCAGGCGCCCTGCGGGCTGTTGAAGGAGAACAGCCGCGGCTCGATCTCCTCGATGGTGAAGCCGCTGACCGGGCAGGCGAATTTGGCGCTGAACACGGTTCGTTCGTTGGTATCCGCGTTCTCGGCATACGCAATGCCATCGGCCAGGCCGAGCGCACTCTCAAAACTGTCGGCCAGGCGGGGGGCGATGCCGTCGCGCACCACCACCCGGTCCACCACGATCTCGATATCGTGCTTCAGCTTCTTGTCCAGCTTCGGCGCCTCGCTGATGAGAGTCAGCGTGCCGTTGATCTTGACCCGCTCGAAGCCGCGGCGCTGCCAGTCCAGCAGCTCCTTGCGGTATTCGCCCTTCTTGCCGCGCACCACGGGGGCCAGCAGCAGCAGGCGGGTCCCCTCCGGCATCGCCATCACGCGGTCGACCATCTGGGAGACGGTCTGCGCCTCGATCGGCAGGCCGGTGGCGGGCGAGTAGGGCACGCCGACGCGCGCCCACAGCAGCCGCATGTAGTCGTGGATTTCGGTGACAGTGCCGACGGTGGAGCGCGGGTTGTGGCTGGTGGTCTTCTGCTCGATCGAGATCGCCGGGCTCAGCCCCTCGATGCTGTCCACATCCGGCTTCTGCATCAACTGCAGGAATTGCCGGGCATAGGCGCTCAGCGACTCGACATAGCGGCGCTGGCCCTCGGCATAGATGGTGTCGAAGGCGAGCGACGACTTGCCGGAGCCGGACAGCCCGGTGATGACCGTCAGCGTGCCGCGCGGCAGGTCCAGGTCGATGTTCTTCAGGTTGTGGGTGCGGGCGCCGCGGATGCGGATCAGGCCAGCGGCGGGGGGAACGGCCATCGGGCAAGGCTCTCCGGGGCGCCCGGGGGCGCAGAAGTTCGCATTGTGTTCTTCGGGTTGTGCCATCATATTCACCCCTGTGGAAGGGGTGACGGCTGTCTCCCCTGGGCGAGGGGCTGTCAGCAGTGGCCTCCCTTAGCTAGGATGGCAACAGCAAGTCACAAGGTTTCAGGACATGGCCGGCGTCAACAAGGCGATCATCCTCGGGCGCCTCGGGAAAGACCCCGAGGTCCGCAACTTCCAGAACGGCGGCAAGGTGGTGAACCTGCGGGTCGCCACCTCCGAGCGCTACAAGGACCGCGAAGGCGCGATGCAGGAGCGCACCGAATGGCACGCGGTGGCGATCTTCAACGAAAAGTTGGGCGAGATTGCCGAGAAGTACCTGCGCAAGGGCAGCGAGGTCTATCTGGAAGGCCAGATCGAGACCCGCAAATGGACCGACAAGGACGGCGCCAAGAAGTACAGCACCGAGATCGTGCTGCGGCAGGTCCGCGGTGAACTGGCGCTGATCGGCGGCCGGGCCGGCGGCGGCGGCGAGGAGGGCGGCGAGCGCAGCTACGGCGGCGGCGGTGAGCGCAGCGGCGGTTATGGCGGCGGCGCGGCACGCCCGGCTGCCGGCGCGGCGCGCTCCGGCGGCGGCGCCCAGCGGGGCGGCGGCCAGTGGGACGCGCCGAAGGGCGGCGGCGACCTGGACGACGATATTCCGTTCTGAATCTGGCCCATGCCGGAAGCCATGGCCTCGCCGGTCGGCGACCGCGCGGCTGGCGCTATTCCTGGCCGCGCATCCCCGCGCGGTCGATGACCGCCGCCCAGCGGGCGCGGTCCTCGGCAAAGTAGCGGGAGAAGGCGGCCGGGCTGTCGCTGGCCTCCACCTCGCTGCCGCTTTCCTCCAGTTTACGGCGCACTTCCGGGTCGGCCAGGGTCGCGTTCAGCGCCGCGTGCAGCCGGGCAATGCGGTCCGGCGGGCTGCCGCCGGTGGCCAGCAGGCCGAACCAGGTTGCGGCCTGGATCTGTGGGAAGCCGGCCTCGGCCGTGGTCGGCAGGTCCGGCATCGCCGGGCTGCGGCGGGTGCCGGCAATGGCCAGGGCGCGCAGGCGGCCGGCCTCGATATAGGGCTGCATCGGCGCCAGCGCGTTGGTGAAGACCGGAATGCGCCCGGCCATCACGTCGGTCAGCGCCGGCGCGGTGCCCCGGTAGGGGATGTGCTCCATCTCCACCCCCAGCGCCTGGAGGATCATCACCCCCGCTGCATGGCCGGTGCTGCCGACGCCGGGGCTGGCATAGCTCAGCGGCGGCCGGGCGGCGCGGGCGAAGGCCTGCAACTCCCGCAGGGAATGCACGGGCACCGAGGGATGCACCACCACCACGTTCGGCCCCACCGCCATCAGCCCGATGGGCGCGAAGGCCGTGGCCACGTCGAAGGGCACATGGCGGTGCACCAGGCTGGAGATGGTCAGGCTGCCGCTGCCGCCGAGCAGGATGGTGTAGCCATCCGGCGCCGCCTTGGCGACGATGTCGGCGCCCAGCATGCCGCCGGCGCCGCCGCGATTCTCGATGATGAAGTTCTGGCCGAGGCGCCGTCCCATGCCCTCCGTCACCAGGCGGCCGATGATGTCGTTGGTGCCGCCGGGGGTGAAGGGGATCACCAGGCGCACCGGCTTGTCGGGGAACTGGGCGTGGGCCGATACCATTCCCCCTTGGGCCAGCAGCAGAAGCGCGAAGAGCAGGCGAATCATCGGGTCCATCCCTGCTGGCGCGAGACGACCATCCAGCGGTCGAAATCGGCACGGTACATGGCACCGAACTGGGCCGGCGAGGCGCTGGGGTCAACATCCAGCCCGGCGGCCTCCAGCTTTTCCCGCGCCACCGGGTCGGCCAGCGTGGCGTTCAGCGCGCCGAACAGCGCGGCCACCCGGTCCGGCGGCGTGCCGGCCAGCGTGACCAGGCCGAACCAGCTGACCATGATGACCGTGGGGAAGCCGGCTTCCGCCGTGGTCGGCAGTTCCGGCATCGCCCGGCTGCGGCGCGGCCCGGCGATGGCCAGCGCCCTGAGTTGGCCGGACTGGACGTAGGGCAACACCCCCGCCAGCGCGATGGTGTAGGCGTGCACCCGCCCGGCCAGCAGGTCCGCCAGGGCGGCCGAGGTGCCGCGATAGCGGATCTCCTCCATCTCCACCTCCATGCCCTGGGCGAAGACGGCGGAGGACAGCCCGATGCCCGGCGTACCAAACCGCAGCGGCTGGCCGGAAGCGCGCACCCAGGCCTGCAACTCCCGCATGCTGCGCGCGGGGATGGAGGGGTGGATCATCAGCGCATTTGCGCCGGTGGCGGCCAGGCCGATCGGCGCCCAGGCATCCACGGGGTGGAAGGGCATGCGGGTGCCGACGGCGGCGGCCTGGTTCAGCCCCTGGGTATGCAGCACCAGCGTGTAGCCATCCGCCTCGTTCTGCACCGCGACGGCGGCGGCCGGCACGCCACCGGCGCCGCCGCGATTCTCCACCACCACCTGCTGACCCAACCGCTGGCCGATGCCATCCGCGACCGTGCGGGCGATGATGTCGGTGGAGCCACCCGGCGCATAGCCGACGATGAGCCGGAACGGCCGGTCCGGAAACTCCGCCTGCGCGGGCAGGGCCAGCAGCAGCAAGGCGAAAGCTGCGCGGATCATTCCGGCGTAATCCCGGCACGCGGGATGATCGGCGCCCAACGCGCGTGGTCGGCTTCCAGCGCACGGGTGGCGCCGGCGCTGTCGAGGAATTCCGGGTCGAGCCCGCGGGCTTCGCAGAGCCGGACGAAGACGGGGTCCGCCATCATCTCGCGCGTTGCAGCTTCCAGCCGCAGGACCACCTCCTCCGGCGTTCGGCGCGGCACGCCCAACACGAACCAGAGTTCAGCGGCGTAGCCGGGCAGTTCCTCGGCGATGCTGGGCAGTTGCGGCCAGCCGCGCGCCCGCTTGCCCGCCAGGTTGGCCAGCGGAAACAGCTTGCCGTCGCGGATCAGCCCATCCACGCCGGTGGAGGAGGCGAACATGCACTGCACCTCATTGCCCAGCAGCCCCGCGACGGAAGGCCCGGTGCCGCGGTACGGCACATGGACAATCCGGGTGCCGGCCATTTCGTTGAACAACTCCCCGCCGAGGTGGAAGGGCGTGCCGGCGCCGGCGGTGCCATGGTTCAGCCGGCCGGGATTGGCACGGGCATAGGCGATGAAATCGCGCAGCGTCCGCGCCGGCACGTGTTCATTCACCACCAGCAGAATGGGCGTGCTGGCGGTGCGGGCTACCCAGGTGAAGTCGGTATCCCAGTTGAAGCCGGGATTCTTGAACAACTCCCGGCTGATGGCCATGCCATTGCCGTTGAACAGCACGGTATAGCCATCCGGTGTCGCCTGTGCCGCCATGGCCACGCCGATATTGCCGCCGGCGCCGCCGCGATTTTCCACCACCACCGTCTGCCCCAGCCGGTCGCCCAGCGCCTTGGCCACCAGGCGGCCCAGGTTGTCGGTGCCGCCACCGGGCGGGAAGGGCACGATGAGGCGCAGCGGCCGGTCCGGGTAGCCCGCGGCCCGGGCCGCGGGGGCAGCGATCAAGGCAGGGGCGGCGAGCAGGCTGCGGCGGCGGATCATGGCGGTTTCCTCGTTCTGCGTCGCGCTTGCTGCGCGTTGAAGGGCTCGCGGCGCGCTATTCGTGGCGCTTGCCGCGCGGTTGGGTGGCCAGCACGCCGGCGGCTTCCAGCGCGGCGATATCGGCGGCGGCGAAGCCATGCGCCGCCAGCACCGCGGCGTTGTCGGCGCCCAACGTGTGGCAGCTATCCGTGATCGCCAGCGGCCGGCGGGTGAAGCGGAACGGGATGCCCTTGGCAGGTTTGCCATCGGGCGCCCGCAGCACGGCGGTGCCGGCCTGGAACTCCGGCGCCTCGGCCAGCGCGTAGCCGTCCCGCACCGGGGCGCTGCCGCCGGCCCATTCGGCACGCCAGCCGGCGCCATCCGCCACCACGCGGTCGCTGGGGGAAAGCGGGTCGGCATTGCCACGCCGGGCGGAGGGGGCGCCTGCCGCTGCCACCAGCAACTCCTCGCCCAGCAGGAAGCTGGTGAGCTCCCGCTGGGAGAGATCGAGATGCGCGCCCTGGCCGGTGCGGTCGCGTTCCAGCAGCGCGGCCACCATGGCGCCGGAAGCGAACAGGCAGACCACCTGGTCCGGATAGTTCACGTCCCGCCCGCTGATGACCGGGGCCTCGCCGCTGCCGGTCATGGAGGCCAGGCCGCCGGTCGCTTCAAGCGTGCTGCCGAAGCTGGTCATGTCGCGCTCCGGCCCGGTTTCGCCCTGGCTGGAGATGCTGGCGATGACCAGGCGCGGGAAGCGTTCGCGCAGGAATTCCACGGAAAGCCCAAAATTGGCCAGCACGCCGCGGCGGTAATTCTCCACGAGCACGTCGGCGTCTCCCAGCAGGCACAGCAGCGCGTCGCGGCCGCGGGCGTCCTTCAGGTCGATGCAGACGCTCTGCTTGCCGCGGTTGGTGAAGGCGAACCAGGCGGACTGGTCCCACCAGGGCTCGCCGGGCTTGGAGTTCTCGTTGTTGCGGAAGGGGTCGGGCGCAGTTGGGCCCTCCACCTTGATGACCTGGGCGCCGAGGTCCAGCAGCACGGCCGAGGAGGCAGCACCGGCAGTCAGCCAGCCAAGGTCCACCACCTTGATGCCCGAGAGCGGCTTCTCCCGCGGCGCGGCTGGCGGCGGGGCGGCGGTGGCGCCAGGGTCCGGCTGCACGCGGGCGCCGTTCCAGCTCAGCGGCAGCACCGGCATGCCATCCGGCGCGACGAAGCCACGGGCGCCGTGCTGCTTGTCCGTCAGCAACTCGGCCGGGAACAGCACGGGGCCGATGGGGATGCGGCGCGGCTGGGCGTCGGCGGTGATCTCGGCACGGGTGCGCGCCATGAACCAGGGGCCGAGCACCTCCAGCAGGGCAGCGCGGTTGGCGCGGCGGCCCGGCCGGTCCTTGAAGATCGTGTTCTCCAGGCGCGCATCAGCCACCATGGCGCGCATCGCCGGCCAGTCCTTCTCCTGGTAGACCAGGGCGATATGGCCGTCCTTGCAGGGCACGGTGTACCAGTCCGCCCGGGTGCCGCCGCGCATCGGCGAGGTGCCGAGCACGACCACGCTGGCCGCCACCTTCCAGTTCAGCCAGCAGCACACGTCGAACAGCGAGATTTCGATCTGTTCCTCGCCGCCCGCGCGCAGCGCCGCCAGCAGCGCGGTGCTGGCGGCCAGGCCACCGGAATAGGCCGCCTGGTGGCCGGCCAGGCGGGCCGGCGGGCCTTCGCTTTCGCCGACGATGCCGAGCACGCCGGACAGCGCCAGCAGGCCGAGCTCGCTCATGACGGGGTCTTCGCCGGGGCCGAAATGCGAGAGGCGAACCTTCACGGTCGCCGCCACCCCGGCCAGCGCCTCGGTGTCGCCGATGGCGGCGTCGAACTGCCCCTCGGCCGGGCCGATACGCTTGCCGATATTGAGGAACCGGTCCAGCGCCGAGCCGCCACCCGGCAGCATCGGCGCGAACTGGTAAAAGGGGTCGCCACCCGCGGGCACCGGCCGCACCACCTCGGCACCATAGGCGGCGCACAGGCGGGCAGCCATGGAAGCGGCCAGCGCGTGCGGGATTTGCGCGCAGAAGGCGCCGAGGTCCAGCACACGCCTTCCGGCCAGGGGGGCGACCATGGTCTCAGCCCTGGCCCGGGTTCTTCAGCCCGGCGGCGAAGCGGGCATTGCCCTCGGCCGCCGCCGTGGTCTGCGACTTGATGGTGTAGTTGACCAGCTGGCCGTACTCCATCGCGTCCGACCAGTTGGTGACCACCTGCGGGATCTTGTCGAGGGCGCGCTTGCTCTCGCGCAGCGCCACGGCGTCGAACTGCGCCACCTTCTGCGCCAGCGCGGCCGCGGTGGGCAGCAGCGCGTCAGGCTCGACGCATTGGTTCACCATGCCCCAGCGCTCGGCGGTCGCGCCGTCGATTCGGTTGGTGGTCAGCACCAGCCAGGCCGCCTGCTTCCGCGTCACGCCGGAAAGCTGAATCGCCGGGCCGGCCATGCCGGGATAGGTGGCGAAGCCCATCTCCGGGCAGCCGATGCTCGCCTTGGTGCTGGCAATGGCCAGGTCGCACACGTTGATCAGCGTGGCCCCGCCGCCCAGCGCCAGGCCGTTGACGGCGGCGATGAAGATGGAGGGATGCGCGCGGATGGCCATGTTGACGGCGATCCATTCCTCGCCGGCGCCCTCGATGCCGGCCTTGCGGTCGGCCTCGCGCTCCTTCAGGTCCATGCCGGCGCAGAAGGCCACGCCGGTGCCGGTCAGCACGATGGCCTTGGCCTTGCCCTTCAGGCTCTCGAAGGCATTCAGCAGGCCCTGCCGCGTGGCGCGGTTCATCGCGTTGCGCTGGGCTTCGCGGTTCACCTGCAACTGCGCCCAGCCGTCATGCTGGGTGATGATCAGCTCGCTCATGGCGTTATTCCTCCGGTCCGAATTGCGGCAGCACCAGGTCGCCTGGGCCGCCGGGGAAGCGCACGCTCAGCTTCATGCCGATCACCGCCTCGTCCGGGCTCATGTCCCACAGGTTGGTCAGCATGAACGGGCCTTCCGCCAGCTTCACCATGCCGACGGGGTAGGGCAGCTCGTCCTTCATGCCCTCGAAGTAGCTCTGGTAGAACACCACGAAGGACCACAGCTCCCCCTTGCCGGACGCCTCGATCCAGTCCCAGTGCGGGCGGCCGGTGAAGGGCGAGACCGGCGCCGGCGGGAAGAAGCACTGCCCGGTGTCGCGGCACTTCTGCACCAGCAGCTTGTCGTTCTTCGCGGCCTCGAAGAACGGGCGGTTCCAGTTGTCGATGACGGGCTTCGGCCGGTTCTCGAGGCTCATGCGGCCCTCCGCAGGATGGCGCTTTGCGCGATATTGGTGGCGCAGATGTACTGCATGGCCTGGGCGTTCGGGATCTGCCGGTCGCCGCAGTCGTCGCGCAACTGGCGCACGCATTCGGCGATGATGCCCCAGCCCTGCATGTAGCTGTCGGACAGGTGCCCGCCGCTGGTGTTGGTCGGCCAGCGGCCGGTGCCGAGTTGCAGCGTGCCGTCGCGCACGAAATCGCCGCTCTCGCCCTGCTTGCAGAAGCCGAGGCCTTCCAGGCTGAACATCACCGTCGGCGAGAAGTTGTCGTAGATGCCGAGGCCCTGGATATCCTCCCGCCCAATGCCGGCGCGGTCATAGACGCTGCGCGTGGCGGACAGGCTCGGGTACCAGAAATCGTCCGGCGGGCTGGTGCGATACGTAAAATTGTCCTGCCGCGCATAGCCGGAAAGCAGGACCGGCGGGCGCTTCAGGTCGCGCGCGCGCTCGGCCGTGGTCATGATCCAGGCCACCGCGCCGTCATTGATCAGGCAGTAGTCCAGCAGTTGCAGCGGCTCGCAGATCGGCCGCGAGCGGTCGTGGTCCAGCAGGGAGATCGGCCGGCCATGCATCACCGCGTCCGGGTTCAGGCAGGCATGGTGGCGGAAGGCGGTGGCGACCGGGCCAAGGTCCGCATGCGTCGTGCCGAACTCATGCATATGGCGGCGCCACATCATGGCGTGGATCGCGCCCGGGCTGGTCATGCCCCAGGGGCTCCACTGGCTGTCGCCTCCGCCGTAGCGCATGCGCACGCTGCGGCCGTTATTGCCATAGACCAGCGCCACGTACTTCGCCGCGCCGGAATACAGCGCATTTGCCGCCAGCGCCATGGAGACCCCGGAGAACCGCCCGGCCGTCTCGGTCAGCAGGCAGAATTGCGGGTTGATCCCCATGATCTCGGCGAAGCGTTCATAACTGGGGATGCGGCTGACGATCAGACCGTCGATATCGCCGGGCTTCAGCCCGCAATCCTCCAGCGCGATGTTCAGCGCCTCGCAGCCCAGGCCGTAGCTGTCGGTCTCGGGGAAGCTGCCGTAGCGGGTGGTTCCGATGCCGGCGAAGGCGACCTTGTCGCGCAGCGGCCATGGCGAGGAAATTGAAGGGGCGTTCAACGCAGCGCATCCTTGGACAGTTTTGCCAAGAATGCGCCGGTTTGGCGCTCAGGTGAAGTCCAGCACCAGGATGGAAACGTCATCCTCGAAGGGGCCTGGCCCGTTCATGGCGCGCGCCGCCGCCAGCAGTTGCGCCGCATCGGGGCCGGTCTCCAGCATCGGGGCGAAGTCCGCCAGCATCTGCTGCGACCCGTCCGGCCTGGTGATCTCAAAGGCGCCGTCGCTGAACAGCAGCAGCCGTGCGCCGGGCGGCACGCTGGCGTGAGCGGCGGCAAAGGGCAGGCCATCCATCGCACCCAGCATCAGGTTCCGCGTGGCCAGCGGTACCAGTTCCGCCCCCGCGCGCAGATAGGCCGGATGGTGCCCGCCAGATGCATAGTCCAGCCGGCGCGCTGCCGGGTCGTACAGCCCGTACCAGATGGAAAAGCAGAGGCCGCCCTGCTGTTCCATCGGGAACATGCCGTTCAGCGCCGCCAGCACGCCGCCGGCATCATCCCACGCCAGGCCGCCGGGCAGAGCCGCCTGGCGCAGCACGTTCAGCACGGAGACCGCCAGCAGCGCCGAGCCGGCACCATGGCCGGTCACGTCCAGCAGGTAGATCGCGCAGCGTCCATCCGGCAGGCAATGATACCCGAAGGCATCGCCGCCCAGGCTGGCCGAGGGCACGAAGCGCCATTCCGCCCTGACCGGGCCTTCCCGCAGCGGTGGCGGCAGCAGCGCCTGCACATAGTCGCTGGCGCGCTGGATTTCCTCCTCCAGCGCCACGGCGCGGGCCAGCAGGGCAGGGGTGCCGCTGCGATAGACCAGGGTGAAGCCGCCCAGCCCGACATGCGCGCCATCCGACAGCGCCACCGGCGCCGAGAGCCGCTTGCCCTCGACATAGGTGCCGTTGGTGGAGCCGAGGTCGGTCAGCATCGCGCGGTTGCCCTGCACCTGCACCACGCAATGCTGGCGGCTGATCTCCGGCAGTGGCAGCACCAGCTCATTGCCAGCGGTGCGGCCGATGCGCAGCGGCGCCGCGCCCAGCTTCACCTGGCGCGGTGGCTGGCCTGTTTCATGCACCAGCAGCAGGTGCGCCACCGTGGTGGCCGCCGCCTCGGCCGCGGCCGGGCGCGCCACCATGGTGGCATCGTCATCCGCCATCAGTAGACGACGACGGAGCGGATGCTTTCGCCGCGTTCCATCAGCTCGAAGCCGTGGTTGATCTGGTCCAGCGGCATCACGTGGGTGATCAGGCTGTCGATGTCGATCTTGCCCTGCATGTACCAGTCCACGATCTTCGGCACGTCGGTGCGCCCACGCGCGCCGCCGAAGGCGGTGCCGCGCCAGTTGCGGCCGGTCACCAGCTGGAACGGACGGGTGCTGATCTCCTCGCCGGCGCCGGCGACACCGATGATGATGCTCTCGCCCCAGCCGCGATGGGTGCATTCCAGCGCCTGGCGCATCACCTTGGTGTTGCCGATGCATTCAAAGCTGAAGTCGGCGCCGCCATCGGTCAGGTCCTGGATCGCCTGCACCACCTTGTCCGGCCCGACCACGTTGGGGTTGATGAAGTGCGTCATGCCGAACTGGCGCGCCATGGCTTCCCGCGCCGGGTTCAGGTCGATGCCAATGATCTTGTCCGCGCCAACCATGCGCGCGCCCTGCAGCACGTTCAGCCCGATACCGCCCAGGCCGAACACCGCGACATTCGCCCCTGGCCAGACCTTGGCGGTGTTGATGACCGCGCCGATGCCCGTGGTGACGCCGCAGCCGATATAGCAGACCTTGTCGAAGGGCGCGTCTTCCCGGATTTTTGCGAGAGCAATCTCCGGCAGCACCGTGAAGTTGGCGAAGGTCGAGCAGCCCATGTAGTGCATGATCTGCCCCTGGTCGCAGCTGAAGCGCGACGTGCCATCCGGCATCACGCCCCGCCCCTGCGTCGCGCGGATGCTGGTGCACAGGTTGCTGCGCTGGCTCAGGCAGGTTTTGCACTGCCGGCATTCCGGCGTGTACAGCGGAATGACATGGTCGCCCGGCTTCAGGCTGGTCACCCCGGCGCCGACCTCGCGCACGATCCCGGCGCCCTCATGTCCCAAAATCGCCGGGAACAGCCCCTCCGGGTCGCGCCCGCTCAGGGTGTACTGGTCGGTGTGGCAGATGCCGGTCGCCATCACTTCCATCAGCACCTCGCCGGGCTTCGGCCCGCCGATCTCCACCGTCTCGATGCTCAACGGCTTGCCCGCCGCCCACGCCACTGCCGCCCGCGTCTTCATACCCATTCTCCAGCCGTGCCAGTTGCCGCTATTGTGCCAGCCGTGGCCGAGACAGGCCAGCCGGAGGAGTGATGCCCTTGTTCACACGCCGCGCCCTTGGCCTGGTTGCGCTTGCCGCACCGGGCATTGCCCGGGCGCAGAACGCGCCGCCGTTGCGCATCCTGGTCAATGGCAGCGCCGGCAGCTCGGTGGACCTGCTGTGCCGCACCCTGGCGGATGGGCTGCGCGAACGGCTCGGCCGCGCCATCGTGGTGGACAACCGCGCCGGCGCCGGCGGCTTCGCTTCCGCCATGGGGGTACGCGGCGCGCCGGCCGATGGCTCGGTGCTGATCCAGACCAATATCGGCGTTTCTGCTTTATCGCCGCTGGTATTCCGCAAGTCGCCGATGGACCCTGATGCGGAACTCGCCGCGCTGTGCCACCTGACCGACACGCCCTTCGGCATTGCGGTGAAGGCGGATGCCCCCGGCGGCGGCACCCTCAGCGGGTGGCTCGCGTCACGGGGCAGCCGCGGCGCCGAGATTGCGGTGAACAGCGCCACCGGCCTGCCGCGCTTCGCCGTGCACCTGATGGCCGCCAGCACCGGCCAGCCTTTAACCCCGGTGATCTACCGCAGCTCCGGCGCCATCATCCCTGACCTGGAAGGCGGGCATGTCGTCGCCGGCATGACCATCGGCGCTGAGTTCATCGAGCAGCACCGCGGCGGCCGGCTGCGCCTGCTGGCGCAGAGCCTGGGCGAGGGGCGCTGGACCCAGGCGCCGGAGGTGGCGCGCTTCAACGAACAGGGGGTGGATTTCGTCGCCAGCGCCTGGAACGGCATGTTCCTGCCACCGGGCGTGCCGGAGCCGGTGCGCACCCAACTGGCCGAGGCTGTCACCGCTGTCCTGCACACGCCCGCGGTGGCGGCAAAACTGCGCAGCTTCGGCATGGAGCCCACGGGTGGCATGCCGGCCGGGCTGCGCGACCGCATTGCGGCGGACCGGGCGCGCTGGGCCCCGGTCATCGCCGCCAGTGGCTTCAAGGCCGACGAGCCGTAGCGGCTCGCCGGCGCGAAGGTCTCAGTGCAGCTCGGCCGGCACCTTGCCGCCATTCTCGGCCAGCTTCGTCATCACCTGCTTGTGCAGCCAGATATTCATCGTGGCGCTGTCATTGGTGTCGCCGGTGAAGCCCAGCTCATGCGCCAGTTCCTTGCGCGCGGTCAGGCTGCTGTCCAGGTCCAGCAGCTTCATGAGGTCGACGATCGAGACCCGCCAGTTGGAGGGCTGGCCGTGCTTGGCCGCCAGCTCGGTCAGGATCTTCTCCACATCCACCTTGGCCAGCGGCGCGGCGGCCGGCGCCACGGGGGCTTCCGCCGCATGGGCGCTGCCGATGCCGACAGCGGCGCCAACCGCGGCCGCAGCGCTGCCCGCCGCATGCGCTGCTGCCTCGGCGTAGCCGGTCAGCTTGGCCATGATGCTACCGAAGATGCTCATTCGTGATGCTCCCGTATCTGGTTATTGTCGGCACTCTATAACGGTTTGCGCCGGCTGGCCGCCAAGGGATTCGTCAGCCCATGCCCAGGCTCAACGGCGCCAGCACGTCGCCGTCACGCTTCAGGTAGTCCCGCCCGGCGGAATCCCGCAGCATGCGCGCCTGGCTCTCGGCGAGGATGCCGCCGGCCTCCGTGGTGTCCAGCCCCACCGGCTTGCCGTCCGCCAAGGCCAGTTCGCCGGCCACATACACCCGGCGGATCGCCCGGTCGGCGGCATGCCACACCAGGCTGCGGAGGGGATCGCGCGCCGGCTGCATCAGCGGGTGCGCCAGGTCCACCAGCACCACGTCGGCGGCCATGCCCGGCGCCAGGCGGCCCAGGTCCGGCCGGCCCAGCGCATCGGCGCCACCCACGGTGCCGGCGTGGAACAGGCTGGCGGTGCTGGCGGCGTCGATATGCTTGGCCACGCCACGCGCCAGCAGAATGGCCAGCCGCATCTCCTCGATCAGGTTGTGCGGGGCAACATCCGTGCCCAGCCCCATCCGCACCCCACGCGCCTGGTACTTGCCGAAATGCGCCAGGTGTTCGCCATAGCGGGCGAAGGGGCTGGGGCAATGCGCCACCGCGGTGCCGCTCTCGGCGATCAGCGCCAGGTCCTTGGTGGTGTGCCAGCCGACGCTCGGGTGCTCATCCACGAAGATCGCATGGCCGAGGATGCTGGTCGGCCCGAGCAGGCCCAACTGCCCCGCCCATTGGATCGGCGTGATGCCGTGGCGGCGGATGATCTCCCGCACCTCCACCACAGCCTGGGCGATATGCGTGGTAAAGGGCCGGTTGGTCTGCCGCGCATAGGCCACGGCGTCGCGGAACAGGCCCTCCTCCACGGTGTCGATCTGCGCCGGGAAGACGATGCCCGAGAGGCGTCCTGACGGGTCGCGCTCGGCCTCATCCATGATCGCCTGGGACCGCGCGAAGCCGGTGTACCCGCCCGGCGCGTCCCATAGCCATTCCACATTCTGCGGCGCGGACATGCCCCAGCGCGCGCTGGCGAAGCCCGGCCCGACCCAGACGCGCAGCCCGCTGTCCCGCATGGTCTGCAGCCAGCCGGGGAAGGGGGCCGAAAGATCGACCACGCTGGTCACGCCGGCCGACAGCAGCTCGGCATAGGCCAGCTTCTGCGCCGCCTGCCGCCCGGCCTCGTCCAGCGTCAGCGCCTGCATCCGCTCGAACAGCCCGGTCATCTGTTGCTCGGGCACGCCGTGATCCTCGCGGATGCCGCGGATGCCCGGCTCCGTCGTCGGGTGGCTGTGGATGTTGATCAGCCCCGGCAGCAGCAGCATCCGGCTGCCATCCACCACGGTGGCGCCGGCCGGCGGCGGCGCCTCCGCATGCGGGGCGATGCTGGCAATGCGGCCGCCCTGCAACAGGACATCGACGTTGCGGCGGTATTCATGCGCGGTGCCGTTCCACACCACGGCCCAGGCGGCATTGCGGATCAGGGTGGTGGTCATCGGCGGCGGCTCCCGGCTTGGAGAGCAGAGGCTAGCGCTACTTCCCCAGCGCGAGGAAGCGTTGCAACGCCTGCACTTCCAGCTTTTCGCCGGCCTGGTCCTCCGCCAGGCGGGTGTAGAGCGCGGCCATGCCGGCATAGATCACGGATTCACCGCGCGCCTCGTCCTCGGACAGGAAGGCGGAAATCTCCTCCATCTCGCCGACCCAGCGATAGGCCTTGTCGTACATGCTGGGGATGAAGCGGCCGAGCCAGGGCAGCAGCGCCGGCTGGCTTTCGGCGATCTCGGCGTGCAGGGCATCGGCCGCGCCGGCGCGGGTGGCGGCCAGGAACATGGCGCTGCCCAGCGCCGTCAGCCCCTTGGTGATGCCGGCATAGCACATCTTCAATGCCGAGGCGGCGCCGACCGGCCCTTCCAGAACCGGCACCTTCAAGCCGCGCTGCTCCAGCACCGCCAGGCGGGGTGCGTGGGGGCCGCTGGCGTAGAGCTTGGGGGTATAGCCATCCGCCCGCGGCGGCCCACCGATGATCCCGGCATCGACGAAGCTGCAGCCGCTGCGGTGCAGGGCCGCGGCCACTCGCAGCGCCTGTTCCGGGCTGATGGCGTTGCAGTCCACGTACAGCGCGGTGGCCGGCAGCAGCGGGGCGTAGCGCTCCGCCAGGGTCAACGCCTCCGACGGCGGCAGCACGGAGAGGATGATATCCGCCCGCGCGACATCCTGCGGCGAGACCGCCTGCATCCCCGCCTCTGCCGCCCGCGCGGCGCTGGCGGGGCTGCGGCCTTGAAGATCGGTCAGCACCGTCACGCCGTTGTCGCTGAGACGGCGGGCGATGCCGGCGCCCATGGCGCCCTGGGCAATGATGGCGACGGTCAGCATGGCGGTGTCTCCTGCATCAGCCGGCGGACCCTATCGCCGCGAACCGGTGCGTCCTAGCCTGGACATGAGACGGAGGCGTGACATGACCTTCAGCATAACGGGGTATTGCGCGGAAACCGGCGCGGTGGGCGTCGCGGTTGCCACCTATTCCCTGGCCTGCGGTGCCCGCAGCCGCGCGGTGGCCGGCGTGGGCGCGGTGATGAGCCAGGGCTTTGCCAGCTACGTTATCCCCGACGAGGCCATTCGCCTGCTGCGGGAGGGGCTGGATGCGCCGGCAGTGTTGGCCAGGCTGCGCGACTGGGACACGGAGTTCGAGTGGCGCCAGGTCTCCCTGGTGGATGCGCGCGGCACGGCGCTGGCCCATACCGGCAGCAAGCCGCGCGCCTGGGCCGGGCAGATGCAGGGGCGCGACTGCGCCGCCAGCGGCAACGTGCTGGCCGGGCCGCAGGTGGTGCAGGCCATGGTGCAGGCGTTCGAGGTCAGCGCCGGCCAGCCCTTGGGCGAACGCCTGCTGCGCGCGCTGGAAGCCGCCCGCGCCGCCGGCGGCCAGGTTGGGCCGAACGGCCCGATAACGGAACGCTCCGCTGCGCTGAAAGTGGCGCTGGGCGAGAGCTTCCCGATCCGCGACCTGCGGGTGGACTTCTCCCCCAGCGCCATCGTGGCGCTGCGTGAGTTGCACGACGAGTACGAGCGGATGGCGCCCTTCTATGAGCAACGCTGGCGCGACCCCGCGGCGAACCCGCCGCAGGACGCCTTCGTCGCCAGCCTTCAGCGATAGGGCGCGGCGTCCGTGACGTAGCCGGCGGCCTGGTCGGCAGCCAGTGCCGCCGGGTCGCGCCCGGCCGGTGCGCCATGCCCGCCACCACCAGGCGTGTGCAGCGTGACCGTATCGCCGGCGCGCAGCACGTATTGCTTCTTCGGGTCCGTTACCTGGCCGTTGATGACCACCGCGCCGGGCGCGCCGGCCTGGCCGCCCTCGATGCCGAAGGCCGGGAAGATGGTGCGCTCCGCCAGGAAGCTGACCGCAATCGGCGTCTCGCTCAGGCATTCCATGGCGATTTCCTGCCCGAGACCGCCGCGCCACTTGCCCGGCCCGCCGCTGTCCGGCCGAAGCTTCTTGTGGTGGAAGCGCAGCGGCGCGATGTGCTCGCTGATCTCGATGCTGGTGGAGGAGACGTTGGACGGCCAGCTCAACGTCGTCACGCCATCCGCCATATGGTTGGCGCCCATGCCGCCATTGTAGAAGAACATGTTGGCGTAGGGCTTCCCGTTGGGCCTGACGCCGGATTGGTTCATGCCCCACATCGGGCTGCCGCAAGCGGCCATGACGCGGTCCGGCACCACCTGGCCAAGGCAGCCGAACACCAGCATCGGCAGGTAATGCCCGATCAGCATGCGCGAGCCACCGGAGGCCGGGAAGACCGGGTTGACGATGCAGCCCGCCGGCGCGCTGACCTTGATCGGCCGCCAGGCGCCTTCGTTGTTCGGCAGGTTGGGGTTGGTGCAGACCTTCACCCCATACATCACCATGGCGTAGGTGTAGCACATGGCGCAGTTGATCGCCCGGTCCACCTGGGCGTCGGTGCCGGCGAAGTCCATGCTGATCTCGTCGCCGCTGATGGTCAGGGCCATGCGGATGGTGATCGGCACGTCCAGCAGGCCATCGGTCTGCAACTCGCTGTTGTAGGTGCCATCGGGCAGGGCGCGGATCGCCTCGCGCATCGCACTTTCGCAGCGGCCCTGGATTTCCCGCGCCAGGTCGTTCAGGTCCGGCAGGTCGTAGCCCTGCATCAGGTTCAGCAGGCGGTCTTCCATCAGGTCCAGCGCGACCACCTGGGCGTAGAGGTCGCCCATGGTCTGGTCCGGCGTGCGGACATTCTTGCGGATGATCTCTACGAGTGTCTCGTCCACCACGCCCGCACGATAGAACTTCATCGGCGGAATCTGCAGGCCTTCCTCGAACACCTCGCGCGGTTCCGGGCTGCGGATCTTGCCGCCGATATCCGGCGCATGCGCGGTGGAGGCGCTGAACGCCACCAGCTTGCCGTCCTTGAAGATCGGTTTTGCCAACGTGATGTCCGGCAGGTGTCCGGTGCCGAGGTAGATGTCATTGGTGATCAGCACATCGCCCGGCTGCAGCTTGTCGGCCGGGAAGAAGCGCAGGAAGTGCTTCACCGTCTCCGGCAGCGTGCCGATGAAGGACGGAATGCTTTCCGTCGCCTGCACCAGGGATTGCCCGGTCTCATCAGTGACGATGCAGGAAAAATCATAACTCTCCCGCACCAGGGTCGAAAAGCTGGTCCGCACCAGCGCCGCCGCGGCCTCATCCACCAGGGAGATCAGCCGGCGCCACAGCAGTTCCAGCTCAACCGCGTCGAAGGTCCTGCTCATCTAGATCGCCTCCGCCAAGATGGAACCGTCTTCCAACACCCGAGCCGTGGCGTTCGGGCCGACGATGAAGGTGCTTTCGTCTTCCTCGAACACCGCGGGACCGCTGACCGTGGCGCCCAGCGCCAGCGCGTAGCGGTCGTACACCGCGGTACGCATCGCCCCGCCATCCGGGAAGAACACGCTGCGAAAACCCTTCAGCGCCTCGGTCCCGGCGTGGCGCGGCAGTTCCAGCCGGTTGCCGGCGCCAGGCATCGGCGCGGTCACGCTCAGCCGCAAGGTGACGAACTGCGCCGCGGCGCCCGGTGGCGTGCGGGCGAACAGCGCGCGATAGGCTTCCTCGAAGGCCGCTTGCACGCCGGGCCGCGCGAAGCCCGCCGGCAGCGCCACGGTGATTTCGCTGCCCTGGCCGATGTAGCGCATATCCGCCAGGCGCCGGACCACGCGGGCGCCCACATCGGCGCCGGTTTCGTGCAGAACTTCCAGCGCCTCGGCTTCCAGCGCGGCAAAGATCGCCTCCGCCGCCGCATAGTCGGCGCTGGCCAGCGGCTGGCTGAAGCTGGCGGTGCGGTCCACCCGAGCCGGCGCCATCAGCATGCCGATGGTGCTGCCGGCGCCCGCGCCAGGCGGGCATACGACGCGGGAAATGCCCAGCTTGCGCGCGACATGCCAGGCATGCACCGGCGCCGCGCCGCCCGTCGCCAGCAGCGCATATTCGCTGGGAATGCGCCCGCGTTCGGCAATGGCGACGCGCGCCGCGCCGGCCATGTTCTCGTTGACCACGTCATGCACGCCGAAGGCCGCGCGTTCCGCCGAGACCCCCAGCGCACCGGCCAACCGCCCCAGCGCTGCCTGCGCCGCGGGCATGTCGATCCGCATGGCGCCGCCCAGGAAGAAATCCGCGTTCAAATACCCCAGCGCCAAATCGGCATCGGTCACGGTCGGCTCGGTCCCGCCACGCCCGTAGCAGGCCGGCCCGGGCTGCGCGCCGCTGCTTTCCGGGCCGACGTTCAGCGTGCCCAAATCGCTGCGCCGCGCGATGCTGCCACCGCCGGCGCCGATTTCTATCAACTCCACCGTGGCGATCTGGATCGGCAATCCGCTGCCGCGCAGGAAGCGCTTTTCCCGCGCCGCCTCGAAGCCCCAGGCCACCAGCGGCTCATTGCCATCCACCAGCGCCAGCTTGGCCGTGGTGCCGCCCATGTCGAAGGCGAGCACGCGTTCCAGCCCGGCATTCCGCCCGAACCAGGCGCCGGCCAGCGCACCCGCCGCCGGGCCGCTTTCCAGCAACTGCACCGGGGCGCGCTTGGCCTCGGCCACATGGGTCAGGCCACCATTGGACAGCATCAGGAACAGCCCGCCGGGAATGCCGGCGGCGCGCAACTCGCTCTCCAGCCGCTCCAGGTAATGCTCTGCCAGTGGCCGCACGTAGGCGTTGGCCACCGTGGTGCTGGCGCGCGGATATTCGCGGATTTCCGGCGCGATATCGGAGGAAAGCGAGACGCTCAACGCCGGGAAGCGCCGCGCCACCGCCTCGGCAATCGCACGCTCATGCGCGGGGTTGGCGTAGCTGTGCAGCAGGCAGACCGCCAGGCTTTCCACGCCCTGCGCCACCAGCGCCTCCACCTCGCGCAGCGCCGCATCCACGTCCAGCGGCTGCACCACCGCGCCATCAGCGCCAACACGCTCCAGCGCGCCACGCCGCCAAGGCCGCGGCACCAGTGGCTGCGGCATGCTAATAAAAATGTCGTAGAGTTCGTATTTGCGCTCGCGGCCTATCTCCAGCCCGTCCTCGAAGCCCGCCGTCGCCAGCAGGCCAGTCCGGGCGCCCTTGCGTTCGATCAGCGCGTTGGTGAACAGCGTGGTGGCGTGGGCCACCCGGCCGATCTGCCCGGGCTGCACACCGGCCTTCTTCAGCACCGCCAGCGTGCCGGTCATGGCACCGCGTGCGGGGTCGTCCGGCGTGGTGCTTTCCTTCCAGATCACCGCGCGGCCGTCGCGCGGGTCCAGCACCACCACGTCGGTGAAGGTGCCACCGATATCGATACCCAGTGAAAGCATGCGGTCAGGTCCCGGTGAAAAGCGGCGCGCGTTTCTCGCGGCGGGCCAAGCGGCCCTCGGCGTAGTCGGCGCTGGCGTAGCAGGCGTCGTCGGCGGTGCGGCAGGCCGCCAGGTCGGGCGGAGCGTCGCGCCGCGCGAGTTCGCGGAAGCTGAGCTTGGCAGCGGCCAAGGAAAGCGGCGCGTTCGCCGCCAGTTCCGCTGCCAGCCGGGCCACTTCCGCTTCCATCGCGGCGCGGTCGGGCAGCACCTGCTGCACCAGGCCCAGCGCCAGCAGGTCTGCCCCGGCGTAGCTGCGCCCGGTAAGCACCATCTCCCGCGCCCGCGCCAAGCCGACGACATCGGCGATCTTGACGATGTCCTCCATCCGGTAAGGCAGGCCCAGCTTCACCGCCGGCACCCCCATGCGCGCAGCGGGCGTTGCCAGTCGGAAGTCGCACTGCAACGCCAACTCCATGCCGGCGCCCAGCGCGTGGCAGTGCAGCGCGGCGATGGCCGGCTTGGGCAGCGCCACCATGGCGCGGGCCACGGCGCGTTGCAGGTCGTTATAGGCATCGGCCTGCACCGGGTCGGCGCGGATGCTGTCGAACTCGCTGATGTCGTTGCCGGTGCAGAAGGCGCGTTCACCCTCGCCAGCCAGCACCAGCACGCGGATCGCCTGGTCCTCCGCCACCCGCGCCAGCAGGCCGGGCAGTGCGCGCCACATGGCGGCGTCGATCGCGTTCAGCTTCGCCGGATTGTCGAAGACCAGCCGCGCCACGCCCTCGGCGACACTGAGGCGCACCTCGCCCATTCAATCCACCTTCAGGTTCGCGGCCGCGATAACGCGGTTCCACACTACGGTCTCGCGCGCGAAATACGCCCGCACCGCGGCCACATCCAGGTCGCCGCGCGGCGTGGTGCCCAGCGCCAGCAGCTTCTCCCGCGTCTCCGGCAGCGCCATGGCGGCGCGGACATCCTTGTTCAGCGCCTCCAGCAGGGCAGGGGGCGTGCTGCCCGGCGCCGCGATGGTGAACCAGGCGTTCGTCACATACCCAGCCAGCCCGGCTTCCGTCGCGGTCGGCGTCTCCGGCAGCGGCGGCACCCGCTGCTGGCTGCTCACCGCCAGCGCGCGCACCCGGCCATCCCGCAGCACCGGCGGAATGGTCGGCAGGTTCTCGAACATGGCGTTGATGGTGCCGGCCATCACGTCGTTCAGCGCCTGGCTGGAACCGCGGTAAGGCACATGCTGCAACTGCACGCCCGCCACCAGCTGAAACAGCTCCCCGGCCATGTGCGTGCTGGTGCCGTTGCCGGCGGACCCGAAGGTGATCTGCCCCGGCCGTGCGTTGGCCGCGGCGATGAACTCGGCCAGCGTGCGGTATGGCGTGGCCGGGTTCACCGTGACCACGAAGGGCACTTCCACCAGCATCACCACCGGCGCCAGTTCGCGCGCCGGCTCGTAGCCCAGGCGGCTGTACATGCCATAGGCGGCGTGGATCGCGATGGTGCCGAACAGCAGCGTATGGCCATCGCCGGGGCTGTGCGCCACCAGCTCCCCGCCGATATGCCCGCCGGCGCCGGTACGGGTCTCCACCACCACCTGCTGGCCCCACATCGGCGTCAGCGCCTGGGCCATGATGCGCGCCATCACGTCCGCGCTGCCCCCCGGGGAGACCGGCACGATGATCCGCACCGGGCGGTTGGGCGCGAATTCGGCGGCGCGCGCGGCCAGCGCGGCACAGCACAGGCAAAGCGTCAGCATCACGCGGAGCAGCATGGGTCTCTCCTTCAACGTCATGCCGTGGTGGTGTTCTTCCCCGCCACATTCGGGCACGCCCGGCGCGGCGCGGCAAGTGCTTGACGCCGTTGCGCGCCGGGCGGGATGCTGCGCCGCAAGCGCCGGGCCAACGGCGGGACCGATCCGGGGAAGGACCAACGCCATGCTGCGCCTGCTGCTCGCCACCTTGCTGCTGTTGCCGGGCCTGGCCCGTGCCGAATTCCCGGACCGCCCGCTGCGCGTCATCATCGGCTTTCCCGCCGGTGGCGCCGGCGACCTGACCGCGCGGGTGATTGCGGAGATGGCCAGCACCACGCTGGGGCAGAACGCGGTGGTGGAGAACCGCACCGGCGCCAATGGCATGATCGCGGCCGACGCCGTGGCGCATGGCACGCCGGATGGCTACACCGTGCTGGCCTGCCCGATGGGCACCATGACCATCAGCCCCAACCTGCCGGGCCAGCGCCTGCCGGTGGATGTGGTGACCGAGATGATCCCGGTGGCCAACTTGGCCCTGTCCACCTACGGCCTGGTGGTGGCGGCGAATGGTCCCTATCGCAGCGTGGCCCAGGTGCTGGCCGCGGCACGGGCGCAGCCGGGCAAGCTGACCTTCGCCAGCGCCGGCATCGGCAGCGCGCAGCACCTGGCTGGCGAATTGCTGAAGCGGATGGCGGCGGTGGATATCGTCCATGTGCCCTATCGCGGCGCCTCGCCGGCCATCGTGGACCTGCTGGGGCACCGGGTGGATTTCTTCATCACCAACCTGGCGGATGTCTCGGGCCAGATCCGCGACGGGTCCCTGCGGCTGCTGGCCGTGGCTGACGATGTGGGCCACCCGGGCTACCCCGCGCCACGGATTTCCGCCGATGTGCCCGGCTTTTCGATCAGCGGCTGGTTCGCCGCCTGCGGCCCGAAGGCCATGCCGCGGGAGGCGCTGGAGGGCTGGGTCCGGGCCATCCGCACCGGGCTGGACCAGCCGCATTTCCGCCAGCGCCTGCTGGATAATGGCCTGACGCCGAACTTCGAGGGCCCGGACGCCCTGGCGACGCGCATGGCGGCAAATCGCCGCCAGTTCCGCGAATTGATCGAGGCCGCCGGAATTCGGGCGGAGTAGAGGCTTCCGTTAACCGGCCGCCGGCACAGTGCGGACCGGAGGGCCGGTGATGTCGCAGGATCTGGAAACGCTGCTGCGCGAGGTCGTGCGGGCCGAGGTTGGGGACAGGCTGGACAGCCTGCATCGCTTCGTCGACCGCCGCTTCGCCGAGCTCAGCGCCGAGTTGCATGCCACGGTGGAACTGGCCGAGTTCAGCGAGGGCAACCTGGCGGCGCAGATCGCGGCGATCCACGCCCAGATTGGCGGGCTGGTGGCGGCACCGACCCTGGCCACGCGGAACAGCGGCAGCGAGTTGGAGGCCGTGGTGGTCGCCACCGAACAGGCCGCCAACAGCATCATGGAAGCGGCGGAAGCCATCGCGGACTGGGCCAGCAGCGGCCAGAAGGACCCGGCGGCGCTGCTCTCCAAGGTCAACGACATCTTCGAGGCCTGCACCTTCCAGGACCTGACCGGCCAGCGCCTGCGCCGCGCGATCGAGCACCTGCAAAGCGTGGAGACCATGCTGGACCGGCTGGTCACGCCCCAGGCCGCGGCGGTGGAGGCGGCCAAGCCGGTCATCACCTCCACCGGCGGCAGCGGGCCGGATATCGACCAGGCCGAGATCGACCGGTTGATGGCATTCTGAGCGGCTGATTCAGACCTACGGGGCATTCGCCCCTTCGGTCATCAGGCGCTGGCGTTCTGAGCGGCTGATTCAGACCTACGGGGCCTTCGCCCCTGCGGTCATCAGGCGCTACGGCCGAATCCCATGGCTGCGTTGCCCCGGGCTGCGCAGCGGTTCCGCCAGCCGGCTGAACTCGCACAGCAGCTTGCGGGTGTCGCGCGGGTCGATGATCTCCTCGGCCCAGAACGCCTCGGCAGTCCGCAGCGGGCTGCGCAGCTTCTGCAACCGGCCTTCGATCTCCGCCAGCTTGGCCGCGCGGTCTTCGGCTGCGTCCAGGTCGGCGCGGTAGGCCGCCTCGATCCCGCCTTCCAGCGGCAGGCTGCCCCAGCGGGCCGAGGGCCACGCATAGCGCATGGAATAGCGGCTGGCCGGCTGGTGCACCACGCCAGCCACGCCGAAGGCGTTGCGCATGATGACGGTGCACCACGGCACCGTGCACTGGTTCACCGCGGCCATGGCCCGCACGCCCCAGCGGATGGTCGCGCGCTGCTCGGCTTCCAGCCCGATCATGAAGCCCGGGCAGTCCATCAGATAGACCACCGGCAGGTGGAAGGTCTCCGCCAGGTCCACGAAGCGGATCACCTTGGCGCAGGCGTCCGCGGTCCAGCTGCCGGCATAGAACATCGGGTCACCGGCCATCACCGCCACCGGCAGCCCCTGCAACCTGGCCAGGCCCGTCACCAGCGGCCGGCCGAAGTAGCGCCCCATCTCGAAGAAGCTGCCGGCGTCGAACAGGCTCTCGATGATCGGGCGTACCTTGTAGGTCTGGCGGATGTTGCGCGGAATGGCGCTGATCAGCTTTTCCACCCGGCGGTCCGGGTCGTCCGTGCTCGCCTGCCGCGCCGGCACGTCCCATACGCTGGAGGGCAGGTAGCTCAGGAAGCGGCGGGCGGCGGCGAAGGCCTCGGCCTCGGTGTCCACCGCATGGTCCACGCCGCCGGCCTTGCACTGGATCTCCCAGCCGCCCAGTTCCTGCTTGGTGATCGGCTTGCCGAGCGCCGAGACCACCGGCGGGCCGGCGACGAACATCGCCGAGGTCTCCTTCACCATCACCGAGAAATGCGTCGCCGCCAGCCGCGCCGCGCCCAGGCCCGCCACGCTGCCCAGGCCCAGCCCGACGCAGGGCACGCGGGCCATATTGTCCCCGGTATGGTGGTACATCCAGGTGCCGCCGACGCCGCCGGGCAGGTTGGCGCGGCCCGTCGTCTCAATCGTTTTCACCGACCCGCCGCCGCCCGAGCCCTCGATGATCCGGATGATCGGCAGCCGCAGGTCGGCCGCCATGCGTTCCGCCATGATCGGCTTGTCACGGATGGTCGCATCGGCGCTGCCGCCGCGCACGGTGAAGTCGTCGCCGCAGACCACCACGGGGCGGCCATCCACCAGGCCGCGACCCATGACGCAGTTGCTGGGGGTGAAGTCCACCAGCTCGTTGTCCGCGTCGTACTGCGCCTTGCCGGCGATGGCGCCGACCTCATGGAAGCTGCCGGCATCCAGCACCTGGTCCACGCGTTCCCGCACCGTCAGCCGACCGCCGGCGTGCTGGCGCGCCACCTTGTCGGCGCCGCCCATGCGCCTGGCCAGCGCTTCGCGGTGGCGGAGTTCCGCCAGTTCCGGTTCCCAACTGTTGTCCGGCGGAGCGCCAGCCTTCTTGTCGGGTGCGGAGCCCGCCTTGTCGTTGCTCAACGTCCACGCCTCCGAATGAATTCCACCGTCGCCGCCGCGCATGGCGCAGGGTGGCTGGCGGCCACGTGGTAGCTGTCGCCGGGCACGATCATCAGCTCGCTGCCCTTGATTTGTCGCTGCCAGGCCAGGGTCGCGTCCATGCCGTCGATCCCGCTGGCGTCGGTGTTCACCACCAGCGTCGGCGCCTTGATGTCCTTCAGGTCGCCGCGCACATCCAGGCCGGGCACGCCGCCCATGAAGCCCAGCTGGGTGGAAAGCGCGGTCGCCCCCATCAGCCTGCTCCAGCCTTCCAGCATCGCGGGCGGGCAAGCGGTGCCCAGCCGCCCCGGCATGGTCCAGCGCGCCCAGGCCTCCACGCCCTCCTCGGTGATCTTCTTCACCCAGGAGGCATGCCGGTCCCCCAGCGAGGTCGCGCCGGAAACCAGCGTGCCCAGCAGCACCAGGCTCTTCACCCGGCCCGGATGCAGCGCCGCCATCCGCATCGCGATCGGCCCGGCAACTTTCGCCGCCACCACATGCACGGCGCCCAGCCCCAGATGGTCCAGCAGCCCGACATAGTCGGCGACCAGCTCATCGAAGCTCCAGCCATAGTCCCGCGGCATGGGGGTGGAGGCGCCGAAGCCGCGCATATCCGGGCGGATCACCCGGAACTCGCGGCCCATCATGGGCATCCAGGCATTCCAGGCCTGGCCGCTTTCGGCATTGCCGTGCAGCAGCAGGGCGGTCTCCGGCGTCTCCCAGGCGTCGGCGAAGCAGTCGTCACGATAGAACAGGTCGCAGCCGTTGCCGGCGGGGTAGCTGGGCATCTGGGGTCCTTCCTCAGTCCGGCGTAATGCCGGCCTCGCGCACCACCCGGCCCCATTTCTGGATATCCGCATGGATGATGCTGGCGAATTGCTCGGGGCTGGTGGGCACCGCGTCGGTGCCATGGCGGGTGAACTCGGCCTTTACCGCCGGGTCGGTCAAAATCTCCCGCACCGCGGCGGAATAGCGCTGCACCAGGGCATGGGGCGTGCCGGCCGGCGCCAGCAGCCCGTTCCAGCCCAGCGCCTCGAAACCCGGCAGCCCGCTTTCGGCAATGGTCGGCACGTTGGGCAGCGCCGCCAGCCGCGCCCGCGTGCTGACGCCTATCGCCCGCACCTTGTCGCCCTGCAGCAGCGGCAGCGTCGTGATCGGCGGGTCGAGGAACATCGCCACCTCGCCCTTCATCACGCTGGCATGGGCCTCCGGCGCGCTGCGGAACGGTACGTGCAGCATTTCTATGCCCGCCATGGAGCAGAACAGCGCATTGGCCAGGTGGGCCAGCGACCCGGCGCCGACCGAGGCATAGGCCAGCCTTTCCCGCTTTGCCCGGGCGATCAGGTCCGCGGCGCTGCGGTCCGGGCTTTCCTTCGGCACCAGCGCCACGGTCGCCACGGTGGAGACGATGGAGATCGGCGCCAGGTCGCGCTCGGTATCGTAGGGCAGGCGGGCCTTCAGCGCGGGGTTGGCGGGGTGGCTGGGGTAGACCATCAGCAGCGTGGTGCCGTCGGGCCGGCTGCGCACCACGGCTTCCGTGCCGATGATGCCGGAGGCACCCGGCCGGTTCTCGATGACCACGGGCTGGCCGATGCGCGGCGCCAGGTGCTGGGCGACGATGCGCGCCAAAATGTCGGTGATGCCGCCGGCCCCCGTGGGCACCACGATCCGCACCGGCCGGTCCGGCCATTCAGCCCCTTGGGCCGCCCCTTGGGCCCGGGCGCCGGCGCCCAGCAGCAGCCCCGGCAGCAGCAGCGTTGTGCGCCGCAACATCATGACGTTCTTCCCGCATGCTTTTCGTCCGGCACAGGCCGAACCTTGGCGGGCAGTGTTGCGCCGCATCGCCGGCGGCTCAAGCCATGTCGGCGACTTTATTCTACCGGCGGCGACCGTGTCGTGACTTGGCGTTATTGTCGCCCGCGTCGGCTTTTGTCGCCGCTCAGCGGGCGCCCAGCAGCGAGGCGGCGCCGCGTACCAACCCCTGGCCGAAGGACACCGCCTGCGGCTTGGCGACAATCGGCTGCTTTTCGGCCGATGCCTCCACTGCCGGCGGCCGCGGCGCCAGTGGCAGCACCGGCATGCCGGGCGGCGGCGCCTCGTTCGCCGCCAGCCGCGCCAGCAGGGTCAGCGCCGCGGCGTAGTAGTCCCGCGCCTGGCCCACCTTGGGCAGCGCCTGGGCATTCGCCCGCCCGCGGCGACTTTCCGTGCTGACGGTGGCAATGGCCATCATGCCGCTGGAAGCGATCTCGCCACCCAACTGCCCGGTCTGCAGGTCGGTCCAGGCCGGTGGCGCGGCGCCGGCGGTCGCCGCCCAGAACCTTGTTGCGGCCTCCAGGGCGGGTTCCTCGGTCAGGCCGGCCCAGGCCAGGTGCAGTGGCACCCGCACGGCGTCGTAGGAAAACCGCGGTGGGCGACCCTGCGCCATCACCGGGCCGGCGCTTTCCCCGCGTGGCAATTCCACCCAGTCGGCGGGCAGGCCCCAGCGGCCGAACCGGGCTTCCCGCAGCAGCTTGACGCCGTCATCCGCCAGCCGCTGCCAAACCGCATCGCCGCTGGCCTGGCCAAAGGCCTTCAGTGCCGGGAAGGCGTAGTAGGACGGGTTGATCAGCACCTTGTTGCCATCGGCGAAGCCATGGCCACCCGGCAGCAGCAGGGTGCGGCCCTGCACCGGCAGCACCAGGCGGCGGCCGATGGCCTGGCCCAGCGCCAGCCCCATCTGAGCATAGGCCGCGTGGTCCCAACGCTGCGCCGCCCGCAGCAGTGCCCAGCCTATGTAAAGGTCGCCATCGGTCGCGTTGTTGTGGTCGTCCACCCCGACGCCACCCGGGCGGAAGCGCCAGGCGTGCAGCCCTTCCGGGCGCAGCAGCGTCGCGCGGGTCCAGCGCAGCAGCTTGTCGAAGCTGGGGCGGTCGTCGAAGGCCTCGGCCAGCAGCAGGCCATAGCCCTGGCCTTCCGAGTGGGAAATGTTGCGGTTGCCGGTATCCACCACGCGCCCCTCGGCGGTGATGAAGCGCTGGCGGAATTCCAGCCATTGTGCCTGGTCCGAAGCCACGGCGGCGGCTTGCGCCGGCCCGGGCAGGGCGGCCGGGAGCACCGTGCCGGCAAGGCCCGCGAGCAGGGCGCGTCTGCCCCGGCCCGCGGCGGAAAGCTGCGGATTGCGCATGGATCTACCCTGTCAGGAAAGCGGTTCGGGCGGCCCGGCCCATGGCGCCACCTGTCCCCTGACAGGTGACGCCATGCGGGGGCGTGCGGCGGGCAGGTCAGTCGGCGTCGTATTGCCGCAGGTTCAGCGAGCCCGGCAGCGCGCGACGGGCGGCCGAACGGGACAGCGCCTGGGCCACGGCCGCGGCGATGTCGCGGAACTTCAGCGGTTCCTGCAGCAGCCCGATGTGGTTCATCAGCGGGCCGCTGGCGGCGTCGATGCGCTGGGTGTAGCCGGTGATCAGCACCAGCTCGACCGCGGGCAGCGGCGCCTTGCCGGCCAGCACATTGGCGGCCAGTTGCAGCGCCTCGCCTTCCAGCGGGCAGATATCGGCCAACATCACGCCGATCTCGGGATGCGCCATCATCAACGACCGCGCCTCGGTGGCGGAACCAGCCAGGTGCACCATCAGGCCGCGGCGGCGCAGCATGGCGGCCACCTCGTCCAGTACATCGGCCTCCTCGTTCAGTACCAATACGGCCAGGTCATGGCTGTAGATGTCGGCGCCCTGCGGCATCTGCGGCAGGCCAAGTTGGGGCTTCTTCTCAGAAACCTCCTGCAAGGCACCGGACTTGTTGGGCTTTTTAGCGGCGAAACGCATGTCAGATCCCCCGAAGTTAACGTCACGTCTTAAGTTTCGGCGGGGCTGCTCACACGAAAGCGCAAGAATGCCGGTCGCCTCGGCACTGTTGATGAAGCATTTACCCTTGCGGATGTTGTCGAGTTCTGCTGACTATGGCCGCCGACGCAGTGGGGGACGCTGCTTCAACCTGTTTCTTAAGAAGGCTGGGGGGCCTGACTTCGAGACAGTTCTTCTTAATGTGAGATCTTAACCTCTGGGGGATAGAGGGATGATTTCTTTGCAATCAGTGCCAGGCGTTGCGCCTTCCCAGGCGGCCGCCCTTGGCATGATGACCAGCTTCGACAGTGCCATGCCCACGGTGGTGGTGGCCGATGACGAGGCAGCGCTGACCGGTGAGGTCGCGGATTACATCCAGCGCTACGGCATGCGGGCGATCGAGGTGAACAACTTCGGCGACCTGGTGGCCGTGCTCCAGCAGCAGAAGGTGGACGCCATCCTGCTCGACCAGCGCTTCGGCACGGTCGATACGCTGGTGATGCTGCCGCAGCTGCGCAGCATGACGGATGTGCCGATCCTGATGCACACCGGCAACCGCGAGGAAATGGACCGCGTGCTGGGCCTGGAGCAGGGCGCCGACGACTTCCTGCTGAAGCCGGTTTCCGGCCGTGAACTGGTGGCCCGCCTGCGCGCCCATCTGCGCCGGCCTTCGGCTCGCCAGGCCGCCGGTCCGAGCTTCACGCCGGCGGCACCCGTCGCCGCCGCACCGCCCCCGGCCCGTACCGGCTGGCGCGTGGTGCAGGCGGAACGCCGGGTCTATCGCCCGGACGGCACGCCGCTCCGCCTGACCACGGCGGAGTTCGACACGCTCTCCGCCCTGGCGCAGACGCCCGGCGAGACCCGCACCCGCGACGAGCTGACCCGCCTGGTGTTCCGCCGCGACTGGCGCCCGGGCGACCGCGCCGTGGACAACGCCATCCTGCACCTGCGGCAGAAGCTGCAGGACGACCTGGGCGAAGCCTGCATCGTGACGGTGCGGCAGATGGGCTACGTCTTCTCCGGCTTCCCGCCGGCCTGACCGCGCCCGGCCTGGGCGCCAGCGCAGGCCCGGACCACCGAACCGAAACCCTGGAGCCAAAGCGCCCGCGCGTTGGCCAGCGGACGGCCGTGCCCTCGGGCATGGCAACCGGCCGCCAGGGCATCCCCTTCAGCAGTTCGTCCCCCCGGGCGTCACCCGGCGGCGCTTGCCCTTTGGGGCGCGCCGCCGGGAACCGGGGCGACGGGGGCCTGCTGCGGCAGGGGTGCCGGCGCCAGCACCTGCGCCCGGCGGAACGCCAACCGCGCCTCGGCGCCACCGGGCACGTTGCGCAGCACGATGCTGCCGCCGAAGCGGGTCATGATGAAGCGGCACAAGGTCAGCCCAAGGCCGCTGCCCTTGCTGCGTTCCTTCGTCGTGAAGTGCATCTCGAACACGCGGTCCAGCAGGGCAGGGGGCACGCCGCCGCCGCTGTCGGTCACCGTCACCTCCACCTGGTCGGTATCGGCGCGGAACACCGCGCCCAGCCGCAGCACGCGCTGGCCTTCCGGCCTGGTCGCCATGGCGTCGCGCGCGTTCAGGCACAGGTTGACCAGCACCTGTTCCACCATCAGGCCCAGGCCCCGCACCGGCGGCAGGTTGTCGGCCAGGCGCAGCTGCACCTCCACCCCGGCTTCCTGCAGCGCCTGCGACACCTCGCCCATCACCGCCCGCACCGCGGCCGGCACCTGCACCGCTTCCAGCTTCAGGTTCTCCAGCCGGGTGAAGTCGCCCAGCTGGCGGGCAATGGCGGAGGCGCGTTCGCTCTGCATCACCACGCGCAGCAGCCGCTGGCGCACCTCCTCGGTGCCGGCGGTGCCGCTGGCCAGGGCGTCCAGCCCGTTCTGCGCGGCGAAGGAGATGGTCTGCAACGGCCCCTTCAGGTCATGCGCCAAGCCGGCGGCGACAATGCCCTGGGTTGCCGCGCGCGAGGCCTGCTCGGCCTGCCGGGCCAGGTCATGCTCGCGCGAGACATCCTGCAATACGCCGACCACCTCGATGCCCTCGGCATCCCGCGCCACCACGCGGCAGGTCTCGCGCAGCCAGATCCAGCGGCCATCGGCGCGCTTCAGCCGATACTCCGCCTCGGCTTCCGGCTCATGCAGCAGGCGTTCCGGCAGGGGCTGGCCGGGCGGGTAGCTGGTCCAGTCGATGCAGCGCTGCCAGCGGTCCTGGTCCTGGAACAGCGCCGGCGGATGCCCGGTCAGCCGCTCCAGCCCCGGGCTGAGCGCGGTGACCTGCACGCTGCCATCCTCGCCGACCAACGCGGCGTAGCTGGCGGTCGGCATCGCCTCGATCAGGCTGGGCAGCATGGCCGCCGCCCGACCCCGCATCGGCAGGCTGTGCGCCGGAGCCACGGGGCGCGGCGTCTCGACGGCGGTTTCGACAAGCTGCGCCGCGGGGCGCCGCAGCCGCCAGCCGAGCCAGGCCAGCAGCCCCAGCCAGGCGGCCGTCGCCAGCCCGGCCAGGCCATAGGCCACCAGCGCCAAGCGGCGGGCCGCGGCGGCGCCGGTCGTGTCGTCCAATGTCGCGGCCACCACCAAATCCTGGCCGGGCACCTGCGCCGTGGCGGTGGCCAGCGCATGATTGTCGCGGGGGTCGCGGTGTATTTCGCTGCGGTCGCCGCCGGTTTCCGGCAGCAGCCGCGGGTCCAGCTGCGCCGGCATGGCCACCGCGCCGGCGCCGCGGCCGCGCGCCAGCAGCCCGCCATCGGCGTGGTACAGCGCCAGCATCGGGTCGCTGCTGGCATTGGCCGCGGGCAGCGCCATGGCAATCCGCCCTGGCTCCAGCGCCACCAGGGCAATGCCGTTGAAGCCGCCCTCACGCCCCAGCAGCGGGCGGGAAACCACCAGCGCCCCTTGGCCCGGCGCGGCGTTCGGCATGCGCCCCACCGCCGTGGCCACCCGGCCATAGCGATGCGCCATGAAGAATTCCTGGTTGCCCAGCCAGGCCGGCAGCGCGCCGGGGCTGGAGGACCAGATCAGTGCGCCGGCGGCATCGGTGACCGCGACCAGGCGAATGCCGTCCTGGCCCCGCCGCGCCTGGGTGACCAGGGTTTGTTCCAGGCCCTCGGCCTCGCGCCGCTCGCCCCGGGCCAGGGCATTCTGGCGGGACTGCATCAGCGCCAGCATCCGGTCCGCCGGGTCCAGCGCGCGGGGCAGGGCTTCGCGCGCCTGGCGCGCCACCCGCAGCACCAGGCCGGTTGCCGCCGCCGCCTGCTCCTCGCGCTCGGCTGTCGCCACGCTGGCCGCAAGCCACCAGCCGGCGCCGATCAGGGCACCGCCACCGGCGGCTGCTGCCACCAGGACGAGATAAGGCAGCGGTGAACGCATGCGGTCGAAGTGTCCCCATCCCCTGGAGTCGTCTCGCAGAATGAAGCAACCGCGACTGATTCGCTACGGCCGCGCGTCGGATCAGGGCGGGGGGATGATTCCGACGACGTCCCATCCTACTCTGAAGCCATCGGGATGGAACAGGAGCTGACCATGGCAGAGATCAACACAACGGACGCCTGCATCGTCGGCTGGGCGCACAGCCCCTTCGGCCGGCGGGACGACGCGCCCGACCTGGAAAGCCTGATGGCCAGCGTCGCCCGCGCCGCCATCGAGGATGCCGGCATCAGCCCGGCCGAGATCAACGCCGGCTTCGTCGGCGTGTTTGGCGAGGGGTTCACCAACCAGGGCTTCCCCGCCAGCCTGCTGCTGCAATCGCTACCAGAGCTGCGCTTCAAGCCGCTGACCCGGTATGAGAACGCCTGCGCCACCGGCACCGCTGCCATCCACGGCGCGCTGGACTTCCTGGCGGCCAAGCGCGGTCGCTTCACCCTGGTGGTCGGCGCCGAGAAGATGACGGCAACCCCCGGCAAGCAGGTCGGCGAGCTGCTGCTCAACGCCAGCTACCGCAAGACCGAGCAGGGCATCGAGGGCGGGTTCGCCGGCGTCTTCGGCAAGATCGCCGAGGCGTATTTTCAGCGCTGGGGCGACAGCTCCGACGCGCTGGCCGCCATTGCCGCGAAGAACCACGCCAATGGCTGCGACAACCCCTACGCCCAGATGCGCCGCGACCTCGGCTTCGACTTCTGCCGCACCGAGAGCGAGAAGAACCCCTTCGTGGCCGGCCCGCTGAAGCGGACCGACTGCTCCCTGGTGAGCGACGGCGCCGCCGCGCTGATCATCACGGATGCCGAGACGGCGCGCGCCATGCAGAAGTCGGTGCGGTTCCGCGCGGCGGTGCAGGTCAACGACTACCTGCCCATCGCCAGCCGCGACATCCTGAAGTTCGAGGGTCCGGCGCTGGCCTGGCAGCAGGCGCTGGCCGCCGCCGGCCTGGGCAGCGTCATGGACCTCAGCTTCGTGGAGACGCATGACTGCTTCACCGTTGCGGAGCTGATCGAATACGAGGCGATGGGCCTGGTGCCGGAAGGGCAGGGGGCGCGGGCGGTGCTGGAAGGCTGGACGGCGAAGGACGGCCGCCTGCCGGTCAACCGCTCCGGCGGGCTGAAGGCCAAGGGGCATCCGATTGGCGCAACCGGCGTCAGCATGCACGCAATTGCGGCAATGCAGCTGACGGGTCAGGCCGGAGCGATGCAACTGCCGAAGGCGGATCGCGCCGGCATCTTCAACATGGGCGGGGCGGCGGTGGCCAATTACGTCAGCATCCTGGAACGCCAGCAGTAGCTGGCACGCCCCATGCTGTGACCCGGGGGTGGCCGGGCACCACTACGCCCGGCATCTCCTCCGTTCCCGTGCACGGGGCCGCCCTCCTCGGGGCGGCCCGACCACGTTCGGGCTCAGGCGAAGGGCAGCAGCACCGTCGCCGCGGCCTGGCAGGCAATGCCCTCGCCCCGGCCGGTGAAGCCCAGGCGCTCTGTCGTGGTCGCCTTCACGCTCACCCGCCCGCGCGGCACGCCCAGCAGCGCCGCCAGCCGGGCCTCCATGGCGTCCCGATGCGGGCCGATGCGCGGCTTCTCGCACATCAGGGTCACGTCCACATTGGCCAGCACGCCGCCGCGCGCGGCTACGCGTTCGGCCGCGTGGACCAGGAACTGCGCGCTGTCGGCGTCCTTCCAGGTCATCTGCGACGGCGGGAACCAGGTGCCGATATCGCCCTCGGCCAGCGCACCATAAATGGCGTCGCACAGCGCGTGGATGCCGACATCGGCGTCGGAATGGCCCTCCAGCCCGAACTCGCAGGGCACGTCCACGCCACAGAGGATCATCTTGCGGCCAACCTCGGTGCGATGCACGTCGAAGCCGGTGCCGACGCGGGGGACCAGACGGGACATCAGCATGGCCTCCACGCGGTCGAGGTCTTCGGGGAAGGTGATCTTTATATTGGTCTCGCTGCCATCCACCAGCGCCACGGCCAGGCCCTGGGCTTCCAGGATCGAGGCGTCGTCAGTGCCTTCCTCCGTCATCGCCCGATGGGCGGCCAGCAGGGCGTCATAGCGGAAGGCCTGCGGGGTTTGGGCGCGGAACAGCCCGGCGCGGGGCACCGTCTCCGTGATCATGCCGCCGGCGCCGCGCTTCAGCGTATCCGCCACCGGCTGGGCCGGAATGGCGCCGGGGTGGGTCACTAGCGCCGCCAGCAGGCGAGGGATCGTGCCGGCGGGCACCACCGGGCGGGCGCTGTCATGCACCAGCACCACGTCAGGCGCGTGCGGGCCCAGCGCTTCCAGCCCGTTCCGCACGCTGTCCTGCCGCGTCGCGCCGCCAACAACGGGCGGCAGATGCGGCAGGCCCGCCAGCATGGCGCTGATCTCGGCTTCCTCGCCGGCCGGGCAGACCGGTTGCAGCAGCGTCACCAGCCCCTCGGCAAGCAGCGCCTCGGCGGCGTGGCGCAGCACCGGGCGACCGAGCAGCGGCAGGTATTGCTTGGGCCGATCGGCCCCGAAGCGGGTGCCGCGGCCAGCGGCCAGCAGCAGGGCGGCGGTAACGGGAGGGTTCATGGCGGCGCTCCCTTACCAGCCGAGGGCGGTGCAGCATAGGTGGCCCTGCCCACCGAGGCATGGTGGCATATTATTAGGCGTTTACCTTGCTTGCCCGTGCGGCATGGTTTACTTTGCCCAAATGATGAGCATCAGCCCACCTGTCTCGGTCTCTGGGACGCCAGCTTTGGCCCCGATCGTCGTCGGCAACGTCCAGGTGGCGGTGCCGGTCTACCTCGCGCCGATGTCCGGCGTCACCGATCTTCCGTTCCGTCGCCTCGCGCGCCGGTTGGGCACGGGCATGGTCGTGTCCGAGATGATCGCCAGCCAGGCGATGGTGCGGGAAAACCGCCAGACCCTGAAGATGGCGGAAGTCGATGGCTTCGGCGCGCCCAGCGCCGTGCAACTGGCCGGCTGCGACCCGCAGACCATGGCCGAGGCGGCAAAGCTGGCTGCCGACCGCGGCGCCGCGATCATCGACATCAATTTCGGCTGCCCGGTGAAGAAGGTGGCGGTGGGCCAGTCTGCCGGCAGCGCGCTGATGCGCGACGAACTGCGCGCCGCGGCCATTCTGGAAGCCACCGTGAAGGCGGTGGACGTGCCGGTGACGCTGAAGATGCGCATGGGCTGGGACCACAACAGCCTGAACGCGCCGAAGCTGGCAAAGATCGCGGAAGACTGCGGCATCCGCCTGGTCACGGTGCATGGCCGCACCCGGCAGATGTTCTACAACGGCACCGCCGACTGGGCCTTCATCCGCACGGTGAAGGAAGCGGTGAACATCCCCGTCCTGGCCAATGGCGATATCCTGACCCCGCAGCACGCCGCCGAGGCGCTGCGCCAGTCCGGCGCTGATGGCGTGATGATCGGCCGCGCCTGCTACGGGCGGCCCTGGCTGCCGCGCATGGTCGCGGAATACCTGGCCACCGGCGTGCTGCCGCCGGAGCCGCTGCTGGCCGACCAGCTGGCAATCCTGCTGGAGCACTACCGCGACATCATGGAACACCACGGCCGCAACACCGGCGTGCGGCTGGCCCGCAAGCATGTCGCCTGGTATTCCAAGGGGCTGCCGGGCAGCGCGGATTTCCGCAGCAAGGTCAACACGGTGGATACGCCGGAGCAGGTGGAGGCGCTGATCCACGCCTTCTATGCGCCGCTGCTGGACAAGGGGCTGGAGGCGGTCCGCGCCGAGTTCCAAGCCCGCGGCCACGACGCCGAGGAAGCCAACAGGATGGCCGCATGACCACCACGGCCATCCCCCGCCGCGGCCCGCCGTTGCGCGTGGCCCCGCCCGCCCGCCTGCCGCGCGGCCTGGGCGGTGTGCCGGATTCCGCCGCCATCCTGGCGGCGTTGCCGATGCCCGCCGCGGTGCTGGATGCCGAGGACCGGTTCCGCTTCGTCAACTCCGCGGCCGAGCTGTTCTTCAAGCTGTCCTCGCACAACCTGGTCGGCATGCGACTGGCGGAAATCCTGCCGCCGGACAGCCGCCTGTTCGCGCTGCTGCACCAGGTGCGCACGCATGACGCGCCGGTTTCCGACCACGACATGCACCTGGAAAGCCCCCGCCTGCACCGCACCGGCGTGGCCGCGCATGGTGCGCCGCTGCCGGAGCTGCCGGGCGGCGTGGTGCTGATGCTGAACGACGGCTCCACCGCGGCCAAGCTGGACCGCCAGATGAACTTCATGGGTGCGGCACGCGGCGCTTCCGCCATGGCGGCCATGCTGGCGCATGAGGTGAAGAACCCGCTCTCGGGCATTCGTGGCGCCGCGCAGCTGCTGGAGCAGAATGCCGACGAGAACGACCGCGAACTCTGCCAGCTTATCCAGGACGAGGCCGACCGCATCCGCAACCTGGTGGACCGGATGGACATGTTCTCCGAGCGGCCGGTCGAGCGCCATGCGGTGAACATCCACCAGGTGCTGGAGCATGTCCGCCGCGTGGCGCAGACCGGCTTCGCCGCGCATCTGCGGCTGCATGAGGAGTATGATCCCTCGCTGCCGGCGGTCTGGGCCAACCGGGACCAGCTGGTGCAGATCCTGCTGAACCTGGTGAAGAACGCCGCCGAGGCGGTGGACCCGATCAATGGCGAGCTCTACCTGACCACCGCCTTCCACCACGGCGTCCGCATTGCCATTCCAGGTTCGCGGGAACGCGTGCACCTGCCGCTGACCGTCAGCGTGCGTGATAACGGCCCCGGGATACCCGAGGAAATCCGCGCGACGCTGTTCGAACCCTTCGTCACCACCAAGCGCGGCGGCCAGGGCCTGGGTCTTGCATTGGTCGCCAAGCTGGTCGCCGATGTCGGCGGCCTGATCGAATGCGACAGCCGTCCCGGTCGCACGGTGTTCCGCCTTTCGTTGCCCATGCCGCCGGCGGGCAGCGAACCACCGGGACCCTGGCGCCGGGCCGGCTCGCCAGGCATGGCGACCGCGGAAGGGGCTTTTGATGCAGGTACCGATGCAGCCGGTGGGGACTAATCCCAAGGCCATGAACGACAGCCGCACCATCCTGATCGCGGATGATGACCGCGCGATCCGCACCGTGCTGAGCCAGGCGCTCGGCCGCTCCGGCTATCAGGTCCGCGCGACCTCCTCGGCCGCCACGCTGTGGCGCTGGGTGGAGGATGGCGAGGGCGACCTGGTCATCACCGACGTCATCATGCCCGACGAGAACGGGCTGGACCTGGTGCCGCGCATCCGCCGCATCCGGCCGGACCTGCGCGTGGTGGTGATGAGTGCGCAGAGCACCTTCATGACCGCGGTCAAGGCGGCCCAGCGCGGCGCCTTCGAGTACCTGCCCAAGCCCTTCGACCTGAAGGAGCTGCTGGCGGTGGTGGAACGCGCGCTGGCGGTGCCGAACGTGCCGTTACCGCAGGAAGACGAGGGCGGCGACGAGAAGCTGCCCCTGGTCGGCCGCAGCCCGGTGATGCAGGAAATCTACCGCACCGTCGCGCGCCTGACGACGACCGACCTGACGGTGATGATCACCGGCGAGAGCGGCACCGGCAAGGAGCTGGTGGCCCGCGCGCTGCACGACTATGGCCGCCGCCGCGGTGGCCCCTTCGTCGCCATCAACATGGCGGCCATCCCGCGCGAGCTGATCGAGAGCGAGCTGTTCGGTCATGAACGCGGCGCCTTCACCGGCGCGCTGAACCGTGGCGTCGGCCGGTTCGAGCAGGCCGCCGGCGGCAGCCTGTTCCTGGACGAGATCGGCGACATGCCGCCGGAAGCGCAGACCCGGCTGCTGCGCGTGCTGCAGGAGGGCGAGTTCACCACGGTGGGCGGGCGCACGCCGATCAAGGCGAATGTCCGCATCATCGCCGCCACCCACCGGGATTTGCGCCAGGCTATCCGCCAGGGGCTGTTCCGCGAGGACCTGTTCTATCGCCTCAATGTGGTGCCGATCCGCCTGCCGCCGCTGCGCGACCGTACCGAGGACATTCCGCTGCTGGCGCGCCACTTCCTGGACCGCGCCAAGGCCAGCGGCCTGCCGGGCAAGCAGCTCAGCCCCGAGGCGATCGAGCGGCTGAAGCGCCATAGCTGGCCGGGCAACGCGCGCGAACTGGAAAACCTGATGCGGCGGCTGGCCGCGCTCTACCCGCAGGAGACCATCGGCGAGGACGCCGTGGGCTCCGAGCTGACCGAGGCCGACCTGCCGACCGAGGCGGGCGCCCGCTCCTCGGAGACGCTGGAGCAGAGCGTCGAGCGCCACCTGAAGGCCTTCGTCGCCGCCCACAAGGATGGGCTGCCGGTGCGGGACCTGTATGAGCGCGTGATCGCGGAGGTGGAACGGCCCTTGCTGCGCCTGGCCCTTTCCGCGACGCGGGGAAATCAGATAAAAGCGGCGGCGATGCTCGGACTCAATCGCAATACGCTGCGCAAGAAGCTGCGGGAGCTTGAACTGCCCGTGGTGCGCGGGATCGGCTGATGGCGGCTCCGGCCGCCTATAGCCAGGGCGCGCCGGAGGAAAAGGCGCCGCGCAACCTGCTGCGGCGGGCGGCGGACCTGCTGCTGGGCCGCGCCCTGACGCTGGCGCTGGCCGCCACCGCCCTGCTGCTGGCCATCGGCACCTTCTCCATCCTGTCCGGCGGCAGCCCCTTCGGGCCGTCCAGCCCGGGCGTGGTGGTCGGCATGGTGCTGGTCAACATGTCCGTGCTGCTGGTGCTCGGCGCCTCGCTGGCCGGGCGGCTGGTGCGGGTCTGGTCGGAACGCCGGCGAGGTTCGGCCGGCGCGCGCCTGCATGTCAGGCTGGTGCTGCTGTTCGGCGTGGTGGCGGTGGTGCCGGCCATCCTGGTCGCGGGCTTCGCCGCGCTGTTCTTCAACCTGGGCATCCAGGCCTGGTTCTCGGACCGGGTGCGGACGGCGCTGGAAGCCTCCTTGGCCGCCAGCCGCGCCTACATGGTGGAACACCGCGGCAATATCCGCGCGGATGCGCTGGCCATGGCCAATGACCTCAACCGCGCGCAACTGCTGCTGCCGGACAACGGCCTGGCCTTCGCCCGCACGCTGGCCACCCATGCCGCGCTGCGCAGCCTGACCGAGGCCATCGTCTTCGAGCCCACCCTTGGCCGCGTCGTCGCGCATGCCGGCATCTCCACCGGCTTCGTGCTGGAACCGCCGCCGGCCTGGGCGCTGGACCTGGCGCGCAGCGGCGATGTCGCGGTGCTGCCCGGGGAGGCCGAGGGCCGCGTGCGCGCCGTGGTGGCGCTGGACCAGCGCTCCGGCATGATGCTGCTGATCGGCCGCCCGGTGGACCCCATGGTCATCGAGCACATGCAGCGCACCGAAAGCGCGGTCGCGGCCTACGAGGAGTTGGACCGCAACCGCTCCGGCCTGCAGATCACCTTCGTGATGATCTTCGCCATCGCGGCGCTGCTGGTGCTGCTGGCGGCGGTGCTGATCGGCCTGGTGATTGCGAACCAGCTCGCGCGCCCCATTTCCAGGTTGATCCTGGCGGCGGAACGGGTCCGCGCCGGGGACCTGACAACCCGGGTGGAGGAGGGGGCAACGGATGACGAGATCGGCACCCTCAGCCGCGCCTTCAACCGCATGACCAGCCAGCTGGGCGCGCAACGGTCGGAACTGATGCAGGCCTACCGGCAGATCGACGACCGCCGCCGCTTCACCGAGACGGTGCTGTCAGGCGTTTCCGCCGGCGTGGTCGGGCTGGACGCCGAGGGCAGGGTGAACCTGCCCAACCGCAGCGCCAGCGAGCTGCTGGGAATCGACCTGGACGCCGCCATCGGCCAGCCCCTGGCCGAGGTGATGCCGGAATTCCAGCCCCTGCTGGAGGCGCTGCGGGAAGGAGGCGACGCCACGCCGGAGCGGGCGCGGACCATGGAAATCCGCATCGGGCCGGCCAGCCGGCGGCGCACCCTGCTGGCGCGCATCGCGGTGGAATGGCTGAACGACCGCCAGGTGGACGGCTATGTCCTGACCTTCGACGACATCACCGCCTTGCTGACCGCCCAGCGCACCGCCGCCTGGGCCGATGTGGCGCGGCGCATCGCGCATGAGATCAAGAACCCGCTGACGCCGATCCAGCTTTCCGCCGAGCGGCTGAAGCGGCGCTACCTGAAGCAGATCACCAACGACCCCGAGACCTTCGTGGCCTGCACCGACACCATCGTGCGCCAGGTGGGCGACATCGGCCGCATGGTGGATGAGTTCAGCGCCTTCGCCCGCATGCCGCAGCCGGTTATCAAGCCCGAGGATGCCCGCCAGCTGGTGCGCGACGCCCTGGTGCTGCAACGCGACGCCCACCCCGATATCGTCTATGCCACCGACCTGCCGGATACCGCCGTGTTGGTGCCCTGCGACCGCCGGCTGCTCGGCCAGGCGCTGGTCAACCTGCTGCAGAACGCCGCCGACGCCGTGACCATGCGCGCCCAGGCCGACTCCGGCGAGGAACCCACCGGCCGGCCGCAGCCGCTGGTGCAGGGCCAGGTGAACGGACACATCACCGTGCGCGTTGCGATGACCGACGAGGCCGTCAGCGTTACTGTTGAAGATGATGGCATTGGCCTGCCGCAAGGCGAGGAACGCGACCGCTTGACCGAACCCTATGTCACCCACAAGGCCAAGGGCACCGGCCTCGGCCTTGCCATCGTCAAGAAGATCATGGAGGACCATGGCGGCACCTTGAGCCTGGAAGACCGCGGCGAGACCGCTGCCGGTGGCCGGCTTGGCGCCCGGGCGGTGCTCAGGTTGCCCTGGCGCGCCGCCCAGGATCGGGGCATGACGTTGGAACCACAGTCAGATGGCGCTATGTCCGGGACTATCGATGGCAGCGGGTTGAGGCGCGCGCATGGCGCATGAAATCCTGATCGTTGACGACGAGCCGGACATCCGCGCCCTGATCGAGGGCATCCTTTCGGATGAAGGCTACGAGACGCGCCAGGCGCACAACAGTGACAGCGCGCTGGCGGCGTTCCGTGCCCGGCGGCCCTCGCTCGTCATCCTCGACATCTGGTTGCAGAACTCCCGGCTGGACGGTCTTGGCATTCTGGATGCGATGAACCGCGAGGAGCCGCAGGTTCCCATCGTCATGATCTCCGGCCACGGCACCATCGAGACCGCGGTGCAGGCGATCCAGAACGGCGCCTATGATTTCATTGAAAAACCATTCAAGTCCGACCGGCTGCTGCTCATTGCCGCCCGCGCCCTGGAAGCGGCGCGGCTGCGGCGGGAGAACAGCGAGCTGCGCCTGCGCGCGGGTCCGGAGACCGAGCTGGTCGGCGTCTCCAACGCCATGACCTCGCTGCGCGGCGCGATCGAGAAGGTGGCGCCGACCGGCAGCCGCGTGCTGATCACCGGCCCCGCCGGCGCCGGCAAGGAAGTGGCGGCGCGCATGCTGCACGCCCGCAGCCGCCGTGCCGATGGCCCCTTCGTGGCGCTGAACTGCGCCACGCTGAACCCGGCGCGGTTCGAGGAAGAACTGTTCGGCATCGAGGCCGGTACCGACCCGGTGGCGCAGCCGCGCCGCGCCGGCGTGCTGGAACGCGCCCATAACGGCACGCTGCTGCTGGACGAGGTGGCCGACATGCCACTGGAGACCCAGGGAAAGATCGTCCGCGCCCTGCAGGAGCAGGGGTTCGAGCGCATCGGCGGCGCCACGCGGGTAAAGGTGGATGTCCGGGTCATCGCCACCACCAACCGGGACCTTCAGGCCGAGATCGCCGGCGGCCGGTTCCGCGAGGACCTGTACTACCGCCTGGCCGTGGTGCCGCTGAAGGTGCCGGCCCTGCGCGACCGGCGGGACGACGTGCCGACCCTGGCGCGGCACTTCATGCTGCGCTCCGGCGCCACCTCCGGCATGGCGCCGCGCGACCTGGCGGAGGACGCGCTGGCGGCGATGCAGGCCTATGAATGGCCAGGCAACGTCCGCGAGCTGCGCAACCTGATCGACTGGTTGCAGATCATGGCGCCGGGCGACGCGAAGGAGCCGATCCGGGCCGAGATGCTGCCGCCCCAGGTCGGCGCCGCGGCGCCGGCCATGCTGAAGCTGGACCGCAGCAGCGAGATCATGACCCTGCCGCTGCGGGAAGCGCGCGAGCTGTTCGAGAAGCAGTACCTGGAAGCCCAGCTGCTGCGCTTCGGCGGCAATATCAGCCGCACCGCCAACTTCGTGGGCATGGAACGCAGCGCGCTGCACCGCAAGCTGAAGTTCCTGGGCGTGCATGCCGAGGACCGTGTACCGGCCGCGGCGCCGCAGCCCGCCACCGCCAACGGTCCCTGACCCGCGTTACGGGGGAAGCATGTCGCGCATCGCCTATGTCAACGGCCGCTACGCCGAACAGCGCCTGGCCGAGGTCAATATCGAGGACCGCGGCTACCAATTCGGCGACGGCATCTATGAGGTCGTGCACCTCTATCGCGGCCGGCTGATCGACGAGGATCGGCATCTCGGCCGGCTGGAGCGCAGCCTGCGGGAAATCCAGCTGTCCATGCCGATGCCGCGCGCCGCCTTGCGCCTGGTGCTGCTGGAAGTGGCGCGCCGGAACCGGCTCTCCGAGGGGCTGCTCTACATGCAGGTCACCCGCGGCGTGGCGCCACGCGACCACGCCTTCCCGAAGCACTCGGTGCCGCCGGGCGTGGTGGTGACGGCCAAGCGCATCCCGTCCTACCCGACCGACATCGACAAATGGACCGGCAGCGCCATCCTGCTGCCGGACCAGCGTTGGGCGCGGGTCGATATCAAGACCATCAACCTGCTGCCGAACTGCCTGGCCCGCCAGGCCGCGCGGGAGGCCGGCGCCACCGAGGCGATCCTGTACGACGAAGCCACCGGCGTGGTGCGCGAAGGCGCCGCCACCACCTTCTGGATCGTCGACGCCAATGGCGTGCTGCGCACCCGCCACCTGGACCACGCGATCCTGCCGGGCTGCACGCGGGACGCGCTGATGGCGGAACTCCGCGCCGCCGGGATCGCCTGGGAGGAACGCGACTACAGCGTGGAGGAGACCCGCAACGCGCGGGAGGCCTTCATCACCAGCGCCACCAGCTTCGTGAAGCCGATGGTGAAGCTGGACGGCAAGCCGGTGGGTGATGGCACCCCGGGCCCGGTGACGCGCAAGCTGTTCGAGCTGTTCGCCCGTCACGTGAAGGGCAATTCGTGACCGCCGGCCTGCCGGGCGGAGCGCCGATGCCCGCACCGCCACGCCCGGTCGCGATCATCTGGGACTGGGACAATACGTTGGTGGATGGCTGGGCCGCGATCCTGGCCGGGCTGAATGCCGCCTTTGTCGAACACGGCCTGCCGGCCTGGACGCTGGAACACGTAAAAGCCAATGTCCGCCGCAGCCTGCGCGAGACCTTCCCGGAGATCTTCGGCAGCCGCTGGGAAGCCGCGCGCGACACCTTCTACCGTGAGGTCCGCGCCCAGCACTTGCAGGTGCTGACCCCCATGCCCGGCGCCGAGGCCGCGCTGCGTGCCGCTGCCGCCCTGGGGTTGCCGCAGGCGGCCAACAGCAACAAGCAGGGTCCGCTGCTGCGGGCGGAAGCCGAGCAACTCGGCTGGGCGCCGCTGTTCACCCGCCTGGTGGGTGCCGGGGATGCCGAGGCCGACAAGCCGCACCCGGCGCCGATGCGCCTCGGCCTCGCTGCCTGTGGGGTCGAGGCCTCGCCGGCGGTCTGGTATGTCGGCGATACCGCGCTGGACATGGTGGCGGCACGAAACGCCGGATGCACCGCTGTGTTGCTGGGCGATGCCGCACATGACGGCGGCGTGGGCAATGCCAACCCGGATGCCGTTTTCGCGACCGGCCATGCGCTGGCGGCCTACCTCCATGGCCTTGCCAATCCCGTCGCGACTGGCCAATTCTGAAGGCAATTGCGGGCGTTTGGCCTGCGACCAGCGACGCACCCGGCAACCGGGGCGTCCATGACAACAAAGGACAGCCGAAATGGCCGCCGAAAAATCCCAGAACGTGCAGGACGTGTTCCTGAACCACGTGCGCAAAAGCAAGACGCCGGTGACGATCTTCCTCGTCAACGGCGTCAAGTTGCAGGGCATCATCACCTGGTTCGACAATTTCTCGGTGCTGCTGCGCCGAGACGGCCACACCCAGCTGGTGTACAAGCACGCCATCAGCACGGTCATGCCGGGCGCGCCGATCATGCTGTTCGACCCGCAGGCGGTGCCGGCAGCCGGCACGGCAACGGTGCAGAACGAAGGCGGGCGGCTGACGCTGTCCCGCACCACGGAGGCGACACCAGCTGCCGACGGCAACTGAACAGGGCGGCTTCACGCCCGCCAACGACCGCGGCGACGGCACCGACGCCAAGCCGACCCGCGCCGCAGTGATCCTGCCCTACCAGCGCCCCCGCATCGGGGCGCTGGGCGCTGCCATTGAGTCCGCGCCCCGGGCGGCGGATGCCAGGCTGGCCGAAGCGGTCGGCCTGGCCGCCAGCATCGGCGTGACCATCGTGCATGCCGCCGTGCATGCGCTGCGCGAACGCCGCCCCAGCACCCTGCTGGGCGAAGGCCATGTCGAGATGATCCGCGAGGCGATCGAGCAGCATGGCATCACCGTGACGGTGGTGGATGCGGCGCTGACGCCGGTGCAGCAGCGCAACCTGGAACGCGCCTGGAACTGCAAGGTCATCGACCGTACCGGCCTGATCCTGGAAATCTTCGGCGAGCGCGCCCGCACCAAGGAAGGCACGTTGCAGGTGGAACTGGCCCACCTGTCCTACCAGCGCACCCGGCTGGTGCGTTCCTGGACCCACCTTGAGCGCCAGCGCGGCGGCTTCGGCTTCCTCGGCGGCCCCGGTGAATCGCAGATCGAGATCGACCGCCGGCTGATCGACGACCGCATCATCAAGCTGAAAAAGGAATTGGAGGTGGTGCGCCGTACCCGCGGCCTGCACCGCAAGCAGCGGGAGAAGGTGCCCTACCCGGTCATCGCCCTGGTCGGTTACACCAACGCGGGGAAATCCACGCTGTTCAACGGCCTGACCGGCGCCGGCGTCTACGCGCAGGACCAACTTTTCGCCACGCTGGACCCGACCATGCGCGCGATCCGCCTGCCCAGCGGCCGCATCGCCATCCTGTCCGACACCGTCGGCTTCATCAGCGAATTGCCGACCCAACTAGTAGAAGCCTTCCGCGCCACGCTGGAGGAAGTCGCCGCCGCCGATGTCATCCTGCATGTGCGCGACGTCGCCCACCCCGACAGCGCCAGCCAGCGTGCCGACGTGCTGAAGGTGCTGGCGGAACTCGCCACCGGCCCGCACCCCTCGCTGGACGAGGCCTGGGAAGGCCGGGTGCTGGAAGTGCTGAACAAGGTCGACCTGCTGGGCGGCGCCGAGGTGCCGGTCTCCGCCCCCGGCGCCATCGGCGTTTCCGCCCTGACCGGGGAGGGGCTGGAGCAGCTGCGCCAGGCGCTGGACGACAAGTTGGCCGCCGGCCTGCAGACGGTGGACTATGCCATTCCCGTGGGCGACGGCGCCCGCCTCGCCTGGCTGTACCGCCATGGCGAGGTCATCGCCCGCGACGACGACGAGGGCGATGTCCGCGTGACCGTGCGGCTGAGCCCGGCCGACCGCGCCCGTTTCGAGAAGGCCGAGGCATGAACCTCTCCCAGGCGGCCGATGTCGCCGCCCTGCTGCGCCTGGCGACCCGCCAGGAAATCCTGCCGCGCTTCCGCCGCCTGGCCGCCGGCGCCATCCGCACCAAATCCGGCCCGCTGGACCTGGTGACGGATGCCGACGAAGCCGCCGAGCGCGTCATCACCGCCGGGCTGGAAAAGCTGTTCCCCGGCTGCGTGGTGGTCGGCGAGGAAGCCTGCGCCGCCGACCCGGCCGTGCTTGGCCGGCTGGCCGATGCCGACCTGGCCTTCGTGGTGGACCCGGTTGATGGCACCGCCAATTTCGCCGCGGGGCTGCCGCTGTTCGGCTGCATGGCCGCGGCCATCCGCCGCGGCGAGGTGGTGGCCGCCTGGATCCACGACCCCCTGGGCGACGACACCGCCATGGCGCTGCGCGGGCAGGGCGCCTGGATCGAGACCGAGGCGGGCCACCGCACCGACCTGCGCGTGGCGGCGCCGGTGCCGGTCGGCCGCATGGTCGCCGCGGTGTCCTGGGGCTTCCTGCCGGAGCCGCTGAAGTCCCGCGTGACCTCCCGCCTGCCGCGGCTGGCCGCCACCATGGGGCTGCGCTGCGCCGCGCATGAATACCGCATGGCCGCGGGCGGCCACGCCCATGCGCTGTTGTACAACAAGATGCTGCCCTGGGACCACGCGCCCGGCTGGCTGCTGCACCAGGAAGCCGGCGGCTACTCGGCCCGCTTCGACGGCGCGCCCTATTCGCCCCTGGTCCACACGGGCGGGCTGATCGTGGCGCCGGACCGGGACTGCTGGGGCGCGCTGCACCAGGCGCTGCTGGCCGAGGACCCGCGCCCAGCCGGTTGACGCAGCCGCCGGGAAGGCGCTTTACCCTCGCTAACACTGTCGTGAATCGAGGCTGTTCCGTTGGAGTGGGTTGCCCTAGCCATTGCCTTGCCCGTTCTGCTGCTGGCCGGCATTGCCCTGGCCGCGTGGCTGCTGCCGGTTCACCAGATCAGCCGCCGCAGCCGAGACCTGCCGCAGGCTCCTGCGGAGGTGTGGCAGGTACTGATGGATTTCGAGGCCTATCCGCAGTGGCGCCGCCAGGTCCGCAGCATCATGCGGGTGCCCAGCGCGCCGCATGAGGAGCTGTGGCGCGAGAGCTATGGTGCCTCGGGCCTGACGCTGCGCACCGAAGTGGAGGAGCATGGCCGCGTGCTGCTGCGCCACGTGGTCGGCAACAAGCTGGAATTCGGTGGCGTCTGGCGGTTCGAGCTGACGCCGCTGCGCAGCGGCGGCACCCGGCTGGCCATCATCGAGGCGGCCGAATACTACCGGCCGCTGCATCGCCTGGTCGCCCGCTACATCACCGGGGAAGGCCGCAACATCGACCTGTACCTGGCGGACCTGGCGCGCGAGTTGCAGCGCCAGGAACCGCGTCGCCTCGGCCAGGCCGCGCTGGCCTGAGTTCCCTGGCCTCAGCTTCCCTGGCCTGAGCTTGCGGCCCGCGCTGCCGCGGCCCACATCCCCGGTTCAACCAGCCAGGACCGCCCTGCATGAACCCGGACGTCCCGCTCACCCTGCTGCCCCGCGCGCATGACATCGGCGGCTTCCTGGTGCGCCGCGCCCTGCCCAGTGCGCAGCGGCAGATGATCGGCCCCTTCATCTTCTACGACCAGATGGGCCCGGGGGAGATGCTGGTGGGGCAGGGGCTGGATGTGCGTCCGCACCCGCATATCGGGCTGGCCACCGTGACCTACCTGTTCGACGGCAGCATCTTCCACAGGGACAGCCTGGGCAGCGCGCTGAGCATCGAGCCCGGCGCGGTGAACTGGATGACCGCGGGCAGCGGCATCGTCCATTCCGAGCGCAGCACGCATGAGGACCGCGCTCGCCAGCGCCGGATCTTCGGCATCCAGAGCTGGGTCGCGCTGCCGAAGACGCTGGAGGAGGCCGCCCCGGCCTTCATCCACCACCCCGCCGCCACGCTGCCGACCTTGGACGCCGAGGGGGTGCAACTGCGGCTGATCGCCGGCGATGGCTGGGGGCTGCGCAGCCCGGTGGAGACCGCCTGGGGCACGGTATACGCCGATGTCACCCTGGCACCAGGTGCCCGCCTGCCGTTGCCGGACCAGCATGAGGAACGCGCCGCCGTGCTTCTGAGCGGCGAGGTCGAGGTCGCCGGCGACCGCTTCGGCCCGGGCCAGATGCTTGTGTTCCGGGCCGGCGACGCGCTGGCACTGCGCGCCGGCCCGGAAGGCGCGCGGTTGATGGTGCTGGGCGGGGCGGCGATGGACGGCCCGCGCCACATCTGGTGGAATTTTGTGAGCAGCTCGCGCGAGCGAATCGAGCAGGCCAAGGCCGACTGGACCGCCCGCCGCATGGGCCTGGTGCCTGGTGACGAGGCCGAGTGGATTCCGTTGCCGGAAAACGCCCGCGTCCAGGCGGCGACCAGGCCGGGCGAGCCGCCGACCGGCAACGCGCCGGCAGCCTGAGGGTCTGCGCGGCGCGGCAAGCCCCGCCCGCCGTCATGCCCGGGCTCGTCCCGGCCATCTCCCGCCAAGCCGGCGAAGCCCCGAGCCTGTCCGCTGCGAATGAGCGACGAAGGCGTCGCCTGTCGCCGCCGCACTCCACCCGCCTGGCTGCGAAACGGGCGCCCTCACCGTCATGGCCGGGATTGTCCCGGCCATCCCCGCCTACGCCTATTCGCCGCGCTCCGCGCGCTTGGCCGCCTGCCACAGCGCTTCCATCTCATCCAGGCTGGCATCCGCTGGGCTCCGGCCCTCGGCGGCCAGGCCGGCCTCGACGCTGCCGAAGCGGCGTTCGAACTTGGCATTGGCGGCGCGCAGGCAGGTCTCGGGGTCAAGGTCCAGCTTGCGGGCCAGGTTGGCAACGACGAAAAACAGGTCGCCGACCTCATCCTGCAACCGCGCCGGGTCCATCGCCGGGAGTTCGGCGCGCAGTTCGGCGGCCTCCTCCTCCAGCTTGTCCAGCACCTGGCCAGCGTCGGGCCAGTCGAAGCCGACACGGGCGGCGCGCCGGGTCAGCTTGGCGGCGCGGGTCAGGGCGGGCAGCCCCACCGGCACCCCGGCCAGGGTGCCGGTCTCGGCCCGGGCGGCGCGCTCGCTGGCCTTCTGCACCTCCCAGGCGGTGGTCTGGGCCGCGGCATCGCGGGCGGCGGCCTCGCCGAAGACGTGGGGGTGGCGGCGGATCATCTTCTCGCTGATCGCCTGGGCGACGTCGCCGAAGCCGAACCAGCCGGCCTCCTGGGCCATCTGGGCGTGGTAGACCACCTGGAACAGCAGGTCGCCCAACTCGTCCAGCAGCACCGCGGGTTGCGGGCCCTGGGCGATGGCGTCCGCCACCTCATAGGCTTCCTCGATCGTGTAGGGCGCTATGCTGGCGAAATCCTGCACCTGGTCCCAGGGGCAGCCATCCGGCGCGCGCAGCCGGGCCATGATGCTGAGCAGGTGGGCCAGTGCGGTGCCGGGGTCTGCGGCCGGTTCTGGGGTTGGGCTGTTGCCGGAGGCAGGCGAGGGGGCTTCGGTCATCCCTGCCTCATATCGGCGGGCGACGTGGCCGGGAAGCCCAGCGGCCGGGTTTGTCGCCGACAATACCCGACGCAATGCCACCCCAAGTTGCGCCGCGGACAGGTTATTCTCCCCTGCATCAATAGCCCCGCGGGGAAGCATCATGTCGCGCGACACCACCTGGGAAGATGTCTGGGCCGAATACGACGCCCGCCAGGCCGGCCATGCCGCGCCGCCTGCGGCTGTGGCGACGCCTGCCATCGCCGTGCCGCGCCATCGCCCCGTTGGGCTGCCGCGTCGGTTGGTGGTCGGTGGCTTGCTGGCCGTGCTGGTGCTGCTGCTGGGGCTGCCGCTGGGCGACGCCGGCGCCCCTGCCGTCGCCAGCCAGGAATTGGCGCAGCAACGGCGCGACCTGGTCGTGGTGGGCCTGTCCGGCGAAGCCGAGATGGCGGAAAGCCCAGCTGGCCCGCCGCCCGAGGCAGTGCTGCTTTCCGAGGCCGCCATGCTGCCGATGCCGCCGCCGGCCTGGGTGCAGCCAAGCCTCGTTCCAGCCACGGCAGTGGCCGCGCCGGCCGTTGCACCGGAAACGCGCCGCGCCGCCAGCAGCCCTCGACGCCAGGCCCGCGCCAACCGCCCCCTTCAGCAGGTCGCCGCGGCCGAGCAACCCTGGTTCGACGGCAGCGCAAGCCTGCAACAGCGGCGCACGCCAACCCGCTCACGCGCCATTGTGCCCTCATCCTGACCGCGGCGGAGGCGACGGCACGACCTGCCGCCTCGCTTCCCGACAGATGCTTGTTCCGTGGCCGCCAGGATCAGCGCGACCCTGCAAGCCAGGCTGGCGCCAGGCCGGAGGCGCAGGGCGCGGGACAACTGGATGGCAAAAGGTCGCGCCGATGCCGAACCAAAGTGATGCCGCAACATCGCGGCGTCTGGGCAAAGACATGAACGGCGCGTCCACTTGCGGATTGGGCTGTGCGCTCCATCGCATAGTGTCGGCATAGAGTGACCACGCGGCAATTTTGCCCAGGGTGGTTTATCACGTATCCGTCATTGACTGGTCGTTAACTATTTGGAATCGTATCAAGTGAAGCCGCGGGAGCCCCCACTCGACGTGCGAGACAAACTCGGTACCGATTGCGCTCCTCCGCTGGGCCGTCCCGGCCGAGCCGGCAAGGCCGCCCATGGTGGCGCTGCCGGCCTTTGTGGCTGCCTGTCTTTCGCGCTGCTGGCCTGGCCGGTGCAGGCGCAACCATTGCCGCCGCAGCAGGGGCTGATCGAGCGTATTGCCCCGCCGGTGGCGCCCAGCCTGGCGCCGTCTTTGTCACCGCCACCGGAGCAGCGCGCCAGCGGTCCGGGCGCTGAAAACCGGGTGCGCATCGCCCGGGTTTCGCTGCGGGGCAACCATGCCTTGCCCGAGGCCGGGTTGCGCCCCCTCTATGCCGCGCTGGAGGGACGGGAGGTCCCGCTGGGCACGCTGGAAGACACCCGCCTGGCCGTGCTGGAAGCCTATCGGCGGGCAGGCTACCCCTATGTAGCGGTGGCCGCGGCGCTGGCGCCGGCGGGCGACGGCGGCGCCGAGCTGCGGCTTGCCGTCACCGAAGGCTTCGTCGCCGAGATCCGCCTGGAAGGCGATATCGGCCCGGCGGCCACCCAGGTGCTGCGCTTCCTGAATCAGGTCACCACGGAACGGCCGGTCAGCAATACGGCGCTGGAACGGGCGCTGCTGCTGGCCGGCGACGTGCCCGGCGTGACCGCGCGCGGCCTGCTGCGGCCGCTGCTGGGGGGCGAACCTGGCGCGCTGCAGCTGGTGGTGCAGCTGCAGCGCCGCAGCTACAGCGGCTTCGTCAACGCCGACAACCGGGGCTTCCGCGCCACCGGTGCCTGGCAGGGGTTGCTGGTCGTCGGCGCCAACAGCTTCTCCTCCCTCGGCGAACGCACCGAGGTTTCGGTGCTGGAGAGCGAAGCCAACCGGCAGACCTTCGGCCAGGTCTCGCAGGAGTTCTTCGTCGGCGGCTCCGGGCTGCGCGTGCGTGGCTATATCGGCATCGGCCGGGTCCAGCCGGGGTCACCGCTCTCGGCGCTGGGCTACAACGGAGATACGCGGGTGGCCGGGTTCTCGGCCGCCTACCCGGTCCTGCGCAGCCGCCCGGCCAACCTGTCCCTGGTGGCGCAGTTCGATGCCTTCGAGAGCACGGTGGATCTTCGCCTCGCCTCCACCGGGCCAAGCCAGCGCGCCAGCCGCGACGATGTCCGCAGCTTCCGCCTGGGCGCCGAGGGCTCGGCCCGCGATGCCTTCCTGCCGCTGAACGTCGGCGCCGCCAATACCTACGGCAACATTCGCCTGCACCAAGGTGTGGAGGCGCTGGGCAGCAGCCATGCCGCCAGCACCACGGTGGGCCGCTACGGCAGCAATTTCGGCTACACCAAGGCCACTGCGGAGGTCACCCGGCAGCAGCCGCTGTTCCGGCCGTTCGAGGGATCGGTGGTCAGCCTCCAGGGCACCCTGGCCGGGCAATGGAGCCGCGACATCCTGCCGCTGTCGGAGAAATTCTATCTCGGCGGCACCCGGCTGGGCCGCGGCTTCTATTCAGGCCAGGTCACCGGCGACCGGGCCATGGGCATGAGCCTGGAGCTGCAGCTCAATACCGGCTTCGACCTGCCGCTGATGCAGAGCTGGGTGCGGCAGGGCTGGCTCGGCACCAGCGTCGCGCCGGCCTGGCTGACCGGCGAGGACATCGGCATCGCCAGCCAGTTCTACCTGCTGCAAGACCAGGGTCGGGCCTTCGAGAACAAGGACAGCGATCCGAACCGCAGGCTGGCCTCCTGGGGGGCGGGAATGCGGCTCATCGCCAATGAGCGGGTTCAGCTGGACATGGAATGGGTACGGCGGATGACCCGCCAGCCGGATGGCGCCGGTGCCACGCGGCTGCGGGCCGATGCGTTTTTTGCCCGCATGCTGGTCAGGTTCTGAACGGCGCCGCGGGTCAGGCGGTGCCATGCGACCGAACGGGAGAGAGCGATGCAGCATAGCCGCGATCAGGCTCGCCTGAAGCTGGCCCTCTTGTTCGGCACGGCTCTGGTGGCCGCCGCCGGGCTGGCGACTGGCCCGGCGCTGGCACAACCCGCCCCCGGCGCCATGCCCACGGGCGGGCGGGTGGCGGCTGGTGCCGCCAGCATCGGCCAGACCGCGCAGCGCACCACGGTGGCGCAAAGCAGCGACCGCGCCGTGCTGGAATGGCAGCAGTTCAACGTGGGCAGCCAGCACGCGGTGGAATTCCGCCAGCCCAACGCCGCTTCCTGGACCCTGAACCGGGTCACCGGCGGCGATCCCTCGGCCATTGCCGGGCGGATCACCGCCAATGGCGGCATCGCCATCGTCAACCAGTCCGGCGTGGTCTTCACCGAAGGCGCCCAGGTCAATGTCGGCAGCCTGATCGCCTCGGCCGCCAACGTCACCACGCAGAACTTCATGGCCGGGCGGATGGCCTTCGATGGCACCGCCCGCCCGGGCGCGCGGGTTGAGAACCGCGGTACCGTCACCGTGGCACAACGCGGCCTGGCGGCGCTGGTCGGGCCGGAAGTGGCCAATAGCGGCACCATCAATGCCCGGCTGGGCAAGGTGGCCCTGGCGGCGGGTGAAGCCTTCGCCCTGGACCTGGCCGGCGACGGCATGCTCTCCATCGACGTCACGCCCTCGGTGCGGCAGGCACCGGGCGGTGGCGCCGCGTTGCTGACCAACAGCGGCACCATCCGGGCCGAGGGCGGCAGCGTGCTGCTGACCGCCCATGCCGCCAGCGGCCTGGTGGAGAACCTGGTCGCCCACAGCGGCCGCATCGAGGCGCCGACCAGCGCCGATGGCCGTGCCGGGCAGGTGGCGTTGCGGGCCATGGGCGGCAACACCACGGTCGCCGGCAGCATCTCAACCACCGGTGGGGCCGGGCTGCGCGGCGGCAGCGTGGAGGTCAATGCCACCGGCACCGTCACCCTGGCCGGCAGCGCCGTGGTCGATGCCTCCGGCGATACCGGCGGCGGCCGCGTCGCGGTGGGGCTCAGCGCTGCCAGCCGCGCCGGCGCACCGCAGAACCTGGCGCGGCGCACCGTGGTGCAGCCCGGCGCGCGTATCACCGCCGATGCCGGCAGCAGTGGCGATGGCGGCAGCGTCACGCTGCACGCAGCGCAGCTGACCGACATGCGCGGCAGCGTCTCGGCCCGCGGCGGCGCCCAGGGTGGCGACGGCGGCGAGGTCGAGGTCTCCAGCCAGGCCGCCTTCGCGATGGATGGCCGGGTGGACGTCTCGGCACCGCGCGGCCGGCTCGGGAACGTGCTGTATGACCCGGTGGAGCTGCGCGTGGTCTCCAGCCTGACCGGCTCGCTGGAGCCGGCGGAGATCACCGCCGCCGCGGTCGGCGGCACCAGCGGCAACCTGACCCTCTCGGCCAGCAGCATCATCCGGGTCAACGCCGCCATCAGCAAGCCGACCGGCAACCTGGCGCTGACCACCACCAATGCCAGCGGCGGCGCCATCTACCTGGATGCCAATATCCTGCTGGGCAACGGCCTGGTCACCAGCGGCACCTTCACCGCCACCACCAACGGAACCATCTTCCAGAATGGCGGCACCCAGCTGCAGGTCTCCAACACCATCACGCTGAATGGCGGTGGTGTCTCGCTGGCCGGCACGCTGTTCAACCCCGATCTCACGCCCGCCGCGATCAACGTCAACGCCACGGGCGCGGTCGCCGATGCCGCCGCGAATTTTGGTGGCATCCTGGCGCTGGGCAACATCATCATCGGCGGCGGCAACATCACGCTCGCCTCCACCAACAGCTATGTCGTGGTGGCGCCGGCCGCCTGGCTGGCCAGTCATGCCAGCCTGGCGCCCTCCGCCGGCGGCGCCGTGCAACCCGCCACCGGCTATGGCGGCGGCGGCGGCAGCATCGACGCCGCCGGTACCCTGGCCCTTACCAGCGGCCGGGAGATCGCCTTCGGCGGCAGCCTGTTCGGCGGCCAGCACGGCCTGACGCCCCCCACCGGCAACGCGGTGCGCCTGATCGCCGGCACCGACATCGCGCTGGACGGCTTCGTCTCGGGCAAGGGCGGCGGCACGGCCAGCGTCTCGGCCGCGGTGTTCATCCAGGCGCAGGGCGCCATCAGCAACAGCGGGGGCATCTTCGGCGTCGCCTCCGCCACCGCCAACAGCGGCAGCGTCCGGCTGGACACCACGCTGACCAGCAGCAGCACGCTGCCGTCCAGCAACCCCACCGGCGGCGCCATCACCAACTCCGGCACCATCGCGGCCGCCCGCAACGTGCTGATCACCGCCAATGCCGGCTTCAGCAACAATGCCGGCGGCAGCCTGGCCGGCAGCGGTATCGGTACCACCGGCAACGCCGTCCAGGTGACGGCCGGCGGCAACCTGATCAATGCCGGGAACATCAGCGGTACCGGCGGCGGCGGGCTGAATTTCCTTGGTACCGGCACCAGCGCCGCGGTGGTGCTGGTTACCGGCGGCTGGCTGGACAACACGGGTACCATCATCGGCAGCGCCAATGCCGGCGTGGCGAGCAGCGGCGGTGTCTACCTGGACAGCCGCGGCATGCTGGCCACCACCGGGGCCACGTCGCTCTATGCCTCGCCCGGCACCACCATTGTCAACAGCGGCACCATCCGGGGCGACCACTACGTCATCGCCAACGCCGCGACCGACTTCACCCAGAGCAATACCGGCGCCATCGCCGGCGGGCTGGCGCTGGGCACCACCAGCACGCCCGCGGTGAACATCATGACCGGCGGCGGGCTGATCAACCAGGGCACCATCACCGGCACCGGCGGCTCGGCCTCGCAATCCGCCGTGGTGCTGCGGGCCGATGGTACATTGCAGAACCAGGCGCTGGTGCGGGGCCTGGCGCTGACCAGTGGCGGCAGCCCGGTGGCCGATACCGGCGGCGTTCGGCTGGATACCACCGGCGCCACCAATGTGGGCGACGCCGCGGTGTTCACCCACAACGGTGCCATCATCAACAGCGGCACCGTGGTGGCCGATGGCCGGCTCAGCGTGACGTCGCTGGCCAATATCTTCAATACCGGCAGCCTGGCTGCCGGCCAGGCGCTGCTGCCCAGCGTCACCACGATGCGGCTGTTCGCGCAGACCGCCGTCAGCAATCTCGGCACCCTGGCTACCGGCCAGGGCGACATGGACATCCGCGGCCCGGCGACCGTGGTGCTGGGCACCGCCCAAGCGGCAGGCGCCATCAGCGCCACCTCCGCCAACGGGGTGGTCGCGATCACCGCGCCGGTCAGCGCGACCACGCTGAGCCTCAGCAGCGGCACCAATATCCAGCAGGCTGCCAGCGGCGCCGGGATCAGCGCCGGCACGCTGCTCGCCAGCGCTGCCGGCAATGTCGCGCTGGACGGCGCCGGCAACCAGGTGGCGGTGCTCGGCACCAGCAGCGCCGGCGGCAACTTCACCCTGGTGGATGCCAGCAGCCTGACCACCACCGGCAAGCTTACCGCAAGCGGCAACGTCAGCCTCAGCAGCGCCGGCTCGCTCTCCCTCCAGGGCGCGGTGGACCCCACCATCGTCACGCTGATCGCGGCTGGCGACATCACGCAGGCGGCCAATGGCGCCGGCGTCACCGCGACCACCCTGCTGCTCACCGCCGGTGGCAGCGTCAACCTGGGGGGCGGCGGCAACCAGGTGCTGGCGCTCGGCGCCAGCAGTGCGGGCGGCGACCTGATGCTGGTCAACCTCGGCAGCCTCACCGCGTCCAGCGGCCTTTCCGCCGGCGGCTCACTGCAACTGACCACCAGTGGCGCGCTGCTGCTCGGCTCCACCCTGCGGGCCGAAACGCTCACCGCCCTGGGCGGCAGCCTGGTGCTGGACGGTGCCCAGCTTACCCTCGGCCGCGGTGGCCTGCTTGCCGCACCCGGCGGCTTCACCGCGCTCTCGCCCTCCCTGCTCGCCGCGCTGGACCCGCTGCGGCTGCCGGTGCTGGTGCTGGACGGCCGCGGCTCCGGCGCACTGGCCGGCCTGCCGGGCTTTGTCCAGCCGGACCGGCCGGGGTTGGCCTCGGCCGCCCAGCCGACGCAGCTTGACGACTTCGGCACGCCGCGCGCCGCGGCCGCCCAATCGCTGGCACTGAACCTCTCGGCCGGCGACAGCCCGGTCTTCCTGCTGGTGGATTCCGCCACGGTCTCCGGCGTACTCAACGCCGGGCGTGTCGGTCTGTTCGGCCTCGGCGGCGCTGCCAGCCTGGAAGGCCTGTTGAATGGCATCGGCGGCCCTGCGGCGGCCAGCCAGGCCTTCATCGTGGTGGCTGGTGGCAGCTTTGGTCTGAGCAACTACCTCTACAACGGCAGCCAGTTCACCCCGACCCAGCCGGTACTTGATAGCCTGGTCACCTTCCCGACGAATATCCTGATCAATTTCAGCGATGCCGGCGGCGGCGGTTCCGGCACCGGTGGCGGTAGTTCCGGTGTGGTCGGCGGTGGTGCTGGCGGTGGCAACAGCAGCGGCGGGCCCACCTTGACCGAGCGCACCGAGGCCACCGAGGCGGTGCTGGCCGAGGCCTCGCCGCCGGTCGCGCCGCGCGCCAGCTTCGTGCGCCGCTTCCTGCCGCCATCCTCGGTGCTGCGCACCCGGGCGACGCAATCGCGCTTCGGCGGTGGCGATGTCGAAGTGCCGAATGCCGGCGGGAGGGACTTCTGATGCGCGCTGCCCTGCGACGCCTCCGTCTGGCACCCCTGCTGCTCGCACTGGCGGCCTGCGAGACCCCGCCGGCCTCGGTGTTCATCGACCGCTCGGTCGATGCCGTGGTCGGCGAGGCCGCCGGCAGCAATGCCCGCGGCGAGACCTGTACCGTTGTGCCCTTCGCCGCTCCGCCGCTGGATGCCCCGGTGCTGCGGTCGCGGGAGATTTTCTGCGGCGGCTGGACCCAGCCAGCGGCCCGCGTGGTGGAATTGGCGGGCGGCGACACCAGTCCAGAAGCATTGCTCCGGTTGGCCAATGGCGGGCTGTGGCGCAGTGCGCTGGCGGAGCGGCTGGCCTGCGAGCCGGCCGAAGCGCTGGGCGGTGCGACGCCTGGCGCGCTGCTGCGCTGCGTCCGCCGCCGTGGTGGCTGGCCGCAGGTTGCCGTGGTCATGGCGCAGCCTGGCGGCCCGGTACTGGTGGATGGCCTGGCCGCCAGCCTGCCGGTGGTGGAGCGGTTGCTGGCCAGCGGGCCCGCCGGTGGCGCAACCGCCTCGACCGCCGGCGCGGCCCGGTCCCAGGCGATGCAAGCGGCGGTGTCGCGCTTGGCCGGCCGGGCCTACGGCGCCGCCGACGTTTCCCGGTACGAGCAGTTGATGGCGCTGGGGCGCGACCTGAACCAGGCGGAGAATTTCGCCGCCTCGGAGGAAGCCTACCGCGCCGCGCTCTCGATCCAGCAGCGCGTTGTCGGCGCCGACAATGCCAACACCGTCGGCCCTCTGCTGAACCTGGCGCTCAGTCTTTCCAACCAGGGCCGCTTTCCGCAGGCCAAGGCGCTGTTCGCCCAGGCCGCCGCGCTGGCGCCACAGGCCGCTGACCCGGCGGCAGGGGCACGGTTGCTGCATTATCGCGGCCTGGATGCGCTGAACCAGGGCGATACCGACGCCACCCTGCCGCTGCTGGACCAGGCCGAGGCTGCCTACGCCCGCACCGCCCCGGCCGCCTTCGTCTCATTGAACCGGGCCTTTGCCGACCAGGCGATGGCGGAGGCGCTGACCTTCGACAGCCTGGCGCAGTCGGCCCTGCTCGGCGTGGCGGAGGTCCGACGCTATCGCGGCATCGCCCTGGCCCGGCTTGGCCAGACCGAGGCGGGGCTGGAGCAGTTGCGGAGCGCCCGCAACCTGCTGCGCGCCGCCGGGTTGGAAAGCGGCCTGCTGGTCGGCCGCAGCCTGCGCAGCCAAGGCAGCCTGATGGAGGATGATGACCGCCAGGACCTGGCAGCGCGGCTGCTGACAGCCTCGGCGGCGCGGTTCTCGGAGGCCATGCCAGGTGAGCGACCGGAGGCCATGACGCTGTTCCTGGCCGGCGGGCGCCAGTTGCGCATCGGCCAGCGGGCCGCGGCGCTGGCCTCCTTTCGCTCGGCCGAACGTCTGCTGCGGATGCATCAGGCCGGCCTGCCGGTGGCGGTGGTGCTGCCCTACCTGGACGCGCTGGCGGCCGAGGCCGCCGCCAACCCGGACAAGGCCGCCGCCCTTCAGGTGGAGATGTTCGAGGCGGTGCAGTCGACCCGTCGGGAGGTGACGAGCCGGCTGGTCGAGCAGGCGGCCGCCCGGCTCAGCGCCGCCGGCGGCAACAGCCGTGTGGCCGCTGCGGTACGCCGGATGCAGGACGCCGACCGCGATGTGCGGGCATTGCTGACCGAGCGCGACATGGGCGCGCGCGGTGGCACGGCGGCGATGGACGCCCGCATCGCCGCCGCCCAGGCGACCCGCAACGAGGCCGAGGCGGAAGTGCTGGCCGCGGCGCCCGGCTACCGCCAGCTGCTGCAGGCCACGGTCGCGGCGCCGGCCACGGCCGCGGTGCTGCAGCCGAAGGAAGTGCTGGTCAGCATGGTCGTCGGCCGGGACCACGGCCATGTCTTTGCCTTGCGCGCCAATGGCCAGGTGCTGGCAGCACGGCTGGACCTGGGCGAAGCGGCCATTGCCGCGCTGGTGGCCCGGGTGCGGCGCGGCGTTACCGTGGACAACAGCGGCACCCCCCCGGCCTTCGACCAGGCGGCGGCAGCAGCGCTGTACGCCGCGGTGCTGGGCCCGCTGGCCCCGGCCCTGGCCGAGGCCGAAAGCCTGCTGGTGGTGGCCGATGGGCCGCTGCTTTCGATCCCCTTCGGCCTGCTGCTGACCGGGCCGGCCAGCCCGGACAACCTGGCGGCGGCACCCTGGCTGCTGCGGCGCTACGCGGTGGTGCACGTGCCCTCGGCGCAGACGGTGGTGACCCTGCGCGGCAGCCGGGGCGGCGGCGCCTCGGCCGCGGCCAATCCCTACATCGGCTTCGGCGACCCGGTTTCGCCAAGCCAGGCGCAGCTCCAGCGCGCCTTTCCGCCAGCCAGTTGCAGCGACGATGCCAGGTTGGCCAGCCTGCTGCAGCCGCTGCCCGGGGCACGGGCGGAACTGCTGGCGGCACGCGACCTGACCCGGGCCGGGCCGAGCGCCGTCAAGCTCGGCGCCGAGTTCACCCAGGCGGCGTTGACCAGCGCCCGCCTTGAAGACTACCGCGTGCTGCACCTGGCCACCCACGCCCTGCTGCCGGGTGAACTGAGCTGCCTGTCGGAACCGGCGCTGCTGGTTTCCGCCCCGCGCGGGGGCGCCGAGCCGCTGGCCGCCTTCATGCCCGCCAGCGCCTTCGCCCAGCTGAAGCTGGATGCTGACCTGGTGATCCTTTCGGCCTGCAACACCGGCGCCACCACGCCGGGCGACAGCGCCGCCGGAGAGGGGCTTTCCGCCCTGGCGCGGGCGGCCTTCTTCGCCGGTGCCCGCGGCGTGCTGGCGACGCACTGGGCCATGGACGACAGCGCGGCATCGCTGACCATCGCCGATACGCTGCGCCGGCAGGGCCAGGAAGGCACCACCTCGGCCGCCGCGCTGCGCGGCGCCCAGCTGCTGCTGCTGGAGGAAGCCGGCCGGCAGCTGCCCGCTGCCTGGGCGCATCCATACTACTGGGCCGCCTTCGCCCTGCTGGGCGATGGCCGGCGCGCCGACCCGCGGAGCTGACGCCGCCCGCAACGCACCCTCTCACGCCCGCCAGGACCCCCCGACCGCTCCCTGGCGCCGGCTGCATGGAGAAGACTGGACATGACGACGATCCAGGGCACCGCCGGCAACGACACCATCACCCCCGCCGGCAACTCGGGCGGGGGGGCGCTGCCTGGCAGCGGCTTCGACTCCATCATCGGCAGCGCCGGCAGCGACAGCATCGATGGCGGGGGTGGCTTCGACACCTTCGACTATTCGGCACTCTCCGGCGCGCTCACCGTCACCATTGCCGCCGGCCTCAGTGGCACCGTCTTGAAGGCCGGCCTCGGCACCGACCAGATCGCCGGCTTCAATACGCTCTACGGCACCGCGGGTGCCGACAGCCTGAGCATCGCCAGCGGCATTGCCAGCAGTCCTGGCCTGAATTGGCGGGGCAATGCCGGCAACGACACGCTGAACGGTGGTGGCTACTGGTGGGTGGCGGCCGACTACGGCAACAGCCCCGCGGCCGTGAACGCCGACCTGTCCGCCGGCGTGGCCAGTGACGGCTGGGGCGGCACGGATACGCTGAGCCGCGTCGCCAGCGTGGTCGGCACCAACTTCGCCGACAGCCTGAAGGGCAGTGCCAGCGCCACCTCCAGCAGCCCGGTCTATCTCCAGGGCGGCCGCGGCAACGACACCATCGATGGCGCCTCCGACGGCTTCAACCTGGCCGACTACAACACCTTCCCCAACACCGGCATCCTGGCCAACCTGGCCACCGGCCTGGTGCAGGACGGCCAGGGCGGCATCGACAGCCTGGTCAACCTGCCGGGCATCCGCGGCTCCTCCGGCAACGACACCATCCTCGCCGGCGGCGTGACCGCCGGCATTACGCGCCTGATCGATGGCAGTGGCGGCTTCGACGTCGTCGACTTCAGCAATGGCAGCAATGCCGTCACGGTCAGCCTCAGCACCGGCAATACCGCCACCGTTACCGCCAGCAGCCCGTTCAGCTATTCGCTGAGCAACATCGAACAGATCATCGGCTCCAGCGGCAACGACACCTTCACCGGCAGCCTTTCCGGCACCTTGACCAACCTGGTCTTCATGGTCGGCGGCGCCGGCAATGACAGCTTCACCGGCGCCAACAATTTCTGGAACGCGGTGGACTACCGCACCAGCCCAGGCGGCGTGACGGTCAATCTCGGCCTGGGCACGGCGCAGGACGGCTTCGGCGGCACCGACACGCTCAACAGCATCAACAACGTCGTCGGCAGCGACTTCGCCGACAGCCTGAAGGGCGGCACCGCCGGCGATGCCTTCAGCCCCGGCCAGGGCAACGACACCATCGACGGCGCCACCGGCTTCAACAACCTGGATTACGCCCGCTACGGCAGCACGACCAACTTCGCCCTGGTCGCCACCTTCACCGGCAACATCGCGGGCACGGTGGTGAAGACGCAGAACGCCACCTCTGCCGGCACCGACAGCTTCAGCAACATCCAGCGCATCCGCGCCAGCGGCGGCGCCGATACGCTGGTGGGCACCACGCTGACCTCCGGCACCACCATCACGCTGGAAGGCGATGTCGGCAACGACAGCATCGACGGCAAGTCGAGCCTGCTGAACTTCGTCAGCTACAGCAGCAGCTTCCAGAGCGTGACGGTCAACCTGGCCACCGGCACCGCCAACGACGGCTGGGGCGGCACCGATACGCTGGCCAATGTGCGCCGCGTCGGCGGCGGCAGCGCCAGCGATACGCTGCTGGGCAGCATCGGGGACGACTACTTCGCCGGCTCCGGCGGCAGCGACAGCATCGCCGGCGGCGCCGGGATCGACACGCTGGACGAGACCAGCCAGAGCAATGCCCTGACGGTCGTTCTGACCGGGGACGCCACCGGCACCGCGGTGAAGGCGAATGCCGCGGGCACCGACAGCTTCACCGGCATCGAGATCTTCCAAGCCAGCAACGGTGCCGACAGCATCCAGGGCTTCGCCGGCGCCACGACCAACGAATACCTGCGGGGCATGAGCGGCAACGACACGATCGACGCCGCCAGCAACCCCCACAACATCGTCGACTACAACGGCTCGGCCAGCGGCATCACCGCCAACCTGGCCACCGGCGTGGTCACCGGCCAGGGCACCGACCAGGTCAACCACTTCATCGCCATCCGCGGCTCCAGCGGCAACGACATCTTCCGCAGCGGCGCCGGCAGCTACCTCATCGATGGTGGCGGCGGCTTCGGCACGCTGGGCAACGCGACCACCACCGGCGGCGGCGACGCGCTGGACTACCGCGGCTATGCCAGCCCGATTTCGCTGGTGGGCGTGACCAATTCGGGCGGCACCACCACCTACTACAGCGGCAGCGTCACCAAGCCCGACGGCACCGATTCCTTCGGCGCCATCCGCGGCGTCTTCGCCAGCACCGGCGACGACAGCCTGGTAGGCACCAGTGACACCATCGGCAGCAACAACTTCGTGCTGCGCGGCGAACTGGGCAACGACACGCTGTCCTCGCCGCTCGGTGCGCTGAACACGGTCGACTATATCGACAGCCCGACCGGCGTGACGGTGCATCTGCAGACCACGCCAGGCGGCGCGCTGGCCGGCACTGCGCAGGATGGCTGGGGCACGCAGGACGTGCTGCTCGGCTTCACCGTGGTCCGCGGCTCCGATGCCGGCAACGACACGCTGGTCGGCTCCGACCGCAGCGACCAGTTCATTGGCACCCGCGGCAGCGACAGTATCGATGGCAATGGCGGCAATGACAGCCTGAACTACAATAACGGGCTTTTCCAGGTAGGGTTCAGCGGCAGCATCGGTGCCATCGTCACCGGGGTTGCGGCGGGGCTGTTCGGCTTCGGCCAGGGCAGCGTGGTGAAGTCCGGCGGCGGCACCGACGCGTTTGCCGGCATCAACTCCATCCTCGGCACGCCCAATGCCGACGTGCTGCGCGGCCTGCAGGACGTACCCTACAGCTGGAACAACCTGGTGCTGCGCGGCAATGCCGGCAACGACACCATCTACGGCTACAACAGCGGCTTCAACCGCGCCGACTACAGCGGCGCCACATCAGCGGTCAGCCTGGATCTGGGGCTGGGCACCGATGCCGCCGGCAACGTGCTGGGCACCGCGCAGGACGGGCAGGGCGGCACCGACAGCCTGGTCGGCATCATCAATGTCCGCGCCTCCAGCTTCAACGACACCATGCTGGGCAGCGCATTGAGCGACAGCTTCACCATCGGCAGCGGTGGCACCCACCTCATCAACGGCCGCGGCGGCGCCAATGAGGTCCGCTACACCAGCACCAATGCCGTCGTCATCGACCTGGGCACCGTCGCCACGGTCGACGGCTTCGGTGGCTACCAGGGCACGCTGACCAAGGGCGCGGTGGTCGACACGCTGCTGAACATCGCGGTGGCCCAGGGCAATGCCGGCGACGACACCATCCTGGGCACGCCCGGCAACAACCAGCTCACCGGCGGGTCCGGCAACAACAGCATCGGCGGCCGCGACGGCTACGACACGCTGAACTACCGGCTCTTCACCGGCATCACCGCGCCGACCCATGGTGCCGCCATCGACCTGGCCGCCGGCACCGCGACCAACCCGTGGGACGGCACCGATACCCTGGCGAACATCGAGGGCGCCACCGGCAGCCAGTTCGCCGATGACATCACCGGCGCCGAGATGGCCAGCGGCGCCGCCAGCTTCCTGCGGGGCGACGGCGGCAACGATACGCTGCGCGCGTCGACGGCGAACACGCACATCACCGCCGACTACCTCAGCAGCCTGGAAGGCATCACCGCCAACCTGGCCAGTGGCGTCGTCAGCAATGACGGCTGGTTCGGCGGCGCCGACCAGCTGGTGAACCTGCACGCCATCCGCGGCTCCCAATTCGACGACAGCATCACCCTCAGCACCGGCAACGACACGGTGGACGGCGCCGGCGGCCGCGACGTGGTGGTCTTCGCCGGCAACCGCGCCGCCACGACGCTGACCCTGAACCTCGATGGCAGTTGGAGCGCCGCGGGCCCCGGCGGCACGGACAGCCTGGTGCGGGTGGAAGTCGCACGCTTTGCCGATGGCGATGTCTCGCTGGCGGGCACCACGACCGTGGCGGGCACCGCCGGCGACGATACCATCCGGCCCGGCAACAGCAGTGCCGGCGTCAGCGGCGTGGTGGACAACCAGGGTGACAGCATCACCGGCAATGGCGGCAACGACCAATTGCAGGGCGGCGCCGGCAACGACAGCATCACCGGCGGCAGCGACGACGACATCTTCTTTGCCAGCGCCGGCAACGACAGCTACCTGGGTGGCGGCGGCGTAGACCGCATTTCCTTTGCCGGCATCGGGCAGGGCGGGCTGGGCGCCAGCGTCAACCTGACCACGGGCAGCGCGACCAACACCTTCGGCGGCAGCGACACCCTCTCCGGCTTCCGCAACGTCGAAGGCAGCGCCGGCAGCGACACGCTGGTGGGCGCCAGCACGGCTATCCTTCTGGCCGGCGCCAGCGGCGTGGCAGGGCCCACCGGCTCGCGCTTTTACGGCAGCGCCGGTTCCGACAGCATGAATGGCGTCATTACAAATGGGCGAAGCTGGGCCGATTACAGCGGCCTCGCCGGCACCATTTCCGCGAGCTTCAGCGATACCCAGCACGCTACGGTCAGTAAAAGGCTGGGCGGAACCGACACCCTGCTCACCGTCACCGGCATCGTCGGCACCGCTGGCAATGACACCCTGGTGGGCGCCGCTTCGCGAAGCTTCGACTACACCTTCGGCGTGGTTCTGGTCGGCGGCGCAGGCAATGACAGCATCGACGGCGCCTTCGGCGCCCGAGTGGACTACCAGGACAGCAGCAGCGCGATAAACGTCAACCTTTCCACCGGCACCGCGAGCGACGGCCTGGGCGGCACCGATACGCTGACCAGAGTTTCAACTGTGCGCGGCACCAACTTCAACGACACCATGCTGGGGGGCAGCAACGGCGAGAGCTTCTTCGTTTCGAAACTTGGCAACCACAGCATCGATGGCGGCGGCGGCGACAATATCTATCGCTATGCCGACACCGAGGGCGTGGCAGTCGACCTGGCCTTCGCCGGCACCAGCGGCCGGGCGCTTAAGGCTGGTGGCGCGGTTGATACGCTGAAAAACATAACGGGCGCCTTCGGCGGCGCTGGCGACGATACCCTGCTCGGCACAAGCGGCAACGATACCCTCTGGGGTAACGACGGCAACAATCGGCTTGATGGCCGCGACGGCGACAATTTCGTCAATTACGGCGGGCTCAACGCCATAATTCCCACCCATGGCGTGGTGGTGAACCTGCAGACCGGACGCGCCGCCAATCCCTGGGACGGCCGCGACTTCCTGCTCAACGTTCAGAACGTCGTCGGCTCGCCGCTGAACGACAGCATCACCGGCACCGCGGCCAATTTCGGCACCTTCAGCGTCATCCGCGGCATGATCGGCGACGACACGCTGGCCGCGCCCTTCGCCAACACCCATGTCGAGGCCGACTACAGCCAGGACATCGCCGGCGTCACCGTCAACCTGGCGCTGGACACCGCGACAGATGGTTGGGGCGGGCACGACCAGCTCATCAGCATCCAGGTGGTGCGCGGCAGCAACTTCGCCGACAGCATCACCGGCAGTGCGCTGAACGACATCATCACCCCCGGCGCCGGCAACGATACGGTGGATGGCGGCACCGGCATCGATATCGTCGTCCTGAACTCCTTGAAGGGGTTCACGACGCTCACCCTGAATCCGGATGGGAGCTGGACCGCGGTAGGCCTGGACGGCACCGACTCACTCCGCAACGTCTCCATCCTCCGCTTCAACGATGGCGATGTGGTGCTGGGTGGCCTGGTCACCGGAGCCGTGAACGTCGAGGGCACGGCCGGGAGCGATTTCATCACCCGCAGCTCCGTCAGCTCCGGCGTGCTCGGCACCGTCAGCGACGGCGGCCAGACCATCTTCGGCGGCGGCGGCGGCGACGACCTGATGCAGGGCGGTGCCGGCAACGACATGCTGCTGGGCGGCAATGGCGATGACGAGTTCATAGGTGGTGCCGGCAACGACACCTTCATCGGCAATGGTGGCAGGGACTTTGTCGGCTACAACGACTTCGGCCAAGGCAGCGCCGGCGTCACCGTCGACCTCATCACCGGCATCGCCACCAATACCGCAGGCGGCCAAGACAGCCTCATCGGCATCCGCGAGATCCAGGGCGGTGCCGGCGACGATACGCTGATCGGCAGCAACGTCCTTGCCAGTGCGGCGGGCGTGGCCGGCTATCCCGGCGGCGGTACCTGGTTCGACGCCTCGCTTGGCTCGGACAGTATCAACGGCACGCTGCCGCTGGGTGTCTCCACGGTCAACTACGATGCCATTGCCGGCAACGAGACGATCAGCTTCTCCGATATCTACCACGCGACCGTGACCAAGAGCCTGGGCGGCACGGATACGCTGGTGAGTATCCAGATCATCGAAGCCGGCTCCGGCTCCGACAGCATCTCCGGTGCCACCAGCCAACCCTCCCTCGGCGCCTATGCCGGGGCGCGGCTGTTCGAGCTTGGCTTCGGCAACCCCTTCGCCGCCGATAACGATACCGTCGATGGCCATGGCCTGCAGATCAACGGCGTTGGCTACCGTGACCTCGGCCAAAGCCTGACCATCAACCTGGAAACCGGCATCGTTGCCAACAACGGCCGTGGCGGGCACGACCTGCTGATCAACGTCGTCAACGTGATCGGCTCGGAGTTCAACGACACCATCATCGGCAGCCACAACGACGACATCATCCAGTCGTCCATGCTGGGCAACCATTCGCTGGACGGCGCCGGCGGCAACAACACCTACGGCTACGTCCTGCAAGGCGACGATCAGCTCAACATCGTCGAGGACGTGCTGATCGACCTTGGCACCACCGCCGCAACCGGCGGCGGCTACCAGGGCTTCGTGCAGAAGGCCACCGGCGCCACCGATGCGCTGCTGCGCTTCAACGCCGCCGTGGCGCCGGATGGCAACGACACGCTGCTGGGCACGCCGGGGGACGACACGCTGGCCGGCGGCGCCGGCAGCAACAGCCTGGATGGCCGCGGCGGCCACAACTGGCTGAACTACGGCACCACCTTCTTCAACCTCGTGCCCACGCATGGCGCCACCGGCAACCTCACCACCGGCACCGCGATCAACCCGTGGAACGGCACCGACACCCTGCTGAACCTGCAATCGGCCATCGGCACGCCCTATGCCGACAGCCTCACCGGCATCGACCCGGCGGATGGCAGCTACAGCTACCTGCAGGGACGCAACGGCGACGACACGCTGGCCGCGCCCGGCACCGGCAGCCACATCGTCGCCGACTTCAGCGTGGACGAAGCCGCGGTAACCGTGAACCTCGCGCTCGGCACCGCCACCGATGGCTTCGGCGGCCACGACACGCTCCTCAACATCAATGCCGTCCGCGGCAGCATCTTCGCCGACAGTCTTACCGGCAGCAGCGGCAACGATACCTTCGACGGCTTCGGCGGCAACGACGCCATCCTCGGCAATGGCGGCACCGACCTGCTGATCCTGCATGCCACGCAGGCGCAGGCCAGTACGTCGCGCAACCTGGATGGCAGCTGGAACATCGCCACCCCCAGCGGCACGGTGCGCTTCAGCGGCATCAACGCGGTTCAGTTCGAAGATGCCACCCTGCCGCTCGCCATCGCCGGCACCAGCGGCAACGACACCATCCGCCCCGGCACTTCCAGCGCCGGCGTCTCCGGCACGGTCAACGACCTCGGTGACGCGATCTTCGGCGGCGGCGGCAACGACCAATTGCAGGGCGGCGCCGGCAACGACACGCTCCAGGGCGGCAGCGGCAACGACAGCTTCTTCGGCAGCCTCGGCTCGGACAGCATCGCCGGCCTCGGCGGGCTGGACCGCATCGACTATTCCAGCCTCTCCGGCAACATCACCATCAGCTACACCGGCAGCAGCGGCACCGTCGGCAAGAGCATCGGCGGCAGCGATACCGTCAGCGGCAACTTCACCCGCTTCATCACTGGCGCCGGCAACGACACCATCACCGCGGGCACGCCCAGCGACACCGCCCGCTTCCACTTCTACGATGCGGGCTTCGGCACCAATTCCATCAGCGGCGGCAGCAACGCCCTCAATGTGGTGGACTTCGGCTTCGCCTCCGCTGCCGTCACCATCAACCTGGCCAGCGGCAGCGCCACCGGCACCGGCATCACCGACACGCTCGGCGGGGTCCGCTCGGTCCAGCTGTCCCGCTTCAATGATACGGTCATCGGCAGCGCCAGCGGCGAGAACGACTTCCTGGTCTTCAGCACCGGCAGCCACAGCATCACCGGCGGTGGCGGCAACAACAACCGGCTGGCCTATTTCAGCGAGGCCAGCGGCATCACCGCCAACCTGGCCACCGGCATCATCGTGCATGGCGGCGGCACGGATACGGTCAGCAACATCCAGCGCCTGGGCACCACCTACAGCGACGACAGCGTCACCGGCAGCAGCGGCGCCGATGTGTTCTACCTGCTTCGCGGCGCCGATACCGTCATCGGCAATGGCGGCGTCGACCGCGTTGCCTTCGATGGCTACTACAGCGCGATCGGTTTCGGTTCGTTCGGCGTCAACGTCAACCTGACGGCCGGAACCGCCACCAACACCTTCGGCGAAGCCGTCAGCCTGACCGGTATCCGCAACCTCGAAGGCTCCTTCGCCAACGACACGCTGGTGGGCACCAATGTTCTGTCCAGCGCCGCCGGGCTGCCTGGCTACCCAAGCTCCGGCACCACCTTCTTCGGCACCACGGGTTCGGACAGCATCGACGGTGGGCTGACCTTCGCCTCAATCGCGGCCAACTACACCACCTATACCGGCCCGCTGACCGCCAGCTTCACCGACTGGAACCACGGCACCGTCAACAAGGGCGCCAATGGCACCGACACGTTGGTGCGCGTCAATCAGTTCACCGCCAGCAACGGCGCCGACAGCCTCAGCGGCACCCAGGTCAGCGCGCCTGGCGGGACCTACAGCTATACGCTGAACCTGGCCGGCGCCGCGGGCAACGACACCATCGACGGCTTCGGCCTGACCCAGAACCGCGCCGACTACGCCGGCGCCACCGCGGCCGCGACCATCGACCTCGGCGCCGGCACGGCGCTGGACGGGCAGGGCGGCACCGACCGGCTGATCGGCATCGTCCGCGTCCGCGGCTCCAACTTCAACGACAGCATCACCGGCAGCGGCTTCAACGACATCATCGAGGTCCAGGCCGGCGGCAACCACACCATCGACGGCGCCGGCGGCCTCAACGCCCTGCGTTACTCCGGGCTTGAGGACGTCACCATAGACCTCGGCAGCGTCGCCGCGCCCAGCGGCGGTGGCCATGTCGGCAGCCTGCACAAGTCCGGCGGCGCGGTGGACAGCATCACCCGCTTCACCGGCGGCACCGGCGGCGATGGCAACGACACCATCACCGGCACGCCGGACGCCGACACCATCGCCGGCGGTGCCGGCAACAACCGGCTCGACGGCCTTGGCGGCAGCAACACGCTGTCCTACTCGACCAATTTCTACGGATCGGTGCCCACGCATGGCACCTCGGTGGACCTCAATCTCGGCACCGCCACCAACCCCTGGGGCGGCACCGACACACTCGCCAACTTCACCTCGGTACTCGGCACGCCGCTGAACGACAGCATCCTCGGCGACGAGCCGGCCAGCGGCACCGCCTACCTGCGTGGCGGCAACGGCGCCGATACCATCGCCGCGTCCGGCAGCGGCCTGCACATCGCCGCCGACTACCAGGGCGATATCGCCGGCGTCACCGTCAACCTGGCTGCCGGCACCGCAACGGATGGCTGGGGCAATACCGACCACCTGGTCAACATCACCGCCGTCCGCGGCACCACCTTCGCCGACAGCCTGCTGGGCGGCGCCGGCAATGACAGCTTCGAGGGCAATGGCGGCGACGATACCATCGATGGCGGCGGCGGGTTGAACACCGCCTACTTCACCACCAGCAGCGTCACCGCCATCGACCCCAACGCCGATGGCAGCATCGACATCCTGGCCCAGGGCGGCGTGGTGCACCTCTCGCACGTCCAGATCCTGGTGTTCAGCGACGCCGCCATCCAGTTGCAACTCACCGGCACCAGCGGCAACGACACCATCCGCCCCGGCACCTCCAGCGCCGGCGTCATCGGCAGCGTCAACGACTACGGCGACACCATCCTTGGCAATGGCGGCGATGACCAGTTGCAGGGCGGTGGCTGGAACGATGTGCTGATCGGCGGCGCGGGCAATGACACCTTCTTCGGCAGCGACGGCGACGACAGCATCGTGGGCGGCGGCGAGAACATCTCCGGCGCTTCGCCCTACGGCGATGTTGTCGTGTTCCAGGTCAGCCAGTTCGCGGTTTCGTTGGTGCATGCGGCGCTGGATACCTGGGCGGTCCATACCGGCACTGGCGTCGTCACGCTGCAGGGCGTGCATACCCTGCAGTTCAGCGACGGGATCGTATCGCTGTTGCCGCCGGCTACGCCTGGCCAGGCGGCCCTGCGGGCGAGCGACGACAGTGGCACGGTCGGCGACGGTGTCACCAACCTGGTGCATCCGACCCTGACCGGTACCGCCCCGGCCGGCAGCACGGTCGCGGTCCATGACGGCAGCACCTTGCTTGGCAGCGCCAGCACGAACGTCGATGGTGCGTGGAGCCTGGCGACGGCGCTTGGCACGGGCGACCACAGCATCACCGTCGTGGCGACGAACGCGCTGGGATTGACGTCTGCGCCGTCTCCCGCCTTCGCGCTCAGCATCGTCGCCCCCACCGGCACCCCGGCCGCACCGGCACTGGCCGCGGCGTCGGACAGCGGCACGGCGGGCGACGGTGTCACCGACCTGCTGCACCCAACGCTGGCCGGCACCGCTCCGGCCGGCAGCAGCGTCGCGGTGTTCGATGGCGCCACCCTGCTCGGCACCGCCAGCGCGGATGCAACGACGGGCGCCTGGAGCCTGGCCACCACCCTCGGCCTGGGCAGCCACAGCCTGACCGCCACGGCCACCGACAGCCATGGCAACGCCAGCCCGGCCAGCGCGGCCTTCGCGCTCAGCATCATCGCGGTGCCCACCGCACCCGCCGCCCCCGCGCTGGCCAGCGGCTCAGACAGCGGCATCCTTGGCGACGGCGTCACCAACCTGGCCAGCCCGACGCTGACCGGCTTCGCCCCGGCCGGCAGCACGGTGGCGGTGTTCGATGGCGCCACGCTGCTCGGCACCGCCAGTGCGAATGCGACGTCCGGCGGCTGGAGCCTGGCCACCACCCTCGGCCTGGGCAGCCACAGCCTGACCGCGATCGCGACCGACAGCCACGGCAACCCGAGCCCGGCCAGTGCAGCCTTCGCGCTGAACATCGTGACATCCGCGGGCACCCCCGCCGCGCCGGCACTTGCCGCGGCGTCGGACAGCGGCACGGCGGGAGACGGCATCACCGACCTGGTCAATCCGACGCTGACCAGCATCGCCCCGGCTGGCAGCACCGTCGCGGTGTTTGATGGCGCGACGCAGATCGGCATGGCCAGTGCAGATGCGTCATCCGGCGCCTGGAGCCTGGCAACCACCCTCGGCCTGGGCAGGCACAGCCTGACGGCCGTGGCGACCGACGCGCATGGCGCTGCCAGCCCAGCCAGCGCCGCCTTTGCACTGGACATCGTGGCGCCACCGCAGTTGTTCCTCACCACCCCCGGAGGGCTCACCCGTCAGGCGAACCAGGATATCGCCGGTATCGCCCCCGCTGGCGGCACGGTCAGCATCACCGAAGCCGGAACCCTACTCGGCACCACAATCGCCGCCGGGAATGGCCGCTGGCAGACAAGCGTCACGCTGAGCGGGGAGGGGGCTCACCACCTCAGCGCCGTGGCCACCGATGCGCATGGCAACACCAGCCCCACCCGCACGCTTGATGTCGCGTTGGACAGCCAACCGCCCAGCGTCACCCTGGCCGGCAGCGGCGGCACCGTCGGCAGCCTGACGCAGCACGTCAGCGGCACCCTCACGGACGCCCATGCCGGCCACACCGTCCTGCTGTTCGACAACGGAAACGCGGCGCCGATCGCCGCCGCTGGCGTGGATGGGCTGGGCAATTGGAGCGCCAACATCACGCTGGCGGGAATTGGCAACCACAGCATCGTCGCCCGCAGCACGGATGCTGCCGGCAACACCGGCAGCAGCAGCGCCCTGGTCTTTACCGTGCCCGCCAGCGTCAGCCTGGGCACGGTAGCGGCGCTGAACGGCAGCAGTGGCGGTCACCCCGCCGCGGGCCTGGTGAGAGATGTCAGCGGCAATCTCTACGGCACCACCGAAACCGGTGGTGCCCAGGGCGCCGGCACCGCCTTCATGCTCTCCGGCCCGAACCATGCCACACTGACGGTGCTGCACGACTTCAGCGGCGGCGCCGATGGCGGGCTGCTGATCGCCGGCCTGGTCGCGGACGCCGCCGGCAATCTCTACGGCACCACCGTGAATGGCGGCACGCGCGGCGGCGGCACGGTCTTCCAGCTATCTGGACCGACACACACCACCCTGACCACGCTATACAATTTCAGCGGCGGGGCCGATGGCGGCAACCCGTTCGGCGCGCTGGTGGTGGACGCCGCCGGCACCCTGTACGGCACCACCCAGTTTGGCGGCGAGGGTGGCCTGGGTACCGCCTTCTCGCTGACCGGGCCGGCCCACGGCACCTTGACCACCTTGGCCAGCTTCGGCGGTGGGCCGGAGGGCGGCCAGCCGCAGGGTGGCCTGGTGCTGGATGCGACGGGGGCGCTGTTCGGCACCACCAGTGCCGGCGGCAGCAGCGGGGCAGGGACCATCTTCTCCCTGTCGGGGCCGGGTCACGACCAGTTCGGCACCATCGCCGATTTCGACAACGCCAACGGCGCCTATCCCTTTGCCAGCCTCACCCTCGGCCGCGATGGCAACCTCTACGGCACCACCACCGGCGGCGGCACCGCGAATGCCGGTACGGTGTTCCAGCTGAGCGGCCCCGACCACGGCACCCTGACAACCCTGCTCAGTTTCGACGGTGCCGGCCAGGGCGACGCCCCCTTCGCCGGATTGCTGACCGACAGCGCCGGCAACCTGTTCGGGGTCACCAGGGCAGGGGGCGACCATGGCGGCGGCACGCTGTACGAGCTCAGCGGCAGCGACCACCGGACGCTGACCATCCTGGCCAGTTTCAACCCCACGACAACCGGCGGCTCACCCTTCGGGAGCCTGGCGACGGATGCCGGCGGGACGCTGTTCGGCACCACCGGCAGCGGCGGCGCCAACGGCCTGGGCACCATCTACCAGGTGCTTGGCGCCAGCCTGCCGCAGACCACGGCGACACCCGGCACCCCGGTACTCGACGCCGGCTCGGACAGTGGCGTCTTGGGCGATGGGATCACCTTCGTTGCCGCGCCCCGAATGACCGGCACCGCGCCCTCCGGCACCCTGGTCGCGCTGTTCGATGACGGTACCCTGGTCGGCACGACCACCGCGGATGCCGGCACCGGCGCCTGGGCCTTGGCGCCGACGCTCGGTCTCGGCAACCATACCCTTACGGCCACGGCAACCGACACCCATGGCCAAAGCTCGGCCGCCTCGGCGGCCCTGGTGCTGACGATCCAAACTGTGCCGCCACCGCCGACCCATGGCGACCTGAACGGTGACGGACGCGCCGACCCGGTATTCCAGCACAGCAGCGGCGATGTCTGGACCCTGCTGTCGAACGGTCCGGCAGCGCAAATCTTCAACACGCCGGCGTTCCAGGCGCTGTTCGTCGGCGACGTGAAGGGCGATGGCGGGACCGAGATCCTCTACCAGAACCCGACCGACGGCTACACCTGGCTGCAGCACAGCACCGGCGGTTACCCGGTTGACCAGGGTGGGCCGGGCAGCTTCGGCGTCAACATGCAGGTGGTCGGCCTGGCCGACTTCGCCGGTCTGGGCCGGGACGAGATCCTGCTGCGGGACAGCTCCAACGGCGCGATCTGGGTCGAGCCGGTCGGCAGCGGCTATGCCCCGACCGCGCCGATCCTGGTAGGCGTCCCGGGCAACGTCTGGTCCGTGGTCGGGACCGGCGACCTGAATGGCGACGGCACCGCCGATATCCTGTTCACCGCGCCAGGGCAGGGCTTCTGGCTGTGGGAGATGGCGGGCAACCACATCGGCAGCCAGGGCACCTTGGGGGACCCCGGCGGCAGCTGGCAAATCCGTGCCATTGCCGATGTCAATGCCGATGGCCGGGACGACCTGGTCTGGCAGGATGCCGGCGGCAACCTGGACATCTGGGAGATGGACGGCTTTGGCGCCATCACCACGGCCTACCTGGGCAGCACGGGGACCTATTGGAACGTCATCGGCGGCGAGGACCTGAATGGCGACGGCAAGGCCGACCTGATATTCCAAGGCCAGGGTGGCGAGCTGTGGCAGTGGCCCATGGATGGCCTGGTGGTGATGCCCGGCAGCAGCCTCGGCACCCCTGGCGCCGGTTGGCACCTGGTGGCGTGACGCAGGGGAAGGGGGTGTTCCCATGGTCTGGTCATGGTCGCAAGACCGGCCGGTCGTCACGGCGGTCAGCGCGCAACGGCTCATCCGACCATGAGCGGCAGGACGATGGGCTTGCCGTCCGGGGTGTCGCGAGCCAGGCCGCCGCGGTCCCGCCGGATGACTTATCAACACGGCTAAACACCGCATAAGATACATTATGGAAAAAGAAGATGCCTGTGGACAGGCTGGGGAAAACCCCCGGACGGTCCCGGGCGTTGCCGAAACGGTGCGCCGCCGCGTTTCCGGCTACACTGGCCTGGCATGACCCGACGCCTCCACCTCATCAGCGGCCTGATCCTGTTCAGCTACCTGCTGGTGCACATGCTGAACCACGCGATGCTGGTGGTCTCCATCGGCACCGCCGATGCCATGCTGCACGCCATCTACCCGTGGCTGACCTCGGCGCCGGTGACCGCGCTGCTGCTGGATGCGCTGGTGCTGCACGTGGCCCTGGCGCTGCTGGCGCTGTGGCGGCGGCGGACGCTGCGGTTCACCGGCTATGAGGCGCTGCAATACCTGCTGGGCTTTTGCCTGCCGCTGCTGCTGCTGCCGCATATCGCCGGCACCCGGGTGCAGGACAGCGTCTTCGGCCATGCCTGGGGCTACTACCGCAACCTGCTGGCGGTGTTCTGGCACCTGGACCCCTGGCAAGGCGTGCTGCAGGCCTTGCTGCTGCTGGCCGGCTGGACCCATGGCTGCATCGGCCTGCGGTTCTGGCTGCGGCTGAAGCCCTGGTTCGCCGCCTGGGCGCCGCTGCTGGCGGTGCTGGCGCTGATGCTGCCGGTGCTCGGCCTGGCCGGCATGGTCGCCGCCGGCAATGAGGTTTCATTGCGAATGGCGTCGGACCCGGCCTACCTGACGCGGATCATGGCGGATCGCCCTTCGCCGGAGGACGCGGCCGCCGCCGGCGCGGTCGCCACCAGGCTGCGCCTCGGCCTGGTGGCGGCGGTGCTGCTGGTGCTGCTAGCGCGCGGCCTGCGCTTCCTGCTGCGCCGCCGCGCCGGCCAGGTTCGCGTCGGCTACCCCGATGGCCGCAGCGTCACGGTGCCGCTCGGCTGGACGGTGCTGGAGGCGAGTTGGCTGCTCGGCTACCCGCATGCCTCGGTGTGCGGTGGCCGCGGGCGCTGCTCCACCTGCCGGGTCCGGGTCAGCGCACCCGCTGGGTCTCTGCCGCCGCCGGGCGCCGAGGAAGCCCGGGTGCTGGCCCGGGTCGGCGCCCCGGCCGATATCCGCCTGGCCTGCCAGTTGCGCCCAACCGGCCCGATGCAGGTGGCGCCGCTGCTGGATGCCGCCCTGCCCGCAACCGCCCTGCTCCGCTTCCGCGCCCCGCGCCTGCTGGGCGAGGAACGCAGCATCGTCATCGCCTTCGTCGACCTGCGCGACTTCACCCGCATCTCCGAGCACAAGCTGCCTTTCGACGTGGTGCACCTGCTGAACGGCTATTTCCGCGCCATGGGCGAAGCGGTGGAAGCCGCCGGCGGCGTGGTGGACAAGTTCATCGGCGATGGCGTCATGGCGTTGTTCGGCACCGAAGGCCCGCCCGACGAAGCCGCCGCCTGCCGCGCCGCGCTGGCCGCCGCTGCCGACATGTCCCATCGCCTGGCCGCGCTGAACCTGGCCGAGGCGGGCGCGGCCGGGGAGACACTGCGGATCGGTATCGGCCTGCACCTGGGGCCGGTCATTCTCGGCATGCTCGGCCATGGCCGCACCGTGGGGCTGACCGCCATCGGCGACGCGGTGAACACCGCCAGCCGGCTGGAAGCCGCCTGCAAGCAATACGGGGCGGAACTGGTGGTCAGCGAGGCCGTGCTGGAGACGGCCGGCTGGGAACTGGCGGGCGAGCAGCATGAACTCGCGGTGCGGGGCCGCCGCGCCGTCCTGCCGATCCGCGCCTTCGCCAGCGCGGCGGAGGTTCAGCCGGGCACATCCAGCACCATGCCGTCGTAGCCGGCCTCGATGCCCGGCGGCAGCATGGCGCGCAGCCGCTGGTAGTCCATCGGCGGGCCCATATGGGTCAGCACCGTCCGCCGCGGCCTGAGTCGCGCCACCCATTCCAGCACCTGGTCCAGGTTGGCGTGCACCTTGTGCGGCCTCAGCTGGAAGCAGCCGACCACCCAGGTATCCAACCCCTGGAGCTGCGGCATGCTCTCCTCGGGGATCATCACCACGTCGGTGCTGTAGGCGAAGTCGCCGACGCGCACGCCCAGCGTATCCATCACCCCGTGGTCCTGGCGGAACACCGTCACCTCAAGGCCGGCGGCCTCGAAGCTCTGGTCGTATTCAACCCGCCGGGGTTCCAGCGCCGGGCGGAAGAACATCGGAGGCGTGGCCGGCCGGAAGGCGTAGTCGAAGCGGTCCTCGGCCTTCAGCAGCGTGGTCTTGGTGCCGTAGCAGTCCAGCGTATCGCCGATATTGCGGTTGATCTGCCGGATATCGTCGATGCCCATGATGTGGTCGGCATGGGCATGGGTCAGCACCAGCGCATGCACCTTGCTGATCCGCGCCGCCAGCAATTGCTGGCGCAAATCCGGCCCGGCATCGATCAGCAGGCGCCGGCCATCCGCGCCCTCGATGACGCAGCTGGTGCGGGTGCGGCGGTTGCGCGGCTCGGCGGGGTCGCAGTCACCCCAATCACCCTGGCCATCCGCACCGCCCAGCTGGGGCACGCCGCCGGAGCCACCGGTGCCGAGCAGGGTGACCTTCAGCATCACGCTGCCTTCGGAAACAGCCGGAAGAAATTGGCGGTGGTCAGCGCCTCGACCTCGGCCTGGCCGACCCCCCTCACCTGCGCCAGAACCTTGGCGGTATGGGCAACATAGGCCGGTTCGCACCTTTTGCCGCGCAGGGGCACGGGGGCCAGGTAGGGGCTGTCGGTTTCCACCAGCAGGCGGTCGGCCGGCATGTTGGCGGCAATCTCGCGGATCTCCGGCGACTTCGGGAAGGTCAGGATGCCCGAAAAGCTGAGGTAGCCGCCCATCGCCACGGCCTTTTCCGCCAACTCCCGCCCGCTGGAAAAGCAGTGCAGCAGGAAGGGAAAGTCGCCGCCGGCGGCGCGTTCCTCGGCCAGGATCGTCGCCACATCCTCATCGGCGGCGCGGGCGTGGATGGCCAGCGGCAGGCCGGTGATCTGGCAGGCCCGGATATGCCGGCGGAAGTTTTCTGCTTGTGCCTCCCGCGGCGCCTTGTCGTAGAAATAGTCCAGCCCGGTCTCGCCGATGCCGATGACCTTCGGGTGTTCGGCCAGCGCCACCAGCTGCTCCACCGTGGGCAACTCGCCCTCCCCGGCATTGTGCGGGTGGATGCCGACCGTGCCGTAAACATCCGGAAACCGCTCGGCGAGTTCCTTTACCCGCTCCCCTTGGGCGAAGCGGGTGCCGATAGTGACCATGCGGCCGACACCGGCGGCGCGGGCGCGGCTGACGATGTCCTCGATCTCCGCCTCGACGAAGTAGTCGAGGTGGCAATGGCTATCGACCAGCATGCTCAGGCGGCCTCGAACTTGCGGAACAGCGGCGCCGGCGGCGGCAGCGCGGTGCCCTCGGGCAGCGGCGTGGCCAGGGCGGCGAAGTCCCGCTGGTCGGCGGGGACACCCAGTTGGTCCAGCATGGCGGCCATGGTGGTGGGCATGAAGGGCTGCAGCACGGTGGCATAGGCGCGCATGGCCGTGTGCAGGTGGCGCAGCACGTCGTTCATGCGGGCCAGGTCGGTCTTCTTCAGCGCCCAGGGCGCCTGCACGGTGATGTAGCCATTGGCTTCCCGCACGGCGGCCATCACGGTTTCCAACGCCAGGTGGAAGGCCTGCTGGTCCAGCTGCGCCTCCACCGCCGGCACCAGCGCATCCACGCTGGCGAACAGCGCCGCATCCGCCTCGGTCCGCGCCGCCGCCGCCGGCAGCACGCCGCCACAATTGCGTTGAATCAGCGAAAGGGTGCGGTTCGCCAGGTTGCCCAGCGCATCCGCCAACTCGCCATTCAGCCGCCGCGCCAGCGCCGCCTTGGAGAAGTCGCCATCCTGCCCGAACGGCACTTCCCGCAGCAGGAAGTAGCGGACGGGGTCCAACCCGTATTCCTCCACCAGCGCGAGGGGATCGATGACGTTGCCCAGAGACTTGCTGATCTTCTGCCCCTCATTGGTCCACCAACCATGGGCGAAGACGCGCTTCGCATGCGGCAGACCGGCGGCCATCAGGAAGGCGGGCCAATAGATGGTGTGGAACCGCACGATATCCTTGCCGACGAAATGCACATCGGCCGGCCAGAACTTCCAGCGCTCCGCATTCACATCCGGGTAGCCGGCGGCGGTGATGTAGTTGGTCAGCGCGTCCAGCCACACATACATCACATGCGCCTCGTCCCCCGGCACCTTCACCCCCCAGGTGAAGGAGGTACGGGAAATGCTGAGGTCCAGCTTCTGCGGCGTCTCAGCGAAGTCCTTCAAGCCCTGCTGAATAAAAGCCTTTACCTCGTTCCGCCGGCTCTCGGGCGCAATGTCGATCCGCTCGGGGTGCCCCTCCGGCAGGTCATAGCGGCGCAGCAGTTCCGGCAGCCACTTGCCCAGGCGGAAGAAGTAGGAAGGCTCCTTCACCCAGGCCACCGGCGCACCTGATGGCGCGTACTTCACGCCGTCCCGCTCAACCAGTTCGTCCAGCCCATAGAAGGCTTCGTCGCGCACCGCGTACCAGCCTTCATAGGCGCCCAGGTAGATCTCGCCGCGCGAGGCCAACTCGGTCCAAAGCGCCTGGCAGGCCGCCTTGTGGCGGGGTTCCGTGGTGCGGATGAAGTCGTCGTTGGAAAAGCCCATCGCCACGGCCAGTTCCCGAAAACTCTGGCTCACCTGGTCGGTGAAGGCCTGCGGGTCCATGCCGGCATCCTGCGCCGCCTTCTCCACCTTCTGGCCGTGCTCGTCCGTGCCGGTGAGGAAGAACACCTCATGCCCGGCCAGCCGCTTCCAGCGCGCCAGCACATCGGTCGCCAGTGACGTATAGGCGTGGCCGATATGCGGTTTGTCGTTCACGTAATAGATCGGCGTCGTGTAGTAGAACGTTGACATTGCGGCTTTCTTTCAGCGCGCGGAGAGCCAGGAAAGCCCGGTCAGCACGGCCTGCTTGCGGTCCAGGTTCAGGCGTTCCGTCTCATCCGCCAGGCGGCCCAGCCTATCCCACAGCACCGACCACTCGGCAAGCGAACGGGCGGTGACGAAGCCGCTCGCGCCCTCGCGCGCCGCTTGCCGCGTCGCCGCCGCCAGCGCCCGGCGCAGCAGGGCGAAGAAGGTCACCATGGCCCCGGGGTCGCGCCGCCCGGCCACGCGGTCCGCCACCACCATGGCCTGGCGCGGCTCCAGCGCCGGCAGGGCGCCCAGCACCTTCTCCACCAGGTCCTGCAACTCCAGCCCCTCGGCTTCCGCCAGCGTCAGCGCCCGGCCCGGCGCGCCATCTGCAATACGCGCCAGGGTGCCGCGTTGGCCGGCATCCAACTCCGGCAGCCAGCGGCCGAGCAGCCCGGCCATCGCGTTCTCGGCCAGCGGGTGCAGGTCCAGCCGGCGGCAGCGGCTGCGGATGGTTGGGAGCAGCCGGTCCGGCGCGCTTGATGTCATCAGCAGCACGGTGCGCGGCGGCGGCTCCTCCAGCGTCTTCAGCAGAATATTGGGCACGGTCAGGCTGTCGGCGCGCTCGACCTCATCGATGATCACGCAGCGCCAACCGCCCTCGGCCGAGGTGAAGGACAGGAAGCGCACGGCGGCGCGGGCGTCCTCGGCGCGCAGGATCTCCTTCTTGCCCTTGTCGCCGGTATTGGCCTGCATGGTGAACAGGTCTGCATGCGCGCCGGCGGTGATGCGGCGGAACACCGGGCTTTCCGGCGCCAGGTAAAGCGGCGCCTGGCCCGGCACCGGCGGCGGCAGACCCGCCAGCAGCCAGCGGGCGAAGCGGAAGGCCAGCGTCGCCTTGCCCACGCCCGGCAGCCCCGCGATCAGCCAGGCATGATGCAGCCTGCCGGACAGCGCCGCTTCCATCAGCGTGGTCGCTGCGTCGTCCTGGCCGACCAGTTCCGGGTTGGCGCGTGGCTCCGGCGGCAGGCTCACCCGGCGGCGCCCAGGGCGAAGCGGGCACGCACCGCCTGCGAGATCGCGGCGGTAACGCTCGCCGTGCTGCCGCTCGCGTCCAGCAGCAGGCAGCGCTCCGGCTCGGCCGCGGCAATGGCGCGGAAGCCGGCGTGGATGCGCTGGTGGAAGGCCAGGCCCATGGTCTCGTAGCGGTCCGGGCCGGCGCCAGCCGGCTGCCCGGCCCGTTGCAGCACCCGCCTCAGCCCGGCCTCCGGCGCGATGTCCAGCACCAGCGTCAGGTCCGGCCGCAGCCCGTCCAGCGCCACCTCGGCCAGCTTGTCCCACACCGCCCTCGGCACGCCCTGGCCGAAGCACTGGTAGGCCAGCGTGCTGTCGGCGAAGCGGTCGCAGACCACCCACATGCCCGCTTCCAGCGCCGGGCGGATCGCCGCCACCACATGTTCCCGCCGCGCCGCGAAATGCAGCATGCACTCGGCCACGCCGTCCCACTTCGCCATGGCATTGCCCAGCAGCAGGCCGCGGATCGCCTCGGCGCCCGGGGAGCCGCCGGGTTCCCGCGTCCGCAGCACCGGCAGCCCCGCGGCGGCCAGGCTCTCGGCCAGCAGCCGCGCCTGGGTGGACTTGCCGGCGCCCTCCCCGCCTTCGAGGGTAATGAACCGGCCGGTGGTCACGACCCCATCCAGCGCCCGAGCACCTTGGGAATCCGCCCCATCATGCCCAACCGCTCCACATCCGCCCCCGCCAGCAGCGGCAGCGACATCGTCGCCACCCCCTGCCCGGCAATCTCCAGCCGGCCGAGTTCCTGGCCCTTCAGCACCGGCGCCGGTATCGGCGTATCGTAGCGTACCTTGGCTGTCAGGTTGCGGCGCCAGCTGCGCGGCAGGGTCACCACCAGGTCGCGGCCTTCCCGCCCGCCGAAGATCAGCGGCACGGTCGGACGGGCGCCCAGCCAGACCGGCACTTCCTCCACCACCTCGGCGGTCTTGAACAGCACCACGTTCTCGAACTCGCGGAAGCCCCATTCGGTCAGCCGGTCTGGCTCCTCGGCCCGCGCCCGCATGGTCGGCAGGCCGTTCACCACCACGATCAGCCGGCGTTCGCCGCGCTTGGTGGAGGAGACCAGGCCGTAGCCACCTTCCTCGGTATGACCGGTCTTCAGGCCATCGGTGCCGGCGGTGCGTTCCAGCAGCGGGTTGCGGTTCTGCTGGGTGATGTTGTTCCAGCTGAAGCTGCGCTGGTTGAAGAAGTGGTAGTACTCCGGAAAATCCAGGATCAGCCGCTTGGTCAGCCGCGCCAGGTCCCGCGTCGTCATGCGGTGTTCCGGGTCCGGCCAGCCGGTGGAGTTGCGGAAGGTGCTGGCGGTAAGGCCGATCCGCCGGCCGGTCTGGGTGGCCAGGTCGGAGAATTGCTGCTCGCTGCCGGAGATGCCCTCGGCCAGCACCACGCAGGCGTCGTTGCCGGAATGCACGATGACACCATGGATCAGGTTCTCCACCGAGATCGTGCTGCCGACTTCCACGAACATGCGGCTGCCGCCCATGTTGCGGGCGCGGGCTGTCACCGGCAGTTCCTGCGCCAGTTGCAGCTTGCCTTCCTTCAGCCGCTGGAACACCAGGTACAGCGTCATCAGCTTGGACATGGATGACGGCGCCATGCGCTCGTCAGCGGCCTTCTCCAACAGCACCGTGTCGGTGTCGAAGTCGATCACCAGGGCCTGCTTGGCCGGCGTGTCCAGCGGGCCCAGCAGCGTGGCGGCGGGCGGGCCGGCGGGCGGCGGCGGCTCGCGCCGGGGCGCCGGGGCCGGGCGCTGGGCCGGGCGGTTCTGCGCCAGCGCGGGCACCGGCAAGGCAAGCCCCGCCAGCAATGCCCCACGACGGCCCAGGCGTGGCAGCAGCCGGGCCACCAGGTCGATCGTCTTTTCCGTCCAGGCCATGCTGGTTGGTCCCCAAGGGGTGAAGCTGCAATGCCGGATCGGCCAGGGCGGAATCGCCGCCGGCCGCTGTCCAGGCTCTCATACCAATCTTGCGCCGGGCATACGCCCGCTGCCGGTGTGGCCTCAAGTCACTCGATGCGCCATTCGGGGCGCGGCCGCGCTATTCCACCACCACCCGCGCCTCGGGCAGCCCGGCGCCGAGCGCCCCGGCGAAGGCGGCATCCACCTCGGCCACGCTGAAATAGGGCCCGGCGACCACGCGATACTGCGCGCTGCGGCCGCTGCCCTGCTGTTCCACCCGCGCCCGCAAGCCAGCGATTCGCGCCGCCTGGCGCTGCGCCAGATCCCGCCGGAAGAAGCTGCCGGCCTCCAGCATCAGGCGGCCCGGCCCGGCCGGGCGCTGGCTGAGCTGTTCCGGCAACGGGTTGGGCGGCAGGTCCGGCGTGACGTCCGCCACCGTACTGACGGCAGGGCCGCGCACCGACGCCTCCCGCACGCGGGTGCTTTGGCGGGCGCCTTCCAGCGGCGCCAGCGCCTCGCGCTCCACCCGGCCGGTTGGCGCCGCCTGCACCGCAATCTCGGTGCGTTCGGTGCTGGGGAGCTGCCCGGCCAGGGCGCGGCTTGGCGCCGTCTCCACCACCACCCGCACCTGCACCGCACCGCCGGCGGGCACGCCCAGCAGCGTCGCGGCGCGGCTGGAAAGCCCGATCAGCCGCGCCGGGTTCTGCGGCCCGCGGTCATTCACCCGCAGCTTCAGCTCACGGCCATTTTCCAGGTTGGTGACGCTGACGATGGCCGGCAGTTGCATGGTCCGATGCGCCGCCATCAACTGGTCGGGGTCGAAGATCTCGCCATTTGCGGTACGGCGCCCGGCGGTGCGGTCCGGCAGCACCGCGGCCAGCCCGGCCTGGGTGCCGGCGAAATCCTCCTTCGGGTAGCTCCACATGCCCCCGAGTTCATAGGGCTGGCCGAGCATGTAGCGCGCCGCCGGGGCGGGCGGCGGCGGCTTGGTCTCGCAACCCGGCAGCAGCGCCAGCAGCAGGAGCAGCCCGGCGGCACGCCTCATCCGACCGCATCCGCCAGCAGGCCAACGCCCAGGGTGTAGAAGTTGGAGGGGTTGTAGCGGCGGATGGCGCCGAAATTGTTGAACACCATGAAGGCCTGGCGGCTCGGCCCGTTCGGCGCGTCCGGCAGCAGCACCGCGGCTTCCAGCGCCGGCAGCGCGCCGCCGTCCCGGCTGCGCACCCCGGCATTGAGCCATTCCTGCACCTGGCGCCGCTTCTCCCGGCCGGTCTGCTCGATATCGAAGCCCGGCGGCAGCACGACTTCCCTGATCCACGGCTCCCCGGTGCGCCAGCCGCTGCGGGCCAGGTAGTTGGCGATGCTGGCCAGCGCATCCGCCCGGCTGTCCCAGATGTTGCGGTGGCCGTCGCCGTCGAAATCCACCGCGAAGCGCTCGAAGCTGGTGGGCATGAATTGCGGCTGGCCCATGGCCCCGGCCCAGCTGCCCTTCATGTGCGAAAGCGGCACATGGCCGGCGTGCAGGATCTTCAGCGCCGCCAGCAGCTCGGTCCGGAAGAAGGCCTTGCGCCTTCCGTCATAGGCCAGGGTGGCCAGCGCCTCGATGACGCTGAAGCCGCCGGTGTTGCCCCCGTAATTCGTCTCCATGCCCCAGATCGCCACCGGCAGCTGCGGCGCCACGCCGAAGCGGGTGCTGATGGCATCCAGCAGCACGCGGTTCTGCTGGAACAACTGGCGGCCACGGTCGATGCGGGCCTGCGGCACCACGCGGTCGCGATACTGTTCCCAGGTCAGGGTGAATTCCGGCTGGCGGCCGTCCAGCTCCAGCACCCGGGCATTCGGCGCCAGGCCGCGGAAGGCCGCGGTCAGGGTGGGCTGGGCGACTCCGGCCTTGCGGGCCTCCTCGGCCACGCCATCCAGGAAGCGCTCAAAGGGCGTCTTCTCCCGCTTCGGGGCGGCCGGCGGGGCTGGGCGGGCCGGTGGATGCGGCGGAGCCGGGGCCTGGGCAGCGGCGATGGCCGGCAGCAGCGCGGTGCCGGCTACAGCCATGAGGGCGCGACGATGGACCATGGCAAACAGGTGCCACGCCTTGCGCCCCGCGGCAACGCCGCTGCTTGGGAGTGCGGCAACGCCGCTGGTCAGCGCCGCCGGCAACGCCGCAGGTCAGGCCGGCGGCTCGTAGCGCTCCAGCCAGCCGTCATCGGCGCAGCAGGCCAGGTTGTCGAAGCCGGGACGGTGCACCAGGTGGTCATGCAGGAAGTGGTGCAGGGCTTCCCGGTTGGCGATCCGTTGCGGCCGGCCGGCCTGGTCGAACCAGAACACGTGCCGGAAGCTGCCCATCAGCACTTCCATGACGTGTCGGGTATTGCGGTTGCCAAACACCATCAGCGCGTAGCTGTTCAGTTCCATCGCCACGACCGGGTTGAACCGGCCGAGAGCGCCGACGGCACCGGCCAGCACTTCCGGCTCGAAGCCCTCGACGTCGATCTTCAGCAGGTCCAGCCGGTTCAGCCCCGCCTGGGCAATGAAGGCGTCCACCGTGGTGGCCTGGACCTGGCGCAGGGGCATGCCGGCGGCGCCGATATGCGCGCTGGTCACCACCTGGCTGGCCGAGGCCGAGACCGGGTGTTCATGCAGCGTCAGCGTGCCCGGCGCATCGGCCAGGGCCAGGTTGTGCGGCGTGGCGTTGGCCAGCGGGTCGTCGGCCAGGTTGGCCTGCAGGCAGCGGAAGGCCATGGTGCCTGGCTCGAAGGCATGAATCCGCCCGAGCGGCACCAGCGGCGCCAGGCCCAGCGTCACCAGGCCGATATTCGCCCCGGCATCGATCACCACCCCATCCCTTGGCAGCACGGCGCGGCCCAGCGCGAAGAGCGCCGCCTCGGCCTGGAGCACCGATGGCAGCTCGGCGAAATAGCTGTCGGATGCCTCCCCGCACAGGGTCACCTCCCGCCCGCCCAGCGTCAGCCGGGTCCAGGCGAGCCCGGCGGGCGGCGGGCGTTGATCCGACATGCGGGCTGATCCTCAGGCTGGCGGCAGGTGATGGGCTGAGCACCCGGTCGTCAACCTTGCAACGGGCATCGCATCCCCGAGACGGCGGCGGCGACTGGGGGTATAGAATGTGACGAATAGCCGTTTCCGAGGAACCGTCCATGGCCGCCATAACCGAAATTCTCGCCGCCTATTGCGCCAACCTGAAATTCGCCGACCTGCCGGCCGAGGTGCAGACCCGCGCCCGCTTCCTGGCGCTGGACCTGGTTGGCAACATGGTGCGCGGCCGGCACGACACCGAAAGCACCCCGGTGCTGCTGAACGCCGCCCGCGCGCTGGGCCTGGCCGCCGGCAACGCCGCGGTGTTCGGCGACAATGCCCGCTACACCCCGGCCGGTGCCGCGCTTCTGAACGGCGCCTTCGCCCATAGCCTGGACTTCGACGACACCCACGCCGCCGGCACCCTGCACCCCGGCGCCCCCGTCATCCCCGCCGCCATCGCCGCGGCCGAAATGGTCGGCGCCGATGGCGCGACGGTGATGGCCGCGATCGTCGCCGGCTATGAGGTGACCTGCCGCCTGGCGGTGGCCCTGCCCGGCGGCGACCACTACGACCGCGGCTACCACCCCACCGCCACCTGCGGCGCTTTCGGCGCTGCCGCTGCCGCCGCGCGGGTCTTCGGGCTGGACGCCAAGGGCATCGAGAACGCCTTCGGCATTGCGCTGTCCCAGGCCGCCGGCAGCCTGCAATTCCTGGCCAATGGCGCCTGGACCAAGCGCTTCCAGGTCGGCTGGTCCGCGATGAACGGCCTGGCCGCCGCCGTGCTGGCCAAGGAAGGTTTTCGCGGCGCCTCCGAAGCCATCGAGGGCAAGGCCGGCTTCCTGCGCGCCTATGCGCCCAACCCGGTGCCGGAACGCGTCATCCAGAAGCTGGGCACCGAGTTCGAGCTGATGGAAACCGCGGTGAAGCCCTATCCGTCCTGCCGCTATGGCCATGCCAGCGTGGACGCCGCCCTGGCGCTGCGGGCGGAACACGCGATCAAGCCCGAGGAGATCGAGCGTGTGACCATGGGCCTGCCCAACAAGGGCATGCTGCTGGTCGGCGCCCCACTGGCCCGCAAGCAGAACCCGCAGAACGTGGTCGATGGCCAGTTCAGCGGCCCCTTCGTGGTCTCCGCCGCGCTGACCAAGGGCCATATGGGTTGGGACAGCTACGAGCACCTGAACGACAACGACATCCGCGCCATGATGCCGAAGGTGATCTGCGAGGAAGACCCGGAAATCCAGGCCGAATTCCCGGCCTACATGTCCGGCAAGGTCACCATCCGCGCCCGCGGCCAGGACTTCGTGAAGAAGGTTGTGGTGCCGAAGGGCGAACCCGCGAACTTCCTGACCGAAGCCGAACTTCGAGCAAAATTCCACGGCCTGGCCGACGCGGTGCTGGGGCATGAGCGCGCCGCCCAGCTGGCCGATGCGGTGCTGAACCTGGACAAGTCCGGCGACGTGAACGCCATGATGCGCCTCGGCGCGCCGATGATGGCGGCGCGCCTGGCCGGCGAGTAATCCCGGCCCTGGTGCTGGCGGCTATTCCACCGCCGCCAGCGCCTGCACCACCAGCCGCACCATGCTGGCGCTGGCGGCGCGCGGGCTGAAGCTATGGCCCAGCCGCACCACCACCAGCTGGCGGCTGGGCACAACCACCACAAACTGCCCGAAGGCACCGCGCGCCATGAAGGCCTCGGCCGGCATGCCCGCCTCCACCCGGCGGCGGGCGCCGGCGCCATCGCCCTGGTTGGTCCAGAAGCCGGCACCGTAGCCCACCGGGGAGCCCTCGGTCGGTGTGGCGCTGTAGGCCACCCAGCCTTCCGGCAGCAGCCGCCGGCCGCCCACCACGCCGCCCTGCGCATAAAGCTGGCCGAACCGCGCCCAGTCCCGCGCCGTGGCCCAGAGATGCGCGGCGCCCACCGGCGCGCCCGACCCGTCGGTCTCCAGCACTGCACTGGCCATGCCCAGCGGGCCGAACAGCTCGGCGTGGGCGAAGCGCAGCGCCGCGGCCTCGTCACCGCCGGCGAGGTCGCGGACCAGCCGGCTCAATATCTGCGTGCTGCCGTTGCTGTATTCCCACTGCGTGCCGGGGCGCGCGCCCAGCGGCGCGGAGATGGCGTCGGCGGCCATGTCAGCGTCGCTGAACAGCATCTGCGTCGCCGGGTTGACCAGGTCGCCGATGCCTGCGCCCAGCGAGTTGCCGAAGCTCAGGCCGCTGGTCATCCGCAGCAGGTTGTCGGGGGTGATCGCGGCGCGGCCATCCTCGGCCCAGGCGGGCTGCGGCAGCGGCGCCTGCATGGCCACCCTGCCCTGCCGCACCAGCACGCCCAGCAGCGCATTGGTCACCGACTTGGTCATGGACCAGCCATGCAGCGGGGTCTGCACGCCGTAGCCGGGCGCATAGCGTTCCGCCACCACCCGGCCGCGATGCAGCACCACCACGGCACGGGTCTGCAACGGCGCCTCGGGGTCGGGCTCGGCGAAGGCCTGGTCCAGCGCGGCGGCCAGCGCGGCGCTGCCGGGTACCGGGCTGTTGCTGGGCGCGATCTCCGCCAGCAAGGGCGCGGGCAGCGGCGGCAATGCGGCGGGCGCGGGCGGCGCCGGGCCATTCAGCACCAGGCAGCCGGCCGGCCCGCGATGCACCGCCACGCGCTCCCCCAGCCCTGCCAGGCGGCTGCGGACCAGGCGGCGCTCGCGGTCCACCTCGTGCGACATGGCCCATTCCACCAGGCGCAGCGGCGGCGGCGCGGCTTCCGCCCAATAGGCCCGCGGCTCCAGCCCGGCGATGAAGGCGGCGCCGCACATCTCGTGGCTGGCGAAGCCGGTGGCAACGCTGGCCATCCGATCCGGCGCATAGCGCCCACAGCCGGTGAGCACCAGGGCAAGCAACAGGGCGGGGCAGGCAAACCGCATCGGCGAACCTCTCATGGATAGTTCCACCATAGCGCAAGCGGCGCCGATTTGCCGGCCCGGCGCCGCCAGGGATAGGCTGCCGGCAACACACAGGAGGAGACGCCGCGTGGCCCATGCGCTGACCCGATTCTTCGCGCCCCGCAGCGTTGCCTTCATCGGCGCCACCGAGGATCTCTCGAAGTTCGGCGGCCGCTGCATGCGCCAGCTGATCGACTTCGGCTTCGAAGGTGCGATCTACCCGATCAACCCCAAGCGGGACGCCGTGTTCGGCCAGCGCTGCTATCCTTCGCTCTCGGCGCTGCCGGAGACGCCGGATCATGTCGGCATCGTGCTGCCCTGCCCGGCGGTAGCCGGCGCGCTGGCGGAATGCGGCGCGAAAGGCGTGCCCTTCGCCACCGTGTTCAGCGCCGGTTTCGGCGAACAGGGCACCGAGGCTGGGCGCGCCGCGCAGGCGGCACTCGTGAGCACCGCCCGCGCAGCCGGCCTTCGTTTCATGGGCCCCAACTGCAACGGGCTGATCAACTTCACCGACAAGTTCGCGCTGACCAGCACCGGCGCCATCAGCGGCGGCGCGCTGCGCCCGGCCGGGGATGTCGCGGTCATCAGCCAGAGCGGCGGCGCCGGCCAGGTCAACACCATGTGGCGCGCGCAGGAAGCCGGCCTGGGCATTTCCATGCAGGTCAGCTGCGGCAACGATGCCGACCTGGACCTGCTGGACTATGTGGAATTCGCATTGGACCACGCGCCGACCAAGGTGGTGCTGGTGCTGGCCGAGCGCATCTCCAGCGGCGCCCGGCTGCGCCAGGTGGCGGCCCGCGCGGCGGAACACGGCAAGCCGATCGTCATGATCAAATTCGGCCGCACCGAGGCCGGCAGCAAGGCCGCCGCCAGCCATACCGGCGCCATCACCGGGGCCGATGCGGTGTTCGATGCCGCCGCCCGCCAACTCGGCCTGCTGCGGGTGGAGGATTGCCCGGAACTGTACGAGGCCGCGATGCTGCTGCGCCAGGGCCGCCGCCCGGCCGGCACTGGGGTGGCGGCGCTCTCCATCAGCGGCGGCAACCTGGTGCTGCTGGCGGAAACCGGCGCCGGCCTTGGCCTGCACTTCCCCGGCTATACGCCGGAGACGACCGCGAAGCTGCAACCGCTGCTGCCCGGCTTCACCGGCACCGCCAACCCGACCGACCTCTCGGCCGGCGCCATCGGTTCCAAGGACCTGTTCGGCCAGGCCACGCGGCTGATCCGCGACGACCCCGGCGTGGACACCATGGTGCCCGTGCTGACCATCGCGCCTGCGGCCGATATCCGCGCCACCTGCGCCCTGGCCGCCGAAAGCGCCAAGCCGATGCCGATCCTGTGGTCCGGCAAGTGCAGCGACGACGCCAGCATCACCACGGCCACGCTGGTGGCGGAGGGCCATGCCGTCTACCGCGACCCCCTGCCCTGCCTGCGCGCGGTCTCCCTGGCCGCCCGCCACGCCGGCTTCCTGCGCCGTTACGCCGAACCCGCGCCGCAGCGCCCTGCCGGCATGGACCAGGCCCGCGCCGCCACGCTGCTGAAGGCCGACCGTTTCAGCGAAGCCGATGCCCGCGCGCTGCTGGCCTGCTACGGGCTGCATGGCCCGCGGGAGGAAGTGGCGCCGGACGCCGCCGCGACACTGGCCGCGGCGCAGCGCATCGGCGGGCCGGTCGCGCTGAAGGTCGTCTCGCCCGACCTGCCACACAAGACGGAGGCTGGGGCAGTGCAACTCGGGGTCGCCGTCGCGGACGTCGCCGCCGCGCGCGAAAAGATCCTGGCCAATGCCCTGGCCTACAAGCCTTCCGCGCGCATCGACGGCGTGCTGGTGCAGGAGATGGTGACCGGCGGGCAGGAAATGCTGCTCGGCATCACGCCGGATGCCACCTTCGGCCCGGTGCTCGCAGTGGGCTTCGGCGGCATTCATGTGGAGGTGCTGAAGGACATCGCCTTCCGCCTGCCCGCCATCGGCCCGGCCGACGCCGAGGCCATGCTGCGCGAACTCCGCCTGTTCCCGCTGCTGGAGGGCGTACGCGGCGCCCCCGCCAGTGACCTGCCGGCGCTGGTGGACGCCATCTGCCGCTTCGGCTGGCTGGCCGCGGACCTGGGTGATGCCCCCTTCGAAGTGGAGGTGAACCCACTGATCGTCCTGCCCACCGGCCGCGGCGTGCGCGTAGTCGACGCGCTGGTGGTGCGGCGGTGAGGCGCCGCGCCCTCCTCGCCGCGCTGGCGGCACCCGCCCTCGCCCAGGCCCAGTCCTGGCCCAACGGCCCGATCCGCATCGTGGTGCCCTACGCCCCCGGCGGCCCGGCCGACCTCACCGCCCGCGCCGTGGGCGGCAAGCTCAGCGAGGCGCTGGGCGTGCCGGTCGCGATCGAGAGCCGCGACGGCGCCGGCGGCAATATCGGCACCGCGCTGGTGGCCCGCGCCGCGCCGGATGGCCAGACGCTGCTGCTCGGCACCAACGGCCCGCTGGTGGTGAACCCCAGCCTGATGGCCAGCGTCCCCTTCGACCCCATCGCCGACTTCGCCCCCATCACCTACCTGGCCGATGTGCCGCTGTACCTGGCGGTGCCGGCCACGCTGCCGGCGGCCAACCTGGCGGCGCTGCTGGCCATGGCCAAGGCCACGCCTGGTTCGGTCAGCTATGCCTCATCCGGCATCGGCAGTGGCGGCCACCTGGCCGGGGCGCTGCTGGGGCAGATGTCCGGCGTTGCCCTGACCCATGTGGCCTACCGGGGCGCCGCGCCGGCCACCACGGATTTGGTCGGCGGCCGGGTGCAGATGCTGTTCGTCGGCCTGCCCGTGGTGCAGCAGCACGTCGCCGCGGGCCGGCTGCGCCTGCTGGCGGTGGCGACGAAGCAGCGCACCGGCAACGCGCCGGACGTGCCGACCGTAGCCGAGGCCGCGGCCCTGCCCGGCTTCAGTATCGCCAGCTGGTACGGGTTGCTGGCCCCCGCCGGCACGCCGCGCGCCATCATCGAACGCCTGCACGCCGAGGCAACCCGCGCCCTGGCCGCGCCGGATGTGCGCGACCTGCTGTTTGCCCGCAACGGGCTGGAGCCGAACGGCGCCGGGCCGGACGCCTTCGCCGCCAGCATCGCCGCCGAAATCCCCGAATACCGCCGCATCGTGCGCCTGGCCGGCGCCAACCAGGAGTAGGCCCGCCATGAAGATCTGGTACCAGTCCCTCGCGCCCCTGGCCCATCTGGACCGCTACGTCGCCGCCTTGAAGGCGCATGCGGCAAAGGCCTGTTCCCCCGGCACCACGGTCCACTTCAACGGCGCTTCGGACGCGCAATACCTGCACTACACGCCGCAGGACCTGATGCACTTCCCCTACCTCAAGCTGGCCTTCCAGCAGGAGGCCATCGGCTTCGCCCGCCAGGCGGAACGGGAGGGCTATGATGCCTTCATCCTCGGCAGCTTCAGCGAGCCCTTCCTGCCGGAAATCCGCTCCATGTTGGACATCCCCGTGGTCTCCATGCCGGAAGCTGCGCTGCTGCTGGCCTGTTCACTGGCGGAGAACTTCGCGTTGATCACGCTGGGCCCGGGCAGCACCACGCGGGTTAAGAAGCTGGTGGCGCGGCACGGCATGACCGGCCGCATCACGCAGATACAGCAACTGCTGAAGCCGATCGACGAGGCCGAGCTGGACGCCGCCTTCACCGACCCGGCGCCGCTGCTGGCGCGCTTTGCCGAGGTGGCGGAACCCGCGGTCGGCACCGGTGCGGACGCCATCATCCCGGCCGAGGGCGTGCTGAACGAGGTGCTCTTTGCCAATGGCGTGCACAGCATCGGCCGCGCCACGGTGGTGGATTGCGTCGGCGCCAGCTTCATCCAGGCCGAGATGCTGGTGGCGGCGAAGCAGCGGCTGGGCATGGGGGTTGGCCGGCGCTGGGCCTACCCCAAGCCCTCGGCCGAGTTGCTGGCCGAGCTGAAGCTGTAGCGCTTCAGTGGGCGGCGGCCGGCTTCGGCGGCCCGGCCGGCTTGGCGGCGGCCGGGGGCGCCGGGCGCGGCAGGCTGCCCAGCAGCAGCATCAGCGCCGCCAGCATGCCAAGCTGGGCGATGAACAGCGCCAGGGTCAATTCCAGCCGCCCCGCGCTGGCGCCCCGGATCGGGTGAGCCAGCAGCTGTGGCAGGGTTGCCAGCAGGCACACCCAGGCGGCACCGCGCAGCTGCTGACCGGCCATCAGGAACATGGCAGCACCTATCTGCAGCCCGCCGAGGGCAACCGGGATCATGTCCGTGACCCAAAGCTCGGCCAGCAGGCGCGGTTGGCGCATGCCCTGGGTGCTGTGCATCACCTCGCCCAGCGCCACGCCGAGCATGACCACCGCCAGCACCGTCCGGCCGATGGCCCGCAGCGCCGCGTCCTGCCTGGCCGGCGGCATCACCGGCGGCGCGGCGCCAACCGAGCGGGCCGCCTGCTTGCGCATGGTCAGCCAGAACAGCTGCAGCACCAGCAGCACGGCGCCGATGATCAGCCAGAGCATACCGAAGGACAGGATGATTTCATTCAGGCCTGGCCAGGGGGTCGGCAGGCGGACATTCCGCAGGTCCACCGCGGTCACCAGGCCTGTCACCGGCCGCAGCACCTCCAGGTCCAGCCCGCGGCCCCGCTGCAGCCAGGACAGCGACTGCACCACCATCAGCACCATCGAGGCGCAAAGTGCAGCCAGGCCGAAGCGCGACCACATCGACATCCATTTCATCCGCATATCCTCCAGGCCCGCCCGGAGGGAAACTAGCGGGGCGGCAGCACCGGCGCGCGGCACGCCACCGTCAGGTCACGCAGGATTAACCCAGCTGACCCGCAGGAAACCCGGCCCCCTCGCTGCTCAGCAAGCCACGGAAAGCGTGGCGACCGCCTCAGAACGCCACGGACAGCGTGGCGACCGCCTCAGAACGCCACGGACAGCGTGGCAACTGCCTCAGAACGCCACGGACAGCGTGGCGATGCCAAAGGTGAACCACTTCTTCTGGCCGACGAACTCCTCGCTGCGCCAGTCATGCGTGTAGCTCAGGCGCACATTGTGCCAGTACACCGCGCCGCCCGCCTCCAGGTCGCCGACGACATTGCGCTTGCTGACCGAGCGCGAGCTGTCGCGCCAGGTGTTGCCGTCCAGGAACAGGTCCCGGCCGACCACGCGGCCGGTTGCCCCTGCGAAGAGGTACCAGCCAAACCCCTGGCCAAGCGGCGCGGCCGTGTCGCCGCCACCCGGGCGGATGCGCGGGGTGCCGAAATCGCCGCCCAGCCCATGGCCGAAGCGCAGCCGGCCGCCGCCTTGGGCGTAGACGGCAACCGTGCCCAGCGCGACTTCGGCGGAAGGCAGCGTATCCAGCTCAAGCCCAGCTGGCAGCTTGGCCAGCCGATACCGCCAGGTGCGTGACCAGCCCAGATTCACCGTCGCCTCGTCCCGCAGCTGATGGCGCCAGCCATGCGGAATGCGACTGCCGATCAGTTCGTGCACGATGTCCTGCGTCTTGCGGCCAAGAGACCCGGGGCCGACGATGCCGCCGGCAATGGTGAAGCGATCCAGCGTGTTCCCGGTCCGGCGGTCCAGGCTGCCCTCAAGGTAGAGGTGGCCGGCATAGGGTCGGTCACGCGGGTCCGGCACATAGGCCCGGGTGTTCTGCGGCGTGAAGATGGTCTGGCCGAGGTTGATGCCCCAGCGGCTCTGGGCCGGGCCCAGCAGGCGGGCCAGCGCATTGTCCAGCGCCTCCAGCGGTCCGGGCAGTTGCGCCTCGGGGCTGGAATACCCGAAGCGGACGCCGTTGGTGTACCAGCGGTCGGTCCGCGCCGGGGCGAAGGCGTCGTTCTCGGTGATTGCGTGCAGGACAGCGCGCGAATCCGGTGCTGGAAGTTCTGCCGGTTGCGCCAGCGCAGCGCCGGATATCGACGCCAGCGCGGCGCCCAAGGTCAGGTAACGGCGCAAATCAGGCACCCCCATGCTTACGCCCTGCCGGGCGTTCGTGTTAGATCCAAGCCCCAACGGGACAGGTGGCCGAGTGGTTTAAGGCAGCGGTCTTGAAAACCGCCGAGGGCGCAAGTCCTCCGTGGGTTCGAATCCCACCCTGTCCGCCAGCAACCGAGCCTGATCTATCGGTGTGGAGGATAACGGCGCCGCACCAGGGATTCAATCAGGACGCGGAATAAAGTGATCGAGTCCCGCCGGTTTCCGCAAGATTGGACAGTTCAGCCCGGTGCACAGGGGACTTGCCTTGGCGCCACGGCTCATTCCAAGCTGGCAGGACAGATGGGAGGCTCTCATGCGCTTTATCAGTGACGAGGACATGTCCGCGGTAACCGGCGCCGAGGAATCCGCGCTGCCAACCCCGATACCCATGCAGATCGTCTCCTCCGAGGAATACCTGCCGACGCCGCAGACCGCGCAGCAGAAGGAAGTCCAGGCCAGGTTGGTCGAGTTCTCGGACGGGATGGCGAAGAAGCTGGGGCAGACCCGGCGCGGCTTCTGGCAGAGCGCTGCCGGATTCGCCGCCGCTTTCCTGGCGATGAACGAGACCTATGGCGAGGTCTTCAAGGTCAGTCGCGCCGAGGCCGCCGAACCGGAACGCGCCGCCGCCCGCGCCCGCGACCTCAGCGGCCAGTTCATCATGGACATGCACACCCACTTCCTGCGCGACGACACCCGCCTGGTGGGCTTCGTCAGCATGCGCGAGGCGGTGGGCCGTGCCGGCTGGAACCGCGCCCTGGCGGAGCGCCCGCAGACCTTGGACGACGTGAAGTTCAACAACTACTTCAAGGAAATCTTCCTGGATTCGGACACCAAGGTGGCGATGATCTCCTCTGCCCCGTCGGACGTGCCGGAAGACTGGTTCCTGACCAACGACATGACGGTGCAGGCGCGCAAGCGCGTGAACGACGCCGCCGGCACCAAGCGGATGATGGCGCATGCCATCTTCACCCCCGGCCAGCCCGGCTGGCTGGAGGAGATCGACCGCGCGATCGAGACGCTGAAGCCCGACGCCTTCAAGGGCTACACGATCGGCGACAATACCCATAAGGACAAAAGCCAGTATCCCTGGCGGCTGGACGACGAAAAGCTGGTCTACCCCGCCTATGAACGCTTCGTCCGCGCCGGGCTGAAGAATGTCTGCGTCCACAAGGGCCTGTTCTCCCCGGGGATCGAGGCCCGCTTCCCGCATCTGGCGCCCTATGCCGATGTGCGGGACGTCGCCAAGGCGGCGAAGGACTGGCCGCAGTTGAACTTCATCGTCTACCACGGCGCCTACCGGCATGTCGGCGGCGACCCGGCGGTGGCGATGGAGGAGTTCAACCGCACCGGCCGCTCCTCCTGGGTCTCCGACCTGGCCGAGATTCCCGCGAAGTACGGCGTCCGCAACGTCTATGCCGATGTCGGACAGTTGTTCGCCCACAGCACGGTCAGCCAGCCACGGCTTTGCGCCGCGCTGATGGGCATCATGATCAAGGGCATGGGCGCCGACCACGTGTGCTGGGGCACGGACGCGCTGTGGACCGGCAGCCCGCAATGGCAGATCGAGGCGCTGCGCCGCCTGGAGATCCCCGAGGACATGCAGCGCCGCCATGGCTTCGCCCCGCTCGGCGCCGCCGACGGCCCGGTGAAGTCGGCGATCTTCGGCGGCAACAACCAGCGCCTGTACAATTATCAGCGCGTCGCCGAGCTGGGCACCACCGACCGCTTCGCCAGCATCAAGGCCGAATACGACGCCGCCGGCGGCGACCGCAGCAACCTGCGCTACGGTTACGTGCTGGCCGGTTGAGTGGCCACCGGGCGTGGGGCTAAGGTGGCGCGGTGAACATCCTCTCCCCGCCCCGCACCCGGTTGGCCATCGAGGTGGTCTATGACCTGGTCTGCCCCTGGTGCCACCTGGGCATCCGGCGGCTGCACCGCGCCATCCGCGCCCGGCCGGAGCTGCTGGTGGAACTGTCCTGGCGGCCCTTCCTGCTGAACCCGGACCTGGCACCCAATGGCGTGGCCCGGCAGGACTACCTGGTCCGCAAGTTCGGCGGCGAGGATCGCGCCCGTCGGCTGCACGGCACCATCACCGAACTTGGCCGCAGCGAGGGGATCGAGTTCCGCTTCGACCTGATCCGCCGCATCCCGCAGTCGCTCGACGCGCATCGCCTGGTGCGCTGGGCATCGCGCTTCGGGCTGGCCGATGCGTTGGTGGAGTCGCTGTTCGACGCCTATTTCAGCGAAGGCGCTGACATCGGCGACATCGCCGCCCTGGCCACCTTGGCTGCCCAGGTGGGGCTGGACCCGCTGGCGGCGCGGCGCTTCCTGGCCACCGGCGCCGAGGTTGAGGGCGTGCACAGCGACAACCTGCGGGCGCATCGGCTCGGCATCAACGGCGTACCCTGCTTCGTCATCGCCGGGCGCCACGCCATTGCCGGCGCGCAGGAACCCGAGGTGCTGGAGCGCCTGCTGGACGTGGCGCTGCTGGAGGATTGATCCAGCACGGGTCGCCGCCGACCGCTCAGGCCAGGCTTCAGCCGAAGTTTTCGCGCAGTATTGGCTCCAATTGCTGTTTCGCGTCGCGCGGATACAGGGCCAGCGCATCCTGCTGAACAGCCAGCGGGTCGTAACTCGCCAGCATTGTCCGCAAGGTGTCTTCGAATTTTGCCTCGCCCGAGTACTTCAGATAAGACCGGCGCTGCCAGTGTTCAGCCGGCAGAGCGCCATAAAGCGAGATCAGCGCACAGCCTGACATGGCGGATTCCAGTACACAGAACTCATAGGACCCTCGTATCCCGCTGGCATACGCCCACATGGTACTCAAGAATCGCAGGAATTCCGGCCTCGGCATATTTTCGATGAAGCGAATACGCGGGTGCAATTCCGCTGGGCAATGCGGCTCGAATCGCTTGAAGGCGAAGGGTTGAATGCCGAGCCCCAGCAGCCGTTGGGAGAATCCGAAGCCATGATCTATGGAGTAACGGGTAAAGTCTCGACCATCCATGTCGACCAACATGCTCGGCTTTTCAGATTTATTTATTGAATATTCAATGGGGCACATCGACCAAGGGACGTGGTAGGACTTCTTCAGACCCGCGGCGTTCATTTGTGCGGCGGTATCTGCCAATGGTGAGATATACACCGAAACCCGTTCAAAATGCAGCCGATATTCGGGAAGTTCCGCTTTTACCGTGCTCATGTCATCATAATAATAAACAACCCGGTTGAATCTTTCAATAATCTCCAGCGGCACTTGGGGCAAAGGCAACATGATGAGGAGGACATCCTCCGCTGCCACAGCCCCGTCCATTTGAAAAAGGCGCGCCCCGGGAAACCGCCCAGTCGCCTTGATCAGGCGGTATTGTTCCATCCCGATATAGCTGTTGCTGTTTTCACAAGCCATTACCTCGGCTTCTGGCGCACCGATCGGATAGAGCAGGACATGAATGCTTTGAGGCTTCACAATGTGCCCTCAAGCAAGCTTATCGGAGTCATGGTGCCCAAGGCCTCCCGCGGACCCAGGCTCAACGCCGGCCGCGGAATTGAGCAGCATGTTTTGGTACCGGGCGTGGCGGTGGTGGCGGCGGGGTTATCGCCCGCACATTCACCGAGGTCGCCACCTTGGCCAGCGCGCCCATCAGTTCCTTCGCCACGCGCACGCGCTGGTTCAGGTCCATCTCCCGCAGCAGGGCCAGCTTGCTGTCCGGCCGCAGTTTCACCAGCCCCTTCTGCGCACCGACCCAGACCACCAGGCCTTCCGCGTTGCGCGGCGTGTTGCGGTAGAAGCTGACGACGATGCCCTTCGGCCCGGCATCCAGCTTCTCCACGCCCGCGGTCTTGCACAGCGCCTTGATGGCGACGACCTGCAGCAGGTTCTCAACCTCGTCCGGCAGCTTGCCGAAGCGGTCGGCCAGCTCGGCGCCCATCGCCTCCACCTCGGCCTCATTCGCCAGGCTGCCGATGCGGCGGTAAAGGCCAAGCCGAACCGGCAGGTCCTTGACGTAAGCCTCCGGGATCAGCACCGGCAGGCCCAGGTTGATGTTGGGGGTGAAGTCGCGGGCGCGCTCGGCCTCGCTCTTCTTCTTGTTGGTGCCGGATTTCAGGTCGGCGACGGCTTCCTCCAGCATCTGCTGGTACAGCTCGATGCCAACCTCGCGGATGTGCCCGGACTGCTCATCCCCCAGCAGGTTGCCGGCGCCGCGGATGTCGAGATCATGGCTGGCCAGGGTGAAGCCGGCGCCCAGATTGTCCAGCGTCTGCATCACCTCCAGCCGCTTCTGCGCGGCAGGCGAGAGTTTGTGCGACGGCGGCCAGGTCAAGTAGGCATAGCCGCGCTGCTTGCCGCGGCCGACGCGCCCGCGCAGCTGGTAGAGTTGGCCGAGGCCAAACATGTCGGCGCGATGGATCAGCAGCGTGTTGACAGCCGGCATGTCCAGGCCTGACTCCACGATGTTGGTGGAGAGCAGCACGTCGTACTTGCCGTCACCGAACTCGGTCATGACCTTCTCAAGCTGGGTCGGCGCCAACTGCCCATGCGCTTCGACAATCCGCGCCTCCGGCACGATCTCGCGCAGGCGTTCGCTGACCTTGGCCATGTCCTCCAGCCGCGGCACCACGCAGAAGATCTGCCCGCCGCGGAAGCGCTCGCGCTGGATCGCCTCCCGCAGCACCACGGGGTCCCAGGGCATGATGAAGGTCCGCACCGCCAGCCTATCGACCGGCGGGGTGGCGATGATGCTCATCTCCCGCACCCCGGTCAGCGCCAGTTGCAGCGTGCGCGGAATGGGCGTGGCGGTCAGCGTCAGCACATGGACGTCGGTCTTCAGCGACTTCAGCCGTTCCTTGTGGGCAACGCCGAAATGCTGCTCCTCATCCACGATCACCAGGCCGAGGTCGGCGAACTCCACGCCCTTGGCCAGCACCGCATGGGTGCCGATGACGATGTTGATGCTGCCATCCTTCAGCCCGTCCCGCACCTTGGCCGCGTCCTTGGCGGTGACCATGCGGGAAAGCTGGCCGATGCGGATCGGCAGGCCGTTGAAGCGGGCCTCGAAGATGCGGGTATGCTGGCGGGACAGCAGCGTGGTCGGCACCACTACCGCCACCTGCGCCCCGGTCATCGCCACCACGAAGGCGGCGCGCAGCGCCACCTCGGTCTTGCCGAAGCCGACATCGCCGCAGATCAGCCGGTCCATCGGCCGGCCGGCGGCCAAATCCTCCAGCACATCGGCAATGGCGCGCTGCTGGTCCTCCGTCTCGGCGAAGGGGAAGCGGGCGCAGAACTCGTCCCAGGCGCCTTCCGGCGGGGTGGCCAGGGTGCCTTCGCGCATCTGCCGTTCGGCGGCGATGCGGATCAGCTGCCCCGCCATGTCCTGGATGCGCTGCTTGGCCTTGGACTTGCGGTTCTGCCAGGACGCACCGCCCAGCTTGTCCAGCGCCACGCCGGCGCCCTCGCTGCCGAAGCGGGACAGCACCTCGATATTCTCGACCGGCAGGAACAGCTTGTCGCCGCCATCGTACACCAGCCGCAGGCAGTCATGCGCGGCGCCGCTGACCTGCAGCGTCTCCAGCCCGTCATAGCGGCCAATGCCGTGGTCGGCGTGCACCACCAGGTCGCCCTGCTCGATGCCGGTGGCATCCGCGATGAACTGATCGGCGCGCTTGCGGCGGCGCGGCGGCCGGGCGATGCGCTCGCCCAGCAAATCCTGTTCGCCGACCACGGCCAGGCCGCCACCGACGAAGCCGCGTTCCAGGCCGAGGATGGCCAGCGCCACCACGCCCTTGGGCAGCCGGCGGGCCTCGGCATGGCTCTCGATGCCCTGGGCTTCCAGCCCGTTCTCGCGCAGCAGGTTGGCCAGGCGTTCCCGGCTGCCGCGGGTCCAGGCCGCCAGCACCGGGCGGGTGCCCTTTTCCAGCAGCACCTGGGCGTGTTCGGCATAGGCGGCGAAGACATTGCCGCCGCTGGAGCGGACTTCTGTGAACAAGCGGCCGGGTCGCCCGCCGGCCTCGACGCCCTGGGCGCCCTCGGGTTTGCTGAACGGGGTGAACTGGAAGCTCTGCGTTGCCCCCAGCACGGTGTTCCAATCCGACTGCGCCAGATACAGCAGCCCCGGGGGCGCCGGGCGGTAGGGCACCTCGCCCTCATGGGTGCGGACCGGCTGGCGGCGGGCCTCGTAGTGGTCCGCTATCATCTCCATCCGGCCCTTCAGCACATCCTCCACCTGGTAGTCCAGGCTGATGCTGGCGCCGGGCAGGTAGTCCGGCAGCATGTCCATGTGCTCATGGAACAACCCGGCCCAATGCTCCATGCCCGGGTGGCGGCGGCCGGCGCTGAGCGAGACGTAGAGCGGGTCCTCGGCCGAGGCGGCGCCGAACAGCTCGCGGTAGCCGGTGCGGAAGCGGGCGATGCTCTCGGCGTCGAGGAAGACCTCGCCCACCGGGCGCAGCACCAGGCTGTCCAGCTTGTCGCCGCTGCGCTGGGTGTCGGTGGCGAAGTGGCGCAGGCTTTCGACCTCGTCGCCGAACAGGTCGACGCGGATCGGGTCCGATTGGCCGGCGGGGTAGATATCCACGATGCCGCCGCGCATGGCGTATTCGCCATGTTCCATCACGGTGCCGGTGCGGTTGTAGCCATTGGCTTCCAGGAAGGCGGCCAGCTTTTCCGGCGCCACCCTGCCGCCGGGCTTCAGCGCCATGACGGAACCGAGGAAGGCCTGCTGCGGCGGCACCCGCTGCACCATGGCGTTGACCGTGGTGACGACGATGCGGGGCTTGTCGCTGGGCTCCAGCAGCCGGGTCAGCGTGGCGACGCGCTCGGCCACGATCTCCGGGTTGGGCGAGACGCGGTCGTAGGGCAGGCAGTCCCAGGCCGGGAAGCGCAGCACCTCCACCTCCGGCGCGAAGAAGCCGAGCGCTTCCACCAGGCGGGCGGTGCGGCTGTCGTCCCGGCATACGTGCAGCACCGGGGCACCGGTCTCCCCCAGGCGGCGGGCCAGCAGCAGCGCGTCGAAACCCTCGGGCGCGCCGTGGACCTGGAGGACGCTCACTTCCTCATGTGCTCCGGCAGGCCGGCGCCGCTTTCGCCGCATTCGCGGATCAGGCGGTCCAGCATGGGGTTGGCCAGCTCGTCCGGCACCGGGCGGCGGCCGCTGAGCCAATCGGCCAGGTCCACGTCCCAATGCTCCAGCGCGGCTTCCAGCTGGGTCAGTTCGTCATCGGTCAGGCCCGCCACATGGCGGGCCACGAAGGCGCCGATCATCAGGTCGGCTTCCTTGGTGCCCCGGTGGTTGGCACGGAAGACGAGGCGGCGGCGGCGGGAATCGAGTTCGGTCATGTCGTCGTTTCTGGCTATCGCTGGCATATAGGGGGGTATGGGAATCCTGTCAGCCCAAGCCGCAACGCCAGAGGGGGATGAGTGTCTCCTGCAACTGTTCGCCGAACTGGGCTCGCTGCCCGGGGTGGGGCCGGCTGGGCAGAAGCTGCTGGCCAAGGCGCTGGCCAATGGCAGCGGTGGCAACCGCGTGCTGGACCTGCTGTTCCACCTGCCCAGCGAGATCACCGACCGCACCCTGGCGCGGGAGCCGGCCAACGCCCTGCATGGCGAGACCGTGACCTGCGAGGTGGAGGTGCTGAAGCACGACCGGATCGGGCCGGGCGGCCAGACCATCAGGGTACGGGCCAGGTCGGGCGCGACCATGCTGGCCATCCCCATGTTCGGCAACCGGGCGGAATGGGTGGAGCGGCGCCTGCCGGTGGGCAGCACCCGCAAGGTCAGCGGCACCCTGAAGGTGGACGGCTATGGCCGCTCCATCCCCAACCCCGACTATATCGAGCCGCCCGACGTCATTCCGGAATTCGAGCGGAAATGGCCGCTGACCCAGGGGCTGCACCGGCGCCAGGTGGCCAAGGCGATGCGCCTGGCGCTGGACCGGCTGGTGGAGCTGCCGGAATGGCACGACCCTGCCCTGCTGCGGCGGGAAGCCTGGCCCGGCTTCGCCGAGAGCCTGCGCAGCTGGCAGGACCCGGACGGGCCGGAGCCGCTGGCGGCGGGCCGCAAGCGCCTGGCCTATGACGAGCTGCTGGCCGGGCAGCTGGCGCTGGGCCTGGTGCGCCGGCGCGTCAGGGACCGGCCGGGCCGCGGGCTGGCCGGCACCGGGGAGTTGCGGGCCAAGGCCCTGGCCGCCTTCGGCTTTCCGCCCACGCCCAGCCAGGTGGCGGCGCTGGCGGAAATCGACGCCGACCTGGCTAGCCCCACCCGCATGCTGCGGCTGCTGCAGGGCGATGTCGGTTCCGGCAAGACCCTGGTGGCGGTGCTGGCCATGCTGCGGGCGGTGGAATCGGGCGGCCAGGCCGCCATCATGGCGCCCACGGAAATCCTGGCCCGACAGCATCTGCGCACCCTGGTGCGGCTGTGCCACCCCGCCGGCGTGCGGGTGGAAATGCTGGCCGGCAGCGTCAAGGGCGCCGAGCGGAAGAAGGTGCTGCGCGGCCTGGCGGAAGGCAGCGTGCAGATCGTGGTCGGCACCCACGCGCTGTTCCAGGACGCGGTGGCCTTCCGCAACCTGGCCCTGGCGGTGGTGGATGAGCAGCACCGGTTCGGTGTCGCCCAGCGGCTGATGCTGGCCGAAAAGGGCGAGACGACGGACATGCTGGTCATGACCGCCACCCCCATTCCGCGCACCCTGCTGCTGACCCAGTGGGGCGAGATGGCGGTGTCTCGGCTGGCGGGGAAGCCGGCGGGGCGGCAGGCCATCGCCACCACGCTGCACGGGCTGCGGCAGTCGCCGGAGGTCATCGCCGGCATCGGCCGCGCGCTGGACAAGGGGGCGCGCTGCTACTGGGTCTGCCCGGCGGTGGAGGAATCGGAGGTGATGGACACCGCCGCGGCCGAGACCCGCTTCGCCGAACTCGCGGAACGCTTCCCCGGCAAGGTCGGCCTGGCGCATGGCCGGCAGGAGACGGATGTGCGCGAGGCCGCGCTGCGCGACTTCGCCGCCGGCAAGACCCGGCTGCTGGTGGCGACAACGGTCATCGAGGTGGGCGTGGACGTGCCGGAAGCCACCATCATGGTGGTGGAACACGCGGAACGCTTCGGCCTGGCCCAGCTGCACCAGTTGCGCGGGCGCGTTGGGCGCGGCAGCGGCGCCAGCTATTGCATGCTGCTGTATGATGAAGGGCTGAACCAGACCGCCCGCGAACGCCTGCTGCTGCTGAAGGAAACCGAGGACGGCTTCGTCATCGCCGACGCCGATTTCCGCCTGCGCGGCGGCGGCGAACTGCTGGGCACAAGGCAGTCCGGCGTGCCGATGTTCCGCCTGGGCCTGCCGGATGTGGAAGCGCAGGAGGGCCTTATCCACATGGCCAACCGCGATGCCGAGGTGCTGCTGGAGCGCGACCCGACACTGGCGACCCCGCGCGGCCAGGCGGTGCGGCTGCTGCTGGCGCTGTTCGGCAAGGCAGAGGCGATGATGACGCTGCGCGCCGGGTAGGCCTGCCCCCTCTCCACCCTTGCAAACCCCTCCCATCAGGGTAATTCCACCGCTCTGTCGGGGGACAGCGGGGGATAACGGCTTGGCCGCGCTGATCGAGATTGAGAAACTGACGAAGCGCTTCGGCGCCTTCACCGCGGTGGACGAGGTGTCCTTCACCGTGGACCGGGGCGAGGTGCTGGGCTTCCTGGGGCCGAATGGCGCCGGCAAGTCCACCACCATGCGCATGCTGGCCGGCTTCATGCCGCCCACCGCCGGCACCGCCCGCATCTGCGGCGCGGACGTGGTGGAAAACGGCGTGGAGGCCAAGCGGTCCCTGGGCTTCCTGCCCGAGGGCGCGCCGACCTACCCGGAAATGAGCGTCACCGGCTTCCTGCGCTTCACCGCCAGCATCCGCGGCTTCAGCGGCAGCGAGCGCGATGACCGGGTGGCCCTGGCCATGGCGCAGACCCAGCTGGAAGGCGTGCGGCTGCAACCCATCGAGACACTGTCAAAAGGCTTCAAGCGCCGCGTCGGCCTGGCCCAGGCCCTGCTGCACGACCCGCCGGTGCTGGTGCTGGACGAACCGACCGACGGCCTGGACCCCAACCAGAAGCACGAGGTGCGCGAGCTGATCCAGCGCATGGCGCCGACCAAGGCGATCGTCATCAGCACCCATATCCTTGAGGAAGTGGACGCGGTCTGCACCCGCGCCATCATCATCGCCCGCGGCAAGGTGATTGTGGACGCGCCGCCGCGCGCGCTGGAAGTGGCCGGGCAGAGCCTGGAGCAGGTGTTCCGCACCCTCACCCTCGGCAAGCCGCAGGAGCACGCGTGATGGGCGGCATGATCCGACGCCTGGGCGACCTGCTGGCCGCCGGCTGGCTGATGTGGGGGCCGGGCAAGACCGGCGCCCTGCCCTGGCATGGCGCCTGCGTGGTGGCGAAGCGCGAGCTGGCGGCGTATTTCGCAACGCCCGTCGCCTATGTGTTCATCGTCATCTTCCTGGTGCTGGCCGGCGCGCTGACCTTCACGCTCGGCGGCTTCTTCGCCCGCGGCCAGGCCGATTTGATGCCCTTCTTCAGCTTCGTGCCCTGGCTGTTCCTGTTCCTGGTGCCGGCGCTGACCATGCGCCTGTGGGCCGAGGAACGCCGCCACGGCACCATCGAGCTGCTGCTGACCCTGCCGCTGCCGCAATGGCAGGCGGTGGCCGGCAAGTTCCTGGCGGCCTGGGCCTTCTGCGGCATCGCGCTTGCGCTGACCTTCCCGCTGTGGATCACCGTCAACGTGCTGGGCAACCCTGACAACGGCGTGGTGCTGACCGGCTATGTCGGCTGCCTGCTGGTCGCCGGCGCCTACCTGGCGGTGGGCGCGGCGGTCTCGGCCGCCACGAAGAACCAGGTCATCGCCTTCGTGCTGGCGGTGGCCATCTGCTTCGTCTTCGCCGCCGCGGGCAGCCCCGTGATCACCGAGTTCCTGTCCAACCGCGTGCCGGTGATGGCGGAAGTGGCACGCGGGCTTTCGGTGGCGGACCGCTTCGGCGGCTTCACCCGCGGCGTCATCGCGCTGCGCGACCTGGTGTATTTCGGCAGCTTCATCGGCTTCTGGCTGTTCGTGAACGCCGTCGTGCTCGACCTGAAGAAGGCGGACTGAGCCATGGCCGACCTTGCTGCTGAACAACGCGCCGCCCAACTGGCGAAAGAAGCGCGCGCCGCGCGCAAGCGCCTCGGCTTCTCCGGCCTTGGCATCATCGCCGCGCTGGTGCTGGCCATCGGCGTGAACCTGCTGGCGGAGCGCCTGCTGCCGCGCGTGCGCGTGGATTTCACCCAGTCCGGCCTCTACACCCTCAGCGACGGCACCCGCCAGGTGCTCGCGGGGTTGAAGGACCCGGTGACGCTGCGGCTGTTCTATTCCCGGCGCCTGGGCGCGGAGATCCCGACCTACGGCGCCTATGCCGACCGCGTGCGCGAGATTCTCGGCGAATACGCCGCCCGCTCCAACGGCAAGCTGAAGCTGGAACTCTTCGACCCCGAGCCGTTCAGCGAGACCGAGGACCGCGCCATGGGCTACGGCCTGCAGGGCGTGCCCTTGGACCAGGGCGGCGAACAGGTTTGGTTCGGCCTGGTCGCCACCAACCTGGTGGACGAGGAACGCACCATTCCGTTCTTCCAGCCGGAGCGCGAGCGCTTCCTGGAATACGACCTGACGCGGCTGGTGTGGGAGCTTTCCAACCCGCGCCGCCCGACCGTGGCCGTGATGACCAGCCTGCCGCTGAACGGCGACCCCCGCGCCATGATGATGCGCCAGCCCGGCGCGCAGCCGGCCGTGGTGATGCAGCAGATGCGCCAGTTCTTCACCGTGAAGGACGTGCCGCTGGACGTGCAGGTCATCGAGGAGGACATCCAGGTGCTGCTGGTGGCGCATGCCCAGCGGCTGACCGACAGCGCGCAATACGCCATCGACCAGTTCGTCATGCGCGGCGGCAAGCTGATCGCCCTGGTGGACCCGCACAGCGAGAGCCAGGCCAGCCGGCCCGGCCCCGGCGGCCAGCCTCCTAGCGACACCGGCTCTCAGCTGGACCGGCTGCTGAACGCCTGGGGCGTGGAGACGCCGCACGACAAGGTGGTGCTGGACCTGCGCGGTGCCTGGCGCGTGCGCGCCGGGGCCACGGACCGGGTGCAGGCGGTGGACTACGTCGCCTGGTACAACCTCTCCAGCGACAGCATCAATCGGCAGGAGGTGGTGACCGCGCAATTGGACCAGGTCACCGTCGCCTCGGCCGGCGAGGTGCGGCGGCGCGACGGCGCGACGGTGGAGTTCACCCCGCTGCTGACCTCCTCCCCGCAATCCATGCTGGGTGACGTGGCGGCGGTGAAGGGTGACCCCAGCCCGGTGCGTATCCTCGCCGACTTCCGCGCCGACGGGCAGCGCCGGGTGCTGCTGGCCCGGGTGCGCGGCACGCTGCGCAGCGCCTTCCCGGATGGCCCGCCCGAAGTCGCCGAAGGCCAGACCAGGCCGGAGAACTTCCCGGCTCATCGCGCCGAGACCGCCGGCCCGGCCAACCTGGTGGTCGGCAACGACAGCGACATCCTGGAGGACCGCTTCTGGGTCCGCGTGCAGGACTTCTTCGGCCAGCAGGTGGCCACGCCCCTCAGCAACAACGGCGCCATGGTGGCCAACCTGGCGGATACCCTGGCCGGCAGCGATGCGCTGATCACGCTGCGCTCGCGCGGCGAGAGCCTGCGTCCCTTCGAACTGGTGGAGAATATCCGCCGCAACGCGGATGCGCAGTATCGCCAGACCGAACGCCAGCTGACCCAGCGGCTGGAGGACACCGAAAAGCGCCTGCGCGAACTCCGCCAGGGGTCGCAGCCCAGCACACAGCCCGGCGAGCGCAACCAGTCCCAGACCGTCATCACGCCGGAACAGCGCGCCGAGATCGACAAGGCCCGCGGCGAGATCGTCGCCACCCGGCGCCAATTGCGTGCGGTGCAGCTGGAACTGCGGCGGGATATCGAGGGGCTGGAGACCTGGCTGCGGGTGGTGAACATCGCCCTGGTGCCGGCATTGCTGACGGCCTTCGCCATCGGGCTGGCGCTGATGCGGGCGCGGCGTCGCGCTGCGGCCAGGGGTTAGGGGCATGCTGAACCGCAGAAACCTGATCCTGCTGGGCGGCGGCGCTGCCGGCAGCCTGGCGCTGGCCCTGCTGCTGGGGCCAACCTCGCCGGAACGCAGCGGCCCGCCCGGTGGCAGCGGCACCCTCGCCTTCCCGGACCTGGCGGCCAGGTTGGGCAGTATCGTCAAGCTTGAACTCCGCAAGAACGACGCAACGCTGGTGGTGCTGCGCGACGGCAATCGTTGGCTGCTGCCGGAAAAGGGCAACTACCCCATCCGCGCCGAGCGGGTGCGGGAAACCCTGGTGGGCCTGACCGAGTTGCGCCTGCTGGAACAGCGCACCAGCGACCGCGCCCAACTTGCCCAGCTGGGGCTGGACGACCCGACCAACACCGGCAGCACCGCGATCCTGCTGCGCGCGCTGGACGCCGCCGGCGCCGTGGTGGTGGAACTGGTGGTCGGCCGGCGCCGGGTCCGCACCCAGGGCAACCTGCCCGAGAGCGTCTATGTCCGCCGCCCCAGCGAAACCCAGGCCTGGCTGGCCGAGGGCCGGCTGGCGCTGGATACCGACCCGCAGCTTTGGGTGGACCGCGATATCGGCAACATCTCGGCCGAGCGGCTGCGCCGGGTGACGGTGAACCGCGTGACCGAGGGCGTGCTGGTGCTGGAACGCGGCGGCGAGGCCGATGCCAGGCTGAAGCTGGTGGAGCCGCCCAACCCGCCGAGCCAGGACGAGGTCTCGCTGGACGAGGTGGGCCGCAGCTTCGAGTTCCTGACCTTCCTGGACGTGAAGCCCGCCGCCGAGATCCCCGGCGAGGCGCTGGGCGAGGCGCGGTTCGAGTTCACCAACGGGCTGTCGGTGACGGTCTGGCCGAACCGCGCCGAGGACACGCTATGGGTGCGGCTGAGGGCCGAGGGCGACGAGGCCGCTGGCTTCAATGCCCGTTGGGATGGCTGGAGCTACCAGGTCGGCATCTGGAAGGAAAAGGCCTTCGTGCCGAAGCTGGCGGACCTGATGGAGCGCGAGCGCCCGGCCGCACCCACCCCGCCGCAATGACCGACCGGGAATACCCGGAGCGGCCCTGGGTCGGCATCGGCTGCATCGTGCTGAAGGGCGACAAGGTGCTGCTGGTGCAGCGCGGCAAGCCGCCGCGGGTGGGCAGTTGGTCCCTGCCCGGCGGCGCCCAGCATCTGGGCGAACCGGCCGAGGTCGCCGCGCGGCGGGAGTTGCTGGAGGAAACCGGCGTCGAAGTAGGCCCGCTGACGCTGGCGGCGGTGATCGACGGCATCACCTACGACGCCAGGGGCAAGGTGCGCTACCACTACACCATCGTGGATTACTGCGCCGAGTACGCCTCCGGCGAGGCCATGGCCGGCGACGACGTGGCCGCGGTGGCCTGGGCCGGGCCGGATGAGATGGCCGCCTACAAGCTGACCGACGCGGTGCACCAGGTGGTCGCCACCGCGCGGCAGCGGCTCGGCCGATGACCACCACCGACCTGCTGCTGCTGGCCTTGGCCGGGGTGGCGGGTGGCCTGGCCAATGCGCTGGCCGGTGGCGGCACGCTGATCACCTTCCCGGCCTTCCTCGCCGCCGGGGTGCCGCCGGTGGTGGCCAATGCCTCCAACGCGCTGGCGATCTGGCCGGCCCACGCCACCGCGGCCTGGGCAGAGCGCGCGACCCTCGCAAAACTGTTGCCGGCCTGGCGCGGGCGGATGGCGTTGCTGGCACTGGGCGGCGCAGCCGGGGCGGCGCTGCTGCTGGCCAGCGGTGACCGCGCCTTCCTGGCGCTGGTGCCGCCGCTGCTGGGGCTGGCGACGCTGATCTTCGCCGTGCGGCGGCGCCTGGCGGCGCTGGCGGGCGGCTGGCTTGGCTCGCCGTTCAGCAGCTTCGTCCTGGCGATTTATGGCGGCTATTTCGGCGCCGGGCTGGGGGTGATGCTGTTGGCCTGGCTCGGGCTGGTGCTGCCGCCGGGCACGCCGCCGGCCGCGGCGAATGCGCTGAAGAACCTGCTGGCCAGCCTGGTCACCGCCGCCGGCATCCTGTTGCTGGTGCTGGCCGGCGCCATCGACTGGCCGGCCGCCATGGCCTGCCTGGTGGGCGCCGTGGCCGGCGGCTGGCTCGGCGGCCGGCTGGCGGGGCGGCTGCCGGCGCGGGCGGTGGAACTGGTTGTCATCTTGGCGGGCACTGGGCTTACGCTGTTCTATGCTTGGCGAATCTATCGCTGAAAGGGTTGCGCCGATGAGCCTCCTCCGCCGCACGCTGCTGGCCACCGCGCTTGCCTCGCCCGCCATCGCCCAACCCGTGGCCGGCGGGCGCTCGGTCAAGCTGGTGGTGCCCTTCCCGCCCGGCGGCGCTGTGGACATCCTTGGCCGGCTGATCGGCGAAAGGCTCGGCCCCGTGCTGGGGCAGACCGTGGTGGTGGAGAACCGGGGCGGCGCCGGCGGCAATATCGGCGCCGACGCGGTGGCCCGCGCCCCGGCCGATGGCAGCACGCTCGGCATCATCGGCGTCACCACGCTGTGCGCGGCGCCCACGCTGTACAAGACGCTGAGCTTCGACCCGCAGAAGGACCTGGCGCCGGTCAGCCAGATCACCACCGGCGCGGTGCTGTGCGTGGTCAATGCCGCCACCGCCGCGAAGCATGGCTGGCGCGATTTCCCCGGCATGATCGCCTGGGCCAAGGCGCATCCCGGGGAGGTCCGCATGGGCTCCTCCGGCACCGGCACCACCAGCCACCTGACGATAGAGGCGGTGAACCGCGCGACCGCGGCGCAGATCACCCATGTGCCGTATCGCGGCGGCGGCCCGGCGATCTCCGACCTGCTGGCCGGCACCATCGACATGATGTTCGACGTGATGCCCGCGCTGATGCCGCATGTGGAGGCCGGGCGGTTCAAGCCCCTGGCGGTCAGCAGCGCGAAGCGCCTGCCCTTCCTGCCGGAAATCCCCGGCCTGGCGGAGTTCACCCAACTCGGCCTGGGGCACATCGACATCCAGAGCTGGAACGCCATCATGAGCAGCGGCGGCACGCCGGAGCCGGTGCTGGCGCGGCTGAACCAGGCGATGCGGCAGCTGGCGCAGGTGCCCGAATTCGCCGAGCGCCTGCGCCCGCTGGGCTATACGGTGGTGACCAGCGAGACGCCGGCGGCGCTTTCGGCGCTGATCCGCGCGGAAACGCCGCGTTGGCAGGACCTGGTGCGGACCAGCGGCGTGACGCTGGATTGACGCATTCCTCCCGCCTCACTGATCCGATACCGTAACTTCTTCACGATTGCGTTGTATCCGCCAGTATCACTCGGGCGTTGATCGCGGCGAGTGCCGTCAATGCGTAGGTCTCTCCGCACCAACGAGAGGAGCGACGCATGGCTTTCCCCCCGCAGGGCACTGTCGGCAACGACGTGTTCTATCTGAATGCCCCGTTCAACACGCTACATGATGGCTACGCCTATCTGGATGGCAGCGATGGCTGGGATGCCATCTCGCTTTCGGGCGGTGCGAACATCCTCGACTACGCCTGGGGCGGCGTCAGCAACTTCGAGGACCTGTTGCTGGGCAGCGGCATCTGGGCGCTGACGCTGGGCAGCGCCGCGGCGCATGCCTTCACCGGCATGCATGTGCTGATCGACGCCTGGGCCGCCACCAGCATCAACGTGGACGGCAGCGGCCTCAGCGCCGGTGCCACGTTGCAGGTGCTGGGCTCCGCCGGGGCGGACACCATCATCGGCGGCAGCGGCACCAACGCCTTCTACGGCCGCGGCGGCGCCGACCTGCTGGTGGGCGGGGCGAGCACCGACTTCTTCTACTTCGACACGCTGGCGCAAATGCAGCAGGCCTGGGTCGACGGCGCCGGCGGCGACAACGTCATCAACATCGCGCAGAACGCGGCGGTGACGGACGCGGCCTTCGCCAATGTAAAGCACGCCGACTACCTGTACCTGAACGGCAGCGGCGCCCAGTCGGTGACGCTCGGCGCCCAGGCGATGACGACCAGCGGCGGCGCCATCGTGGTCTACGCCAACAACGCCAGCGGCCTGACCTATGACGGCCACGCCTTCGCCGGCACGGCCTATATCCACGGCAGCGCCGGCGCCGACAGCATGCTGGGCGGCAACGGCACGGATGTGTTCGTCGGCAATGGCGGCGCCGATACCCTCTGCGGCGGCGGCGGCAACGACTTCTTCTACCTCGCCGACCGCGGTCAGCTGGCTGCCACCAGGGCCAATGGCGGCAGTGGCGGCGACACGGTGGTGATGCAGGGCGGGCAGCGGATCAACGACGTCGACTTCCTGTACATCAGCCACATGGAGACGCTGAAGCTGGAAGGCGGCGGCGCGCAGATCGTCACGCTGGCCGCCACCGCCAGCGCGGCCTTCGACGGCGCCGTGACGCTGTTCGCCCCCAATGCGCACGGCATCTACGTGGACGCCAGCGCCTTCAGCCCGGCGCTGCACGTCACCGCGACGGCCTTCTCCGACAGCTTCGTCTTCGGTCATGCCGGGGATGACGTGATCTACAACTTCGCCACCCACGGCCAGGCCAATGCCGACCAGGTGCAGCTGCTGGGCCACAGCCTGGCTGAGGTGCAGGCCATGCTGGCCGGCGCGGTGGATGCCAGCAACGGCACCTACCTGTACCACGACGGCCATGTGCTGGTGTTCTCGGGCGTGGCCAAGGCGGCGCTCTCCACCGCCGACTTCGTCATCGCCTGAGCGCGGCTGCCGGGCCAAGGGCCCGGTCCGCCTGAACCGGGGCCGGGCAGCGATGCCCGGCCCTGCCTTGCGTCAGGCGAACAGGCGCTCGCGCATCAGGCCGCTGTACATGCCCGCCACCTGTTCGCCATAGCCGTTCCAGATCAGCGTCGGCACCCGCTCCCCGCTGCCCAGCACCCGCTCGCTCGCCTGGCTCCAGCGGGGGTGGGAGACCTCGGGGTTCACATTGGCCCAGAAGCCGTATTCGCTGGCCTGGATCGCTTCCCACAGGCCCTTCGGGCGCTGGTCGGTCAGGGTGATCTTCACCAGGCTCTTGCCGTGCTTGAAGCCGTACTTCCACGGGAAGTGCACGCGCAGCGGCGCGCCCATCTGCTTCGGCAGTTCCTTGCCATAGGCGCCCACGACCATGAAGCTCAGCTCATTGGCGGCTTCCTCTATCGTGCAGCCCTCGATGTAGGGCCAGGGATACCAGCTCTGCCGCAGGCCCGGCATCACGCCGCGCAGCGCCGCGCTTTCAAACCGAACGTACTTCGCCCCCGAAAGCGGCTTCACCACGCCGAGCAACTGGGACAGCTGGAAGCCGGTCCAGGGCACCACCATGGACCAGGCTTCGACGCAGCGGTGGCGATAGACCCGCTCCTCCAGCGTCATCAGCTTCAGCAGGTCGTCCATGTCGAACTCGCGGGGCGCCTCGACCATGCCGTCCACCTTGACGGTCCAGGGCCGGGTCGGCAGCGCCTGGGCCGGGCGGTAGATGCCCTTGTCGGTGCCGAACTCGTAGAAGTTGTTGTAGGTGGTGGCGTCGCGCTCGGGCGTGATCTCCCGCCCCGCCGGGTATTTCTGCGTGCGCGGCGCCGGCATGGGCGCCTGCGGCGACATCGCCTGCGCATGGGCCTGGCCGCTGCCCAGCGCCAGCAGGCCGACGCCGGCGCCCAGCATGGCGGCGCGCCGGTTCAGCACCAGGTGTTCCGGCGTGGCCAGCCGCTCGGGCAGTTCCCAGCCGCGGGGGATGCGGATCGCCATCAGGCTTGCTCCTTGAATGCTTCGGCCACCACGTGGGGGCGGCACATCGGTTCGTCCAGCGGCGGGGGCGGGCGTTACAACTGGCACGACGCTTGCGCTGTGCCTGGCCATGCGAACCCTGCGCCCCCTTGCCTTCCTCCTGCTCCTCTTCGCCCTGGCACCGCGAGCGGTGACGGCGCAGGGACTCTCGGAAATGCTTGACCCCACGCATCTCTGCCGCGCCGCGGTGGCGGTAGTGGAACGGGAGGCCGGGACGCCGCCGGGCCTGCTGGCCGCCATCGCCCGGGTGGAGTCCGGCAAGCGGGACCCCGCCACCGGCGCCGTGAACCCCTGGCCCTGGACCATCAATGCCGAGGGGCGCGGCAGTCTTTTCCCCACCAAGGCGGCAGCTATTGCCGCCGTGCGGGAATTGCAGGCCCAAGGGGTGCGCAGCATCGACATCGGCTGCATGCAGGTGAACCTGCACCATCACCCCAATGCCTTCGCAAGCCTTGAGGTCGCCTTCGACCCGCTGGCCAATGCCCGCTATGGCGCGAAGTTCCTGGGCGAGCTGCAAAGCACCCGCAACGACTGGATGGCCGCCGCCGGCGCCTATCACAGCCAAACGCCGGAACGCGCCGCAGGCTATCGCGGCCTGGTCGCCCAGGCATGGGCCGCCGAGCGCCAGGGCGGGCCGAACATTCCCTCCCCTGGCCTGCTGGCGGCGTTGCAGAGCGTGACGCCGACCTTCCAGGGCAATCCCGGCTTCATGCCGGCGCCAGGCGGCGGCGGCGCCATGCTGGGCAGCGCCCGGGCCGAGCAGACGGCGACGTTGCCGGCCAGCAGTGGCGGCAGCCGGGGCCGCGGGCTGGACGCCTATCGCGCCACGCCGACCATGCTGGCGCGGCGGTTCTGACAAGCCGATGACAAGCCGCGCCGGCGCCTTGCGTTCCAGCCCGGCCATGGCTTGGGTGCCGTCGAACAGCTGAAAGGCCGGACGACATGGCCCGCATCCTCACGACCATGCGCATCTTCCCGGAAACGCGGGCGCTGCTGGAACAGCACGGCAGCGTCGCCCACCCCGCCGGCGACGAGCCCTGGCCGGCGGCGGCGTTGCGCGCGCAGCTGGCCGAGGCCGAGGCGGTGATGGCCTTCATGACCGACCGGGTGGACGCCGAATGGCTGGCCGCGGCACCGCGGCTACGCGTGCTGGCCTGCGCGCTGAAGGGCGCCGACAATATCGACCTGGCCGCCTGCCGCGCACGCGGCGTCGCCGTCTCCCTGGTGCCGGACCTGTTGACCGCGCCGACCGCGGAACTGGCCGTGGCGTTGCTGCTGGGTCTGGCGCGGCAGTTGCGCCCGGCCGATGCCGCGGTGCGCGCGGGCTTCCAGGGCTGGCGGCCGCAATTCTACGGGCTGGGGCTGGAGGGGGCGCAGATGGCCATCCTGGGCCTTGGCCGGCTGGGTGCGGCCATTGCGGCGCGGCTGGCGCCGTTCGGCTGCCGGCTCCGCGGCATGGACCCCGCCGGCGGGCTGCCGGGTGTGCCGGCCTTGCCGCTGGCCGAGGCGCTGGATGGCGCCGATGCGGTGGTGGTGGCGCTGCCGTTGAACGCCGGCACGCGCGGCCTGGTTGGGGCGGAGGCGCTGGCGCTGCTGCCGCCGGGCGCGCTGCTGGTCAATATCGGCCGTGGCTCCACGGTGGACGAGACCGCGGTGCTGGCGGCGTTGCAGAGCGGCCGGCTGGGCGGCTACGCGGCGGATGTCTTCAACATGGAGGACTGGGCGCTGCCGGACCGGCCAGATGGCATCGCCCCTGCCCTGCTGGCGCACCCGGCGACGCTGTTCACGCCGCATATCGGTTCCGCCACCATGGCGGCCCGCCGCGCCATCGAGGCTGCTGCGGCTGACAACATCGGGGATGGCCTGGCCGGCCGGCCGCTGCGCGACGCCGTGGCGTAACACCCGGGTTCCAAGGGCCTCTCGGCCCTTGGCGGGTGGGTGCAGGGAGGGCGGCGCCCTCCCAGCGAGCGTCAGCGCATGGGCCAGGAATACATCAGCCCGCCATTGGTCCACAGCCGGTTCATGCCGCGGTCCAGGCCTATCGGCGTGTTCGGGCCGATCGTGCGCTCGAACAGCTCGCCGTAGTTGCCGATGGCCTTGATGGCGTTGAACAGCCAGCGCGGGTCCAGCTTCAGCGCATTGCCCAGTACCGGGTCCACGCCCAGCAGGCGGCGGATGTCGGGGTTCGGGCTGGCCAGCATCTGGTCCAGGTTGCGGCTGTTGACGCCGAGTTCCTCCGCGTTGACCAGGCCCATCACCACCCAGCGCACCACGTCGAACCATTCGGCGTCGTCGCGGCGGACCACGGGGCCGTAGGGTTCCTTGCTGATCCGCTCCGGCAGGATCACCCAGTCGGCGGGGTTCTGGAACTGGCTGCGCAGCGCGGCCAGCTGCGTGGCATCGGTGCCGATGCTGTCGCAGCGGCCGGCCTGCAACGCGGTGGCGGCGTCGGCCATGCGCTCGATCAGCAGCGGGGTGAAGGTCAGGTTGTTGCTGCGGAAGTAGTCGGCGGTAACCACTTCGTTGGTGGTGCCCGGCGACAGGCAGATGGTGGCGCCGCCCAGGCCGCGCAGGTTGGCGATATTGGCGTTCTTGCGGACGATGAAGCCGTGGCCGTCATACAGGTTCACCGCCGTCAGGCGCATGCCCAGCGAGGTGTCGCGCGTCATGCTCAGCGTGGTCTGGCGGATCAGCACGTCGATCTCCCCGCTTTGCAGCGCGGGGAAGCGTTGCACCGCGGTCAGCGGCACGAAGCGCACCTTGGACGGGTCGCCCAGCACGGCGGCGGCAACGCCACGGCACAGGTCGGCGTCCATGCCCTGCCAGATGCCGCGGCTGTCCGGCAGCGAGAAGCCGGCCACGCCGACATTGACGCCGCAGGTCAGGATGCCGCGGGACTTCACGCCGTCCAGCGTGGTGCCGGCCTGGGCCGTGCCGGCGGTGAGCGCCAGTGCAAGCCCGGCGAGCGCGCCGAGCAGGGTCTTCTTCATTGGGGTAGCCTCCGGTTGTCGTCTCCGGCGCAGAGGCTAGCGTGGATCAGGCGGTTGCCGCCACCGATTGCGCGGTGGTCGGCCGCGCCAGCGCGAAGGGCGCCGGATCCAGCGCCGGGGCTTCGCCGTCGATCATGTCCGCCAGCAGTTGCGCGGTGGCCGGTGCCAGGGTGAAGCCCAGCGCGCCATGGCCGACATTCAGCCATAGGCCGGGAATGCCGGAGGTCCCGATGATCGGCTTGCTATCCGGCGTCGCCGGCCGCAGCCCGGCCCAGGTCTTCGCGCGGGACCAGTCGGCGGCGGCGGGAAAGGCCGCTTCCGCCTGGCGCGCCAGTGTTTCCAGGCGGCGCGCGGGCTGGGACGTGTTCTCGCCGGCCAGGTCCACCATGCCGGCCACCCGCAGCTGATGCACATGGCGGTCCTGCAGCGGGGCGTAGACGATCTTGTGGTGCGCGTCGGTGATGCTGATGCGCGGCGAGCTGTGCCAAGGCTCCACCGGCAGGGTCAGGCTGTAGCCGCGCAACGGGTAGATCGGCAGGCGGATGCCGAGCGGGCGCAGCAGATGCACCGCCGCGGCGCCGCCGGCCAGCACCAGCGCATCCGCGTGCAGCGGGCCTTCCATGGTCTCCACCCCCACCGCCTGGCCGCCGGAGATCAGCACGCGCAGCGCCTTGCGGCCGAACAGGAACTGCGCCCCTTGGGCCTCCAGCACGCGCTGCAATTCCCGGCAGAAACGGTGGGCGTCGCCGACCTCCTCGCTGGGGGTATGGATGCCGCCGGCGAGCACGCCGCGCAGCGCCTCCAGCGCCGGCTCCAGCGCCAGGCATTGGTCGGCGTCCAGCACCTCCTGCTCGCTGCCATGGCGGGCCTGGAGGCGCACCACCTCGGCGGCGCCAGCCAGGTCCTTCGCGTCGCGATAGACCACCAGCTTGCCGTTCATGCGCCAGCAGAAATCCAGCGCCTCCCGCTGCATCAACCGGTGGACCATGCGGCGGGAATAGGCGCCGAGGCCGAGCAGTTCCACCGTCGTCGCCGCGAACCGCTCGGCCGTGCAGCAGCGCAGGAAGTCCAGCAGCCAGCGCCATTGCGCGGGGTCGATGCGCGCGTGCAGCCGCAGCGGCGCGTCGGCGTCCAGCATCCAGCCCAGCGCCTTGCGTGCCACGCCGGGCGCGGCCAGGGGGGCGACATAGCTGTAGGAGAGCTGGGCGCCATTGGCGAAGCTGGCGCCATTGCCGGCGATGGGTTCGCGGTCCAGCACCGTCACCTGGTGGCCGGAGAGGGTCAGGCTGTAGGCGGCGGTCATGCCGGCCACGCCGGCGCCGATGACGAGAATGCGCATGCGCCGGACTATGCCAGCCGAAGCCCGCACGGCGCCAGCGGTGGGTTGCAGCGCAGCACGGGCAGCGCTAGGCGGGGCTTCGAGTGTGATCGTCGCAGGCGGAATCGCCGGAGACGTGAATCACACGACAAAACAATGCTCTGGAGTCTGTCAGGCGCTTCTGTCTGCGCCTGACAGACTCCAGGACAGCCGGAGCCCAACCGATGCCGACCGTGACCTTCACCTGGCCCGATGGCAGCGCGCGCAGCGTGGACAGCACAGGCTGCGAGACGCTGATGCATGTGGTGATCAAGCACGACATCGCGGGCATCGAGGCGGAATGCGGCGGCCAACTGGTCTGCGCGACCTGCCAGGTCTACATCGACCAGCCCTGGGAAGCCGTGATGCCCGCGGCATCCGAGGACGAGCAGGACATGATCGGCGACCTGGCGGTGGAAGTGCGACCCGAAAGCCGCCTGGCCTGCCAGATCCGCCTGACGCCGGCGCTGGATGGGCTTTCGGTACGCATCCCCATCCGCCAGCGCTGATCAGCCCTCGCCCACCTCCGGCGTGCAGGTGCGGCCGGAAGCCGGGCGGACACCATCAAAACTGATCGGCAGGTCGACGTAGCGGATGCCCTTGGGCGTTTCCCGCACCATGCCCAGCGCCTGCACCTGCGGATGCGCCACCGCCTGGGCCACGCCCTGCACCGGGGTGAAGGGCACGCCGGCCGCGACGAACAGTGCTTCCCACGCCGCATTGCCCTGGGCCAGCAGCAGTTCCTGGATCTGCGCGTTCAGCACGTCCCGATTGGCCACGCGGGCGGGGTTGGTGGCGTAGCGCGGGTCGTCGCACCATTCCGGCTTGCCCAGCAGCTTGGCCAGCCGGCGGAACAGGTTGTCGTTGCCGGCGCCGACCACCGCCTCGCCATCCGCCGTGCTGAACACCTGGTAGGGCACGATCATCGCGGCGCCACTGCCCTCGCGCTTCGGCTCCTCGCCGGAAGCGCTGTGGTTGGTGACGTGATAGGTCATCCAGCCCATCGCCACCTCCAGCAGGGAGGTATCGACGGCGCCGCCGCGGCCGGTCTGCTCCCGCCGGTACAGCGCGGTGGTGATGCCCGTGACCAGCCACATGCCCGCGCCCATATCGATGATGGAGGTGCCGACGCGCACCGGCGGGCGGCCCATCTCCCCGGTCACGTTCATGATGCCGGAGAAGGCCTGCATGAGGGGATCGTAGCCCGGGCGGTCGCGCAACGGGCCGGTAGCACCGAAGGCGCCGATGCTGGCGTGGATCAGCCGCGGGTTGGCGGCACACAGCTCGGCCGCGCCGAAGCCCATTTCCTCGGCCTGGCCGGGCTTCATGTTCTGGATCACCACGTCGCTGTCCAGGATCAGCGCGCGCAGTTCCGCCTTGGCGGCATCGCTGCGCAGGTCGAAGGCACGGGAGTGCTTGCCGCGGTTCAGCGCCATGAACAGGCTGGCCTGGCCATCGGCAAACGGAGGTCCCCAGCCGCGGCAGGGGTCACCCTCGCCGGGGCGTTCGATCTTGGTCACCTCGGCGCCAAGCTCCGAAAGCACCAGCGCGGCATAGGGCGCCGCCACGCTGTGGCCCATCTCGATGACCTTGATGCCGGCGAGTGGACCGGCCGAAGTGGCTGGCGCCGTGCTGCTCACGCCATCACCTCCTCGGCCGCCGGCACGCGGGTGATCTGGTGCGCCTGCAACTTTGGCAGCACCTCGGCGGCGAAGCGGCGGATCTGGTTCAGGAACATCTCATGCGGCATGGCGCCGCGGTTCATGCTGACCAGCAGCGTCTCGGCGCCGCACTTCTCGGCCTCCGCGATCAGCTTCGCCGCCACCTCGTCGCCGGTGCCCCAGGGCATGTGCTCGGCGCGCTTTTCCACGTCGGCCATGGTCATGTTGCGGAAATCCTGCCGGTCGAAGGCGGCCTGCTTCAGGTTCTCCTGCCGGACATAGTCGGTGCTGGACTGCGTGACATAGCCGTGTTCGCGCTGGATCGCGGTCTCGGTGAAGTTGCCGTGGCTGAACAGCGTCTGGTTGAAATACAGGTGGTAGGGGCCGTTCTCCTTCACCGCTTGTGCCTTGCTGTCCGCGACATAGGCGTTGACGCCGATGCTGAGGTGCTGCGGCGTGACCTTGCGGCCGTGCTGCGCCTGGACCTTGGCGTACAACCCGATGATGTCATCCCGCAGGCCGCCAGGCGCCAGGCCGGGCGTGATCGGCACGTCCTTGCGCGCCGCCCACTCGATGCTTTCCTTGGACCCCACCACGGGCACCCACACGCGGGGATGCGGCCGCTGCACCGGGCGCGGCCACAGCGCCACGTCCTTGTAGGACCAGAACTTGCCCTCGTAGCTGAAGACGTCCTGCGTCCAGGCGCCGGTGACGATCTCGTAGGCTTCCTCGAAGCGGTCGCGGCTCTCGCTCATCGCCACGTTGTGCACGCCGTATTCGCGCGGAATGCCGCGGGCGAAGCCGCTGATGATCCGGCCGCCGGAAAGGCAGTCCAGCATCGCCAGTTCCTCGGCCAGGCGCAGCGGGGAATGCAGCGGCAGCAGGTTGCCGTAGATCAGAAGCTTCAGCTTCTTGGTGCGCTGCGCCGCCGCCGCCGCCATCAGGTTGGGCGAGTTCATCAACCCATAGGGCGAGGTGTGGTGCTCGTTGAAGCCGACGCCGTCGTAGCCGAGCTTGTCCATCTCCTCCCAGGCTTGCAGGTGCTCCTCATAGGTCTGCATGCCGACCTGGGGGTCGAAGTGCTTGGCGCTCAGCGGGTAGGGCAGTTCCTGCACGCCCGGCACCTTCACGTGGTTCAGGTGGGCGCCATAGGCCAGCAGGTCGAAGACGAAGACTTTCATCGGATGGTTCCCTTGGTTGCGCGCAAGGTGGCGCAGGGTTGGTCACTCGACAAGGTGGGGTTAGCTTCCTTCCCAACCAGGGAGCCTGCCGATGACCAAGCCGACCATCCTGCTGTGGCTGGACGAAGCCGAGACCTACCGCAGCGCCGCCGCCGCCGCCGGCCTGGAGTCGCGCTGCGAGCTTGTGGCGGTACCACGCAGCGCGACTCCGGATGCCCAGCTGCTGGAACGGGCTGAGGCCATTTTGGCCTGGGGCGCCGCGCCCGGCCTGCTGGACCGCATGCCCAGGCTGCGCTGGGTGCAGGCGCTGACGGCGGGGGTGGAGATGTGGCTCGGCCGGCCGGATGTGACGGACCGCTTCGCGCTGTGCTGCGCCCGCGGCACGCATCGGGTGGCGATGCCGGAGAATATCCTCGGCGCGCTGTTCCACATCACCAAGCCCTACACCCAGGCGGTGCTGGCGCAGCGTGAGCACAAATGGGCGCGCAAGGTCGGCCAGCCTCTGGCCGGCAAGACGCTCGGCATCCTCGGCCTGGGCGCGATCGGCGCCGAGCTGGCGAAGAAGGCCGCCGCACTGGAGTTGCGCGTCATCGGCACCAAGCGCGTGGTGGAGGACGTGCCGCATGTGGAAAAGGTGCTGCCGCCGAACCGCACCGCCGAGGTGCTGGCCGAGAGCGATTTCCTCGTCGTCTTGCTGCCGGTGACGCCTGAGACCGAGGACAGCATCGACGCCGGCTTCCTGGCGCAGATGAAGCCGGGAGCCTGGCTGCTGAACTTCGGCCGGGGTGCCCTGGTGGTGGATGCGGACCTGATCGCCGCTGTGCAGCAGAAGCGCATCGCCGGCGCGGTGCTGGACGTGTTCCGCCAGGAACCGCTGCCGGCGGAACACCCCTTCTGGTCTACGGAGGGCATCCTGGTGCTGCCGCATATCGGCGGCGGCCACCCGACGCGCGATGCCATCGTGGCCGAGCTGTTCGTGGAAAACCTCGGCCACTTCCTGGATGCCCGGCCGCTGGTCGCGCAGGTGGATCTGGTCGCCGGCTACTGAGTTGGTACCAGGCCCGGGGATGCCATCTGCCCAGGGCACCAACCCCGGAAAAGGATCATCCATGGCCAGCATTCACCGCACCGCCAACGCCGCCTGGCAAGGCAGCGGCAAGGACGGCAAGGGCGCCCTGACCAGCCAGAGCGGCGTGCTCGCGCAGACGCCCTATGGCTTCAACACCCGATTCGGCGACGCCAAGGGCACCAACCCCGAGGAACTGATCGCCGCCGCCCATGCCGGCTGCTTCACCATGGCGCTGGCCTTCAAGCTGCAGGGCGCCGGTCATGTCGCGGAAAGCCTGGAGACCCTGGCGAGGCTTTCCATGGAGCAGGAAGGCGCCGGCTGGAAGATCGCCGCCGTGGCGCTGACGCTGAAGGCCAAGGTGCCCGGCATGACCGACGCGGAGTTCCAGAAGCTGGCGGCCGACGCCAAGGCGACCTGCCCGGTGTCCCGCGTGCTGAACGCCGAGATCACCTTGGCGGCAACGCTGGAGGGCTGAAATTGCAACGGCCCGGACAGCATGGGCTGCCCGGGCCGTCGGGCCAAACCGCGGTGGCGCCGGGGGAGGCGTTACCGCGGTTCAGCATTGCGCCTGGCCGATGGGGGGAACCGGCCAGTCGCTGGTTCAGCCGTTGATGACCTTCACCGCGACATTGCCGAGGGTGCCGACCAGCGCCAAGGCGACGCCGATGAGCGTGAAGCGCAGCAGCAGCAGTGCGACGGCGCCTGCGCGCGCGTCGGGAATTTCATGGACCGACGAACGACCGCCGATGGGTGTTGCACTCATGAGATACCCTTTCTGGTTGTGTTGTCCCGAACACAAAGCAACCATACGTTAGGTTTTGTCTCTAGCCAACAAGAATTTGCGTGATTTATCGACGAACGTCTCAATTTCCGTCCGGCCCTTGTGTGGTTGTCGACGCCGGCAGTCCGAGCCAGATCAAGCCATTGTTATTGCTATAATTCCTTCCCCCCTCGGAACCCTGGGAGGCAGCGGGCAACCCCTGGCCGACGGCTGGGCAACGACCGGGTCGGGCGCGTTGCCCCGCCGCCCCGACGGTTCCAGGGCTCCATTCAGTATTCGTCTGGGCGTTTTGTCGGGAATTGCTTACCGAACCCCTAAATCGTCGTCGGCTCGGGCAGGGCCCGGGCGGCACGCAGGGGCTGCACCCGGCGGCCCCCTCCCCGGCCCGATGCGACTCAGCGGGCGCGACGCGGTGATTGCAGCAGGGACGACACCAGCCAGGTCGCCGCGACGGCAACGCCGATGACGACCAGTGGCCGGTGACGGGTCAGGGAGACCAGCTGGTCCGAAAGGTCGGACGCGGCTTCGCCGGCGTCGTGGGCGTAATGCCGGGCGCGCTGCGCCACGCTGGGTCCGCGGTGGCCCACCAGCGCCTCAATCTCGGACCACAACTCACCCAGCCGACCGGAGGCCTGGTCGGCGTAGCCCTCCGCGCGGCTGACGGCGTGGCGACCGGTATCCTGCGCGGCGTCGGCGTATTCCTCGGCACGATGGCGCAACTGGCGAAGGGCGGCGGACATGGCAATGCTCCCAATGGGTCAGGGCATTGCTAACGGCGGCGCCTGGGTTCGGTTCGCCGGTCCGGCTGGCCGTTGCGGATTATGCCGGCCGGCTGCACGCCGTGGCGCGGAGGCATGGCCCGGAATGGTGTGCCCGGTGGGATTCGAACCCACGGCCATTCGATTAAAAGTCGAATGCTCTACCACTGAGCTACGGGCACAATCGGTCCCAACCAAGGGGCCGTCGGGCGGTAAAGCCCTCGGACGCCGATGAAGTCAAGCGCTGCTCAAGCAGGACTGACCACCGCTTCCAACTGGTCGAGCAAGGCAGCGAAGGCGGCCGGCTCGATCAGGCCGCTGGCCGGCTCGGCCGCGACATAGCCGATGCGATGCCCCAGTTCCCGGCACATGGCCAGATGCCAGGGATTGCGCCGCCCCGCCCCGCCCAGCACGCCAAGCGCGGCGCCGGGCCGGGCGAACAGGATGTTGTGCAGCGCACTGCCATCCTCGCCCACCACCACGCGCGCGCTGTCGAACAGCCTGGCCTGGGCCGGCACGCTCAACGTCTCGGGCGCCAATACAAGGTAGCCGCGTTGCTCGGCCAGGGCTTCCAACGCCGCGACATTGCCGATGGTCCGGCCAGGTTCGGTGCCCTGCCTGGCCCAATGCCGGCGGGTGACGAACAGGCGCGTCGCCTTGGGTGCGTCGGCCGGTTGTGCCAGCAGGGCATGCCGCAGCGCCTGCCACGCCTGGCGGCACACCGGCGCCGAAAACGCCGAGACGCGCCTGATACCGCTGGGGATCAGGTTGCGCTGCAGGTAGCGAAAGGGCTGGGTCGGGATCAGTTCATCGGTGGTGCCGGGCCGGGCCAGCGCAGCGGCCAGCGGCCTGGACCACGGCGGCAGCATGGTATGCAAGCGCCGGCCGATGCCCTCGGCCTCGCACAGGCCCAGCAGATGCAGCCGCGGCACCTGGTCCAGCAGCCAATGGCCGTAGATGCCCATGCCTGGGCCGCACATCACGGTCGCCGGGCTGGGCAGCCGCGGCATGCGTTCCGGCAGGTCCAGGCTGAACTCGGTGCGGTCGGCGGACCAGGCCATGTCCAGGCGGTATTCGGCCGCAAAACCGTCCAGGTAGACTGAAGCGGCGCCGCGCCCGAAACTCAGCAGGCCGCCCACCAGGCAATGCCCGGCCATGTCGAGCAGCAGCCCGGCCCGGCCCAGCGCGACCAGCCCTTCCAGCACAACCACGCCGGCCGGCATGGCATGGCCCGGCCGATTGGCCTCGGCCCATTCGCGCCGGATCCGGTCGGCCAGGGCGTCGGTGCCAACCAGGCAGGCGGCGTCCGGGCTCAGCGGTTCGGTCGGCTGCAGCGCGGTGTAGCGCAGGCGGCCCCCCAGCGCCGTCAGGCTGCCGGGCGAGGCCACCGCATCCGCCAGGTCTTCCGGTTCAACCAGGCGGAAGGAACGCCTCAAGGCGCCGCGCCCCTTCCCGCCTGGCCGGTCTCAGCCTTCGTCGAGCGGGATATCCGCCAGGATGCGGGCGCGGGCGATCTTGTCCGGGCCCTGGACCATGCCGGAGCCACCGCTGCCGCGCTTGATCTTGTCCACGTTCTCCATGCCCTGCGTCACCTTGCCCCAGATGGTGTACTGGCCATCCAGGTGGCTGCTGGGCGCGAACATGATGAAGAACTGGCTGTTCGCGCTGTCCGGGTTGTTGGTGCGCGCCGCGCCCAGCGTGCCGCGCTGGAAGCGGGCCTTCTGCGGCGAGGAGAACTCGGCGGGCAGGTCCGGCAGGTCGCTGCCGCCGGTGCCGGTGCCGGTGGGGTCGCCACCCTGGGCCATGAAGCCCTCGATGACGCGGTGGAACGGCGTGCCGTCATAGAAGCCGCGGCGCACCAGGGTCTTGATCCGCTCGACATGCAGCGGCGCCAGGTCGGGGCGCAGTTCGATGACGACCTTGCCGTGCGGGGTCTCCAGCACCAGCGTGTCCTCGTCCTTCGGGTCGGCCACGCGGCCAGCCGGCGCCGGGGCGGCAGCTTCGGCCACGGTCTCCGCGGGGGCTTCGGTCGTCGGCGTCTCGGCCGCGGTCTCGGCCGGGGTCTCGGCCGGGTTGGTCTCGTCGCTCATCAGTCTATTCCTTGTGTGTTCAGGCGTTTACCAGGCGAGCCTTCAGCAGGCGGTCGGGCTGCTGCACAATCCCGTCCCGGCCGCTGCCGCGCTTGATCTTGTCCACCGCGTCCATGCCGCCGACGACCTGACCCCAGATGGTGTACTGGCCGTCCAGGTTCGGCGCCGGCGCGAACATGATGTAGAACTGGCTGTTCGCGCTGTCGGGGTTGCTGGTGCGCGCCGCGCCGACGGTGCCACGCAGGAAGCGGTAGCGGGTGGTGAATTCGGCGCGCAGGTCCGGCAGGCGGGAACCGCTGGTGCCGGTGCCGGTGGGGTCGCCACCCTGGGCCATGAAGCCTTCGATGACGCGATGGAACGGCGTGCCGTCGTAGAAGCCGTCGCGCGTCAGCGCCTTCACCCGCTGCACATGGTTGGGCGCCACGTCCTCGCGGAACTGGATGGTCACGTCGCCATCCTTCAGCGTGAAGACCAGGCGTTCCTGCGGCGCCTGGGCGCGCAGGACCGAGGGGGCGGCCAGCCCGGCAAGCGCCAGGCCGGCAAGCGTACGACGAAACATGGGAAGGGCCTTTCCTAACCGGCGGGCTTGGTGACGCGCGCCATCGTGCGGTCGAACGTCAGTTTCGGCACGAAGCTTCTGATATCGCCGCCCAGCATGGCGATTTCCTTGACCAGGCGGCTGGCGATGAACTGGTTGGTCTCGCTGGCCATCAGGAAGACGGTCTCGATCTCGTCGTTCAGCCGCCGGTTCATGCCGGTCATCTGGAACTCGTAGTCGAAGTCCGACACCGCGCGCAGCCCGCGCACCAGCATCTGCGCGCCAACCTCGGCACAGAAATGGATCAGCAGGCCCTGGAAGGGGCGGACCTCGATCACGCAGCCGGTCTTGGCGCTGATCTTGTCGGTTTCGGCCTTCACCAGCTCGCAGCGCTCCTCCAGGCTGAACAGCGGCCCCTTGGCGTTGTTGATGGCAACGCCGACGATCAGCCGGTCCATCAGCCGCGCGGCGCGGCTGATGACGTCCAGGTGGCCATTGGTCACGGGGTCGAAGGTGCCGGGGTACAACCCCACGCGTTCACGAGGCATGTTCACGGCTCCGCCGTAGGGGCATCAGGCGTCTCCTGAGATTCGGTCCCACTGGCCGGGTCCTGCACCGAAGGCGGGTCCTGACCCTGCTCATCGGCCACCGGGAAGCAACTGGTCACGCGCTCGCCGCCGCTGAGGCGCAACAGCGTCACACCCATCGCCTGGCGGCCGGTCAGGCGCACCTGAAGGGCCGGCAGGCGGATCAACTGCCCGCCATCGGTCACCAGCATCACGTCGTCGCTGTCGCGCACCGGGAAGGTGGCGACGACCTCCCGCCCATTGCGGGCGCCCAGCGCGATGTTGGTGATGCCCTGCCCGCCGCGGCCGGTGACGCGGTATTCATAAGCGCTGCTGCGCTTGCCGAAGCCGCCATCGGTCACGGTCAGGATCATCTCCTCGGCGCCTTCCAGCGCCTCGAAGCGGTCCGCGGCCAGGGTGGCATCACCGGTGGCGGCTTCCTCCTCCTCCTCCGGCGCGGCGGCCACGACCTCGGCTTCCTCGCCGGCGGCACGGCGCTTCTGCGCGGCGGCCTTCAGGTAGGCGGCGCGCTCATCCGGCGTGGCCGGCACGTGCTGCAGCACGGCCAGGGAGATCACCTCGTCCTTCGGCGCCAGCCTGATGCCGCGCACGCCGGAGCTATCGCGCCCGGCGAAGACCCGCAGCGTCTCGCTCTCGGCGGTGAATCGGATGCATTTGCCGGTGCGGGTCGCCAGCATCACGTCGTCACCCTCTCGGCACGACGCCACGCCGATCAGGCTGTCGCCCTCGTCCAGCTTCATGGCGATGAGGCCGACGGCGCGGACATTGCGGAAGTCCGAGAGCTTGTTGCGGCGGACATTGCCCTGCGCCGTGGCGAAGACCAGGTGCAGGTTCTCCCACATCGCTTCTTCCTGCGGCAGGGAGAGCACGGCGGTGACCTGCTCGGCTTCCTGCAACTGGAGCACCTGGCGCAGCGACCGCCCCTTGCCCTGCGGGCCGGCTTCCGGCAGCTGCCAGACCTTCTCGCGGAAGGCGATGCCGCGGCTGGTGAAGAACAGCACCCATTGGTGGGTATGCGCGATGAAGCTGCGCACCACCACGTCGTCCTGCCGGGTGGAGGCCGCGGACCGCCCCTTCCCGCCCCGATTCTGCGCGCGAAAAGTCTCCAGGGGTGTGCGCTTGACGTAGCCGTCGCGGGTCAGCGTGACGACCATCATGCCCGGCTCGATCAGGCTCTCGTCGTCCACATCGCCCACGGCGTCGAGGATCTGCGTCATCCGCGGTGACGCGATCTGCGCGCGGACGGCGAGGAGTTCCTCGGTCATCACCTCCATGCGGCGGATGCGGCTGCCGAGAATATCCAGCAGGCCGGCGATGCGCTCGCCCACTTCGGTCAGCTCGGCGGTGATCTTGTCGCGTTCCAGCCCGGTCAGCCGGTTCAGCGTCAGCGCCAGGATGCCACGGGCCTGGGCGTCGGTGAGGCGGACCGTGCCTTCGTCGGTGACGATGTTGCCGGCGTCCTGCACCAGCGCCAGCAGCGTGCCGACATCGCCGGCCGGCCAGTCGCGGCCCATCAGGGCGGCGCGCGCCTCGGCCGGGTCCCGGCTGGCGCGGATGACTCGAATAATCTCGTCGATATTGGCCACCGCGATGGCCAGGCCGATCAGCAGGTGGCCGCGCTCCCGCGCCTTGTTCAGCCGGTAGCGGCTGCGGCGCAGGATGACTTCCTCACGGAACTCGATGAAGGCCATCAAGGCTTCGCGCAGGCCCATCTGCTGCGGCCGGCCGTTGTTCAGCGCCAGGAAGTTTACGGGGAAGGAGGTCTGCAACTGGGTCATGCGGTAGAGCTGGTTCAGCACCACCTCCGCCGTGGCGTCGCGCTTCAGCTCGATCACCATGCGCATGCCGTCGCGGTCGGACTCGTCGCGCAGGTCCGAGATACCCTCGATCGCCTTGGCGCGGACCAACTCGGCGATCTTCTCCATCAAGGTCGCCTTGTTGACCTGGTAGGGAATCTCGGTGGCGACGATCTGCTGACGGCCGCCGCGCATCTCCTCGATTTCGCACTTGGCGCGCAAGGGGATGGAGCCGCGCCCGGTCTCAAACGCGCTGCGGATGCCGGCGCGGCCGAGGATCAGGCCGCCGGTCGGGAAGTCCGGCCCCGGCATGATCTCGATCAGCTGTTCGAGCGTGGTGTCGGGGTCGCGGATCAGAGCCAGCGTGGCGTCGATCACCTCCCCGGGATTGTGCGTGGGGATGTTGGTCGCCATGCCGACCGCGATGCCGCTGGCGCCATTGACCAGCAGGTTCGGGAAGGCGGCCGGCAGCACCTTCGGCTCGCTCTCGCTCTCGTCGTAGTTCGGCTGGAAATCGACGGTGTCTTCGTCGATGCCTTCCAGCAGCGCGGCGGCGGACTTGGCCAGCCGCACTTCGGTGTAGCGCATCGCCGCCGGGGGGTCGCCGTCGACACTCCCAAAGTTGCCCTGGCCATCGATCAGCGGCACGCGCAGCGAGAAGGTCTGCGCCATGCGGACCATGGCGTCATAGATCGCGGCGTCGCCGTGCGGGTGGTACTTACCCATGACGTCGCCGACCACGCGGGAGGATTTGCGGTGCGGCTTGTCCGCCGTGTAGCCGCTTTCCTGCATGGCATAGAGGATACGCCGATGCACCGGCTTCAGCCCGTCCCGCGCATCCGGCAGGGCGCGCGAGACGATGACGCTCATGGCATAGGCGAGGTAGGAGGAACGCATCTCCTCCTCAAGCCCAACCGGCACGGTATCCATGGGCCGGGGTGCGTCGCCGGCGCCGCCTGTGGTTTCACTCACGCTTGGTTCGGTCCTGTCACGGCCTGGGCAGTTTCGCGCCCGGCCTGAATTAGGGGCTGGCCGCGACCGCGGCCATGAACCCCGAGTCTATAGCAGTTTCAGTCAGATGACGCACCCCTGGGCCGTCAGGCCGCCCAGGGGTGCAACAGCGGCCTGTGGCGCGGCTATTCCGCCGCCAGCCGGGCCGGCGCCAGCAGGGCCAGCAGGCCGGAAATCGGCCGGTCGCCGGGGGCCAGGATGGCCTGCGCCACGGCCTGGGCGCTGGCCGCGCTGCCGGCATGGGCCAGGCAGCCCGCCAGCTTGGTGGTCAATTCGGCATCCGAAAGCGGCAATTCCGGCCCGCCGCGCAGCGCATCCACCCGGCGATGCAGGCTGCGGCCATCCTTCAGCGAAAGGGTCACGCTGGTGAAGCGCGGCTTCAGGCTGCCCGGCAGTTCCCGCTTGGTCACCTTGGGCAGGAAGGCCTGGATCTCCGCGCGCTGGACCGCGGCGTCCTCGAAGCTGGCGAGCCCAACCTTGCCATCCGCCAGGCCGGCGGCGATGGCGTATTGCATGGAGAATTTCCCTTCCAACCCCGTCTGCGGCGCGTCATGCAGCAGCGGCGAGAAGCTGCGGTTGGTGCCCTCCACTGCCACGCTCGCCACATCCGCCAGGGCCACGCCGGTCTCGGCCTTCAGGTCCAGCAGGGCGTCCAGGGCGCGATGGGTGGCGTAGCACATGGGGTATTTCTTCACTTCCAGCCCGGCCCGCACCAGAAGGCGCGGCACCTTGCCGAGGTCAGCCATGCCCGCCACCAGGTCCTCCCCGGCACCGTACAACTTCGCGTAGCCGCGCGGGCCTTCCAGCGCTTCCGGCGAGCTATCAAAACCTTCGCGCGCCAGCAGCACGGATTGCAGCGCGGCGCGGTTGCTGTGCCCGGCCTGGAAGCTCTTGGCATCCGTGCCGAAATTCTCGCGGCTGCCGGCGGCCTGGGCCACGGTCAGGCCAATGGCATTGGCGGTCTGCTCAGGCGTCAGCTTCAGCAGGTTGGCGCAGGCGGCGGTGGCGCCGAAGACGCCAATGCTGGCGGTGGCGTGGAACCCCTTGGCGTAGTGCTCGTCGCCCAAGGTTTCGCCGATCCGGCCAGCGACCTCGAAGCCCACGGCATAGGCGGTGCAGACGGCTTCCAGCCCCAGCCCCTCGGCTTCCGCCAGGGCCAGCAGCGCCGGCAGCATGGCCACGCTGGGGTGGCCGCGCATCGGGCCGGTCACGTCGTCGAAATCCAGCACATGACCCAGAACGGCATTGGCGAAGGCGGCCTGCTCGATGCCCAGGCGCTCCTCGGTGCCCCAGATGCGCGCCACGCCGGGGCCGCTGGCCTTGCGGGCGTAGTTCAGCGCCTTGGCGAAGGCCGGCTCATGCGTGCCGCCGATGGCGCAAGCCAGCGTGTCCAGCAGCGCGCGGCGGGCGGCGTGGCTTTCCTCCGGGCTCATGTCGGCGGCGGTGAAGTTCGCGGCGAAGGCGCCGATCTGCTGTGCGAGGGTCATGCCTGCGTTTCCTTCCCTTCGAGGTCAGCCAGGAAGGCCAGCACGTCCCGCGCGCAGCGTTCCGGCACGGCGTCGCCGACATTGTGCGGCATGCCGTCATAGGTGATCAGCCGTGCCTGCGGGATCGCGTCCCGCATGCCCTCATACAGGCCATGGTGGCCAATGGGTTCCGCGCCAGGCGCCACCAGCAGCGTCGGGCATTTTATCAGTGGCAGGTCGCCGGCCCAGTTGCGGCTGCTCATGTGGTTGACGAAGCGGCCGATGAAGGCTGGGTCGTTGCGGCCCATATCCTTCGGGAACCACTCCAGAAAGCCCGGGTCCTGGTCCGCCGGGAAGCGATCGGCGATGGTCTCGCGGATGAAGCGCTCGATGCCATCCCGCTGGAAGCGCGCCACCCAGCCGGTGGCCTGGGTGCCGGCCAGGCCGGGCGAGGCCGCGAACAGGCTGAGGCTGGCGACGCGCGCACCGTGTTCGATGGCCATGCGCTGGCCGATATAGCCGCCGGCGGAGTTGCCGACGACATGGGCCTTTTCCACGCCAAGGTGGTCCAGCAGTTCCAGCGCATCGGCCAGCAGGCGTTCCAGCGTCAGTGGCCGGTCCTCGCCAGGGATTTCGCTGGCGCCGTGGCCGCGCAGTTCCGGCGTGATGCAGGTGTATTCGCGCGCCACCACCGGCAGCCAGCCGAACCAGCGGCGATAGCTGCTCATGGCCGGATGCAGCAGCAGCACCGGGATGGTCGGCGTACGCCAGGGGTCGGTGAAGTCGTCGATCCGGTACGCCAGGCTGGTGCCGTCGCTGGCACGGAACCGCGCCATGTTGGGGGCAAGCTGGGTCATATCGCCACCGTCGTCGGGTCGTAGCTGTAGAGCCATTCGTAGCGGCTGCGGACCAGGTCCGGCTGCCACTCGCGCTCCACATAGGCGGCCGCGCCTTCGGCATTGGCCAAGGCGGGGTTGTGGAAGCGCTTGGTGTTGTCGGTGCTGCCGCGCACCATGCGGGCGGTGCGTTCCACCCGCGCGGCCTCGTAGCGGCGCAGGGCGGCTTCGGTGCTCTCCGTCACCTCGGTCAGCGCGCGGGCCAGGACGTAGGCGTCCTCCACGGCGTGGACGGCGCCCTGCGCCAGGAAGGGCAGCGTCGGGTGGCAGGCGTCGCCGAGCAGCGTGACGCGCCCCCTGCCCCATTCCATCAGCGGGTCGCGCGCCAGGAAGGCCCAGCGGAACGGCGTCTTGATGGTGTCGATCATCAGGTGGATGTCGGGGTGCCAGCCCGCAAAATCCGCATGCATCTCGGCATGCGTCCCCTGGGAGGTCCAGCTTTCCTGCTGCCAGTGCTGGCCCTCGACCACGCCGACCAGGTTCATCAGCTTGAAGTTGCGCAGCGGGTACTGCACCACATGCCGCCCCGGCCCGACCCAGTTGGTGGAAACCGGCTTGCACAGCCGCTCCGGCAGCAGCGCCGTGTCCAGCACGCCGCGCCAGGCGAAGATACCGGTGAAGTGCGCCTTCGCCTCGCCCCACAACTGCCGGCGGATGGCGCTGTGGATGCCGTCCGCGCCCAGCAGCATGTCGCCCTCGGCCAGGCTGCCATCGGTGAAGCGCAGGCGGACGCGGTCGCCCCCAGGGGATTTAATTTCCTCGAAGCCCTCGGCCTTGCGCCCCAGCCGGATGCAGCCGGGCGAGGCGGCGCGCACCGCCGCTTCCAGCGCCGCCAGCAGGTCCGGCCGATAGACGGTGAAGTACGGGAAACCGTAGCGCTCCACGCATTCCTGCACGAGATCAAACGGGTTCCACGCCTGGCCGGTGGACCACAGCCGGATTTCCTTGCCCGGCGTCTCGCAGCTGGTCGCGGCGATCTGCTCGCCCACGCCCAGCGCGAACATCACGCGGGAGCCATTGGGCGAAAGCTGCACCCCGGCGCCGACCTCGGTCAGCGCCTGCGCCTGTTCATAGACCTCGACCTCATGGCCGCGCTGCAACATGGCGAGAGCAGCGGTCAGGCCGCCGATGCCGCCGCCAGCGATCAGTATCTTCATGGGTGGTCCTGCCGCCTCGGGCTCGTTTCCTGGCTCATTCCGCCGCCCCGCGCACCGCCTGGTCCCACCACAGGCACTCGCCCTGGCGCAGGTCGTGGTTGCCCGGCAGCACCTGCACCGGCACGCGCTCGCCCCGCTTCGCCGCGGCCATGCGCATTTCCTTCGCGGCCAGGCGCTGGTCCGGCGAAACCCAGTCGCGGTCGTGGCCCCACAGCGATGGCCCGCTGGTGACCTCGCTCGGCGTCCAGCCCTCCTGCTGGATGGTCCGGCCGCCCCAGCCGTATTCCATCAGGAAGCCGCTGGGCGAGTAATTGTAGAAGCTGGTCATGTAGTCGTTCACGTGGCGACCCAACGTGGTGGCGATCCGCCCCGGCTGGTCCTGCGCGATGTCATAGGCCTGGCCGACATCGTCCAGCTGGAAGGTTTCCAGCATCAGGTGATGCAGCTTGGGCTGCGGATTTTCGATCAGCGCCAAGCTGTGATGCCTGTCATTGCAGTGGAAGAAATACGCCCGGAACGGCTGGGTGATGTAGTCGCTGACGCGGAAGCCCAGCACGTCGCGGTAAAAGGCCAGCATCGGGTCGATTTCAGGCACCCAGAGCACCGCATGGCCCATGCCCAGCACGCCGGTGCGGAAGCCGCTGATCGGCCGCCCCGGCACGAAGGGCTCGGCCGCTACCTCGGCGCCGTGGATCAGTTCCACCCGGTTGCCCAAGGGATCCTCGCACCACACCAGCCCGGCCACGGCGCGTTGCGCGCACAAGGCTGAGTCACCGCGATGCACCCGCACGCCGGCCTTCTCCAGTTTTGCCGCCATGGCGTCCACGGCGGCGGCATCGGCCAGTTCCCAGCCGAAGAAGGCGGCGCCGTTGCCGGCATCCTCGGCCACCAGCAGGCGCTGCTTGCGGTCATCCATGCGGAAGCGCAGCTGGCTGCGGGTCTGTTCCGCCAAATGCAGGCCAAGCAGCCCGGACCCGAAGCTGGCCCAATCCTGAAGCGAGGTTGCGCGCACACCGACATAGCCCAAGGCCTGAACCTGCATGGCACCGTTCCCTTCCTGTCTTGCCGGCGATGTTAGACTGCGCTTGGCTGGCTGGCGACACCCGCTGAGAGCGGGGCGACAAGGGGGAAACACATGGTCCGGCGCGTCCTGCCGATGCTGCTGTTGCTGGCCAGCCAGGCGCTGGCGCAGCCCTTCCCCGACCACCCGATCCAGGTCATCAATCCCTATGGCGCCGGCAGCACGACAGACCTGCTGACCCGGGCGCTGACCAGCGCCATGCAGCCGCGCCTGGGCCAACCGGTGGTGGTGGTGAACCGTGATGGCGCCGCCGGCGGCCTGGGCACCAGCGTCGCGGCGCGGGCGGCGCCGGATGGCTATACGCTGCTGTTCGCGCCCGCCGTGGTGCTTTCCGTGTTGCCGACGGTACGGCCGGATATCGGCTATCGCGCCGAAAGCTTCACCCCGGTTTGCCAGGCCTTCGAGAACACCATGGTGCTGGCGGTGCGGCAGGACAGCCCGCTGCGCAGCCTGGCCGACCTGGTCGCCGCGGCCAAGGCGCGGCCGGGCGCGCTGACCTATGGCCACCAGGGCGTCGCCTCGGTGCCGCACCTGGCTGCGGTGGCCTTCCAGCAGGCCGCGGCGGTGGAATTCCAGGACGTGCCCTATCGCAGCGAACCCAATGTGGTGGTGGAGGTGCAGGCCGGCCGGGTCGACTTCGCCGCGCTGGTGGCGGGTTCCATCAACAACCAGCCGCTGCGCGCCCTGGCCGTGTTTGCGCCGCAGCGCCACCATCTGCTGCCGGAGGCACCGACCGCCAGGGAACAGGGCTACGACCTCTCGCCCGCCAGCTTCGGCGGACTGTATGCCCCGGCGGGCACGCCGGCCGCGGTGGTGGCCCGGCTGGCCGAGGCCTGTGCCGCCGCTGCCGCCGACCCCAGCTATGCCGAGGCCGCCCGCCGCAGCTTCCAGCCCGCCGAGTTCCACCTGGGGCCGCAAGCCTTCGCCGCCCGCATGCGCGACGAGATCGCCGAGAAAGCCCGCCTGCTGGCCGGCCTCAGGCTGGAGCGCTGAGCATGCTGCGCCTGCTGCTCCTGCTGCTGGCCGCCGCCCCTGCCTGGGCGCAGCCCTTCCCCAGCCGGCCGATCACCGTCATCAACCCCACCGCCGCCGGCGCTTCCACCGATATCCTGATCCGCGCCATGGCGCCGGCGCTGTCGGCGCGTCTCGGCCAGCCGGTGGTGGTGGTCAACCGCGAGGGCGGCAGCAGCTCGCTCGGCACGGCAATGGTCGCCCGCGCCCAGCCGGATGGCTATACGCTGCTGTTCGGCGCCGCCTATTCGCTCTCGGTCCTGCCGGTGATCCGCAGCGATACCGGCTACACCGCGGCCAGTCTGGAGCCGGTCTGCCAGGCCTTCGTCAACACCATGGTGGTGGCGGTGCGGCCGGACAGTCCCTTCGCCACCCTGGCCGACTACATCGCCCGGGCGCGCCAGGGCGGCCTCACCTTCGGACACCAGGGCGTCGCCAGCATTCCGCATTTGGCCATGGTGGAACTGGCCCAGGTGGCCGGCGTGGCGTTGCAGGACATTCCCTATCGCGGCGACCCGCCGGTGGTGGTGGACACACTGGCAGGGCGCGTCGATGCCGGGGCGATGGTGCTGGGCAGCCTGCGCGGCCAGAACCTGCGGGCGCTGGCGGTGTTTGGCGCCGCCCGCAACCCGGCCCTGCCGGACGTGCCGACGGTGCGCGAAGCCGGCTGGGACGTGGCGCCCGAAAGCTTTGGCGGGCTGTTCGCCCCGGCTGGCCTGCCGGCACCGATCCGCGCCACCCTGGCCGCCGCCTGCGAGGCCGGCGTGGCCGACCCGGCGTATCGCGAAGCGGCACGACGGGGCTTCCAGCCGGCCGAGCTTTACCTGGGGCCGGAAGCGCTGGCGGCGCGCCTGCACCGAGACGTGGAAGCCAAGGCGCGGTTGCTGCGGGGGATCACGCTGGAGCGTTAATGCACCAGCTTCATCTCGGGGATGCCCTCGCTGGCAACCCAGAAGCGGTTGATGGAATCGGCATGCGTCGCCCGCGCCGCGGCATCGGCCTCCGCCGCCGGGCGCGGCTCCAGGTCGAAATGGCCGAAGCGGTCCACGCCGCGCACCAGCGTCGCCGAAAGCCGGGTCGGCCCCACATGCCTGACGCTGGCGGGAATGTAGCTGATGCCGATGCCGATGCGGTCCTGCGCCGCGCGGTTTGGCGTGCTGCTGTGCAGCGCCAGCGTGTGGTGCAGGCTGAACTCGCCAGGCTGAAGCAGCATCGGCACCGCCTTGGCGTCGTCCACCTGGGCCTGCGCAGTCTGCCCGCGAGACAGCATGTTGGCCGGGTTCTTCTCATCGGCATGCGGCACCTGGCCGCGCGCCTGGCTACCCGGCAGCACGCGGACGCAGCCGCTTTCCTCGGTGCTGGGGGTCAGCGCCAACCAGGCGGTCACGTGCTCGAAGGGCGCCAGGCCGAAATAGGTGCCGTCCTGGTGCCAGGGCACGAAGCCCTCGCTGGTGGCGGCCTTCCACCAGATGGTGGTGTGGAAGATCAGGATATCCGGCCCGATAACATCCTCCACCGCATCCAAAATCGCCGGCGTGCGGACCAGCTCGGCGGCCCAGGGGAACAGCAGGTAGGGCTTGATCCGGTTGCTCGGCTGGCGGATGCCGGTGGCGGAAACCGGCCGTTCCGCCTGGCCGCAGCAGCGCACCAGGTCAGCGCGCCAGCGCTCGGCCTGGGTGGCATCCACCGCGCGCATCGGCGTGGCGTAGCCCTGCGCTTGGTAGCGGGCGATGGCGGCTTCATCCAGCAGCTTGGGCATCGGTGGCTCCCCGGCGGAAGCCCCCAGCCTACGCCGCCACGGGCCGCGGCATAACCCACAGCGCACGGGCCAGGCCACGCACCCCGCCATCGGCACCGAGGATGGCAGTGCCGGCGTGCAACTTGCGGTCTTCCCGCGCTATCTGCCAGCCGAGCACGATGCAGGCCTCGCCCGGCTCCACCTCGCCCAACAGCCGCCCCGTCATGCGTGCCAGCAGCGACCGCGAAGGCGGCGTCTCCACGGCGAAGGCAAACTGGCCGGCGCAATCCAGCGCCGCCCACAGGTGTTCCGGCGCCACGCGGCCGCCGACCGCGAAGGCCGCGTCCGGTCGCCACAGGCCGGCAGCCAGCCCAGGACGCCCATCGACCTTGCCCGTGAAAACGCGCAGCCCGTAGCCCTGCGGCTGATTGTCGCCGCAGCAGAAGCAGAGCCCGGTGGAATGGCTGAGACCGCTGGCCAGGAACCAGCGTGCCGCGGCTTCGGCCTCGGCCAGTGTCGGCGCCGGCGGCACGTCCAGTTCCAGCGTGGCTGGCTTCGCCTCCACCACCACATTGCCCTCGGCGTCCAGCACCGCGGCACCCTGCGCGTCCCGCCGTACGGTCAACGCGGTGTCCAGCGGCATCGGCCGGCGCAGCGTCACCTCCGCTGCAGTATCCCCTGGCCCATCCCCCAGCAGCAGCGCGGCGCGCCCGGCCACATAGCCGCCATTGCCGCTGCCCGGCGGCCCGCGGAACTGCGCCGCAACGGTAAAGCTCTCGCTCATCGAATCTCCGCCGGCGTCGAGGTCCCCGGCCCCTGGCCGACGATCAGCAACTCGCAGGGCTCGGCCTTGGCGCCGTCGTAGTGGATACCGCGGCCGTAATGCGTGACGAAGCTGCCGGCGGAGACCGGCACCGTGCTGTCGGGGTCGAAGCGCGGGCCGCTGCCCATCCACCAGGTGCCCTTCAGCACCGTGATGAAGCGGTCATGCTGATGGAAATGCGGCCGCGACATGTTGCCCGGCAGCCAGCGGTTCATCACCGCATAGAAGCCTTCCTTCGAGGGATCACCGACCAGCAACGCCTGCTGGTTGCCGCCGCGCGAGACCGGCCCCCAGGGGATCTGCTCCGGCACCAGGTACTTGATGATGGCAGGGTCGACCTGGCCGAAGGCGCGCCCCCCGAATGGCGCCAGCGCGGCGGCCAGCAACAGCGAACGACGATTCATGGTGCTTCTCCCTCAATGGCGATGACCCGAGCCGGGGCGCCATCACTGTCCGGCACCTTCACCGGCAGCGCCACGACAAAGCTGCGCGGCTGCACCAGCGCGCCGGTATTGCAGAGGTACTCGAACATGATGACGCCCTGCTTCAGCAGGTGAAAATGCGTCACGTGCTCCGGCAATGGTGGCCGCTGCTGCTTGGTGATGAAGTAGCGGATGCAATGGTCCTGCGGAAAGTCGAAGCCAACCGCCTTGATGCCGGCTTCCCGCAGGAAAATGGCGGCATCCGCGCTCATCCACGGCGCACGCGCCCAGTAGTCCGGGGTGTTGACGCTGTAGCGCTTGTCCCACTGCGTCTTCAGAATGGCGATGTCGCCGCGCTTCAGGTGGGCGGCGCTGGCGGCGATGCGGTCACCGGAAATCTCGGTGTTCTCCGGCACGTCCGAGAGGTCGAGGATCGCCGCCTCCCCCACTGTCATGTCCAGGTTGATGCTGTCCGTCGTGAAGCCCTGCGGGTCCACATGGCGCGGACTGTCCATGTGGGTGAAGGCGTGCAGGTTCCAGCCGGCCCAGGTGCCCTGCCCTTCGCCGGTGTCGTGGCTCTTCAGCAGGCGGCGTTCCACCGGCCAGCGGAAATGGCCCGTGGTGACGGCGGTGGAGAGATCGACATAGCGGCGCATGCGGCAGCCCTTTCCGGACCGGGCCGCGTGTGGCCCGCCCTCCCTGTTTGGCGGCAAGCTAGCGCCGGGCGCTGGCTACGCCAATGCCTTCGCCACCTTCTCATGCGTGCCGCGGCTCAGCTTCGGCTGCGCCAGCACGCGCTGCAACTCGCGCTGCATCAGGGCGCCGCGCTGCGCATTCTGCCGCCGCCACTGGCCCAGCGGCCCGACCATCCGCGCCGCGGTCTGGCCATTGATCTGGTCCAGCGCAATCACCGCATCGGCCAGGAAACGGTAGCCCTCGCCCGAGGCATCATGGAACCGCACCTGGTTACCGGCGGCAAAGGCGCCGATCAGGCTGCGCGCCCGGTTCGGGTTCTTCAGGTCGAAGTCGGCATGGGCGTACAGCGCGCGCACCTCCGCAATCGCATTCGGCCGCGCCGCCATGGCCTGGATGCTGAACCACTTGTCCAACACCAGCTCGTCGCCGCGCCACTTGGCGTGGAAGGCAGCCAGCGCCGCATCGCGCTCCGGCGTCTCAGTGCCGGCCAGCGCATCCAGCGCCGCCAGCACCTCGGTCATGTTGCGGCCGGCATCGAACTGCGCTTTTGCGAGAGCCACATCCTGCGTCGCCAGGTAACCCAGGCACACATTGCGCAGCGCACGGCGGCCGATGGCTTCGCCGGTGATGCTGGACGGGTCGGTCGCGGCCATGGCGTCGTAGGTGCGGCGCAGGCTGGTGGCGCAGCGCTGCGCGATCTCGCGCCGCAGGCTTTCGCGCGCGGCGTGGATCGCCGCCGGCTCGGCCACCGCCATCTGGTCGGCGACGAAGGCCTCGCCCGGCAGCAGCAGCGCCTCGGCGGCGAAGGCCGGGTCGCGTTCGGCATCGGCCAGCGTCGCCTCCACCGCTTCGGCCAGCGCGGAATCGAAGGGCGTGCCGGGCGCGGCGACCATGCCAAGCATGACCGCGGTGGCATATTGCTGCCCGCTTTCCCAGCGCACGAAGGGGTCACTGTCGTGCACCGCCAGGAAGCGCAGCCGATCCTGCGGCACACCCAGCAGCCGCACCGGCGCCGAAAACCCGCGCAGCAGCGACGGCACCGGTGGGGTGGCGATATCCTCAAACGTGAAGCTCTGCTCGGCACTCTCCAGCAGCAGCATGCGCTCCGCGATCTGCTGGCCATTGGCGTCCAGCAGGCCGGTGGCGACAGGGATCGGCAGCGGCGCCTTCTGCGGCTGGCCAGGCGTGGCCGGCGTGCTTTGCCGCAGCGTCAGCGTGTAGCGGCGGGTGGCGGCGTCGTAGCTGTCCTCGGCGGTAAGCTCCGGCGTGCCGGCCTGGCCGTACCAGCCCTTGAAACCGCTGAGGTCGATGCCCGATGCATCCTGCATCGCGGCCACGAATTCCTCGATCGTCACCGCCTGGTTGTCGTGGCGGGCGAAGTAGAGATCCATTCCCTTGCGGAAATTCGCCGCGCCAATCCGCGTGTGCAGCAGCCGCACCACCTCGGCGCCCTTGTCGTACACGGTGGGCGTGTAGAAATTGTCGATCTCGATGTAGCTGTCGGGCCGAACCGGATGCGCCATCGGGCCGGCATCCTCCGGAAACTGCGCGGCACGCAGCCGGCGCACATCCTTCAGCCGCTTGACCGCGCGGCTGCCCATGTTGCTGCTGAACTCCTGGTCGCGGAAGACGGTCAGCCCTTCCTTCAGGCTCAGCTGGAACCAGTCCCGGCAGGTCACCCGATTGCCGGTCCAGTTGTGGAAATACTCGTGCGCGACAACGGTCTCGATGCCCTGGTAGTCGGCATCCGTCGCCGTCTCCGCCGTGGCCAGCACATACTTGGTGTTGAAGACGTTGAGGCCCTTGTTCTCCATCGCGCCCATGTTGAAGTCCGACACCGCCGCGATGTTGAACACGTCCAGGTCGTATTCCAGGCCGAAGACGTCCTCGTCCCACTTCATGCTGCGCTTCAGGCTGTCCATCGCATGGGCGCAGCGGGTCTCGTCGCCGCGGCGTACCCAGATGTTCAGCGCGACGGCACGGCCGGACGCGGTGGTGAAGTGGTCGTGCACATCCACCAGATCGCCAGCGACCAACGCGAAGAGGTAGCACGGCTTCGGGTGCGGATCCTCCCAACGCACCCAATGCCGGCCGCCCTCGGCATGGCCGGAGCCAGCCGGGTTGCCGTTGGACAGCAGGATCGGACAGGTCGCGCGATCCGCTGTCAGGGCGACGGTGTAGCGGCTCATCACGTCGGGCCGGTCTGGGAAGTAGGTGATGCGGCGGAAGCCCTCGGCCTCGCACTGCGTGAAGTAATTGCCGCCGGAGGTGTAGAGGCCACTCAACTCGGTGTTCTTCTCCGGCGCGACCTGCGTGGTGATCTCCAGCACGCAGCTATCCGGCAACGCCGCGATGGTCATGCCAGCCTCGTCCAGCACGTAACGCTCCGGCGCCAGCGTCGCGCCGTCCAGGCTGATGTGCCGCAGTTCCAGCGCCACGCCATCCAGCCGCAGCGGCCCCGGCCGGTTGCGCCGCAGCGCCAGGCGGGACCGCACGATGGTCGCCGCCGGGTTCAGCTGGAAATCCAGCTCCACCGTCTCCACCAGGAAGACCGGCGGCGTATAGTCCTGGCGATGCGTGGCGCGCGGCGTTTCGGTCATGGGGCTACCCGTTGGTGCCGGGGTCGAGCGGATAGATCGGCCGGCGGACGTTGCGGAAGGTCAGCTGCGAATAGTCTGACGTGCAGACCCCAACGCCGGCGCACTCCACGATTTCCCGGGCCAGCGGCCCCAGCGCGGCGCGCCAATGCACCCGCGACTTGATGGCCAGGAAGCGCTTGTCACGCGGCTCGATGCCGAGCACGCGGAACATGTCGGGGCTGGTCGGCTCGATCTGCCGCGTGACGAGCACGATCTCCACCGCGCCGGTATCCAGCACCACGGTCGGGCCCATGTACACCTTCAGCCCCGGCGCCAGGCCGGCCTTGGTGACGAAGTAGCCGGCCGAGATCGTCTTCACCCGCCCTGTCACGCTGAGCGGCTTGGAGGATTGCGGCAACTCCGGCATCGGCAGCTTGCCGCCGAGTTCCAGCGTCACCTCCGCACCCACGCCGGCACGCTGGCACGCAGCCACGGCATCAGGGTCGCAGATGCCGAAGAAGGCGACATCCTCCAGCCCCTGGCGCAGGATTTCCGCCAGCACTTCCGTCGTGTCCATCGTGCCGCCGGAGGCGCAGTTGTCGTAGTGGTCCAGCAGCACCACCGGCAGGTCCGCCTTGGTCGCGCCGGCCTGCTTGGCTCGCGCCACGCTGTCGGCCAGCGGCTCCGGCTTGAAGGTGAAGTCCTCGCGCGCTTTCCAGGCGACGTCGAGCAGCTCCTGCACCATGGCCTGCGCATCGGCCTGGTTGTTGTCGGTGCAGACCACGGCGGAAAGCCCAGCACCGTGGATATCCGCATGGGGAAAGCCGACATAGAGGCTGGCGCTGAGCGCACGGCCACTCGCTTCCCAGCCACGGCACATCGCCTGCAACTCCTTGTTCGGGAAGGCGTGGGTGCCCTGCGCCATCACGTGCGGCAGCATCGGCGCGCGGGCCCAGGCGGTGGTCGGCTTCACCTCGCCGCGCAGCGCCCGCAGCAGCGGTCGCGCCGCACGCTCGGCAGTCTGGTACATGTCCACATGCGGGTAGGTCTGGTAGCCCGCCGTCACCGTCGCGGTTTCCACCATGTTGGCGTGCATGTTGGCGTGCATGTCGTAGGCCACGGCCATCGGCGTCGTCGCGTCGATGGCGCGGATGCGGCGCAGCAACTCGCCCTCGCCGTCCTCGTATTGGTCGGTCACCATCGCGCCGTGCAGGTCCAGCAGAATGGCATCCCAGCCGCCCTGCTTCACCGCATCCGTGATGGCGCCGCAGACCGCCTCATACGCCGCGCCGTCCACCTTGCCCGAAGGCGGGGCATGCGCGGCGACAGGCACCACAACCTCGGCGCCCGCCTCCGCGGCAACATCCAGGAACCCGCCCATGCAGGTGCGGGTGCCCTTGAAGAACGCAATGGCCCGCTCGCCGGCCAGCAACTCCGTGCCGTCCCGGCAGAACCGCGCCAATGGCGTCGGCACCGGCGAGAAGGTGTTGGTCTCGTGGCTGAGCGCGGCGAGCAGGAAGCGCATGGTTAGCGATACCCCGGGTCTGAGAGGTTGAGCAGCGGAAAGGCGCTGAACAGCGAAGGCGGCCGCACCGGCTGCGCCTGGTGCAGGTAGCCCGGATGCAGGTCGGCGAAGCGCGAGACGCCGAGCAGGCCGAGCACCTCATGGATCTCGGTCTGCAGCAGTTCCAGCACGCGCTGCACGCCGTCCTCGCCAGCGGCGGCCAGGCCGTAGCAATACAGCCGGCCCACCGCCACCATGTCGGCACCCAGCGCCATCGCCTTCACGACGTCACTGCCGCGGCTGATGGAGCCATCCATCCACACCTTCGCGCGGCCGCCGACGGCCTTCACCACTTCCGGCAGCGCTTCCAGCGAACCACGTCCATGGTCCAGCTGGCGCCCGCCATGATTGGAGACATAGACCACATCCACACCATGGTCGCAGGCCATGCCGGCGTCTTCGGCGGTGGCGATGCCCTTCAGCACCAGCGGCACGCTCGGGAACTTCTGCTTGAAGTGGCGCACGTAGTCCCAGTTCAGCCCGGCCTGGAAGCTGTGCCCCACGGCGCGCGCCCGCCACGGCTTGACGAAGCGCTTGGCGATGTCGCGCTCGCGCCGGCTGTAGATCGCGGTATCGACCGTCAGGCAGAAGGCATCGTAGCCGGCGTCGATGGCCTGCTTCACGATGTCGTCGCACCAGGCATAGTCGCCGCGCACGTACAGCTGAAACACGTTCGGCCCGTCGCCGGTCGCTTCCGCCATCAGCTTCAACCCCGGCGCGCTGACGCTGGAGACGATGGTCGGCACGCCGAACTTCTTCGCCGCCCGCGCCGCCGGGGCGCCGCCCTCGGGGTCAAAATTCTCCAGCCCACCCACCGGCGCCAATGCCACGGGGATGCTGATCTTCTTGCCGAAGAACGTCCCCGACGTGTCGATATCAGACACATCCCGCAGCACGCGCGGGCGGAAGGCCTGCATGTCCAGCGCCATGCGGTTGCGCAGCACCGTCGTCTCGGTCTCGGTGCCGCCAACCAGATAGTCCCAGGTGCCCGGCGTCACGCGGCGCTTCGCCTCGCTGACGAACTCGTGCAGCGTCAGGTATTGGTGGTCAGGTTCGTTCATCATGCTCGGATTTCCTCGTCAGCCGCCCAGGTATGCCTTGGTCCAGCGCTTGTAGTCGTCGTCGCGGGTAATCCGCGGCATCAGCTCCGACGCGGGCATGCCCGCCAGATCCTTCGGCTGCACGCCATCGCGCAGCGCCTTCAACGTCTCGAACACCGCGCGTTGCGCCGCCTGGATCGGCTGGTGCCCCTGCAACGCAATGCGCACGCCGCGCGAAGCAAGATACTCGCGGTCGCGCATGTCAGCCGTCTCCATGCCGCCGAGGATGATCGGCAGCGTCGCCACGGCACTGATTGCGTCCAACTCGGCGCGCGATTTCACGCCGGTGAAGAACAGCGCGTCAGCGCCGGAAGCGGAGTACACGCGCGCCCGCTCCACCGCATCGGCAATGCCGGTGACCTGCACCGCGCTGGTGCGCGCCACGATGACGAAGCCGGCGTCATCCCGCGCCGCCAGCCCGGCCTTCACCTTGCCCAGGCCTTCCTCGATGCTGTGCAGCACCACCTTGCCGTCGCCGAAGGGGCGCGGCAGCACGGTGTCTTCCAGCGTCATGCCGGAAACGCCGGCGGTCTCCACTTCCTGCACCGTCCGCATCGCATTCAGCGCGTTGCCGTAGCCGTGGTCTGCATCCACCATCAGCGGCATGGTGCTGACCGCGCGGCAGATGCGCCGGCACTGCTCGGCAAACTCGGTCAACGTCACCACGATGAGGTCCGGTGCGCCCAGCACCGCCAGCGATGCGGTGGACCCCGCGAACATGCCGACCTCGAAACCGATATCCTCGGCGATGCGCGCCGACATCGGGTCCCACACCGAACCCGGATGGACGCAGACGCTGCCATTCAGCACCGCGCGCAGGCGCTGGCGACGATCAGTAACGGTGCTCATAGCGCAGGCATCTCCACCCACCGGCGGTCGCGGTGGCTCTCGTAGCAGGCTTCGATCAGTTGCAAGCCGCGCGCCGCCTGTAACAGGCTGGCGGTGTTGGGCGTGCCTTCCGCCAGGTGGCGCAGGAACAGTTCCCACGCCTGGCGATAGCTGTTCTTGAACGGCACCAGGTCCGGCGCCTTCTGCCACTGGCTGAAGAAGTCCATGCTCTGCGGCGCCTGCACCGGAAACACCGGCTTGGGCGTGGTGCCGATGGTCTGCACGAAGCAGTCATGCAGCGTGGCGTGCGCGCTGGCCTTGTCGCCATCCACGCTCACCACCAGCATGTCGTCGCGCCGGATGCGCGTGGCCCACGAAGAGAAAACCTCGCCGACCAACCCGCTCTCGAACTCGACGATCGAGCGCACCTCATCCTCGACATCCACGTCGTAGGGCTGGTGCTGTTCGTCCCAACGCTTCGGCTGCGCGGTGTTGATGCGCGCCGTGACAGCAGTGGGGCGGCCGAACAGATGCTCGATCACGTAGCGCCAGTGCGGGAACATATCCAGCACCAGGCCGCCGCCCAGCGCCTTCTTGTAGTTCCAGCTGGTGCGCTGCGCCGGGATGTGCTCGCCGTCGAACACCCACCAGCCGAACTCCAGCCGCATGCCGTGGATCTTGCCGAAGTAGCCCATGTCCAGCAGCGTCTTCAGCTTGGCCAGGCCCGGCAGGTGGATCTTGTCCTGCATCACGGCGTGGCTGACGCCGGCGGCTTCCGCTGTGTCGCGCAGCGCCAGCACCCCGGCCATGCTCTCCGCCACCGGCTTTTCCAGGTAGATGTGCTTGCCCGCCGCAATCGCGCGCCGCGCCAGCTCAACCCGGTTGCCGCCATAAGCGCACTCGAAGAACAACGCGTCGTTCTTGTCGGCCAGGCAGGCGTCGATATCCGTGCTCCAGCGCTTGATGCCAAGCCGCGCAGCCAGCGCCGCCATCTTCTCCGGCGTTCTGCCGAGCAGGATCGGGTCAGGCATCAGCCGGTCGCCATTGGCCAGCGGCAGGCCGCCCTCCTGCATGATCGGCACCAGGCTGTTCATCAGGTGCTGCGTGGTGCCGATGCGGCTGGTGGCACCATGCATGATGATGCCGAGGCGTTGCGTTGCCATATGCTTATTCCGGGCGATGCAGCAAGGGGGCTGCGCGGGTGTAGGTACGGCGGCCACGCTTGAAGGCCGTCAATGTCGGCGCGATCTCACGGATCGCCGCCACGGGGTCGGGCGCGTCCACCACCACCAGGTCGGCGTCGTTGCCGACCGCGATGCCGTAGCCCTTGCGACGCAGCAGCTTGGCGCTGTTGGTGGTCAGCATGGTCCAGGTCTCCGCCAGGTCGTCCGGCATCGCGTGCTGCACCACGTTGGCATACATGTTGGCCATGCGGATCAACTGCCCGTCGCCCATTGGCGTGAAGGCGTTGAGGATGTTGTTGCTGCTGAGGTTGCAGTTCACCCCCATGCGCAGCAGCCGGTTGCCATCGGCCACGCTGCGCTCGACGCGGTGGTCCTTCTCGCGTCCGCCGAGATACATGTCGGTGGCCGGCAGCACGGTCAGCGCCACGCCGGCATTGGCCATGCGCTTGGCCACCACCGCCAGGTCTTCCGCCGGCATGACCGAAAGCTTGGTGCCATGGCCAATTGCGACGCGGCCCTCATAGCCGTACTTCTCGGCCAGGTCGCAGACCAGCAACACGTCCAGATGCGCGGCCGAACTGCCGCTGTCCGCATGCATGTCGATGTCGTAGCCGTAGCGCCGCGCCAGCTCGAACACGCGGTGGATCTGCGCTGCCGGGTCGCTGTCGTAGCTCGGCGCCGCGCCGACCACGGTCGCGCCATTCTCCAGCGCCGCGACCATCAGCTCATCGGTGCCGGGGTTGTTGGTCAGTCCCTCCTGCGGCATCACGCAGATCTCGATGTCGATGGCCCACTTGTACTCCTCGATCAGCGCCTTCACGCCGTCCAGCCCGCGCAGGCCGACACCCGGGTCCACCTCCGCATGCGTCCGCATCACGGTGGCGCCGTGCATGATGCACTTCTCCAGCGTGCGCCGGGCGCGGCTGGTCACATCCTCCACCGTGAAGGTGGATTTTATCGCGCGGGTCCGCTCCATCGCCTGGTGCGGAAACCGCGCGGTCTCGCAGGCGCAGCGGTCGATCGTGCAGGTCTTGTCCAGGTGGATATGCGTCTCGACAAAGCCCGGCGACACCAGCCGCCCGCCGCAGTCGTACATCTCGCGCGCATCGGTGCCGAGATTGGCCGCCAGCGCGGAAATCTTGCCGCCGACAACGCCGATATCGGTCGCCGTGCCGTCGGCCAGGCGCGCATTCTTCAGCAGAAGGTCAAAGGCCATGGGTCAGTCCGCCGCTCCACCATAGGGCACGTTGCGCCCGCCATATCGCCGCACCCGCACATTGGCCTGCTCGCCATGCCCGGCAAAGCCTTCCAGCGCGCAGAGCCGCGAGCAATAGGCGCCGATCATCGCGCTCGCCTCGTCCGTGGTGACGCGCTGGTAGGTCACGGTCTTCAGGAACTTGCCCACCCACAGCCCGCCGGTGTAGCGCGCCGCGCCCTGGGTCGGCAGCGTGTGGTTGGTGCCGATGACCTTGTCGCCATAGGCCACGTTGGTGCGCGGCCCGAGGAACAGCGCGCCGTAATTCTTCATCTTGCGCAGGAAGAAGTCGTCGTCGCTGGTCATCACCTGCACATGCTCGGACGCAATGCGATCCGCCTGCTCCACCATCTCGTCGAAGCTGTCGCAGACGATCACCTCGCCATAGGCTTCCCAGGCCTGCTTCGCCACGGCGGCGGTGGGCAGAATGGCCAGCAGCTTGTCCACCTGCGCCATCGTCTCCTTGGCCAACTTCTGCGAGTTGGTCAGCAATATCGCCGGGCTGGTCGGGCCGTGTTCGGCCTGGCCCAGCAGGTCGGTGGCGCAGAGTTCCGCATCCACCGTCTCGTCGGCGATGATCAGCGTCTCCGTCGGCCCGGCAAACAGGTCGATCCCGACGCGCCCGAACAACTGCCGCTTGGCTTCCGCCACATAGGCATTGCCTGGCCCCACCAGCATATCCACGCCGGGGATGCTGGCGGTGCCGATGGCCATCGCTGCCACCGCCTGCACGCCGCCGAGGCAATAGATCTCATCCGCCCCGGCCAGGTGCTGCGCCGCGACAATCGCCGGCGCCGGCCGGCCGTTGAATGGCGGCGCACAGGTCACGATGCGCGGCACGCCCGCCACCTTCGCCGTCACCACCGACATATGCGCGGAAGCCAGCAGCGGGTACTTCCCGCCCGGCACATAGCAGCCCACCGACTGCACCGGGATGTTCTTGTGCCCCAGCACCACGCCCGGCAGCGTCTCCACCTCGATATCCTTCAGCGCGGCCTTCTGGTGCTTGGCGAAGTTGCGTACCTGCGCCTGGGCAAATTTAATGTCTTCAAGGTCGCGCGGCTGCAACTGCGCCAGGCATTCCTCGATCTCGGCGCGGCTCAGCCGGTAGTCCTCGCGGTCCCAGTCGTCGAACTTGATGGACATCTCGCGCACGGCCTCATCGCCGCGGGTTGCCACATCCTCCAGCAGCGCTTCCACCGTGGCGCGCACCGCCGCATTGGCCGCCGCCTTTTCCCCCGCCGCGATGCTCTGCTTCAGCCAGCGCGCCATCTCAACTCTCCCCTACGCTTCGCATCACCTACTCCGCCGTCCAGCCGCCGTCCACGACCAGGGCGCTGCCGGTCATCAGCGCCGAGGCCTCGGACGCCAGGAACACCACCGGCCCCATCAGGTCCGTCACCTGGCCGATCCGCCCCAGCTTGATCTTGCTCAGCACCCAGTCCTTGAACTCCGGCTTCTCGAAGAACGGCTTTGTCAGTGGCGTCTCGATGAAGGTCGGCCCCAGCGTGTTCACCCTGATCCCAAATGGCGCCAGCTCTATCGCGGCGGCCTTGGTCCAGCCCTCCATCGCCCATTTGCTGCCGCAATAGACGCTGCGGTTGGGCCCGCCGACATGGCCCATCTGGGAGCTGACATTGATGATGGAGCCGGCGACGCCATCCACCCGCATCCGCCGCGCCACGGCCTGGGCGGCGAAGAAGGCGGCGCGCAGATTGAGCTCCATCACCAGGTCGAAATCCGCCTCGGTCACGTCCAGGAAATGCGCGGGCTTGTTGGTGCCGGCATTGTTGAGGAAGGCATGGTAGGCCGGCCGCGCCGCCAGCGCCTGGCGCAGGGCGGCCAGGTCGGTCACGTCCAGCACCAGCGTATCGGCCGCCCCGCCGGCGGCGCGGATCGCCTCGGCCGCCGCGCCGATCTCGCCATCGCTGCGGGCCAGCAGGGTTACCGCCGCGCCGGCTTCCGCCAGGGCCACCGCCGCCGCCAGGCCAATGCCGCGCCCGGCGCCGCTGACCAACGCCCGTTTGCCATCCAGCCGGAAACCCGGCGACTGCGGCAGCTTCATGCTCTCATCGCTCTCAACATCGGCACGGGACTGTAGCGGCCGGGGCGGTACGGTCCAGGGGGGCCTTGCAAGCGGGGCCGAAACCGCCGGAGACTGCGGCCACAAGAAACGGGAGGACCATCCATGCGTCGTTCACTCGGGGCCCTGCTGGGCGCCATGCTGCTGGGCGGTGTCATGCCCGCCGGCCCGGCCGCGGCCCAGGGGCAGGCCCCCACCCGCTGGGTCATGGCCACCCCCTATGCCGAGGCCAACTACCACACCCGCAACATCCGCGCCTTCATCGAGGATATCGAGAAGACCACCGAAGGCCGCATCGGCGTGCAGTTGCACGTCAATGCCAGCCTGCTGCCGCTGCCGCAGATCAAGCGCGCGGCGCAGACCGGCCAGGTCCAGCTGGGGGAGGTCCTGCTCTCCGCCTTCGGCAACGAGGACCCCTTCTTCGACGTGGACAGCGTGCCCTTCCTGGCCGACAATTGGGAACGCGCGGGGGCGCTGCACCAGGCCACCCTGCCCTTCATCCAGCAGCGCTTCGAGCGCAGCGGCCTGCGCCTGCTCTACATGGTGCCCTGGACCAGCCAGGCCTTCTACACCCGCCAAGCGCTGACCGAGCTTGACCAGCTGAAGGGCAGCCGCTTCCGCGTGTTCAACGTGCTGACCACGCGCTTCGCGGAACTGCTGGGTGCCACGCCGGTCACGGTGCAGGTGGCGGAAATCCCGCAGGCCTTTGCCACCAATGTGGTCAATGTGATGTTCACCTCGGCACCCACGGGCGTGGATACCAGCGCCTGGGACTTCGCCCGCCACTTCACCGATGTCGGCGGCATGCGCACCCGCAACGCCGTCTTCGTCAACGCCCGCGCCTTCAACGCGTTGTCCCAGACCGACCAGCAGGCCGTGCTGCAATCCGCCGCCCGCGCCCAGGTCCGCGGCCTGGACTTCGCCAAACAGGCCGAGGAGGAGATGGTCGGCCGCCTGCGCAACCGCGGCATGGAAGTTGCGACTGCCAGCCCGGAACTGCTCGGCCAACTGCGCGCCATCGGGGCGCGGCAGACCGAGGAATGGGCCACCCGTGCCGGCCCCGAAGGCCCGCGCATGCTGGCCCGCTACAGGGAGCTGCTGGCGCGATGAGCAACAAGGTCGTACTGGTCACTGGCGCGCAGCAGGGCATCGGCGCCGCCTGCGCGCTGGCCTTCGCCGCCGCCGGCTATGATGTGGCGGTGAACTGGCTGGACGACCTGGCCGCCGCCGAGCGCGTGGCGGCAGGCGTGCGCGGCCATGGCCGCCGCGCCGCCTTGGTGCAGGGCAGCGTCGGCACCGTGCCGGGCTGCCAGGGCATCGTGCGGGATGCGCTGGCCGCGCTGGGCCGGCTGGATGCGTTGGTCAACAACGCCGGCATCTTCCCGCGCACAACCTTCCTCGACATGGAGGAAGCGCAGTGGGACGCGGTGCACAGCGTGAACCTGAAGGGCAGCGCCTTCACTGGCCAGGCGGTGGCGCGGGCCATGGTGGCGGCGTGCCATGGCGGGGCCATGGTCAACCTCTCCTCCTCCTCGGTCCGCGGCGCGCCCTTGGGCGTGCACTACAGCGCCAGCAAGAACGGCATCATCGGCATCACCCGCAGCATGGCCCTCGCCCTGGCGCCGCAGGGCATCCGCGTCAACGCCATCGCGCCCGGCACCAGCGACACCGCCCAGCCACGCTATGGCAACACGGATGCGGAACTGGCGGAGATCGTGAAGGGCTTCCCCATCCCGCGCCTCGGCACGCCAGAGGAAATCGCCAGCCTGGCGGTCTACCTCTGCTCGGATGCCGCCGCCTGGGTAACGGGGCAGTGCTGGCACATCAACGGCGGCAACTACATGGTGTAGCTGCGGCCGGATCGGCAAAGGGCCGCAGGGCCCGGAGCCGTGAATCCGTCCGCCAAAGATGCTATTCCAGCAGCAGGTCGCGCAGCCGCTCCAGCCGGCCACCGCCCAGCCCCAGGCCCTGGTCGAGCAGCACCGCGACATCGCCGAAGGGTGCCACCGCCGTGCTCATCGCCGCCTCCAGCAGCGCGGGGTGGGTGCCATACAGCGCATCCGCCAGCGGCTTCGGCGACCCCGGCGGCATCGGGAAGTCCTTCCGCCACAACCGGTCGGTCGCCACGTAGTCCGCCATGATGGTCTGCTGGCTGGCGCCCAGCGCGGTCAGGATCAGCGCGGCGCCGATGCCGGTGCGGTCCTTGCCGGCGGAGCAATGGAACAGCAGCGCCTGGCGTTCCGGTTGCAGCAGCAGGTCGAACATCTCGCGGTAGCGGTGCAGATAGGTGGTCACGTAGTCCAGGTAGGCCCGCCGCAGCAGGTCCACCACATCCTCGCCCGTCGCCTGCTCCCGCCGCATCAGGTCCGCCAGGCTGGCGCCCACGGTGGGTTCTATCGGCAGCGCCACGCGCTCCGCCCCCTCGGGCAGCCGGCTCGGCCGATGCGCCGCCTCCTCCACCCCGCGCAGGTCGCAGACGGTGCGCAGCCCCAGCGTGCGCACTTCAGCCACATCGGCCTCGGTCAGGTTGGCCAGCGTGGCTGAACGGAAGATGCGGCCAAAGCGGACACGCCGCCCATCCAGCACCTGGTAACCGCCGAGGTCGCGCAGGTTGGAGGCGCCAGCCAGCGGCACGGCCCAGGGGAGGTCATTCTCGGTCGTCGTCATGCCCCGAGTTTCGCCCCCGGCTTGACGGCAGGCAACCCTGCCCCGGACAATCACCGACAATCTTCATGGAGGAAGCACCAATGCCCGGCCCAACCCTGTTCGACCTCAGCGGAAAGGTCGCCATCGTCACCGGCGGCAGCAAAGGCATCGGCCGCGCCATTGCCGAACGCATGGCCGAGCACGGCGCCAAGGTGGTGGTCGCCAGCCGCAAGCTGGACGTCTGCCAGGAAGTCGTGGACGGCATCAAGTCCAAGGGCGGCGAGGCCATCGCGGTGGCCTGCAACATCGGCCGCAAGCCTGAGTTGCAGAACCTGGTGGACGAAACGCTGAAGGCCTATGGCGGCGTCGACATCCTGGTGGCCAATGCCGCGATCAACCCGCACTACGGCAGCATGACCGCCATCCCGGACGACATCTTCGACAAGATGATGGCGACCAACGTGAAGTCCAACATGTGGCTGTCGCACATGTGCATCCCCAGCATGGAACAGCGCGGCGGCGGCTCCATCATCATCGTGTCCTCCATCGGCGGCTATCGCGGCAGCCAGATGCTGGGCACCTACGCCATCACCAAGGCGGCCGACATCCAGCTGGCGCGCAACCTGGCGGTGGAGCACGGGCCGAAGAACATCCGCGCCAACTGCATCGCCCCCGGCCTGGTCCGCACCGACTTCGCCCGCGCCCTGTGGGAAAACCCGGTGCTGTACAAGAAGCGCACGCGGGACACGCCGTTGCAGCGCATCGGCGAGCCGGACGAGATCGCCGGCGCCGCGGTGTTCCTGGCGGCGCCCGCCGGCAGCTTCACCACCGGCCAGAGCTTCGTCATCGACGGCGGCACCCTGGCCGGCAGCGTCGTCCACCCGGACGACTAATTCCCGCTTCCGCGCGGAAGACGGATTGTTGTTGACAGGAAGCGCCGCGCGTTCCTAGTCTGTTCTCGCCAGCGGGAGAGTTGCGCCCGCTGGCCAAGATGAAATGGGGGATGGCCATGGCATGGATGGCACGGCGGGCCTTGCTGGCCGCCACGGGTGGGCTTCTGGCCGCCCCGGCCCTGGCCCAGGCGTGGCCATCCCGCCCCATTCGCCTGCTGGTCGGCTTCGCCCCCGGCGGCACCACCGACATCATGGCCCGCCTGGCCGCCGAGAAGCTGGGTCCCATGCTGGGCCAGCCCCTGGTGGTGGAGAACCTGCCCGGCGCCACCGGCAACATCGCCGCCGCAGCCGCCGCCCGGGCGGAACCGGATGGCCATACCTTGCTGCTGGGTTCGCCTGGCCCGCTGGCGCTGAACCGCTGGCTGTTCAAGACCATGCCGTTCGACAGCCGCACCGCCTTCGCCCCCATCGGCCTGATCGCCGTGGTGCCGAACGTGGTCATGGTGCGGCCGGACCTGCCGGCGCGGACCCTGGGGGAGTTGGAAGCGCTGCTGAAGGGCGGCCAGCTGCGCACCGGCAGCCCCGGCGTCGGCACCACCGGCCACCTGACAAATGCCCTGTTTCAGGCCGCGGTCGGCGCTCAGGCGGTGCATGCGGGGTATCGCGGCAGTGTACCCATGCTGACGGACCTGATGGCAGGGCATATAGACTACGCCGTGGACCAGCTCTCGCCGCCGCTGCCGCTGCTGCGCGACGGCAAGCTGCGCGCCGTGGCGGTCAGTTCGGCGCAACGCTCCGCCCTGCTGCCGAATGTGCCGACCATGGATGAACAGGGCCGCCCCGGCCTTTCCGTCACCGCTTGGTTTTCGCTGGTCGCCCCCAGCGGCACGCCGGCGACGGCGATCTCACGGATCAACACCGCGTTGAACGCTGCGCTGCTGCGGCCCGAAACGCGGGAGCAATTGGCGTTGCAGGCGGCCACCGCCGGCGGTGGAACGCCGGAGTCGCTGGCGGCGCTGATCCGCACGGAGGAGGCCGCGGCCCAGCGTGCGGTTGCCCTTGCGGGCATTCAGCCTGAGTAGCGATTGCGGCTGAAACGCGGCGTCGCTACCGCCGCGCCTGGCCGCAACCACAGCCGCGCGCAGCGCCGATCCGGACGACGATTACAGTTGCATTCGCGCTTCGCGTTCGGTCACCATGCCTGCGTGTTGCGAGGTTCTCGCATGGCTGGCACAGGCCACCTTCATTCGCCGCAGAAGGCGACTGCAGTTGCGAACCGGGCGGCCCAAATCGGCCATTGCCGAAGGCCGCGAGACGCTTCGCACGCGGGAGAGAAACGCGGTGTGCGGTTGAGCGTTCTTGCGCAGCGCCGGAATGCGTTGCGCATGGTCTGGCGTACCCCCTTCGCTGCCCGCGAACCGGCGCCTGCGACGATGGTCGATGGCGAATGGACGCACGTTTTCCCGCGCTCTTGCGCCGGTTCAGGGCAGCACAACATGGTTATCCGGTGCGGTTGACGCGAACGGAGAATGGTTCCGACGCGCTTGGCCAGCATCGCTGCAGGAGCGGCCGATGAGCATGATCACCGATATCTTCTCAGAATACTCCCGCGCCTATGAACAACGCCGCGACGCCGACATGTCGCTGGCCGAGTTCCTGGAAGGTTGCCGCACCGACCCCGGCCGCTACGCCAGCGCGCCCGAACGCATCCTGGCCGCCATCGGCGAGGCCGAGGTGGTGGACACCGCCAAGGAAGCCCGCCTCGGCCGCATCTTCCTGAACCGCACCATCCGCCGCTACCCCGCCTTCGCCGAGTTCTACGGCATGGAGGAGACGATCGAGCGCATCGTCGGCTTCTTCCGCCACGCGGCGCAGGGGCTGGAGGAGCGCAAGCAGATCCTCTATCTGCTCGGCCCCGTCGGCGGCGGCAAGTCCAGCCTGGCGGAGCGCCTGAAGGCGCTGATGGAGCAGGAGCCGATCTATGTGCTGAAGGCCGGCGACGATCTCTCGCCGGTGTTCGAAAGCCCGCTCGGCCTGTTCAACCCCGAGACAATGGGTGCAGCGCTGGAGGAACGCTACGGCATTCCGCGCCGCCGCCTGAACGGGCTGATGAGCCCCTGGTGCATCAAGCGCCTGGACGAGTTCGGCGGCGACATCACCAGGTTCCGCGTCGCCAAGGTGCGGCCCTCTCGCCTGCGCCAGATCGGCATCGCCAAGACCGAACCAGGTGACGAGAACAACCAGGACATCTCAAGCCTGGTCGGCAAGGTGGACATCCGCAAGCTGGAGGTCTTCCCGCAGAACGACCCGGACGCCTACAGCTTCTCCGGCGGCCTGAACCGCGCGAACCAGGGCATCCTGGAGTTCGTCGAGATGTTCAAGGCACCGATAAAAATGCTGCACCCGCTGCTGACCGCGACGCAGGAAGGCAACTACATCGGCACCGAGAATATCGGCGCCCTGCCCTATACCGGCATCATCCTGGCCCACTCCAACGAGAGCGAGTGGCAGACCTTCAAGAACAACAAGAACAACGAAGCCTTCATCGACCGCATCTACGTCATCAAGGTGCCCTACTGCCTGCGGGCGACCGAGGAGCAGAAGATCTACGCCAAGCTGGTCAGCAGCAGCGAGCTGGCCGCGGCCCCCTGCGCGCCGGCGACGCTGGAGATGCTGGCCAAGTTCAGCGTGTTGTCCCGCCTGCGCAAGCACGAGAACAGCAACCTCTTCGCCAAGATGCGCGTCTACGACGGCGAAAGCCTGAAGGAGACCGACCCGCGCGCCAAGACGATGCAGGAATACCGCGACGCCGCCGGCCCGGACGAGGGCATGGAGGGCACCAGCACGCGCTTCGCGTTCAAGGTGCTGGCCGCCACCTTCAACCACGACACCACCGAGATCTCCGCCGACCCGGTGCACCTGATGTACGTGCTGGAGCAGTCCATCCGGCGCGAGCAATACGCCGAGGAGACCGAGAAGCGCCTGCTGGAGTTCATCAAGGGCGAGCTGGCGCCGCGCTACGCCGAGTTCATCGGCAACGAGATCCAGAAGGCCTACCTGGAATCCTACAGCGAATACGGCCAGAACCTGTTCGACCGCTACGTGTCCTACGCCGACGCCTGGATCGAGGACATGGACTACAAGGACCCCGACACCGGGCAGATGCTGAACCGCGACCTGCTCAACCAGGAACTGACCAAGATCGAAAAGCCCGCGGGCATCGCCAACCCCAAGGACTTTCGGAATGAGGTGGTGAAGTTCGCGCTGCGGGCGCGGGCCAATCGCGGCGGCCAGAACCCGCGCTGGACCAGCTACGAGAAGCTGCGCGAGGTGATCGAGAAGCGCATGTTCTCACAAGTTGAAGACCTGCTGCCGGTGATCAGCTTCGGCAGCAAGAAGGACAGCGACACCGAAAAGAAGCACAGCGACTTCGTCGCCCGCATGACGGAGCGCGGCTACACCGAACGGCAGGTGCGACGCCTGGTGGAATGGTACATGCGCGTCAAGCAGGCCGGCTGATAGGACCGCCATGGAGATCCTGGACCGCAGGCTCAACCCGAAAGGCAAGAGCCTGCCGAACCGCCAACGCTTCCTGCGCCGCGCCAAGGCGCTGATCCAGGACGCGGTGCGGGACAGCAGCGCCCAGCGGGACATCCGCGGCGCTGACGGTGGCGGCGAGGTCAGCATACCCATGCATGGCGTGCGTGAGCCCAGCTTCAGCCTGGGCCAGGGCGGCATGCGCGAACATGTGCTGCCCGGGAACAAGGAATACCGCGAGGGCGATGAAATCCAGCGCCCGCCCGGCGGTGGCGGCGGCGGCTCCGGCAATGAGGGCAGCGACGACGGCGGCGGCGAGGACAGCTTCCGCTTCGTCCTTAGCCGCGAGGAGTTCCTGGAGCTGTTCCTGGACGATCTTGAGCTGCCCGACCTGGCCAAGCGCCGCCTGGCGCAGCTGGTGGACCCGGCCTTCCGCCGCGCCGGCTACACCTCCAGCGGCTCGCCGGCCAATCTTTCGCTGTCGCGCACGCTGCGCAACAGCCTGTCGCGCCGCATCGCGCTGAAGCGGCCGAAGCCCGAAAGCATCGCGCAGTTCGAAGCCGAGATCGCGCGCCTCGAAGCCCTCGGCGACCCCGAGGGTGACATCCCGGAACTCCGCGCCCAGCTGGACCGTGCCCTGCGCCGCAGCCAGCGCATTCCGTACATCGACCCGATCGACGTGCGCTACCGCCGGTTCGAGCCGGTGCCGCGCCCCGTGGCGCAGGCGGTGATGTTCTGCCTGATGGATGTGTCGGGCAGCATGACCGAGGACATGAAGGACCTGGCCAAGCGCTTCTACATGTTGCTCTATTTGTTCCTTCAGCGGCGCTACAAACAAGTAGAGGTCGTCTTCATCCGCCACACGCATGAGGCCAAGGAGGTCGACGAGCAGACCTTCTTCCACAGCCGGGAAACCGGCGGCACGCTGGTCTCCACCGCGCTGGAGGAAATGCGCAAGGTCATCGAGGCCCGCTTCCCACCGGCCGAATGGAACATCTACGCCGCCCAGGCCAGCGACGGCGACAACGCCGCCGGCGACAGCACGCGCACCGCCCGCCTGTTGCTGGAACACATCCTGCCGGCGGTGCAATACTACGCCTATATCGAGGTCGGCCGCGACGGCGAGCACGGCATGCCCGGCTTCCCCCGCGGCGCCACCGACCTGTGGCGCACCTATGAACAGCTCGTCGCCTCCGGCGCCCCGATGGCGATGAAGCGCGTCCGCAACCGGCGCGAAATCTTCCCCGTCTTCCGCGAACTCTTCCGCAAGCGCGGGCTGACCGAGGAGGCCACCGCATGAGCGCCGGAACATTGAGCCCCCGCTCGCCGGAGAGCGAGAATAGCCCGCGCTCGCAAGCGAGCGACCTCCTTCTCTACCAAGGCAGCGAATGGGATTTCGAGACGCTGCGCCGCATCCATGATGCCTGCGAGGAAATCGCGCTGGGCGAAATGGGCCTCAGCGTCTACCCCAACCGCATCGAGGTGATCAGCAGCGAGCAGATGCTGGACGCCTATGCCAGCACCGGCCTGCCGCTGTTCTACAAGCACTGGTCCTTCGGCAAGCACTTCGCCCAGCATGAGGCGCTTTACCGCAAGGGCCTGCGCGGCCTGGCCTATGAGATCGTCATCAACTCCGACCCCTGCGTCAGCTACGTGATGGAGGAGAACACCGCGACCCTGCAGGCGCTGGTCATCGCCCATGCGGCCTTCGGTCATAACCACTTCTTCAAGAACAACCGCATCTTCAAGGACTGGACGGATGCCAAGGGCATCCTGGACTACCTGGAGTTCGCCAAGAACTTCGTCGCCCGGGCCGAGGAACGCTTCGGCGAGGTGGCGGTGGAACGCACTCTGGACGCCGCCCATGCGCTGATGAGCCAGGGCGTGCATCGCCAGCGCCAGCGCCGCGTGCCGGACCTGCGCACCGAGGAGTTGCGCGAGCGCGAGCGCCGTGAGTACGACGCCGAGCGCTTCAACGACCTGTGGCGCACCGTGCCGGGCAAGACCCAGGCGCATGTGCCGCCGAGCGAACTTGAGCGTCGCCGTTCGCTGCTCCAATTGCCGCAGGAAAACCTGCTCTATTTCCTGGAGAAATCCGCCCCGCGCCTGGCCCCCTGGCAGCGCGAGATCGTCCGCATCGTCCGCAACGTCGCCCAGTATTTTCACCCGCAGCGGCAAACAAAAATGATGAACGAGGGCTGCGCCACCTACACCCACTACCGCGTCCTCAACCGCCTGCACGAACAGGGCCGCATCAGCGACGGCGCCATGCTGGAGGTGCTGCACAACCACAGCAGCGTCATCATGCAGCCGGAATTCGACGACCCCCGCTATTCCGGCATCAACCCCTATGCTCTGGGCTTCGCGATGATGCAGGACATCGAGCGCATCTGCGAACACCCGACCGAGGAGGACCAGGAATGGTTCCCCGACATCGCCGGCTGCGGCGACGCCATGCCAGTGCTGCGGGAAGCCTGGGCGGAATACCGCGACGAGAGCTTCATCCTGCAATTCCTCTCGCCGCACCTGATCCGCAAGCTGCGGCTGTTCCATCTGTCTGACGACAGCGGCAAGCCGGCGCTGCGGGTGGACGCGGTGCATGACGAACGCGGCTATCGCCGGGTGCGCCAGGCGCTGGCCCGGCAATACGACCCGGCCTGGACCGAACCCGACATCCAGGTGGTGGACGTCGACCTCTCCGGCGACCGCCGGCTGATCCTGGAGCACCGCGTCCTGCACGGCCGCACGCTGGAGGAAAAGGAGGCCCGCCTGGTGCTGCGCCACCTTGCCTACCTGTGGAGCTACGACGTGCTGCTGAAGGAGGTAGACCCCAACACCGGCGCCGTGCTGCGCGAGCACGCGGTGGCGCCACCACGGGACTGACCCCTTGCCGCCGTTGCCGTTGCACGAAACTCCTGGTTAAGCTCTCGGCCACGTTTGCCAGGAGGCCCCGATGTCCAGCACCAGCAGCCGCGCCGAGGCGGCCAATTTCGACCTCTATTTGCTCATCGCCCGCATCCTGCTGGTGGTCATCTTCCCGATCAGCGGCTGGGCCAAGTTCGGCAACGTCGCGGGCACCGTGACCATGCTGGGCAACCTGGGCACACCGATGCCGGGCATCGCCGTCTGGCTGGCCATCGGGTTCGAGCTGATCCTGCCGGTGCTGGTCGTCATCGGGTTGTTCACCCGCTGGGCCGCACTCGGCCTCATCATCTACACCCTCTGCACCATCGTCCTTGCGCACCGCTTCTGGGAGTTTTCCGGTCAGGCGCAGTTCGGCCAGACCATGAGCTTCTTCAAGAACATCTCGGTCATGGTCGGGCTTGGCTTCATCATGCAGTTCGGCCCCGGGCGGTATGCCCTGAAGCCATAGGTGCGCTGCGCCCTCAAGCCGTAACGCGCTGAAGCAACGGCACCGCCAGCCCGGCAAACACCAGGCCGGCGGTGACATCCGCCGGCGAATACCAGCCTTCCGCGTGCAGCAGGTTCAGCACGCCCAGCGTCACCCCGCCGGCCCGCACCGGCAGGTTCAGCCCGCTGCCCAGGCCCACCGCCTCCAGCGCGGCGAAATCCGGGTAGGCGAAGCGCATCGCCGCCGCCCCCGTGCCGGTCCAGGGCCGGCCTTCATGCACCACCTGGGTCACGAAGGGCCGCCCTTCGCTGGGCTTGCCGCCACCCACCGGCCATTCCACCGGGCGCGAGGAATACACCCGGCGGTTCCAGCCGGTCGCGGCCTCATGCGCCATCACGGTGAAGAAGCCGTGGCCGAAGGCGGCCTGCAAGGCCGCATCCAGCGCGGCAAAGCCGGCTGCGGGCGTGGTTGCCTCGCGGATCGCAAGGGCGGCGGCGTTCAGGTAGGGCAGCGGGTCAGGGCGCGTCATGGCCGCATCATGGCGGGATTCGGGCCGGAGCAACAACGGTGTAACGCCGGGTGTTGAAAGCTTCACCGCCAGGGGCAACCGCCGACACCCGCCCGCTGCCATAGTCCCACCCATGGCGCCGAACGGACGCCGCCCCGGGGCTCCCCGGACCCACTGAGGACAACGACCATGCGTATCCTGCTTCCCAGCCTCGCCGCCGCCGCACTGACCGTGGCGATGGGGATTTCGGCGCCGAACCAGGCTTCGGCGCAGGTCATTCAGGCCCATTGGAGCCACGGTGGCGGTGGTGGCTACGGCTACAGCGGCGGTTATGGCGGCGGCTACGGCGGCTACCGCTACGCCCCGCCTCCCCCGCCGGCCTATGGTTACGGTGGGTATCGCCCCTGGCACCACCATGGCGGTTGGGACCGCCCCTACTACGCCCCGCGGGGGTACGGCGGCTACGGCTACGGCCGCTGGTAACACCCATCCGAAGGGCCGGAGCCGGCAAGGCTCCGGCCCTTTGCGTTTCGGCTCTGCCGTCCTAGGCTTCCCCCAACTCACGGGGGAAGCGAGACATGCGGCAGTTGCGGATCGGCGACGTCACCATTTCCAGCATCATCGAGCGCGACGGCCCCTGGCGCGCCCCGCAGGACATGTTCCTGAACTACGACGCCGCGAAGGCCGCGGACATGCTCCGCACCATGGACCCCGAGGGCATCGACCCCGTCACCGGCAAGCTGGTCATCACCTACCAGACCTTCGTGGTGCAGACGCCCAGGCACACCATGCTGGTGGATACCTGCACCGGCGAGGACAAGGGCTGGGAAGCCCCGATGGACTTCGACAAGACCCCCTGGAAGGACGGCTTCAAGGCGCTGGGCCTGAAGCTGACGGATATCGACTACGTCTTCTGCACCCACCTGCACATCGACCATTGCGGCTGGAACACCACGCTGCAGAACGGCCGCTGGGTGCCGACCTTCCCCAAGGCAAAATACGTCTTCCACAAACGCGAATACGCCGCCTGGGAAAAGCTGAACGGCCAGGATGCCAGCGACAAGCGCGCCAAGACCTGGGCGATGAACTGCGAACCCGTGGTCGCCGCCGGCCAGGCGCTGCTGGTGGATGACGACTACCAGCTGGACGACTGCATCACCCTGACGCCGACGCCGGGCCATTCGCCCTGCCATTGCTGCGTCAACATCCACTCCGGCGGCCAGCGTGCCAGCGTGACGGGCGACATGATGCACCACGCCCTGCAATGCCGTGACCCCGAGATGTCCACCGTCTTCGACTGGGATCCGAAGGAAGCCGCCACCGCCCGCCGCAGCTTTTTGACCAGCGTGGCGGATACGCCGACCATGCTGCTGCCGATCCACTTCCCCACCCCCACGGTCGGCCGCGTCACCTCCCGTGCCGATGGCGCCTTCGACTGGAAGTACCTCCGGTGAAGCAGCGCAACCTCGGCAAGTCCGGCCTGCTGGTCAGCGAGGTCGGGCTCGGCTGCAACAATTTCGGCAGTCGGCTGGACATGGCGGGCACCCGCGCCGTGGTGGCCGCGGCGCTGGATCTCGGCATCACCTTCTTCGACACGGCGGATGTCTACGCCCGCCCGCATCCCGGCCGGTCCGAGGAATACCTCGGCACCGTGCTGGGCGCCGACCGCAAGCGGATCGTGCTGGCCAGCAAGTTCGGCGGCGCCATGCCGGAAGGGCGCGGCGGCAGCCGGCGCTGGGTGATGCAGGCGGTGGAGGACAGCCTGCGCCGGCTGAAGACCGACTGGATCGACCTGTACCAGTTCCACCGCCCGGACCCGCTGACGCCGCTGGAGGAAACCCTCCGCGCCATGCAGGACCTCGTGACGCAGGGAAAACTCCGCTACCTCGGCATCTCCAACTTCGCGCCGTGGCAGGTGGCGGATGCGGTCTGGACCGCGCGGGAACTCGGCGGCGCCGGGATTGTAAGCTGCCAGGACGAGTACAGCGTCCTCAGCCGAGACCCCGACAGCGGCCAGTTGGAGGCGATGCAGCATTACGGCCTGGGCCTGCTGCCCTACTTCCCGCTGGCCAGCGGCATGCTGACCGGCAAGTACCGGCGCGAGGCGCTGCCCAACCAGGGCACCCGCCTGGTCAGCTCCCCGCTGCTGCGCGACCATTTCCTGACCGACGCCAACCTGGCGATGGTCGAGAAGCTCCAGGCCTTCTGCGACGCCCGAGGCCATACCATGGTGGAACTGGCCTTCTCCTGGCTGCTCGCCCGCCCCTGCGTGGCCAGCGTCATCGCCGGCGCCAGCAACCGCGCCCAGCTGGAACAGAATGTCGCCGCCACCGGCTGGCGACTGACGGCCGAGGATTTGTCCGAAATCGACGCGATCTCCCCACCCCCGCCGAGGATGGTGCACGTATGATGATCTCGATCACGCCCCTGGGCTACGCCGCCGGCGCCGAAGTCACCGGTGTCGACTTCACCCAGCCGCTGGACAACAGCACGCGGGACACGCTGTACAGCGCCTGGCTCAAGCACATCGTGCTGGTGTTCAAGGGCGCCGAGCAGCTGACGCCGGAACAGCACATCGCCTTCAGCCGCAACTTCGGCAAGCTGGATGGGCATGAAAGCCAGGTGCCGGAGACGCTCTATCCCGGCCTGCCGGAAATCCTGCTGATCACCACCAAGCCCATCCAGGGCAAGCCCAGCAGCAGCCGCAACGCCGGCCGCAACTGGCACACCGACCTCAGCTATTCCACCCGCCCGGCCAAGGGCGCCCTGCTGCTGTGCAAGGAAAAGCCGGAAGTCGGCAGCGACACGCTCTTCGCCAACCACTACCTCAGCTACGAGACGCTGAGCCCGACCATGCGCGCCTTCCTCGACCCGCTGGAATGCGTGCACGACGCCACACTCATAAAAGGCATCGAGAAGCGCGACCCCGCCCATGTGGCGGAGATGAAGCGCCGCAATCCGCCGGTCATCCACCCCCTGGTGCGCGTCCACCCCGAAACCGGCCGCAAGTCGCTGCTGGTGAATGAGCGCATCAGCGGCATCGTCGGCCTGACGGATGAGGAAGGCACCATGCTGCTGCGCTTCCTGAACCAGCACGCCACGGCGCAGGAGTTCATCTACCGCCACCGCTGGTCGGTCGGCGATATCGTGCTGTGGGACAACCGCTGCACCAGCCATATCGCGCTGGCCGATTTCGACACCAACCAGGCCCGGCTGATGCTGCGCTGCTCGCTGGAAGGCGAAGTCGTCAGCGGCCGCCTGGCAGAGCGCGTCGAGGCTGAAAGCAAGGAAAGCCTGCTGCAAGCCATCGCGGCCGCGGCATGATCCGCTACCTCCTGCTCGCGCTGCTGCTGGCGCTGCCGGCACAGGCGCAATGGGCGCCGTCCCAGCCGCTGCGCATCATCGTCGCCTATGTCCCCGGCGGCACCACGGATGTCATGGGCCGCCTGGTCGCGGAAGGCCTGGCCGCCCGGCTGCCGCGCGGCGCCGTGGTGGAAAACCGCGGCGGCGCCAGTGGCATCGTGGGGTCCGAAGCCGTCGCCCGCGCCCCGGCCGATGGCACCACGCTGCTCCTCGCGCCCTCCGCCCATGCGGTGATCCGCGAACTCTACCCCAACATCAGCTACGACCCCGAGACCGACTTCACCCCCATCGTCGCCGTGGCCAGCACGCCCTATGTGCTGATCCAACACCCCAGCCTGCCGTCCCGCACCCTGGCGGAGTTCGTCGCCTATGCCCGCGCCAACCCGGGCCGCATCAACTTCGCCTCCACCGGCATGGGCACCGCGCAGCATTTGCAGGGCGAACTGTTCCGTCGCCTCGCGGGCATCGAGATGGAGCACGTCTCCTACCGCGGCAGCGGCGCCGTCCGTGCCGACCTCATGGCCGGCCGCATCTCCCTGATGTTCGAGAACCTGGCGATCATGGCCCCGGTGCTGAAGGCCGGCGAACTGGTCGGCCTCGCCGTCACCAGCCCGCAACGCAGCGCGCTGTTCCCGGCCATGCAGACGATAGCGGAAGCCGGCTATGCCGCCGCCAGCGTGGAAGGCTGGTTCGGCCTGCTCGGCCCCAAGGGCCTGCCGCAGGAAGCGGTGCTGCGGCTCAACGCCCTGGTCAACGAACAACTGGCCGAAGCCGCGACGCGCACCAGGCTGGACGCCATGGGCGCCCGCATCCTCGGCGGCAACCCGGACGACCTGGCCACCCTGCTGCGCGCCGAGCGCAGCAAATGGGGCCAGGTGATCCGCGACGCGAATATCCGCCCCGAATGAAGCGCCGCCTGCTCCTCGCGGCACTGGCCGCCCCGGCCTTGGCCCGCGCCCAGTCCTGGCCGTCGCGCCCGCTGCGGCTGATCATCCCCTATGGCCCCGGCGGCGCCGGCGATGCGCTGGCCCGGCTGACCGCCCAGGCCCTCGGCCGCGCCCTGCCGCAGCCGGTGGTGGCGGAGAACCGCCCCGGCGGCAACACGCTGATCGGCGCCGAGGCGGTGGCGAAAAGCACGGACGGCCACACGCTGCTGTTCTGCTCCTCCCCCACCATGTCCACCGCGCCCATCCTCTACGGCGCCCGCCTGCCCTATTCGCCGGAGCGTGACTTCGTGCCGGTCGGCCTGCTCTCCCGCACGCCCTATTTCGTCTTCGTCCCCACCGCCTCCCCGGCGCGCGACCTGCCCGGCCTGATCGCGCTGGCCAAGGCGCAGCCGGGCCGGCTCAGCTACGCCAGCATCGGCAGCGGCACCATCGGCCACATGACCAGCGAGTTGCTCGGCCGCGCCGCCGGCATCAGCTGGAACCACGTGCCCTACCGCAGCTACGGCGCCATCGCGCCGGACCTGATCGCCGGCCGGCTGGACGCTGTGATCGCCGACCTCACCACCTTCGGCCCCCTGGTGCAGGCGGGCCAGGCCCGGGTGCTGGCGGCGGCGACGGACCAGCGCAGCCCCTTCCTGCCGGACCTCCCGGCCATGGCGGAACTCGGCTTCCCCGGCTTCGACGGCAGCATCTGGTTCGGCCTCTTCGCCCCCACGGCGCTGGCCGCCGAAGTGCCGCGCCTGAACGCCGCGCTGCACGCCTGGCAGGCCCAGCCGGAGACCACCCGGGCGCTCGCCGCCATCGGCCAGGTGCCGGAAGCCAGCACGCCGGAACGGCTGCGAGACCTCATCCGCGTCGATGTCGCCCGCTATGGGCCACTGATCCGCGACCTCAACATCACCGCGGAGTAGCGCGCATGGCCAAGACCGTCCTCATCACCGGCGCCGCCAACGGCCTCGGCCGCGTCATGGCGGAAGCCGCGCTGGCCAAGGGCCACCAGGTGCTGGCCGTGGATTTGCCGCAGGAGGAAGCCGCCCTCGCCTCCCTGGCCGCCGCCCACCCCGGCGCCGTCGCCACCCAGCATGGCGACATCACCAGCCTGGCGCAGTGCGAAGCCGCCGTCGCCGCCTGCCTGTCGCGCTTCGGCCGGCTGGACGTGCTGCTGAACAATGCCGGCCTCGGCATGGGCAGCATCTATGGCGAGGCCGAGCCGCCGCCCTTCTGGGAAATCCCGGAAGCCAGCTGGACCCGCCTGGTGGAGGTGAACCTGAACGGCACCTTCCGCATGACCCGCAGCGCCATCCCCGCCATGATCGCCCAAGGCGGCGGCGCGGTCATCACCGTCACCACCAGCTACTTCACCATGCTGAACCCTGGCTTCTCGCCCTACGGCCCGTCCAAGGTGGCGCTGGAGGCCAGCACCGTCATGTGGGCCGCCGAGCTCGCACCGCACAACATCACCGCCAATGTGCTGGTGCCCGGTGGCGCCACCAACACCCGCTTCGTGCCGGACCGCGCCGCGCCGGACCGCAGCAAGCTGATCCAGCCGGATGTGATGGTCGCGCCGCTCCAGTGGCTTTTGTCCGAAGCCGCCGCCGGCGTGACGTCCAAGCGTATCGTCGGGCGGGACTGGAACCCGGCCCTGCCGGTGGCGGCAGCGCTGGCCGCGGCCATGCGCCCCGCCGGCTTCATTCCGACGACATCCGTCCTTCCGTGATGATGCGCTTGTAGACCGCGCCCTCGCGCCGCATCCGCTCCGCCATCACGGCGGGTGCGCCGCCGACGGCCACCAGGGAAAGCCGCTGCATCGTCTCGCGTACCTCGGGCGCCGCCAGGGCTTCGTTGACCGCCTGGTTGAGCCGCGCCACCACCGGCGCCGGCACGCCGGCCGGGCCGCCCAGCGCAATCCAGCTGGTCAGGTTCAACGCGGGGAAGCCGGCCTGCGCCACCGTCGGCACCGCCGGCAGCGCTGGCGACCGCGCTTCGCCGCTGATCATCAGCGCATGCACGCGGCCAGCTTCAACATGCTGGGTCACGTTCGGGATGGCTTCCCAGAAGATGTCGACATGCCCGGCCACCAGGTCGTTCATGGCGGGACCACCGCCGCGGTAAGGCACGTGGTTGATCTCCACCCCCGCCTCCTTGGCCAGCAGCACCGCCATGATGTGCGGCAGGCTGCCGGTGCCGGCATTGGCGATGCTGTACTTCCCCGGCTCGCGCTTCGCCGCCGCCACCAGCGCCGCCATGTCGCGGAACGGCAGCGCCTGGCGGGTGCACAGCACCATCGGCGTCTCCGCGATGATGCCAATCGGTGTCAGGTCCACGAGGGGATCGTAGCCGGGGCTCTTGTACAGGTAGGGCGCCAGCACCCAGGCCGTGGTCGGGCTGTACAGCAGCGTATAGCCATCCGCCGCACTGCGGGCGACATGCGCAGCGCCCAGCGTGGCCCCGGCACCAGGGCGGTAGTCCACCACCAGGGGCTGGCCCAGCGTGCGCTGCATCTGCTGGAACACGGTGCGGCCGAAGCCATCGGTGAAGCCGCCGGCGGCAAAGGGATTCACCACCGAAAGCGGCCGTTCCGGCCAGCTGCCCTGCGCCCGCGCCGGCATGGCCCGCGCCGCGCCCATGGCCAGCAATCCACGCCTGCCCTGCATGCCCATTCCCTCCATCGCTTGCCCGCAGAGTTGCCCCCTTGCGGTCAGCGCGACAAGGCGGAAACTGCGCGGAAATGGAGGGCCTCGCCATGCAGACAGTACCCGTGTTGATCGCCGGCGGCGGCCCCGTCGGCATGACGTTGGCAAAGCTGCTGGCCGGCTTCGGCATCCGCTGCATGCTGGTGGAGCGCAACGCCACCACCACGCGCCATCCGAAGATGGACATCACCAATGCCCGCAGCATGGAGCTGTTCCGCAAGGCGGGCGTGGTGGACCAGCTGCGCGCCGTGGCCGTGCCCACCGCCAACAACTTCGACGTCACCTGGATCACCACGCTGGCCGGCCACGAACTCCACCGCTTCCGCTACGACAGCGTGGACCAGTGGCGCGAGCGGATCGTCGCCGCCAAGGACGGCTCCATGCCGCGGGAAGCGCCGATGCGCGTCAGCCAGGTGGAGATCGAGCCGGTGCTGGCCACCGCCATCAAGGCGGAGCCGCTGGTCGAGGCCCGCTGGGGCGTCGGCTTCGAGAGCTTTGAGCAGGATGAGGAGGGCGTCACCGCCACGCTGCGCCACACCGAAACCGGCGTGGTGGAGCAGGTGCGCTGCCAATACCTGGCGGGGTGCGATGGCGGCGCCAGCAATGTGCGCCGCGGCCTGGGGGTGAAGCTGGAAGGCACCGCGGCGGTGATGCCCCGCTTCATGACGCACTTTCGGAGCGACGACCGCGCGCTGATCCAGCGCTTCGGCCAGGCCTGGCACTACCAAAGCGGCTTCGGCACCATCATCGCCCAGGACGACGTGAACACCTGGACGCTGCAAAGCCGCTTCCCACCGGGCATGGCGCCGGAGGACGCCGACCCGCACGCCATGCTGCGCGCCTTCGCCGGCACCGAGTTCGACTATGAAATCCTGGTCGCCAACCACTGGACGCCGCATCTGCTGGTGGCGGAAAGCTACGGCCAGGGCCGCGTCTGGCTGGCCGGCGACGCCGCGCACCAGTACATCCCAACGGGCGGCTACGGCATGAACACCGGCATCGGCGACGCCATGGACCTGGCGTGGAAACTCGCCACCGCGGTGCGCGGCCTGGCCGGCCCGGCGCTGCTGCCGAGCATCCACGCCGAGCGCCACCCCATCGGCCTGCGCAACCGCGCCGGCAGCGCGCGCCACACCGATGTACGCGTGCAGGTGGGCGAGTTGTACCTGCACTACGGCGAACGCCTCTTCGCCCTTGGCCCGGATGGCGATGCCGCCCGCGCCGAATGCGGCGCGAAGATCGGCGCGCTGGGCAATGCCGAGAACGAGGGCTGGGGGATCGAGTACGGCTACTGCTACCGCAACTCGCCGCTGATCCATGGCGATGGCAGCGAGGCCCCAGACGACCCCTTCAGCTACACGCCGACAACGGTGCCCGGCGTGCGCCTGCCCAGCGTGTTCCTGGACGATGGCAGCGCGCTGTACGACCAACTCGGCCCCTGGTTCACCCTGCTGGCAGTGGGCGTGACGCCCAGCGACGCCATCCTGCGGGCTGCGCGCCGCATGGGCATTCCGCTGGCAGTGCTGGCGCCCAGCGACCCCTGGCTGGCCGATGTCTATGGCCGGCAGATGCTGTTGGTGCGGCCGGACCAGCACATCGCCTGGTGCGGCACCGACTGCGCCGCGCCGGAGGCTATGCTGCGGCGCTGCCTGGGGTGGTGAAGACGGCGCCGCTGGCGAACAGCGCGGCGATATCGGCTTCGTTGTAACCGGCCTCGCGCAGCACCTCCGCGCTGTGTTCGCCGAAGCCGGGGCCGGCGTCACGGATTTCCGGCGGCGTCTCGCTGAACCAGGTCGGAATCCCCGGGAAGCGCATCGGGCCTTCCTTGGTCTGCTGCGTCCGCCAGAAGCCGATGGCGTTCAGATGCGGGTCGGTCAGCAGGTCCGACGTGTCGTTGATCTTCGCGGCGGGGATGCCCAGCCGCTCGCAGCCTTCCAGCCAGAAGGCGCTGGTCCGCGTCGCCAGCGTGGCCGCGACGTTGGCGTAAAACTCGTCGATCGCCTTGGCGCGCGTGGCCAACACGTGGAAGCGCCGGTCCTGCGTCCAATCGGGGTTGCCGGCCAGTTCGGCAAAGGCGCGGAACTGCTTGTCGTTGTAGATCAGCAGCGCGATGTAGCCATCCTCGGTCCGGTACGGCTTGCGGTCCGGCGAGACCACACGCGGATAGACCGGCGGCGTCAGCGGCGGCTCGAACACCGCGCCGTTGATATGCTCGGCCAGCACGAAGGCGGACATGGTCTCGAACATGCCGACCTCGATTTCCTGCCCGCTGCCGCCGCGCTCCCGATGCAGCAGCGCCATGAGGATCGAGTACAGCACGGTCAACCCGCTGACCTTGTCGGCCAGTACATTCGCCACATAGCCCGGCGTGCCCGTCAGCCGCCCCTGCATGGCGGCGATGCCGGACGACGCCTGGATGATGTCGTCATACGCCGCGCGCCCGCCATACGGCCCGCGCCGCGAAAACCCATAGGCATTGGCGTAGATGATCCGCGGATTGACCGCGCGGAAATCGGCATAGGTCAGCCCCAGCCGCTGCATCGCCTCGGACCGCAGCGCGTGGACGAAGACGTCGGCGGTCTCCGCCAGCTTCAGCAGCACGGCGCGGCCCTCGGCCTGCTTCAAATCCAGCCCCAGCCCGCGCTTGCCGCGATTGAGGTTCAGGAACAGCCCGCCCATGCCCGGCTTGTGACCTGGTGGAAGTTGGCGAGTGGTATCGCCTTCCGGGCCTTCCACCTTCACCACATCGGCGCCGTGGTCGGCCAGGATCTGCGTGCAATAGGGCCCCATCAGCACCGCCGTCAGGTCCAGCACCTTGATGCCCTGGAGCGGCCCCATCAGTCGGTCTCCGGCAGCACGTCGCCGTTCAGCGGCAGCACCGCGCCCAGCCACATCGCGTGCTTCAGGTGGTCGTCCTTCGGCCGGCCGCTTTCGGGATGAACCAGCACCACCAGCTCGCCGCGGTTCAGCGCGATGAACGGCGCCAAGGTCGCAAACTCCGCCACGCCGAACAGCACCTGGAACATCGGCAACGGATGCGGCCCAACGGGCACGTCGTGCATCCGCCCCATGCGCGCCGCCGGCCAGCGCTGCGCGATGGCGTCACGCAGCACGGTGGCGGCGGGCTTGCTCGCGGCGTCGTAGTAGACATGCGCATGCCAGGCGTGGATGCGACCAACCTCGATCATGCCGATGCCCTCAACAGGTCTTCAATCACGCGTTCCAGCTGGTCCAGCGTGGCGCAATGCGTCGCCAGCTTGCAGTAGGGCCGGTAGCGCGGCATGTCGCTGTCGCCGGTGCCCCAGGCCATCGGGTGTTCCGGGTTCAGCCAGATCACCTGCTTGGCCCGGTCGGCGATATCGCGCAGCAGGTCGGCCCGCGCCTCCGTCCGGTTGCCGCGCGCATCGCCCAGAATCAGCACCGTGGTCTGGTGGTTCAGGTCGCGCAGCGCCGTCCGGGCAAAATCCTCCAGGCTGGCGCCATAGGCACTGCTGCCGAAGCCCACCTGCACCATGATCTCGGCGCCGGCCTGCTCGATCGGCAACTGGTTCAGGATCTCCGTCACCTCGATGCAGCGGTTGCTGAAGGCGAAGGCACGCAGGCCGGACAGCGCCTCGTTCAGGCTCCACAGGAACAGCAGCAGGAACTGCGCGACCGCGGCCACGCTGCCAGACACGTCGCACAGCACCATCAGCCGCGGCTTCTCGATCTTCCGCGTCTTCCAGATGGTGCGGAACGGAATGCCGCCCCAGGGCATGTTCCGCCGCAGCGTGCGGCGCGCGTCCAGCATGCCGCGCCGGGCATGCTTGCGCGGCCGGGCATAGCGCGCCGCCAGCCGACGCGCCATGGCGCGCACCAGCATGCGCATGCGCTCCACGTCGCGCCTATCCAGGCTGGAAAGCCTGGCACGGCGCAGCATCTCCTCGCGGTACTTCTCGGTCTCGCCACGGGCGAACAGCGCCAGGTTGCGCTCCACCAGCGCCCGCGCCTCGCCGCGCAGCCAGTCCCGCCCCTGGCGCAACTGCTCCGCCTGCGGGCCGCCGCGGGCAATCTCGCGGTCCAGCTCGCGCAGGCCCATCTGCTCCAGCATGCGCCGGGCGTAGAGGTTCACCTGGGTGAAGACGCTGATGTTGCGCACGCCGGCCTGCTCGGCCGCCCGCTCCATCCGCGCCGCCAGCTCCGCCAGGTCGCCGGCGCGCAGCATCTCTCCGAGGGCGCTGCCACCGCCACCCTGCGGCTCTCCGGCCGCGCCGGACGGCGCCTGCTGGTCCGGCAGGCGCTGCTCGGGCTCCGGCGCCTCCGGCCGCTTCATGTCGGAGCGCGCAAAGAACAGATCGAAGCATTCGGCCAGCTTGGCCTTCTCCTCCGCCGTCTTCGCCAGCACCAGGCCCAGCCCGTCGCGCAGCGCCGCCCGATCCGCCCAGCCCAGCGCATTCATCGCCTGCACGGCGTCGATGCTCTCGGCCGGGGAGATGCGGATGCCCGTGCCCCGCGCCGCCCGCACGAAGTCGAGCAGGACGTCGCTCACATCGCGACGCCGTAATTCGGCGTCAGCGCATCGCTCTTCGCCTTGTCCACCATGGCCAGCAGCTGCGGCTCCACCGCGGCGATATCCACCTCGTACTTCAGCAGCACGTTCAGCGTGTCGCGCACGATCTGCGTATCCAGCTCCCGCGCATGCAGCAGCACCAGCACCCGCGCCCAGTCGATCGTCTCCGACACGCTCGGCAGCTTCTTCAGCTCCATCCCGCGCAGTGCCTGGACGAAGGCGACCAGTTGCCGGCGCAGGCCTTCCTCGGCCTCCGGCGCGCGGGTGGCCAGGATGCGCGCCTCCAGCTTCGGCTCGGGGAAGCCGATATGCAGGTGCAGGCAGCGCCGCTTCAGCGCATCGCCCAGGTCGCGCAGGTTGTTGCTGGTCAGAATGGTCAGCGGCGGCACCGGCGCCACGATGGTGCCGAGTTCGGGAATGCTGACCTGGAAGTCGCTCAGCACTTCCAGCAGGAAGGCCTCGAATTCCTGGTCGGCCTTGTCGACCTCATCCACCAGCAGTACGGCGCCGTGCGGTTGCTGCAACGCCTTCAGCAGCGGCCGCGGCTCCAGGAATTGCTCCGAATAGAAGATGTCGCCGACGCCGTGCAGCTTGGTGAGCGCGCCCTCAAGCCCCTCGCTGTCGCCCAGCATCGGCGCCAGCTTGTCCTTCAGGATTTGGGTGTAGAGCAGCTGCTTGCCGTACTTCCACTCGTACAGCGCCTTGCTCTCGTCCAGTCCCTCGTAGCACTGCATGCGGATCAGCGGCAGGCCGAGCCATTGCGCCGCGGCCTTGGCCAATTCGGTCTTGCCGACGCCGGCGGGGCCTTCAACCAGGATCGGCTTGTTCAACCGCTGCGCCAGGAATACCGCGGTCGCAATCTGTCGGCTGGCGATATAGCCAAAACCATCGAGGCCCGTTTCCACCGCCTCGATACTCGTCACGAGGCGTGCGCCGCCATCCATGCTTCCGTTTCCCTGCCCTTGCGTCGCGGCCAATGTGCCTGCGCAGGCCAGGAAGCGAAAGGGGGGAAGGTCAGCGCGTGGAAACCACCAGCACCGGGGTGATGCCGCGCACGCGCAGGCCGTCGGTCAGGATGGTCAGGTCCACCCGGGCGACGCGCCGGTCGCTCATCATGCGGTGGAACAGGCAGGCATAGCTGCTGGTTTGCCGATAATCCGCCCGGCAGTCGAAGCCCGCCCGTTGCAGCCGGTTCAGCAACGGCACCAGGTCGGTGCCGGCGGGGTGCTGCTGGTTCAGGTCGCGGGTCATGGCCTCGGTGCCCGCGCGCGACCCCTGGTTCACGTAGACATCGAACTCGGCCGGCGGCGAAGGGCTGCCGATGACCCCTGTGGCCCAGCCCACGGCGCCGATCAGGCCGCCCAGCAGCACCATGAAGCCCAGCGCAAGCCAGGTGGAGCGCAGGTTGTCCGGCAGGAAGGTCAGGCGCTGGCTGAAGGACATGGCACGCTTTCGGCTGGGCAGTGCGAAGCTAGCGACGGAACATCGCCAGATCCATAACGCCGGGGGGAAATATTGCATGGGGCCCAGGTCGGCGCCATGCTGGAGATTAAAGTCCCGAGGGAGTCCAAAACCCATGCATGATCTGGTCATCCGCGGCGGCACCATTGTCGATGGTACCGGCGCCACCGCCTTCACCGGCGACATCGCCATCGACGGCGACCGCCTGGCCCAGGTGGGCGGCAAGGCCGGCCCCGGCCGCCGGGAAGTGCAGGCCGATGGCCGCCTGGTGACGCCAGGCTGGGTGGACGTGCATACCCATTACGACGGCCAGGCCACCTGGGACCCGGTGCTGGCGCCGTCCTCCTGGCATGGCGTGACGACGATCCTGATGGGCAATTGCGGCGTCGGTTTCGCGCCGGTGAAGCGCCAGCATCACAAGGCGCTGATCGACCTGATGGAAGGCGTGGAGGACATCCCCGGCATTGCCCTGGCGGAAGGCCTGAAGTGGGACTGGGAGAGTTTTCCGGAATACCTGGACGCGCTCAGCCGCCTGCCGCGCACCATCGATGTCGGCGCCCAGCTGGCCCACCATCCGTTGCGCGTCTATGCCATGGGTGACCGCGCCATCGCCCGTGAGAACGCCACCGCCGACGACATCGCGCTGATGTCCAGGCTGGCCGAGGAAGCCATGCGCGCCGGCGCCTTCGGCTTCACCACGTCACGCACCGACCAGCACAAGACGCCCGATGGCCAGCTGGTGCCCGGCCGCTACGCCGAGGAGATCGAGCTGCTGGAAATCGGCCGCGGCATGGCCCGCGCGGGACGCGGTACCTTCGGCATGCTCAGCGACTTCGACGACGAGGCCGCCGAGTTCAAGTGGATGACCGAGATCGCCCGCACCACCAAGCGGCCGATGTGGTTCCTGCTGACCGACCGCAGCTACGACCCCAGCCGCTGGCGCCGCCTGATGGACGGCGTCCGTGCCGCCCGCGCCCAGCGCATTCCGCTGGCCGCCCAGGTGGCCGGCCGCACCGTCGGCCTGATCCTCGGCCTGACCACCTCGCTGAACCCCTTTGCCCTGCGCGAAGGCTATGCGGCGCTGGCCCACCTTTCCCCGGCCGAGCAACTGGCCGAGCTGCGCAAGCCGGAGGTACGCGAGGCCATCCTGCGCGAGGAAGCCTCCCCCCGCCTGATGGACGTGCTGCCGCCGCTGTCCCGCCAGATCGCCACGCGCTGGGACCGCATGTACATCCTGGGCGACACGCCGGACTACGAGCCGCCGCCGGAGCGCAGCATCGAGGCGATGGCCGCCAAGACCAACAAGACCCCCGCCGAGTTCTGCTACGACTACTTCACCGGTGGCGATGGCGGCCGGATGCTCTACTTCCCCGTCACCAACTATGTCCATGGCGACCTGGAAGTGGTGCGGGAGATGATCACCGATCCGCATACGGTGCTGGGTCTTTCGGATGGCGGCGCGCATTGCGGCGTGATCTGCGACAGCTCGCTGCCCAGCTTCATGCTGACCCATTGGGCGCGCGACCGTACCCGCGGCGACAAGCTGCCGCTGGAGTTCCTGGTCAAGCGCAGCACCAGCGAAACCGCCGACTTCTTCGGCATGCCGGACCGTGGCCGGCTGCAGGTAGGCAAGAAGGCCGATGTCAACGTCATCGACTTCAACCACCTGCGCCTGCACCACCCGGAGATGATCTACGACCTGCCCGCCGGCGGCCGGCGCCTGGTGCAGCATGTGGATGGCTACGACATGACCGTGTGCAGCGGCGTGCCGATATTCGAGCGTGGCGTGGAAACCGGCGCCCGCCCGGGCAAGCTGATCCGCGCGCAGTAGCCCGGCAGCCCCACCGTCCTCACCGGGCTTGTCCCGGTGATCTCCCCGGCGCGGCGACTACCTCGCCGCGTTGGGGTTCACCGCCCGCACCACAAACTCCTCGACGGAAGGCCGGTAGGCGTCCCAGATCCGGCGCAACTCGGCCACCGCCGCGGGGTGCAGGTCCACCCGCAGATCCACCAGCGGGAAGTCCTCGCGCTCCACCACCAATAGCACGGCGGAGACCACCGGCTGCGGCTCGCCGCCCGCCACCAGCCCGGCTTCCAGCCCACGCATCAAACGCTCGGCCAGCGGCTCCGCCTCGGCGGCCAGGAAGGCGTCGCGCATCGCCGCGGGCACGCGGTCATTGGCCAAGATGTTGCCCAGCGCCAGCACATCCTTGCCATGCGCGGCCTCCAGGCTCGGCTTCACCCGCGCGCCATGGAAATGCGCGGTGCGCCCCGTCGCATCCAGCACCGCCAGCTGCCGCCATTGATGGTCTGGCGTGCTGGCCACCAGCGCCGCCAGCGCCTGTTCCGCCGAGCAGCCGGAACGCAGCAACGCCAGCCCGCGCGGCCCCAACCGCGGGTCCGTCCGATGCTGGGTCAGCACCGCGCCGACGCCCGGCGCACAGAACGGCACCCGGCTGCCCACCGCGATGGAAGACGTGGTGACGGCGGCGCCGAACTGCCCGGTGCGGGCGCAGCGCCCGATCAGCGAGAAGGTCACTCGGCGGCGGCCCGCATCGGCACCGCGGCGTCGCGCCGGCGCTTCAGCTCCGGAATCACCTGCTGCGCCAGGCCGGTGATGGTCTTCACCACCTTCCACTGCGGCATGTCGCCGCGATGGATCTGGAAGATCACCCGGCTGCTTCCGGCTTCCTCGGCCCAGCGCTCCACCGTATCCGCCACCGTCTTCGGGCTGCCGGCGACGACGCGGAAATTGGCCTGCATCGCCTCCCAGTCGAACTTGCCATGCAGGTCCGGCAGCATCTTGCCGTTGCGCCGCTTGAACTCCTCCAACGAGAGGTAGCCAGGCGCGTCGATGAACCGTCCAGCCCGCGTCAGCGTGTTGAAGAAGAACTTCACGTGCGGCAGCATCTCCGCCATGGCTTCCTCGTCGGTGTCGCCGACATAGGCCATGCACACCATCGGCAGCTGGTCCGGCCTGATGGTGTGGCCATGCACCGCCGCGCGTTCCCGCAGCCGCGCCTGCGCCGCCAGCTGGTTCACAATGGGGCTGAAGGTGCTGGAATAGCCAAGCCCGCGCTCGGCCGCCAACTCGATCGTCTCCGGACTTCCCGACCCCACCAGATAAACAGGCGGATGCGGCTGCTGCATCGGCTTCGGCCACAGGTTCAGGAAGCGGTAGTTGAAGAAGCGCCCCTCATGCCGCAGCGGCCCGTCCTCGGTCCAGGCGCGCAGGATCACGTCCAACGCCTCCTGAAAGCGCTCCCGCGCCGTCACCGGGTTGGCGGTGCCGGCCCAGTATTCCATCGGCGTGCCCAGCGGGAAGGCAACCTCCAGCCGGCCGCCGCTCATCACGTCCAGCATGGCGTAGCTGGCCGCCAGGCGGTGGGGGTAGTCCAACCCCGGCGGCGTGCCCATGACGCAAATCTTGGCGCGCGTGGTCTGCGGGATCAACGCCGCGGCGATGATGCTCGGCACCGGCATCATGCTGTAGGCGGTGGCGTGGTGTTCGTTGACGCAGAGACCGTCGAAGCCGAGCTTCTCGGCCATCACCATCTCGTCCAGGTAGCGCTTGTACAGCGCATTGCCTTCCTTGGGGTCGAACAGCTTGTTCGGGAAGTCGACCCACAGGCTCTCGTAGTCCGCCACGTTCTCCGGCAGCTTGGAATAGGGCATGAAGTGCCAGGCGAAGAACTCGGTATTCGGCAGGATCGACATGCTGTTTGCCTCCGCAACGGACGCCGCATCTTAACCCTGGACCCCAGCGCCCCGGCCAGCGAATATTTCCGCGCAGCGGGGGATGGCGAATGAGCGCGACACTGGAAAAAGCCAGGGCGACCATGGCGGGGTTCGAGCGGCATGAGCTGATGCTCGGCGGCATCCGCACCGTGGTCCACACCAAGGGGGAAGGCACGCCGCTGGTCTTCCTGCACGGCGCCGGCACTTTTACGGGTTTCGCCTTCGCCAAGGACTGGGCGAAGACACACCGCGTCATCATCCCCTACCACCCCGGCTTCGGCGAGAGCGACGACGACAAGCGGATCGACTGCATCGGCGACTACGCGCTGCATTGCCTGGACCTGTTCGACGCGCTGGGCCTCGGCCAGATCCAACTGGCCGGCTATTCCTTCGGCGGCTGGATGGCGGCCGAGACCGCGATCCTCCAGCCCGAACGCATCGCCAAGCTGGCGCTGATCGGCCCCGCCGGCCTGGTGGTGCGCGACCCGCCCTCGGGCGACCTGCTTGCCGCCCATCCGCGCGACATCCCGGGCCTGCTGATGCACCACCCGGAGAAGCTGAAGCCCTTCATGCCCGCCGGCCACGACATCGAGTTCCTGACGCTGCGCTACCGCGAGCAGACCGCCATCGCCCGCGTGGTGTGGGAAAAGCCCAGCGGCAACCCCAAGCTGGAACGCTGGCTGCATCGGCTGCGCATGCCCGTGCAACTGGTGTGGGGCGAACACGACCGCCTGCGCCCGCTGGCCCATGCCCAGCGCTGGTTGGCGGCATTGCCGGATGCCCGCCTGGCGGTGCTGCCGGATGCCGGTCACCTGGTGCTGGAGGAGACCACCGAGGCGGCGCAGCACGTCCTCGGCTTCTTCACCGGCAAGAAGCCGCGCGCGACCAAAGGGAAGAAGCCATGATCGCCCGCCGCACCCTGCTGGCCACCGCCAGCGCCTTGGCCGCGCCACGCATCGCCTACGCCCAGCGCAGCCGCCCGCTGCGCTTCGTGCCCTTCGCCGACCTCTCGATGCTCGACCCCATGGGCACGCCCAGCAGCATCACCCGCGACGCCGCTCTGATGATGTACGACACGCTGTTCGGCCTGGACGCCCAGCTGCGCCCGCAGCCGCAGATGCTGGAGAGCTTCACCACCAGCCCCGACGGTCTGCGCTGGGTGCTGCGGCTGCGGCCGGGCCTGCGCTTCCATGATGGCGAGCCGGTCCTGGCGAAGGATGCCGCGGCGTCGCTGCGCCGCTGGGGCGCCATGGACAGCTTCGGCCAGGCGCTGTTCGCGGCTACCGAGGAATGTGCGGCCGAGGGCGACCGCGACATCGTCTTCCGCCTGAAGCGCCCCTTCCCCCGCCTGCCGGATGCACTTGCAAAACTGACCGGCTTCATCCCCGCGATCATGCCGGAACGCCATGCGCTGACGCCGCGCGGGCAGTTCATCCGCGAGCCCATCGGCAGCGGCCCGTTCCGCTACCTGGCGGCCGAGAGCATGGCCGGCACCCGCCACATGTTCGAGCGCTTCGCCGGCTATGTGCCGCGCCCGCAGGGCACGCCCAGCTTTGCCGCCGGGCCGAAGCACGTCTCGCTGGAGCGGGTGGAGTGGCAGATCATCCCGGATGGCAGCACGGCGCAGAACGCGCTGGTCGCCGGCGAGATCGACTGGTGGAACCAGGTCTCCCCCGACAGCGTGGCGCCGCTGAAGCGCAACCGCGCCCTTGTCGTGGAACCCTGCGAGAGCACCGGCTATGTCGGCTTTTTGCAGTTCAACCACCTGCACCCGCCGTTCAACAACGCGGCCGTGCGCCACGCCATCCTGGGCGCCGTAGACCAGAAGGACTACTGCATCGCCACCATGGGCGAGGACCCCGGGCTGTGGCGCACCGGCATGGGCTTCTTCTGCCCCGGCACGCCGCTGGCGAACGACGCCGGCCTGGCCGCGCTGCACACGCCGCGCAGCACGGACAAGGTAAGGCAGGCACTCAGCGCCGCCGGCTACGCGAATGAGAAGGTCATCGTCATCACCGCCGGCGATGTCGGCTTCGTCCGCGCCATGGGCCTGGTGACGGTGGACCTGCTGCGCCGCTGCGGCATGAACGCCGAGTTGCAGGAAATGGACCTGGCGACCATGATGGGCCGCCGCATGCGCCCTGCCCCGCCCAGCGAAGGTGGCTGGAGCGTCTATCCCATCGGCGGTGTCGGCTTGCAGACGCTGGACCCCGCGGTGAACACCTATCTGCGCGGCAACAAGGGCCCGTTCGGCTTTGCCGACAGCCCGGCGCTGGAAGCCCGCCGCGCCGACTGGTTCAACGCGCCCGACCTGCCGGCGCAGCAGCGCGCCGCCCGCGCCTTGCAGGAACAGGCGATGGCCGACCTGCCCTATGTGCCGCTTGGCCAATACCTGGTGCAGACGGCCTACCGCGCGGGCATCCGCCGCGGGGTGAAGGAGATGTCGGTGTTCTGGGACCTGGAGCGCGCCTGATTGGCATAGCCCTTGCTGCGCCCCGCGTCTCACCACGCGGGGCCTGGCCATGGATATCGGCGTCTTCATTCCCATCAACAACAATGGCTGGCTGCTCTCGGCGACCTCGCCGCAATACATGCCCAGCTTCGAGTTGAATCGCCAGGTGGTGCAGAAGGCCGAGGGCTATGGCCTCGACTTCGCGCTCTCGATGATCAAGCTGCACGGCTTCGGCGGCAAGACCGAGTTCTGGGACCACGGGCTGGAGAGCTTCACGCTGATGGCCGGCCTGGCCGCCGTGACCAAGCGCATAAAACTGTTCGCCTCCACCGCGGTGCTGACCATCCCGCCCGCCATCGTCGCGCGCATGGCCACCACCATCTCGGACATCTCGGGCGGTCGCTTCGGCGTCAACATCGTCTCCGGCTGGCACAAGATAGAATACAGCCAGATGGGCCTGTGGCCCGGCGATGAACACTTCGGCAAGCGCTACGACTACAGCACCGAATACGTGCGGGTGCTGCACGACCTCTGGACCACGGGGCATTCCGACTTCAAGGGCGAATACTTCCGGATGGACGCCTGCAAGCTCAGCCCGCAGCCGGCCTCTCCCATCAAGCTGGTCAGCGCCGGGCAGAGCGACCGCGGCATGGCGTTCGCGGCTGAGTATTGCGACTACAACTTCGCGCTGGGTGAAGGCGTCAATGAGCCGACCAAATCCGCCGGCGTCCCCGCCCGCATGCTGGCCCATGCCGCCAAGACCGGCCGCGATGTCGGCAGCTACATGCTGTTCATGGTGATCGCGGAGGCCACCGACGAAGCCGCCATGGCCAAGTGGGACCTGTACTGCGCCGGCGCCGACAGGGAAGCCCTGGCGCATCTGCTGGGCAAGGCGGCCGAGGACACCAATACCGCCTCCACCAGCATGGCCGCGGCGGTGATGCGCTCGGCCTCCCCGGTCAACTTCAACATGGGCACCATTGTCGGCAGCTATGCCCGCTGCGCCGAAATGCTGGACGAGGTGGCGGCGATGCCGGGCGTGAAGGGCATCATGCTGACCTTCGACGACTTCCTGCTGGGCATGGACAAGTTCGGCCAGAAGATCCAGCCGCTGATGCAGTGCCGCGCCGACCGCGACCTGCCGACGGCGCTGTAGCCGCCCTGCCGGTCCGGCCTTGGCGCGGGCGTCGCGTGGCCGGCGCCCACGCGACGCCAGGTTCATGGCGGGCTTGGCGCGCGCAGGGGCGGCGGCGGCATCATCGGGGCCACTGCCTCCATCGGCCGCGACGGCCCCAGAGTCCCGTCAGCCGCAGGCAGAAGCGCCTGACCGACTCTACCCCGTCGTTTTGGCGTGTGAATCACGTCTCCGGCGATTCCACCTGCGACGAACACACGCCAGCGCCGGCGCAGAATACCTGCCGCCGCGCCGCCGATGGGGTGAATGTGATGGCCTGCACCCCGTCGCGGCATGCCGCGCCCGGCATGCCCGCCCCGCCAGGCCGTCGCCGGCGGGCAGAGGGCGCGCCCTGAGGGACTCGAACCCCCACCCAGCCGCGTAGAAGTCGGCGGCTCTATCCAGTTGAGCTAAGGACGCTAACCCTGGCGGCCGGACCTCAGTGGGTCCAGTTCTCGGCCCGACCGAACTTGAAATTGTCGGCATAGACCTTCGGCTTGATCGCCTTGGCCGGCTTCGGCTCCTCGACCACATAGGCGATCCCGTTCGCCTCGGCGTAGGCCACGGCCGCTTCCTTGGTCTCGAAGTGCAGGCCGACCTGCTTGGCGGTGTCGGCGCTGCCGGTCCAGCCCATCAGCGGGTCCACCCGCAGCTTCTCGCTGGGCGGAAAGGTCAGCATCCAGCCCTGGGACTTGCCGCGGCCGGACTGCATGGCCGACTTCGGCGGGACGAAAATGCGGGCGACGGGCAGCATCAGCGACATCAGGCAATCCTCAACGGCATCTGGCCAGCGGGGCCGACCGGTATCGGGGCGACAGGATTCGAACCTGCGACTTCTACGTCCCAAACGTAGCGCTCTACCAGACTGAGCTACGCCCCGCGGGGTTTCCGGCAAGTCCAGCGCCTGATCGTCGCCGGTGGGACCACCGGCGGCGTGAATCAGCCGCTCGAACAACAGCTGGCGGCCAAGGGTTACCGGTCCGGCGCGGCGGAAGCAAGGGCAGCGGCTGCGCGGCGGCGGGCCACCCCGGCAGCCAGCGGTTGACAAGCCACCGGCGTAATGGTGCTTGCCGCCCGAAGTCGCGACAGGAAGCAGCCATGCCCCAGCCCCCGCCATCGGGCCCGCAGGCGTCCACGGCCAAGGCCCTGCTGGGCCAGGCGGCCGAGGCCCAGCGCGCCGGCAACCGCGCCCTCGCCATCGACCTGCTGTTCAGCGCCAAGGCCCGCGCCGCGGTCACCGGAGAGACGCTGCCGCGCAGCCTGCCCTACGACCTCGGCGTGCTGCTGTTCGAACAGCGGCGGCTGGAGGACAGCCTGGCCGAGGTTGAGGAAGGGCTGGCCCGCACCCCCGGTCACTTCGCCCTGAACAACCTGGGCGGCATCCTGCTGAAGAACCTGGGCCGCTACCCCGAGGCGCTGAAGCTGCTGGAGGCCGCCGCCAAGGCGGAGCCGACCAACGCCGCCCCCATGGTGAACCTGGTCAATACCTACCTGCTGATCAGCGACGGCCGCCGCGCCCTGGAGGTGACCGAACGGCTCTGCCGCGTGCATGGCAAGGTCGGCGAACATCATCGCCTGCTCGGCTCCGCCCGTCGCCTGGCCGGCGACCCCGAAGGCGCCCTGGCCAGCTTCAAGCGCGCCCGGGAATTGGAGCCGCGCAACATCCGCGCCTGGGTCAACGCCGCCGGCCAACTGGACGAGCTGGGCCGCAACGATGAAGCGCTGGCGCTGCTGGCCAGTGCCCCCGCCGCCATCGCGGCGCATCAGGGCCTGGTGGAAGCGCGTGCCGCGCTGCTGCGCCGCGCCGGCCGCCATGGCGAGGTGAAGGAGATGCTGGCCGAGCTGCGCCAGCGCTTCCCGGAGCAGACCTGGATCGGCGCCGAACTCGGCCGCAGCCTGCTGGAACAGGACCGCGGCCAGGCCAATCTGCTGCTGCGCCAGGCGCTGGAAGCCGACCCCGGCAATACCGCCATCATGTGCGAGCTGATGGACAGCCTGGACCGCACCCGCGGCCCGGAGGAAGCCGCCAACATCGCCGCCGCCCATGCGCTGGCCAGGCGCCGCATGGCGCTGGGGGGGGACCTGCTGCACGACAGCCGGACGCTCCGCAACGTGCTGCACCGGTCCGGCGACTACGCCCTGGCGGCGACGATCGGCAGCTTCGAGACGCTGGGCGATTTCTGGACCAGGACCGGGCAGGTCTCCGCGCTGCACTACCACATGGCCCAGGCCGAGACGCCGGCGCATCGCCGGCTGCTGGTGGACTACCACCGCGCCTGGGGCCGCACGGTCGACGCTGTCGCCGCGAAGAGCCCGCTGGCCCGCCCCGCCGTCCGCGGCGGCCGGGCCAAGCTGCGGGTCGGGCTGATGTCCTCGGACCTGCGCAACCACCCGGTCACCTACTTCGCCCTGCCGCTGATCGACCTGTACGACCGCGAGCGCTTCGAACTGTATTGCTACAGCTTCTACAGCGGGGCCGAGGACCCGGTGCAGGCGCATATCCGCGGCAAGGTGGACGCCTTCCGCCTGGCCCCCGGCATCGGCGACCGCGAGGCGGCGCAGATGATCGCCGATGACGACCTGGACATGCTGTTCGAACTGGGTGGCAGCACCTACATGAACAAGCTGAAGGTCATGGCCTGGCGCCCCGCGCGGCTGCAGGCCAGCTGGCTGGGCTACCCGCATTCCGCCGGGTTGGAGAGCATCGACCACATCCTGGTCGACCCGCATATCCGCCCCGCCGACCCTGCCCTGCTGATCGAGAAGCCCTTCCTGATGGCGCGCAGCTGGGTGGTGCTGGGCCGCCTCGGCTTCGACGGCCGCACGCCGCTGGAGCCCGGCACGCCGGAGCAGCGCCAGGGCCGCATCACCTTCGGCACCATGAACAACCCCTACAAGTACAACCCGGCCTGCCTGAAGCTATGGGCCCAGGTGGTGCGCCAGGTGGAGGGCTCGCACTTCCTGTTCGTCCGGCCGGAAGCCAGCACCCAGGCCTTCCAGGCCAATATGCGCGCCGCCTTCGCGGCCGAGGGCGTGGCCCCGGAGCGGCTGGAATTCGAGGCGATCCGCGCCGCCCACCTGCCGCACTACAACCGCATCGACATCGCGCTGGACACCTTTCCGCAAACCGGCGGCACCACGACATGCGAGGCGCTTTGGATGGGCGTGCCGACGGTGACCCTGGTGGGCGAGGCCTTCTTCGAACGGCTGAGCCATTCCAACCTGATCAATGCCGGGCTGCCCGGGCTGTCCTGCTACAGCCATGCGGCCTTCCTGCGCACGGCGGTGGAACTGGCGGCCGACCGCGAGCGCCGCGCCTTCTGGCGCCACAACCTGCGGCCGATGATCCGCGGCAACCCGTTGGGCCGGCAGGACTGGTGGGTGGAGGACTTCCAGGACGCCGTCGTCAAGGCGGTGGAGGCCGCCTGACCCTACCGGGCGGCGCCGAAGATGCGCTGTTCCACCCGGTCGCCCACGCGCAACCCCAGGCGCTCGGCGGTGCCGGCGGCCAGTTCCAACGTCGCCCGCACCGGGCCGTTGCTGGAGATGGTGGCCAGCGACTGCGGCACGGTGCGCTCGGCGATGCGGCGGATGGTGCCGTCCTGGTTGATGAACACCATGTCCAGGCTGGCGATGGTGTTGCGCATCCACATCGCGGATTCCCGCGGCGCGCCCCAGTCGAACAGCATGCCCTCGTTCGGCGGCACCGAGGGCCGGAACATCAGCCCGACCATCTGCTGTTCGCCGCTCAGCGCCATTTCCACGTTGAAGTCGTGGCGGACGTTGTCGCGGGTGACGATGGTCAGCTTTTCCATCGGCAGTTTGGGCTGCGGGCCGGTCTGGGCCAGTGCCGGCGCGGCGGCAAGGGCAAGCGGAAGGGCGAGGAGATGGCGGCGTTGCATGACCGCATGTTGGCATGGCGCCGCGGCTCGCGCCATGATGCCGGCATGAAGCCTTATCGCCTGGTCCGCACCGCCACGCTGGAGATTGCCGTCGAGGAAACCGGCCCGCCGGATGGCCCGGTGGCGGTGCTGCTGCACGGCTTTCCCTTCTCCCCCCGCGGCTACGACCAGGTGGTGCCGCTGCTGGCCGGCGCCGGCCAGCGGGTGCTGGTCCCCTACCTGCGCGGCTATGGCCCGACGCGCTTCCTGTCGCCGGACACGCTGCGCTCCGGCCAGCAGGCGGCGCTGGGCAAGGACCTGCTGGACCTGCTGGACGCCATGGGCATCGAACGGGCGCTGATGGGCGGCTATGACTGGGGCGGCCGCGCCGCCTGCGTGGTGGCGGCACTGTGGCCGGAACGCTGCGCCGGCCTGGCCACCTGCACCGGCTACAACATCCAGAACATCCCGGCCGCCGTGCGCCCGGTGGCGCCGGAGCAGGAAGCCCGCTGGTGGTACCAATACTATTTTCACAGTGAACGCGGCCGTGCCGGGCTGGAAGCCAACCGCGACGCGCTGGCAAAATTGCTGTGGCGGCAATGGTCGCCGGACTGGGCCTTCTCGGACGCTGAATTCGCTGCCTCCGCGGAAGCCTTCGCCAACTCTGATTATGTGGATGTGGTGATCCAGAGCTACCGCCATCGCTTCGGCTACGCCGCCGGCGACCCGGCGCTGGAGGCGATCGAGGCCGCGCTGGCGACCCAGCCCGACATCACCGTGCCCACCATCAACCTGCATGGCGAAACCGATGGCGTCGGCCCGCTGCCGGCCATCGACACCGCCGCCCGCCACTTCACTGGCCGTTATGAACGCCGGGTGCTGCCGAAAGTGGGCCACAACCCGCCGCAGGAAGCGCCGGCAGCCTTCGCCCGGGCCATGCTGGACCTGCGCTGAGATGCCGCGCGAGGCCAAGTGGGACCAGCGCTTCCTGGACCTGGCCTTCGAGATTTCCAGTTGGAGCAAGGAATCCGGCCGCCGCGTCGGCGCCGTGGTGGTCGGGCCGGACCGCGAGATTCGCGCCACCGGCTACAATGGCCTGCCCCGCGGCGTGGACGACGCAAGGCCCGAACGCCACTCCCGCCGCAGCGGCGCCAAATACCTCTGGAGCAGCCACGCCGAGCGCAACGCCATCTACAACGCGGCGCGGGTCGGCACCGCGCTGAAGGGCTGCACCATCTACGTGCAGATGTACCCCTGCCACGAATGCGCCAAGGCCATCATCCAGGCCGGCATCACCTGCGTGGTGACCGCCCCGCCCGACCTGGCCGACCCGCAATGGCGCGAGTCCTTCGACATCTCGGCCACCATGTTCGCGGAGGCCGGCGTGACGGTACGCAAGCGCCCGCAGGCCCGCCCGCTGCTGCGCGGCGACTATGCCGAGCCGGAGCCTCAGTAGGCCGCCAGCATCCGCTGCACCGCCGGGCGGGCTTCCATCGCCGCCATGTGTGCCGCCAGCTTCGGGTAATCCGCCACGTCCACGCCATCGCCCTTCAGCCAGCGCGCGATGGTGTACAGGTAGCCATCGGCCACGCTGTACTGCGCGCCCAGCACCCAGGGGCCGGCCAGCAGCTCGCGCTCGATCAGCGCGGTGCAGTCGGCCATGGTCTGCGGCACCTTCCGCAGCATGTCCGCATGGCTGCTGGCCTCATCCGCCCAGCGGGCGCCGCGCCGGCCATGCGCGTGGTTCACATGCGCGGTGGCGCAGAGGTAGTTGTTGAACGCCTGCATCTTCGCCAACGCGAAGGGGTCGTCCAGCGGCGCCAACTTCGCCGCCGGATACAGCTGCGCCACGTACAGCAGCAGCGCCGGCGTTTCGGTCAGAATGCCCTGGTCCGTCGCCAGCGCGGGCACCCGGCCCTTGGGGTTCACCTTCAGGAATTCCGGCGACCGCTGCGCCTGGCTGGGGAAATCGACCTTGGCCAGCTCGAAGCTCGCGCCGGCTTCCTCCAGCGCGATATGCGTGGCCAGGGCGCAGGTGCCGGGGGCGGTATAGAGCGTGAGCATCGGGGCGCTTCCTCTCGCGTTGTGTTGAAACGCTATCCCGCCAGCGCCGCGTTGCACACCCGGATCACCTCGGCGCGCACCTTGCCCGGCCTGGGCTGGTCGCGCAGCGTGGTGAACCAATGCTCCGGCGGGGTGCGCCAGGCCGCGCGTTCCAGCCGGGCGCCCAGGCCGCGCAGCACCGCCTCGGCCGCCGGCGGCAGGCGCTCCGGCACCTCGAACCCGTTCAGCGCGCCCCAGACCCCGGCCCAACAGCGCGCGACGGTCCAGGGATTGTACCCGCCGCCGCCCAGCACCACCAGGCGCGGCGCCAGCCCCCGCAGGGCCGCCGCAGCACCCCAATGGCTGTTGTTGGACAGCGCCAGCTTGGCCAGCGGGTCTTCCTCCAGCGCATCGGCGCCGCATTGCAGCATGATCGCCTGTGGCCGGCGCCGGCGGATCAGCGGCAGCACCACATGGTGCATGGCCCAGCCGAATTCGGTGTCGTTCAGCCCCTGCGGCATCGGCAGGTTTCTGTGAGCTTGGCCCTGGTCGGCCAGCGTGCCGGTATGCGGCCAGCGCCCGGCCTCATGGATGCTGAGGGTGAACACGCGGGGGTCGTCGCGGAATGCCAGCTCCACGCCGTCGCCATGATGGGCGTCGATATCCAGGTAGAACAGGTTGTCCAGCCCTGCATCCAGCCAGGTCAGCAGGCCCAGCGCGGCGTCGTTGACATAGCAGAAGCCGCTGGCGCGGTCCGCCAGGGCGTGATGCGTGCCGCCGCCCAGCTGGTGCACCACCCCACCCTCCAGCGTCAGGCGCGCCGCCAGCATGGTCCCCCCGGCCGAGGTCGCCGGCCGCGAGAAGACTTCTGTGAATACCGGGTTGCCGTGGTTGCCGATATGGTGCCGCGCCCGGTCGGCCGCATCCACCGCCTGGGTCGCTTCGGCCCGGACCAGCGCGGCGACATAGTCGGGCGTGTGGAACCGCTGCAATTGCGCCGGCGTCGCGCGCGGGCTGTCGTGGAAGCGGTCCTCCGGCAGCCAGCCGAGCGCCCGCACCAGGTCCAGCGCCGTGGAAACCCGCGGGATCGCCAGCGGGTGCTTCGGGCCATAGCTGGAATGGCGGTAAATCTCGGCGGCGATCAGCCGTGGCGCTGGCGGCATGCCCCCGATATGCCTCGATTGGAGCCAGACGCAAGCGCCGCCCCCTTGCGTCCCTGGCCCACCGGCCCCATACCCCAAACTGTCATCGGGGGGAGCCCATTGGGGGCTGAGAGGCGGCGGCGACGCTGCGACCCCTGGAACCTGATCCGGCTAGCACCGGTGTAGGGAACGATGGGCGCGCCTGGGCTTCATATCCGCATTCCCGGACTGACGATCGGCACCTGGCCGGTACTGGGCGGCTTTGCGCTGGATATCGCGGGTGGCCAGACCACCGTGCTGCTCGGCTCCTCGGGCTCGGGCAAGTCTTCCCTGCTGCGCCTGGTGGCCGGGCTGCTGCCGATGCCCGCGGGCGCCAGCCTCTCCGCCACCGATTCCGGCCCGGTGCAGGGCCGCCTGGCCTGGATGGCGCAGCAGGACCTGCTGCTGCCCTGGCTTTCCCTGCTGCGCAACGTCGCCCTGGGCGACACGCTGCGCGGCCGCCAGCCGGACCTCGACCGCGCCCGCGCCATGGTGGCGGCCGTGGGCCTGGCCGGGCGCGAGGACGCCCTGCCCGCCCAACTCTCCGGCGGCATGCGCCAACGCGCCGCCCTGGCGCGCACGCTGATGGAAGACCGCCCCTTCGTGCTGATGGACGAACCCTTCAGCGCGGTGGACGCGCCGACGCGCCATCGGCTCCAGGACCTCAGCGCCAGGCTGCTGGCCGGCCGCACCGTGCTGCTGGTGACGCATGACCCGCTGGAGGCGCTGCGCCTGGCGGACCGTATCCTGGTGCTGGGCGGCGCCCCGGCCGTGCCGCAGGACATCGCCGTGCCGGCCGGTGCCACGCCGCGCCCGGCGCACGACCCCGCTGTGCTGACCGCGCAGGCGGCGCTGCTGGAACACCTGGCCGCGGCGGAGGCGGCATGAACCGCGCGGCGATCCTGCGCCTGCTGGTCTCCGGCGTGGGGCTGGTAGGCATCTGGTACCTGGTGGTCTGGGCCACGGATGCACCGCACTTCATGCTGCCCACACCGCTGCGCGTGGCGCAGACCCTGGTGCGGCAATGGGACATCATCGCCGGCCATGCGCTGGTGACACTCACAGAGATCCTGGCCGGGCTGGCCACCGGCATCGCGGTCGGGCTGGCCACCGCGCTGCTGGTGATGGCCTGGCCGCCCGGCCGGCGCTGGCTGCTGCCGGTGCTGGTCATAAGCCAGGCGGTGCCGGTCTTCGCCATCGCGCCGCTCCTCGTGCTCTGGATGGGCTTCGGCGCCGCCAGCAAGATCGCGATGGCCGCGATCATCATCTTCTTCCCGGTCACCACCGCCTTCTACGACGGCATGCGCCGCACCGAACCGGGCTGGCTGGACCTGGCCCGCACCATGGGCGCCACGCCGCGCGCGGTGTTGTGGCGGCTGCGGGTGCCGGCCGCCCTGCCGGCGCTCGCTTCCGGCCTGCGCGTTGCCACAGCCGTCGCGCCCATCGGCGCCGTTGTCGGCGAATGGGTCGGCGCCTCGTCCGGCCTCGGCTACCTGATGCTGCATGCCAATGGCCGCAGCGAAACCGACCAGATGTTCGCCGCCCTCATCGTCCTCGCGGCGATGGCGCTGGCGCTCTACTTCGCCATGGACCGCGCGCTGACCGCGCTGCTGCCGTGGCAACCCGATTCAATCACGGAGGATACCCCATGAACCGTCGCGACCTGCTGCTGACCGCCGGCCTGCTGCCGTTGGCAACGCCTGCCCTGGCGCAGAACGCCCGCACGCCGCTGACCCTGCTGCTGGACTGGTTCATCAATCCTGACCACGCCCCGGTCATCGTGGCGAACGAAGGCAAGTTCTTCGAGGCCGCCGGCCTCGACGTCCGCATCATCGCCCCCGCCAACCCGGCCGACCCGCCGAAGCTGGTGGCCGCCAAGCAGGGCGACATCGCCGTGAACTACCAGAAGAACCTGCCGTTGCAGGTGGACCAGGGCCTGCCGCTGGTGCGCATCGGCACGCTGGTCTCCACGCCGCTCTCCACGCTGACGGTGCTGCGCGACGGCCCGGTGAAGACCCTGGCCGACCTGCGCGGCAAGAAGATCGGCTACTCGGTGCCGGGCTTCGAGGAAATCTACGTCGGCACCATGATCGAGACCGCCGGGCTGAAGCTGACCGACGTCACCCTCATCAACGTCAATTTCGGCCTGTCCACCGCCCTGCTCAGCGGCCGGGTGGACGCCATCATCGGCGGCTTCCGCAACTTCGAACTCAACCAGCTGGATATCGAGGGCAAGCCCGGCCGCGCCTTCTACCCGGAACAGCACGGCTTCCCCGCCTATGACGAGCTGATCTACTGCGCCCACAAGGACCGCGCGGCAGACCCGGTGATGCGCCGCTTCATCGACGCCATCGAGGCCGCCACGGCCCACCTGGCCAACAACCCCGATGCCTGCTGGGAGCTGTTCATCGCCGGCCCGCGCCGCGAACTGAACAACGAACTGAACCGCCGCGCCTGGCGCGACACGCTGGGCCGCTTTCCGCACAGCCCGGGGGCGCTGGACCACAACCGGTATGAGCGCTTCACCCGCTTCCTTGCTGCCCGCGGCAAGCTGCGGAACGGCGTGCCGGCGCTGGCCAGCTACGCGGTGGAGCCGCCGCCGGCGCGGTAGCGGAGTCGCCCGTTCGGGCGCGTGACGACCTGATTCCTCACCTGGAGATCCGTTCTGATGATTTTGTCGGAACGGATGCTGCCGTGGCACCCGTCCCGCGGCTTGCCAATGAGACGCTGTGCTGGCCGCACTCGCGGCGGCGCTTCCGCGCACGCGGATTCTGGCGCGGTCATTAAGACCGTCCCTGCCGCGGCCGCAATTTAATTAATGCCCAGGCATACGACTTTTGCGCGAATTTTGTACTGAAATGTCCCCACGCCATGTTCTGGCACCTAGCGATTATAACTTCTCGTTTACTGATCACGAAAGAGTGATAGATGCCCAAATAACTCTAATCGCCACGCATTGGCGCGCCGGCGATACGACCAGGAAGCGATGCCATGGCCACCGTGACCCTCTTTGCATTCGATGACGGCGTTCTGGGCACCGAACTTTGGGCCATGGACTCCAATGTCACCGCTTCCAAACATCTGGTTGCGGACATCAATCCCGGCAGCGCCAACAGCGCGCCGCACAACTTCGTCGCCCTGCGGGATGGCCTGATCGTCTTCGCCGCCACCAACGCCATCAACGGCACGGAGCTCTGGGCCACGGATGGCACGCCTGCCCACACCTACCTGGTCAAGGACATCTCCGCCTCCGGTGGCAGCAACCCGCGGCTGATCTCGGCTCTCGGCGATGGCCGCGCCGTCTTCCTGGCCGACCCCACCTCCAACAACCCGCAGCTGTGGATCACCGACGGCTCCGCGGCCGGCACCACGCAGATCTCCGCCGCGCCGATCACCTTCGGCACCTTCACCCTGCCGCCCTCGGTCAGCATCACCACCACCGCGGCCAGCGAAGGTATCTACCTCGAGAGCATCGGCGTGACCGCGCCGCTGCCGCGCACGCTGGTGAACGGCGCCAGCACCAGCCTAGGCACCAACAACGCCACCTTCCTGCTCAACGGATTCGGCATTGCCGGCGATACGGTGGAGATATTCTCCTTCGCCACTTCGGTCGGCACCACCCTGGTGCAGGCCGATGGTACCTGGAGCAAGGTGGTGACCTTGACCAATCAGGGCGAGCAATCCTTCACCGCCGCGGAATCGGACGCCGTCGGCACCAGCTTCACCGCGCCCCTCTCGGTCATCTACGACAGCATCGCCCCGGTCGTGCAGATCACCAACGGGCCGGTCATCCTGTCCAACTCCACCAGCGCCCGGATCATCGGCACCAGCGTCGATGCCAACAGCAGCAATGGGGTCGCCTTCTCCGTCGATGGCGGCGCCTTCGACAGGAGCTTCGGTGCGCCCGGCGGCATTTTCAATGCCTTCGTGCCGGTTGGCACAGACGGCCTGCACACGGTTGTCGCCAAGGCGTTCGACCTGTTGGGAAATGTCAGCGTCAGCAATACCGTGACGGTTGATATCGACACCATCCTTCCCGTCATCACCCTGACCAACCCGTTCCACGCCACCAACACGCCGACCATCGTCATCACCGGCACCGTCACCGATGTGCATGTCGGCAGCACCGTCCAGATCACCGACGAATTAGGTGCGCTGGTCGGCACCGGCAGCATCGCCGCCGACAACAGCTTCGCGGTCACCACGACGATGAGCGTGGAAGGCTTCCACCACCTTACGCTCAAGACCACCGACGGCGCGGGCAACCAGGGCACCCTGGTCTCCAACATGCTGCTGGACGCCCGCGGCCCGAACTTGGCCATCACCGCGCCCCGCGTGGTCAACAGCACTTTCACCCTCTCCGGCCTTGCCAGGGACGACCTGTCGCCGCTGCAGGGGTTCATCAATACCTACATCGATGGACTCAGCACCGGGGGCTTCTTCTTCTTCTCCAACGACCCCCATGGTTTCCAGCCCGGCAATGGCTACGCGTTCACGTCCCAGCAGACGCTGGTCGGCGAAGGCGCCCACACCATCCTGGTGAAGACCGACGACAACCTGGTCAACACCGGCACGTCCAATACGCTGACCGTCATCCTCGACCAGACCGCGCCGGTCATCGCCATCGATACCTCGGTGCCGCTGGTCAACGCCAACGCCGTGCTGACCGGCCATGTGACCGATCTGAACCTGGGCACCAGCGTATCCTTCTTCGTCGACGGCAGCACCACTGCCGCGGCCACCACCGGCCTGAATACCAATGGCAACTGGTCCGGCCTGGTGCCGCTGACCGGGGATGGCATCCACAGCATCGTCGCCCAGACCTTCGATGCCGGTGGCAACACCGGCAGCAGCAGCGCCGTGCTGGTGGAACTGGACGCCACGCGCCCCGTGGTCACCATCACCTCCCCGGGCATCCACACCACGCAGGCGGTGCAGACCATCACCGGCACCGCCACCGACCTGCATGTTGGCGCCACCGTCTCGGTCTATGACAGCGGTGCCGTCACCCCGCTGGCCACCGCCACCGTGCAGTCCGATGGCACCTGGTCCACCTCGGTCACGCTGGTGGGCGAACGCAGCCACAGCCTGGTGGCGAAGAACACCGACACCGCCGGCAATACCGGCAGCAGCGCGGCCGTGGTGGATGTCTATGACATCTCCGCGCCCGTGGTCACCATCGCCAACCCCTCCGGCCTCAGCAGGCTGGCCAATGTCACGCTGACCGGCCAGGTCAGCGACCTCAGCCCGGATATCAACGTCCTCCTTTATGTGGATGGCTCCAGCACGCCGCTCGCCAGCCCCACCCTCTCCGGCAACAACTGGTCCGCCGTGGTGACGCTGGTGGGCGAGAACGTCACCCACACCTTTGTCGTCAAGCACACCGATACGCTCGGCTTCACCGGCACCAGCAACACGGTTTCGCTGACGCTGGACAGCGTCGCGCCGGTGGTGACCATTGCCAATGCCGGCGGCGTGACCAATGTCACCGACCAGACCCTCAGCGGCACGGTGGTGGACCTGCACCTGGGCGCCACGGTCAGCCTGTACGACAACGGCACGCTGTTCGGCACCGCCACCGTGCAGGCCGATGGCACCTGGAGCACGGCGGTTCACTTTGCCGATGGCGCGCACAGCATCATCGCCCGCGATACCGACACAGCCGGCAATGTCGGCAGCAGCGCGGCGGTCAACTACACCATCGACACCGTCGCCCCCGTTGGCGTGACGCTGGTGGTGCCGGCCACGAGCGATACCTACGCCCGGGTCTCGTCCTTCGACCCCGCGGGCCTGAAAGTTGGCGCGGACAGCAATGTCAGCGGGCTTATCGCCCAGGACGCCAGCGGCAACCTGTATGGCACCTTTGCCGGCCGTTACACGACCAACAACACAACCAACCTCTCGACGGACTTGGATTACGGCCGCATCTTCGAGATTTCGGCGGACAAGATGCTGTCCAGCACGCTGTACACCGTACCCGTCTCGGCGACGAACAAGCTTCATGTCTCCACCACGCCGTATTACCAGCCGACCAGCGGCGGCGTCACCATCGACGCGGCTGGCAATCTGTATGGGTTCCGGGTAGGCCAGGTCGACCAGCCCCAAACCAACAACCTTGCAATTTCCGATGCGATAAGCACGATCTGGGAGTTGGCCGCCGGCAGCAGCACCCCGACGACGGTCTTTACCTTCAGTGACCTGCAGACGACCGACGGTCACGACAACAACAACCACATCCTCACCGGCAAGACGCTGCTGTCGCTGGTGTCGGATGCGCAGGGCAATCTCTACGGCGTGAACAGCCTCATCTTTGGCGCCTCTGGCCTGGATGTTTTCAAGATCGACGCCACCTCGCACCAACTGACGGTGCTGCATCATTTTGATTCGACCCATCTTTATCCTACCGCGGGTTCCTTTGGCTCCACTATTTTTGGCCCGGCAGACCCGCTCGCCAGTATCAAGGTGAATTCGAGCGGCGATGTATTTTTGACGACGGAAATTTATCTAACCACCAATAGTCCAGAGCCAAAATACGGCGCGCAAGTTTATGAAATCTCCCATACTGGAGAGTTCAGTACACTTGCCGACTGGACGTATCGCGATTACTCCGGCAGCCCGAGGTCAATTCCGGGCGGCATCACCCTGGATCCCAGTGGTAATATTTATTACTACCAATACGGTGGCACCCCTGGCACGCCCTTCTCTGATCTAAGTCGCATCATGAAAATCGATGCTGTCACTCATGAGCAATCCCTCCTGCTATCCACCAGCAACGGCCCGACAACGCTTGGCAGTATGATTGTTGACGCCGAGGGCCGGGTGTTCGGCATTTCGCCGATCGGTGGCGCCAACAACGCCGGCTACCTGTGGCAGCTCAAGGCCACCAACAACCCGCAGTCACCCGGCACCGTGGTGGACCTGCACGACTTCAACGCGAACGACGGGGTGACCGCTGACTCCATCGCCTTCAACGCCGATGGCGATATCGTCGGCGTGCTGAGTGGTGCCCGGGCTTCCACGTTCAGTTCCTTCTCGAACTCGGGCGGCGTCTTCACCTATTCGTCGAGCCCGCTGACCAACGTGGCCAGCCACACCCTGACAGGCTCCGGCGAGGCCGGCAGCACCATCACCATCCTCGACCACGGTACCACCGTTGTCGGCACCACCACGGTGCTGGCCAACCGCAGCTGGAGCGTGACGGTCGCGCCGACCGCCCAAGGGGTGCATGTGCTGTCCGCCCGCGACACGGATGCGGCCGGCAACTTCACCAATGCCTCCGGCACCGTGCGCTACAACCTGGACAGCATCGCCCCCACCATCACGCCGGCAACCACCGGCGGGCTGACCAGCAACCCGTCCCAGACCATCAGCGGCACCATCAGCGACGCCCACCTGGGCACCACCATTGCCATCCGCGACAACGGTACGGGGGCCCTGCTGGCCACCGCGACCATCGACACCACCAACCACTGGACCGCCAACATCACCCTCACCGGGGACGGCGTCCACACCCTGCGGCTCGTTTCCACGGATACGGCGGGCAACACCGCCACCCTCCTCGCTCCGGTCTTCGACCTCGACACCACCACGCCGGTCACCGTCATCACCTCCCCGGCGGTCATCACCAACCACGCGCCGGTCGTCACCGGCACCGTGGCGGATGCACACCCCGGCAGCATCGTCTCGCTGTTCGACAACGGCAGCGCCACGCCCATCGCCACCGCCACCGTGCTGGCCAATGGCACCTGGAGCACGGCGGTAACGCTGGTGGGCGAAGGCAACCACAGCCTGGTGGCCAGGAACACCGACCTGCTCGGCTTCACCGGCAGCAGCGCCGCGGTGGTGGAGGTCTACGACATCACCCTGCCCGTGGTCGCGATCACCTCGGCCGCGGTGCTGACCGCCAGCGCCAGCCAGCTCATCACCGGCACCGCGTCGGACCTGCACCTGGGCAGCACCGTCTTCATCTACGACAACGGCTCGGCCACCGCGCTCGGCAGCGCCACCGTGCTGGGCGACGGCACCTGGTCCACCACCGTTACCCTGTTGGGCGACGGCAACCACAGCCTGGTGGCGCGGAACACCGACGCCGCCGGCAACATCGGCAGCAGCAACACCGTGGTGGACGTGCTGGACACCACGGCCCCCGTCGTCGTCACCACCACCCTGCCTGTCATCACCAACGTCGCCGCCCAGCTCCTCAGCGGCACCGTGGCAGACGCGCACCCCGGCAGCACCGTCGCCATCTACGACAATGGCGGCAGCACGCCGCTGGCCACCGCCACGCTGGATGGCCTGGGCGCCTGGAGCACCACGGTCACCCTGGCGGGTGAAGGCCCGCACAGCCTGGTGGTCCGCAACGTCGATGCGGTCGGCAATGCCGGCAACAGCACCGCCATCATCGACATCTACGACATCACCGCCCCGGCCATCGTCATCGGTACCGCCGGCGGCCTGATCAACCAGCGCAGCCAGCTCATCACCGGCACGGCGACGGACGCCAACCCCACCACCACCGTGCATATCCTGGACGGCGCCACCGAGATCGGCACCACCACCGTGCTGGCCAATGGCAGCTGGAGCACAACGGTCACCCTGCTGGACCTGCAGGGCACCCACAGCCTGGCCGCGACCGAGACCGACCTGGCCGGCAACCCCGGCACCAGCGCCGCCGTGCTGTACACGCTGGACACCATCGCCCCGGTGGTCGCCATCACCACCGCCGGCGGCCTGACCAACAGCCCCGCCCAGGTCATCGCCGGCAACGTGGACCTGGATGATGTCGGCTCCACCGTGCATGTGCTGGACGGTGCCACCGAAATCGGCACCGCCACCGTGCAGGCCGATGGCAGCTGGACCACCACCGTCACGCTGGCCCTGGTGCAGGGCCTGCACAGCATCACCGCCACCGACACCGACCCGGCCACCAACCTGGGCACCAGCAACACCATCGCCTTCACGCTGGACACCGTTGCCCCGGCGCTGGTCATCGCCACCACCGGTGGCCTGACCAACCAGCGAGCCCAGCTCCTCACCGGCAGCGTCGGCACCGAGGATGCCGGCACCACCGTGCATGTGCTGGACGGCAGCACCGAGGTCGCCACCGCCACGGTGCAGGCCGATGGCAGCTGGTCCACCACCGTCACGCTGCTGAACGTGCAGGGCACCCACAACCTCAGCGCCACGGATACGGATGCCGCCGGCAACACGGCCAGCGCCACCGGCCCCAGCTTCACCCTGGACAGCATCGCCCCGGTTGTCGTCATCGACACCACCGGCGGCCCGACCAACCAGCTGAGCCATGGCCTTTCCGGTACCGTCGGCCTGGATGATGTCGGCGCCACCGTGCACATCCTGGATGGCATCACCCAGATCGGCACCGCCACCGTGCAGGCCGATGGCAGCTGGACCACCACCGTCACGCTGGCCCTGGTGCAGGGCACCCACAGCCTAACCGCCACGGTGACCGACCCGGCCACCAACCTCGGCACCAGCAACACCCTGGCCTATGCGCTGGACACCATCGCACCGGTCGTCAGCATCAGCACCACCGCGGGCCTGACCAACCAGGCCAACCCGACCGTGACCCTCAGCGGCCTGGCCGAGTTCGGCTACCTGGTGACGGTGCTGGATGGCGGCAGCGCCATCGGCACGGCCACCGTGCTGGCCGACGGCACCTGGTCCACCAGCATCGCCATCGGCGGCGAAGGCGTTCACACCTTCACCATTTCCGAGACCGACATCGCCGGCAACACCGGCACCAGCAGCACGGTGCCCTACACCATCGACACCACGGCGCCGGCCATCATCCTCGGCACTGTGGGCGGCCTGACCAACCAGCCCAGCCAGACCATCAGCGGCACCCTGGCCGACGCCAACCCCGGCGCGCTGGTCCACATCATGGATGGCGCGACCGAGATCGCCACCGCCACCCGGGCCGGCGACGGCAGCTGGACTGCCACCGTCACCCTGGGTGCGCAGGGCGCCCATGTCATCTCCGCCACCGCAACCGACCTGGCGGGCAATGCCGGCGCCAGCGGCAGCACCACCTTCACGCTGGACACGATCGCCCCCAGCGTCGCCATCACCAGCAGCGGCGGCCTGACCAACCAGGCCTCGCAGACCGTCTCCGGCACCGGCGAGTCCGGCACCACCGTGCAGCTCTATGATGGCGCCGCAGCCATCGGCGCCAGTGCCGTCGTCGGCGCCGGCGGCACCTGGTCGCAGACCATCACGCTGGCCAGCCAGGGCGGCCACAGCATCACCGCGCGGGATACGGATGCCGCCGGCAACTTCAGCACCAGCGCCGCGGTTGCCTATACGCTGGACAGCATCGCCCCGGCGCTGGTCATCGGCACCGCCGGTGGCGCCACCAATGCGCGCGCGCAGACCATCTCGGGCACCGTCGGCACCGTGGATGCCGGCACGGTGGTACACATTCTGGCCGGCACCACCGAAATCGGCACCGCCACCGTGAACGGCGCCGGCGCCTGGAGCGCGCTGGTCGACCTCACGGTCATCGGCCCCCAGACCCTCACCGTGCAGGACACCGACACCGCGGGCAACCTGGCCACCGCCGCTGTCAGCTTCGACTACACGCCCATCGCCATTCCGGCGCCCGCGGCCGGTATCTCGGCCATCAGCGGCGACATCATCGTCGTCGACGCTGCCTTCGCGCCGTTGAGCGGCCTGACCAAGCTGGTATTGAACGGCACCGGCATCAACACCGTCACCGTCGCCAGCAATGCGGCGGCAGCGTTCAGCAACGCCATCCAGATCGTCTCCTCGCTCGCCACGGGCGGCTCGCAGATCGACGGCAGCGCGCTGACGGCGGCGACGACGCTGACGGCCACCGGCTCCACCGCCGCCGATCTCATCATCGGCGGTGCGGGCGACGACGTCATCACCGGCTTCGGCGGTGCCGACACGATGATCGGCGGTGCCGGCAACGATACCTTCGTCTTCTCCACCCTGGCGCGGCTGACCACGCCGGGCCGCCTGGCGGATGGTGGCGCCGGCAGCGACGCCGTGCGGCTCAACTTCGCCGGCGCCATTGCCGATGCGGCGTTCACCGGCCTGAGCAACATGGAGCAGCTGGTGCTGCGTGGCGCCGGCAGCACCGCCGTGACGCTGGCGGCCACCGCCGCCGCCACCTTCGGCACGCTCACCACCGTCAACGCCTCGGCCACGGTCACGGCGTTGTCGCTCGACGCCACCGCCTACGGGGCCGCCAATGCCATCAGCGTGGTTGGCACCACCGCCGCCGACACCATCCTGGGCGGTGCCGGCAATGACTTCATCCGCGGTGGCGGCGGCGCGGACAGCATCGCCGCCGGCGCCGGCAACGACACCATCAGCTTCCTGGCCAGTGCCGACCTCGTCTTCGCCGGCCGCACGGTAAATGGCGGCGCCGGGAGCGACACGCTCGACCTCGGCTTCACCGGCAGCATCGCCGACAGCGCCTTCACCGGCATCAGCAGCATCGAGGCGATCATCCTCTCCGGCGCCGGCGCTACAACCCTGACCCTGGGCGCCAATGCCGCGGCCACCATGGCCAACCAGTTGCTTGTCACCGCCGGCACCAGCGCCACCAGCGTGGTGGTGAACGGCAGCGCCCTGCTCGCCAGCGCCAGCCTGAATGTCACCGGCTCCGCCGGCGGCGACAGCCTGGCGGGTGGGGCCGGCAACGACACCCTGGCGGGCAAGGCCGGCAACGACAGCCTGACCGGCGGCGCCGGCGTCGACCGCTTCATCGTCGATGCCGGGGTTGATACCGTGACCGACCTCGGCGCCGGCGGCGCCGACCTGCTCGTGGTATCCGCCGGCGCAACCGTCAACGCCACCCTCGGCGCGACCTGGACGGCGACGGCCGCCTCCAGCAACGCCGGCACCGCCACACTGACGGCCGCCGGCTTCGCGGTGAACCTGGCGGCCGCCACCGGCAGCAGCGGCTGGACCGTGACCAATGCCGGCAATGCCACCGCCGTCAGCCTCATCGGTTCGACCAATGCCGATACGCTGGGCGGCGGCAACGGCAACGACACGCTGACCGGTGGTGCCGGCATCGATACCTTCCAGGTCACCGCGGGCAGCGATGTCATCACCGACCTGGGCCAGGGCGGCGCGGACGTGGTCTCGGTGGCTACCGCCGCGGCGGCAACGGCGACGCTGAGCGCCGCCTGGACCGCGACGGCCGCCACCGGCATTGCCGGCACCGGCACCGGCACCATCAACACCGTCGGCTTCAACGCCAACCTGGCCGCGGCTGGCGGCATCAAGGGTTGGACCTTGACCAACGCCGGCAACGGCACCGCCGTGGCGCTGACCGGCTCCTCCAAGGCGGATACGCTGATCGGCGGCGCCGGCAACGACACGCTGGTCGGCGGTGGTGGCGCGGACAGGTTCCAGGTCACCTCGGGCAGTGACGTCATCACCGACCTTGGCGTGGGCGGCGCGGACATCCTGCTGGTCAGCGCGGGCGCCACCGCTACGGCAACCCTGGGCGCGGCCTGGACCGCGACCGCGACGACCACCAATGCCGGCTCGGCGACCATCACCGCCGCCGGCTTCGCGGTTGATCTCTCGGCCGTCACTACCGGCAATGGCTGGACGGTGACGAATGCCGCCAGCCTCACCGGCACCACCCTGGTCGGCTCCACCAAGGCGGATACGCTGGTCGGCGGTGCCGGCAACGACACGCTGACCGGCGGCGCCGGCATCGACACCTTCCAGATCACCGCGGGCACCGATGCCGTGACCGACCTGGGCTCTGGTGGTGCCGACGCCTTGCAGGTCTCGGCCGGGGCCACGACCAACACCACGCTGGGCGCTGCCTGGACCGCGACCGCGGCAACCAGCAACGCCGGCACGGCCAACATTACCGCGGCAGGTTTCAACGCCAATCTGGCGGCCGCTACCGGCACCAATGGCTGGAATGTCTCCAACGCCGGCAATGCCACTGCCATCACGCTGGTCGGCTCCAGCAAGGACGATACGCTGACCGGCGGCACCGGCAATGACACGCTGACCGGCGGGGCGGGCATCGACAGCTTCCAGGTCACCAGCGGTGCGGACGTGATCACCGACCTGGGCCTGGGTGGCGCGGAAGTGCTGGTGGTTTCCAGCGGCGCCACGGCTAGCGCCACGCTGGGCGCCGCCTGGACCGCCACCGCGGCAACCAGCAATGCCGGCACCGCGGCCATCACTGCCGCCGGCTTCGCGGTGAACCTGACCGCGGCGACCGGCGCCAATGGCTGGACGGTGACCAATGCCGCCAGCCTCACCGGCACCACCCTGGTCGGCTCCTCCAAGGCGGATACGCTGGTCGGCGGTGCCGGCAACGACACGCTGACCGGCGGCACCGGCAACGATACCTTCCAGGTCACCGCCGGCACCGATGCCGTGACCGACCTGGGCCAGGGCGGTGCCGATGCCTTGCA